>NZ_BMDW01000014.1 GCF_014636175.1 Sphingomonas psychrolutea | reverse complement strand
TCAAGATCCTACTCCGAAAGGCCGCCGAGCGCTCCGTCGAAACGACCTGGAAACGCATCGGCACCTTGCTCGACGCTTTCCCGCCTCAGGAATGCGCCAACTATCCCAGAAACTCCGGCTACGCTTCAACATAAATGGATCAGACTCTAGAGTCCCAAAGCGTCCCGCGCGATTTTTTCTACCTGCGGGTCGAGCGCTGGCGGCGTCATGTCGACATGCGCCTCCAATCGCTCGGCAATCGCGGTCAGCGCGGCGATGCGGCCGGCTTTCTTATCATTGCCATCGATCACCACCCACGGCGCCCAGCGCGTGTCGGTGCGTTTGAACATGTCGTGCATGACATCGAGATAGGCGGCGCGCTTTTCGCGGTTGCGGTAATCCTCCGCCCCGGTCTTCCAGCGTTTCCACGGGTGTTCGAGCCGGTCTTGCAGGCGTTTGTCCTGCTGTTTCTGCGTCACATGGACGAACAGCTTGACGATCGTCGTCCCCGAATCGGCTTGCTGCGCTTCGAATTCGTTGATCTCGTCATAGCCGCGCTTCCACTCGGTTTCGGTAGCATAGCCCTCCACGCGTTCGACCAGCACGCGCCCGTACCAGCTACGATCGAACACCGCGATATCGCCGCACGCTGGCAGTTTCTGCCAGAAGCGCCACAGAAAATGCCGGTCGAGTTCGTCCTGCGTCGGGGCCTTGATCGGCCAGACTTCGAAATTGCGCGGGTCCCATTCGGCGCAGAGCCGCTGGATGATGCCGCCCTTCCCCGCCGCATCCCAGCCCTCGAACAGCACCAGCGCGCGTTTCTTGTGGACGATATGCGCGACCTGGATGTGCGCGAGGCGTTCTTGCAACGCGGCAAGATCTGCGTCGTAATCGCCGGGGTACTTTTTGCCTGTTTCGTAGTCGGAAAGTTCAAGCGTCATCGCACCAACCCATCATGCCGGACTTGTTCCGGCATCCACCGGGCCGCAAGCCTGTCCGTGTAGCGTTTGCGGGACGGTGGACCCCGGCACAAGGCCGGGGTGACGGAATGGCTTAACTTTTGAGAGCCTCGGCGGTCGACCGCAGATTGAGTTCCTTCAACTGCTTGGGCGTCGCGAAATTGGGTGCTCCCATCATCAGATCCTCTGCCTTTTGCGTCATTGGGAAGGTGATGACCTCGCGGATGTTGGGTTCGTCCGCCAGCAGCATCACGATCCGGTCGACACCCGGCGCGGAACCACCGTGCGGCGGCGCGCCGCATTTGAACGCGTTGATCATGCCCGCGAAATCGCGGTCGACATCGGCTTGTGTGTAGCCTGCAATCTCGAACGCCTTGTACATGATCTCGGGCTTGTGGTTGCGGATCGCGCCCGACGACAATTCGATCCCGTTGCAGACGATGTCGTATTGGAAGGCGAGGATGTCGAGCGGGTCCATCGTTTCCAGCGCGTGCATTTCGCCCTGCGGCATGCTGAACGGGTTGTGGCTGAAATCGACCTTCTTGGCGTCCTCGTCATATTCGAACATCGGGAAATCGACGATCCAGCAGAATTCGAAACGCTTGTCATCGATCAGGCCGAGCTGATCCGCGACGCGCGTGCGTGCCAGCCCGGCGAGCTTGGCGGCTTGCGCTTCCTTGCCAGCCGAGAAGAAGATGCCGTCATTGGGGCCGAGGCCGAGTGCGGCGGCGATCGCCTGCATCCCCTCCTGCCCGTGATTGTTGGCGATCGGGCCGCCGAACACGCCGTCCTTCTGCGTCGCATAGCCCAAGCCTGGGAAGCCCTCCGATTGCGCCCACGAGTTCATCTCATCGAAGAATTTGCGGCTCTTCTCGGCGGTGCCGGGGGCCGGGATCGCGCGGACGACATCGCCGCCCTCGACCATCGACGCAAAGCGGCCAAAGCCTGAGCCTTTGAAATGCTCGGACACGTCGGTGATCTCGATCGGATTACGCAGATCGGGCTTGTCATTGCCGTATTTCAGCATCGATTCGCGGTACGGGATACGCTTGAATGGCAGCGCCGAAACCGTGCGGCCCTTGCCCTGCCAATCGGCATATTCCTCAAACACGCCGTGCAGCACCGGCTCGATCGCGGCGAAGACGTCGTCTTGCGTGACGAAGCTCATTTCGAAATCGAGCTGGTAGAATTCACCGGGCGAGCGGTCGGCGCGCGCATCTTCGTCGCGGAAGCAGGGTGCGATCTGGAAATAGCGGTCGAAGCCCGCGACCATCAGCAATTGCTTGAACATCTGCGGCGCTTGCGGGAGCGCGTAGAATTTGCCGGGGTGGACGCGGCTCGGTACGAGATAATCGCGCGCGCCCTCGGGGCTGCTCGCGGTCAGGATCGGGGTCTGGAATTCGGTGAAGCCCTGCCCGATCATGCGCTGGCGCAGCGAGGAAATGACGTTCGAGCGCAGCAGGATGTTGGCGTGGAGCCGCTCGCGTCGCAAATCGAGGAAGCGATAGCGCAGGCGGATATCCTCGGGATATTCCTGCTCGCCGAACACCGGCATCGGCAATTCGTTCGCCGCCGATTGTACGACCACGTCGCGCGCGCGGATTTCAATTTCGCCCGAGGGCAAGTTCGCATTCACCGTCTCGGGCGAGCGCGCGACGACATCGCCGATGATCGTCACGACCGACTCGGCGCGCAATTTGTCGAGCACGGCGTGCGTCGGGCTGTCGCTGTCGGTGACGATCTGGGTAATGCCGTAATGATCGCGCACATCGACGAACAGCAAATTGCCGTGGTCACGCTTGCGGTGGATCCAGCCGCTGAGCTTGACCGAGGTACCGACATCGGCGGCGCGGAGCTGGGCGCAAGTATGGGTGCGATAGGCGTGCATGGTGTTCAACTCACGTCATCGTTCCCCGGCGGAAGCCGGGGTCCAGAGCCACACACGCAGCGCTCGAAACTCTGGACCCCGGCTTTCGCCGGGGAACGGCCAAGGGATGGCGCGGCACCTCACCTTCCAACTCGCCTTTGTCAACCCGCGTGACCCTCGCTATGGGGTCGAGATGCATATCCACCCCCTCATCACCGACAGCGCCACTCTTGCCAATTTGTGTACGCGATTGTCGCAGGCCGATTTCGTCTGCATCGACACCGAGTTCATGCGCGAGAACACCTTTTGGCCCGAACTCTGCCTGATCCAGATTGCCGATGTGAACGAGGCAGCGGCGATCGATCCGCTCGCACCGGGGCTCGACATGACCCCGCTGCTGCAATTGATGGTCAACAATCCCGACGTGCTGAAAGTGTTTCATGCCGGCGGGCAGGATCTCGAAATCGTCTACAACCTCACCGGCACGACTCCGCACCCGCTGTTCGATACGCAAATCGCGGCGATGGCGCTGGGGCAAGGCGAACAGGTCGGCTATTCCAATCTGGTTGATGCCTATCTCGGCTTCACGATCGACAAGGGCGCGCGCTTTACCGATTGGTCCAGGCGACCACTCGATGCGCGGCAAATCGAATATGCGATCGGCGACGTGACGCATCTTGCCGAGATCTTCCCGCAGATGCTCGAGAAACTGCGCCGGACCGGGCGCGGCGCGTGGCTCGACCAAGAGATGGAGCGGCTCGGCGACCCCAAGAATTATGCCAACGATCCCGAAGAAGCATGGCGGCGGATCAAGGTGCCGAGCCGCAAGCCCGAAGTGCTCGGTCGCCTGAAGGCACTTGCGCGGTGGCGCGAGCTTGAGGCGCGCGGCAAGGATTTGCCACGCGGGCGGATCGTCAAGGATGAGACGATCGCCGATCTGGCCGGACATGCGCCGAAGCGGCAAGCCGATCTTGCCAAGGTCCGCGGCCTATCGGCAACCTGGGCGCAGAACGACATTGGCGCGCGGCTGATGCAAGCGCTGGAGGGGGCGACGCCGATGACGGCGGAGGAAATGCCCTCGCGCGACGACCGCAAGCCGGGCATGGGCAAGGACGGCGCGCTGGTCGCCGATTTGCTCAAGCTGCTGCTCAAAATCCGGTCGAAGGAAATCGACGTCGCTGCGCGCTTGCTGGCGCGCGCCGACGACATCGATGCGCTGGCGGCGGGTCAGCGCAGCGGGCTGTCGATCCTCGAGGGGTGGCGCTTCGAACAATTCGGCCGTGATGCGCTCGACCTGGTCGAGGGGCGGCTGGCGTTTGCGGTGGTGAACGGCAAGATGAAGATGACGCGGACAGAGGATGTCACCTGAACACTACGCGTCGGTTCGGGTGAGATCGGCAATCTCGAAGACATAGCTTTTCCACCCGCGACTCGTCGCCGCTTCGACCGCGGCCGCGCGTTTGCGTTTGGCGTCGGCGGGCGATTTGGTGTGACCCCAGAACACCTCGGTCTTGCCGTTTTCGAGCGTCGCGACGATCCGCCAATAGTGCGTGAAGGCGGTCGCGGTCGGGCCGATCGTCTTGACATAGCCGTCGGGCAAGGTGGCGGTGAGGTAGTGCTTGCGCGCCATCCTAACCAGTAATCAGCGCTTTGCGCCCGAGCGCGGTCGCCAGCGATGCGTGCCGCCGTTCGACTGTCTCGCTATACAGCGCAAGGTCGGTGGGGCTGACATGCAGCGTCAGCGTTATCCCGTCATCCGCGAGCGACGAGCGTTGCAGCGGCCCGGCAAGGCCCCCGCTCATCCGCTGCCCCAGCCGCATCGCCAAGCCCCAATGGACCGCGCGCTTCAGGTCTGCCGGGCTGGCGAGCACGCCCAGCGGCTCGGGCGTCTCGATACCGCCGCCGAGGCTGGTGTAGAGCGCCTGCGCGACCAACGCCCGGCCGCGGGCGTCGATCGCTACCCAATTGCCGTGGAGCGCGACCTCGACGCCGCGTTCGGCGCGAAATTCGGGGTTGGCGCGCCAGCCGACATCGGCGAGCAGGCACGCCGCGAGCCGGAGCCGCGCCATTTCGGGTTCATCGCGGGTGAACAGCGGCGCGATCCAGCCGTCGAGCAAATCGCCATGCTCGGCAAAGCGCCCGTGGCGGCGGCCTTCGTCGCGCGTCGCGACGATCAAAGGGTCCTGCGCGCGCACCGCAGGATCGAGCGCGCCGTAGAGCAGCCCCTCGCGCAGTCCGAACGCCGAGACGATCGTGGTGTCGCTGCCAAGATGCTTGAGCAAGACCGTCAGCAGCGCGGTCGCGTCGCCTAAATTGGCCGATCGTGCCGCCGACAGGCCGGGGATCGCGCGCAGCCAGGCCTTGTTGACGTGGCTGATCGTGCGCCCCATCCGCGCGATCGCATCAGCCGACATCGCATATTGGTGGATCACCGGCAGCGGATATTGCCCGAGATGCATGTCGAGCCGCGCGAGCGCGCGCCACGATCCGCCGACGAGATAGAGCGGAAGCCCCTCCCCTTTGCGCAACCAGCCAGCCTCCTGCAGCGACTTTGCGACGGTACGTTGAAGCGCGCCCTGCCCCTTCGCGCGCACCGCCGCGATCCGCAGCACGCCGAGCGGAAAGGATACGCGTTCATGGACCTTGCCGCCACGCACCCGGATCAGTTCGAGGCTGCCGCCGCCGAGATCGCCGACAATGCCATCCGCGTGCGGGATGGCCGAGAGTACGCCATATCCGGCAGCAGTGGCTTCCTGCTCGCCCGAGAGCAATTCGACGTCGAGCGCGAGGTCGCGCGCCGTGTTGAGCAGGACTTTGCCGTTCGAGGCATCGCGCACGGCAGCGGTGGCGACGGTACGCAGCCGCGTCACCTCCATCTCACGCGCGACCGCGGCGAAGCGCGCGAGCGCATCGGACGCGACATCAAGCGCGGACGCGGTGATCGCGCCGGTCTCGGCGAGGCCGCGCCCGAGCCCGGCCATGACCTTCTCGTTGAACAGGATCGCGGGGAGCCGCTCGGGCCCCTGATAAACAACCAAGCGGATCGAGTTAGAGCCGATGTCGATAATGCCGGTGCGCGGCTCCGCCACTGTCTCGGGCTTAGGCTTACGGAACAGGAGCGTCGCCATCAGGCGATCACCGCCGGTTGCGTAGTGAGAGTTTCGGTACCGATCCGCTCGCCGCAAGCGAGGCACCGCGCCCCGACAGCGATGGGTTGGTCATGAAATAGCGGTGCAGGTTGAACGGTCGGTCGCCGGGTTCGACTCGCACATACGATCCATCCGCCTGCAAATCCCAGCTTTGTTCATTGTCGATCAAATTGGCGACCATCACTTGATCGAGGATTTGCTGATGCACGGTCTTGTTCTCGATCGGCAGCATATATTCGATTCGCCGGTCGAAATTGCGCTGCATCCAATCGGCCGAGGAAATAAACACTTTTGCCCCGTCATTGGGCAGCGCCTTGCCATTGCCGAAACACCAGATGCGACTGTGTTCCAGAAACCGGCCGATTACCGATTTGACGCGGATATTCTCGGACAGGCCGGGCACGCCCGGCTTGAGGCAACAAATGCCGCGGATGATCAAGTCGATCTCGACCCCCGCCGCGCTGGCCTCATACAGTTTTTCGATTACGGCGGGATCGACCACTGAATTCATCTTGGCCCAGATCGCGCCAGGCTTTCCGGCGCGCGCATTGGCGATTTCGTCATCGATCAACCGCATCAGGCGCGGGCGCAGATCACGCGGGCTGAGGCTGATCAACGCCATATTCTCGGGCTCGACATAGCCGGTGATGTAATTGAACATCTGCGCCGCATCGCGCCCCAGCCGCGGGTCGGCGGTGAAAAAGCTGAGGTCGGTATACACTTTGGCGGTGATCGGGTGATAATTGCCCGTCCCGAAATGGCAGTAGGTGCGATATTGCCCCGCCTCGCGCCGCACCACCATCGACACCTTGGCGTGGGTTTTCCAGTCGATGAAGCCGTACACCACTTGCACGCCGGCGCGTTCGAGCGAGGCGGCCCATAGCAAATTCTGCTCCTCGTCGAAGCGCGCTTTCAATTCGACCACGGCGGTGACCGATTTTCCGGCCTCGGCGGCGGCGATCAGCGCGTTGATAACGGCAGGCTGCTTGCCTGCACGGTACAGCGTCTGCTTGATCGCCACGACATCGGGGTCGGCGGCGGCTTGTTTGAGGAAGGCGAGCACCACGTCGAAGGTTTCGTACGGGTGATGGACGACAATGTCCTTCGCACTGATCGCGGCGAAGCAATCCCCGCCGAATTCGCGGATCCTTTCGGGGAAGCGCGGCGAGAAGGGGGTAAATTTCAGATCAGGGCGATCTTCATCGACGATCGATTCCAAATCCCCCACACCCAGGAACGCGCCGCTTTCGGTGACGAAACAGTCTGATCCGCCCAATTCGGCGCGCAAAACAGCGCCGAGAACCTGCGGCATCCCACTTTCGAGCTCGAGCCGGATGACGCGGCCGCGCCGACGGCGCTTGATCGCATTGGCGAAGTAGCGGACGAGATCCTCGGCTTCTTCTTCGATCTCGATATCGCTGTCGCGCAGGACGCGAAACTCAGCCGCGCCGACCACACGGTAGCCGGGGAAAACGAGCGACGCGAAGCGTTTCACGAGCGATTCGACCGCGACATATCGGGCCTTTTCGCCGGGCAAGCGGACGAACCGCGGCATTTGTGCCGGCAGCATGACAAGTTCGCGAATCGGCTGGTCGTCCGACATGCGGACGAGGTCGAACATCACCGCCAGCCCCTTATTTGGCATGAACGGAAAGGGATGCGCGGGGTCGAGCGCCTGCGGGGTCAAAATCGGAAAGATTTGCTCGCGAAATTGCGTTTCGAGCCAGCGCAGATCCTCGGGCGACAAGGCCTCGTCGATTGTCCGCGAACTGAGCACCGCGATGCCGGTTTCGGCGAGCTGACGGCGCAGATCGCGCCACACGTCGCGTTGACTCGTCACCAGCGCATCAGCCTCAGCGACGATCGCGGCGAGTTGCTGGCCCGAGGTAAGGCCATCGTTTGACAGACGGGCAACGTCCTGCAGCTGCTGCCCCTTCAGGCCAGCGACGCGCACCATGAAGAATTCGTCGAGGTTCGACCCCGAAATCGAGAGGAAGCGAACGCGTTCGAGCAAGGGATGTGCGGGGTTGCACGCTTCCTCCAGCACACGCCGGTTGAAGGCGAGCCACGACAGCTCGCGGTTGAAATAGCGATCGCTCCCCTCGCTGCCCGCGAACGGGTCGTCATCGATGTCCATACTGGCGAGATGGGCGGGGCGGGTCATGCGGTTTCCGTCGATTCGGGGGCTCGTCCGGGGATCAGCCCAGCCTCCTCCAATGTGGCGCGCGCGAGCGGAATCGACAAGCGTTTGTGGCGTTCGAGCACCGCCTGATCGAGCAGATCGACCGCACGGAGCAACGCGACATGTGTGCGTTCCACGCGCACGACCAGCCATTGGATCACTTCCGGACGCGCATCGATTCCGCGGCGCAGGAACTGCCGTTCGAAGATCGCGCGCATGAGCGTTTCGTCGGGATCGCCGATCCGGACGATCGGGCTGGCGGTGAGGCGCGAGCGCAGGTCGGGCAGCTTGATCGCCCATTCCGGCGGCGGCGCATCGGCGACGATCACCACCGGGCGACGCTCCTCTTGCGCGCGGTTCCAGGCGTGGAAGATCGTCGTTTCATTCTGCCGCTCGGCATCGTCGATCAGCCCACCACCCGTCTTCGCCGCGAAAATCCGCGCGAGCAGGCTGCGCCCTGATTTGCGCGGGCCAGTGACGAGCACCGCCATGACCGGCCACGTGCTCCAGCGCTCGAGCTGCTGCACCGCACGCTGATTCGACGGGCCGATCAGGAATTCGTCGTCGCGCGGATCGGCTGGCCAATCGAACGGGAGGGCCATTTGCGCTGGTTGTACCATGTCAGCCGGTCGAATTGTCGGCGGGCGGTGGTGCCTGCCCGCCTTGGCTGGGCTGACCCGAGCGGCGGATGCGCAGCGTCGACCCGCTTGCCCCAACGCTCCAACCACGCGCTTCGAGCGCGCTGCGCAGCACCGTCGGATCGCCATCGAACGCAACGCGCAGCACCGACACACCCCCGATCGCGAGGCTGGTCGTCACCGCCGAGCGGACTCCGGGCACCACTTTCAACGCGTTTTCGGTGGAAGTGACCGAGGATGCAGTCGGCGTATCGACTTGCACCGTGATAACCGAGCCGGTCCCGCCGGGGGGTGTTGCGCCGTCGATCCCGAGATCGACCGGGACCACACCGGTCGGGGTGTCGGTCGGTGTCGGGGTGGCAACCGGCGCGACGAAGGTGAGGCTCGGATCGCCCGCCAGCATGCCCGCGCGCAACGCCGCCTGATAGCTGTCATCGATTCGCTTGACCCCGGCATCGAGCAGCACCGCGAGCGCGTCGCCGCGATCAACGCGGAGCGAGAATTGCGTCAGCAGCCGGTTGTCGGGTCCATGCCGTGCCTCGAACTGGCCAATGATCGGTCCGCCGGGCCATTCGCGGCGCAGCGTGACCTTCGGCACCAGAATGTCGTTGGCGCCATATTGATCGAGCACGACTCGCCACCAGCCACGCCCGGGCCGTGCGGTCTGGCCCAGATTGAGCAACATCCCGTCCGCACCGGTGCCGCTCGGGCGGACATAGTCGATCGCGCTGTTGCCGGTGCGATAGCGCGTCCAGGCCTCAACCCACGCGGTCTTGCGTTCGAATCCCGTCGCGGTGCCGCCACCGACTTCGATTGGGATCGTCAGCATCGGCGCGGAGCGCGTCGCGCCGACCGGCACACCGAGGATCGCGCCCGCCTTGGCGCGACTGAAAAAGATGCCGAGCCGGGCGATATAGCGATTTGGGCCGATCTGTTCATTCTCGACCACGATTCCCGAGACCACGCCGTCGAGCGCGCCGTCGGACAGCGTCGCTCCGGTGACGCCGAGTCGTTGCGCAAGCAATTGCCAGCCCTTGCGCTGCGCGATTCGCCATCCGGCAAAGCGCGCGGCATCGGCCGACTTGCCGGTCACATCAACATCGACTCCGCCGACCTCGAAGCTTCCCGAACTATCCGCTGCGGCAAGCCCCTGATCGGGATCGTCGACTTGGGCGATCACCAGCCCACCCGTCGCGGCAAGCGCGAGCGCAGCGGCGAATTCGAAGACACGAGAATAGCGGCGGATTGGCATGGCGGCGCCCTTTTGGCGAAGGAGGCGTGGAAATCCAAGCAGGATATGGCTACGCGACGATGATGAGCGATACGAAACCCGGCAATGAGCCGTACACTTACGCCCAGGCGGGCGTCTCAATAGCAGCGGGCAATGCGCTGGTGCGCGCGATCGGGCCGCTCGCAAAGTCGACGCGGCGCTCGGGTGCGGACGCCGAACTCGGCGGCTTTGGCGGGTTTTTCGACTTAAAGGCGGCGGGCTTTGTCGATCCGTTGCTGGTCGCCGCCAATGACGGGGTCGGCACCAAGCTGAAGCTTGCGATCGAGCATAACCGGCATGACGGAGTCGGGATCGACCTGGTCGCGATGTGCGCCAACGATCTGATCGTGCAGGGCGCTGAGCCACTCTTCTTTCTCGATTATTACGCGACCGCGAAGATCGATCCGGCGGTGGCCGAGCGCGTGATCGCCTCGATCGCCGAGGGCTGCCGTCAGGCCGGCTGCGCACTCATCGGGGGCGAGACGGCGGAGATGCCGGGGATGTATGCGGCGGACGATTACGATCTGGCGGGCTTTTGCGTCGGCGCGGTCGAGCGCGACCGGGTGCTGACCGGGCGCGATATCGCGGCGGGGGATGTCATTCTCGGGCTGGCATCGTCGGGGGTGCATTCGAACGGTTTTTCGCTGGTGCGACGCTTAGCGGCGGACAAGGGGTGGAAGCTCGATCGTCCGGCGCTGTTCGATGCCGACGTGCTGCTGATCGACGCGCTGATGGCGCCGACGCGGATCTATGTGAAGGCGTTGCTATCGGTGCTGGCGGATGGCGCGATCAAGGGGCTGGCGCATATTACCGGGGGCGGGTTGCTGGAAAACATCCCGCGCGTCCTGCCCGAGGGGTGCCACGCGCACATCGATGCCGATGTGTGGCCGCAGCCGCGTCTGATGGCGTTCCTGCAAGCGCAGGGCAATATCGAGCCCGAGGAGATGGCGCGGACCTTCAATTGCGGGATCGGGATGGTTGCGGTGGTTACGGCCGACCGGGTCGAGGCGGTGACCGCTGCGCTGGAGGCCGCGGGCGAGACGGTGTTCGCGATTGGAAAGATCGACGCGGGGGAGCGCGGGTGTACCGTTTCCGGGTCCGACGAGATTTGGGGCGGGCGCGGTGCCTGGTCGGCGACGCATGTTCATGGATAGGTTTCCCGCTGGCCGCTTCCCCGGCAAAGGCCGGGGCCCAGTCGCGCGCGTTGCCCTGGCTGGTGCTGCGATCGATCACAAAGACCTGCGCAACTGGGCCCCGGCCTTCGCCGGGGAAGGTGTTAGGTGACGTCCCCTCTAAAAAAGGTCGGCATCCTGATTTCCGGCCGCGGCTCTAACATGATGGCGCTGGTCGAACGGGCCAGCGGCTACGAGATCGCCCTCGTCGCCTCGGACAAACCCGAAGCCGCCGGGATCGGCTGGGCACGCGAGCATGGCATCGCGACCTTCGTTCAATCGCCAAAGGGAATGCTAAAGGGCGATTATGAAGCTGCGATCGACCGCGCGCTCCGCGATGCCGGCGTCCAAATCATCGCGCTCGCTGGTTACATGCGGCTGCTGTCAGACGATTTCGTCGCGCGTTGGCGCGGCAAGATCATCAACATCCACCCCTCGCTCCTGCCGAAATACAAAGGCCTCGACACCCACGCCCGCGCGATCGACGCCGGTGACGCGGTCGCGGGTTGCTCAGTCCATGTCGTGACCGAGGAACTGGATGGCGGCGAAGTGCTGGGGCAAGCAGAGGTGCCGATCCTCCCCGGCGACACGCCCGATACGCTCGCGGCGCGAGTGCTGGAGGCGGAGCATCGCCTTTATCCCCGCGTTCTGGCAGAGTTTTGCGCGCGATGAGTCCCGATCCGGAAATCGTCCTCGCCAAGGTCCGTGCGCTGGCGCTGGCGCTTCCGGAGACGGCCGAGCGCCTGTCGCACGGCTCGCCGGGATTCTTCATCAGCGGAACGACAAAGGGGGGCAAGTTCTTCGCCTATTTCTGGCACAACCATCACGGCGACGGCGAGACGATCGTGATCGTCAAGACGACAGGCCGCGACGAGCAAGCGCTGCTGATCGAACTGGACCCGGACTGTTACTACAGCCCGCCTTATATGGGGCCGTCGGGCTGGGTCGCGATGCGGCTCGACCGGGACGATGTCGATTGGGACCGCGTCGGCGACCGGATCGCGATCAGTTGGGAACTGGTCGCGCCGCGGCGCCTTTTGGAGGCTGGTGGACGATGAGCGACGAACCGATCGTACCAACCGAACCTGCGCCGGAACCGGCACCCGCGCCCGACCCCGCGTTGCAAGTTGCCGCCACCGAGGCGGTCGCCAAGGCCGAGGCCGCCGCAACGCGCCGCCGCTGGATCAACCTCGGCGAATTCATTGCGGTCGCGGGGCTGATCATCGCCTTGCTCGGCCTCTATCTCAATTGGAGCGACCGCCGCGAGGAAACGGCGGATAAGCAGATTGCCTCGGCCAAGGCCGAGCGCGAAAGCGCACGCTTCGATGTGCGTGCCGTGGCGACGGCAAACGGCGCCGCTTTGATGCTCCAGCATGACGAGCGCCACGCGATCCGCGATGCGACAGTGACCTTCCCGACTGAACTCGGCATCGGCAGCAAGGACACGGTCGCGGACAGTATCGACCGTGGCTGGTTCGACCACGCCTTGCTCAAAGCGACCGATCGGCGCAGCGGGCGTCTGCCCGTGCTGATCGTGTTGAGCTATTGGGATGGGGACACGCCGCGCACCACGCGGGGGATTTACGATATCGGGTGGAAGACCGAAGGCGGGTTTCCGCTCGGGCGGACGCTGAAGCTCGAAAGCTTACGGCTGCACGAACTGGGCGGCGATCAGAAGCGGCTCGACGCGGTCTGGGCGGCGGAGCGGCCGAAAGGTTAGACGCCGCGCGCGTAAACCAAATCGTCGTGCACCACGCTGCCGACCTTGAATTGTCGCGTGCCGATCACGGTGAATCCTTGGCGTTCGTAAAAGCGCTGCGCGCGGTGGTTTTCACCCCAGACGCCCAGCACGACACGATCTTTGCCCAGTCGCGCGGCATCGGACAGCGCCTGCGCCATCAGCGCCGGGCCTGCGCCAGTCCCGTGCAACCGACCCATCGTGTAGATGCGGCGAAGCTCGATATCACCCTCGCGGGGTTCGATCGGCAGATCGACCGACGTCAGAACGGTGTAGCCCAGTGGCGCATAGCCGGGCACCGCTTCGGCGAGCGTCACCGCGCTCTGCGGATCGCTCGCCCATGCCGCGAATTTCTCGCGCGTGTTGTTGGCAAGGCAATGCGCCACCATGTCGGCGCCGTCGAGCGACCCGGCATAGGTTTCCAGAAAGCTGGCGGACGCGACCAGCGCGAGGGCATCGGCATCCGCCGCCCCCGCGCTGCGCAGCCGCCAGACCGGATCAGCCAACGATTTCTTCAGGCTTGAAGAAATAGGCGATTTCGATCGCGGCATTCTCGTCGCTGTCCGAACCGTGGACGGTGTTCGCCTCGATCGATTCGGCGAGTTCCTTGCGGATCGTGCCGGGCTCGGCATTGGCCGGGTTGGTTGCGCCCATGATGTCGCGGTTACGCTGCATCGCGTTGTCGCCTTCGAGAACTTGCACGATGACCGGGCCCGAAATCATAAATTCGACCAGCTCGCCGAAGAACGGGCGCTCACGGTGGACAGCATAAAAGCCCTCGGCCTGATCGCGCGTCATGTGGATGCGCTTCGAGGCGACGACGCGCAGGCCGGCTTCCTCGAGCATCTTGGTGACGGCGCCCGTCAGGTTGCGACGCGTGGCGTCGGGCTTGATGATCGAAAACGTACGGTTCGCGGCCATGACCGTGAAGCTCCTGTAATGTGAAACGGATGTCGGAAGTTGCGGCTCCCTAGTCGGCGCGTCGCGCCGATGCAACCCTCAGGCTGCTTGTTCCCAGCGGCCGGCATCGTTCTGCTTCCAATAGCGACGTTCGATTCCGTCGCGTTCCGCTAAGGATTTCCATGCGATGCGGGCCTCGGCGATGCGGTCGGCATCGAAGAAGTGGAAGGCGCGCTCGAAGGTGAGCGCTTCGTCGCGCCACACCCCATCGGCGAGCGCGATGTTGCGCGCAGCGTTGGCCGGGGCAGGGTCGGCGGCAATCAGGATCGGTTGGGCCTGGTCCCCTTCCCCGCCGGCAAGGGCGTGGGCCAGGAAGCTTTCCGGGGTGTAAGTCCAGAGCAAGCGGTCGATCGCGACGCGCTGTTCTTCGCCATTGGTGACGACGAGCAACCGACCGCCGCCCTCCACAACGCGTTCGGCGATGCGGGTGAGGACGCGGTCGAGTGGTTGCTGGGTCAGGTGATAGAAATCGACTTGCACCGCGCGACATCCCCTCCCCTAGCCCCTCCCGCAAGCGGGAGGGGAATTTCGCTTAGCCTTCGAAATTGTCCGAGACGAACCGGTCGAGCAGCCGCACGCCGAACCCGGTGGCGCCCTTGTCGAAGGTGGCGCCGGGCTTGTCGGCCCAGACCATGCCGGCAATATCGAGATGCGCCCATTTCACGCCGGTATCGACGAAGCGCTGGATGAATTGCGCCGCGGTGATCGATCCGCCGCCGCGCGGACCGACATTCTTCATGTCGGCGATCGGGCTGTCGATCAGCTTGTTGTACGCATCGCTGAGCGGGAAGCGCCACAGATGGTCGCCCGACGCCTTGCCCGCTGCGAGCAGTTGATCGGCCAACGTATCGTCATTGGCGAAGCAACCGGCATGTTCGTTGCCGAGGCTGATGATGATCGCGCCGGTGAGCGTGGCGAGGTCGACGATCGTCTTGGGCCGATGCGTCCGCTGGACCCAAGTAATCGCATCGCACAGCACAAGCCGACCCTCGGCATCGGTATTGAGGATTTCGATCGTCTGCCCCGACATCGAGGTGAGGATGTCGCCGGGGCGGATCGCATCGCCATCAGGCATGTTTTCGACCAGGCCGCACACGCCGATGACGTTGGCCTTGGCCTTGCGCAGTGCCAGCGCCTTCATCGCACCGACCACGGCACCCGCACCGCCCATGTCCCACTTCATGTCTTCCATGCCGGGGCCAGGCTTCAGCGAAATGCCGCCGGTATCGAAGGTGACGCCCTTGCCGACCAAGGCCAGGTCGGGATCGCCCGCCCCTGCTCCGCTCCACTTCAGCGCGAGCAAGCGTGCGTCCTTGGCAGACCCTTGCGATACGCCGAGCAACGCGCCCATGCCGAGTTCGCGCATTTCCGCTTCACCGAGCACAGTGACTTCGAGCCCGAGTCCCGCGACTTCGGCCAGCACCTTGGCGACGAAGGTTTCGGGGTAGATCACATTTGGCGGTTCGGCCACCAGGGTCCGGGTAAGCTCAAGCCCTTCGGTCAGGGCCTTTTGCGTGCTCCAGGCAGCAGCGGTGCCGTCGGGCGTTGCGTGCAGCACAACCGACGTAAGCGTCGGCTTGGCCTTTTCCGACATTTTGGTGCGGTAAATGTCATGCCGCCAGCCGCGTTGCGCAGCCGCAGCGGCAAACCGTGCAGCGGCCTTTGGCGTCGCCGCAGCATTCGCAAAATCGACGCTGACGCTTTCGACGCCGGAGGTCAGCAGCCGCGCGGTCAGCGCCCCGCCGGCGCGCTCGAAATCGCCCTCGCCGCCGGCTCCGGTGCCGAGCAACAGGACCCGACGGACGCCTGCCGGGTCGGCCACGAACGTCTCGACCACGGCTGCCGTCTCGCCTTCGAACCGGCTGGCGCGCGCCGCCGCCTTTACCAGATCGAGCGCGGCGGCATCGATCAGACCGGTCGCAAGCCGCGCCAGGCCGTCCTTTTCGACGAGAAAGGCGATGGCTGCGCTCGGCGCGGGCGCACCGCTGGAAAGATCGATCTGCATGGGGAAGCCTCGGTTGCGACAAAATAGGGATGAGTCGCGGCTATGTAGGACGCCCGGGCCGTGCTGGCAAAGGACGCCGCGTGCAAAGCACGGCGACACGCATTTTGGTGCAGCACGATTGCAGCATCCGGGCAGCGATGCGATAGGGCAGGACAGATCAGCGGCATCGGGCGAGTGTTCCGGGCCTTTTTGCGCCAGGGTATTGTTCCGACGTGATGCGTGCTTTCCTCCTTGCCACGGCCGTATCGCCGCTCGTGCTGATCGCCACTCAGGCATCGGCGCAGGATCTGCAGACGCGCACCACGCCGCCTCCTCCCCCGTCGGCAACGCCGAGCGCGGGCGGCGATCAAGTGCAATTCACCGCCAGTGCGCTGCAATATGACCAGAATGACGACGTCGTGACCGCGACGGGCGACGTCCGCATGTATCGCAGCGGGGATCGGTTGCGCGCCGACAAGGTCATTTGGAACCGCAAGACCGGCAAGGTGGTCGCAACCGGCAATATCGCGGTGGTCAATCCCGGCGGCGACACCGCCTATGGCGATTCGATCGAGCTGAGCGACGCTCTGAAGGACGGGGTCGTCGACAATATGCTGCTCGTGCTCGAGCGCGGCGGCCGGCTTGCGGCGCGCAAGGGCACGCGGTCGCTCGACGAGACGGTGGTGCTGGACGACGCGGCCTATACCCCGTGCGCGGTGACTGGATCGGACGGATGCCCGAAGGAGCCGTCGTGGAAAATCACCGCCGTGCGCGTGGTCTATCGCCCCGAGCGCGGACGGATTTATTATAAGGGCGCGCGGATCAATCTGTTCGGGCTGCCAACGTTGCCGTTGCCGGCTTTGTCGAACCCGATCGGCGGCGATAACAATAACGGCTTACTCAGCCCGGATTTCAAATACGGTCGCGTCAACGGCTTCGAATTCGCGCAGCCCTATCATTTTGCGCTCGCGCCCAATCGCGGGCTGACGATTACGCCGCGCATTTACAGCGCGGTGCTGCCGATGCTGCAGGCCGAATATAGCGCGCTCAACACGCTCGGCTCGTACAAGATTGCGGGTTACGCGACCGCGAGCCCGCGCAGCGTCGATCTGCTGACGCCGACGCCGCCCGGCACGCCCAATTACTTTCGCGGCTATCTCGACGGCGTCGGGCGTTTTCAGCTGAGCCCGAACTGGAGCGCTACCGCCTCGGTGCGGCTGGTGACCGACCGCACGTTCCTGCGGCGTTACGACATTTCGACTGATGATCGCTTGCGTACCACCGCCAGCGTCGAGCGAATCGATCGTGACAGCTATTTCGCAATCACCGGCTGGTATGTGCAGACGCTGCGGGTCGGCGACCGCCAGGGGCTGCAGCCGATCGCGTTGCCCGAGATCGATTTTCGCAAGCGCGTGAAAGAGGGTTTGCTCGGCGGGACGTTCGAGTTTCAGGCCAACAGCCTCGCCATTTCGCGTCCGGCCGGACAAGATACACAACGCGCTTTTGCCAGCGCGAAGTGGGATTTGCGCAAGCTGACCCCATGGGGGCAGGAAGTGACCTTCACCGCCTTTGCCCGCGGCGACGTGTACAACACCAACGATACGCTGGCGACGACGGTGGCGAGCTATCGCGGCAATGAAGGGATCAGCGCGCGCGCAATCGGCGCCGTCGCAATCGACGTGAAATGGCCGCTGATCGGATCGTTCCTCGGCGGCACGCAGCGGCTGACCCCGCGATTCCAGATCGTCGCGGCGCCGCAGACGACCAACCTTGCCGTCCCGAATGAGGATGCGCGCGCGGTCGATCTCGAGGATTCGAACCTGTTCTCGCTCAACCGCTTCCCCGGCTATGACCGGTTCGAGGATTCAACGCGGTTTACCTATGGACTTGACTGGTCGGTCGATGTGCCGGGGTTCGCCTTCACCACCAATGTCGGCCAAAGCTACCGCCTGAACACGCGCGCGACCTTGTTTCCCGACGGAACCGGCCTGTCGCGCCGGATGTCCGACATCGTTGGGCGAACCGAGCTGCGCTATCACGATTTCGTGTCGGTGGTGCACCGCTACCGGCTCGACAAGGACACCCTGGTCCTGCGCCGTAACGAGCTGGATGCGACGATCGGATCGCGCAGCAGCTATGTTCTGATTGGCTATCTGCGGCTCAACCGCAAGATCGACCCGACGCTGGAGGATTTGCAGGACCGCGAAGAGGTCCGGCTCGGCGCGCGCGTGCAATTTGCGAAATTCTGGTCGCTGTTCGGATCGACCGTGATCGATCTGACCGACCGCCGCGAAGACCCGCTGATGCTGGCCGACGGCTTCGATCCCGTGCGCCACCGGCTCGGGGTGCAATATGAGGACGATTGCCTCCGCCTTGGGCTGACGTGGAAGCGCGATTATCAGGACACCGGTGACGCGCGCAGCGGCAACAGCTTCCTGTTGACACTGGCGTTCAAAAATCTTGGCCGCTAAGCACTGGTTCAGGCAGCGGGCTGCATTCGACCCGGGCCGGTCGAAGTGCAGGCCGCGCGGGATGGGATTTTGACTACGTGAAGACTGACTTTGCAAAGACGGCTCGTATCGGCCGCACCCTGGGGCTGAGCGTGGCGATGGCCGCGCTCGTTTCGCTGACCGGCGCATCGCTTGCGCAGACCGTGCCAGATGATGCGATGCCCAAGAGCAATCTCAACATCCCGGAAAATCTTCAGGTGTTCGGAAAGGTCGATCCTAACATTCGCAAGCCAACCGCGCTGGTCAATGGCGCGGTGATCACCGGCACCGATGTCGACCAGCGCGTCGCGCTGCTGGTGGCCGCGCGCGACTTGAAGCTCAATCCGGCGGAAATGGCGCAATATAAATTGCTCATTACACGCCAGCTGATCGACGAAACGCTGCAAATTCAGCAGGCCAAGACCGCCGAGGTCAAGATCGCCCCCGACGAAATCACCAAGACCTATGATTCGATCGTAGCCCGCAATTTCGGCAAAACCCCGACCGACATGCGCGTATATTTACGCTCGATCGGCTCGTCGGAGCGCTCGCTGAAGCGGCAGATCGAGGCTGAGCTTTCGTGGAACAAATATCTGCGGCGCAAGGTCGACGTGAATGTCGGCGACGAAGAAGTAAAGGCGATCATCAAGAAGCTGACCGAAGCTCAGGGCACCACCGAATATCACGTCCGTGAAATCTATCTGAAGGCCGATGCCGACCGCGCGCAGGAAGTCTTCAACCAAGCCAAGCAAATGATGACGTCGATCCAAAAGCGCGAAAAAGGCGACGACTCGTTCGGTTATTATGCGCGTGGCTTTTCCAATGCGACGACCGCTGCGACCGAGGGCGATCTCGACTGGTTGAGCGAGACCCAATTGTCGCAATTGCCACCGGCGCTGGTCGAAGCAATCAAGTCGATGACCCCCGAACATCTCGCCGGCCCGATCGAAGTGCCGGGCGGGTTTTCGATCATCTACCTCGTCGAAACCCGCAAGGTTGGCGTGGCCGATCCGCTCGACGCGACGTTGACGCTGAAGCAAGTCAGCGTGCGCTTCCCCGAGGGCATCTCGCAAACGCAGGCCGACGTGCGCGTCACCGAATTCGCCAAAGCAACGCAAGCGATTCGCGGCTGCGGTGAAGTGGCGAAGGTTGCCGCGACGCTGGGCGCGGAAGTCGTCGATAACGCCTCGGTGCAGGTCAAGGCGCTGCCCGGCGCGCTGCGCGACATCATGCTGAAACTGCAGGTCGGTGAGGCCAGCCCGCCGTTCGGATCGGTCAAGGACGGGATTCGCACGCTGGTCTTGTGCGGTCGCGACGAGGCACGCGGTGGCAATGTGCCCGGCATGGAGCAAATGCGCGGCCAGATGGAAAATCAGCGCACCAATTTGCGCGCAAACCAATTGCTGCGCGATTTGCGGCGCGACGCGATCGTCGAATATCGCTGATCCCCGGATGCTCGCCCCGCTTGCCATATCGATGGGAGACCCGGCGGGGATCGGCCCGGAGATCATTGCCAAGGCGTGGGCGCTGAGGGTCGAGGCAGGCTTGCCGCCCTTCTTCGCCACGGGGGATGCGCGCGCGATCGCCGCGGTATGGAATGGGCCGATCTGCGCGATCAACCATCCCGATGCCGCCAATGGCGTGTTCGAGACGGCGCTGCCTGTTCTGACCGTCGAGGATGGCGGCGAGATCGTGCCAGGGGTACCCGATGTCGAGGGCGCGCGCTGCGCGCTGCGCGCTCTGGAACTCGCAGCCGGGCTGGCCCGGTCGGGCGCGGCGCGGGCACTGGTGACTGGCCCGGTTTCTAAGGCACAGCTCTACCAGATCGGTTTCACCTATCCCGGACAGACTGAATTCGTTGCAGAGCGCTGCGGCATTGCCGGGGAAAATGCGGTGATGATGCTGGCCGGGCCGGATTTGCGCGTGGTGCCAATGACGACTCACGTGCCGCTTTCCGCGGTGAGCGGCTTGCTGTCGATCGACTTGCTCGTCGCCAAGGGCCGCGCCACCGCCCGCGGGCTGATGCGCAATTTCGGAATTCTCGCGCCGCGGATCGCCTTTGCCGGGTTCAACCCGCACGCGGGGGAAAGCGGCGCGATCGGGCGCGAGGAGATCGACGTGATCGCCCCCGCGATTGCGCAACTCCGCGCCGAGGGGATCGACGCGACCGGACCGTTCGCCGCCGACACGATGTTCCACCCGCGCGCGCGCGCGACCTATGACGCGGCGATGTGCTGTTATCACGATCAGGCTTTGGTGCCGCTAAAGACGCTGTATTTCGACGATGGCGTCAACATCACGCTCGGCCTGCCGATCGTACGGACCTCGCCCGATCATGGCACCGCGTTCAATATTGCGGGCAAGAACCTTGCCGAACCTGGCGCGATGATCGCGGCAATCCGCATGGCGGGCGAAGCGACCGAACGTCGCGCCGCTGCTGACGACGCGTGAGCGCACCCGCGACGGCGACACCGCCCGACCTGCCGCCCTTGCGCGAGGTGATCGCGCGCTACGGCCTGAATGCGAGCAAGGCCTTGGGGCAGAACTTTCTGCTCGATGCGCAATTGCTTGCGCGGATCGCACGGATCCCCGGTGATTTGCGCGATGCCGAAGTCCTCGAAATTGGGCCAGGTCCGGGCGGTCTCACGCGCGCGCTGCTTGCCGCTGGCGCGCGCGTCACGGCGATCGAGCGCGACCGGCGCTGTATTCCGGCGCTGGCAGAATTGGGCGAAGCCTTTCCGGGCAAGCTGCGCGTGATCGAGGGCGACGCGCTGGAGATCGATGCTGCGCCGCTGTTTGACGCGAAGCCGCACATCGCCTCCAATCTACCGTATAATATCGGCACCGCTTTGCTGGTTCGCTGGCTGTCGGCGGAATGGGCACCGTGGTGGGAAAGCCTGACCCTGATGTTCCAGCGCGAAGTGGCTGACCGGATCGTCGCGCCGACCGATGGCGAGGCTTACGGCCGGCTCGCGGTGCTCGCGCAGTGGCGCTCACGCGCGGTGCTGGCGATGCCGGTCCACCGCTCCGCTTTCACGCCACCGCCCAAGGTGATGTCGGCGGTCGTGCATATCGTGCCCTGCGAAGCGCCCGAGGACGTCCGCTTCGCAACGCTCGAACGGCTGACCGCAGCCGCCTTTGGGCAGCGGCGCAAGATGTTGCGGCAAAGCCTGAAAAGCGTGAACGGTGCGTTGGCCGCATTGGAGCAAGTCGGGATCGACCCGACCCGGCGCGCCGAGACCGTCAGCGTCGCCGAGTTCGTCGCGCTCGCCCGTGCGCTTGGTTAGTCTTTCTTCGGCGCGGTAGCCGGGATTGTCGCGGAAGCGGTTACGACTGGCGGTCCCTTGGCAATCGACGCCGATAAAGCGGCAACCTCGGGGCACGCGCGCTTACCGCAAACGGTCCGGATCCGGGCGAGATTGTCCTTGGCGCGCGACACGGCGCCCTTGGCGACCAAGGCCTCGCCCTGACCGCGCAGCGCCACGAGGTCATTGGGATCGAGCGACAGCGCTTCACGATACAGCCGGATCGCCTTGCCCGGCAGGCCGCGACTTTGCGCGACCTGGGCGAGCACGACAAAAGCCTCACGGTTGCGCGGATCGACCGTTACCGCGGTTTCGAGCGTATCGGTCGCCGCTTCGAAATTGCCCGCCGCCTGCAGCGCGCGTCCCTTGGCGAGCAGCGCGAGCGAGCGCGCATCGACTGCCGGATCGCCGCGTTGGCCCTGCACCGCTGTGCCAATGGTCAGCAGCGTCAGCGCAGCAGCGACGGCGACAGACGTATAGCGCATGAGATACTCCAGTTTCGACACAGGTGAGACGCTATCACGCGTGATGCAAGCGCGCGACAAAAAAGCCGTCGGTCGCGTCGTGCGCCGGAGTGAGGCGCGTGCCGGGGCCGTGCCGACGTCCGGCGGGCAAATCGAGCGATTGCGCGCGCCAGCCGGGATTGGCGGCAAGGAACGTGGCGACCTGGCCCGCGCCCTCCTCGTCGAGCAGCGAGCAGACGATATAGACCAACGCCCCGCCCGGCTTGACCAGCGCGGCGCCGACCTCAAGCACCTTGCGCTGCGTCTCGACCAGCCGTTCGATCCGGTCGGGGGTGAGCCGCCAGCGCGCCTCGGGATTGCGCCGCCATGTGCCGGTGCCGGAGCATGGCGCGTCGATCAGCACGCAATCGGCGCTGCCGATCCAATCGTCGAGCATTTCGAGTTCGCGCCCCGGATTGATCAGGCGGCTCTCAATGATCCCGGCGCGCGCGCGTTCGGCACGCGGGGCAAGGCGCGACAGACGGTTGCGATCGGTATCGGTCGCCAGCACGACGCCCTCCCCGCGCATCACCGCCGCCAGCGCCAGCGTCTTGCCGCCGGCACCCGCGCACAGGTCGACGATCCGTTGACCCGGTTGCGCGCGCGCGGCGAGCGTGACGATCTGGCTGCCGGCATCCTGCACTTCGATCGCGCCGTGATTGTAGGCGGGGAGGTTTTCCACTTGTGTGCCCGATGGCAGCCGGAGCCCGTCGGCCAATCCGGCAATCGGTTCGGCCCCCTCGATCGCGATGACCTCGTCGATCGCGCGGTTGATCCGCACATCCAGCGGCGCGCGGTCGATCAAGGCGGCGCAGTCCGCCTCGTCGAGATCGGAGCCGTACAGCCGATCGATGATCCAGCGTGGCGCGATCCCGGTGGCGGCCGTGACTTCCTTCTTTCCGATCGGCGCGGGACCGTGGCCGACGCCGTCGAAAGTCGCGGCGACCTCAGCATCGCTTGCAGCCAAGGCTAGCATGGCGCTGCGTCCCGTCGGCGGGCGCTCCCCGACCGCACGGATCGCAGCATAGACGAGGTCGCGCACCGCACGCCGGTCTTTCGATCCGGCGTAGCGGCGGGTAGCGAAGTAGCGCGCGATCAGCGTATCGGCGGCGGCCCCCGAATCGCGTGCGGCGGCAATGATCTGATCGAGGAGCTCGATCGCGGCTTGGGTTCTGGCGGATGGGGTCATAGTCTTCTTTCCCCCTCTCCCCTTCAGGGGAGAGGGTCGGGGAGAGGGGCTGTACTGCATTACCGAGGGCGACGACTGCTGAAATGTCCCCCCTCTCCCTGGCCCTCTCCTCCAAAGGGGAGAGGGATAAGGGTTATCTTGTCGGGTAATTCGGTGCTTCGCGCGTGATGTCGACGTCGTGGACATGGCTTTCCTTGAGCCCCGCGCCGGTGATCTGCACGAACCGCGCGCGCGCTTGCAAATCCTCGATCGTCGCCGACCCGGTATAGCCCATCGCCGCCCGGATACCGCCGACGAGCTGGTGGATCACGTCGCGCGCCGGGCCCTTGAACGCGACCTGGCCCTCAATCCCCTCGGGCACCAGCTTCATCTGATCCTTGATGTCGCCCTGAAAATAGCGGTCGGCCGAACCGCGGCCCATCGCGCCGACCGAGCCCATGCCGCGATAGGATTTATACGCGCGGCCCTGGAACAGGAAAGTCTCACCCGGCGCTTCCTCGGTCCCGGCAAGCAACGAGCCGATCATACAAGCCGATGCGCCCGCCGCGAGCGCCTTGGCGAGATCGCCCGAGGTGCGTAAGCCCCCATCGGCGATCACCGGCACGCCGTGCTTCTGTCCGATCTCAGCACAGTCCATCACCGCGGTTAACTGCGGCACGCCGACACCGGCCACCACGCGCGTCGTGCAGATCGAGCCTGGCCCGATCCCGACCTTGATCCCGTCCGCGCCCGCGTCGATTAGCGCGCGCGTCGCCTCGGCGGTGGCGACGTTGCCGGCGATGACCTGCACCGAATTGCTCAGCTTCTTTACCCGCTCGACCGCGCGCGCGACGTCTTTGTTATGGCCATGCGCGGTATCGATCACGACGAGATCGAGCTCGGCATCGACCAGCGCCTCGGTCCGCGCAAAGCCCTTGTCGCCGACCGTGGTCGCCGCCGCCACGCGCAAGCGACCCGCTCCGTCCTTGGTGGCATTGGGGTAGGTAACGGCCTTTTCGATGTCCTTCACCGTGATCAGGCCAACGCAACGATACTGTTCGTCCACCACCAGCAGTTTTTCGATCCGGCGCTGATGCAGCAAGCGGCGCGCTTCCTCCTTGCCGACGCCGGCCGACACGGTCGCGAGATTCTCGTGTGTCATCAGCTCGGACACGGGCTGATGCGGGTTTTCGGCGAATCGCACGTCGCGATTGGTGAGGATGCCGACGAGCTTGCCATCGGCCTCGACCACCGGAATGCCGCTGATCCGGTGGCGCAGCATCAGCCCCTGCGCATCGGCCAGCGTGGCCGACGGCGCGATCGTGATCGGATTGACGACCATGCCGCTTTCGAACCGCTTGACCGCGCGCACCGCGGCGACCTGTTCGTCGATTTCGAGATTGCGATGCAGCACGCCGATGCCGCCCAATTGCGCCATGACGATCGCCATATCGGCCTCGGTCACCGTATCCATCGCCGAGGACAGCACCGGAATATCGAGCGCAATCCCGCGCGTGACGCGCGTCGCGGTGTTGGTCTGGCTCGGCACGATGTCGGACTCTGCGGGCACGAGCAGAACATCGTCGAAAGTGAGGCCGAGGCGAATGTCCATGGGTGCCGTCTTTCGCGGGTGAGGGGCGAGTCGTGGCGGTCCATGTAAACAACCGGGCGGTTTGGCGCTAGGGGTGTGGGGGGGTGTTGTGCAGTGCGGAAGGTTAGGGGAAAGTTAGGGGTAAAAGCGGTTGCATCGCGGCCCGGTGTCGGGGTGGTTGCGGTCTTAAAGTCACACAGAGTCGCATCATCGCGGGGTGTTCGGGGGCTTTCCTCAGCCTCCAGCATCGGATTTGCGGAGAGCCCCCATCCCCTCCCACAGAGGGAAGGGGCAAGAAGGTTGTCGGCAGCAGAAGCCAGCAGGTTCAAAGAGCGAGCGCGAGGATACCATGGGCGCGGTGTGTAGGACATATCCGGCATCAGACACAGTTCGCCCCCTACCCCACCGCCCCCAATCTGCTAAACCCCTCCCATCGCGCCCGCCCCCGCGGGCGCCGGGAGTTTCCCATGGCCTTCCTTCTCGCCGGTCTGCTCGTCTTCCTCGTGCTGCTGTATCTCGCGCTTGGCATGAAGGTCGTCCGCCAAGGGTATCAATATACGATCGAACGCTTCGGCAAATTCACGGCGGTGGCACAGCCCGGCCTGACCTTCATCATCCCGATCTTCGACCAGATCGGGCGCAAGGTGAACATGATGGAGCAAGTGCTCGACATTCCGGGGCAGGAGATCATCACCAAGGACAATGCGATGGTCGCAGTCGACGGTGTCGTGTTCTTCCAGGTGCTCGATGCGGCCAAGGCGGCGTATGAGGTGAGCGACCTGTACCTCGCGATCATGCAGCTCACCACGACCAATTTGCGCACCGTGATGGGGTCGATGGACCTCGACGAATTGCTGTCGAAGCGCGACGAGATTAACGGGCGGCTGCTCGCGGTGATCGACCATGCGACCGAGGCGTGGGGCGTCAAGGTGACGCGGGTCGAGCTGAAGGACATTCGCCCGCCCGCCGACATCGTCAACGCGATGACGCGGCAAATGAAGGCCGAACGCGAGAAGCGCGCGACGATCCTCGAATCCGAGGCGGCGCGGCAGAATGAGATCAATCGCGCCGAGGGCCTGAAGCAAGCGCAGATCCTCGAGGCCGAGGGCCGCCGCGAAGCCGCGTTCCGTGACGCCGAGGCGCGCGAGCGCTCGGCCGAAGCCGAGGCGACTGCGACCAAGGTTGTGTCGGACGCGATCGCCGGCGGCAGCGTTCAGGCGATCAACTATTTCATCGCGCAGAAATATGTCGAGGCGATCGGGCTGTTCGCGACATCGCCCAACGCCAAGACAATTCTGTTCCCGGTCGAGGCGACGCAGTTGATGGGGACGCTCGGCGGGATCGGTGAGCTGGCCAAGGATGCGTTCCGCGACGGCCTCGCGCCGCCCGCCCCCCCGCCGGTGCGTCCGCGTGGGCCATTCGAGGGGGGTGGCGCGCAATGAGCGCGTTCGGGATCGACTGGAGCATCGGCGCTCTGTGGCTCGCTACGGCGCTCGTGCTGCTCATGGCCGAGATGGTGTTGCCGGGGTTCTTCCTCATCTTCCTGGGCGTCGGGGCCGCCGCGACGGGCCTGATTGCGCTGCTCCTTCCCGGATTGCCCATCCTGCTACAGGCGGTGATCTTCGCCATATTGACCGGCGGCGCGGTTGCGCTGGGATGGCGCTGGTATCGCGGGAGCAAGCACGCCTCCGCCGACCCATTGCTCAATGATCGCGCCGCTCGGCTGATCGGCAAGCGCGTCGAAGTGTGCGACGCGATCATCGGTGGTGAAGGCCGCGTGACGGTCGGCGACGGCGCGTGGAGCGCGACCGGCCCCGATGCCGGGGTCGGCACGATCGTGCGGATTATCGGTGCGAACGGCAGCGTCCTGCGAGTCGAGCCCGCCTGACGCTCCCGCGCGGCGCGCTTACTTCTTCCCGAAAAAGCCCTCTGCCAAGCCGCCGAGCTGGCCGAGCACGCCGCCTTGTTGGCCGAGCAGCGACGCAAAACTGGCGAGCGCGCCTTCGCCGCCGATATGCGCGACGATCTGTTGCAGCGTTTCCGCCGACAGGCCGGTGCTCGCGGCGGCGGTTGCCACCGTGTCACCGGGCGCGGGGTGCGCCTGGGCGAGCGCCTGGACCGCCGATTCGATTTGTTCGGGGGTCAGGCCAACCTTGGCGGCAAGGTTCTTTACGTCGACATTTTCAGTGACTTGGGCGAGCAATCCGTCGAGCAATCCCATCTGCCATTCCTTTTCGGTTGGTCCCGGAGCCGAAACGTTAGCACGGCACCGGCAATGGCGCGAGATCGGGGGGTACGAAACCGCGCCGCGCCGGGACCGAAAAGAGCAAGGCGCGGCTGTAGCAGCGCAGCGGCCAATCGCGCGATCCGGCGGGCGACGCCAGCAGCGCGTTGACGCAATCGACCAGCGGTTCCGCCGCGTCGCGCATCGCAACGTGCGCGCGCACCCCGGCGAGATAGGCGCGCGTGATTGTGTCGTGATAGCCGCCGGCATCATCGTTCACACCGCCGACCGCCACATTATAAGAGGAGATGATCGCGGCGATATCGCGCTCGACGTCGATATCGCGCCGATCGCGCACCAGCCACGTCGTCGCGGCGAGGTGCGCCTCATGCGTCCAGTCGGCGCGCGGCAACGTCCGGGCGAGCAAGCCTTCCCCGATGCGCCGGATGGCAGCATCGTCGGGGAACAGGCGCGGTGCAGTCGGGAGTTCGGATTCGGACATCGAACGGGTTTCCTCGGGATCAGGTGAGGTTTTGCCCGATCCCGAAGGCGGTGGGATCAGGCCGGAGCGTGGACCTTTGGCGCGGATTGTCGCACGCCTTCATCGACATGGTCGGCAAATTGCGCGAAATTCTCGACGAACTGATCGACCAGCTTTGCCGCAGTCGCATCATACGCGTCCTTGTCGGCCCAGGTTTCGCGCGGATCGAGGATGCTGGTGTCGACACCCGGCACCGACACCGGCACCTTGAATCCGAAATTCGGGTCGGTGCGGAATTCGGCGGCCTTCAGGCTGCCGTCGAGCGCTGCGTTGAGCAAAGCGCGCGTCGCCTTGATCGGCATACGGCGGCCAACGCCGTATTTGCCGCCGGTCCAGCCGGTATTGACCAGCCAGCAATCGACCCCACCCTTGGCGATCCGTTCCTTGAGCAAATTGCCATAGACCGACGGATGCCGCGCCATGAATGGCGCGCCGAAGCAGGTCGAGAAGGTCGCGTCGGGTTCGGTCACGCCGATCTCGGTCCCGGCGACACGCGCGGTGTAGCCCGAGAGGAAATGGTACATCGCCTGATCGGGGGTAAGCTTCGAGATCGGCGGGAGGATGCCGTACGCATCCGCCGTCAGGAAGATCATGTTGCGCGGCACCGGCCCCATATTGTGCTCGGACGCATTGGGGATGAAGTCGATCGGGTACGCACCTCGGCTGTTCTCGGCCAGGCTCGCGTCGTCGAGATCGAGCACGCGCGTGACATGGTCCATCACGACATTTTCGAGGATCGTACCAAAGCGCTTGGTCGTGGCGAAGATTTCGGGTTCGGCATCGGCCGACAGCCGGATCATCTTGGCATAGCAGCCGCCTTCGAAATTGAAGACCGCCGTGTCGGACCAGCCATGCTCGTCATCGCCGATGAGCGTGCGGCTGGCATCGGCGGAGAGCGTCGTCTTGCCGGTGCCCGACAGGCCGAAAAAGACGGCGGTGTCGCCATCCGGCCCCATGTTCGCCGAGCAATGCATCGGCATCACGCCGGTCGGCGGCAGCAGATAGTTGAGCAGGCTGAACACCGACTTCTTCATCTCGCCGGCATATTTGGTGCCGCCGATCAGGATCAGCCGGTCAGTGAAATTGACCGCAATGATCGTTTCGCTGCGGCACCCGTGGCGCGCCGGATCGGCCCGGAAGCTCGGCAAATCGATGATCGTGTATTCGGGGACGAAGCTCCGCAATTGCGCTTCCTCGGGCCGGACCAGCATCGTGCGGATGAAGCTGTTATGCCAGGCGAGTTCATTGATGACACGCACGTTGACGCGGTGTTCGGGCTGCGACCCGCCGAACAGATCCTGCACGAACAGATCATCCTTGTCCTTCAGCGCGGACAGGAAATCGGCCTTGAGCACCGCAAAATGTTCCGGCGACATCGCCTTGTTGCTTTTGCCCCACCACACGGTGCTTTCGGTTTCGGCATCGCGAACGATGAACTTGTCCTGCGCCGAGCGCCCGGTATGCACGCCGGTTTCAACGACGAGTGGGCCGTCAGCCGATAATTTACCTTCGCCGCGTGAAATCGCTGACTGGATCAACCGCGCTGTAACGAGGTTCCAGTGCAGGTTGGCGCGGGTTTCGATGCCTTGTGCTTCAAGGCCGGCGGTGGGGATGCGGTCGCTCACGGAAGTGTCTCTCCTGGACTATCACGCGGGCCATTTCGCTCCGCATACGTATGCCGTGCGCATATCGAGGGCATAGGCTGCGGTCAAACAGCGTCCGTTCAGCTTGCATTGAGCGCGCCCGCGTAATGGATTAGGCGCTACGCTTGAACGATAAGGAATGTCCCGGCCGATGACGGCAACGATCGCTTTGGTCGACGACGACCGCAATATCCTCACCTCGGTGTCGATCGCGCTGCAAGCCGAGGGGTTCGTTACGCGGCTCTATTCGGATGGCGAGACAGCGCTCAAGGCGCTGATCGACAATCCCCCCGACATCGCGATCCTCGATATCAAGATGCCGCGGATGGACGGGCTCGAACTGCTGCGGCGGCTTCGTGAGAAGAGCATGGTGCCGGTGATCTTCCTCACCTCGAAGGATGACGAGCTCGACGAGGCGCTCGGCCTCGCGATGGGGGCGGACGATTATATCGCCAAACCCTTTTCGCAGCGGCTGCTGATCGCGCGAATTCGCGCGATCCTGCGGCGGACCGAAGTCGCGGCGGGCGGTGCGGGAGCTGACGAAGCGGCCGCCGACACCGCGCTCGTGCGCGGACGACTGGCGATGGATACCGCGCGGCACCGCGTCACATGGGGCGGCGCGACGGTGGTGCTGACCGTCACCGAATTCCTCATCCTCGAAACGCTGGCGCAGCGCCCCGGCATCGTGAAGACGCGCAACCAGTTGATGGATGCCGCCTATCACGACGACATCTATGTCGATGACCGCACGATCGACAGCCACATCAAACGCGTCCGCCGCAAGTTCCGGCAGATCGACCCGGCATTCGATGCCATAGAAACATTATATGGAGCCGGGTATCGATTCTCCGAGGAATGACGGCGGCGGTGCCGTGGGGGGCGACGGCGTGGAGCGCGGCGACGAGGATGCGCGCGCACTCTCGCTGCGCTGGTCGGCGCGTGTCTCGCTCACGCCGCGGATCTTGTTCGTCAACGTATTTGCGCTCGCGCTGCTGGCGGGCGGGTTTTTCTATCTCGATTCGTATCGTAGCCGGATCGTCGATGGACGCGTGGCGCAATCGATCCGCGAGGCGCGGCTGATCGCCGAGGCGCTGGTGTCGGTGCCGGAGGACCGGCGGGCCGACCTCGCGCTACGGCTGGCGCGCGACATGGGCGCGCGGGTGCGAGTCTTTGATGAAACGGGCAAGCCAGTGATCGACACGCGGCGGCTGGGCTTGCGCAATGTCGTCCTGCAGGATCCCGACAAGCAAGATTGGCGGCAAGCCGCGGCGCGCTTCCTCGATGCGGGGATCGACACCGTCGTCGGCACGCCGCGTGCGCCGCTCTATCGCGAGCATTATGAAGGGCGCGACTGGCCGGACATTCGCACCGCCCGCGATACGCCGACCGTGGCCGCGACGGTATGGCGCGCACCAGACCGCACGCCGATCATCACCGCGGCCTCTCCCCTTCCCATTAGGGGCCCCGGGGCTGGAGTCGTGATGACGACGATCAACGCGCGCGAAATAACGCAGACGGTGCGGCTCGAGCGTTACCGGCTCGGTGTTGTGCTGCTGGTTGTGTCGATCGCCTCAGTACTGTTGTCGCTGTTCCTTGCCCGCACGATCGTTCAGCCGCTGCGCAAGCTGGCGCGCGCCGCGGTGCGCGTGCGGGTCGGGCGGGCGCGCGAAGTCGTCGTGCCGCGCTTGCCCGAGCGTCGCGACGAAATCGGGATGCTGGCGCGCGCTTTGTCCGACATGAGCCTCGCTTTGCGCGCGCGGATCGATGCGATCGAGGCGTTCGCCGCCGATGTAACGCACGAAATGAAGAACCCGCTCGCCTCGTTGCGCTCGGCGGTCGAAGGGATGACGACGGTCAAGGACCCGACGTTGCAGGCGCGGTTGCTCGCCATTGTGCGGGACGATGTGCAGCGGCTCGACCGGTTGATCACCGACATTGCCGAGGCTTCACGGCTCGACGCGCAGCTCAGCCGGACCAAGTTCGAGCCGGTCGATCTGGGTGCGATGATCGCCGCGCTGATCGCCAGTCGCGAGGCGCGCGGGGTGGAGCGCGGCGTGCGGCTGCAGTTCGACCGCCGCACCGACCTGCCGCTGATCGTGCCGGGCGAAGGCGCGCGGTTGGAGCGGGTGCTCGAAAATTTGATCGAGAATGCGGTGTCCTTCTCCCCCGATGGCGGGCTGATCCTGCTGTCCGCGACGTGCGACCATGACGTCGTCGTCGTGGCGATCGAGGATCAGGGGCCAGGCGTGCCCGAGGCCGCGCGCGAACAAGTGTTCCGGCGCTTCCAATCGCTGCGCCCGGCGGGAGAGGCCTTCGGCAAGCATTCGGGGCTCGGCCTCGCGATCGCGCGCACGATCGTTGAGGCGCATCAGGGGAGTATCGTGGCGACCGCGCGAGCGGATGGCGCAGCGGGCGCGCGCTTCGTGATCCGCATGCCGATGGAAAACGCACGGTGACCCCGCTGCGACTGCACGCGACCTCGGTGGCGATCGGGGCACACGGCGTGTTGCTGACCGGGCCTTCGGGCGCGGGGAAGTCCGATCTCGCGCTGCAGCTGATCGATCGTGGTGCGCGGTTGATCAGCGACGATCAGACCGAACTCACGGTGATCGACGGTCGCCTGCTGGCGGCGGCGCCGGCGATGATCGCGGGTAAGATCGAAGTGCGCGGTGTCGGCATCGTCGAGGTGGTGCAGGTGACCGATATACCCGTCGCGTTGGTGGTTAGACTCGGCGGGGCCGTCGAGCGGATGCCGCCGGGCTCCGCCACTCACGTCATCGCCGGCCTTCCCGTGCCGATGGTGGCGCTCGATGCCTTTGAAGGATCGGCGGCAATCAAGGTGGAATTGGCGCTGCGCCGCGCTACAATGCAACCATGAAGCGCGACCCCAAGGACATCTTGCTCGTCACAGGCATGTCGGGCGCTGGAAAATCGACCGTGTTGCGCACGCTTGAGGATCTCGGCTGGGAAGTCGTCGATAATTTGCCGCTTTTGCTGCTCGACCGGCTGTTGAGCGCGCCCTTGCCGGAGGGCGCCGAGCGTTCGCGCCAACCGCTCGCGCTGGGCATCGGCGCGCGCACCCGCGACTTCGATCCCGAGCGAATCGTCCAGCGGATCAAGCAACTCCGCGAGCAGCACGGTCATGATGTCGGCACTTTGTTCCTCGATTGCGCCGGCGGCGAACTCGAGCGGCGCTACTCCGAGACGCGGCGGCGGCATCCGCTGGCGCTTGACCGACCGGCGGCGGACGGCATCGCGCGCGAACGCGAATTGCTCGCGCCGATCCGGCGTTGGGCGAACCGGCTGATCGACACGACCGATTTGACCGCAAACGCGCTCGCCCAGCAAATTCGCGCGACGTTTTCGGGCGAGGGTCTGGGCAAGCCCACGCTTTCGGTCACCTCGTTTGGTTTTTCGCGCGGGCTTCCGCGCAATGCCGATTTGGTGTTCGACATGCGCTTCCTGCGCAATCCGCATTGGGTGCCCGAACTGCGGCCCGGCACGGGGCTGGACGCGGATGTCTCGGCCTATATCGCAGAGGACCAGGCGTATGAAGCGGCGGTCGGGCAGATCGAGTCGCTGCTGTTACTGTTGCTCCCGCGCTACAGGGCCGAGGGGAAATCCTATGTGACCGTCGCGTTTGGCTGTACCGGAGGGAGACACCGTTCGGTCCATGTCACAGAGCGCGTCGCAGCCCGGTTGCGCGACGCGGGATTTTCGCCCACGGTCTCGCACCGCGATCTCGCCGCCGCACCTCAGGACTCATTGGAGGGGGTGCAGGACGAGATAACCGACAAGACAGATGACGATGGGGCGCAAGCTACATGATGTGGGCGGAACGATGATCGGGCTGGTTCTCGTGACGCATGGTCGGCTGGCCGACGAATTCGTCACCGCGATGGAGCATGTCGTCGGCAAGCAGGAGCGCGTGGCGACGGTCAATATCGGCCCCGAGGACGATATGGAGGCGCGCCGCAACGACATTGCAGCGGCGATCGCGCGAGTCGATGACGGGCGCGGGGTGATCTTGCTGACCGATCTGTTCGGCGGGACCCCTTCCAACCTCGCCATCTCGCTGATGGAGCGCGGGCGGATCGAAGTTATTGCGGGGATCAATTTGCCGATGCTGATCCGACTCGAATCGGCGCGCAAGAAGATGAAGATCGTCGATGCCGTCGCCGCCGCGCGCGAGGCCGGACGGAAATACATTTCGGTCGCCTCCGAAGTGCTGGGCGAGGCTGCCGCTTGATGTCGGTGTTGCCCAAGGTCGAACGGCGCGTGCTCATTACCAACAAGCGCGGGCTGCATGCACGGGCGAGCGCGAAGTTCGTGACGCTGGCGGCGACGCAGCCGTGCGAAGTGCAGGTCGAAAAGGAAGGCGCCGGGTCGGTCACCGGTACATCGATCATGGGGCTGATGATGCTTGGCGCGGCGATGGGTGATACAATCACGATCTCGGCCGAGGGCGAGCATGCCGAGGCGGTGGTCGGAGCGCTATATGCGCTGGTCGAGGCGAAGTTTGGGGAAGACTAAGATCCCCCCTCCCGCTTGCGGGAGGGGTTGGGGGTGGGCGCGCGCTCTCAACGGTGCACCCGGTCGATAGCGCGCGCCCACCCCTCGATCCCCTCCCGCAAGCGGGAGGGGAGGAAGAAGAAGTAAATGCCCCGCGAAATCACCGCTTTCTCCAACCCGCTCATCAAACGCATCCGCAGCTTGCGCGAGAAGCGGCACCGCCGCGAGGAAGGGCTGTTCCTTGCCGAGGGGCTCCGCATCCTGACCGAGGCGCGCGAGGCGGGGCGAATTCCGCAATATCTGTTCTTCGCGCGCGACAGCGCGGCACATCCGCTGGTGCTCGCGCTCGTCGCCGCGGTCGAGGCGGCGGGGGGCGAGGCGATCGAGACGGTGCCCGACATCCTTTCCAAATTGTCGGGCAAGGACAATCCGCAGGCCGTGGTAGGCGTGTTTGCCGAATTCACCCGCACGCTCGACAGTCTCGATCGTTATAGCGCGAGCATCTGGCTGGTCGCCGAGCGGCTGCGCGATCCGGGTAATCTCGGCACGATCCTGCGCACCGGCGATGCGGTTGGCGCGGGCGCGCTGATCCTGATCGGCGAGTGCGTCGATCCCTTCTCGGTTGAGGCGGTGCGCGCGAGCATGGGGGCGTTGTTCACCGTGCCGGTCGTACAATGCGAATGGGCCGAGTTTCTGCCCTGGCTGCGCAGCGGGCCGGGGCAATTGGTCGGGCTGAGCCTCGATACCGAAACCGGATATCGCACCGCGAGCTACACCGCGCCGACCTTCCTGCTCACCGGGAATGAAGCGCAGGGCATGCCCGACGGCTATGCCGCGCAGTGCGATGTGCTGGTCAAGATCCCGATGCTGGGCAAGGCGGATAGCTTGAATGCGGCGGTGGCGACGGCGGTGATGGCATATGAAGTGCTTGGGCGCGAGTAAAGGAGCGTCTCGGTCGTCGACATGCCGCAATAGACGTGCCGCTTATCCCCGGCGAGATCGCGTTCGATCCTCGTAATCACGGGTTCGACCAGATCGCAGCGTTCTGCGGCGATGCCGCTAAGGCAGAGGCAACCGTCATGCTCCAGGCGATCGCCAGCGTGACGACCGATTTCGCTTCAGCGCGGATCATTTCAACTCTCCTGCTTCAGCCGCCTCTTGGGCCGGTGCCTCGATCAACGGCACCACCTCCCCGTACCGCGCCAACGCTTCAACCGGCGGCACGTCCTCGATCTCGCGCGCGCCGGTTTCGATGTTCAAATCTCGAAACTTGCGGGCCGTCACCAGCGCTCGACTCTCAAAAGACGAGACGAAGGCATTGTAATTGTTGACCGCGCTGGTCAGCCCGCCGCCGACCTTGCGCAAATCGCCCGCCGCCTTGGCGAGTCGGTCGTACAGCTCCTTGCCGAGCTCGCCGATCTGCCGTGCCTCTTTAGCAAGACGTTCCTGCCGCCACACCGAGGCGACGGTGCGGGCGATCGCCACCAGATTGGTCGGCGTCGCGAGCAGCACGCGCTTTTCGAAGGCGTAATTCCACAATTCATGATCGTGTTCGAGTGCTGCCGCGAGGAAATGTTCGCCGGGGACGAACATGATGACATAATCGGGCGCGTCGGCGAACTGGCTCCAATAGGCTTTGTTGCCGAGCCCGTTGATATGCGCGCGCATCGAGGCGGCGTGCGCGGCAAGGCCGACGGCGCGTTCGCCCTCGTCGACTGCACCGAACGCATCCTGATAGGCGTTCAAAGACACCTTGGCGTCGATGATTAGACTGCGCCCGCCGGGGATGGTGATGATCGCATCCGGGCGCAATCGCCCGCCCTCGTCGCCGCCCGACACCGAGACCTCGGTCTGGAAATCGGTATGTTCGGCAAGGCCACAGCTTTCGAGCACGTTCTTGAGCTGCTGCTCGCCCCAGCGCCCGCGCGATTTTGGCGCGTTGCGCAGCGAATTGACCAGCTTCGCGGCCTCGGTCGAGACCTTCTCCTGCCCGATCCGCATCGCCTCGATCTGGCCCTTGAGCTCGCTGAACGCGCCCTTGCGCTCGCTTTCGACGGCGGTCACGGCTTGCTCGTACTTCAGCAAGCGGTCGCTGACCGGCTGGAGCATCGATTTGAGGTTCTGACCTGCGGTTTCCTCCGATTGGCGGAAGCGCTCGTCAGCGCGTTTGAGGAAGCTTTCCTGCGCCTCGCTCAGCAATTTGTTCGAGACTTCGGCGAATTGCGTCGCAAGCACTTCTTTGGCGTGGAGCAACTCGGCGATCCGCGCCTCCTGCGTTTCGCGCACCATCTTCAGCCGCGCCTCGTCCGTCGCGCGCACCTCGGCGAGGCGGGTTTCGAATGCCGAACTGTGCGTCTTGAGCGCGGTGTTCTCCAGCCGCGCGACATCGCGTTCGTCGCGGATAGTGGCGAGATCGACGCGGAGTTGTTCGGCGGCCTTCGCGCGTTCCTCGGCGCCCGCAAGATCGACGATCGCGCGCTTGAAATCGGCCTCGCGGGCGGCCGCATCGGCGCGCGCCTGCGCTGCGCCGCGCCCGCCGAGGAACCAGCCGAGTGCGAGGCCGAGGACGAGCGCGACCAGGGCAGCAAGCAGCAACTCCATTACTTGGACTCGCCAAAGGTAACGAAGGTGCCGCCCTGTCGAACTACACGCGCGACGAAGCGAGCAGAAATGCGGGACGAAGCGAAGGGGTGCGGAGCGCGGTTTTCCATCAGGGGAACATAATTCGAACGGCGACCGTAGGACAGAGGAAAAAAGACGCGGCGCGCTTGTCGTGGGGCGGCCAGCGGTTAGGACTGTCGCCATGCTGACCGACATCGAAATCTCGCGCGCCGCCACTTTGCAACCGATTGGTGTCATCGCCGCCAGCGCGGGGATCCCGCCCGAAGCGGTCGAACCGTATGGGCATTTCAAGGCAAAGATCGACCTATCCGCCGTCCCCGCGCCGACCCAGCAGGGCAAGTTGATCCTGGTCACCGCGATCAACCCGACGCCAGCCGGAGAGGGCAAGTCGACCACCTCGGTCGGTCTCGCCGATGCGCTCAACCGCACCGGGCGGAAAACGATGCTCGCCTTGCGCGAACCGAGCCTCGGCCCGTGCTTCGGCACCAAGGGCGGGGCGACCGGCGGGGGTTACGCGCAAGTCGTGCCGATGGAGGATATCAACCTCCATTTCACCGGCGATTTCCATGCGATCACCTCGGCGCACAATTTGCTCGCGGCGATGATCGACAACCATGTCCATTGGGGCAATGCGCTCGACATCGATGTGCGGCGGATCGTGTGGCGGCGCGTGCTCGACATGAACGACCGGGCTTTGCGCGACATCGCGCAGTCGCTCGGCGGGCCGGCCAACGGTTTCCCGCGTGAGAGCGGGTTCGACATTACGGTTGCCTCCGAGGTGATGGCGATCCTGTGCCTGGCGAGCGACCTGCACGACCTGGAGGCAAGGCTCGGGCGGATTGTGGTGGCGTATTCGCGCGACAAACAGCCGGTGACGGCGCGCGATCTCAAGGCCGATGGCGCGATGGCGGTGCTGCTCGCGCAGGCGATCAAGCCCAATCTCGTCCAGACCTTGGAGGGCACGCCGGCGTTCGTTCATGGCGGACCGTTCGCCAATATCGCGCATGGCTGCAATTCGGTAATCGCGACGCGCGCCGCTTTGGGGCTGGCGGACTATGTCGTGACCGAGGCGGGGTTTGGGGCGGACCTGGGGGCGGAGAAGTTCTTCGACATCAAATGCCGCCAGGCCGGATTAAAGCCGGCGGCGGCGGTGATTGTCGCGACGGTGCGCGCGCTGAAGATGAACGGGGGTGTCGCCAAGGCCGATCTCGGCGCGCCCGATGCCGAGGCGGTGCGGCGCGGTGGCGTCAATCTGGCGCGGCATATCGAGAATGTGCGGAGTTTCGGCGTGGGCGTCGTGGTGGCGATCAACCGCTTCGACGGCGATACGGCGGAGGAAATCGCGGTGATCCAAGAGATCGCCGCCGCGCAGGGGTGCGAGGCGGTGCTATGCTCGCATTGGGCCGATGGTGGCGCGGGCGCGGTCGAGCTGGCGGAGAAGGTTGCGGCGCTGGCCGATGCGCCGTCGCACTTCGCGCCGCTTTATGCCGATGATCTGTCGTTGTTCGACAAGATCAATGCGATCGCGAGGCGCATCTACCGCGCCGAGGAAGTGGTTGCCGATCCGTCGGTGCTGGCGCAGCTCGCGCGGTTCGAGGCGGCGGGGTTCGGGCATTTGCCGGTGTGCATGGCCAAGACGCAGTACAGCTTCTCGACCGACCCGGCCAAGCTCGGCGCGCCGACGGGGCATGTCGTGTCGGTGCGCGAGGTGCGCCTCAGCGCTGGCGCGGGGTTCGTGGTGGCGATCTGCGGGGAGATCATGACGATGCCGGGATTACCGCGCGTGCCGGCGGCGGAGGGGATTCGGTTTGGGGCTCGGGGGGAGATCGAGGGGTTGTTTTGAGTTTCGCGCAAAGTGGTACTTTGCGCGAGCGGATCATCGGGCAGTCTGAACGAAATTCACGAGAACCTGATCGCCATCAGCCAAACCCGAAATGCACCAGACATTTGCGAAACCGCTGATAGCGGTCGGCTGAATATCCAGCTGATCGAGATGGAAGCGCGCATCGTTTGCAATCTCGGTCGAAGCGTCAGGGATGTCTTTTGATTGTTCGATACGATCGGCCCAAGCGCGGACTGCTCGCTCGATATCTTTTGCAGCGATCTGCGAGATGTACGTCCCGCCTCGAAAGTCGCAAATGGCGGTGAATAGAGCATCCTCGTCCACAATGTGCTCTCCTACTTCGTCACCCCGGCCTTGTGCCGGGGTCCACCAGGCGGCTTGGTGCGACGATATAATTATAAGCTAGCCATTGCGGCACGGTGGACCCCGGCACAAGGCCGGGGTGACGGTGGAAACAGTAAACACCCGGCCTTTAAGCCGCCTTACGCATCTTCGTCAGCTTCTTGAGCAGCATGTCGCGCTTGAGCTTCGAGATGTGGTCGATGAACAGCACGCCGTTCAGATGGTCGATCTCGTGCTGCAGGGCGGTGGCGAGCAGGCCGTCGAAATCGCCTTCATGCGCTTCGCCCTGTTCGTCGAGCCAGCGCGCGCGGCAGGCGGCGGGGCGTTCGACCTCGGCATATTGCTCGGGGATCGAGAGACAGCCTTCGCTGTAAAAATTGGTTTCATCGCTGACCGAGATCAGCTCGGGGTTGATATAGACCAGCGGGGTGCGGACGGCCTTGGCGTCTTCACCTTCCCCCACTGTTTCCTGCAGATCGATCACGACGATGCGCTGCTCGATCGCGACTTGCGTAGCCGCCAAGCCGATGCCGCGCGCATCGTACATTGTGTCGAACATGTCGGCGACGATCTTGCGCACCGAATCATCCACCACAGCAACGGGCTTGGCGACGGCGCGGAGGCCGGGGTGCGGGACTTCGAGGATTTCTAGGACAGCCATGGTTGCGAGCTAGGAAAGCGCGGCGGGCGCGTCAAGGTTTGAAGAAGAAGGGGTTCACGCGAAGGGCGCGAAAGACGCGAAGGCCGCGAAGAGACGAAGAAGGTTGGTTCGCGCGGAGGCGCGGAGGACGCGGAGGTGGTTCGTTTGGGGAGATCGCCCGCGTTGGCGGGCAACGGAGAGATTGCGGCTACCGCTTTGAAAGAGCCGCTGCGCGGCAGGAGAACCCCTGCTACCTTCTTCTCCGCGACCTCCGCGTCTCCGCGCGAACCAACCTTAACTCACCGGCTGCCGCGCGCGCAGCGCCTGCGCCAAAGTCCCCTCGTCCAGATAATCGAGCTCACCTCCCACCGGCAGGCCGTGCGCGAGTTGCGTGATCCGCACCGGGAAGCGCTCGATCCGCTCGGCGATGTAATGCGCGGTGGTCTGGCCTTCGAGCGTCGCGTTCATCGCCAGCACGACCTCGTCGATTCCACCCTCCGATATGCGTCGCACCAGCGAATCGATCGCAAGATCCTCGGGCCGTACGCCCTCCAGCGCCGACAGCCGACCGCCCAGCACATGGAAGCGCCCCGGAAACAGCCGCGAGCGGTCGAGCGCCCATAAATCGGCCACTTCCTCCACCACGCACAGCGCGCGGGCGTCGCGGCGCGGGTCGGCGCACACGCCACACGGGTTGGTCGTATCGATATTGCCGCATATCGAGCAGGTTGAGAGCCGTTCTTCGACCGCCATCAACGCGTTGAGCAACGGCCCCAGCGCCGCCTCGCGCTTCTTGAGCAAATGCAGCACCGCACGCCGCGCCGACCTTGGGCCGAGACCGGGGAGCCGGGCGAGCGCGGTGGTGAGCGCTTCGATTTCGGGAGAGGCCATAAGGCAGAGATAGGCGACCCTACACCATTCGTCACCCCGGCCTTGTGCCGGGGTCCACGGCGCCGCCAAGGCGGCCCTCGATATCTGCCGACGGAGCAAGCGGCACGGTGGATCCCGGCACAAGGCCGGGATGACGGGAACGGGGTTGTTTTTGTGCCGCTCGAATCGCAAAGCCTCCCCCATGAAAATCATCTTCATGGGGACGCCCGACTTTTCGGTGCCGGTGCTGCAGGCGCTCGTCGATGCCGGGCATGACGTCGTGGCGTCATACAGCCAGCCACCGCGCCGTGCCGGGCGCGGCAAGGCGTTGACGCCATCGCCGGTGCAGGCGCGCGCCGACGCGCTGGGGGTTGCCGTGCGTACGCCGCTCACGCTGCGCGACCCAGAGGCACAGGCGGAATTCGCCGCTTTCGCAGCGGATATCGCGGTGGTCGCGGCTTATGGCCTGATCCTGCCGCGCGCGGTGCTGGAGGCGCCGGTGCGCGGGTGCCTCAACGTCCACGCCTCGCTGCTGCCGCGCTGGCGTGGCGCGGCGCCGATCCAGCGCGCGATCCTGGCCGGGGATGCCGAGACGGGGGTTTGCATCATGCAAATGGAGGCGGGGCTGGATACCGGGCCGGTGCTGTTGCGCGAGGCGACGCCGATTGCGAGCAAGACGGCCGGGGTGTTGACCGACGAATTGAGCGCGATGGGCGCGCGGTTGATGGTGCAGGTGCTGGCGGACTTCGACGGGTATCTGCCCGAGGTGCAGCCCGAGGAGGGCGTCACCTATGCCGCGAAGATCGACAAGGCCGAGGCGCGGCTCGATTTCTCGCAAAGCGCCGAGGCGGTCGAGCGGCAGGTATGTGCGTTCAATCCGGTGCCGGGGGCGTTTTTCGAGGTGGCGGGAGAGCGGGTGAAGGTGCTTGCGGCTCAATCCTTCCCCGGCGATGGCCGGGGCCCAGTAATGGGCGGCCCGCAACTGGGCCCCGGCCTTCGCCGGGGAAGGGTTGTGGATGAAGTGCTGCTAATTTCCTGCGGGACCGGCGCGATCCGGCCCACGCTGCTGCAACGCGCGGGGCGCGGCGTCATGACGACGGCCGACCTCCTGCGCGGCTTCCCGATCCCAGCCGGAACGCAGCTTTGACGCGCTTTGCGCTGAGCATCGAATATGACGGCCGCCCGTTCGTCGGCTGGCAGCGGCAGGACAACGGGCCGAGCGTGCAGGCTGCGATCGAACGCGCCGTCCATGCGATTACCGGCGAAGGCGTCGCGGTGCAGGCCGCCGGGCGGACCGATGCCGGGGTGCATGCGCTGGGGATGCGCGCGCATGTCGATATCGAACGGGCGCTGACGCCGTTCCGGCTGATGGAAGCGCTCAACGCGAAGCTGCGGCCCGATCCGGTCGCGATTATCGGCTGCGAGATCGTATCCGAGGCGTGGCATGCGCGGTTTTCGTGCGTCGCCCGGCATTACGAATATCGCATCGTCACGCGCCGTGCGCCGCTCACCTGGGAGCGAGGGCTGGCGTGGCGGGTCGCGGTGCCGCTGGATGCGGCGGCGATGGCGGCGGGCGCGGCGCGGCTGGTCGGGCGGCATGACTTCACGACGTTTCGTTCGGCACATTGCCAGGCCGATAGCCCGCTGCGCACGCTCGACCGGCTCGATGTCGTTGCGGAGGGCGAGCGGATCAGCGTGTTCGCCTCGGCGCGGTCGTTCCTGCATCATCAGGTGCGATCGATGGTCGGGTGCCTGTCACTGGTCGGGCAAGGCAAATGGTCGCCCGACGATATGGCCAAGGCGCTGGCGGCGCGTGACCGGGCGGCGTTGGGGCTAAATGCCCCGCCGGATGGGTTGTATTTCCTGCGGGCGGATTATCCTGATCCTGCGTGAAAAATGATCTCGCACAAAGACACTAAGACACGAAGAAGTAGCGTTTAAACTTCTTGCTTTGTGTCTTCGTGCGAGTTCGTCTTCGTTGACGCGGCAGAGTCGATCAAGTTCGGCGGAAACGTCCGGCAAGTTCGACATGCGTTGACCAGCGGAATTGGCCGACCGGCTGGACCCAATCGAGCGTGTATCCGCCTTTACACAGAATATCCGTATCGCGCGCGAAGCTGCTGGGATTGCACGATACATAAGCAATGATCGGCACGTTCGAGGCCGCCAGTTGCGAAATTTGCTCCTTCGCCCCGGCGCGCGGCGGATCGAGGATGATCGCGTGGAACCGGTCGCATTCGGCCGCGGTCAGCGGACGGCGGAACAGGTCGCGATGTTCGGCGAACACCGCGCGCCCGGCGCGTGCGGCCCCGGCCTGCAGCGCCAGGACCACGTCGCGCCCCGCTTCGGCCGCATAGACCTTGCCCGGCAGCGACAGTGCGAAGGTGCCAAGGCCAGCGAACAGGTCGGCGCAGACGGTTGCGCCCCCGACCGCTTCCTTTACTGCTGCCACAAGGGCGCCCTCGCCTTCCCGCGTCGCTTGCAGGAACGACCCCGCGGGGAATGGCACCGCGACGCCGCCAAGGGTGATCGTCACGCCGTCGGGCTCCCAGCGTGTTTCGGGGCCGATCCCGTCGTCGATCGCCAGCCGCGCGATCTGGTTGGCTAGGCAGAAGGCGGTTACCGCCTCGATTGCCGCCAAGCCGTCGGCGATCTTGCCCTCGATCAGCACGTCGACGCCCTGGTCGATCTCGGTGAGATGGATGCGCGCGCGGCCCTTGAGCACGCGCGCGAGCAGTTTGCGCAAGGGCGCGATGACGGCGAACAACGCCGGCGTCAGGATCCAGCAGTCGCGCAAATCGACGATATTGTGGCTCGCGCCCTCGCTGAAACCGAGCGTGACTGCCCCGCCCTTGGACTCGGCTTGGAGCGCGGCGCGGCGGCGCGTGCGGGGTGGCGAGAGCGCGGGCGGGCGGATCGGCGCAGCGACGCCCTGTGCGGCGAGCGCGCCGGTGATACGGTCAGTGAGAAAGGCGGCATAGCTCTCGTCATCGAGATGCTGAAGCTGACACCCGCCGCATTGCGGGAAGTGGCGGCATGGCGGCGCCTGTTGGTGCGGGCCGGGGAGGACGATGTTTTCGGGAGTCAGCGTGTCGCCGGGCGCGGCGAAGGCGGCGTGGCGGCCGTCGGCGGTCACGCCTTCGCCGCGCGCGGCGACGCGGACGATGAGGTCGCTCATCGCGAGGCTCGCACGGCGGAGAGTTCGCGCGCAAGATCGTCGGCGATGAATGCCCCGCCGAGGCGACGCGCGGCCTCGGCGTGCATCCAGACGGCGGCTTCTGCCGCACCAAAGGGTGCGCTGAACAGCGTCGCACCCAAAATCCCTGCCAGCACATCGCCGGTGCCCGCCGTGGACAACCACGGGCTACCCGCCAGCGCGACGTTGGTGTGTCCGTTGGGGTGCGCGATGACGGTGTCAGGCCCCTTGAAGACAACCGTGGCCCCGGAATGGCGCGCGGCGGCGCGCGCCGCCGCGATCTTTGAGCCGGTCCACGCACCGAACAGCGCCTTGAACTCACCCGCATGGGGCGTGAGGAACACGCGCCGGTCGCGATCAACGATTGTCGCGCGGTGCCGGAAGATCGCGAAGTGGCGCTCCTCAAGCAAGTGCAGCGCATCGCCGTCGATCACGATCGGCCTTTCGGACGCAATGGCGGCATCGAGCTTCGCTACGGCAGCGTCGTCCCGACCGAGGCCTGGCCCGATCACGATCCCGACCTTGGGTTTACCGGCGATAGCTGCGGTCAGCGCTTGGGGAGACCAGTCGCGCTGGACGACGGCATGGGGCATCGCGGTCCCCGGTTCGGCGAACAGCAGGCCGTAGCCCGCCCCGGCGCGCATCGCCGATTGGACCGCTAGCGCCGCCGCGCCAGGCATCGCGCCGCCGATCACCACGACCATACCGCGACTATATTTGTGGTCTGCGGCTTGCAGCGCGAATAGCGGGGGGCGCGCAATCACTTGGTCTGCACTGACGTTCTCGCGCGGCGATCCGATGTGATCGAGCCCAAGCCCGATATCGAGCAGCCGGACCGCCCCGCACACGCTGGCCGCGGGTTGCAGGACATGCGCGGGTTTGAGTGCGCCGAGCGCGAGCGTCAGGCTGTAGTGCGGCAGTGAAAGCGGATTAAGTTCGGCACCAGTGTCGGTGTCGACGCCGCTCGGAAGATCGACCGCGACGGACAGGCGCGCGCATTGGACCAGCGCGTTGATGGTCCGCGCAACGTCGTCGTCAAGCGGGCGGGACAGGCCCGTGCCGAACACCGCCTCCACGACGACCGGACTGATATCGTGCTGTTCGAGCGGCGCGTCGGGGAAACGCTCAACCGCCCCGGCCCACGCCGCCCGCGCGGCACTGGCTGCCTCGGTCTTAGGCTCCCCCAGCGCCCCGACGCGCACCTCAACTCCATTCTGGCGCAGCACCCGCGCCGCGACATAGCCGTCGCCGCCGTTATTCCCCGGCCCGCACAGCACCAGAACCGGGCTTCCCGCCGCCAATCGCCGCACCGCCTCCGCCACGCCAGCCCCTGCGCGGTCCATCAGGCTCTCGACGCTCGCCCCATCGGCAATTGCGCGATCTTCCGCCGCGCGCATCTGGGCGGCGGTCAGGATCGGCTGTCCTTCGATCGGCGTCATGACGCTTTCGCAGGCTTGCCCTTGACGGTGGCGGGCAGGCGGTAGCGGTCGCCGCCGAGCGCGACTTCGATCTCGCCCGTGCCGATGATGGTGACCGTCGCGCGCTCCGCGCCATCGGCGGCGATCACACCGCGCCCGTCTTTCGTCACCAGCAAGCGGTGGAACGCCCCGTCGGGGTGGCGCACGGTCAGAAGCAGCCCGGCATCGCTATCGGCGCGATCGATCGTGCAGGTGCGCGCAAAATCGTTCGATCCGCGCTGCGCGCAGACGATGTTGCCGCTGTCATCCTGCGTCTTGCGCTGTTCGGCCTCGACCTTGGCGAGCGTCGCTGTGTCGGTGCGCTGTTCTCCGCATGCCGCGAGGGCAAGCAGCAGGACCGCGCTAAATATCCGCATAGACATGAGTTTCGGCCGCTGCTCCCGGATGCGTGACCGCGCCCTTATAGGCGGGGCCGACCGTCTGGGAATAGCGCCACAGCGCGCCCGACTGGTAATCGTTCGTCCGATGCGTCCATGCGGCGCGGCGCACGGCGAGGACGTCCTCGGGCACGTCGAGGTCGATCGTCCCGGCCTCGGCATCGATCCGGATCGTGTCGCCATCCTCGATCAGCGCAATCGGCCCGCCATCGGCCGCCTCGGGCCCGACATGGCCGATGCAAAAGCCGCGCGTCGCGCCCGAAAAGCGTCCGTCGGTGATCAGCGCGACCTTCTCGCCGAGGCCGAGGCCGTAGAGCGCGGCGGTGGTCGAGAGCATCTCGCGCATGCCGGGGCCGCCTTTGGGGCCTTCATAGCGGATGACGATCACTTCGCCTTCGTTGATCGAACGCGCCTCGACTGCGGCGAAGCAATCCTCCTCGCAATCGAACACGCGCGCCGGGCCGGTGAATTGGAGGCGGTGCATCCCGGCGACCTTGACGATCGCGCCATCGGGTGCGAGCGACCCGCGCAAGCCGACGACGCCACCGGTCGAGCTGATCGGCGTTTTGACGTCGTAAATGACCTTTTGATCGGGGTTCCAGGTGACTTGATCGATATTCTCGCCGAGCGTCTTGCCGGTGACGGTCAGGCAATTGCCGTCGAGGAAACCGCCGCCGAGCATCGTCTTCATCAGCATGTAGACGCCGCCCGCTTCATACATGTCCTTCGCGACATATTGGCCGCCGGGTTTGAGATCGGCGATGTACGGCGTCGATTTGAACGCCTCGGCAACGTCGAACAGATCGAATTCGATCCCCGCTTCGCTCGCCATGGCGGGCAGATGCAGCGCGGCATTAGTCGATCCACCGGTCGCCGCGACCACGCGCGCGGCGTTGACGAAGGCGGCGCGGGTGCAAATGTCGCGCGGGCGGATGTTGCGTTCGAGCAATTCCATCACTTGATAGCCCGCCGCGACCGCAATCTGTTCGCGCGTCGAATAAGGAGCGGGCACCATGTTGCTGTTCGGCAGCGATAATCCGATCGCCTCGCCGACGCACGCCATGGTGTTGGCGGTGAATTGTCCGCCGCACGCGCCGTGACCGGGACAAGCGACCTTTTCCATCTCGTGCAATTCGCTGATCGGGCACGTCCCCGCCGCAAAGCGTCCGACCATTTCGAACACGTCGACGACGGTAATGTCCTTATCCTCGTAGCGACCGGGCAGGATCGATCCGCCATAAACGAAGATGCTCGGGATATTGAGCCGCAGCATCGCCATCATCATGCCGGGTAGCGATTTGTCGCATCCGGCAAAGCCGACCAGCGCATCATAGCAATGCCCGCGCACAGACAGCTCGACCGAATCGGCGATCACCTCACGGCTGACGAGCGAGGATTTCATCCCCTGATGCCCCATCGCGATGCCGTCGGTGACGGTGATCGTGTTGAAGCGGCGCGGCATGCCGCCGTTCTGGATCACGCCACCGCGCGCCGCATCGGCTTGTACATCGAGCAGCGTGTTGCACGGCGCGCTGTCATTCCCGGCGCTGGCGAGCGCGACGAACGGGCGGCCGATTTCCTCCTCGGTCAGGCCCATCGCGTAATAATAGCTGCGGTGCGGAGCGCGTTCGGGGCCGACCGACACGTGGCGGCTGGGCAAGCGGGATTTGTCGAAGCGGTTGGTCATGGCGACAGCCTATGTCGCCAATCGATGATTCGACGCAAGTCTGTTGCGATTTTGCCGGCAATCGGTGCGGTGCGGAAGCGTAGGGACGGCGAAGTTCCCCCCACCGTCCCGCAGCTTGGATGGCGCACGAGGGGACCGTGGACCACCGGCGAGCGCTCCGCTGGGGGCGGCGGACTCGTTCGGATTGAACACAGCAAGACCGGGGCCAATGGGAGTTTCCCGCGGTATCTGGGGAAGTTCGCCGATCGATCGTCCCGCGGTGGGACGCGAAAGTGTTACGCGAGTCGCGTTTCGAGACACCACCAGCTGGGCTGCGCAGCGCGGATTCGCGCGGCTGCGGCGGCGCGATCGGCCGCGCTGGCATAGAGTGCGAAGCAGGTGGCGCCCGACCCGGACATGCGCGCGAGGATCGGGTTACCCCCGCCCAGCTCCGTCAACACGTCGTCGATCACAGGCGCGAGGCGGCGCGCGGGGGCTTCCAGATCGTTGCGCCCGGCAAGCGCCAGCGACAACGCGTCGCCATCGGGCATCGCCCCGCGGTCGACACCGTCCCAGCCCTTGAACACCGCGGCGGTCGACACCGCGACGCCGGGATTGACGAGCAGCGTCGGCATACCAACCGGCCCGTCGAGCGGATGGAGCCGTTCGCCCCGCCCCTCCCCCAACGCGGTCCGGCCAAGCAGGCAGGCCGGGACATCCGACCCGAGCGCGGCGGCGAGGTCGAACAGGCGCGGATCGTCGAGCCGAATCGCATTGGCCTTGGCCAGCGCGCGCAGCGCTGCCGCCGCATCGGCCGAGCCCCCGCCGATGCCCGACGCCACGGGGAGGTGCTTGTCGAGGGTGAAGGCACCGATTTCGGGCAGGCTGAACGCCGTCGCAAAGGCACGGGCGGCGCGAAGGATGAGGTTGTCGCCCTCGCCGCTTAGCCCGGCGGCGAACGGGCCGGTGATGGCGAGTGACAATGGGCCGGGCGCGAGCGTCACCGTGTCGCCGTCCACGACGAACGCGAACAGCGTTTCGAGCTCGTGATAGCCATCCGCGCGGCGCGCGCGGACGTGGAGCGCGAGGTTGATCTTGGCGGGGGCGAGTTCGGTGATCATTGGGCGCGCCTTCCAAAAAACGCTTTCCCGGCGAAGGAGTGAAGGGTCGGATCGTCCCCCGGACGATCCTTGAACATGCGGGGCATGTTCAACCCTTCACTGGCCCAGAGGTGACCGGCGTGTTGGCGAAGACAGCGCTTCATTGCAGCAACCTCGGCGACTGGGCCCCGGCCTTCGCCGGGGAAGGGCGGAGCGGGGTGATGCATCGCGCTACATGTTGGGATAATTGGGGCCACCCCCACCTTCGGGCACCACCCAATTGATGTTCTGCGTCGGGTCCTTGATGTCGCACGTCTTGCAATGGACGCAATTCTGCGCGTTGATCACGAACTTCGGGTCGCCGGTTTCCTCGCCGACAATCTCGTACACGCCCGCCGGGCAATAGCGCTGCGCTGGCTCGTCATACATCGGCAAATTGTAAGTCACCGGAACATCCGGGTCCTTCAGCGTCAAATGGACTGGCTGATCCTCCTCATGATTGGTGTTCGAGATGAACACCGAGGAAAGTCGGTCGAAGGTCAGCACGCCGTCGGGCTTGGGATAGGCGATCTTGGCGACCTGATCCTTCCGCCGGAGGCTTTCATGATCGGGATGGTGCTTCATCGTGAAGGGCATTTTCAGCCCGAAATATTCGAGCCACATAACGATGCCCGAAAGCACCGTGCCGATCACCTCGCCGAACTGCTTGACCAACGGCACGACGTTGCGAACGATCGACAGCTCCTTGTACAGCCACGATGCCTCGAACGCCTGGGGATAGGCGGCGAGCTCGTCGTGCTGGCGCTGCGCCAGGATCGCGTCGGCGGCGGCTTCGGCGGCCATGATGCCCGATTTCATCGCGCCGTGCGTGCCCTTGAGGCGCGGCACGTTGAGGAAGCCCGCCGAACAACCGATCAAGGCACCGCCCGGGAACACCAGCTTCGGAATCGACTGCAACCCGCCGTCATTGATCGCGCGCGCGCCATACGACACGCGCTTGCCGCCCTTCAGGATCGACGCGATCTCGGGATGCGTCTTCCAGCGCTGCATTTCATGGAACGGCGACAAATGCGGGTTCGAATAATTGAGCCACGTCACGAAGCCGAGACTGACTTGCCCATTGGCCTGATGATACAGCCACGATCCGCCATTGGCATCGGCGCCGAGCGGCCACCCTTGCGTGTGGATGACGCGGCCGGGGTGATGCAGCGCGGGATCGATGTCCCACAATTCCTTAATCCCGATGCCATAGACTTGCGGCTGCGCATCCTTGGCGAGATCGAAGGTGCGGATCAGCTGCTTGGTCAGATGGCCGCGCACGCCTTCGGCGAGGAAGGTATATTTGGCGTGGATTTCGAGCCCCGGCGTATAATCGGGCTTGTGCGTACCGTCACGCGCCACGCCCATATCGCCGGTCGCGACGCCCTTCACGCTGCCGTCGTCATTGTAGAGGATCTCGGCGGCAGCGAAGCCCGGGAAGATCTCGACGCCCAGCTCCTCTGCCTGCGTCGCGAGCCAGCGGCACAGATTGCCGAGGCTGCCGGTATAGGTGCCCTTATTGTGCATGAACGGCGGCGTGATGAAATGCGGCAGCGTGAACTTGCCCTTGGGTGTCAGGACCCAATGCAGATTCTCGGTCACCGGAACCTCGGCGAGCGCGCAGGCCCCGCCTGGACGATTGGGGTCGCGCCAATCGGGGATCAGTTCGTCGAGCGACTTCGGATCGATCACCGCGCCCGACAGGATATGCGCGCCGACTTCGGAGCCCTTTTCGAGCACGCAGACCGAAATCTCCGCGTCTTTCGCTGCGGCCATCTGTTTCAGCCGGATTGCCGCCGAAAGGCCGGCCGGGCCCGCACCCACGATGACAACGTCATAGGGCATGGACTCACGGTGGTTTTCACCCCCAGATTCATAGCTGCTCACGTCTCGTCTCCATCGGGGACGCCGCGTGCGCTTGCTCGTCGCGTGCGCGGCACGTCCTGTCCATCTGCGCGTGCCAGCGAATTGACCTTGGCGTCAACATGCTAGCTAAAGAGAGATATGGGGGCTGACCAGAATATCGAGTGGCAATGGGCCGCGGCGAGTGCGCTCGAATGGTGGCGCGACGCAGGCGTTGATACGCTGATCGACGAGGTGCCGCGCGATTGGACCGCTGTACCACCCCCTCCCCCCGAACCACCCCGGCGGCGCAGTGGCGCGCAAGCCGTAGCGGAAATCCTGGTAGTGCCGCTGCCCGACACGCTTGCCGCGTTCGTTGCTTGGCGGTGTGGTCCCGATGCGCCCGAGGCAGGATGGGCGGGCACGCCGATTGCCGCGACCGGTGATCCGGCCGCCGACATTATGATCCTCGTCGATCTGCCGGATCGCGAAGATTGCGACTCGGGCGTGTTGCTGAGCGGTGCGGCCGGACGGCTGTTCGATCGCATGCTCGCCGCGATCGGGCGCAACCGCGATTCGGTCTATCTCGCGCCGATGTGCAGCATGCGACCGCTCAGCGGTCGGATCGCGCCGGAAATCGAGGCGCGTCTGGTCGAGGTGGCGCGGCATCATGTCGCCTTGGTCGCGCCCAAACGCTTGCTCTTACTGGGTAATGCGCCAAGCCGTGCGGTGACCGGGACGGACGTGGCGCGGGCGCGCGGAAGTTTACAGACGATTAACCTAGAATGTGGGAAGACCTCTGTGTCGGTCGATGTGGTGGCCAGTTTCCATCCGCGGCTGCTGCTCGAACGCCCCGCCGAAAAGGCCCGTGCGTGGAAGGATTTACAGATGCTGATCGCAGGACTTCACGCATGACGTTGAAAATCGCTGGTCTGGTCGCCTTATCGTTGGTCGTGCCGGTCGCCGCGCAGGCGGCGGGCGAACCGCCAGCCTCGGCGCAGACCGCGCCGCGCGACACCATTCCGGCGCAGCTCGACCCCGAACAGCGCGCCGGATATCGCGCGGTCTTCGCCAGCATCCGCGCGCAAAAATGGCAGGATGCGCAATTGCAACTCGCCGCGCTCAAGCCGGGGCCGCTCCACGCAATCGCCCGCGCCGAACTTCTCACCGCCAAGGGATCGCCCAAGGCCGAGCTCGATCCACTCGCCAAATTGCTCGCCGAGGCCCCCGAACTGCCGCAGGCGCGGCAGATTCTGACGATGGCCGCATCGCGCGGCGGGGTTGGCTTGCCGCCGCTCCCCGAAGCGCGCGCGCTGACCTGGATCGACGGTGCGCCGGCGCGCAAGCGCGCGAAAAGCTTTGGCAATGGCGACATGCTTGCGGTCGAACTCGCGTTGAAGATGCAGCCCTTCATCAAGGCCGATAGCGGGAGCGAAGCGCAGGCCTTGCTCGAAGCGACGCAAGGGCTTTCGCCCGAATCGGTTACCGAGTGGCAACGCAAGATCGCGTGGATCTACTTCCTTGCCGGCGACGACAATAATGCCCGCGCGATGGCGGCCAAGGCCGGGACCGGCACGGGCGATTTCGCGGTCGAAGCGGTGTGGGTCGGCGCGCTGGCGGCGTGGCGGCAACAGGATTGCGCGGCAGCCGGCACCGCCTTCGAATCGGTCGCGGCGCGCGCCGGCGACACCGATTTGCGCGCGGCCGGCCTGTACTGGGCGGCGCGCGCCGACATGCAGTGCGCCCGGCCTGATCGGGTCGAGGGGCGGCTCAAGACCGCCGCACAATATCGCGAGACGTTTTACGGCCTGCTGGCGCGTCAGGCGCTGGGAATTAAGGAACCCGTCACGCGTGCGATCGCGGTATCGGCCACAAGCGACTGGCAGACGCTCGCGCGCCGCCCGAATATCCGTGTCGCGGCAGCGCTCGCCGAAATCGACGAAAATGCGCTGGCCGACGAAGTGATCAAGCAACAGGCGCGGATCGGCGATCCGGCAGAATATCCGGCGCTCGTCCGGCTGACCGCGGCGCTCGACTTGCCGAGCACGCAGGTGTGGCTGTCGCATAACGGCCCGGTTGGCGCGACGCCGCCGATCGAGGCGCGCTTCCCCGCGCCAAACTGGACCCCCGATGGCGGCTGGCGCGTCGACAAGGCATTGGTGTTCGCGCACACACTGCAGGAATCGCGCTTTCGCACCGATGTCGTGAGCCCGGCCGGGGCGTATGGCCTGATGCAGGTGATGCCGCGCGCCGCGACCGACATCGCGCGTAAGCAGGGCCGCAGCTTCGATCGCAGTGCCTTGTCGCGGCCCGGCACCAATTTCGAGGTCGGGCAAAGCTATCTCGAGCAATTGCGCGACCAGCATTGCACCGACGGCCTGCTGCCCAAGGTGATCGCGGCCTACAATGCCGGGCCGGGGCCGGTCGAGGCGTGGAATGCGGTTGCGCGCGATGGCGGCGATCCGTTGCTGTACATCGAGTCGATCCCCTATTGGGAAACGCGCGGCTACGTCACCACCGTGTTGCGCAATTATTGGGTCTATGAAGCGCAGACCGGCAAGCCCGCCTCGGTCAGCCGTGCGGCCCTGTCGCAAGGGCTGTGGCCGCGCTTTCCGGGGCTCGCCGGGCCGACTTCGGTGCGGCTGACCTCGCATTCGCGCGGACAATCGCTTGCCAGCGTGAACTGAGCATCGTGCCGATTGACGAGAGCGCCGTATTCCTTCCGGTGCGGATCGCAGTGTTGACCGTGTCCGACACGCGGGGGCTGGCCGAGGATCGCTCGGGCGACACGCTCGTCGCACGGTTGACTGCGGCGGGGCATGTGCTGGCGGCGCGCGAGATCGTGCGCGACGAGGTGGCGCTGATCGTCGCGACGCTGCATCGCTGGATCGACGACCCTGAGATCGACTGCATCATCACCACCGGCGGCACCGGTGTGACCGGGCGCGACGTGACGCCCGAAGCGATCGAACAGGTCGCCGACAAAATGATTCCCGGCTTCGGCGAGCTGTTCCGCTGGCTCAGCTTCCAGACGATTGGCACGTCGACCGTGCAATCCCGCGCGTGTGCCTGCGTCACGCGCGGTACCTATATTTTCGCGCTGCCCGGATCGACCGGCGCGGTGAAAGACGGGTGGGACGGCATATTGGCGAGCCAGCTCGATAGCCGCCACAAGCCCTGCAACTTCGTCGAACTGATGCCGCGGTTGCGGGAGCGGTGACGCATGACCAGCCGGTGCTCCACGCGGGTCGTCGCTGGATCGTCGGCTGCCTGGTCGTTCTTGGCGGGGTGACCCTGTTCTACGCCGGCATTCTGTTGGGGCAGCAACACGCCACCACCGCAGAGCCGGCGAAGCGAGCTCCCGGCATGGCCCGCGCATCGACAAAACCGCTAGTCCGCAATGTCTTCTCGCCGTCGGTCATTGCCGACCCGTACGTTCTCGACGAGCAGCGCAAGGTGGTCGAGGCGCTCGAACGCGCGTGCGAGCACCAACGCCGGAATTGTGCGACCGCGCACGACGCTCGCGCCTATCTCGACTCGCACCGGTAACTGCGGCGATCATCCCTCGGTTTGCATCGCCGCCAGTTCATGTCCGGCCACATCGAGGAAATGAAAGCGCCGTCCGCCGGGGAAGGCAAAGATCGGTACCGTGATGTCACCGCCTGCCGCCCGGACCTTCGCTTCTACCGCCTCGAGATCGTCTACTTCGATCACCGGAAGCACTTGTGCGGTCCACTGGCTCTGATCGCCATTCAATCCGAGATCGGTGTCGCCCGACGTCGTCGCGCTATAGTCCGGTCCGAAATCTGTAAAACCGAAGTCGAACGCCGCGGCATAAAATGCCTTCGACGCCGCGACGTCGCTGACCGGAAGTTCCAGATAATTCAGCCGCGCCATTGATCGCTCCCGCCAATTGTTCTTGTTACGTTCTCACAAATCCGGTAATGCCTGTCAATGGCCGATAAACGCCCCCAGCGCGGCGCGACGCTCAACCGCGAGAGCAACCGCTTCAATCTGCCCGAACGCACCGCGGATGGCGACTGGCTCGACGATCAGGCCGGGATCGACGGCGCGCCGCCGCGCTTGCGCACCAGCGTGACGGTTGAGCGCGCGCGGACGATCATCAGTCGCAACACATCGCCCGACATCGGCTTCGACCGGTCGATCAACCCGTATCGCGGGTGCGAGCATGGCTGCATCTATTGCTTTGCGCGGCCCACGCATGCGTTTCACGATCTGTCGCCGGGGCTCGATTTCGAGAGCAAGTTGTTCGCCAAACCCGATGCCCCGGCCCTGCTTCGTGCTGAGCTCGCCAAGCGTGGGTATAGTGCGCAACCGATCGCGTTTGGCACCAATACCGATCCGTATCAGCCGATCGAGGCCGAATGGCGCATCACGCGCGGCTGTATCGAGGTGCTCAGCGATACCGACCATCCGCTGACGATCACGACGAAATCCGACCGCGTCTTGCATGATATCGATCTGCTCGCCGCGATGGCGGCAAAGGGGCTCGCGGCAGTTGCGCTGTCGATCACGTCGCTCGATCCGCGCATCGCCATGACGCTCGAACCGCGCGCGCCCACGCCCGAACGCCGGCTGGCGGCGGTGCGCAAGCTGGTGGCAGCGGGGATTCCGACGCACGTTTCGATCGCACCGGTGATCCCCGCCATCACCGATCACGAGATTGAACATCTGGTCGAACGCGCGGCCGAGGCCGGCGCGCGCTCGGTCTCGTTTATCCCGGTGCGGTTGCCGTGGGAGGTGGCACCGCTGTTCCGCGCCTGGCTCGACGCGCATTTTCCCGATCGTGCGGGCAAGGTCATGGCGATCATCGGCGCGATCCGCGACGGGCGCGACAATGATCCGGGCTTCTTCACCCGGATGCGCGGCAGCGGGCCGTGGGCGGATTTACTCCGGACACGCTTTCAGATCGCGTGCCGTAAACATGGGCTGAACCGCGAGCGCATCGTCTTGCGTAGCGACCTGTTCCGGCCACCCGAAGGGCCACAGGGGGAGTTGTTTGGCTGAGGGATCGCGCCCGGGCAGACGACGGCGCAGCGTGACTCGGAGTCGGACCGAGCTTTTGCTAGGGCAGCGGGCATGAGCCGCATCAAGCACACTATGCCGCCGCGCGATGATCTCGAACGCTTGATCGACGCGCACGGGCATTTGACGATCCGCGCGACCCCCAATGCGGGGACGAACGCGATCCGCCTGCCTGCCATGGGCGCGCCCGGCGTGGTGAACGTGCGGACGACCGTGACGCCGGAGGATGGCAAGGCTAATGACGCAGTGCTGGCCTTGCTCGTCAAGGCGCTGGGTTGCCCGCGCTCCGCGCTCACCCTGGTGCGCGGGGCGACGGCGCGCGACAAGGTCATCCATATCGCGCGCTAACGCCGCCGGTCAGGCCGCCGCGAGGACATGATCCTTGAAGCGCGCGCGCAGCTCGGTCTTCAATAGTTTGCCGGTCGCGGTGTGGGGCAAATCTTCGACGAACACGATCTCCTCGGGCAGCCACCATTTGGCGACATGCTGGCTCAGATGCGCGGTGATCTCAGCCGGCGTCACCGCGCTTCCGGGCTTGCGCACCACGATCAGCAACGGCCGCTCGTCCCATTTGGGGTGATAGATGCCGATCGCCGCCGCCTCGGCGACGCCGGGACAGCCGATTGCGGCATTTTCCAGATCGACCGAGGAAATCCACTCGCCGCCCGATTTGATGACGTCTTTGGCGCGGTCGGTAATCTGCATCGTGCCATCGGTGTGGAGTACCGCCACGTCGCCGGTATCGAACCATTGATCGGCATCGACCGCATCGGCTTCGGCACGGAAATAGCGCTTCACCACCCATGGCCCGCGCACTTGCAGGCGACCGGAGCTTAGCCCGTCGCGCGGCAGCACGACGTCGTCGTCATTGACCACTTGCAGCTCGATGCCGAACGGGATCTGGCCTTGCTTGCCGACATGGTCGAGCTGCGCTTCATGCGTCATCTCGCCCCAATGCGGCGGCGGGAAGCCAGCGGTGCCGATCGGCGAGGTCTCGGTCATGCCCCACAAATGCTTGACGGTGACACCCATGCCCATGATCCGCTCGATCATCGCGCGCGGCGCGGCCGATCCACCGATCGTGACCTGTTCGAGGAAGCGCGGCACTTCGCCGGTTGCATCGATATGGCCGAACATCGCGAGCCACACGGTCGGCACCCCGGCGGTATGCGTGACCTTTTCCTGGTTCATCAAGCGGCACAGCACCGCCGCATCGTTGACTTGCGCATAGACGCATTTCGCGCCCGACAGCGCGCAGGCGAAGGGCAGCCCCCAGGATGCGGCGTGGAACATCGGCACCACGGGGAGCACCACCGCGCTTGGGCTGAGGTTGAAGATCCACGGCGCGACTTCGGCCATCGCGTGGATCACGGTCGAGCGGTGTTCGTAGAGCACGCCCTTGGGGTTGCCCGTCGTCCCGCTGGTATAGCACAGCATGCACGGATCGCGCTCGGGTCCCTCGACCCAAGCATAGTCTCCGCTTTCGGCCGCGATCAAATCTTCAAACTGACCGTCATCGAAACACACATAATGGTCGATGCTGGTCCATTGCGATTTCAACCGGTCGACCAGCGGCTGGAACTGTTTATCGTACAACAGCACGCGGTCTTCGGCATGGTTGGCGATATAGACGAGTTGCTCGTCGAACAGGCGCGGGTTGATCGTGTGGATCACCCCGCCCATGCCGATCGCGCCATACCAGGCGACGAGATGGCGGCTGTGGTTCATCGCCAGCGTGGCGACGCGGTCGCCGGGCTTCAGCCCGAGCCGTTCGAACGCCTGCGCCAATTTTCGGGCATCGCGTGCGATCCCAGCCCAATCGGTGCGAGTCTCGGTCGCGTCCGCCCAATAGGTGACGATTTCACGCGCGCCATGCTCACGCGCGGCATGATCGAGTAGCCGCGGCACCCGCAATTCGAAATCCTGCATTCCGCCGAGCATTACCGTCTTCTCCCCTCCCGCTTGCGGGAGGGGAGCAGGTTTTGCTATCCCACCAGTGCGAGCCGCGCCTCGGCGGTTCTCAACACTACGTTCGAAACACCCTGCAAGGCTTCGATCCGCGCGGCAAGCTCCCCGTCGAGCAGAAAGTCCCGCCCGAGCAGAATTCGCGCGGTTTTGGCAGGAGCGATCGGCACCGTCGCCCACACTTCGCCGCGTGCCCCGCGCGTATCGGCGAGCATCGCGCCGAGCGCCGCCATCGCGGCGGGCGTCTCCACGCGTAGCTCAATACAGAACCGCGCGTTGCTGGCGAGCGCTTCGAACGGCTGGATCCGCTTGACCGTAACGCGCGGCGTTTCCTCACCCGGACGCCGGTCGAGTTCGACCGTGACCAGTCCACACCCGCCGTTGCGCGCCGCTTCTTCCAGATCAGCGGCGACCGCATCGTCGAAACAGGTCGCGACGAATTGGCCCGACGGATCGGACAGCGTCGCCATCAGATAGCGTTTCCCGCGCGCCGAAGTGCGCCACTTCGCATCCTCGACCAACGCCGCCATCGTCGCCCCGGCGCGGCTGCCATCGTCAGGAATGTTGAGCTCACCCAAGGTGGCGAAACTGCGCGCGCCGTGGAGCTTGGCGAGATGGCTATGTCGGTCGACCGGATGCGCCGAGAAGTAAAAGCCGAACGCCTCGCGCTCCTGCTCCATCCGCTGCGCCATCGTCCAGAGGGCCGACGCCGGCAGCTTGATCGGCGGTTCGGCGGCCTCGGGCGTGCCAAACAGGCCGCCCTGCCCGCTCGTCTTCTGCTCGGTGATCCGCGCGGCGGTCGCGAGGATCGTCTCGGCGCACGCAAAAATCCCGGCGCGATTGTCGTCGAGCGCATCGAACGCCCCCGCCGCCGCGAGCGTTTCGAGCTGACGCTTGTTCATCATCCGCGGATCGACGCGGCGGGCGAGATCGTCGATCGAGGTGAAGCGCCCATTCGCCTCGCGTTCGGCGACGAGTTTCTCCATCGCCCCTTCCCCCACCGATTTGAGCGCGGCGAGCGCATAGCGCACGGCCAAACCGTCGGACGTTGTCTCGACCGAAAAATCGGCCGCGCTGCGGTTGAGATCGGGCGGCAGGATCGCAACGTCGAGCCGCCGCATATCATCGACGAACACGCCGAGCTTGTCGGTCAGGCCCGAATCGAAACACATCGAGGCGGCATAGAATTCGTGCGGGTGGTGCGCCTTGAGCCACGCCGTCTGATACGTCAGCAGCGCATAGGCCGCCGCGTGCGATTTATTGAAGCCGTAGCCGGCGAACTTGTCGATCAAGTCGAACAGTTCGTTGGCCTTTGCGTCTGGAATCCCGTTGACGGTGCGACAGCCCTCAACGAAGCCGGCGCGTTGTGCGTCCATCTCGGACTTGACCTTCTTGCCCATTGCGCGGCGGAGCAAATCGGCACCGCCCAAGGTGAAGCCGGCGAGCACCTGCGCCGCCTGCATCACCTGTTCCTGATAGACGAAGATGCCGTAGGTCTCGGCCAGGATCCCTTCGAGCAAGGGATGCGGATAGAGGATGTCCTCTTGCCCGTTCTTGCGCCGGCCGAACATCGGGATGTTATCCATCGGCCCCGGCCGGTACAACGCGCCAAGCGCGATGATATCCTCGAACACGGTCGGCTTCACCGCCGACAAGGTGCGGCGCATGCCCTCGGATTCAACCTGGAACACGCCGACCGTATTGCCGCTTTGCAACAGCTTGTAGACGCCCTCATCATCCCATTCGAGCGCGTCGAGATCGATCACCACGCCGCGGCTGGCGAGCATATCGAGCGCTTTCTTGAGCACCGACAGCGTCTTGAGCCCGAGAAAATCGAACTTCACCAGCCCCGCGCCTTCGACATATTTCATGTCGAATTGCGTGACGGGCATGTCCGAGCGCGGATCGCGGTAGAGCGGCACCAGTTCAGCGAGCGGACGATCGCCGATCACCACGCCCGCGGCGTGAGTCGAGCTGTGGCGCGGCAGCCCCTCCAGCTTCATCGCCAGATCGAGCAAATGGCGCACGCCGCTATTAGTCTTATATTCGCTGTGCAGCTCCGACACGCCGTCGATTGCGCGTTTGAGCGTCCATGGGTCGGTCGGGTGATTGGGGATCAGTTTGGCCAACCGGTCGATCTGGCCATAGCCCATTTGCAGCACGCGGCCGGTGTCCTTCAACACCGCGCGCGCCTTCAATTTCCCGAAGGTGATGATCTGCGCGACCTGATCGGTGCCGTATTTCGCCTGGACGTAGCGGATGACCTCGCCGCGCCGCGTTTCACAGAAATCGATATCGAAATCGGGCATCGACACGCGTTCCGGGTTGAGGAAGCGTTCGAACAGCAGCCCCAATTTCATCGGATCGAGATCGGTAATCGTCAGCGACCACGCGACGACCGAGCCAGCGCCCGAACCACGGCCCGGGCCGACCGGAATATCATGGTCCTTCGCCCATTTGATAAAATCGGCGACGATCAGGAAATAGCCGGGGAAGCCCATCTGGATGATGACATCGAGTTCGAAATCGAGGCGGGTGCGGTAGGGGGTGCGCCAGTCTTGATGTTCTTCTTCCCTCCCGCTTGCGGGAGGGGTTGGGGGAGGGGCTGTAAGACTGGGCGTCGCGCTCGCGGCACTGCCCTCCCCTAGCCCAGTTTCAGGTGAACGATGCCCCGCATCGTTCAGGTCAGTCTGGGAGACTGACCGACCTGAAACTCGCGAGCGGGAGGGGGACGAAGAAGACAGTTCCGCAATCCGCGCCAGCCGCCGCTCAAGCCCCGCATGCGCATCCGCGCGCAACTTGGCCGCCTCCGCCGTCGGATCGCCCGCGAGACTTGGCAAAATCGGCGCGCGTTTGGGTGCCGCGACGCCGCAGCGTTGCGCGACGACCAGCGTGTTGGCGATCGCCTCGGGCAAATCCGCGAACAGGTCGCGCATCGTCTTGGCGGGCTTCATCCACGCATCGGGCGAGCTGCGTGGGCGGTCTTCGCTGGCGATATAGGTCGAATTTGCGATGCACAGCAGCGCATCATGCGCTTCGCTGAAATCCTCCTCGGCAAAACAGCACGGATTGGTCGCGACCAGCGGCAGATCGCGGTCGTACGCCAGATCGAGCAGCGCGCCCTCGGCCTTGCCCTCGATCTCGTCGAGGCGGCGCGTCAGTTCGATATAGAGCCGGTCCGGGAACAACGCCTGCAACCGGTCGGCATAGGCCAGCGCGCGGTCGGGCTGATCCTCGGCGAACAGCCGCGCGAGGCCGCCTTCGCGCCCCGCAGTCAGCGCGATCAGGCCTTCGGTGCGCCCGGCGAGCGCTGCAAAGTCGACATGCGGGGCGAGATCGAGCGGACGGCCGAGATGCGCCATCGACACGAGCGCGCAGAGGTTTTGATACCCCGCCTCGTCCTGCGCATAGAGCGCGATCCAGTCGAGCACCGGCGTCGCCGCCTCAGGCATGTCGGGACGACATACGCCCAGCATCGTGCCGATCACCGGCTGCACCCCGGCCGCGCGCGCCGCATCAGAGAACGCCATCGCCGCATACAGACCGTTGCGATCGGTCAACGCGGCAGCCGGAAAACCCAGCTCCTGCGCGCGTTTTGCGATGGCTTTGGGCTCGATCGCGCCATCGAGCATGGTGTAAGATGAAAAGATGCGGAGGGGCACGAAACCGGAATGGGACATCGTGGGACTATGGGGTGGCGGACGCGATTCGGGAAGGCGGCATATGGTGGCGCTCGGGACGTTCTTCAGCCGGCTGCGACTGACGCCGTCGTCACCCCGGCCTTGAGCCGGGGTCCCGCTTCCGCCGTCAAACCAATAGATCGAACAGGTCGCGCCAGTCCGGATTGCCGCGCTCGATCAGCTCGAACTTCCACTGCCGACGCCAGCGCTTGAGACGCTTCTCCTGCTCGATACACGACACGATGTCGTCACCGCGCTCAGCCCAGACCAATCGGACCAAGCCGTAGCGTGCGCAAAAATCGGAACCGTCTCCGGAGCGATGCTGATGCACCCTCGCGGCAAGATGCGCGGTCACACCCACATACATTGTGCCACGATAACGATCGGTCATGATGTAGACCCAGCCGCCTTGTCGCTCGCGTCCCATCATTATAGTATCGAAAGAGCGGGACCCCGGGTCAAGCCCGGGGTGACGAGGTGCCGACTACAGCAGTTTCGCGATATCCGCTTCGATCTCCGCAGGCTTGGTCGTCGGCGCATACCGCTCGACCACCTTGCCGTCCTTGCCGACCAGGAATTTGGTGAAGTTCCACTTGATCCCCTCGGTGCCGAGGAAACCCGGGGCCTGCTTCTTCAATTCCACGAACAACGGATCGGCGTTTGATCCGTTGACGTCGACCTTGGCGAAGACCGGGAAGGTCACGTCATAGGTGAGCGAGCAGAAAGTGGCGATTTCTGCGGCATCTCCCGGTTCCTGCGCGCCGAACTGGTTGCACGGGAAGCCGAGCACTTCGAACGGCTGCCCGGCAAACGTGCGGTGCAGCGCCTCAAGCCCCTCATATTGCGGGGTGAAGCCGCATTTGGAGGCGGTGTTGACGATCAGCAGCACCTTGCCGGCATAGGTGGAAAGGTCGACGGGGGTGCCGTCGGCGGCCTTGACGGTCAGATCGGTGATCGTGGTCATGTTTGTTCCCCCTAATCGTGGCGCGACAGCAGGAAGCGCAAATTCTGCCGCACCCCCGGCCATTCGCTGGCGATGATCGAATACACCACAATATCGCGCACCCGGCCATCCATCACCTGATGGTTCCGCAGCACCCCGTCGCGCTTGGCGCCGAGGCGTTCGATCGCGGCTTGCGAGCGTTTGTTGAACCAGTCGGTGCGGATCTGCACCGCGTTGCAGCCCATCACCTCGAACGCCTGGGTCAGCAGCAGCAACTTGGCCTCGGTATTGACGCCGCTGCGCTGCACCGACTTGGCATAGAACGTCCCGCCGATCTCGAGCCGCTTATGCACCGCGCTCATCCGCATGTAGCGGGTCAGGCCGACGAGCATGCCCTCCGGCGTCTCGACCGCAAACGGCATCGCCCGCCCGAAATCGCGTTCCTTGAAGGTTGCCGCCATGAAGGCATCGGGGTCGGACAGGCCCGATACGTTGGTGAAGAAGAGTTCGGTCAACCCACCGTCCGCCGCCGCTGCGATCAGCGCGTCGCGGTCGGCGAGGACGAGCGGGCGGAGAGTGACGTGCTGGCCGACGAGCGTTGGCTGCACCTCCCACGCGCTCACGCGAGCCGCCCCTCGTGCAACCGCACGACACGGTCCATTTTCAAGGCCATTCGCTCGTTATGCGTCGCGATCAACGCAGCCGAGCCTTCGCCGCGCACCAATCGCAGAAATTCGGCGAGGACCACGTCGGCGGTCGCCTCGTCGAGATTGCCGGTCGGCTCATCCGCCAGCACCAGCGCGGGGCGATTGGCGAGCGCGCGGGCGACCGCGACGCGTTGCTGTTCGCCGCCCGACAACTGGCTCGGGCGGTGCGTCAGGCGGTGGCCGAGGCCGAGTGCGGTGAGCAACTCCCCCGCCCGGTCCTTCGCTTGTGCGCGGGTCGCGTCGCGGATCAGCAGCGGGAGTTCGACATTCTCGCTTGCGTTAAAATCGGGCAGCAAATGGTGGAATTGATACACAAAGCCAAGTTTGTCGCGCCGCACCCGTGTGCGCCCGTCGGAATCGAGCCGCGCGGCCTCTTCGCCGTCGATCTTGATCGATCCGCCAAACCCGCCTTCGAGCAAGCCGACGGCTTGCAGCAGCGTCGATTTGCCCGAGCCCGAGGGGCCGAGCAAGGCGACGATCTCGCCCGGACCGACGTGGAGATTGACCCCGCGCAGCACTTCGATCGTCTCGCCGCCCTGGCTGAAGCTGCGCGTCAGGCCCGCAACGTCGAGAACAGAATCAATCATAGCGCAGCACCTGAACCGGATCGGTGCTCGCTGCCTTGAACGCGGGGTAGAGCGTGGCAAGGAAGGTCAGCAGCAAAGCGATGAGGACGATCGCCACCACTTCGACCGGGTTGGTCTTGGCGGGGAGTTCGGTCAGGAAGCGCACTTGCGGGTCCCAGATATTCTGTCCGCTGATCCGCTGGATGAGATCGACCACGCCTTGCCGGAAGGTGAGCGCGATGCCGGCGAGGAGCAGGCCGAGCACGATGCCGAGCGAGCCGATCGTCGTGCCGACGGTCATGAAGATGCGCAGCAACCCGTTGCGCGACGCGCCCATCGTGCGCAGGATCGCGATGTCGCGAGTCTTGGCGCGCACCAGCATGATCAGCGAAGAAGCGATGTTGAATGCCGCCACCAGGATGATCAGGCTGAGCAGGCAGAACATCACCACCCGCTCGACGCTCAGCGCCTCGAACAATTGCGCGTTCATCATCCGCCAGTCCTGCACCACACCGCGGTTGCCGATCTTGTCGGACAGCGGCGCGAGGATTTGGCCGACGCGGTCGGGGTCAGTAGTCTGCAATTCGACCATGCCGACCGAATCGCCGAGCATCAGCAGCGTCTGCGCGTCCTCCATCGGCATGATGACGTAGATCTTGTCGTAATCCGACACGCCGATCGTGAAGATCGCGCCGACGGTATATTGCACGATCCGGGGGACGGTGCCGAACGGCGTCGTCTGGCCTTGCGGGCTGATCAGCGAAATCTGGCTGCCGACGACCGCGCCGAGCGAATCGGCAAGGCCCGATCCAATCGCGATCCGCCCGCTGCCCGGGGTCAGCGAGGCGAGCGAACCCATCACCACTTTGCTGCCGATCGTCTTGTTGGTGCAAATATCGGCGACGCGCATCCCGCGGAGCAACACGCCCTCGACCCGTCCGTTATAGGTGGTCATCAGCGGTTGTTCGATCAGCGGGGTCGCGCTCGTCACCCCCTTTGTCGCCTCGGACAGTTTGACGATATCGCGCCAATCGCGCATTTGACCGCCGTAAGCCTGCACCACGGCATGGCCGTTGAGGCCGACGATCTTGTCGAACAATTCGGCGCGGAAGCCGTTCATCACGCTCATCGTCACGACAAGCGCGAAGACGCCGAGTGTCACGGCGCCCAGGCTGAAGGCGGCAACGATCAGGATGAACGCCTCGCCCTTGCCGGGCAGGAGATAGCGCCGGGCGATCATGCGTTCATAGCGGGACAGGAACATGCCTCGCGCCTTAAGCGGCGGCTGCAGCGCTGGCAACTGTTGCCCGCGTGTTGCGCAATCGCCACAGCAGCGCCGTAATCGGCTCGCTCCGGCCATATTCCTCATGACAAGCCGCGCACTCAGACTTAACGCTTTTGTCACTGACACACAGGCAACGGCCGTGGTTCGGGGATTGCTTTCAGCGCCGCCTTCACAGGCTGGTCGCGAGAGCGAGATGGGGGCTGACGAGCGATCGTCACGCAGGCGTCCGGGTCGGAAACGGCCCGGACGTTTGCATTTGGGCGAAGGCGCGCACGCTGCGCGCCGGTCTGCGCCGCAGATTGCCCAAACCGGACGGCGGACGCGCCAGCGATCCGGCCGACGGCGGCTTTGCCGACCGGCGCTTATAACCCTCTCCCTGTGGGAGAGGGTTGGGTGAGGGCAGCACCGGCGTTTCGATGTCCCCCTGCCCTCACCCTTCCGTCGCTTCGCTCCTCCCTCCCTCTCCCAATGGGAGAGGGAATTAGAACGATTTACTCACCGTCAGCCCGTAGGTGCGCGGATCAGCCGGTTGCCCGACGACCAGCCCGGTGCTGCCCGACTGGATCGCCAGCACCTCGTAATAATCCTGGTCGAACGCATTGCGCACCCAGCCGAAGACGTTGAAGCTGTCCTTCGTCTTGAAACCAAGCCGGAAGTTGCTCAGCGCATAGCCATCGATATTGGTATAAGCCGAAGGCGACGGATTGGACGAGAATTTCGAGCGATAGCTGCCATCGTAGCCGAGATAGATTTGCCCGTCGGTACCCGCGATCCGCAGCGGAATGTCATATTCCGCGCCGTACGAAAACGCCCATTTCGAAACGCCGGGCAAGCGCTGCCCCGAGATATCGCAATTTTGCGGGCTGATCCCGCCGGCGGTCCCCGCCGCGCTCGGCGTCTGCCCGGCGGCCGCGGTGGTGCCGCCGGACAGTTCGGGTGGGCATGGCGCGTCGACGAACTTGACGTATTTGGCATCGGTAAAGGCACCGTTGGCGTACAGACTGAACCGCGAGGTCGGGCGGAAGGCCGAGTCGATCTCAATCCCGCGCGTGCGGACCTTGCCGGCATTGGCGAGATAGCCGCGCAGCACGCCGAGCTGGCCATTGGTGACGGTCGCCTGGTAATCCGAGATGTCGGTCCAGAACGCCGCGAAATTGACGGTGGCGCGACGGTCGAAGAACTGCGTCTTCAGCCCCAGCTCATAGTGATTGACCTGTTCCGGCTTGACCGTCGCCGCCGACAGGATCGGGTTGTTCGCGCCGTCGAGCGGCAAGCCCGACAGATTGATCCCGCCCGATTTATAGCTGCGCGCATAGGTCGCATAGGCATGAATATCGCGCGTAAGGGTGTAGGCGGCGGTGATGTCGCCTGAAACGTTCCATTTGTCGAATTGCGGCGCGTAGCTTTGCGGAGCGAGCACGCCGCGCTGGTCGCTGTTGAGCGTTGCGCTGCCGGCGCCCGTCGTCACGACCGAAACGTACGATCCGTCCTTCTTGTCATAATTGACACGCAGGCCGCCCGCGATCTGGAACGCGTCGCTCGCATGCCAGGTCAGTTTGCCGAACACGGCGGCGCTGGTGTTGGTGAAGCCGATCGTGTTGACGGCGGTCAGCCCGTTCAACACCGCCGGATTGCTGGCATTGGCGCTGGTCGGATTGAGCAGGAAACGGCTCGCCGCCGAACCCTGGACTTGCAGGCCTTGCGTATCGATCTTCTGATAGAAATAGAAGGCACCCGCGACGTAATCAAACGTGTGTTTGCCGTTCGAGGCGATCCGCAGTTCCTGGCTGAACTGGCTTTGCTGCGACGGGTTGGCGGAGACGGTCGTGACCGGGAGCCCGATGAAATCGCGATCGCTGCTCGGCACCCAATCCCAGAAGCGATAGGCGGTGACCGAGGTCAGCGTGGCAGCGCCGAGATCGAGATTGGCGACGAGCGAGGTGCCGCCAAGCTTCTGCTTGGCGAGCGGGACGGTGTCGAGATCGGTGACGCGGTCAAACGCGTTGGTCGAGGGTACGCTATAGCCGAAGGCCGCCGCCAGCGCGGCATATTGCCGGCTGAGCGGGCGCTGCGTCGCGCCGGTGCGGACGTAATATTGCACGCAGCAGCGTGGATTCTGCGCGTTGTAATCACCGTACAGCGTCAGATCGAGCGTGTCGGTCGGCTTCCATAGCAGCTGCCCGCGGAAACTCTGATTGTCCTGGCTGTTCTGAAATTCGTTGATCCGCGTGTTGTAGATCGTGCCTTGCCGCGTAGTGATCGACGTCGACAGCCGGATCGCAAGTTTGTCGTCGATCAGCGGACCCGAGACCGACGCCTTCCCCTGAAAAAATCCGTAATTGCCGCCGGTGAGTTCGACCCGGCCCTCGAACCCGGTCAGATTCGCCTTGCGCGTATAGATATTGATCGCGCCCGCCGTCGTATTCTTGCCGTAGAGCGTACCCTGCGGCCCGCGCAGGATTTCGATCCGGTCGGTATCGGTGAAATCGAACGTCGCAGAGGCGATCCGGCTGTAATAGACTTGATCGACATAAATGCCGACGCCCTGTTCGATCCCGTCGTTGGTGAGGCCAAAGGGCGCGCCGAGACCGCGGATGTTGGCGGCGGAATTGCGCGGGTTGGTCGAATAGAATTGCAAGCTCGGTTGGAGCTGCGTGATGCGGTTGACATTGTACGCGCCGACATCGGCAAGCGCTTGCCCGCCGAGCACCGAGATCGCGATCGGCACGGTCTGCACCGTTTCGGAGCGACGCCGCGCGGTCACGACGATGTCACCGCTGCCGCCACCGCTTTGTTGCGCGGTGCCGAGCCGGCCTGCGTCAGGCTGTTCGGCGGGAGCCGGTTGCGGGGGGGCGGGCGTGGTGGTGGCTTGAGCGAGCAGGATGAGCGGCAAATGCGCGAGCATGAAGATCCCCTAGGGTACCGGGGCACTTCCCCGAGTCGCTGCATAATGCCTATCGATTAGGGGGATTATCACGGGGGATGAATCTTTCGGGCCCGAAAGTTCGGCTTTAGCCTAACGAAAATCTGCGGTTTCGCCCCTTGAACCGACGACGAGACGAACCAAATTCGCGACGTGTGGCGCCGCAATGGGCCGCACCGGGCCGGTCGCACTTCAATGGACCTTGGCCCGAAGATGCAAACTCGCTTGATGAGGAGACGATCAATGCGTCAGTTCGATTTGACCCCCTATCGCCGTTCGACCGTCGGGTTCGACCGGCTGTTCGACATGCTCGAGGCCAGCGCACGCCAATCGAGCGCGGACAATTATCCGCCGTTCAACCTTGAACGGCTCAATGGCGACCATTTCCGGATCACGCTGGCGGTCGCCGGTTTTGCCCGTGACGAGATCGAGATCGTCGCGCAGCAAAATCTGCTGCAGGTGAAGGGCCGCAAGGAGGCGAGCGACGAAACCTCCGGGGCGTTTCTGCATATCGGCATTGCCAACCGCAGCTTCGAGCGCCGCTTCGAACTCGCCGATTTCGTGCGGGTCGAGGATGCGCGGCTGAACGACGGTCTGCTGACCATCGATTTGGTCCGCGAAGTGCCCGAGGCGATGAAGCCCAAGACGATCGCGATCAAGACCGGCGCGCCGCTGGCCGCGGTCGAGGATCAGGGTGCAGCGCAGGCGGCGTAGCACCGCTGCATCGGGCCGCCCGGAGCCATCCGGGCGGCCTTATTTCCGATCCGGCGTCAATCCTGCCGCTTTAAGTTCTTGGTCGTCGATCGCATGATTTATGATCGATTCGACCGCAGCCTCACCAAGACGTCGCGCGGTCTCAAGCGCGGCTCGCGGTGTCAGCGATACGTCGACATCCGCAGGTCCCTGCATGTGGACGGCATTGTCACCTGATTCCACATCGCTCGCTTGGTCCTGGACCGGCTTTTCTTCCACGCTACACGCCTCAAATAGGAGGAGCGATTGTCCCATATTCGGGCCGAGTGCACAAACGGATCATTCCGTGTGTTCTTCGCAACTTGTCGATTCGTCGCGTGTCAGACGAGTCGAGACTGCCGCACCGCCGCCCCGATAAAGCTCGCGAAGAGCGGGTGCGGGTCGAACGGCTTGCTCTTCAATTCCGGATGAAATTGCACGCCGACAAACCAGGGATGGTCGGGCCGCTCGACGATTTCCGGAAGCATCCCGTCTGGTGACATGCCGCTGAACACCAGGCCGCCCTTTTCCAGCGCTTCGCGATACGCGGTGTTGACCTCGTAGCGATGACGATGGCGTTCGGAGATGTCAGTGCCGCCGTAGATGCTGGAGACGACCGAATTGCCGTCGAGCGTGGCGGGATAGGCGCCGAGCCGCATCGTCCCGCCGAGATCGCCGCCGGCTTCGCGCGTCTGGACGCCTTCGGCCGACATCCATTCGGTGATCATGCCGACGACCGGTTCCGCGGTCGGGCCGAACTCGGTGGAGGATGCCGCCGCGATCCCAGCGAGATCGCGCGCGCCCTCGACGCACGCCATCTGCATCCCGAAACAGATGCCAAAATACGGAATATCGCGTTCACGCGCGAAGCGGACGCTGGCGATCTTGCCCTCGGCACCACGCTCACCAAAGGCACCGGGGACGAGGATCGCATGCATCGGCTCGAGTCGCGCGGCGATATCGGCATCGTCGGCCTCGAACAGTTCGGCATCGATCCATTCGATGTTGACCTTCACGCGGTTGGCGATGCCGCCATGGACGAGCGCTTCGTTGAGCGACTTGTATGCGTCCTGCAGTCCGACATATTTGCCAACGACGCCGATCGTCACTTCACCCTCGGGATTGGTCAGCCGGTCCATAATGTCGGTCCAGCGTGTTAAGTCGGGCGCGCTGCCGGGCAGGATGCCGAAGGCGTTGAGGACGGCGTCGTCCAACCCCTCCTGATGATATTGCACCGGGACCGCGTAGATGCTCTTGGCATCGAGCGCCGGGATGACCGCTTCCTTGGCCACGTTGCAGAACAAGGCGATCTTGGCGCGGTCACTTTCAGGCAAGGGCTGTTCGCAGCGGCACACCAGCACATCCGGCTGTACGCCCAAGGCGGCGAGTTCGCGGACCGAATGCTGCGTCGGCTTGGTCTTCAGCTCGCCCGCCGCAGCGATGTAGGGCACCAACGTGACGTGGATGCTGACCGAATTGCCGCGACCGAGATCATTGCGCAGCTGGCGGATCGCTTCGATGAAGGGGAGCGATTCGATATCGCCGACCGTCCCGCCGATTTCGCATAGTACGAAATCGAGATCCTCGGTCTGCGCCTGCGCGAATTCCTTGATGGCGTCGGTCACGTGCGGGATGACCTGCACCGTTGCGCCGAGATAATCGCCACGCCGTTCGCGCGTGATGATTTGCTGATAGATCCGGCCCGAGGTGACATTGTCCGACTGGCGCGATGCGACGCCGGTGAAGCGTTCGTAGTGGCCGAGATCAAGATCGGTCTCCGCCCCGTCGTCGGTGACATAGACTTCGCCGTGCTGGTACGGCGACATCGTGCCGGGATCGACGTTAAGATACGGATCGAACTTGCGAATTCGCACGCGATAGCCGCGCGCTTGCAGCAACGCCGCGAGGCTCGCCGCCATAAGACCCTTGCCGAGCGAGGAAACCACGCCGCCGGTGATGAAAATGAACCGCGCCATGGGAGCAAAGGCCTAGCGTCAAGCGGGGTGGCACGGCAAGCGCGCGACTCCGGCGATTGTGGAAAACTGCGCGGCCTCGGCGGACCGCGAACGGCTTATTGGGCGAGCGGGACGGTATTGTTATCGGCGGGCGGTGCCGCCTGGTTCTGCAACGCGCTTTGCGCGCCGGCCGCAAACGGCGCGGCATTTGGATCACCCGCCGGCGCGGGCAGCGCCGGCGCCGTGGTTGAAGCGCCCCGCGCGAGCGATGTGTCGATCTTGGTGCTGCGTCCCTGCGCCGCCAATACCGCCAGCACGATGCTGAGCGCGATGAACGACGCCCCAAGGATCGATGTGGCGCGCGTCAGGAAATCGGCTGCGCCGCGCGCGGACATCAGTCCCGACGGGCTCCCGCCCATGCCGAGCCCGCCGCCTTCGGACTTCTGCACGAGGATGACGCCGACGAGCGCGGCCGCAATGACGGCATGGACGACGAGGAGGAACTGGAAAAGGAACATGAAGCGGGCTGAATCCTTGATGCTGCGTGCAGCGAAGCCGGGCACATAGGCGAGGTGCCGCGTCCGATCAACCGCTGCGGACATCCGCCGGTTCGCCCCGACATTTCGACACCGTATTGAAACCTGATGGCATTCGGCGCGTTAGGGCTTGAGGAAGATCCCCGATTGTGGGGATGTGCCGAGTTATTTGCGGACATTTACCGTGGCTTTAACCTCCGATCATGCCCTTTCCGAATGGATGCGAACGCTCGTCGATTACGTTCGTTCGGGGGAACCCGATCTTACCAACCGCCAAATGGCCTTACTGCTCGTCGTCTATCTCAAACCCGGGCCGCATACGGTGCGCGGATTGGCTGCGATGCTCAACGTCTCGAAACCGGTTGTCACGCGCGCCTTGAACAGGCTCGGCACCCTGGGCTATCTGCGCCGTCAACGCGACGACAACGACAAGCGCAACATCTTCGTCGCGCGTACCGCCGAGGGGGCAGAGTTTCTTGACGACTTCGGACAGTTCATCGGCGACAGCACGCCACAATCGACCAACGGACGCGCTCCCGCTCGCGCCGTCCGCAGCGCCGCCGCGTAACAGCTTCGCGTTGCGGGGAGCCTCGGTCCCGCTGGACCCGCTGCACAACGCCGTGCGGCGCGATCTCGCCGACATCCGCCTCGCGGATCGCGTCTTTGCGCCGCATTATGCGGCATCGGTTCAACGGGTTGTCGTTTCGGCGACCCCTTTGCGGACGGGGGTGGACTTGCAATCCGGCGATCTGGCCGACCTCGCGATCGGCGAGGTTTTCGAAGTGCTCGAATTCGTGAAAGGCCGCGCCTGGGGCCGCTCCCCCGCGCATGATCTGGTCGGCTATGTCGATGCAGATGCCTTGTCCTGGCCGAGCGCATGAGCGTCTCGCTCTTCATCGACGGGGCGGCGGGAACCACCGGACTCGAAATCCGCGAGCGTTTGGCAGGGCGCACCGACGTATCGCTGATCGAACTCGACGATTCGCGGCGCAAGGATCCGGCGGCGCGCGCTGAAGCGCTCAACGACAGCGATTTCGTGATTCTGTGCCTGCCCGACGATGCTGCGCGCGAGGCGGTCGCGCTGATTGCCAACGATCGCACGCGCGTGATCGACGCATCGACCGCGCACCGCACGACGGATGGCTGGACGTACGGTTTCCCCGAACTCGAGCCGTTCCAGAGCGCCGCCGTCGCTGAGGCGAAGCGGGTGAGCAATCCCGGCTGCTATCCGACCGGGTTTCTGGCGTTGATCCGGCCATTGGTGCGTGCGGGGCTGGTGCCGGTCGATTGGGCGGTCAGCGTAAATGCCGTGTCGGGCTATTCGGGCGGCGGAAAGACGATGATTGCGGACTTTGAAGGCGTCAATCCACCCCCAGCGGCGCACGCTTATGCGCTGGGCCTCGCGCACAAGCATGTGCCCGAGATGCAGAAGCACGCCCGGCTCGAACATCCGCCCATCTTCATGCCCTCGGTCGCCAACACCTATCGCGGCATGATCGTCGAAATCGGGCTGCCGCTGCACATGTTCACGCGTCGCCCGACCTTGCACGTGTGCGAAGCGGTGCTGCGCGAGGCCTATGTCGACAGCAAGGTAATCCGCATCGGCTCCGGCGAAGACACAGTGGCGCGGATCGAGGACGATGCCGGAACCGATCGGCTGACGCTGCGCGTGTGCGGCAACGCCGATACGGGGCAGGCCCGCTTGATCGCCACGCTCGACAATCTCGGCAAGGGTGCCGCTGGCGCGGCGGTGCAGAACCTGAATATCATGGCCGGGTTCGATCCCGTTGCCGGTTTAACGCTTTAGCTTACGTATTCACCTTGGCGGCGCGTGTCTGCGTGATTAGGGAACCCCTTCCCCAGGAGGTCGCTTCGCAATGCATGTTCGCACGCCCGTCGCCAAGCTGTTGCTGTTCGGCGCGACCGGAGACCTTGCACAGCGCATGCTGCTGCCCTCGCTCTATGGCTTGCACGCCGATGGATTATTGCCCGAAGGGCTGACGATCACCGGCACCGCCCGCTCCGAGCATAGCGATGCGAGCTATCGCAAGTTTGCGAAGGCCGCGCTCGACGAATTTCTGCCGGCTGACCGCAAGGACGAGAAGGCCGCGAAAAGCTTTTTGGAGCGGTTGCAGTATCAGTCGCTCGATGCGACCGACCTGACGCATTACCAGCAACTCGCCGAAAAAGTGGGAGATGTGTCGGGCGGCCTCGCGATCTTCCTGTCGACCGCACCATCGCTGTTCGAAGCGGTGATCCGTGGGCTCGATTCGGCGGGGCTTGCCGGTGCGACGGTGCGGATCGGGCTGGAGAAACCGCTCGGCTACGATCTTGCCTCGAGCCGCGAGATCAATGACACCGTTGCCTCGGCCTTTTCGGAGGATCGCACCTTCCGGATCGACCATTATCTCGGCAAGGAAACGGTGCAGAACATTCTTGCGCTGCGGTTCGGCAACAGTTTCTTCGAGCCGGTGTGGAATGCGCGCGGGATCGACAACATCCAGATCACGATTTCGGAGACGGTCGGGCTCGAGGAGCGCGCGGCGTATTATGACGGTGCCGGCGCTTTGCGCGACATGGTCGCCAACCATATGCTGCAGTTGCTCGCGCTGATCGCGATGGAGCCGCCCGCGCGCTTCGACGGCACCGCGATTCGCGACGAGAAAGCCAAGGTGTTCCGGTCGCTCCGCACGATCGAACCCGCCGACGCGCCGCTTATGTCGGTGACCGGCCAATATGCCGCTGGCGCGAGCGGGGGCGAGATCGTCAAAGGCTATATCGATGAACTCGGCAAGCCTTCCACCACCGAGACGTTCGTCGCGATCAAGGCGCATGTCGACAATTGGCGGTGGCAGGGCGTGCCCTTCTACCTGCGCACCGGCAAGCGCATGACGACCCGGCGGAGCGAAATTGCGATCCAGTTCAAGCCCGTGCCGCATTCGATGTTTTCGAATCGCGGCGGACTGCTCCAGCCCAACGTGCTGGTAATACGGCTGCAGCCCGAGGAATATGTCCAGATGCTGATGATGGCGAAGGAGCCGGGCCTCGACCGCGACGGGATTCGCTTGCGCGAAGTGCCGCTGAATCTCAGTCTCGATGCCGAATTCGCCGGAAAGCCGCGCCGTATCGCGTATGAGCGGTTGCTGCTCGATCTCATCGAAGGCGATCAAACGCTGTTCGTGCGGCGCGACGAGGTCGAGGCGCAATGGATGTGGATCGACGCGATCCGCGCCGGTTGGGTGGCGAACGACATGAAGCCCAAGAATTACGCCTCGGGCAGCTGGGGGCCAAGTGCGGCGATCGCGCTGACCGAACGTGACGGGGTGACCTGGCAGGACGACTAGCGCTCGTCACCCCGGACTTGTTCCGGGGTCCACCGCGCCTCACAGGCGTTGTGTGCGATTGAAAAGTGGACCCCGGAACAAGTCCGGGGTGACGGAATGAGGTTTTTATGAGCGACGACGACCGTGAAATCGAATGGTGGGATTATGAGAATGCCGACGAGATGGCGGCGGCCGTCGCGGGCGATATCGGCTTTATCATCGACAGCGCGATCGATGCGCGCGGCGCGGCGGTGATCGCGCTTTCGGGCGGCAAGACGCCGATCCCGATCTATGCCAAGCTGGCCGCCGCCAAGCACGACTGGAAGCGCGTGACGATTGTCCCCGTCGATGAACGGATCGTGCCGCTGGGCGATCCGCTGTCAAACGTCACGATGATCGCTAAGGCGTTCCTGCCCAAGGGCGCGCGCGTCAAGCCGATCGTCCCTAACGCGACGGCCGATTACAAGGCTGCGGGCCGCTCCGCCGATGCGTTGATGCAGGATCTGCACTGGCCGCTCGATCTGTGTCTGCTCGGCGTCGGCGCCGACGGCCATACCGGATCGATCTTTCCCGGCCCCGATTACGACGAAGCGCTGTCCGGCCCGAAGGAGCGCCGCGCCTTGGGCGTGATGCCCGATCCGATGCCCAAGGACGCGCCGGTCGCTCGCGTAACGCTCAGCCGCGAGGCGATGATCTCCGCACGCGCGCTGATCATTGCGGTCATCGGCGACGCCAAGAAAAAGGTGATCGAGGACGCGATCAAACAGGGACCGTCGTCGAAATATCCGATCGGGCGCGTGCTGGCGGATGCCGAACTGCCGGTGGATATCCACTGGGCGGCGGAGTGATGCGCCCCGCTTTTCGTCACCCCGGACTTGTTCCGGGGTCCACGCTTCACCAAAACGCCCGCTGCGTTGCTCGGTGGACCCCGGCACAAGGCCGGGGTGACGAAGTAGCGAAATGACCGCCCTCCACCCAGAAATCGCCGCGGTCACCGACCGGATCATCACCCGGTCGAAGCCCACGCGCGATGCCTATCTCGCGCTGATCGGTCGCGCGCGCGACACGCATATCGCGCGCCCGGCGATGGGCTGCGCGAATGCCGCACACGCCTATGCCGGGACCGAGGAGGACCGCCCGACGCTGACCAGCGGCAAGGCGATGAATATCGGGATCGTCACCTCGTATAACGACATGCTCTCGGCGCATGCGCCTTACTATCGCTATCCCGAGCAGATGAAGGTGTGGGCGCGTGAAGCGGGGGCGACCGCGCAAGTCGCGGGCGGCGTGCCGGCGATGTGCGACGGTGTCACGCAAGGCTATGCCGGGATGGAGCTGTCGCTGTTCAGCCGTGATACGATCGCGCTCTCGACCGCCATCGCGCTCAGCCACGGCATGTTCGAGGGCGCGGCGTTGCTCGGCATTTGCGACAAGATCGTACCGGGCTTGCTGATGGGTGCGCTGCGTTTCGGGCATTTGCCGATGGTGTTCATCCCCGCCGGGCCAATGCCCTCGGGCCTCGCCAACAAGGCCAAGGTCGCGGTGCGCGAGGCGTTTGCCGAGGGCAAAGTCGGCCGCGAGGCGCTGCTCGAGGCCGAGATCGGCGCGTATCATTCCAAGGGCACCTGCACCTTTTACGGCACTGCCAATTCCAATCAGATGATGATGGAAATGATGGGGCTGCACATGCCCGGCGCTGCCTTCGTCAACCCCGGCACCAAGTTGCGGCAGGAATTGACGCGCGCCGCAGTGCACCGCTTGCCGCAAATCGGCTGGAGTGGGGATTGCTATCGCCCGCTCGGGCTGTGCGTCGATGAGAAGGCAATCGTGAACGCGGCAATCGGTCTGCTCGCGACCGGCGGATCGACCAATCATTTGCTCCATCTGCCCGCCATCGCGGCGTGCGCGGGGATCGTGATCGACTGGGAGGATTTCGACCGTCTGTCCAAGGCAATCCCGCTGATTGCGCGAGTCTATCCCAATGGCTCGGCCGACGTGAACGGGTTCGAGCAGGCGGGCGGGATGGCCTTCGTGATCCGCGAACTCGCCGATGCCGGACTGTTGCACCGCGATCTGCTGACGGTCGCCGGGGAGGATATGACTGATTACGGGCGCAAGCCGGTGCTCGATGACTCCGAAGCGCTTGCCTGGGTCGATCCCGGCGCGAGCGGCGACGATACGATCCTCCGCGCGCCAGCCGCACCCTTCGCGCCCGAGGGGGGGGTTCGCATCCTTACCGGCAATCTCGGCCGCGCCTGCATCAAGGTCTCGGCGGTCGAGCGCGATCGCTGGACGATCGAAGCGCCGGCGCGCGTCTTTCAGGACCAAGCTGCCGTCCTCGCCGCGTTCCAGGCGGGCGAGCTCGACCGTGATGTCGTCGTGGTGATGCGCTTTCAGGGCCCGCGCGCCAATGGCATGCCCGAATTGCACAAGCTCACGCCAGCGCTCGGCGTTCTGCAAAATCGCGGCTTCCGGGTCGCGCTCGTCACCGACGGGCGCATGTCGGGGGCGAGCGGCAAGGTACCCGCCGCAATCCATTGCTCGCCTGAAGCCTTGGGTGACGGACCGCTGTCGCGCGTGCGTGATGGCGATGTGATTCGGCTCGATGCCGCCGCGGGCGACCTGTTCGCGCGGGTCGATCCGGCGGAATGGGCGGCGCGCACCCCCGCCACCGCGCCGCCCGAGGCCGAAGGCATGGGCCGCGAGTTGTTCGGGCTGTTCCGCGCAAATGCCAATGAAGCCGAACGCGGTGCCTCGCCATTGCTGACGGGCATGGGGTGGTGAGTATGTCTCACAATGTGCTCCACCCCGGCGAAGGCCGGGGCCCAGTAGCGAAGATTGTCGTTCCCGCGCGCTGTGCATCCCCCCGCATGTCTCGCAACTGCGCCCCGGCTTTCGCCGGGGTGGAAGCAGCGGAGTTTCCATGCAGTTAGTTTCAGTAGATCTTGGCGGCACGCACGCGCGCTTCGCGCTGGCCGAGGTGGCCGAGGGCTGTGTCGTCTCGCTTGGCGAGCCGGTCACGCTCAAGACCGCCGAATATGCAAGCTTGCAGACCGCCTGGGAGGCGTTCGGGCAGCACGTGGGCACCCCCCTGCCCCGCGCCGCCGCGATCGGGATCGCCTCCCCGATCGGTGGCGAGCTGATCAAGATGACCAACAATCCGTGGATCATCCGCCCCGCGCTGATCCCGGAGCGATTGAACGTCGACAGCTATGTGCTGATCAACGATTTCGGCGCGATCGGCCATGCCGTGGCGCAAGTCGCGCCCGAGCATTTTACGCATGTCTGCGGCCCTGACGTGGCGCTGCCGCAAAGCGGATCGATCACCGTCTGCGGCCCCGGCACGGGTCTGGGCGTCGCACAGGTGCTGCGGGTGAAAGACGGCTATCATGTGATTGAAACCGAAGGCGGGCATCAGGATTTTGCACCGCTCGATGGGATCGAGGATGCTTTGCTCAAGCGGCTGCGCAAGACGTTTACGCGCGTCTCGATGGAGCGCGTGGTCGCTGGCCCCGGGATCGTCGCGATCTACCAGACGCTCGCCGAAATCGAGGGCCGCGCGATCCAGCAGATCGACGACAAGGCGATCTGGACGCTGGCGCTCGAGGGCGGCGACAGCCTCGCACTCGCCGCGCTCGACCGTTTCTGTCTGGCGCTTGGCGCTGTGGCGGGCGATCTGGCGCTGGCGCACGGGCCGAATGCGGTGGTGATTGCCGGTGGGCTTGGGCTGCGGCTGAAAGATCGCTTGCTGCAATCGGGGTTCGAACAGCGCTTCACCGCCAAGGGGCGCTTTCAGGGGCTGATGAAGTCGGTGCCCGTCAAGATCATCACGCACCCGCAACCCGGCCTGTTCGGCGCGGCGGCGGCGTTTGCACAGGAACATGCCCGATGAGTATCGAACAGATCATGCGCACCAGCGCGGTCATCCCCGTGCTCGTGATCGACGATGCCGCGACCGCACGACCGCTCGCCGAGGCGCTCGTCGCGGGCGGCCTCAAGGTGCTCGAAGTGACACTGCGCACGCCGGCTGCGCTCGACGCGATCCGCGAGATGAAAAAGGTCCCCGGCGCGATCGTGGGGGCGGGCACGGTGGTGAACCCGGAACAGTTCGCAGCCGCCATGGATGCGGGTGCCGAGTTCATCGTCTCGCCGGGCCTGACCGAGCGCCTCGCACAGCCGATCATCGCGAGCGGCGTGCCGTTCCTCCCCGGCATCGCCAATGCGGCGGACATCATGTTGGGGCTCGATCTGGGCCTTGCCCATTTCAAATTCTTCCCGGCCGAGGCGAATGGCGGGTTGAAGGCACTGAAGGCGCTGGCCGCGCCGTTCTACCAGTGCCGCTTCTGCCCGACCGGCGGCATCACCGAGGCAAGCGCGCCGGAATGGCTTGGGTTCGTTCCCGTGTTGTGCGTTGGCGGAAGCTGGGTGACGCCGAAGGGCGCGAGTATGGCGGAGGTCGAGGCGTTGGCGCGCGCGGCGAGCGAGCTGCGCGCTTAATTCCCTCTCTCTGTGGGAGAGGGAAAGCTAAATCCCGTTAGCCGCCCGATATGCCCGCCATTTCGCGACATTCGCGTTATGCTGCTCCAGCGTGTCCGCGAACACGTGCCCGCCCGACCCATCCGCCACGAAATACAGCGCATTGGTCTTCGCCGGATCGAGCACCGCATCGATACTCGCGCGACCCGGATTGCAGATCGGGCCCTTGGGCAGGCCGACCATTGCATAGGTATTGTATTCGTTGACCTCGCTCACCCACGGCCCCGGAATGCGGCGACCGAGCGCGCGGCCGGCGGTGTGGGGATAGAGAATCGTCGGGTCGGCCTGCAGCTTCATCCCCTGCTTCAGCCGGTTGGAATAGACCGCCGCCACCATTGCGCGCTCGCTCGGCTTACCGGTTTCCTTCTCAACGATCGAGGCGAGGATCAGCGCTTGTTCGGGCGTCGTCACCGCGATGCCGGGCTGGCGCTTTGCCCAGGCCTTGGCGAGGTAGCGCGTCATCACGCTTTGCATGCGCTTGACGATGAACGCGCGCGTATCGCCGCGCTGGAATGCGTAGCTGTCGGGGAGGATGCTGCCCTCGGCCGGGACTGAGATCGTTCCGGTCAAGCCGGTCGTCTTGTCGATCGCGTCCTTCACTTGCACCGATGCCCAGCCCTCGGGAATGGTCACGAAGCGCTGGATCGTCTTGGTGCCTTGCAGGACTTTCAGAATGTCGGCCTGGCTCAGATGCGCCGGGATGCGATATTCGCCGGCCTTGATCGGCGCGTCGGAGCCGAACACCTTCGCGAACATCCGGAAATTGCTGGCCGAGGAAATCGCCCCCGCCTTTTCCAGCTGCACCGATGCGCTGGCCAGGCTGCTGCCGGGCGCGATCGCGACGCTGATCGGATGCGCCAGCGGGCCGCGACCACCCCACATCTGGACGACGAAAAACGCCCCCGCGATGACCGCGAGACCCAGGATCAGACCGAGGCAGCCGAGCTTGCGCACTAACCTAATTTCCTTCCCCGGCGGAGGCCGGGGCCCAGTATCGCAGCACAGATTGGAAAACGCTGCACTCAATCACATCGACAGGCGCAACTGGGCCCCGGCGTTCGCCGGGGAAGCAAGAGGGGAGTCGCGGCCCAGTCATCACATCGCTTTCATGACGAGGCTGGCATTGGTGCCGCCAAAGCCAAACGAATTGTTGAGCACCGCCTTGACCGAGCGCTTCTTGGCGACGTGCGGCACCAGATCGACGCCCGCGCAATTGTCGCTGGGGTTATCGAGGTTGAGCGTCGGCGGTACGACCTGATCGCGCATCGCCAGGATGCAAAAAATGCTCTCGACCGCGCCCGCGCCGCCGAGCAAATGCCCGATCGCCGACTTGGTCGAGCTCATCGACAGCGTGCCGATCGCATTGCCGAACAAACGCCGGACCGCGTTCAGCTCGAGTTCGTCGCCAAGCGGAGTCGAGGTGCCGTGTGCATTGATATAGTCGATGTCGCCGAGCTGAAGCCCCGACTTCTTCATCGCCATTTCCATCGAGCGGAACGCGCCCGATCCCTCCGGGTGTGGCGCGGTGACGTGATAGGCATCGCCCGACAGGCCATAACCGATGACTTCGGCGTAAATCTTCGCGCCGCGCGCCTTGGCGTGCTCATATTCCTCAAGGCAGACGACGCCAGCGCCCTCGCCCATCACAAAGCCGTCGCGGTCCTTGTCATACGGGCGGCTGCCGCGTTCAGGCGTGTCGTTGAAATGGGTCGACAGCGCGCGCGCCTGCGCAAAACCGGCAATGCCCAGGGGGCAAATCGCGCCCTCGGAACCGCCCGCCAGCATCACGTCGGCATCGTCCATTGCGATCATCCGCGCCGCGTCACCGATCGAATGTGCACCGGTCGAACAGGCGGTGACGACCGCGTGGTTGGGGCCCATCAGCCCGTATTTGATTTGCACCTGACCGGTGATCAGGTTGATCAGACGGCCATGCACGAAATGCGGCGAGACGCGGCTCGGGCCCTTTTCATGCAGCACGATCGATTCGGACGCGATCCCCGGCAGACCGCCAATGCCGGCCCCGATCGAGCACCCGGCGCGATATTTCTGCTCCTGCGTCATATCGAGCAGTCCGGCATCTTCGAGCGCCTGACCCGCCGCATCGATGCCGTAAATGATGAACGGATCGACTTGGCGCTGGACCTTGTGGTCGACGCGCTTGTTCGGATCGAAGCCATAGGGATGATCGGCCGGCTTCACTTCGCAAGCGATCCGACACTTATAATCGGTCGCGTCGAAGCGCGTGATCGTGCCCGCCCCCGACTTGGATGCGAGAAGGTTCGCCCAAGCGGTCTCCACATCGGCGCCAAGCGGCGTCACGAGGCCCAATCCGGTTACGACAACACGCCGCATGGCGATCTCCGTTTCTGTACGTCTTCGATAAAACGCGGGTAAAATGGGAACGGCCCCCTGCCCCCGGTCTTTGCCTGGGACGGGGAGCCGTTCTATGTGTTCAGCCGTGGGGCTATGCCAATGCCCCAACCAAAAGCGGAATGCTCAGCTCTTATGCTCGTCGATGAAGGTGATGGCGTCCTTCACGGTCGTGATCTTTTCGGCGGCATCGTCGGGGATTTCGACTTCGAATTCCTCCTCGAACGCCATCACCAGCTCGACAATGTCGAGGCTGTCTGCGCCCAGATCGTCGATGAAGCTTGCGTCCTCGGTCACCTTGTCGGCTTCTACGCCGAGATGCTCGACAACGATTTTCTTAACGCGGTCTGCGGTCTCGCTCATTGTATCGTCCCTCTATGATGGGGGTTTTGGGAATTCCTGAACGCACGTAGAACGGGCGTGGGGGGCTTGCAAGTAGGGCAGATCAAATCGGCGCTCAGATCATCGCCATCCCGCCATTGACGTGCAAGGTCTGGCCGGTGACGTATCCCGCTTCGCGGCTTGCCAGATAGACGACAGCCGCGCCGATGTCAGCGCCCTCGCCCATTTTGCCCATCGGGATCCGCGCATTGAGCGCGTCCTTTTGCGCGTCGGGCAAGCCATCGGTCATTGGCGAGGCGATGAAGCCGGGTGCCACGCAATTGACCGTGATCCCGCGACTGGCGAGTTCCTGTGCCAGCGCCTTGGACATCGCGGTCAGCGCGCCCTTCGATGCGGCGTAATTGGCCTGGCCGGGGTTACCGGTCGTGCCGACAACGGACGTGATCGAGACGATCCGGCCAAAGCGCGCCTTCATCATCGGGCGCGCGGCGGCACGCGCCAAGCGGAACGCGGCCTCGAGATTGACGCGGATCACCGCATCCCATTCCTCATCCTTCATCCGCATGACGAGATTGTCGCGCGTGATGCCGCCATTGTTGATGAGGATATCGATCTTGCCGAGCGCCTCGACCGCGGTGGGCACGAGCGCATCGACCGCAGCACCGTCGGAAAGATCGCACGGCAGCGCCACATGATCGCCACCGAGACCGTCGCGAAATGCCTCCAGCTTGGCGAGGTTCGACCCCGAAACCGCCAACCGCGCGCCCTGCGCCGCCAACGCCTGGGCGATCGCCGACCCGATCCCCCCCGAAGCGCCCGTCACCAGCGCGGTCATGCCTGTTAGGTCGAACATGCTATTCTCCATCAAATTTGATTCACGCGGAGACGCGGAGACGCGGAGGAGTGGTGATCGTTGACGATCCGTCGCACTCCCTCCTTCAGCGTCGCGCCTCCGAAGTTGATCAGCAGCCCGACGGGCTGCCGTGTCAGTCGCAGATACGTCAAAAGCTGCTTCGCATGCGCGATGTTGAAACGCTCCACTGACTAGATTTCGACGAGGAGTCGCTGGTCGACGAGCAAGTCGATCCTAAACGCAGCGTCGAATCGCATACCCTCGAACTCGACGTCTACGGCGCGCTGGCGCGCTACCTCATAGCCGAGCGCGGATAATTTTCCCGCCATAACCATTTCATAGACGCTTTCGAGCAGCCCGGGCCCGAGATCGCGATGCAAGCGCAACGCCAAGTCGAGCACGTCCCCGCTGATCTCGTCTATATCTTTCACTTCTTCTCCGCGTCTCCGCGTCTCCGCGTGACCAATCCCTTCTTAGAGCACCTTAACCAAAGCCTCGACGTCGTCCATCGTGACGACGCTCATCCCCGTGGCATCGGGGGCGATGCGCTTTACCATCGGGGTTAGCACCTTGCCGCCGAATTCGACGAAGCGGTCGACCCCCGCCGCGTGCAGCGCCAGCACCGACTCGCGCCAGCGGACGATGCCGGTGACCTGTTCGACCAGCAGGCGGCGGATCGTGTCAGCGTCGGCAACCGGCGCCGCCGTAACATTGGCGAAAAGCGGAACCAAAGGCGCGTCGATCCGCGCCTCCGCCAGCGCCTTTTCCATGGCATCGGCGGCGGGCTGCATCAGCGGGCAGTGGAACGGTGCGGAGACCTGCAACATGAGCGCGCGCTTGGCGCCCATGTCCTTGGCAAGCGCGACCGCGCGCTCGATCGCGCCGCGATGGCCCGAGATCACGACTTGCGACGGATCATTGTCATTGGCGACGGTACACGTCTCGCCGTCCGCGGCCGCCTCGGCAATTGCCCGCGCCTTGGCGAGGTCAGCGCCCAGCAGCACCGCCATCGCGCCGATCCCGACCGGCACCGCCTTCTGCATCGCAAGGCCACGATGCTTTAACAGCCGCGCCGTCGTCGCCAGATCGATCGCGCCCGCTGCACACAAGGCGGTATATTCGCCGAGCGAATGGCCCGCGACATAGTCCGCCGTGTCGGCCAGCCGCACGCCGCCTTCCTGTTCGAGCACCCTGAGCGTCGCGATCGCATTCGCCATAATCGCCGGCTGGGCATTTTCGGTCAGCTCGAGTTCGTCCTCGGGCCCCTCGGTCATCAGACGAAACAAATGCTGACCGAGCGCATCGTCGACTTCCTGAAACACCGCTCGCGCGACCGGGCTCGCGGCGGCAAGCGCCTTGCCCATACCGACCGACTGACTTCCCTGCCCGGGAAAGATGAACGCACGCATCCGCTGAAACTCCTTCGGCGCGGCGGTTAGGCGCGGGCAATGCATGCCGTCAACCTGAACGGGACCGACCCGACCGGGACACTTTGCGACCCTTTTGTGTTTAGCCCGGTACGGGTGTGCGACAATCGCACCCCAAATAGGGTTCGACGCCGGGAGCTTGGCGCCGTTTCATAAGGATTTGAACCGTGAAGAAACTTTTCATCGCATTGCTTGCGACGGCGGCCATCGCCAGCCCGATCGCCGCCGAGGCGCAACAAAATCGCAACGATCGCAACGATCGCCAGACGACGGTCATCCGGCAGCAGCCCAACGGCCGCACCGTCGTCACCAAGCGCACCGTCACGCGTCCCAACCAGCAGCGCCGCTGGAACAAGGGCCAGCGTTTCGACCGTCGCTATGCGCAAAACTATCAGGAAATCCGCGATTGGCGGCAGTATCGCGGTCGTCGCCTCTACGCTCCGCCGCGTGGCTATCATTGGGTCCGCTCGGGGAATGACGCGGTGCTCGTGGCACTCACCGGCGGCCTGATCGGCGCGGTGCTGGGCGGCGCGTTCAATTAAGACGCGCCAGTTCGGGCGGCAGGCTTGCCTTCTGCCTGGATTTCGCTAAGGGAACTGCCATCGGGGTGGGAAGCACACGCTTTCCGCCCCGGTCGCTATTTCAGCGGAAGACGATAGCCGGAGGGGCGTTTCGCATGGTGCGGGCGTCAGCGATCGGCCAAGAATGAAAGAAAGCAACATGGCTCTATACGAGCACGTGTTCCTTGCGCGCCAGGATCTGGCACAAGCGCAAGTGGACGCACTGGCCGAAATGGCCGCCGGAATCATCAACGGGAATGACGGCCGCGTCGTCAAGACCGAGAATTGGGGCCTGCGCAGCCTCGCCTATAAGATCGCGAAGAACCGCAAGGCGCATTACGTGATGCTCGAGATCGATGCCCCCGGCAGCGTGATCGCAGAGCTGGAGCGCCAGGTTCAGATCAACGAAGACATCATTCGTTACATGACCGTCAAGATCGACGCTTCGGAAGAAGGCCCGAGCGTCATGATGCGCAAGTCGGACCGCGACCGTGAGCGTCGTGGTGATCGCGAAGGCGGCCGTGAAGGCCGTGGCGATCGCCCGGACCGCGGTGATCGCGAAGATCGCCCGCGTCGCAGCTTTGACGGCGAATAAGGAGCTATAGACCATGGCACGCCCATTTTTCCGCCGTCGCAAGTCCTGCCCGTTTTCGGCCAAGGATGCCCCCCGGATCGACTATAAGGACGTCCGTCTGCTGCAGGGCTTCGTGTCCGAGCGTGGCAAGATCGTCCCGAGCCGCATCACCTCGGTGAGCGGCAAGAAGCAGCGCGAGCTCGCCCAGGCGATCAAGCGTTCGCGCCATCTGGGCTTGCTGCCCTACATCGTTAAGTAAGGAGCGCACCCCATGGATATCATCCTGCTGGAGCGTGTCGAAAAGCTCGGCAACATTGGCGATGTCGTCAAGGTGAAGGACGGGTTCGCCCGTAACTTCCTGCTGCCGAACAAGAAGGCGCTTCGCTCCAACGAAGCCAACCGCAAGGTCTTCGAAAAGAACCGCGAGACGATCGTCGCTGAGAATGCGGAACGTCGCGGCCATGCCGAGATCGAAGCCAAGACGATCGACGGCATTACGCTGACGCTGATCCGTCAGTCGTCGAACACCGGCCAGCTCTATGGTTCGGTCGCAGTGCGCGATCTGATCGAAATGCTGGAGGCCGAGGGTCACAAGGTCTCGAAGTCGGCGATCGTGCTCAACAAGCCGATCAAGGCGATCGGCGTGTACGACATCAAGGTGTCGCTGCATCCGGAAGTTTCGGTGACGATCAAGGTCAACATCGCACGCTCGCCCGAAGAGGCGAAGATGCAGGCCGATGGCGTCAACGTCATGGAAGCGTTGTTCGAGAAGGACGAGGCAGGCTTCGTCGAAGCGTACGATCCGAATGCCGAGCCGGGCGCGACTGCTGAAGTCAGCAGCGACGACAATCAGGCCGAGGCACCAGCCCAAGCCTGAGCGTTACCGCTCGCTATCCCGTAAAAGGGCCGCCCGGAGTGATCCGGGCGGCCCTTTTCGTGTGTCTCCGCCCCGGGGATTGGGGGGCTGGAGCGGAGCGTTGTTACCCGGTCACCACGCACGCGCTCACCAAGGCCGCGAACGGGATGAGGGCGAGGAAAACGGGAAGAACCTTGGACATTGTTGCGGTCGCTTTGTTTTGTGGGTCTGAAGATCAGAACCTCTGACCCCCAAATGCGTATGCGCCCAAATGCTTTCAATACGATGAGTCGTTTTATTTTAGCGGTGAAGCGTTACGACATGCTGTTCCAGCTTAACCAAGGTGGAAGCTTCAGCGGCGTCCGAACAGCTTCTCGATATCGCCATGCGCCAGCTTCACCCAGGTCGGGCGACCGTGATTGCATTGCCCCGAGTGCGGGGTGACCTCCATTTCGCGGAGCAGCGCGTTCATCTCGGCGACCGATAACACCCGCCCCGCCCGCACGGAGCCGTGGCACGCCATCGTCGCCGCAACATGGTCGAGCCGCTCCTTCAGCGAGAGCGCTTCGTCGAAGGCGGCGAGTTCGTCGGCGAGATCGGTGACGAGGCCGATCACGTCGCCCTGCCCCAATAGCGCCGGTACGCCGCGCACCAGCATCGCGCGCGGGCCGAAGCGATCGAGGTCGAGCCCGAATTCGCTCAGTTCGGCGGCGCGTGCTTCGAGCCGGTCGCACGCCGGTTCATCGAGTTCGACCACTTCGGGGAGCAGCAGCGCCTGCGATGCAACGCCGCCGTTCGCCATCGCCTTGCGCATCCGCTCGAGCACGAGGCGTTCGTGCGCCGCGTGTTGATCGACAAGGATCAGGCCGTCGGGGCTTTCGGCGACGATATAGGTCTTGGCGACCTGTCCGCGCGCGACGCCGAGCGGGTAATCGGTCGTTTCCGGCGGGGGCGCGTATGCGGGTTCGGCGCGCGCTTGCGGCGGTGGCGTGAAGAAAGTGCGGCGGTCGTTGAGGGCGTAGGAGCGCCGATCGAGGGCTAGCCCCTCCCCTTCAGGGGAGGGGTTGGGGTGGGGCCGTGCGACATACCCTAGGTCGAGTTCGCGGAGAGGCCCCACCCCCAACCCCTCCCCTGAAGGGGAGGGGCTTAGATCGGAAGTCCACGCCGCCATCGCTTCCTTCGGCGCATGTTGCGAGCGATGCCCCGCTTCATCCAGCGCGCGGCGCAAGCCACTGACGATCAACCCGCGTACCAAAGCCGGATCGCGGAAGCGCACTTCGGTCTTCGCAGGATGGACGTTCACATCGACCGCGTCCGGCGGCACGTCGAGGAACAGCGCCACCACGGCATGGCGGTCGCGCGGCATCATTTCAGCATAAGCGCCGCGGATGGCGCCGATCAGCAGCCGATCCTTCACCGGCCGCCCGTTGACGAACAGATATTGGTGATCGGCCACGCCGCGATTGAACGTCGGTAAACCTGCGATCCCGCCCAGCCCGATCCCCTCGCGCACGAAATCCACGCCGACGCCATTGTCGATCAGCCCGCGATCGGTCAGCGCCGCGACGCGGTCGGGCAAACTTTCGCCGCCGGTCACGCCGAGCGACCGCCGCCCATCATGCTCGACCGAAAAGCCGATATCAGGCCGCGCCATCGCCAGCCGCTTCACGACATCGATGCACGCCGCGAATTCGCTGCGCGGCGAGCGCAGGAACTTACGCCGCGCCGGCACGCGCTCGAACAGCGCCTCGACCCGCACGCGCGTACCGGGCGGAATCGCAGCGGGACCCTCGGACACCAGCACGCCATTGTCGACCACCCGCGCCCAGCCCTGTTGCCCAAGCGGCCGGCTTTCCAGCGTCATCCGCGCCACGCTCGCGATCGAGGGCAACGCCTCGCCGCGAAATCCGAGCGTTGCGACGTTTTCGATTGCCTCGTCGGGCAGCTTCGAGGTGGCATGTCGCTCGAGCGCGAGCGCCATGTCGGACGGTGTCATGCCACAGCCATCATCGGTCACTTCGACCAAATCGGTTCCGCCACCGGCCAGCCTGACCGCTATGCGCGTCGAACCGGCGTCGATCGCGTTTTCGACAAGTTCCTTCAACGCGCTGGCGGGCCGTTCGACCACTTCACCGGCGGCGATACGATTGACGAGATGTTCGGGCAGGCGGCGTATTGACATGCGTTTTTCTCTAGCCCAAGCGAGGGCATCCCGCGACCCGCATTCAACCGAGTATCAGAGCGTGGTTTTCCCGCCCTGAAAGCCCCGGATGTAAGCGACGAACGGGCATTGTGCGACCTGTCGGCGACATTCAAGTCCGGCGCGAAACGGAACGATCCATGGGCTTTTTCTCGAATCTCTTCCGCTTTTCTTCCCATGACATGGCGATCGATCTCGGCACCGCCAACACCGTCGTCTATCTGCGCGGCAAGGGCATCGTGCTCAATGAACCTTCGGTCGTCGCGGTCGAGACGCTGAATGGCGTCAAGCGCGTCAAGGCAGTCGGCGACGACGCCAAATTGATGATGGGCAAGACCCCCGACAGCATCCAGGCGATCCGCCCGCTTCGCGACGGCGTCATCGCCGACATCGATGTCGCCGAGCAAATGATCAAGCATTTCATCCACAAGGTGCATGGCGGGCAACGCCGCTTCATGCGCTGGCCGCAAATCGTGATTTGCGTGCCCTCGGGCTCGACCTCGGTCGAGCGCCGCGCGATCCGCGATGCCGCGTCGAACGCCGGTGCCAGCCAGGTCTGGCTGATCGAAGAGCCGATGGCCGCCGCGATCGGTGCCGACATGCCCGTGACCGAGCCGATCGGGTCGATGGTGGTCGATATCGGCGGCGGCACGACCGAAGTCGCGGTGTTGTCGTTGCGCGGCCTTGCGTACACCACGTCAGTGCGTGTCGGTGGTGACAAGATGGACGAAGCGATCGTCTCCTATGTCCGCCGCAACCACAATTTGCTGATCGGCGATGCCACGGCCGAGCGGATCAAGCAGGAAGTCGGCGTCGCCAAGCCACCGGCCGACGGCATCGGCCTGACGATCAACGTCAAGGGGCGCGATCTGGTCAACGGCGTGCCCAAGGAAATCCAGATCAACCAGGGCCAGATCGCCGAAGCGCTGAGCGAGCCGGTCGGACAGATTGTCGAGGGCGTCCGCATCGCGCTCGAAAACACCGCGCCAGAACTGGCGGCGGACATCGTCGATCAGGGCATCGTGCTGACCGGCGGTGGCGCATTGCTGAAGGGCATCGACGAAGTGCTGCGTGACGAGACAGGCCTGCCGGTGACGATCGCCGACGATCCGCTGACGTGCGTCGCGCTCGGCACCGGTCGCGCGCTCGAAGATCCGGTGTTCCGCGGCGTCTTGCACAGCGCGTAATGCAAACCGTGCCCGGCGCACTGAAATGACACGACCAGCGGGCTGAAACAGCGGGGTTCCCCTCTACTCAGCCCGCTCTACATCGCGTAAAGCGACGATACGTTTTGGCGGCCCTCGGGCTATTGGATGGGGGTAAAATGGCGCCGCCTCGCACTCGGCGCCCGGGTTTTTCGCGGCGGGCGCAATATAGCCTCTTTTTGGGATATGTTATCGCGGTGGCGGGCTCGCTCGTCGCTGCGGTCCTCCTCGCGCTCTCGACGCTCGACCCGCCCGCTTTCGCTACGCTCCGCGCGAGCGTCGGTGAGGTGACCACGCCTGTCTCCTCGGGCGTTTCCGGCGTCGGGCGCTGGTTCGGCTCGATCCCTGGCGGGATCGGTGACTATCTCGCGGTGCGCGATCAGAATGCGGCGCTGCGTAAACAGCTTGCCGATCAGCATGCGCTGTTCATGCGCGCGCGTTCGCTATCGTACGACAATCATCGCTTGCTGGCGCTGCTGCGCGTACGCGAACGGATCGCGGAGCCAGTCGTCGCGGCGCGCTTGGTCAGTTCCTCGGCCTCCAGTACGCGTCGCTTTGCGGTGCTCAACGCGGGATCGTGGCAAGGCGTCGCGCAGGGGCAGCCGGTGCGCGGCCCCGAAGGGTTGATCGGGCGCGTTCTCGAAACCGGGCCGAACAGCGCGCGCGTGCTGCTGCTGACCGATCCGGAAAGCGTCGTGCCGGTCCGCCGCACGCGCGACGGTATGCCAGCGCTCGCCACCGGGCGCGGCGACGGGCTGCTCGACGTAAAGTCGGTCGCCTTCGCAACCACCGATTTCGGGCCGGGCGATGTCTTCGTCACCTCGGGGATCGGCGGGATCTATTCGCCCAACGTGCCCGTCGCGCGGATTATCCGGCGTGGTCGCGATGCAGCGATCGGGCGCAGCTTCGCGCAGCCCGACACGGTCGACTACGCGCTTGTCCAACGCGCCTTCCTGCCGCCGCCGCCGCCGACGCCGACGTCATCAGCGACGCCACCTGCCAGCAAGCCAGCGCCGTGAGGGCGGTCCGCGGACCTTTCGACGAGGCGCCCGACCGTAGTTTTGCGCGCTTCGTCCCGACATTGTCGGTCATGGCAGGCTCCGCACTGACGCTATGGCCGCTGATTGCGAGCGTGCAGATCCTTCCACCCTTCGGCTTGCTGATGCTGCTTGGTTGGCGACTGACCCGGTCGGAAAGCCTGCGCGTCTGGGCGCCGCTACCGCTTGGCCTGTTCGACGACCTGGTCTCTGGACAGCCGCTGGGCAGCGCGATGCTGTTCTGGACGCTGTGCTTCTTCATGATCGACTTGATCGACCAGCGCGTGGTTTATCGCACGTTCTGGCAGGACTGGCTGGTTGCCGCGGGCTCGATCGGCTTTTGCCTGATCCTCGGACGCTTGGTCGCGACGCCGATCGACGCGCATGTCGATACGGTGTTACTACTCCAGATCGCGATTTCAGTCCTCCTTTTCCCGCTTGCCGCGCGCCTCTGCGCCATGTTGGCCGGCGATGAGGAGGAGGCATGAACCGGCCGATCTTCGGGCAATCGCAGCGCATGGTGACCGAAGCGTCGCAAAGCTACAGCTTCTCACGGCGCGCGGTCGCGCTGGGCGCGGCACAAGGCGTGTTCGGGCTGGCGCTTGCGGGACGGATGGGCTGGCTCTCGATCGTCGAGAACGCGCAATATACGCTGAAGTCCGAAAGCAACCGCGTCAACACCACGCCCGTTCCGCCGCGGCGTGGCTGGATCGTTGATCGGCATGGCACGCCGATTGCCAACAACCGTACCGATTTCCGCGTCGACATCATCCCCGATCGGCTGGAAAATAAGGGCCGGGTGCTTGGGCTGCTGCGCGAAATCCTGCAACTGCCGCCCGAACAAATGGACCGGATCGTCACCGATCTGGAGAATGCCGCGGGTTTCCAGCCGGTACAGGTCGCCCAGAACCTCGATTGGGAGCGTTTCGCCGCAGTCAGCGTGCGCTTGCCCGAATTGCCCGGCGTTGCGCCCACACGCGGTTTTTCGCGCAGTTACCCGACGGGTGCCGCAGTCGCGCACCTGACCGGTTATGTCGGCGCTGCGTCGGCCGAACAGTTCAAGCAGACCCGCGACCCGCTGATGGTGACGCCGGGCTTCAAGCTCGGCAAGGATGGCCTCGAAAAGACGCTCGAACACACGTTGCGCGGGGTCGCGGGGCAAAAGCGCGTCGAAGTAACCGCGCGTGGCAAGATCGTTGCCGAACTCGCGACCAAGCCCGACGAACCCGGCGCCAATGCGCGGCTCACCATCGACATTGGCCTGCAGGATTACGCCGCGCGGCGGCTCGGCACGCAATCCGGATCGGTCGTGGTGCTCGATTGCCGCACCGGCGAGATGCTCGCGATGGTATCGATGCCGGCCTATGATCCCAACAGCTTCTCCGACGGGATCAGCCATCTCGAATGGAAGATGCTGTCGGATAACGACCATGTTCCGCTGATGAACAAGGTTCTGCAAGGTCTGTATCCCCCGGGCTCGACCGTGAAACCGATGAATGGCTTGGCCTTGCTACACGCCGGGGTGAGCGCGGACGAGCGCGTGTTCTGCTCGGGCGCATTGCGTGTAGGCACCGGCATCTTCCACTGTCACCAAAAACGCGGCCACGGTTCGCTCGACCTCAAAAACGCGATCATGCAGAGCTGCGACATCTATTTTTATGAAATGGTGCGACGGCTCGGCTACGATAATGTGGCGCCCGTCGCACGCGCGCTCGGGTTGGGGCAGAAATTCGACCTACCCTTTTCCAGCCAACGCTTCGGCACCGTACCCGACAGCGCGTGGAAGCAACGCAAGTATCAGACGTCCTGGACCGTCGCGGATTCACTCAACGCGTCGATCGGGCAAGGCTATGTCCTGACCAACCCGCTGCAACTTGGGGTGATGGCCGCGCGTCTTGCATCCGGCCGCGGACTACAGCCGCGTATCCTGGCCGATCATGTTCACCCTGCCCCGGCGCTGGCGGTACAGCCCGATCACCTCGCCCTCATCCACGAAGCGATGTGGGGCGTCGTCAATGGCGGGGGAACGGGCGGCGCTGCGCGGATGCTGACACCGGGTATCGCGCTCGCGGGGAAGACCGGAACCGCGCAGGTTCGCCGGATCACGATGAGCGAGCGGGCCGGCGGCGTGCTCAAGAACGGCGCGCTCCCCTTCAAGTTGCGCGATCACGCGCTGTTCCAGGGCTTCGCACCGCACGATAACCCGCGCTACGCGATCGCCGTGGTGCTCGAACATGGCGGGCATACCGTTCGCAACCTCGACACTCCGGCGATCGCCCGCGACATCATGACCTATCTGTTCGACAAGGACCGCGCGCTGGCGTCGCTCGCCGAGGCTGAGCCGACCTGGGGCGGCGACATCAAGACGCGGATGGCGGCCGAGAGCGCCGCCTATCGCGTCGCCGCGGGTGCGCCACCGCTCGCGATCGGGGCCCAGACCGAACTCGGCGCAACCGCGCCAACCGACGCACCCGCCGTCCGCGCCGCCACCGCGGCCGATGTCGCCGCGTCCGAAGCGCTCGCCAATTCCGCCGCCCCCGGCAATACCGTTGCCGAAGACGGCTCGACCGAAACCGATCCGCAATGAGCACGCGTCCCGCCAATGGGCTTGCCTTCGTGCCTGCGCCCCTCGCACAGCTTCCGTGGAAGATCCTGCTGCTGGTGCTGGCGATCGGCTGTTTCGACCTGCTCGTGCTTTATTCGGCGGCGGGTGGGAATATTCGGCCCTGGGCGCTTTCGCAGGGTATTCGCTTCTTCGTCTTGCTGGCCGGCGCGATCGCGCTGTCACGCATCCGCGAAGAGACGTGGGGCCAGATCGCGCTGCCTGCTTATGGCATCCTGTGCGTGATGCTCGTGCTGGTCGAATTGGTCGGCGCGGTGCGTGGCGGCGGACAACGCTGGCTCGACGTCGGGTTTATCCGGTTGCAGCCATCGGAACTGATGAAGCCGTGCATCGTGCTTGCCTGCGCGAAGTTTTACGACCTGCTGCCGCCCAATGAGACACGACGCTTCGGCGCGATCTGGCCTGCCGCGCTGCTGATCCTGTTGCCCGCAGCGTTGGTGATGAAGCAACCCGATCTCGGCACCGCGTTAATGATCACGATTGGCGGGGTGACCGTAATGTTTCTGGCGGGCGTCCCGCTCCGCCTCTTCATCGGCGGCGCGCTGGCGTTGGGCGCGGCGATCCCGCTTGCGATCAATTTCGTGCTGCACGGGTATCAAAAAAACCGCATTCTGGTCTTCCTTGATCCCGAAAGCGATCCGCTCGGGATTGGGTACCATATCAGCCAGTCCAAGATCGCGATCGGATCGGGCGGCATCTTCGGCAAGGGGTTTCTGAACGGCACGCAAAGCCATCTGGATTACCTGCCTGAAGGCCATACCGACTTTGCGCTCGCGACGATGATGGAGGAATGGGGCTTGATCGGCGGCGTGCTGCTGATCCTCGCCTTCTTCGTGATTGTGCAATGGGGCCTGGCGGCCGCGCTGCAAGCGCAATCGCGCTTCGCCCGCCTGACCGCGGCGGGCCTGGCCGCGACGATTTTTTATTATGTCTCGATCAACATGGCGATGGTGATGGGCATGGCGCCCGTAGTCGGCGTGCCGCTGCCGCTGATCAGCAATGGCGGGTCGAGCCAGATGACCTTCATGCTGTGCCTTGGGATCCTGATGTCAATCGACCGCAGCAACCGCCAGACGACGCGCTGGTAACGCAGCACGCACCGATTTTGGGCGGGGACATGAAAAAAGGGTTTGCATCGGGCCGCTACGCTGCTAACCGACCGCCTCCCGCAGCGGTCGCGCCACCACGCGCCTCGCCAGATCGCCGGGACTCGGACGCATAGCTCAGTTGGTAGAGCAGCTGACTCTTAATCAGCGGGTCCTTGGTTCGAGCCCAAGTGCGTCCACCATAATTCTCAGTGACTTAGTGGCCAATTATGAGTCGGGATAATTGGGCTCGCGCTCGCATATAAGCACCTTGTAAGCACGGCATTGCACCGCCCCGGGGAAGGTGGTGCTAACCGTCCGGCGGAAGGACGGTGACTGCGACTCCCCCCGCCCATCAGCCAGACCGAGGTGCTGACCCTGGTGCAGGCCATAAACGGTATTGGCGGGGTGGTGTTTCGAAAGACCGCGAAGGCGCGGATTGGTTGACCGTCACCCCCGATAGCAGTGCTCGTTGTGCCAGCGCAGCGCCGCTGCATCGGGGGCTTGATCAATTTTCAGCGGCGCGGATATCGGCTGACCATGGTGGAAGCGCCGGTGACAAAGCAGGCCATCGGAACGCCGGCGCGGTGCTGAGCGTGGCGGAGTAAAATCCAGCCGTTGGTAAGGTTGCTTCTTTTGGGAGCGGCCGGGGATGTTTGGGGTGGAGAGTTATGCCGCCGTTCGGCGCTTCGTGTTCGTGGAGGGCCACAGCCGTCGCGAGGCGGCGCGGGTTTTCGGGCTCAACCGAGAGACGGTGGCCAAGATGTGCCGGTTCTCGCTGCCACCGGGATATACGCGCAAGGAACCGGCGGCGAAGCCGAAGCTGGGGCCGCTGCTGCCGGTGATCGATGCGATCCTGGAGGCTGACCGGACAGCGCCTGTGAAGCAGCGGCATACGGCCAAGCGGATCTTCGAACGGCTGCGCGACGAGCATGGCTTTGCCGGCGGATATACCGTGGTGAAGGATCATGTCCGGCTTTGCCGGGCGCGCGGCCGCGAGACGTTCGTGCCGCTGGCACACCCGCCGGGCCATGCGCAGGTAGATTTTGGCGAGGCGGTCGGCGTGATCGGCGGGGTGCGCCAGAAGATCCACTTCCTGTGCATGGACCTGCCGCAGTCGGATGCCTGCTTTGTGAAGGCCTATCCGCGCGAGACGACGGAGGCGTTCCTCGACGGGCATGTGTCGGCGTTCGCGTTCTTCGGCGGCGTGCCGCTATCGATCCTGTACGACAACACGACGATCGCGGTGGCAAAGATCCTGGGCGACGGGAGGCGCGAACGCACGCGTGCCTTCACCGAGTTGTGCAGCCACTACCTGTTCCGCGATCGGTTCGCGCGACCGGCCAAGGGCAACGACAAGGGCAAGGTCGAAGGGCTGGTCAAGTTCTCGCGCGCCAACTTCATGGTGCCGGTCCCGCACGCTGCCAGCTTCGACGATCTGAACGCCATGCTGGAAGAGCGCTGCCGCGCTCGACAGCGCGATCATGCCGGCCGCCATGCCGAGACGATCGGCGAGCGGCTGGTGGCCGATCACGCAGCGCTGCGGCCGCTGCCGGCGGTGCCGTTGGAGCCCTGCGAGAAGCGCAGCGGGCGGGTCTCGTCGATGGCGCTCGTGCGCTATCGGACCAACGACTACTCGGTGCCGACCGCTTACGGCTTCCAGGACGTGGTGGTGAAGGGCTTCGTCGCCGAGGTGGTGATCCTGTGCGGCGGCAAGGAGATCGCTCGCCACCAGCGGTGCTATGGCGAGGGCGTGTTCGTCGCCAACCCGCTCCACTATCTGGCGTTGATCGAGACCAAGCCCGGCGCGCTCGACCAAGCCGCAGCGTTGCAGGGCTGGGCGTTGCCGGATGTGTTCCAGCACCTGCGACACCTGCTCGAAGCTCGGATGGGCAACCGGGGCAAGCGTGAGTTTATCTTGGGTAGCTGCGCCTGCTGGAGGCGCTGCCGCTCGACGTCGTCACGGGCGCGGTGACCCATGCGATCCAGATCGGTGCGGTCGGGTTCGATGCGATCAAGCTGATCGCGCTGGCGCGCATCGAGCGGCGACCCGCCCGGCTCGACCTGGCGGCGTATCCGCACCTGCCGCGAACGGCGGTGAAGACGACCTCGGCCGCCGATTATGCGGTGCTGGCGGCATGAGCGGCGCACCCGATACGATGCCGGGCGGCACGATGAGCGGCACGCCGCAGGTGCTGCTGGCCCATCACCTCAAGCAGTTGAAGCTGCCCACCGTGCTGCGCGAGTATGACAAGGTGGCCCGCGAGTGCGCGCGCGATGGCACCGATCACCCGCGCTATCTGTTGCGGCTTATCGAGCTCGAGCTGATCGACCGCGAACGGCGCACGATCGAGCGGCGTATCAGGGCGGCACGGTTCCCGGCGGTGAAGAGCTTCGACACGTTCGAGTTTACCGCCATCCCGAGCCTCAACAAGATGCTCGTCCTGGAGCTTGCCCGCTGTGAGTATGTCCTGCGGCGCGAGAACATCATCGCGCTGGGCAACAGCGGCACGGGCAAGACGCATGTCGCGCTCGCCTTCGGTCTGGCTGCCTGCCAGAAGGGCTTTACCGTGACGTTCACGACCGCGGCCGCGCTGGTCAGCCAGCTGCTGGAAGCGCGCGACGAACGCCGCCTGCTGAAAATGCAGCGCGACCTTGCCGCGGTGAAGCTGCTGATCATCGACGAGCTTGGCTATGTGCCGCTGTCGCCCACGGGCGCCGAGCTGCTGTTCGAGGTGTTCTCCCAAAGATATGAGCGTGGCTCCACTATCGTCACCTCCAACCTGCCGTTCGAGGACTGGACCCAGGTGCTGGGAAGCGAGCGGCTCACCGGCGCGCTGCTCGACCGGCTCACCCACCACGTCAGCATCCTGACGATGAATGGCGATAGCTACCGGCTGAAGGAGTCCGCCGGGCGCCGACGCTCCGCCGCCAGGGCGGAGCAAAACCAGGCCACTGAGATCATCGACCCCGAAACCGGCGAGATCACCACCGCCTGATCGACGACGACAACGATATGAAGAGGGCCCCGATCGGGGCCCTCTTCATATCGTCAGGCCCGCATCAACAATGGCCTGCTTTTACTCCGCCCCGCTGGCCTGGAATCCGACCGGCGTTGACAATCTGTGAGGAGTCCTGCGAATCCGACCTCGTCAAACTGTCCAGTTTGCCACTGCTCTCGTTCCCACGCCCATGAAGCCTCGAGAAGCGAGCGCCCAGCCGTCGCGGCATCGGTGTAGGCCGAATTGGGCGTTGCCCGCAGCACCCAGCTCCACCTTTCCCAGTTGTCATCGAAAACGTAAGCCCAGAGAGCCCAGGGCCAAGTCTTCGACCGGCGCCGCTGGATGAAATAGCCATCGCGCCTTTCGCTGCCAGGGCCAATATCCCAGGCCACAGCAACCACAAGATCCGCATTTGCGGGTGACCTTTCCCAGGCGCTTTCGAGCGGAAAACTTGCACAGTATCCGCCGCCACGGAAAACTCGTCGATGCTCCCGGATGTCCGGGTGATCACCATTGCTAAGACAAAGCGTCATTCGCCGCGCTCCTGCGTCCCGTTGTTGATGTGTCGGGGGTGTCTTCCCAGCGAATGCCAAAACTACTTCAAGGCAGCAGGATATGGGTCAAATTAACGGCACGACGCTCTAATCACCATACCGGCGGCCGTCGTCGGCGAACCAGTGCGTTCTCTTAACTGCAAAAATGTCGAATCTGCATGTGCTGAGCACAGCACCGGATTTGTGGGGTCGGCATTCTTTCCGGAGTGACTGTGAGCTGCGACGCGAAAACTGCATTCAACCGACGACATCGAGCCACAACAGTTTCGACATCAGTACGCGCGCGCGTGTACGAGCGCGCGCGAGATCGCTCTGCAATTTCCCTCGTCGACCGATGCTGCGCACTTTGGATTGCTGTCGTCGGGCGCCGCCCCGCACCTAAAAAGTGACCCAGGCAAATACAGCTTCCAGCAGATGCCAGGGCAATTTCCCGACCGGTACGTGTGCGCCTGCGCGCCCGCGCAGGCGAGATCGTGTTGCAGCTCGGATCACCCACGACGTCTGTTAATGCTATGTGATGTTGAATTCGCTTTCTTGAGTTCGGGATTGCGCAGATGCTGCCAACGCTGCGTCACGCCCCAAAATCACCAAAATGACCGGCGCACTCCGCTAGCGCCCGGATCTCCGACGCTCTGCTCGACCTGCACCGAAGGTCGACAGCAGACCTGGGCCCTACCCCCTATCGATCCACCAAATCGTACACCCGACGATAAGCGTGGGGGCGTCAAGAACGAACTTTACGTCAATGCGGTCGGTGAGCCAGACGCTTCACCAGCTTCACCCCTAAGGGGTGGTGAAGCAGCTGAAGCAACCGTGGTAGGCGCTTCATTTGCTTCAAATGCCGACAATGAAGCGTGTGGTGCAGCAGCAATGGCGATATTATCGCCCTCTAGCGATAGGACATTCCGGACGATCATCGTCTCCATGGCCCTCATTAAACGATCGCGCCGCTGATCTCGCTTGGATTTTGTCTTATCATTTCCACGATCGTATGGGACGGACTCGCATGCCTTCTCTATAGCCTCGGTAACGGTGACCCGTTTTCGGCGCTCGGATAGCTTATGGATAGCACAATACAGTGCGATTTGATTCGCGCCGACTGGCTGTGGGCTCTTTCTAATGCCCCCATCTGCTACCTGATTATAGGAAACAGTACAGCTCGTAATTGGATCGCCATCCTCGTCCATCCCCAAGGATTCAGAAATAAGCTGAAACGGAAAAGTCAGGCTATCCTCGCCGTCTTTCATTTTTGAGATTTTTGCCTCGTTGCCGACTGCACAACGAGATACCTCGATTACCGCATCAGCCGCCGCTAAAAGACCAGACCAACCTCGGGGACCACGGGTTGCGTCCTTTCCGGCATGATGAATAAGGACTACAGTAGCCTGCGTCGCAGCTTGAATTTCGCGACAGCGCTTCAATACCTTTCCCATATCGACCGCACTATTTTCATCGCCCCCCGGCATGACCTGTGCCAGCGTGTCGATGACGATTACTCTTGGCTCGACTCTTACCAATTCAGCGATCAAACCAGTTACGTCGCGGTCACCAAGCAAATCAGGTTGATCGCCGATGATTCGGAGCCGCTCCCCCAACTTCACTTCAAACCGTTGCTCGTAAGCGCGAATTCGCTTCCGAAATCCCATCGCGCCTTCGGCGCAAATATAGACCACCGTCGTCTGGACGACCTTTCGCGTGTTCCACTCGGCACCGAGCGCAATGCTACATACAACGTCTAGGGCAAAAAATGACTTCCCGGAGGCGGGCGCACCATAAATTACGGCAAGCGCGGCGTCTGGAAGCAATCCCTTCACTAACCACCGCGCTGGATGACCCTCCGCAAATTCAGACGCCGGCACAGCCTCGAACCGCCGCCGACTTTGAGCCAGCGGAAAGAACGCGTCGGCGCCGGAAACCCACTCGCTCTCCGTTCTAAAGAAGTAACTGGAGCCGCCGTGGGCATGGCTGTAAATGTACGGCTCACCCGAATCGAACACGGCGCAGGCAATCCGCGGATCGTCGCCATAATCAGGTTCGAAGGGATCCGCAAAACGCGCCGCGGCCCATCGCTCAGGATCAGAATAGACCTCCCACGCTGTGATGGGCGCATGCCCCTGTGGGTATAAAACCAGATCTTTGGGGAGAGCGGAACCGGCTGACATGAGTATCTCTGTGAGGACGTCCGCACGATTTATTGGTTCGCCTCGATCAGCCGCAAGCTTTAAGCGGAGATCTGCTTGTCCTTCAGCCCACTGCCTCCTTATCTCGCGCGCTTCTGGCGCAGCCTCATGGCTTGCCGCATTTTTCAGAAGGGTGACGGCGCCTTGCTCCTCGGCCGTCAAGCGGGGCAACCTTTCGAGGAACCCTTCGCGTTCGAGGACCTCATCGAAAGCGCCAGGGAAATAATCGATGTCGGGCAGACGCTGCGTGACTCCATCTTCACACATTGCTCGAGTGAAAAATATCCGTTCTGGAGAGAGGACCGATCCATCGATGGGCGTGCACAACTTGATCGTTCCCGCACAAGTGATTTTTGCGTAACCGTGGCCATTTAACCAAAGGCGGTCTTGGATAATCGCGCCGAGTTGCGGAATCAGTGAGGCATCCGCAACCGGAACGGAGAGGTGAAAGCCCGCCGCCCCAACGAGCGTTTGGCCGTCCGGCCCAAAAAGATAGGCTGAGGACGACGACTTCCCCGCGATCGCCACCTGCCGGAGCTCCGGCACTGAGGACCTCAGAATACCGACAAGCTCAACCGGCGTGAATGGCTGCTGATCGGGCCTGGGATCGTAGTCGATCGTTAAAACGCCCGGCACGGACCTATACTGAAAATATCGTTTCGTTCTCGATACGATCGCCGCGTCGTCGGGCAAAAGGCTCTTGGCGGCAGAAGTGACGATATTCGCGCTAACGCCATCGACCAAGCCGAACCCGATAGCCTGACCAGCCGGAAGGTTGTTCGCGAATTCAGCGAACTCGCGAACCGAGCTAAAACGCTTACGCTCGACGACGCCGTCGTAAAGGAATCCGTGTGTTGCTTTACGGAGCTCGCCGTTCGTGTCCAAGCCGCGGATTTTCCCAAGCCGACCAGATGACGGGGTAAAATGACTTACGACCAGCTCTCTCATCTCCGACGTATCGATCGGTTGCGGCTCCGCAGCGGCAGTCGGCGCCGCATGGTCGGCTAGCACGACTTCACACATTGTGACGTGCTCGCAATTGAGCGAGCGTCAACCCAATTGTCTAGGTCACTAAAATGATATCGAACGGCGCGACCCAATTTGCGATATCGCGGTCCGGCACCGGTAACTCTGAGCTTTTCCAGTGTAGATGCTGCAAGGCCTACGTAGAGGGCAGCGCCAATTGTGTTTGTAAGCTGTGACTGTCGCATGGCTTTGTTGCATAACGTCGCGAGAGCATAACCGCGCTTTTACTTGAAGATGTTATGAGAGGCGGACGGTCACCGGTGTTCCTATTTCGGAGAAGCGATTCAG
>NZ_BMDW01000013.1 GCF_014636175.1 Sphingomonas psychrolutea | reverse complement strand
CACTGCCTCGAGCTTGAACTCTCGGCTGAACTTCCGTCGTTGCATTTACACCCTCCGGTTCCGAAAACACCTTATCTTGGTGTCCACGAAACCGGCAGCAGCTCAGGGGCCCGCGCGGCGAAGCCGGGTGGGAAGGGTGAGGGTGAGCAGATTTGGTCGAGAGGAACTCTGGCTCCAAACCAAACACCCACGTTCCCGCTTTCCTACACCCCCATCCTCTGTCAGCATTGCCCAGCAACGCTCTTTGACATCATCGGCTTTTCGAAATTTCGGGCGCCAACCGCGTCCGCCCTCACGTGCAAATAACGCGCCGATGTCGTGACTTTAGCGCGTTTGGTGTGACCTTAGCGTGACTTTCCGCGCTGATGGAGGCAGCTAACTGATTGCGAACGAAGAGAGATCGGGTGAAATCGACTGCAGCCGGTAACGCTTGGATAGCGGCCGTCCCCCCCGCTCCGTCACCCCGGCCTCGTGCCGGGGTCCACCGTGCGACAGCCGCACCGCCCGAAGGTCGAACGGTCTGCTTGCGGGTCAGTGGACCCCGGCTCAAGGCCGGGGTGACGACCATTGGTGGCTTAAATGTCCGCAATTGGGCGTACGCTTGCATGCCTATCGGCGCTGCGATGACGCCCCACCGCTGCCCCCGACGACATGCGTTTTATCCCTAAACTTAGCCTAAACTTCCGCCCCTCACCCCCGCTTACGCGCCTGCCGATACGTCCCCAGCACCCGCACCCATTTCGAGTGGAAGCCCAGTTCCTCCAGCGCATGGTCCAGCCCCGCCTCGCCCGGGCGCCCCTCGACATCGGCGTAGAACTCGGTCGCGGCGAAGCTGCCGCCGCGTTGATAGCTTTCCAGCTTGGTCATGTTGACGCCGTTGGTCGCGAAGCCGCCCATCGCCTTGTAGAGCGCGGCGGGGACGTTCTTCACTTCGAAAATCAGCGTCGTCATCCACGCGCCGTCGCCCACCGGCGCATGCCCTTGCCGTGCCAGCACGACGAAGCGCGTGGTGTTGTGCGCGGCATCGGCAATGTCGCTGGCGAGCGTCTCCAGCCCGTACAGCGCCGCCGCGCCCGGCGGGGCGAGTGCCGCGAGCGTCGCATCACCGCGCTCCGCCACCAGGGCCGCCGCCCCCGCCGTATCGGGATAGGAAACCGGCGCAATCCCCCGCTCGCGCAGCCACAACCGGCACTGGCCGAGCGCTTGCGGATGGCTGATCGCCTCGCGCACGCCCGCGATCGGCCCCAGTCCCATCAGCGCATAGCGAATGCCAAGGAAATGCTCGCCGGTGATGACCAGCCCCGATTCGGGCAGCAGGAAATGCATGTCGGCGACGCGGCCGTGGAGCGAATTTTCGATCGGGATGATCGCGCAGTCCGCCCGCCCGTCGCGCACCGCATCGATCGCGTCGGCGAAATCGAAGCACGGCAGCGGCAAGCCGTTGGGGAACGCCTCCAGCGCCGCAATATGCGAATTGGCCCCCGGCGCGCCCTGAAAAGCAACGGCGCGGGAAGGGTCGGCAGCGGCGGCGGCGGTCATCGTGGCGACGAGCGCGCGGGCGGGTTCGGGGAAGCTTTCCATTGGCGCGGGGAGGTAACGACCGCGTCGCACCCCGGCAACCCTTGGCAGTCCTGCTGTTGCGGCGCGGCAAACCGGCTTGCGATGCGCCCCCCACGAACCTATGGGACACGCAACTTCGCGGTCCCACCGGGGGCCGAACGGCGACAAAGGTATAAGGCGAGACATGGATAACCGCACCAACACGATCGCAGGCTGGGTATTGGGCAGCTGCATGGTAGCCGTCGCCGCAGGCATTGCGGGCCATATGATTGTGCAACCGATCAAGGCCGAAAAGGCCGGCTATCCGATCGAAGTCGCCGCCGAAGACGGTGCCGCTGGTCCCGCTGTTCCCGACAAGCCGATCGGCGAGATGATGGCGGTCGCCGATGCGTCGCACGGTGCCGAAGTGTTCAAGAAGTGCAGCGCTTGCCACACGATCGCGCAGGGCGGGGCCAACGGCATCGGCCCGAACCTGTGGGCGACGGTCGGCGAAGGCATCGCGCAGGGCAAGGCCGGCTACGCCTTTTCCGCCGCGCTGACGACCGCGGGCGCGGGCAAGAAGTGGGATTTCGAGCAGCTCAACGCCTGGCTCACCTCGCCGCGCACTTATGCCAACGGCACCAAGATGACCTTTGCCGGCCTCGCCAGCGGCAAGGACCGCGCCGACGTGATCCTGTACCTCAACGCGCAAGGCTCGAACCTGCCGCTCCCGGCGGCCCCGGCCGGCGCTCCGGCGGCGACCGACGCGAAGGTTCCGCCGGCTGCTGGCGCCGCCGATCCGGGCGGCAAGGCGAGCGAGCCGACCACCGGCATCGGCAGCAACACCACCGCCCCGGCGGCGGCGGGGAAGTAAGATATTCAAGCCCCTCCCCTTCAGGGGAGGGGTTGGGGTGGGGCCGCGCCTTCAACGCGACGTTGAATTCGCGGATAGGCCCCACCCCCATCCCCTCCCCTGAAGGGGAGGGGCGACCTTAATCACTTATCCCGATAAAAGTCCTTCACCACCGCCCAGCCTTCTGCGGCGGTCTCGACGAAGGTGAAGATGCCGAGGTCCTTGGCCGAGACGACGCCTTCCTCGACCAGCGCCTCGAAATTGACGACGCGCTCCCAGAATTTGCGGCCGTAGAGCAGCACCGGGATCGGCGCGATCTTGCCGGTCTGGATCAGTGTCAGCAGCTCGAACAGCTCATCGAACGTCCCGAACCCGCCCGGAAACGCGGCGAGCGCGCGGGCGTGGAGCAGGAAGTGCATCTTCCGCAGCGCGAAATAGTGAAACTGCATCGACAGCGCCGGGGTTACGTACGGGTTCGGCGCCTGTTCGTGCGGCAGGACGATGTTGAGCCCGATCGATTCCTGCCCGGCATCGTGCGCACCACGGTTAGCCGCTTCCATGATCGACGGGCCACCGCCCGAACACACGACGAAGTGGCGCTTGCCGTCCTCATCGAGCGGAAACGCACTAGCCAGCTGGGCGAGTTCATAGGCGACCGTATAATATTTCGACTTCTCGACCAGATTCTGCGCGATGCGGATCGCGGTTTCGCCCTCGGCCTTTTCGAGAAGCACCTGTGCCTTGGCCGGCTCAGGAATGCGCGCCGATCCGTACATCACAAAGGTCGACGCAATGTTGGCTTCGTCCATGATCAGTTGCGGTTTGAGCAATTCGAGCTGGAATCGCACGGGCCGCAAATCCTCGCGCAGCAGGAAATCCATGTCCTGAAACGCGAGCCGGTAGGCCGGATTCTCGGTCTGCGGCGTGCTGATGCCGGTCTTGGCGGTCTCGGCATCCTGCCGCGCACGGGGGAAAACGCGCGCCGGGACGTGCGTGTCGGTTTTGGGGATATCGCTCATCCACCGCGCTTAAGCGAAAAGACGCGCCATTTGAAGCCTAGCGGCAAAAGCCGGCGCGATCGTCCTCAAGATGCAAATGGTTGTAATGCGCGGCGTTGTAGTCCGGGCTGAGCACGGTGCCGAAGCGCTTGCAGGCCGAGGCACGAATCACACGCAGAAAGGCACGCGTTTCGGCGTCACCGCCGTTCCACCCTGCTGGAGCGTGATTCGCCGCCCGTCGCGCAGCACGAAGCCCGATATGTCGATCGCATTGGCGGTGGCGTGCCCAGACAGCTTCCCAGCCGCTCCGGGCGCGCCCACCACCGCGCGGCAGGCATAGGTCCCCATGCTCTCGATCCGCTCCAGATCGCTCCCCAGCATCTGCCGCGCGGCGGGCGCGACGGCATATTCGACCCAGCCGGTGAAACTGCGCGCAAGGCCGCAGCGCATCGCTTTGATGTTGGTGACGGGCACGCCGATGTCGAGCAGCTGCAACGCGCCGATCACCTGACACCCGCCGCCATAATCCCGGTCGGGCAACGGCGAAAACCGCACGTCCTGCCGCGCGAGATCGGCGAAACACGCCTGCGTCTCGCGGCTGGTCGGCAGGTTGAGCGTGATCGGCTTGGCACCACGCGGACGCAGCGGCGCACGGCGATCGCTCCCGCCGCCTGATACGCACGACGCGAGCAAGAGCGGTAGAGCAAGGACGGCGAGGCGGCGCGGCATGGCGAGGAGATACCGCGTACCACTATCCGACCGCTACCCCACTTGCGACGAACGACACGACCCTTGACCCGCCTCCCAAACTCTATACGGGCGGCGACGGGCCACGCGGTCCCAACGCCGCGCGTGCTCTCTGTGAGGAGAGACTACATGACTGACCTTCCTGCGCGTCCCGCGCATCTGCCGGCACGTCCCTATTTTTCGAGTGGACCGTGCGCCAAGCCTCCCGGCTGGACCCCTACCAATCTCGCCACCGAATCGCTGGGGCGCTCACACCGCTCGAAGATCGGCAAGACGCGGCTGCAATATTGCATCGATCTGATGCGCGAGCTCCTCAAGCTACCCGACACGCACCGCATCGGGATCGTCCCCGGTTCCGACACCGGCGCCTATGAAATGGCGATGTGGACGATGCTGGGTGCAAAGCCCGTCACCGCGCTCGCCTGGGAAAGCTTCGGCGAAGGCTGGGTCACCGACGCAGTCAAGCAGTTGAAGATCGATCCCACCGTCGTGCGCGCCGATTATGGCCAACTGCCCGATCTGGGTGCGGTCGATTGGTCGAACGACGTACTGTTCACCTGGAACGGCACCACCTCGGGCGTGCGCGTGCCGAATGCCGACTGGATCCCCGCCGACCGTGAAGGCCTGTCCTTCGCCGATGCGACCAGCGCGGTGTTCGCGTACGACATCGACTGGGCCAAGATCGACGTTGCGACCTTCTCCTGGCAGAAAGTGCTGGGCGGCGAGGGCGGTCACGGCGTGCTGATCCTCGGCCCGCGTGCGGTCGAGCGGCTTGAAAGCTATACCCCGGCCTGGCCGCTGCCCAAGGTGTTCCGCCTCGTCTCCAAGGGCAAGCTGACCGAAGGCGTGTTCAAGGGCGAGACGATCAACACCCCCTCGATGCTCGCGGTCGAGGATTGCATCGCAGCACTCGAATGGGCGAAATCGGTCGGTGGCGCGGATGGGCTGATCGCCCGCAGCGACGCCAATGCCGCCGCGCTCGACCAGATTGTCGCGGAGCGTTCATGGCTTGGGCACCTCGCGGTCGATCCGGCGACGCGCTCGAAGACCAGCGTGTGCCTGACAGTCGAGGGTGCGGACGAAGCCTTCATCAAGGCGTTCGCCGGGCTGCTCGAAAAGGAACATGCGGCGTATGACATCGCGGGCTACCGCGATGCCCCGCCGGGGCTGCGCATCTGGTGCGGCGCGACCGTCGACACCGCCGATGTGGTCGCGCTCGGGCCGTGGCTCGACTGGGCCTATGCGAGCGTAAAAGCCGCCTGAAACTTCTCCCTCTCCCCGCTCGCGGGGAGAGGGCCGGGGAGAGGGGCCGTTACAAAGCGCCACCCTTCCCCGAATTTTCCACTTCCCCTCTCCCCGACCCTCTCCCCTGAAGGGGAGAGGGAGATGAAAGAAATCTCCATGCCAAAAGTCCTCATTTCCGACAAAATGGATCCCAAGGCCGCCCAGATCTTCCGCGAGCGCGGCGTCGAGGTCGACGAGATCACCGGCAAGACCCCGGAAGAACTGATCGCGATCATCGGCCAATATGATGGCCTCGCGATCCGCAGCTCGACCAAGGTGACCAAGGCGATCCTCGCCGCCGCGACCAATCTCAAGGTGATCGGCCGCGCCGGCATCGGCGTCGACAATGTCGATATCCCCGCGGCTAGCGCGCAGGGCGTGGTGGTCATGAACACCCCGTTCGGTAATTCGATCACCACCGCCGAACACGCCATCGCGCTGATGTTCGCGCTCGCGCGCCAGCTCCCCGAAGCCGATGCCAGCACGCAAGCCGGCAAGTGGGAGAAGAACCGCTTCATGGGCGTCGAAGTCACGAGCAAGACGCTCGGCCTGATCGGTGCTGGTAATATCGGCTCGATCGTCGCCGATCGCGCGCTGGGTCTCCGCATGAAGGTGATCGCGTTCGATCCCTTCCTGTCGCCCGAACGCGCGGTCGAACTCGGCGTGGAGAAGGTCGAGCTCGACGATCTGCTCGCCCGCGCCGATTTCATCACGCTCCACACACCGCTGACCGACCAGACGCGCAACATCCTGTCGGCCGAGGCACTCGCCAAGACCAAGCAGGGCGTGCGCATCATCAATTGCGCGCGCGGTGGGTTGATCGACGAAGCGGCGCTCAAGGCCGGGCTTGATTCGGGCCATATCGGCGGCGCAGCGCTCGACGTGTTCGTGACCGAACCAGCCAAGGAATCGCCGCTGTTCGGCACACCCAACTTCGTCTCGACGCCGCATCTCGGCGCCTCGACCGACGAAGCGCAAGTCAATGTCGCGATTCAGGTCGCCGAACAGATGTCGGATTATCTGATGTCGGGCGGCATCACCAACGCGCTCAACGTGCCGTCGCTCTCCGCCGAGGAAGCGCCCCGCCTGAAGCCGTACATGACGCTCGCCGAAAAGCTTGGTAGCCTGGTCGGGCAGCTCACCACCGGGTCGATCGGGCGGATCTCGATCCATAGCGAGGGTGCCGCCGCCGAGCTCAACCAGAAGCCGATGGTCTCGGCCGTGCTCGCCGGGTTCCTGCGCACGCAGACCGACACGGTCAACATGGTCAACGCGCCGTTGCTCGCCAAGGAGCGCGGGATGGAAGTGCGTGAAGTGCGCACCGAGCGTGAAGGCGATTACCACACGCTGCTGCGCGTTTCGGTGAAGACCGATGCCGGCGAGCGTTCGGTTGCGGGCACGCTGTTCGGCGACGCGGCGCCGCGCCTGGTCGAGCTGTTCGGAATCAAGGTCGAGGCCGATCTTGCCGGGCACATGCTGTATGTCGTCAATGAGGACGCGCCCGGGTTCATCGGTCGCTTGGGTTCGCTGCTGGGCGAGCAGGGTGTCAACATCGGCACCTTCCACCTCGGCAGGCGCAGCGCCGGGGGCGAGGCGGTGCTGCTGCTCTCGGTCGATGATGCGGTGACGCCCGAACTGCTCGCCAAGGTCCGCGCGCTGGCCGGCGTCAAGACCGCGATGGGATTGTCGTTCTGAGGAGGCAACGGTAGCCTCTTCTGCTCCCTCTCCCCTCCGGGGAGAGGGCCGGGGAGAGGGGCCGTGCCGTAAACCAATAAAGAGTTGCTAGCGCGTGCTAAATCCATGCGCAGCAACCCGACGCCCGCTGAAGCGCGGCTCTGGTACAACCTCCGCGCCAAGCGCTTTGAAGCGGTAAAGTTCAATCACCAAGTCGTCATCTACCCCTATATCGCCGACTTCGTCGCGCGCTCGCGAAAGTTCGTAATCGAGGTTGACGGCGACACGCACTCGCACGACGGAGCCTATGATGGCCGCCGCACCGCGTGGCTGGAAAACCAAGGGTATCGCGTGATCCGCTTCTCCAATGCCGACGTGATGGGAAACCTCGAAGGCGTGCTTGAAACAATCAGCGTCGCGCTCGGTACTGCCCCTCTCCCCGGCCCTCTCCCCGAAGGGGAGAGGGAGAAGGAAGTATAATGACCACCGCCCTCCTCCCCACCGGTTTCCGCGACCGGCTCCCGCCCTTTGCCGATGCCGCCGCGCGCCTTGAACAGGCGGTGCTCGGCACGGCCTATGCCCATGGCTATGAACGCGCCGACCCGGCGCTGGCCGAATTCGAGGCCGGGCTCGCCGGTCGACTGAAGGCCGCGCGCGCGCAGGATGCGGTGCGCTTCGTCGATCCGGTCAGCCAGGCGACGCTGGCGATCCGCCCCGACATGACCGCGCAGATCGGGCGCATCGCCGCGACGCGCATGGCGCACCACCCGCGCCCGGTGCGGCTTTCCTATGCCGGCCCCGTGCTCAAACTGCGCGCCTCGCAACTTTCGCCGAATCGCGAAATGCGCCAGATCGGCTGCGAGTTGATCGGCCTCGACACCGTTGCCGCGGCGCGCGAGATCGTCGAGGTTGTGGTGGCGGCGCTGACCGCAGCGGGCGTCGCCGATGTGTCGATCGACTTTACGCTCCCTGATTTGATCGACGTGCTGGCAAGCGGTCCCTTCCCGGTCGATGCGGTGCGAATTGATGCCTTGCGCGACCGCCTCGACGCCAAGGATGCAGGCGGAGTCGCCGCGATCGCACCCGCCTATCTCCCGCTGATCGCCGCCGCCGGACCGTTCTTCGAGGCGCATGACCGGCTGTGCGCGTTCGACGCGGGCGGGGCGCTGACGTCGCGGCTCGAAGCTTTGTGGCAGATCGCTGACGGGTTAAAAGGCCGCGTCGCGCTCACGCTCGATCCGACCGAGCGGCACGGCTTCGAATATCAAAGCTGGCTCGGCTTCTCGATCTTTGCCGGGGGTTTACGCGGTGAGATCGGGCGGGGCGGCACCTATACGATCCTGCACGAGGATGGCGCGGAGGAGGCAGCGGTGGGCTTCTCGCTCTACGCCGACGCCATTGTCGCGGCCGGCCTCGCCGACACCGACCGCCGCCGCCTGTTCGTGCCGCTCGGTACCGATCCGGCGGTGACGGCGCGGATGCGCGGCGAAGGGTGGGTCACGGTCGCGGCACTAGAGGCTGGCGATACGCCCGCCGCGCAGCTCTGCACGCACGTGCTGGCCGACGGCGAAGCGCGGGCGCTTTAAGGCTACCGCGCGAAGCGGCGCTTCAGATACGCATCGACTAGGGCCGTTGCGGGATAATCGGGTTCGCCGAGCTTGCGGTTGATTTCCATGTGGCCGCGTAGCCCCTTGCCCTCGACTGCCTTCACCTCGGCTAGCGTGCCTGCCGCGCGCAGGGCCGCGCCGAGCGCGATCGATTGCACCGTCCCATCCTCGCGCGCGATGTGGAGGATCAGGAAATCCGGGGCGTTGGGTGCGGCGACCTGAAAGGTCGGCGACAGCGCCTTTTGCCGCGCGACATCGTTGCCGAACGCCTGGACATAGGTGTCGTGCATGAAATTGCCGCCCTCGGCGATCTGGCGCGGCACGTCATACGCCGCGCCGTCGAGCAGGATCACGCCGCGCACCGCGTCGGGATTCAGGCCCGCCTTGGCGAAGTAGCGCGGATCGGTGCCGACCAACGCCGCCAGATGCGCACCGGCGCTATGCCCCATCAGCACGACGCGATTGGGGTCGAACCCCAGCGTCGCCGCCTGCGCGCGCAGCGCCGCGACCGCATCGGCGATGTCCTGCGCTTGCTGTTCGACGGTTGCGGCGGGCACGAGCCGGTAATCGATCGAAGCGAACGCATAACCTGCTACGAGCGAATGCGCGACCTTGGCCGCACCGGTGGCGTTCGACTTGTCGCCGCGCTTCCATCCGCCGCCGTGGACGAAGATCACCACGGGCGCGTCCGGCCCTTTGGCACGCCAGAAATTGAGATGCTGGAGCGGATCGGCCCCATAAGCGATGTCGATCTTGCCGGGCGCGGGCGTTCCTGCGACCGCCCCTCCATGCGCTGCGCCATCCGCTGCGCCAGACGTTCGCGCAACGTCTGCCCAGCCTCGACCGGGGTGAAAGCGATGGCGGCGACGAGCACGGGCAACAGCAAGCGGATCATGGCGCGGTCCCTCGATCGTTACGCGTTTCGCTATCGCGCAGGGCGAAACCGGGTCAATCGATCAAGTGTAACAGAGTGTAGGGGGTGGACGCTTGCGCCCGCGCTACCTAGGGAAAGGCCGATTTCCGGCACACCCTGAAAGGTGGACATTTGGCCAACGTAGCAGTGATTGGTGCCCAATGGGGCGATGAAGGCAAGGGCAAGATCGTCGACTGGCTCGCCGAGCGCGCCGATGTCGTGGTGCGCTTTCAGGGCGGGCACAATGCCGGGCATACGCTCGTCGTTGGCGAAAAGGTTTATAAGCTCTCCCTGCTCCCCTCGGGCATCGTGCGCGGCACGCCGTCGGTGATCGGCAATGGCGTCGTGCTCGATCCGTGGGCGCTGAAGGCCGAGGTCGAGAAATTGCGCGGGCAAGGCGTGACGATCACGCCCGAGACGCTGATGGTATCCGACACCTGCGCGCTGATCCTTCCCTTCCACCGCGACCTCGATTCGCTGCGCGAAGATGCGAGTGGTGCTGGCAAGATCGGGACGACGCGGCGCGGGATCGGTCCGGCCTATGAAGACAAGGTCGGCCGGCGCGCGATCCGCGTGTGCGACCTTGCGCACCTCGACGCGCTCGGGCCGCAGCTCGACCGTCTTACCGCGCATCACGACGCACTGCGCGCCGGTTTCGGCGAACCGCCGGTCGATCGCGCAGCGCTGCTCGCCGAACTGCGCGAAATCGCGCCGTTCGTCTTGCCCTTTGTCAAACCGACGTGGCGCGATCTCAACGCCTTGCGCGCGCGCGGGCGGCGGATCCTGTTCGAAGGCGCGCAGGGCGTGTTGCTCGACGTCGATCATGGGACGTATCCGTTCGTCACCTCGTCGAACACAATTTCGGGCACCGCAGCAGGCGGCTCCGGCCTCGGCCCCAGCGCGGTCGGCTTCGTGCTGGGCATCGCCAAGGCCTATACGACCCGCGTTGGCTCGGGGCCGTTCCCGACCGAGCTAGAAGATGCGACCGGCGAACGGCTCGGCGAGCGCGGGCATGAATTCGGCACGGTCACCGGGCGCAAGCGGCGCTGTGGCTGGTTCGATGCGGTGCTGGTGCGGCAATCGGCGGCGGTCGGCGGCATCACCGGCATCGCGCTGACCAAGATCGACGTGCTCGACGGGTTTGACGAGGTCCGGATCTGCACCGGCTATACGTTGCGCGGCGAAACGCTCGATTATTTCCCTGCCCATGCCGCCGATCAGGCCGAAGTCGTGCCGGTCTATGAGTCGATGCCCGGCTGGCAGGAAACGACGGCGGGCGCGCGCAGTTGGGCCGATCTCCCTGCCCAGGCGATCAAATACATCCGCCGGATCGAGGAGCTGATCCGCTGCCCGGTCGCGCTGGTCTCGACCAGCCCGGAACGCGAAGACACGATCCTGGTACGCGATCCCTTCGCCGACTGATGCGAAAAGCCCCGGCCCTGCGCGTGCAGGACCGGGGCGATTTTCGGTTCGACCGCGCCGATTACATCGGCTTTTTGTACTTCTTCTTGGTCGGCGTCGTGGCCGGGTCGCTTGGCGTCTGGGTCGTCATCGTCGAATCGGTCGGTGACGGAGTCGGCGCGGCCATCGGCTCGGGTGTCATCGTCGGCTGCGGGATCGTGCTCGGCGGCACGTCGGTCGTCGTCGGGGTAGAGGTCTGCGGCGCCGGCATGGTTTGCGGCTCACTGGGCGCGGGCGCCGTGGTTTGCGCAAGTGCTGCGGTAGAAAAGGTGGCGGCGGCAAGGCCGGCCAGAAGTGCGATACGCATGGAATAGGGTCCTTTCGGTGTCATGACCATCGAAGAGGTCGACCGTAATAACGCTCCACCGATAGTGCGGTCGCTCCCTTTATCCCTATGCGAGAACGGCTTGCCCGATTACCCGATTTGCCCGCGATGCAGCAGCTTATGGTCGGCCAGCACCAAGGCGACCATCGCCGCGACGACTGGCGCGCCACGAATGCCGACGCACGGATCGTGCCGGCCCTTGGTCAGTATCTCGGTTGCAGCGCCGCTACGGTCGATCGTCTCGACCGGGGTTAGGATCGACGAGGTCGGCTTGAACGCGACGCGCAACGTGATCGGTTGGCCCGTTGCGATGCCGCCGGCTATGCCACCGGCGTGATTGGCGAGGAATTCGGGACCATCGGTACCCGGGCGCATCGGATCGGCATTGTCTTCGCCGCGCAGCATCGCCGCGCCGAAGCCATCACCGATCTCGACGCCCTTGACCGCGTTGATCCCCATGCACGCCGCCGCCAGATCGGCATCGAGCTTGGCATAAAGCGGCGCGCCCCATCCCGCGGGCACGCCCGTGGCCGAACAGCCAATCACTGCGCCGAGCGAGGACCCCGCCTTGCGTGCGGCGTCGACCAACCTCTCCCAGCGCGCGGCGGCGGCAGGATCGGGGCAGAAGAAGGGGTTGCGGTCGATCTCGGTCGCATCGAAATTGGCCGGGTCGATCGCATCGCCGCCGATCGCCTCGACCCACGCCGTGATCGTCACCTCGGGGATCACCAGCCGCGCCACCGCGCCCGCCGCAACGCGCGACGCCGTCTCGCGCGCCGAGGAGCGCCCGCCACCGCGATAATCGCGGAAACCGTATTTGGCGTCATAGGCGTAATCGGCATGGCCGGGGCGATAGGCCTTGGCGACCTCCGAATAATCCTTCGAGCGTTGATCGACATTCTCGATCATCAGGCTGATCGGTGTGCCGGTGGTCTTGCCTTCGAACACGCCCGACAGGATGCGGACCTGATCCGGCTCCTGCCGCTGCGTGGTGAAGCGTGAAGTACCGGGGCGGCGCTGATCGAGGAACGGCTGGATGTCAGCCTCGCTGATTGCGATCCCCGGCGGACAGCCGTCCACAACCGCGCCGATCGCGGGCCCGTGCGATTCGCCCCAGGTGGTGAAGCGGAAGAGATGGCCGAAGGTGTTGAAACTCAAAACCCCTCTCCCCCATGGGGGAGAGGGAGGGGCCCATGCGCAGCATGGGAGGGTGAGGGCGTGAGCGCAGCGCGGATCGCGGCGGCGACCCCCTCCACATTTCCCGTCACTTCGGCATTGCCAAAACGCAGCACGCGATATCCCTCACCTTCAAGAAATGCGGTTCGACGCGCATCATAGGCCTCCGAAACGGCGTGCGTATCGCCATCAAGTTCGACCACAAGCCGCGCCGCCTGACATACGAAATCGCCGAAGAACGGCCCGAGACGTTGCTGGCGACGGAACTTGTGGCCGTCAAGCGCACCGCCACGGAGCACCGACCAGAGTTTGCTCTCAGCGGGGGTTGAATTCCGCCGCAAATCGCGTGCGCGATCGATCGTCCCATCACCGACTTTGTAGCGCGAATTCGCCACTGCCCCTCACCCTTCCCACGCCTGCGGCGCGGGCCCCTTCCCTCTCCCCCTTGGGGAGAGGGAGCTTTACGCCAGCGCGATATCCGGCGCGTCCTCGGCCTTCATGCCGATCACGTGATAGCCTGCGTCGACATGATGCGTCTCGCCCGTCACGCCGCTCGACAGGTCGCTGAGCAGATACAACCCCGCGCCGCCGACATCCTCGATCGTCACGTTGCGCTTGAGCGGGGAGTTCAGCTCATTCCACTTCAGGATCAGGCGGAAATCGCCGATGCCGGAGGCGGCCAGCGTCTTGATCGGCCCGGCCGAGATCGCATTGACGCGAATCTTGTCGCGACCGAGATCGACCGCGAGATATTGCACGCTCGTCTCGAGCGCGGCCTTGGCCACGCCCATGACATTGTAATGCGGGATGACCTTTTCGGCGCCATAATAGCTGAGCGTCAGCAACGCGCCGCCATTGGGCATCATCGCGGCGGCGCGCTTGCACACCGCGACGAACGAATAGACCGAGACGTTCATCGTCATCAGGAAATTGTCGAGGCTGGTGTCGACATAACCGCCGCGCAGCTCGTTCTTGTCGGAAAAGCCGATCGCGTGGACGACGAAATCGATCGTCGGCCATTCCTTCGCCAGATCGGCGAAGGTCGCATCGAGCGCGGCCATGTCCGACACGTCACAATCGAACAACCGCGCGACGCCGAGTTGCTCGGCGAGCGGGCGCACGCGCTTCTCCATCGCCTCGCCCTGATAGCTGAACGCCAGTTCGGCCCCCGCTTCGCTCAGCTTCTTGGCAATGCCCCAGGCGAGTGAACGATCGTTGGCGAGGCCCATGATCAGCCCGCGTTTGCCTGCCATCAATTCCATCACGCGCTCGTCGCCTCCGTCAGTTTCCGCGCGGTCTCTACCCTTGGTTCGGGGGGTTCCGCCAGTGCCGCGTTCAAATGCGCACCAAAGACGATGCCCAGACCCACCAGAAAGAAAAAGAGCAGCGCCACAATCACCCCCGCCAGGCTGCCATAGGTCAGGCTGTAATCGGAGAGCGATGACAGGATGATCGGCAACAGCGCGGTGATCGACACCCACCATGCGGCGGTGAACAGCGCGCCGGGCCATTTCGGACATTTGCTCATGCGATATTTCGACGGCGTGACCGAAAAGAACAGCATGTACAAGGCGATGAACATCACCAGACCCGGCACGATCCGCGACAGGCCGACCCACATTGCGAGATCTTGGGCGAACGGCAGAAGCGCGTAAATAAAACGTTCGACCGCTGTCATCACACCCTGCACCAGGAAGGACAGCAAGGCGACCACGACCGACACAATGATGACGAGCATCGAGCTCAAGCGGTAATGCCAAAATGGCTTGCTCGACGTGACGCCGTAAGCGCGGCGGAAGATGTCGCGGATCGTCTCGACGAAACTGCCGACCGACCACAAAGCGACGAGCCCGCCGATCCACAGCAAAGACCCGGTGCGCGCCGCCAGCACGTCATGAATCGGCTTTTCGAGCAAATCGCCGACATTAGGCGGCAGGACGTGGAGGAAGGACGCGACCGCGCGCTGCGTCTCGGCGCTTTGGCCGAGCAAGGACGCGATCGCGGCGGCCAGGATGAAAAAGGGAAACACCGTCAGCAACGCCAGATAGGCGAGGTTCCCGGCATGGATGAAGCCGTCCGAGAACACCCCGATGATGACGCGCCGCAGCACCCGCCACGCCCGGGTCGCCGGACGTGCGGCGGGTGGCACGTCTTCGGGCTTGACCCCGGCTTCGCCATGCGCGGCGCGCTCCTCGGGCGAGACGGGGGAAATATGACTCATCGCCGCAGGCTCCTTACGGAGCTCAGACGCCCAGCCCGCCGCGCGGGTTCCGCAAATCCTTGTCTTTCCAGCCCGTTACGAATTCGATCAGCGCATCGTCATCGACCGGCAGATCGACCATCAGCGTCACCAATTGATCGCCGCGCGTGCCGTCCTTGCGGTGGAAGCCGCGCCCGCGCAGCCGCAGCGTCTTGCCCGAGGTGGAGCCCTTGGGCACCGTCAGCATCACCGCGCCCTCAGGCGTCGGCACGCGCACGCTCGCGCCCAGCACGGCTTCTGACAGGCTGATCGGCAAATCGAGCCGGACATCGTCGCCCGCCCGTTCGAAGAAGCGGTGCGGCAGGACGGTGAGCGTGACGATGCCGTCGCCATTGCCGCCCGGCCCCGGCTGGCCCTTGCCGGTGAGGCGCATCTGTGCGCCGCTTTCAAGGCCTGCGGGCAGCTTGAGGTCGATCGTCTTGCCGTCGCCGAGCGTGATCCGCTGCGGCTTGGAGGTCACCGCATCGACGAACGGCACGTCGAGCTTGTAGAGGATGTTGCCACCCTTTTCGCGGGCCCGCCCGAAGCCGCCGGCGAACCCGCCGCGGCCCCCGCTCGAAAACATGTTTTCGAAGATGTCGCTGAGATCGGGGCCATCGGCCTGAAACCCGCCGCCGCCGGGGCCGGGGCGGAAGCCGCCGGGATTGCCGCCCCCGCCGCCGAAGCCGAAGGGCGACGCCGGATTGCCGTCGCCGTCGATCTCGCCCCGGTCGAAGCGCGCGCGTTTGTCCTTGTCGTTGAGCAGATCATAGGCGTTGGTCACCGCACTGAAGCGGTCGCTCGCCTTGGGATTGTCCTTGTTCTTGTCGGGATGCAGCTCCTTGGCGAGCTTGCGATACGCCTTCTTGATCTCCGCTTCGGTCGCGGTGCGGGCGACGCCCAATGTCGTATACGGATCGGCCACGTTGTACCCCAATGTCCTGCGCCGCCTATTTGGGGGATCGCGCGGCGGAGTGCAACGCGGGGGTGTGCGATAGGCGTGTTATATTTGTGATACGCGTAAAGTCACAAAGGTTAGGCGATTTGCGGTTGTTGCGGGTCGGGCGGCGGCGGGTATGATCGGGCTCGGCGAACGACTGATGCGAGACGATACCATAGGGCTGGCCACGTAGGACAGACGGCAGGTTGCGGCCGATAGCGGACATCGAACGCCCCCCACGTTCGTCGCCCCGGCCTCGTGCCGGGGTCCACGTATCCGGAAGAAAGCCGTCTCGAACTTCGGGCGGTGCGCCTGCCGCACAGTGGACCCCGGCACAAGGCCGGGGTGACGGAGCGGAAGCTTACCATCCACTTCCAGCCTCCCCTACCCCACCATCTCCAGCACCGGCGCGACGTCCACGCTGACGTCCATCTTCTGCGCGCTCGAACCCAGCACGACCCCGTCGATCGGCGCGATTTCGCCATAATCGCGGCCGATCGCCATGACGATATGGTCGCCCGCCATCCAGATGCCGTTGGTCGGATCGACGCCGACCCAGCCGAGCTCGGCGCCGCACCATAGCAACACCCAGGCGTGCGTCGCATCCGCCCCGACCAGCCGCGCCTGCCCCGGCGGTGGGATCGTGCGGATATAGCCCGAGGCATAGGCCGCCGGCAGCCCTGCCGCGCGCAGGCCCGTGATCATGATCTGCGCGAAATCCTGACACACCCCGCCGCGCTTCATGAACGCTTCGTGCGGGGGCGTGTCGACCAAGGTCGCGGCGGGATCGAACGCGAAATCGTTCTGAATGCGCTGCGCCAGCGCGATCGCGGCATCGAGCGCGGGCCGATCGGACTGCAAATCCTGCGCACACCATTCGGCAATATCGCGGTCAAGCGGGATCAGCGGCGAGGGGAAGAGGTAATTGGCCGGGCCAGCGGGCGACGGATCGCGACTGGCGCGCGCGGCGGCGGCGATTTCGGCGAGCGCCCGAGAGCCGTTGGCGGGCATCGGCACGGGGCGATCGACCGCGATCCGCGAGACGCTTTCGATGGTCAGGTGGCGAACGGGCTCATCCACCACCATGCGCATGACGTTGGCGAGCCCCGCTTCCGCGCGCGCCGGGGAGACGCGGCCCGAGGGGGAGATGGTGAGGCGATAGTCGAGCAGATCCTGCCCCGACCAATGGATCGGCTTCAGGCGCAGGTTGCAGCGCGCGAATTTGACGTTCGCGCCATAATCGAAGCGCGTGATGTGGCGGATTTCGTAGATCATGGGCACACACTCATCGTCACCCCGGACTTGATCCGGGGCCCATCGGGTAGCACGCACCACGGCCGCTGCGAGCGCGGCACGATGGGCCCCGGGTCAAGCCCGGGGTGACGGCGATGGCAGGTGGTCTTCAAGCCAAGACCATCCCGCCCGCGCGGAGCGGCTCCGCGCCCTGCAGAAAATACCGCCGCGCGACCGCCTCCGATAATTGGAACAGCCGCCGTTCCACATCGCCCAGCACATCGGCATCGAGCGTCGCCGCCGTCGCGGTCGAGACGATTGCGGTCAGCACGCTGCCCTGCGCCTGTTGCGGCTCCTCCATCCCGTCATCTTCAAGCACGGGCAAGGCCGCGAGATGCTCGCAAATCCGGCAGATCTGGAACGCGAGCGAGCGCGGATTGCCGGGGTCGAGCGCGACGAGATCGACCACGGGGACGCGCGCGATACCGGTCAGATAACGCTGGCGATAGCTGATCTGGCTGTCGGCCAAATCGAGCAAGGTGGAGAGATCATCAAGGCTCGCCTGCGCCATGCCGAAGGCGCGGACCGCGCGCGTCACGGTCTGCGCGCGTTCCAGTCGGCGGCCGAGATCGTGGAAGCGCCACGCAGCGGTGCGGCCCATATGTTCGGCCGAGAGCCCGGAGAGCGCGGCATAGCGCCGCTGCAACGACCCGGCGCGTTCGAGCATGACGCCTTTGACCGGATAGGGCGCATCGAGCAGCCGGACGAAATCCGCCGCGAGCCGGTCGCGCGAGCCTTGCCCGATGCCGCGCGCGAGGCGGTTGATCGCGCGGACGCTGTGCCGCTCGCCATCTTCCATCGCGGTGCGCGCGAACGCCGACAAATCGGCCCGGCGCAGCGATGGCGGATGCGGCGCACCGCCGGCATTGACCACCAGCCCGACCAGCCCCCCGACCGTTTCCGACGCCAGCGCCGCGCCCGCATCGGCGTCGATCGAATTGCCGAGCATCACGCGGATGACGCCGAGCAGCGCCTCGCCGCGTTCGAGATAGCGCCCGAGCCAGAAAAAATTGTCGGCGACGCGGCTGGGCAGCGTGCCGGGGTTGCGCCGGACATGCACCGTATCGGCGGGGGGCAGCAGCGACATTGGCGCGACATGCTCGCCGCCGTGGACGACGACATCGGCCGACCAGCACCCCTCACCCATCACCGATGCGCGCGGATCGGGATGTTCGGCGATGCGCGCGAAGCCGCCGGGCAGCACCGTCCAAGCGCCGTCGCTGCCGCGCGCCGCGAACACGCGCAAGGTGAAGGGCCGCGCGGCGAGGCCGGTGTCGGTCACGACCGGCATGGTCGAGAGGCGGACGATTTCCTGCCCGACATAATCCTGCGGGCGGCGCGTCATGTCGTCGAGCAAGGCAGCGCGGGCCGGGCCGGTGATATCCACGCCGGGCAATGCGATCCCGTCGGGCAGGCCGAGCGGGGCGACGCCGAACGCAGGGCCGATCAGCAAATGGTCGAAATCGGCGATCACGCTGGCGCACGCCTGATCCTGACCGCACCACCAGGTGGCGATATTGGGCAGGATCAGATCCTCGCCCGTCTCGCGCACGCAGATCCGCGGCAGGAACGCGCCGAACGCCGCCGATTCAAGCACGCCCGCGCCCGGCACATTGGCAATCACGACGTTCCCCGCCGCCGCCGCATCGATCAGCCCCGCGACGCCGATCTGCGAATGCGAATCGAAGGCGAGCGGATCGAGCAAGCGCGGGTCGACGCGGTGCCACAGCGCATCGATCCGCTTGAGCCCGCCGATCGTGCGGACATAGAGCTTGTCCTCCAATGCGGCGAGATCCGCCCCCTCGACCAGCAGGAAGCCGAGATAGCGCGCGAGATGCGCCTGTTCGGCATAGCTTGCCGAATAACGCCCCGGCGTCAGCAGCCCGATGCGCGGCTCGACCCGGCGGCAGGCGGCGGCGAGGCCATCGCGAAACGCCGCGAAAAAGGCCGCGTGACGCTGCACGTTGAGCCGCGCCTGCAACCCGCCCAGCGTTCGCGCGATCGCGAGGCGGTTTTCGAGCGCATAGCCGGCACCTGCCGGGCTGCGCAGATGATCCGCCAGCACGCGCCATTCGCCATCGGGCCCGCGCCCGAGATCGACTGCGATGAATTGCAAATGATGCCCGCCCGGCGGCACCAGCCCCGCCATCGGCCGCAGGAAGAACGGCGACCCGCCAACCAGCGCCGCCGGGATCAGCCCGCGCGCGACCAATGTCGCATCACCGTAGAGATCGGCAATGATGCTTTCGAGCAGATCGGCGCGCTGTACGATCCCCGCCGCGATCGTGCGCCATTCCTCCGCCGGGATCATCAGCGGGATCGGCGATAGCGGCCAGGGGCGCTCTTCGCTTTCCCCGATGATGCGGAAACCCGTGCCAATATCCTCGGCATGGCGCTGCACGCGGTCGCGCGCGAGACCGAGATCGTCGCCCGCGACCGCCGCGAGTTCTTCGAACATGATGCTCCACGCCGGATCGTCGCTCAGCACGTCGCCGCGCGCGGTGCGCGCGCGATACTCGGCGATCCAGCGCGCGGCGTGCGTCGCGTGGTCGAGCAACGAGGGGGCGATAGCGGTTGCCATTCGAATATTTCAGTCCCCGCGAGCGTGCGGGCGACATGGCCACAATCGCTTCGCAGGCGCAACCGTGGAAATGTCAGAGATCGGGCAGGACCTGATCGGCCACGCCCCACCCGGCAAGATCGCGTGAGGCGGCGCGCGCGATCAGTTCGGCGGCATCGCGCACGCTCCAGCGCCCAGCGGTCTCGATCTCGCGCAGTTCGCTCCACGACACCGGGGCCGCGACCGGAGCGCCGGGGCGGGCGCGCGCGACATACGGTAGCACCGCGGTGCTGCCACGCTGGTTGCGCAGCCAATCGATGAAGATGCGACCCTTGCGCTTGGCCTTGGACATCGTCGCGACGAAGCGATCGGGCTCGACCTCGCCCAGCGCGCGGGCAAAGCGATCGGCGAAATCCTTGACCGCGGGCCATTCCGCCTTGGGGGTGAGCGGCACGACGACGTGCACACCCTTCCCGCCCGACAGCAGCGCGAAGCTGACCAGGCCGAGTTCGGCGAGATGCTCCTTCAGATCGACTGCCGCTTTCTTCACCACGTCGAAGCCGAGCTCTTCATCGGGGTCGAGATCGAACACCATCCGGTCGGGTTGTTCGAGGGTTTCGACGGACGAGCCCCAGCCGTGAAATTCGATCGTGCCCATTTGCACGCACGCGACGAGGCCATCGGCATCGTCAACGTAGAGATAGTCTTCGCTCGACCCGTCCTTCTCTCGGATCGGTACCTTGTGGACGTGGTCGCCCTGAAAGCTTCCCGCGTCGTGCTTCTGGAAGAAGCACGCCTTTGCGCGGCCTTGTGGGCAGCGCACCAGGCTGATCGGGCGGTTGCCCGCCCAGGGCAGCATGATGCCCGACACCGCCGCATAATAATCGGCGAGTTCGCCCTTGGTGATGTTCGATTCGGGGAAGATCACGCGGTCGCGGCTGCTGACCTTGATGTGGATTTCAGGCGCGTCGAGCGCGACGGGGGTTTCGGCGACGACTTCGCCGGCCGCTTTGTCCTCGCGCAGGCCGAGAAAGCTCGAATGGCGCAGCACGCCGTCAGGAGTTGTCTCGGCATAAGCCACTTCGGCGACGAGCTTTGGGCTTACCCAATGCGCGCCCCTGACTGCCGCGCGCGGGGCGGTGACGGTCGGGGTCTTGCGTTCGATTTTCGCAAGCCGCGCCTGAAGGTCGAGCATCGTCGCGGTGTCGAAGCCTGTGCCGACCTTGCCGGCATAGCGAAGTCCGTCGGGGCCGTTCAGGCCAAGCAATAGTGCCGCGAAGCCGCGCGATTTCGTGCTGGGCGTCCAGCCGACGATCACGAATTCCTGCCGGTGCGTGCATTTGATCTTGAGCCACGCTTGCGTGCGCTTGCCGCGATAGGGGGCATCGGCGCGCTTCGAGACGACTCCTTCATACCCTTCGCGGCACATCGTCTCGAACAGTTGCCCGCCTTGGCCGATGATGTGGTCGGAATATTGGATGCGCGGGTCCTTACCGTCGATCAGCGGGGCGAGCCGTTCCTTCCGCGCGAGGTTGGCGAGGCCGGTCAGATCCTCGCTGTCGAGCTGAAGGAGGTCGAAGGCGAAGAAGGTCATGTCGCCGCCGTTGGCGATCGCGTTCTTCAGCGTCGAGAAATCGGGCTTGCCGTCCTTGAAGGCGACGATCTCGCCGTCGATCAGCGCGGATTTGACGGCGAGTTTCGCGGCGGCGTCGGCGATGGCCTGGAACTTTTCGGTCCAGTCGAGGCCGGAGCGGGTGAAGACCGTCGCCTTGCCGTTGGCGACCGCGATCTGCGCGCGGTAGCCGTCATATTTGACCTCGTGGAGCCATTGGCTGCCGGTGGGGACGGAGTCGACCAGCGTGCAGAGTTGGGGTTCTTGAAATCCTCCCCCGGGGACCGGGAGAGGGGGACCACCAGCCTTCTTCAGGCTGGTGGTGGAGGGGGCTGGCCGCGAGCGCCGCGCTGCCGGCCCGCCCCCTCCACCATCTGCTGAAAAAGCAGATGGTCCCCCTTCCCGTGCCGGGGAGGATTTGGGTTTCGCTCCCTCCGCGATCTCCACCATCGTCCGCCCGGTCGAGACACTCGTCAGCCCGGTCTCGACCAGCGTATCGGTTCCGCCGCTTTCTGCATCCTCGACCTTGCGGAGCAACCAATTCTCGCCTTTTTCTTTCCCGCGCGGTTTGAGGCGGATCAGGATCCACTCGCCCTTCATCCGCTCGCCATCGAGCACGAAATGGAGGTGGCCTTTCTCGATATCCTTTGCGCTCTTGCCCTCGATCGGCGACCAAGTGCCGCTGTCCCACAGCATCACCGTGCCGCCGCCATATTCGCCCGCCGGGATCGTTCCTTCGAAATCGGCATAGGACATCGGATGGTCCTCGGTCCGCACCGCGAGCCGCTTCTGGTCGGGATCTATGCTCGGTCCGCGCGTGACCGCCCAGCTTTTCAGCACGCCATCGACCTCGATACGGAAGTCCCAGTGCAGGCGGCTGGCGTCGTGTTTCTGCACGATGAAGCGGTTGCCGTGACCGGGCTCCAACGTGCCTGCGGGTTCCGCCGTCTTCGCGAAGTCGCGTTTCGCATTGTACTTGGCGAGCGGGTCGGTGGTCGTGTTAGGCACGCTTCTTCGCCGGTGCGCGCTTTGCGGGAGCCTTCTTCGCAGGCGCCTTTTCCTCCGCTTTTGCGGGCGCCGCCGCACCCATCGATTTCTTGAGCGCCGCCATTAGATCGACCACGTTCGACCCGCCCTTCTTCGGCGCGTCGTCCCCGGCATCCTCGATAATCTTGCCGCCCTTGGACTTGCGTTTGCGCTCGACCAGATCGCGCAGGGCATCGACATAGCGATCGTGGAAATCCTGCGGGTGGAACGCGCCGGTCTTCTTGGCGATCAGCGCCTCGGCCAGCTCCATCAGATCGTCGTCGGGCTTGTCGTCTGGGATGTCGCGGAAATAGCCTTGCGCCTTGTTGACTTCATCGGCGTAGCGCAGCGTTTCCAGCACCATGCCGCGCCCGCACGGCTTCAAGCTCACGACATATTCGCGCCCGCGCATCGCGAGCTGCCCAAGCCCGACCTTCTTGGTCCGCCGCAGCGCCTCGCGCAGCACGATGAACGCCTCTTCCGCCAAATCGTCGGCGGGCACGACGAAATAGGGTTTATCATAATAGAGCACGTCGATCTCGCTCGCATCGACGAACTGCGTCAATTCGAGCGTCTTCTTCGATTCGAGCTTCACTGCGTCGATTTCGTCCTGCCCGAGCAAGACGTACGAGCCCTTCTCATATTCGAAGCCCTTCATGATTTCTTCGGGATCGACCGGCCCGACCCCGGTAACGACCTTGTCGTAATGGATCGGCTTGCCCGAGGGTTCGTGGATCTGCTTGAAACTGATTTGCGCGCCCGATTTGGTCGCCGAATAGATCTCGACTGGGATCGACACCAAAGCGAGCCGAATCTGTCCTTGCCAATAGGCGCGTGCGGCCATGAATTTGTCCCTTTGTGCAGAAGGCGTCGTTGCGAAGCCGATTCAATCCGCGAACGGCGGAGTCGTTCCGTTGCTCGACAGCGAAGCCGCCGGATCGTAGAGCGGCGCGATGACCCAAGACCCCTTTGCCCTGTTCGATACCTGGTATGCCGAGGCCCGCGCGAGCGAACTCAACGACTCCAACGCGATGGCGTTGTCGACCGTCGACGCGCACGGCGTGGTGTCGTCGCGGATGGTGCTGCTGAAGGGGCATGGCGCGGACGGCTTCGTCTTCTATACCAACCGCGAAAGCCGCAAGGCGCGCGATCTGGTCGAGGGTGCATCGGTTGCCTTGCTGTTTCACTGGAAATCGCTGCGCCGCCAAATCCGGATCGAGGGGCGCGTCACGCGTGCGAGCGATGCCGAGAGCGACGCGTATTTCGCAAGCCGTAGCCGCGATTCGCGGCTTGGCGCCTGGGCCTCCGATCAATCGCGGCCGATGCCCGACCGCGCAACCTTCGAGGCGCGATTCGAGGCAATGCAAGCGAAGTTCGAGGGACAAGACGTCCCGCGCCCGCCGCATTGGGGCGGGTACCGGGTTACGCCCGCAGCAATCGAATTCTGGCAGGATCGCGCGCACCGCCTGCACGAGCGCCACCATTTCACCCGCTCCGGGAGCGGGTGGACCAGCGAGATGCTCTACCCATGACCGAGGACCAGCGCCGCGCGATCCCCTTTGCCACCCGCGCCGCGCTCGCCAGCGTGGCGATGGCGACGTTCCTGATCGCGCTCAAATCCTGGGCGGCATGGACGACGGAATCGGTCGCGATGCTCGGCAGCCTTGCCGATTCGGGACTCGATTTGCTCGCCAGTGCCGTCACGCTCTATGGCGTTCGCCTCGCCGCGACTCCGGCCGATCACGATCACCGCTTCGGCCACGGCAAGGCCGAATCGCTCGCGGCGCTGTTTCAGGTCATGCTGATCACCGCGTCGGCGGCAGGCATTGCGTGGCGCGCAATCCAGGCGTTGGGCAGCGATGCGCCGAAGCAAGGCGCGGAATTCGGCATCGGCGTGTCGCTGATCGCGATCCTCGCGACGGTGGTGCTGCTCGCCTATCAACGCAGCGTGATCCGCAAGACCGGGTCGGTCGCGATCGTCGCCGACAATGTCCATTATCAATCCGACGTGCTGCTCAACGGATCGGTGATCGTCGCTTTGGTGCTCGATCAATATTTCGGATGGCATGATGCGGACCCGATCTTCGGCATCGTCATCGCCGTGTGGCTGGCCTGGGGGGCGTTCCGCGCGTCGTCGAGCGCGATCGACCATTTGATGGACAAGGAATGGCCCGAGCAGCGCCGCGCCGAATTCATCGAAGTCGCCGCGCGCCAGCCCGGCATCAAGGGCATCCACGATTTCCGCACGCGGCATTCGGGCGCGCACGATTTCGCGCAATTCCACATGGAAGTCGCCGGCGACATCACCGTGGCGCAGGCGCATAAAGTGGTCGAAGGCGTCGAGCGCGCGCTGCACGCCGCCTTCCCCAAGGTCGAGGTGTTGATCCATCTCGACCCCGAAGGCCATGTCGATACCGACAATCCGCTGATCGAGGCGGACGTCACCCCCCCTTGGTTCGGGAAACGCGCATGAGATTGCCCATCGTCCAGATCGACGCCTTCGCCAGCAATCCATTCGAGGGCAATCCGGCGGCGGTGATGCCGCTTGCCGCATGGCTGGAGGACGATGTGCTGCAAGCGATCGCGGCGGAGAATAATCTCAGCGAGACCGCGTTCCTCGTGCCCGACGAAAGCGGCGCGAGCGATTTCGAATTGCGCTGGTTCACGCCGACCGCCGAGGTCGTGCTGTGCGGCCACGCCACGCTGGCGAGCGGGCATTTCGTCCTGTCGAGCGATCCCGAGCGCGATTCTGTCAGTTTCCGCACGCGCAAGGCGGGGCTCCTGTCGGTCACGCGCGTCGGTGACGGGTATGAGCTGGCGCTGCCCGCCTGGGGCCCCGAACCCAAGCCGCTGCCGCATATCGTCGCCGCGCTCGGCCTGGCATCGGCGGTCGAAACGCTGTGGCACCCGCATCGCTATGCGCTGATCGTGCTGGAAAATGCGGCGCAAATCCGCGCGCTCGACCCCGATTTCCGCGCGCTCGGCCGACCCTCCGCCGCGGACCCGGCAAGTGGCCACGATGCCGAGGTCGATGTGCTGACCATCGTAACGGCACCGGGTGACGAGACCGACGTCATCAGCCGCGTCTTCGCACCGGGTGCGGGGATCGACGAGGACCCGGTCACCGGTTCCGCCCACGCCGTGATGACGCCATACTGGGCTGCGCGCTTTGGCCGCGACAGCTTCACCGCGTATCAGGCGAGCGCACGCGGCGGGCATCTAACGTGCCGGCTTGCGGGCGATCGTGTGGTGCTCGGCGGCACATGCGTTACCGTGCTGGAGGGCACGTTCTTTCTATAGGGTCGGCGTGCCTCGGGTCAGGCAACCTTGCGCGGCCCCGCTGGATTGAACCGGGCCACTGGCGATGCGATCGGCTGTGCGGAGCGTTGCTCCCGCTCGCAGGCAAGCAGCGCCTGATCGGTCGTCAATGGGCGCGATAAAAAGTAGCCCTGCAGTTTTTGGACGCCGAGCGTGCACAACAGATCATGCTGCGCCGCACTTTCGACCATTTCGGCGGTGACCGGTGCACCGATTGCCTTGCAGAGATGCAACACGCCAACCAGCAAATCACGCGCGGACGGGCTTTCCATCAGCGAGGCGATCAGGCTGCCATCGAGCTTGATCCCGTCGAACTGCAGCTCCCGCAAATAGCCGATCGAGGCATAGCCTGCCCCGAAATCATCGAGCAAAATGCGGACACCGCCGCGTTGCAAGGCGCACAGCGCCAACCGTGCCGCCGCAAAATCGACGAGTAAGGCGGTTTCGGTGACTTCGATCGACAGACGCCCAGGGTCGAAGCCGTGTTCGCGCAGCACGGTCAGGATCTGATCTGCAATGCTCGGCGAATTCAGCTCGGCACCGCTCAGATTGAAGGACAGACCGATGTCCTCAGGCCAGGTTGCCGCCGCGGTCAGCGCCAGCGAGAGCAAAGGCAAGGTCATCGCGCGCGTTATCCCGGCCTGCTCTGCCAGCGGGATGAATTCCGCTGGAGAAATCACCCCAAGCGTCGGATGCGTCCAGCGGGCCAGCGCCTCGAACGCAATGATCCGGTCGGTTTTGGCATCGACGACCGGCTGATACTCCAGCACGATCAGCTCGTTCTCCGCCTGGATCGCGAGCGCTTGCTCGATCATCAGTCGACGGCGGCTGCGGGCTTCCATCGCAGGCGCGAACACACAGATTCCGCCGCCACGCGTGCGTTTCGCCTCATACATCGCAAGATCGGCGCGGTTGATGAGCGCCAATGTACTTTCGGGATCGACGCCATCATGCGCGATGCCGATCGACGCGCGCAATCGAAAGGCTTGTCCGCTCACAACAAAGGGCTGGTCGAAACTCTGGCCGAGTTGGGCAAGGCGCTCCTGCGCATCGCCAAAGTGTTCGACCCCGCGCAACAGGACGGCGAATTCGTCTCCGCCGAAGCGGGCGATCAGGGCGTCGCCGATGTTGAGGTTTTGGAATCGCTTTCCGGTCTCAACCAACAGCGCATCTCCGGTGTGATGGCCATATGTGTCGTTGATGATCTTGAAACCGTCGAGGTCGATGATCGCGATCGCCAAAGCCAGCGCGGGTCGTACCAAAGAGGCGTCGCGCAGTTCTTCAAGAAAGGCCCGGCGGTTGGCAAGGCCGGTCAACACGTCGCAATACGCCAGATCGCTCACCTTGAGCTTCTCGTCGGCGATGGCGCTGCGCGATTCAACCATGCGGCGCAGCTGGCGATACTGGCGGAAGGTCATGCCGACGACGAGCGGCGCGATCAGCACCATATTGGCACCCATGCTCGCCAGCATGAGGTTGCCGCTCAACAGCAAGGACAGCGAGACGGGAATGGTGCCCAGCGCAACGACAATATAGGCCGCCAACGGCAAGCTCGACAGGCAATTGGTCGTCGAAACGGTGCAAAGCGACGCGAACAGGGCAACATAGGTCCGCGCTTCGCCGCCGGAGCGCTGAATGATCTCGGTCCATATGCTCAGACCGATCGAGAGCAGGCTGGCCGCGGCGAGGGTTCCCGTCATCGCCGCGCGCTTTTGCGCGACGTTCGCATTGAGCGAGGCACCTCGCGACCGCCACAAGACGGTCAGGCGGATTACAATCACTCCGGCGACGGCGATCGGCACGCCATAGACGGCATTGCCGGCGTTTGGTGCCGATACGAAGGCCAAGAACCCCATGTTGATCAGTACCGCGAGATACATTGCTGGTATTTGCGATCGCAAGGTCCGGAATTGTTCGGCCACCAGCGCGTCGCTGGCTTTCCAGTGAACCAGACTATCGACAAAAGACTCACGGTTCATCGATGCGATCCCAACTGCGGGCCTGTCGGGCGCAAGCGCTAATCGATCCGGCACTTACCGTGTATCGACTACCGCCGCATCCGGGATCATCGGAATTCTACCTAAGGCAATGCTGACGGCTTCCACACGTTTAGCCAGATCGACGGCTCAGGAAACCGTCGCCGCCACGCCCGCAGTTTCTTCGATCCATCCGCCGCCGAGCACGCGATCGCCACCATACAGCACCGTGGCCTGACCCGGCGCAACGCCATATTCGGCTGCATCGAACCGCACGTTTTCGCCATCGAACCGTGCCGCCACCGGCTTTGCGAGCGAACGGACCTTCGCCGTCACAGGCCCCTGATACGCCCTGCCCAGCCAATTGACTCCGCTTAAGCGCGCTGCGCCGACCGCCAGCGCGGCCTTCGGCCCGACCACAACCTGTTTGGTCGCAGCCTCCAGCCGGATGACGTAAAGCGGTTCGGGCGTCCCGCCGATCTCCAGCCCGCGCCGCTGCCCGACGGTGAAGTGGATGAGCCCGCGATGTCGGCCAAGCACATGGCCGGTTTCATCGACGATCTCGCCGCTGGTATCGGCATCGGGCCGCAATTTCTTAACGAGCGAGGCATAGTCGCCATCGGGCACGAAACAGATGTCCTGGCTGTCGGGCTTGCCGGCGACGCCCAGGCCCAATTCCGCCGCCAGTTCGCGCACGCGCGGCTTGGGCAAGCTGCCGAGCGGAAAGCGCAGATAATCGAGCTGGGTCTGCGTTGTCGCGAACAGGAAGTAACTCTGGTCGCGCGCCGGATCGGCGGCGCGGTGCAGTTCCGCCCCCTCCGGCCCGATCACGCGGCGGACGTAGTGGCCCGTCGCCAGGCAATCCGCGCCGAGATCGCGCGCGGCGGCGAGCAGGTCGGTGAATTTTGGACCCATATTGCACTGGATGCACGGGATCGGCGTGCGCCCGGCGAGATACTCGTCGGCAAAGCGGTCGATCACCGATTCGCGGAAGCGCGATTCATGATCGAACACATAATGGGCGATGCCCAGACGATCACACACTGCGCGCGCATCACGAATGTCACGTCCGGCACAGCACGATCCGGCGCGCCCCACCGCTTCGCCATGATCGTAGAGTTGCAGCGTGATGCCGATCGTCTCCGCGCCGGTGCGCGCGGCAAGGGCTGCCACCACGGACGAATCGACCCCGCCCGACATCGCCACGACGATCCGCTTGGCCGCAAGATCCGGCCCCAATTGAAAATCCACGTCATCCATCGCCACGCAGATAGGCACTCGCGCGGGTGGATGCAAAAATCGCGGGTGCTTTACCCGACCTTTAGGACCTTGCCCGTACACCGCTGTTTCGCCCTCAATCGGAAGCGACCGTGTGGACCTGAGTTTTTCCCGTTTCGAAGCCGATGTGACGGTGGTCGCGCTGCCGCCGGATCTCGCCGTGCTGATGGTCGGTGTCGCGGCGCGTCAAGCGGCGAGCCCGACCGCGATGATGCAAGCGAATTTGGCGGCAGCGGACCCGATCCCCGATCGCTTCGCCCCGGTCCATGGTGCGTTCAACCATGGCGTTGCGCGCTTACTTGCCCCGGCAAACGCCAGTGATTGGGAAACGTAGATATGAAGGCGCTGTTTACCGAGCCGCTTTAGCTGACGTTCAAGTCCTTACGCTAATCGCCGTTAATGAGATGGAGGGGGCCCCCGCCCCGACACGAGGTTTGCAAGAATGATCGAAAACCAGAAAATTCGCCCCGCCAAGGTGATCGGACCGCTCGGAGAGCCGCTGACGCTCGACACGCTCCCGCCGCCGGAGACGACGCGCTGGGTCGTGCGGCGCAAGGCTGAGGTCGTCGCCGCCGTAAATGGCGGGCTGCTGTCGGTCGATGAAGTGTGCGAACGCTATAATCTGACGGTTGAGGAATTCGCCGGCTGGCAGCGCGCGATCGATCGGTCGGGTATGCCCGGGCTACGCGTGACCCGCATCCAGCACTACAAATCGTTGTACGAGCGCCAGCAAAAATACTGAGCGCCGCTAGGGGGTTAGCGTTACGGATCGGTCGGCCCGCTGCTCTCATGAGCGGCGGGCCGAAATCGTTTCGGCGCGTAGGCGCAGATCCTTCCAAACCGCCCCCGGAACAAAAAACCCGACTCGAGAGTCTTGTCCCCCGTATCCCGGATGCACCGGGCAAATGGAGGGTAAGATGGTCCAGCTCATTGTTTGGCTTGTTGTCGGTGGCGTGTGTGGTTGGCTCGCAAGTATGGTAATGCGTACTGACGGCCAGCAGGGTATCATTCTGAACGTTGTCGTTGGAATAATCGGCTCTGTTATCGCGTCGTTTCTTTTTGGTGCCGGTATCAACCAAGTGATCACGGTTACGACGTTCCTCTATTCACTAATCGGTGCGATCATCTTGCTGGCGATCGTCAACCTCGTCCGTCGCGGTACCGTTCGCTAACCACGCGATTATCGAACGAACACAATCGGGCCGCGGAGCACTATGCTCCGCGGCCCGTTTCGTTACTTGAGCAGGAAGCGCACCGTCAGCGTGACCGAGACGTCGGCTTCACCCGCCGCGATCTGCGTCGAATCGGCCGCCTTGGCGCGCGCCATGAACACCATTGGCGGTGGCGACCCGCCATCGTTCGATCCGTTTTCCGCGATCGAAACGATCCGCGATACGCTCAGCCCAGCCGCCTTGGCATAGAGTTCGGCGCGGGCGCGTGCGATCTTCACCGCCGACACGCGCGCTTCGTCGAGTGCGGCCTCAGGCTGATCGATCGACAAGCTCGGGCCGTCGATCTGGTTTGCGCCCTCGCCGACCAGCACATCGAGGATCGCGCCCGATTTCGCCACGTCGCGGAACCGCACCGAGACGCTGTTGCTCGCCTGATATCCGGTCACGACCGGCGGCTGTCCATCGACATAGCGATATTGCGGGCTGAGCGAGACGGTGGCGGTGCGGATATCGCGTGGCGCGACGCCAGCCTTTTTCAACGCAGCAAGCACGCGGGCCATGCGGGTGGCATTGTCCGCAAGCGCTGCCGCTGCGGTTTGGGCCTGCGTCATCACGCCGGCGCGGATCGTCGCCACGTCGGGAACGCGCGTAGTGTGCCCCTCGGCCGCGATATCGAGCAGCGTGCCGTCGGGCGCGATCATTGGCGCGGTTTGCGCCGACGCCGCGGTCGCCGCGAGAATCAGCGCGGGGGCAAGGAACAGGAAACTCGAACGCATGGCAGTCACTCCCGATTGTCAACGACCAACAGGCCGTCATGCGCGGCTCTGCCAGTGCGCACGGCAACCGGGGATGAACGGGTCGGAGAGAACGCCCGGACCGAGCGGCTTCAGCGCACCCGGCGCGAAACCACCAACCGGTACAGTGCCAGCAGGAGCACCGCGCCGCCGGTTGCCGCCGCATAATTCTGCCAGCCCCCATTCAGCGATACGCCGACCGACTGCGCGATGAACCCCGCCAGCATGGCACCGGCAATGCCGATCAGGATCGTGACGATAAAGCCGCCAGGATCCTTTCCCGGCATGATCATCTTGCCGAGCACGCCAGCCACTAGCCCGATCAAGAGCCAACCAAGAATCGAACGGTCCATTCTTCGCTCTCCCTGTCACACCCGCCAACACCGATTCGGAGGGTCGCTTCCGCCCTGCGGAAATGCAAACACTTTGTTTCGCCATCGTGACGATGTCATATCGGCAACGGTTTGCAGAAAAAGCGCGAAAACGGTCCTGTCACTGCGCTATCGCCTTGCGAACGGAAGGGAAGCGCGTCATGCGGCGCGCGGTAGCATCCGGCTACTTGAGCTCGGTGATGTATTCCTATAACACAGCAACTGGCAGGGTCGAACTCAGCTGTGGTAGGCGGGCGGAACGGAGCCCAGGGGTTGGGAAGTGGGACAGATGAACTACGAGACGCGCGCGATCGGCAATGAGGAAATTCTGGGTCTGCCCGGCGAGCGCGGCCCGCGTTGGGGTCTGATCGTCGGAATCGTCGTCGCGGTCCTCGTCATCGTCCTTGCCGCTTCGTTCCTGTTCGGTGGCAAGAAAGCCGCGCCGGCCAAGCCGGTCGAGCAATTGCCGTTGGTGTCGGTAGTGGTCCCCGGTCGCTCAAGCGTCGCGCGGACGATTACCGCGACCGGCTCGCTGGCGGCGCGGCGCGAAATGCCGGTCGGCGTTGCCGGCGAAGGCGGGATGATCACGCGCGTGCTGGTTGAGCCCGGCCAATGGGTCGCCAAGGGGCAAGTGCTGGCGCTGGTCGATCGCTCGGTCCAGAATCAGACGGCGGCATCGCTTACCGCACAAATCAACGTCGCACGCTCCGACGCGGCGATCGCGCAGGCGGAACTGGATCGATCGAAGCAATTGGTCGATCGCGGCTTCGTCTCCAAGGCCGATCTTGAGCGCAAGGCCGCGACGCGCGATGCAGCCCTCGCCCGCGTCCGCGTGGCGCAAGCGACGCTGGGCGAAGCGCGCGCCCGCACCGACCGGCTCGACATTCGCGCGCCTTCCGCCGGCCTTGTCCTGACCCGCAGCGTCGAGCCGGGGCAAGTGGTCAGTTCGGGTTCGGGCGTGCTGTTCCGCTTGGCCGAGGGCGGCCAGATGGAGCTTCGCGCGCAAGTGAGCGAGGCCGATCTGCGCGGGCTGCATGCCGGGTCGCAAGCGCAAGTGACGCCCGTCGGGGGCAGCGAAGTCTTCACCGGCGAAGTCTGGCAGGTCTCCCCCGTGATCGATCCACAAACGCGCCAAGGCATCGTGCGGATCGCCCTGTCGTACAACGTGGCGCTGCGCCCCGGCGGTTTTGCCTCGGCCGCGATCGTCGCGGGATCGACCGATGTGCCGCAACTGCCCAACGCCGCGATCCAGAGCGACGACAAGGGCAATTACGTGTACGTCGTCGGGCCGGACAATGTCATCGTGCGGCGTGGCGTCAAGGTCGGTGAAGTGTCCGATCGTGGCGTGGCGATCGCCGAGGGCCTGAACGGCACCGAAAAGGTCGTCCAATCGGCTGGCGCTTTTCTCAATGCCGGTCAAAAGGTAAAGCCGACGCTCGTTACGGCGGACGCTGGCAGCAAGAGGTAAGCGGCGATGAATTTCCGGAACATCTCGGCGTGGTCGATCCGCAACCCGGTCCCGTCGATCGTGCTCTTTGTTATGTTGACGCTGGCCGGGATCGTCAGTTTCCGCAATCTCGACGTCAACAATCAGCCCGATATCGATTTTCCGGTGGTGATCGTATCGATCAGCCAGCCGGGTGCCGCGCCGACCGAACTCGAAACCCAAGTCACCCAGCGAGTCGAGGCATCGTTGCGCTCGCTGCAGGGGATTGACGAGATCAATTCGACCGTGACCGAGGGTAATTCCTCCACCGTCGTCCAGCTCACCATCGGCACACCAATCGACCGCGCGGTCGAGGACGTCCGTTCGGCCATATCGCAAATTCGCAGCAATTTGCCCGATGGCATTCTCGAACCCCAAATCAGCCGCGCAAACACGACCGGGCAGGATCTGGCGAGCTATGCCGCAATCACCACCGACATGACGGTCGAGCAACTCAGCTGGTACATCGACAATAACGTTGCCAAGGAATTGCTGTCGGTGCCGGGCCTCGCCGGGGTCAATCGTAACGGTGGCGTAGACCGCGAGATTCGCGTCATCCTTAGCCCCGACAAGCTATCGGCATTCGGGCTGACCGCGGCGCAAGTCAACGCGCAACTCCGTCAGGTCAATCTGAATGCGGCGGGCGGTCGCGCGGAAATTGGCGGGTCCGAACAATCGGTGCGCGTGCTCGGCAATGCGCAGACCGCCTATGATTTGGGCCAAGTGCAGATCGCCGTCGGCAATGGCCGCACGATCAAGGTTGCCGATCTCGGGCGCGTGCAGGACCTCTATGCCGAACAACGCTCGGCTTCGCAGTTGAACGGCACGCAAGTGCTGAGCTTCGATTTTCAGCGTGCCAAGGGTGCGTCGGACGTGACGGTGTTCGACGAAGCCGCAAAGAAGCTGGCAGCCCTCGAAGCGCGCAACCCCAAGGTCCATTTCAAGCGCATCTCCGACAGCGTCAAATATACCAAGGCGCAATATGATTCCGCGATGGAAGCCATGGTGGAGGGCGCGGTCCTCGCTGTGATTATCGTGTTCGTATTCCTGCGTGATTGGCGTTCGACGATCATCTCGGCGCTCGCCATCCCGCTCTCGGCAATCCCGACCTTCTGGATCATGGATTTGCTCGGCTTCACGCTCAACAACATGACGCTGATGGCACTCAGCCTGGTCGCGGGCGTGCTGGTCGATGATGCGATCGTCGAAATCGAAAATATCGTGCGGCACATGCGGATGGGCAAATCGGCCTATCAGGCGTCGATCGATGCCGCCGATGAGATCGGTCTCGCGGTGCTCGCCACGACCATGGCGATCGTCGCGGTGTTCTTACCCGTAGGCCTGATGCCCGGCATTTCAGGGCAATTTTTCAAGAATTTCGGGCTGACCGTCGTCGCCTCGGTGCTGATGAGCCTCGCGGTCGCGCGTCTGATCACGCCGATGCTTGCCGCCTATTTCCTGAAGGCGCACGGCCAGGCTTCGCATGGCGAGGGCTGGGTTATGGACCGCTATATGGCGGTGCTGAAATGGACCTTGCTGCATCGCTGGTCGGCCGTCGTGGCGGGCGCGGTTGCGTTCGGGATGACGATCTTCCTGTTCATGACGATCCCGTCCACCTTCCAGCCACTACGCGATGCCGATTCGAGCACTGCGCAGATCGACATGGTGCCAGGGACGACGCTTGCGGAAACGCAAATCGTGGTCGACCGCGTCGCCGCCTTCCTGCGCAAGCAACCGCAAGTCGAGTCGGTCTATGCCCGGACCTTTGTTGGCAATGGCCGCGTCACCGCGAACTTCAAACCGAAGCGCGAACGCACGATGAAGAGCTATGATTTCGAACGCGCGCTCGCACCCGAGCTTCAGACGATTCCCGACGCCCGCGTTTCCTTCCGCTCGTCGAGCGGCTGGGGCGGCGGCGGACGCGCGCTGACCGTAACGCTCGGTAGCGATGATCCTGCACTGCTCGCCAGCACCGGTGCCACGCTGGTCCAGCAAATGTCGACCTTGCCCGATGTCGTGGCGCCGCGCATCGGCGGTGATTTGAAGCGCCCCGAGATCGTCATCACGCCACACATGAATCTCGCGGCGAGCATGGGGGTGACCACCGCGGCAATGTCGAGCGCGATCCGGCTCGCGACGCTCGGCGATATCGACCAAAATAGCGCGAAATTCTCGCTTGCCGATCGCCAGATTCCGATCCGGGTCGCGCTCGATCAGGATTCGCGCCAGCGCCTCTCGACGATCCAGAATATTCCGGTCCAGACGGCAAGTGGCGGTACGGTCCCGCTCAGCGTGGTTGCGAGCATCGGGTTCGGTGCCGGTCCGACCAAGATCGAACGCGTCGCGCAGCAGCGCCAGTTGACGATCGGCGCGGATCTCGCGCCCGGTGTCGTCAGCGGTACGGCGCAAAAGGAAATCCACACGCTGTCGATCATGAAGAATTTGCCGATCGGCGTGAAGGAATTGGTGCTTGGCGAATCCAAGTGGCAAATCGAGTTGATCCAGAACTTCATCGTCGCGCTCGTCGCGGGCATCGTCTTGCTTTTCGCGGTGCTGGTGCTGCTGTACCGCCGCTTGCTGCCGCCGTTCGTCAACGTCCTGTCGCTGCTGGTCGCGCCGCTCGGTGGGTTGATCGGGCTGTGGATCACCAACACGCCAATTTCGATGCCGGTCTATATCGGCCTGATCATGCTGCTCGGCATCGTCGCCAAGAACTCGATCCTGTTGATCGATTTCGCGCTGGAAGAGATGAATAAGGGCGTTGATAAGGTCACCGCGATCATCGACGCCGGGCATAAGCGCGCGCAGCCGATCGTGATGACGACGGTCGCCATGGTGGCGGGCATGATGCCCACCGCGCTGGCCTTGACCGGCGATGGATCGTCGCGCGTGCCGATGGGTATCACCGTGATCGGCGGGCTGATCCTGTCGACCGTGCTGACGCTGGTGATCGTGCCGGCGAGCTTCAGCCTTGCAGTCGGGATCGAGGCTCGGGTCGGTCCATTCCTGCGCCGCAATTTGCTGACCTATCGTCCCGGCGACGACCACGGTCCGCTGATCGAGGGCGGCCCGATGGCGCCCCAGATCGGGGGAAAGCCGGGGCAGATCGGCTATCACGGCGATCACGAACCGCAACCAGCCGAATGAAAGGTGAAGCCCCTCCCCTGCAGGGAAGGGGCTTTGTCGGCGGGCTCCGGGCTTTCCGCTTGAACTATCCGGGCGTTCAGGGATTGGTCGTGCGATGCGTACTTTCCGCCTGACCCGCCCGCCCCGTAGCGTCGAAGCGCCACCTGCCGGCCTGGTGCGGATGCGCTGGATCGCGGGTGGTCTGTTGGTGCTGATGGCGGCGACCTTTCTGGTCGCGCGCGCGTTCGATCACCGCTATCCCGCACTCGGTTTCGTGCGCGCCTTTGCCGAAGCGGCGATGGTCGGCGGCCTTGCCGATTGGTTCGCGGTCACCGCCTTGTTCCGCCATCCGCTCGGGCTGCCGATCCCGCATACCGCGATCATCCCGCGCAACAAGGATCGCATCGGCACCACGCTCGCCGCTTTCCTGCGCGACAATTTCCTGATCCCCGGCGTGGTTGCACGGCGGATGCGCCGCGTCGACATGGCGGGGGCGGCCGGGCGCTGGCTGGCCAACCCGCCGGGCGGGGACGGACGGTTGCGACGTGGTGCGGCGAGCCTCGCCGCGCACATGCTCGAGGCGTTCGATCAGCAACGGCTTGGCGGGATGGTTAAGGCCGGGATTGGTCAGCGGTTGCGCGCGCTCGACGTGTCGCCGCTGCTGGGGCAAGCGCTGACTGCGGCGATCGCCGAGGACCGGCACATGCCGCTGCTCGATGGGATCGTGCGGTGGGGCGCGCGGCTGCTCGCGTCGAACGAAGACCTGATCCGCGCGATGGTGCACGAACGCGCCGGAGCGATGATGCGCTGGACCGGGCTAGACGAGACACTCGCCACCAAGATTATCGACGGGTTGAACGGCATGCTCACCGGCATTGCCGAGGACCCCGACCACCCGCTTCGTGCCAAGGCGGAAGAAGGACTAGCGGCGCTTGCCCACGATCTCGTCAACGATCCGCGCATGCGCGAGCGCGTTGCCGGAGTGAAGGGCGAGATCATCGACAATCCCGCGATGCAGCGCTGGCTCGACGGGCTGTGGGAGCAGGCGCGCAGCGGGATGCTGCGGATCGCGCGCGATCCTGATGCGATGCTGGCGGGGCCGGTTGGCGACGCGCTGCGCCAGTTGGGCGCTACGCTGCAGACCGATCCCAAGCTCCGCGCGACGATCAACCGCTTCGTGCGCCGCGCCGTCGTCGGCATGGCGGCGGATTATGGCGACGGCATCGTGCGACTGGTGTCGGAGACGATCCACGGCTGGGATGCGAACACGATCACGCGCCGCCTGGAAAATGCCGTCGGGCGCGACCTGCAATATATTCGCATCAACGGCACGCTGGTCGGCGGGCTGGTCGGGCTGGCGCTCCACACAATAGACGTGGCGCTGTAAGCCCGACCGATCGATCAACTCGCGAGCAGCACCTTGTCGGGGCGGCCGACTTGATCGAGCGCCGTCGTCGCATCGATTTCGAGCAGCGGTTTGATGTGCCCGTCGCGAATGTCATAGACCCAGCCGTGCAGAAACACTTCCTGCTGCTGTGCCCAGGCGGCCTGAATCAACTGCGTGCGGGCGAGCTTCACGAGCTGATCGCGGACATTGACCTCGACGAGGCGATTAACCCGCGTCTCGTCATCGACCTGACCGCGCACCTCATCCTCATGCGCGTGCAGCACGCCGCGCGCATTCGCCAGCCAACTGTCGACCGGCCCGTGCGTGCCGCCCGACAGCGTCGCCTGCAAGCCGCCGCAGGCATAATGACCGCACACGATGATGTGGCGGATTTTCAACACCTCGGTGGCATATTGCAGCACCGACATCAGGTTGAGATCGTCTTCATTGACGAGATTGGCGACGTTGCGATGGATGAACATGCCGCCCGGCGGCGTCATCGTCATTTGTTCGGGGCTGACGCGACTGTCGGAACAGCCGATCCACAGGAAATCGGGCTTTTGCCCCGCGATCTGGCGCGGGAAGAAGTCGGGATTCTCCTCGGTCAGTTCGCTCGCCCAAGCTTTGTTGGCGAGCAGCAGCTGCTTATAATGTCTCATGCGAAGCGAACCCCATAGGATGGCGCGTTGATCATCGGTGCGGTCCGGTCGGCAATGTCGCCGCGGACATGGACCTCGATGTTGCGGAAGGCGGCGCCCTTGATGAAGGCGTTGATGATATCGACATTGTCGAGATCGACATAATTGGTCGATGACAGATCGATCACCAGCACCGCCCCGTCGGGCACTTTGTTGAGCTCTTGCTGCAGCTCATATTTATGGATGAAGTAGAGGTTACGGCGCGCGCGCAGCAGGCAATCCTCGCCATCCACCGCGAAGGTAATCGCCGAGCGGAAATTGCGCGCGACGACGAACACGAAGCCGACCGTCAGACCAATCACGATCCCGATCAGCAGATCGGTGAACAGGATCGCCGCGACTGTGACAATGAACGGGATGAACTGCGTGAAACCCTGGCGAAAGCGTTCGATGAACAGCGCCGGGCTGGCGAGCTTGTATCCGGTGTGGATCAGCACGGTCGCCAGCGCCGAGAGCGGGATCAAATTGAGCACCACCGGGATCAGCGCGACCGACACCAGCAGCCAGACCCCGTGCAGAACCGCGGATGCCTTGGTTTCCGCGCCCGCCATGACGTTTGCCGAAGTTCGCACGATGACCGAGGTGACCGGCAACCCGCCGATCATCCCCGAAACGATGTTGCCGCTGCCTTGGGCCAGCAATTCCCAATTCTTGTCGGTCGAACGCCGGCGCGGATCGAGTTCGTCGGCCGCCTTGACGCTCAGCAGCGATTCGAGGCTGGCGACGATCGCCAGCGTGGCGGCGGTGATCCACAGCGCGGCCGAACCGATGTGCGAGAAATCGGGCAAGGTGAACAGGCCGACGAAACCGTCGAAACCCTCGGCGACCGGCACCTGGACCAGATGCTTGGATCCGAGCGCCCACTCGGGGATGAGCGCCGCGAACAGCGCGTTGCCCGCTACGCCCAGGACGACGACGACGAGCGGCCCGGGCAGCAGCTTGAACGGGCCCTGCTTGGGCTTAACCTTGTCCCACACGAACAGGAACACGAGGCAAGTGATGCCGATGATCGCGGCACCGGGCGTCAGCCGATCCAGCAGCCCGTCCCACAGCGACGACAGCGTGTTGCCGCCATCGGCTTCGATGAACTTTTCGCTGCCTTCGAATTCCTTTTCATAGCCGAAGGCGAAGGGAACCTGTTTCAGGATCAGGATCATGCCGATCGCCGCCAACATGCCGGTGATCACCGACGAAGGTACGAATTCGCTGAGAATGCCGGCGCGCGAAATCGAGAAGGCGATCTGGATCACGCCGGCCAGCACGACGGCTGCCAGAAACACCTGATAGCTCGGCAAGGATTGAATCGCGTCGAACACGATCACCGTCAGCCCGGCGGCGGGTCCGCTGACCGACAGCGGGGACCGCGAAAGCAGACCGACGACGATGCCGCCGACGATTCCCGCGATCACGCCCGAGAACAGCGGCGCGCCCGATGCGAGGGCAACACCCAGGCACAGCGGCAACGCGACCAGCGCCACGACGATGGACGAGGGCACATCGGCCCGCCATCCCGCGAACATTGAAAAAGGTTTAGTCATTATACTCCAAAATCATCGAACACGCACCGGCGCGATATAAGGTCTGAAGGCGTATATGGAGTTGAGGTACTGCGCGCGTAACCCCACAAAATATTACAAAGTATTGCCGATATTATTACGATATCGAAACGATTTTTTACGACGAATCAAGCGTATCTGACCACTGTATTTTAGGTGGTTGCTTGTAATATTGGGATTTGTCGATGAATTATTGATTAGATTTTGTTCCCGACTTTACCGAAAATCGGACAGACTTGATCCTTCTGAGGCTACACACCCCTGGAGCCCGCAGGTCAGCGATCCCAGTCAACGACCGGCCAGCCGCGTGCCGCGGCCAGCACGCGCAGCGGCCCGTGCGCATTTACGGCAACCCCGACATCCGCCCATTCCAGCGTCGGCGCGTCGGAGACATGGTCCGAATAGAAGCGGATTGTCGCCGCGCCCCGCGCAATCCCCTCCCCTGCCAGCCACGCCTCGATCAGCCGCAATTTGGCCGGGCCGTAGCAATTCTCACCTGCGATCCTCGCGCGGATCATGCCGCGGTCGCGCACGACATCGGTCGCGATGACTGCGTCGAAACCAAGCCGCGCGGCAATCGCGCCGGCATAAAAGCCATATGACGCCGTCGCGAGCACGATCCGGTATCCGGCGGCGCGATCCGCCGCAATCTGCGTGCGGGCACCGCGATAGACGCCCGAGGCCACGATTCGATCGGCAAAACGCGTCGCCGCCTGTGCCGCCGCCGCATCGGGCAAGGCCGAACCGAGCAACAGGCGGTGCGTCACCTCCTTCAATCGAGCCCGCCCGACCAGCCCGCAGCCATAGCCAAGCGTTGCGAGCCCGGCGAGCGGCAGTAAGGCCAATCGCCACGGTGCGCGCGCCCACGCGGTGCGCACAAGGAACGAAGTCCAAGTCGGCGCGTATGTGATCGTCTTGTCCAGATCATAGACAGCTAGGTGGTGCATCGCAGCATCCTAACCCGCTGGACGCTTGCCGATCCAGCCCGTTTGAAGCACAGAAGACGACAGATGACCGAAATGGCCACCTTCTCGACCGACCGCGACACGGTGCGCTTCACCGGCAGCCTGTCCCTTGCGAAGATCGGCGATCTTCCCGAACGCTTGCGCGCGTTCGATGGGACGATCACGCGCGTCGATCTCAGCGAGATCGAACGAATCGACACGGTCGGCGCATGGTTGATTCACCGTTTCGCCGCCGAGCATGATGCCGCGGTGGTCGGCCTCGATACCGATGGGGAACATTTGCTGGCGCAAGTCGCAAGTGCCGATCAACCCGTGGCGATGCGCCCGGCACATGTCGGCAGCTTCATCCGCGTCGTCGGCGAAATCGGCGCGGCGGTCGAGCAGACCGGACGGACCCTCTACGGTCTGCTAGGTTTCCTCGGTGCGACGCTCATCGCGTTCTGGCATGTCGCGACGCACCCCAAGCGCTTTCGCTTCAACGCCGTGGTGCAGCGCTTCGAAGTGGTCGGGGTCAGCGCGCTCGCCATCGTCGGCCTGATGAGTTTCCTGATCGGCATCGTCATCGCGCAGCAAGGCGCGGTGCAGCTCCGCCAATTCGGCGCGGAATTCCTGACGATCAACTTGGTCGGGCGCATCACGCTGCGCGAACTCGGCGTGCTGATGACCGCAATCATGGTCGCCGGGCGCTCCGGTTCGGCCTTCGCGGCGCAGATCGGCACGATGAAGCTGACCGAGGAAATCGATGCGATGCGCACGATCGGTGTGTCGCCGATGGAGGCACTGGTCCTGCCGCGCGTGCTGGCATCGGTCATCATGATGCCCCTACTCGGCATGTATGCATCGCTCTGGGCTATTTTCGGTGGCGGTCTGCTGTGCTGGATCACGCTCGACATCCCGCCCGTGACCTTCATTCAGCGACTGCGCGAGGTGGTGCCGATCACCGATCTTTACGTCGGCCTGGTCAAGGCGCCGGTGTTCGGCCTGATCATTGCGGTGGCGGGCTGTTTCCAGGGCATGCTGGTCGAAGGCGACGCCGAACAGGTCGGCACGCGCACGACAGCAGCGGTGGTGCAGGCGATTTTCCTCGTCATCGTGCTCGATGCATTCTTCGCCGTCTTCTTTACCTCGATCGGTTGGGTCTGATGCGCAGCAACACCCAGGACGACGAACCCGTCATCGTCGTGCGCGGCCTGAAGAGCGCGTTCGGCGAGCAGGTTGTGCATGACGGCCTAGACCTGTCGGTGCGCCGTGGCGAGATTTTCGGCGTGGTTGGTGGGTCGGGCACCGGAAAATCGGTGCTGATGCGATCGATCATCGGGCTGCAAGTGCCGGTCGAGGGCGAAGTCGAAGTGTTCGGCCAGCCAACGATCGGTCGCGAGGAAATCGAACTGACCGACCTGACCAAGCGCTGGGGCGTGTTGTTCCAGGGCGGCGCCCTGTTCTCGACGCTGACCGTCGCCGAAAACGTGCAAGTGCCGATTCGCGAATTCTATCCCAATCTCGACGGGGCGTTGCTCGATGAGATTGCAGCCTACAAAGTCGTGATGTCGGGCTTGCCCGCCGATGCCGGACCGAAATTTCCGGCCGAGCTGTCGGGTGGCATGAAGAAGCGCGCGGGGCTGGCCCGCGCGCTCGCGCTCGATCCCGAATTGCTGTTTCTCGACGAACCGACGGCGGGGCTAGACCCGATCGGCGCGGCGGCGTTCGACGAGCTCACCAAGTCGCTGCAAAAGACACTCGGGCTGACGGTGTTCCTGATCACCCACGATCTCGATACGCTCTACGCGATTTGCGACCGCGTCGCGGTACTGGCGGACAAGAAGGTGATCGCGGTCGGGACGATCGACGAGTTGCTCGCGCTGGACCATCCGTGGATCCAGGAATATTTCAAGGGGCCACGCGGCCGCGCCGCGATCGCCACGGTCGAGCGCAACGACCACGCGCCAGAAGGGGCTAAGTAATGGAAACCCGTTCGAACCATGTGCTGGTCGGCACGGTCGTGCTGATCCTGCTCGCGGTGATGCTGTTGTTCCTGGTGTGGATCGCGCGCTGGGGCACCGCGACCGACAAGGAATATGACATCTTCTTCAAACAATCGGTCGATGGCCTTGCCACCGGCTCGGCAGTTGCCTTCTCCGGCGTGCCGACCGGACAGGTGAAGGAAATCAAGCTGTGGAAGCCTGATCCCTCGTTGGTGCGCGTGCGGATTGCAGTCAACGCCGACACGCCGATCCTGGTTGGCACGACCGCGACGCTGCAGGGCAGCTTTACCGGCACCAGCACGGTGCAGCTCGACGGCGCGATCAAGGGCGCACCGCCAATCGCGTGCCCGGCGGTCAACCCGCTGGCCGATTGCCCCAATGGCGTGCCGACGATCCCGACCAAGGCGGGTGGACTCGGTGCCTTACTGAGTTCGGCGCCGCAATTGCTCGAGCGGATCTCGACGCTGACCGAGAAGTTGTCCGATTTGCTGAACGACAAGAACCAGAAATCAATCACCGGGATTCTCGCCAATACCGATCGCCTGACCAAGGCGCTGGCGGATCGTGGGCCGGATATCGCGGCGACGATCGCCGAGACCAAGGGCGCGATCCAGAAGGCGGGGGCGGCCGCCGAGGAGTTCAGCAAGCTCGCCAAGACGACCAACGGCTTGCTCGAATCCGACGGTCGCCCGCTCCTCGCCAATCTCAACAAGACGATCGCCAGCGCGCAAAAGAGTCTCGCGACGATCGATGCAGCAGTCAGCGACGCACGGCCGGGGCTGCAGGCCTTCTCCAAGCAGACGATCCCCGAGGTCGGCCAGCTCGTTCATGATCTGCGGCAAATGTCGCAGGCGCTGACCTCGGTCGCCGAAAAGCTCGACCGCGGCGGCGCGACATCGCTGATCGGCCAGCCGAAATTGCCCGATTACAAGCCCGGAAAGGGACAGTGACCATGATCCGATCAAGAACCCTGCTGGCGATCGCCGCGTTCGTGCCGCTGGCCGGCTGCATCAGCTTCGGGGCTAAGCCGCCGCCGTCGCTGCTGTCGCTCAACTCCGCGCTCAGCGTCCCCGCCGGACAAACGCAATCCTCGGCAACTGCCCCCACGATCACCATCCTGGTGCCCGGTGCCGCACAAGCGATTGCGGGAACGCGCGTGCCGGTGCAGGCCAGCCAGACCTCGATCGCCTATGTCGCGAACGCGCAATGGGTCGAGCCGCCCAACCGCATGTTCGTGCGGCTGCTGATCGACACCGTTCCCGCCAAGACCGGGCGGATCGTGCTCAGCAGCGCGCAGTCCTTTTCCGATCCGGGCGCGGTGTTGTCAGGCGAGTTGCGCAGTTTCGGGATCGATGCGGGCACGAACGAAGCCGTCGTCACGTTCGACGGATCATTGATCCGCACCAGCGGCAAGGTGGTCGAGAAGCGCCGCTTCGAAGCGCGCGTCCCCGTCAGCGCGATTGCGGCGGGTCCGGTCGGCATCGCGCTCAACCAGGCCGCCAATACCGTGGCGGGCGAGGTGGCGGACTGGGTGGGAAAGTAGATCGCGCTCAGGGTTTCTTGCGGATCGGCACCGGGATATTGCAGATATCCGCACCGCCTGCAGGGACGATGAAGAACGGGTCACGCCGATTTGCCCGCGCATCGGCATAACGCGCGAAGCTCGCACTTTCGGTCGACAGATATTGCAGGCGCGGCTGCTCGCCCTCGGGCAGATCGCTGGCGAGGCGGACCGCGCGGATCGGCACGCGCTCCTCCGCTTTTTCATAAAAACCCAGCGGCCCGGTGCCGCGCGGCAGGCTGGAGAGATGCTCGATCCCCGCCACCACCCGCCCGACCAGCGCAATGTTGCGGTCAAGATGGCGCGGGGCATGGCCGATCACGGTGTAGAGTTCAGCGCCGGTTCCCGTATCCGGGGGCAAATTCCGCCCGACACCGACCATGCCGTAGCAATGGATGGGCCAATATTCCGCAGAATCGGGCATCCCCTCACCCGACACCGGCCAACCGCGGGTGAAAGTTGAAAATCGCTGCACGTCGGGTCGCGGGATCAGCATCGCGGCAAAACGTAGCTCCGCGGGCAGCCCACCCGTCACGTCGCCCCCCGTGGAATACTGGCTTTGTGGCACATCCGCCAGCCCCGGCGGCAGCATCCGCGCTTTCGCCTTATCGTCCCCATTTGCATCGCCCCACTGCACGACATAATTGTCCTGCACGCGGTTGACGCTCAATCCGTCCCACCAATGCGCAGCGGCAAGCTTACGGATGTTGTCGACCCATCCTTGCGAAAAAGGCGGCGGCATCAGCTGGATCACGACGCGGCGGGGCTTGCCATCGCGGTCGGGCGCGAGATCCAGCACCAGCAAATCGGACGCAGCAATATCAGCCCAGTCGCCTGCCGGCGCGGCGGTAACGATCTCGGTCGGGGACGGAACCGTAGCGGCGGCAGCGGTCGCCTGCGCAGGCGCGAGCACAGCAAGCAAGGGGAGGAATATGGACATGCGGTGAGTGTGCCATGCGGGGGCGGCGCCGTGCAATGGCCGATTGCCGGGAGACGCTTGCGCACCCGCGCCCAAGCCTCTAGGGCCACCCCTTCCAGGACATGCGGAGCGGTGGCCGAGTGGTCGAAGGCGCTCGCCTGGAAAGTGAGTATACGCCAAAAGCGTATCGTGGGTTCGAATCCCACCCGCTCCGCCACTTACTGTATGCAGGCGTTCGCCGCTGTACAGTAACCATCTGTTATCGCTGACATTTTCAAGATACGCGGTCGCCCCAGTTCGCCGTGGATCGTCTTAATCCGGATCTTGTGTTAGGGTCGGTGTTAGGGTCGATCCACGGGCTGGCGGGCGAGCACGCGATACGAACGGGACATCAAATGGCGCGTGTTACTAAACGGCTGACCGCGCTGGCGGTGAGCCGGGAATCCTCTGCTGGCATGCACGCCGATGGAAACGGCCTCTATTTGCATGTGAAAGATTCGGGCGCGAAATCCTGGGCCCTGATCTTCAAGCTGGATGGAAAGCGGCGGGAGATGGGGCTAGGTCCTTATCCGGCGATCTCGCTCGCGCTCGCCCGTGAACAGGCTGCGGTGGCGAACACCCAAGTCGCCTCTGGCATCGACCCGATTGCCGCTAGGAAAAAGTCTGCTGCATCGACTGTCGTTGTGACCTTCGGCGATGCGGCAACCAACCTCATCGCGGCGCTGAAGGTTGGCTGGAAGAACCCCAAGCATCATCAGCAATGGACCAACACGCTGACGACCCATGCCGCATCGCTCTGGAACCTGCCCATCGATCAGATCGCGGCCCAGCACGTACTGGACGTTCTATCCCCAATCTGGGCCGAAATACCCGAAACCGCGAGCAGGGTCCGCGGCCGGATCGAGCGGGTGCTCGACGCGGCCAAGGCACGGGGCCTGCGAATGGGCGAAAACCCGGCTCGATGGAACGGTCACCTCTCGATCTTGCTGCCGGCGCGCACGAAGAAGTCGCACCGCGGTCATCATCCGGCGATGCCGTTCGGCGAGGTTGCAGCGTTCATGCAGCGGCTCTCGGCGCAAGAAGGCTCCGCTCCCAAAGCGCTCCGTTTTACGATTCTAACGGCTGCGCGTACGAGCGAGGCGCTGAATGCGGTCTGGGCCGAGTTCGACCTTAAGGCCGCAAGGTGGACCATTCCCGCGGCAAGGATGAAATCCGGCATCAACCATGTTGTGCCGCTGTCGGGGGCCGCGTTGGTGGTGCTTCGTGCGCAACACGTATTGCCGCGTGGCACAGGAGACTTCGTTTTCCCGGGCGCGAAGGAAGGGCGTCCGCTCTCGAACATGAGTATGGAAATGGTGCTGCGCCGCATGAAGAAGCAATCGGTCACCGTCCACGGCTTCAGGTCGAGCTTCCGCGACTGGGCCGGCGAACTTACCGACCATGCGAGAGAAACCGCAGAAGCGGCCCTCGCTCACGCCGTAGGAAACGAAGTCGAGGTCGCCTATCGTCGGGGCACCTCGATCGATAAGCGCGTGACGCTCATGCAGGACTGGGCCGACTATCTAGCGGTCGATGTCTGATGACTGCTGCTCATGCGGGTAGTGGCAGCTTAAATTACCAGATCGGGTCATCTTTAATCTTGGTGATCGAAAAGCCCGGGATGACGGTGTCGATCGTAGTCAGGTTGACGGCTGCCTTACGACCCGCCCCTACTCTGTCTCGCGCCGCCGCAATCGTCTCCCCATAGTTGAGCGGCCAGACTGAGGGACAAATCACAAAACTCAAGCTGGTCAAACCAAAATGTACGGCCGCAAAAATCTCAGCCTTCTCCGAGCACGGGTGATCGCAGCGACCTGAAGCCAATCATCAAAACTGCGTCAGAGCCCCTTTTGAGGGCCGATCCTCAAGTGGCGGCGATCCCGCCCCCAATATTGTCAAAGTCGAGAAACGCGATAGAAGCCATGTAATCCTACGCCGCCACACAGGTCGCGGGTGACCACCAAGCGAGCGTTTCTGCTGGCTACAAAAATGCAAAATGGTTGCCGCCCCAATCAGGAGGCGAGCAACCACCGTGCGTCATATAAAAAGCTCGTTCTCTCAGAATTTGAAGGTTATTTCACCGGCGACGGTGCGTGGCTCCCCCACGATCACGGTGTTAAAGCCGCCTGAATTCCCCTCGACGTAACCGGCTTGGTAATAGAGCCGGTTGAAGACGTTCTTGGCGTAAACCGATGCCGACAAGCGGCTGCCCGCGATGTCCTCAATGCCGAGGCGCAGGGCTACGGTGGTGTAGCCCTTTACTTGTGTACCAGGGGTGATCGAGTTGTTGTTGTTCGAGAAGTAGCTCGACGTTTGCGAGAAAGAGTCTGCGCGGAAGTGGGCGCGGCCGATTTTCTCGGAAACCGGCAGCGTTACATCCGCGTACAGCGAGCCGGAAACCTTTGGTGCGTCGGGATAAGAGTCGAACGGGATCTTGTAGCCTGCGACGCCTGTCTGACGCGACAGATCGACGATGTTCTTGGTGTATTTCGCGTCGGTGTAGGCACCCGCAAAACCGATTTTAAGCCAATCGACCAGTACGATATCACCATCGACCTCGACGCCTTTGACCTGCGCCTCGGGCACATTCACGGTAAAGGCGGACGGGGCGCCAGCCACCACCGCGTACAGCGAATGCTGTGCGTTGCTGACGATCTGATCGTACAGCGCGATGTTGAAGTGCGCGCGCTTGCCGGCGATCTTGCCGTTGAATTTATAGCCGACTTCGAAATCGTGGGTGTATTCGTTCTGAAAGAAATTCACGAAATTATATGGGACGACTGCTCCGTTGAAGTTCCCGGATCGGAAGCTTCCGCGCTGCGTGAAGTACAATTGATTGTTGGAGTTGAATTGCCATTGCAGGTTGAAGTTCCAGCTCGGCGCAGACAAATCGCGCCGCTCCTGTGGGAAATTCGCAAAAAAGACATGGTCCGGGTAGGGCGTCTGGCCCACCGTTTCCCACGTATAGCGACCGCCGGCGGTGATGCTAAGGCCCTGTACGGCGTCTGACAGGTCGTACGTCGCCTGCGCGTACAATGCCTTCGATTCATCGGTGTTGCGCGTGTGATAGAGCACTTGCCCGAGTGGCGCGGCGAGTTCGCCACCGACGATGACCGGGATGCCTTCTTCGCGAGTCTGGTAATTGTAGAAGCCGCCGATGATATACTTCAGGCGGCCATTGGCCCCTTGTCCCTGAATTTGAATTTCGTCCGAGAGGCTGGTGTTGCGGAATACTTCGCCGCCGGGTGGACCTTTGAACGCGCCGGTCGAGTTGTACAGATCGAGCGAAGCGAATGGCGATCCGCTGAGGATGCCCGGAGTCTTCGCATAGCTCTTCTGATATCCAAAAATGTTCTTGAACGTCGTCGCGCTGTTGAGATCTATTGTCGTCGTATTCTGCGCGAAATAATTGTCGGCATCGTGCGGTAGATCGTACGACAGATAAATGTCGTACGGGTGTGTTTGCTGATAGGCGAGATACCCTGCGACCGCGCCCGGGAAGGTTCCCTTGCCCGGCGGCCCGTCGCCTACACCGGGGAAGAAGCCGTTGCCGTAGACCGTATCAAGGGTCGTCGTCAGCGCATACCCATTGTTGGTCGCGCCCAGCTTGTAATAGGAATAGAGTTGGCTCGCCGCTTCATTCCCGCCGAACTTGCTGTATTGCAGAACGGTCACGTTCTTGATGTCGGAACTGGGCTGGAAGACGATCGTTGCGCGACCGGACTTGTTGTCGGTATTACCGAGCGTCCCGCCAGCGAGGCGGTTGCGTACATAACCGTCCTGGCGTTGGTAATCGCCCGCGATGCGCACCTGAAGGACATCCGTAATGAGCGGGATGTCGATCGCGCCCTGAACTTGGAGCGTATTGCGCATGCCGCCGCGCACGGTCAGATAGCCGCCGAAGTCCTTGCCCGGCAGAGTCGAGGTGTAGAGGACCGCGCCGCCCGTCGCGTTGCGACCGAACAGTGTGCCTTGCGGGCCTTTCAGCACCTGCACCGAAGAGAAATCATAGAAAGAGGTGGCCGAATTGCCGCCGCCGAACGGCACTTCGTTCAGATAGGTGAGCACAGCTGGGCTAGCACCCGAGAACGGATCGAGCGTCTGGCCGCGCAGCGTAAAGCTGAGCTGGTTCTGGTTTTGCCCGTTCTTCACGACGAGGCCGGGGACGAGCGAGGCGAGATCCTGCTCCTTGGTTACGACGCGGGCCGTCAGTGTATCTGCGGTCAACGCGGTGATCGACAGCGGCACTTTCGAAAGCGACTCCTCGCGGCGCGTCGCTGTGACGATGATGTCGCCATTGCTGGCAGCGGTTGGCGCAGGTGCGGTCTGGTCGCTCGTCTGTGCACCTGCGTCGGTCTGCGGCGAGACCGGGGCCGCGGGGGCGGTGTCGGGGTTGGTACGGGCCAGTGCCGGGTTGCCGGCGAAGCCAGCAAGCACGGCGGCAGCGGTCAGGATTGGGGCGTAACGGCTGCGCGGGCCGATGCCCTTTGCCAGCGATGCGTGATCGGACGCGGCATTGAGCGTGCGTTTAAGACGCAGATATGCGGATTCCCGGCTTTTCATAATCTTCTCCATTTTGAATCAGTGGCTTTTCGCCACGTTCTTTTTGCTTGGGGCTACGTCTGGGGGGCGTTCGATGAGTATTTAGGAAAGGGGCAGCCCCGAGGGGCTACCCCACTTTCTAATGATCAGGCCGCTTGCGCTTCCATCTGCTTGGCAGCGGGTTTCGCACCCGGCATCGAAATGCGCGGCGCGACTTCCTTGGCGGCCAGTTCCAGCGAGTGGAACCAAGGCGACGGATCGTCGTAATAATCGTGCGCTTCGATCTGCAGCGTTCCCCAGCCGCCAACTTTGTCAAACAGCGTGTTGATCTTGTCGACGACGGTGTCGGGCGAGCCGACGACAAACACGCGGTCAACCAAGAATTCGAGATCGGCCTTGAGCGGATCGATCCCCGCATCCTTGGCAAAGCCGTCCATCATGCCGAACCGGCGCCAGATCGGGATCAGATACTTGTTGAAGCAATATCCGATCGGGCCTTCCATCACCTCCTTCTTCGCCTCGGCATCGGTGTCGCCGACGAACACGGTCTGCGACACGGCGTGCCGCTGGCGGTCGGGGGTGAAGCCGGCCTTGATGTTGGCCTCCGAATAGATGTCCCAGTGCCGCTTGAGCGCTTCTTCACCGGAAAAGATCGAGACCGGCTTGAAGTTCTTTTCGCCCGCCAGCCGCATCGATGGCGAGTTGGCGCTGAACCCGGTTACCGCGAATTCCGGGAAAGACCCGCCCCACGGCGCGTAATTGGCGAGTTTGTGCTGCTCGTCCTCCTCGGTCAGCGCGACCTCCTCTTCCGGGAAACCCGCGTCCCAATATTTGCCTTCGAAGAAGAAGGGCTCGCGCTTCCAGATTTTTTCCATGATCGAGAGGGATTCGCGCACCATCTCGTTGAGGTGTTCGGTATTCTGATCCTCGCCGCGAATGCCGTGCATGTACGAAGCAAGCGGATAGGCACCTGCGCCGATCCCCATGAAGTAGCGGCCTTCGAGGATCTGCGAGAGCCAGCCGACCATCATCGCCAGCTTGGTCGGGTTATGGTGCGGCAGGATATGCGCCATCGGCGCAAACTTGATCGTCTTGGTCTGCAGCGCGGCGGCGGCGATGATCAGCTCGGGATTGGGGATGTTCTCCCAGATCTGCGAGGCATGTTCGGAAATCATCATCGAATCGAACCCGGCCTTGTCGCAGGCGATCGAGCTTTGGACGCCCCATTCGAACGTCTGCCGCGCCGTGCGGCCGGGGCGCATGTACGGGTGGAAGATGAGGCCGGTGTCCATTGCCATGATCGCTCTCCTAGATGTGATGCGGCGACGCTACGTCCGCGGTCCGCACTGGTCGTTTGCCTGCGCTGTACGGAGAATGGTTCAGTCCGAAAGCTAAGTCAACTGTTTGATTCGACGCTGCGCTGCAGGGAAAGACGGGCTTAATGCGCAGCGGTACTTTCCCGCGAAATGCCCGAAAAACCGCGGCAATACGGACTTTCGTCCATATTATCGACAGGCGCATAGCCGCGGTATAGACTAATCAAGTTAAAACACGTGTTTCACTGGAGCGCACTTTGGCCGATCTGCCCGACACCCCCGCCGACTCCGAGGTTGACGGCAAGACCAAGATGATTCTGGTGGCCGAGGCGCTTTTTGCAGAAGGCGGCATCAACGGCGTCTCGATGCGGGAAATCGCGTCCAAGGCAGGGCAAGGCAACCATTACGCCGTGCAATATCATTTCGGATCGCGCGAAGGTCTGGTCGAGGCGATCTTCGACTATCGCATGGACCAGATGGAGCGGATGCGCGAACGGATGTTGGCGGCGGCGGAGGCAAAAGGCCGGCTCGACGATGCACGGACCCTGCTCGATATGGTCTATTTGCCGCAGCTCGAACTGCCCGACGGCGACGGTCATCGGTCTTATGCCGGCTTCCTCAGCCAATATCTGATGCGCAGCCACTCGCACCGCTTTGGAGACTTCGGGGGCGGCGGGCATCCCCATTTAGCGCGCGTCTTTGAATTACTGCGCAAGCGGCTGTCTTACCTCCCGGAAGACGTCGCGCAGCGCCGACTGGTCACGGCGAGCTTCATGTTCCTCGCAATCCTCGCGCGCTACGAGACGTTCGAGGATTCGGCGCCGAACGAGGAAAGCTTCGAGGCGGCACTCGACGATACGATCGAGCAGATCGTCTCGTGCGTCTGCGCGCCGCTCCGTCTCACCACCGGCGGTTGAGCATGACGCGGCCGTTCGCGATTCGAGGTATCGACCATGTCGTGCTGCGCGCGCACGATGCACCGGCGCTGATCGCCTTTTACGCCGACACACTCGGTTGCCCGGTCGAGCGGACGATCGACGGCTTGACGCAATTGCGCGCGGGAGCCGCGCTGATCGACATCGTCGCGCGCGATCCGCACGATGCTGCAGGATGCAACATGGATCATCTGTGCCTGACGCTCGAGTCGTTCGATGCCGACCGGGTCGCGGCATGGCTGCGCGAGAACGGCGTCGCGATCGGCGAGATCGCAACGCGCTATGGGGCGGGCGGCTACGGCATCTCGATCTACCTGACCGATCCCGAAGGGAATGGCCTGGAGCTGCGCGCTGCCGCCGACTGACCTACTGCGCCATCATCCCGGCGTCGACGAGATGCTCGGCCCCGGTGATGTAGGATGCGTCGTCTGACGCGAGGAACAGTACCAGGTTGGACACTTCCTGCGGATCGGCAATGCGGCCGAGCGGGATCAGCGACAGCGCGTCACCGCCTTCCTCATTGGTCGCTTCGACCATCATCGGCGTCTGGATGAAGCCCGGATGCACCGAATTGACGCGGATGTTGTGTGGGCCATATTCAATCGCGGTCGCCTTGGTCATGCCGCGGACGGCGAACTTGCTCGCGACATAGGCTAGGCTTGGGAAGCCGTAATTGGCGGCGATTCCGGCGATCGAGGAGATGTTGACGATCGAGCCGTGTCCGGCCTTGAGCATCGAGGGCAACACTGCGCGCATGCCGTAGAACACCGAATGCTGGTTGACCGCGCAGACCGCGAGATAGTCCTTTTCGGTCAGATCGGCGGTCTTTGCCATCGCGCCGAGAATGCCGGCATTGTTGACCAGCACATCGACCGGGCCGAACTTGGCCTCGGCCTGCTGGACCACCGATGTCCATTGCGCGAAGTCGGTCGCATCATGCTCAATGAACAAAGCGGCGTCGCCCAGCTCTTGCTGCAACGCGCGCCCGGCATCGCCGCGCAGGTCGGTCAGTACGACCTTGGCACCTTCGCGCACGAAGGTCTTCGCATGCGATTCGCCCATGCCGCGCGCGGCACCCGTGATGATCGCGATCTTGCCGTCGAGTCTGCCCATCGTGTTTCTCCTTCATTATGGTTTATTGTGCATCCGGGATCGGCTGGCGCTCAACGACGCTTAGGCCGAAGCCTTCCAGCGCAGTCAGCTTGTCGTTGCTCGACGTCAGCAGGATCATCTCCTGCACGCCGAGATCGCGAAGAATCTGTGCGCCGACGCCGTAATCGCGGATCGCATGCGTTTCGTGATACGCTTGGCGGCCGCCATTGACCCGCGCCGAGATCGAAACCGGATCGGGATCCTGCACGAACACGGCAACGGCGGGACCGTCATGCGCGGCGATCGCCGCCAGCGCGCGTGGCACATAGTCGCGGCGCGCCAGCGACCAGCCCAGCAGATCGGCCGATAGATCGACCTGATGCACACGCACCAGCGTTGGCTCGCCGTCGTGGATATTCCCGCGCACAAGCGCGATATGCTCGCCGCCGTCGATGCTGTTGCGATAGACATGGATCGTGAAATCCTTGCCATGGACGCTGTCGAACGGCGCGGTGGCGACGCGAGTGACGATCCGCTCCGAGCGGCGGCGATAGGCGATCAAATCTGCGATCGTGCCGATCTTGAGGCCGTGCTGCTCCCCGAAGCGGATCAGCTCAGGCAGCCGCGCCATCGTGCCGTCTTCGTTCATGACCTCGCAGATGACGCCAGCCGGGTTGAGCCCAGCGAGCCTCGCAATATCGACCGCCGCCTCGGTGTGCCCTGCACGGACCAATACGCCGCCTTCGCGGGCGACGAGCGGAAACACGTGGCCCGGCGACACGATGTCACCGCGTCCCTTGCTGGGGTCGATTGCGACGGCAATGGAATGTGCGCGATCGGCGGCGGAAATGCCCGTCGTCACACCCTCTCGCGCTTCGATCGAGACCGTAAAGGCCGTGCCGTGGCCCGACTGATTGTTGGCGGCCATCATAGGCAATTCGAGCTTCGCCGCACGTTCGCCAGAGATCGCTAAGCAGATCAATCCGCGCGCGTGACGCGCCATGAAATTGACTTGGCTCGGCGTCGCAAACTGCGCCGGGATGATGACGTCGCCCTCATTCTCGCGGTCATCTGCATCGACCAGGATGAAGGGCAGCCCGTCTCGCGCATCGTCGAGGATTGCCTCGATGCTTGAGATTCCACCGGTCATGCCGCCGCCTCCGTTGCCAGCAGCCGTTCGGCACGTTCCTTGAGCAAATTCTTCTGGACCTTGCCGGTGCCGGTCGTCGGCAATTCCGCCGCATCGATGAACCAGATATCGCGCGGCATCTTGTAGCGCGGCAAGCGTTCGGTGAGATAGGCCATCACCTCCGCCGCATTCGGCGCAACCGACCCAGCGGCGACCAGCCACGCGCAGCCGCATTCGCCGTAGCGATCGTCGGGCATCCCGATGACATAAGCTTCGCGAATGCCCGCATGGGTAGTGATGACTTCCTCGATTTCCTTGGGGGAGACGAGCTCGCCACGGCTCTTGAACAATTCCTTGGTGCGACCAGTCAGCAGCAGGTTGCCGTCCGCACGGAAATAGCCGCGATCCCCGGTGCGCAACCAGCCGCCTTCCGCAAACAGCTCGGCGGTCGCTGCCGGCAGGTCCAGATAACCCAGGCTATTCATCGGTCCGCGGGTCCAGATTTCGCCTGGCGTGCCCGGTGGGCTATCCGCGCCGCTGACCGGATCGACGATGCGGAATTCAGCGATGTCGCCGCCGCGCTCCGGGATGCCCGCCACGCCGCCCTTGACGATGATGCCCTGCGTCGTCGCCACAACCTCCAGTTCGTCGCCAGGCTGCGTGCAGATGATCGTCGCCGTGGCCTCGGTCTGGCCGTAGCTGGTGAAGATTTCGCGGCAGCCGAAAACCGCCTGGATGCGTTGCCACACCCAACTTGGCGTCGGCGCGGCGGCGCTGTGGATCGCGGTCAGCGAACTGAGGTCGAAACTCTCCTGCTCGGCCACTTCCAGCATCGCGACGGTCATCGTCGGCACGCCCATCAAATACGTCGCCCGGTGGCGCGCGATCCCGGCGAGTATCGCGCGCGGATCGAAGCGGATGAGCGGCACGATCGACCCGCCAACGACGATGCCCGACAGCAGGCCGACGACCAGGCCGAAGCCGTGATACAGCGGCAGTGAGAAAATCGCCCGCCGCCCGTCCTCGAACGCCTGATGATGCGCTCCGGCATAGGCTGCGCGAAGCAGATTGTCGTGGCTGAGCATCACGCCCTTTGGGCTGCCGGTCGTGCCGGACGTATACATGATGACCGCCGGGATGCGCGTCGCGTCGGCAAGGCCAACGGGATCGATTGACGTTACGGCGTCGATCGCCGCGACCAAATCGGAGGTGGCCGCGGCCTCGGGATCGTAGAGCAACAGATCGACGCCATCGGGCAGTATCGAGGGGATCTCGGTGGCGAAATCGCGTTTCAGGAACTTGCTCATCGCGATTACGAGCCGTGGAGCGGACTGGCTGAGGACGAAGCGGAGTTCCTCGGGTCGGTACAGCGTGTTGAGCGGTACGGCGGTCGCCTCGGCGCGCCAGATGCCGAACAGCAAGGCAACGGTGATCGGGTAATTGGCCATCAGCAGCGCTACCCGGTCACCAGGCTTCACGCCGCGATTGCGCAGCATTTGCGCGATGCGAGTCGCTTCCGCGTCGACCTCGGCGTAGCGCACACACGCCGCGTCGGTGATGACAAGCGGGCGGTCCGCGAACTCCGCAACGGCGCGCAAGAAATAGGCGTCGAGCGTCATCGGCACCCAGTTCGGATGCCGTCGCTCCATCGCTGAGCGGCGTTCTGCGACCTTGGACGTTGTCGATTCGCTCATGTCGCCTGATCCTCAACCTAACTCTTATTATCCCGCCCCGCCGATCAGTTGGTCAAGGACTCCTGCTGTTTTCAGCGATTTTTAAAGAATACACGAAAAGGCCTTGCGCTACCAGCCTAATCGTCGTTAGGTTGCGATCAACGTTTACGAGCAAGGGATTAGGACGATGGATGTCGGACTCGGCCTCACTTTCCAGAATTTGCGCGATCAGCTGTCCGACAAGGAAGTCTATCGCCACCAGTTGAAGATGGCGGTCGATACCGAGGCGCTCGGCTTCGACTCGGTGTGGACGCCGGAGCATCACTTCACCAATTACAACATGACACCGAACGTGCCGCAGTTCCTGTCGTTCATCGCCGGGCAGACCAAGCGCATCAAGCTCGGCACGACGGTATGCGTGCTGCCGTGGCAGGACCCGGTACGCACCGCAGAGAATTTTATCCTGCTCGATTATTATTCCGAAGGACGCGCTGTTCTTGGTATCGGGCGTGGCCTCGGCGCATCGGAATTCGCTGGCTTCAACGTGCCGATGGGCGAGTCGCGCGGGCGTTTCACCGAATATGCCGAAGCGGTGCTGACCGCGCTTGAGACCGGCGTAATGGAATATGACGGCAAGTATTTGAAGCAGCCGCGCGTCGAGCTGCGTCCACGTCCCTATGAGAGCTTTCGCGGGCGTGTCTTCGCTTCGGCGATCTCGCCCGAATCGGTCAATCTGATGGCCAAGCTCGACGTTGGCTTGATGGTCATTGCGCAGAAGCCGTGGGACAAGGTCGCCGAGGATCTCGAAAGCTATCGCCAGCTGTTCCTCAAGCAGAACGGCCAGCCGGCGCCCAAGCCGGTGTTCGCGGTATTCGTTGCGGTGCACGAGGACCGCGCCGTTGCGCAGGAAATGCGCGATCAGCATATCCAAGCGTACACCCGCTCGACATCAGACTTCTACCAGTTCGACAATGCCGATTTCGCCAAGATCGACGGCTACGAATACTATGGCGGCCTCGCCAAGAACATCGCCAAGCATGGCCTGCACAAGTTCAACGGCTTCCTTGCCGATCTTCAGGTCTGGGGCACGCCGGACGAGGTCGCCGAGAAGCTGGCCGCGATGGTCGAGCAGTTCGATATCGGCAGCTTCGTGACCTATTTCCAATATGGCGAGATGCCGCAGGAAATGGGCCGTGCGAATTACGAATTGTTCGCCCGCAAGGTTCTGCCCAAGCTGAAGGATATCGACACCAGCGCCCCGCGCGTGGTCGAGCGGCATCGCGCCGTCGCCTGATGATGACGAAGGTCGTGACGGATGGCGCTTCAGACCGTCCGCACGACAGGATGAGGATGCAGAATTGGTGAGCGACGATCGCTATACATTCATTCGCTACGAGCTTGCCGACGGGCGGGCGCGGATCACGCTGAATCGTCCCGACAAGCGCAATGCCCTGAACGAGGAATTGTTGACCGAACTGCACGATGCCTTGTGGGAAGCAGACGAGGACAATCGCGTCCGCTGCGTCATCCTTACCGGCGCAGGTCCGGATTTCTCCTCTGGCTACGATCTGCAACGCTATGACCGTCCAGTCGCGCTGCAAGTCGAGCATCGCCGGGGTCGCGCGAAGTTCGACGACGATGCCTGGCACCAAGAGCGACTCCAGCGGCTGCGCATGGCACTGTTCGACATGCACAAACCGGTGATCGCGCAAGTGCAAGGTCGCTGCCTCGCCGGCGGTACCGATCTCGCTCTGCTGTGCGATATGATCATCTGCGCCGACGATGCCAGCTTCGGCTTCCCACCGGCGCGCTCGCAAGGGTCGCTGCCCAGCAATATGTGGCTCTACATGGTTGGCCCGCAATGGGCCAAACGCCTGCTTTTGACCGGGGACCTGATCGGCGGGCGCGATGCTTCGACAATAGGGCTGGTGTTAAAATCGGTCCCGGCCGACCAGCTTGAGGCCGAAGTCGAAGCGTTGGCCGACCGGCTCGCGCTGATCGATGCTGATTTGCTCAGCGCCAACAAGCGTATCGTCAATATCGGTCTCGAACTGATGGGCGCACGCACGTTGCAGCGGTTGGCGGCGGAGATGGATGCGCGCGGGCACCTCGCCGAGAGCCGGACCGCCTTCAACCGCACCGTGCTCGAAGAAGGACTCAAGGAAGCCGTGAAACAACGCGACGGGCCGTTCGGCACCGGGCGCGTGGAACTATAGATGGAGAGCGGGATGACGATGCAAGGACCTGGCTGGCGCTGCCTGTGGGAAGCCAAGGCCACGCTGGGCGAAAGCACGCTCTACGACGCGCGCGACAACCGGCTCTACTGGGTCGATGTCGAAAATCCGAGCATCAACTGGATCGAGATCGACAGCGAGGAAAAGGGCCGCTGGGTCCCGCCGATGTGGATTTCCGCGTTGGGCCTGCGCGCCAAGGGCGGATTCATCGCCTCGACGCGCGATGGCCTTGCTTATGTCGATCCCGCGACCGAAGCTTTCGAGTTGTTCGCTGACCCCCGTCCCGACGCGAAGATTGCGCGGCTCAATGACGGCGTAGTCGATCACAAAGGGCGCTATTGGACAGGTAGCTGCGACGTCACCCAGTTCGAGGACAGCACCACGTCTGAGAACAAGGAAGACAGCGTCCGCAACTTCGACAAGCGCAGCACAGGCGAGCTTTACCGCATCGATCCGGACGGCAGCATTGCCACAATGGAGCGGGGCGTCGTTACCGCCAACGGCCCCGGGTTCAGCCCGGACGGCAAGACGATGTACTTCAACGACTCGCTGCCCCGTGTTACCTGGGCCTATGATCTGGCCGAAGACGGTTCGATCTCCAACCGCCGCGACTGGCTGAAATATGGCGATGATGACGGCTTTCCCGATGGCATGGCGGTAGACGTCGAGGGCGGCATCTGGATCGCGTTTTACGAAAGCTGGGTGCTGCGGCGCTATTCGCCAGATGCGCAGGTGCTAGACGAGCGGCGCTTACCGGTGCGCCAGGGACTTCGCCCCGGCTTTGGCGGCGCGAACATGGAACGGTTGTTCCTGACCTCCGCGGCGAATGCGCTGAGCGAGCAGGCCAAGGTGGAGCAGCCACTCGCCGGCAGCGTGTTCGAGATTCTCGAACCTGGCGTTCGGGGTATGCCAAATGTCGCTTTCACCGGTTGACAGTACAATGCGCCGGGCCTCTTTCTTTCGGACCGCCGATGCGCAATGCCAAGATCATGGAAGAGATCACTTCACGCACGCGCATTCTCGACGCGACGGCCGATCTGCTGCGCACGAGTGGGCTGAAGGGCACGAAACTGTCCGAGGTCGCCAAGCGAGCCGGGATGCTCGCGCCGAGCCTCTATCACCACTTCTCCTCGAAGGACGAACTGATCGAGGAAGTTCTGGTCGAGGGCTGTCACCGCAACACGCGCTTCATCATGACACGGGTCGAGCGGCTCGGCGATGCGGCGTCACCGATCGCGCGGATAGAAGCGGCGATCACTGCGCATCTCGAATTTCTGCTGACCGGCGACCAATATTCATCGGCGGTGTCGCGCGTGTTCCCGGATTTGCCGGAGGAGATCAAGCGGCGCGTACTGGCGGCCTATGCCGGGTTCGACAATTACTGGCGCGACCTGATCTCCGCAGCACGCGCGAGCGGCAACGCGCGAGCCGATCTGGATCCGACGGTTGCGCGCAAATTCCTCATCAACATGCTCGATTCCGCAGCGGAATGGTATCGCCCAGGGCATTTGGAGATCGCCGAGATCGCACGCCAAGCATGTCAGTTGTTCCTGCACGGTTTCGCGCAACCGCAAGCCTGACCAACGTCTCACCGCGCGTCTGCGACCCCAGCGATAACCGGGGCGCGGCCTTGCGCGCATCACTTCATAGGAGAGCATGAATGGCCATGGGTAGAGCGACAGTCCTCGTCAAACCGAACCATCTCGAGACCTGGGACGTTCCAATCCCGGAGCCCGAAGCTGGCGGCGCGCTGGTGCGGGTCGTCATCGGTGGCGTGTGCGGCAGCGACCTGCATATTACCACCGGCGAGGCGGGCGTGATGCCGTTTCCGATCATTCTCGGCCACGAAGGGGTTGGTCGCGTCGAGAAGCTCGGACCGGGTGTCTCGACCGACTATGCCGGCATACCCGTCAAGGTCGGCGATCTCGTCTATTGGTCTCCGATTGCTCTGTGCCATCGCTGCCATTCCTGCACTGTCCTCGAAGAGACGCCGTGCGAGAATTCGCAGTTTTTCGAGCACGCAGAAAAGCCCAATTGGGGCAGCTATGCCGATTATGCGTGGTTGCCGGGCGGCCTCGCTTTCTTCCGGCTACCCGAAGGTGCCGACCCTGAAGCCGTTGCGGCATTGGGCTGCGCGCTGCCGACGGTGCTGCGCGGGTTCGATCGTTGCGGGCCCGTTCGCGTCAATGAGACGGTGGTCGTGCAAGGCGCGGGCCCGGTTGGCCTGTCCGCCGTTCTGGTCGCGGCGATCGCCGGCGCACGCGAGATTATCGTCATCGACAGCGTCGACAAGAAACTGGAGATCGCGCGGCAACTCGGCGCGACGGCGACTGTGTCGCTGGCTGATTCCCCCGAAGAGCGTCGTCGCCAGATCTACGATCTGTGCGGGCATAACGGTCCCAACGTCGTGGTTGAGGCGGCCGGCTATCTCCCGGCCTTCCCAGAGGGCGTTGACCTAACCGGTAATCACGGCCGCTATATCGTGCTTGGCCTGTGGGGCGCGATCGGAACGCAGCCGATCAGCCCGCGCGATTTGACGACGAAGAATTTGACCGTTGCCGGCGCGAGCTTTCCCAAGCCCCAGAATTACTATCAGGCGATGCATCTGGCGGCACGGCTGCAGGATCGCTTCCCGCTCGCCGCGCTCGTTACACACCGTTTTGCGATCCGCGACGCCGACAAGGCGCTCGCCGCAGTCAAGGCGGGCGAAGTGATCAAGGCGGTCATCGACCCGACGCTCTAGACGAATCCAGGAGAGAATATTCCCATGGCCGAACCAGATCCGCAAGTCGCCCGCCACCGCACCCCGCGCCCGGCGCACATTCCCGAGCATCTCGAGCGCGATATCGACATGTACGATCCCGACGGGATCGATCAGGGCTATCACGAGGCATGGCGCGCGTTACAACGTCCGGACATGCCCGAACTGGTCTGGACGCCGTTCACTGGCGGGCACTGGGTCGCGACACGCGCCGACCTTATCAGGGAAATTTACACCGACCCGACACGCTTCTCGAGCGAAGTGATCTTCCTGCCGAAAGAGGCGGGCGAAAAGTACCTGATGGTCCCGACGCGGATGGATCCGCCCGAGCACACCCCGTACCGCAAGACGCTCGACAAGGGCTTGAACCTCGCCCAGATGCGCCGGGTCGAGGATGACGTGCGTTGTATCGCAGTCGAACTGATTGAGGGAATAGCGGCGCAAGGGCACTGCGAATTCTCCGCGGACTATGCGCGCATCTTCCCGGTCAAGGTGTTCATGGCGCTGTGCGACTTGCCGATGGCGGACGCCGCGATGCTGACCCGCTTGGCCGAGCATATGACACGTCCGCCCGGTGCGACGCCCGAGGAAATGGGTGCGGCGCTCGAGGCAGCGCAAGCAGGGTTCGACACTTATGTCGAGCCGATCGTTAATGCGCGGCGCGGCGGGTCCGGACAGGACCTCATCACGGTGATGATCAATAACGACATCAACGGCGAGCCGCTCAGTCACGAACGTGCGATCGGCTTGATCTCGCTGCTGTTGCTGGGTGGCTTGGATACGGTCGTCAATTTCCTAAGCTTCATGATGCTGCATCTTGCCAAGCATCCCGAGATCGTCACCGAGCTGCGCAGCGATCCCCTGGTTCTACAGCGCAGCGTGGAGGAAATGTTCCGCCGCTTCCCGGTCATCGCCGAGGCGCGGATGGTGCACGGCGATCAGGAGTATCGCGGCGTCACGCTGAAGCATGGCGACATGATCCTCATCCCAACCGCGCTGCACGGCCTCGACGAAGACGAGAATGCGAATGCAATGGAGCTCGATATTCACCGCAAAAAGATCCAGCATATGACCTTCGGCGGCGGTCCGCATCGCTGCGCCGGGATGCACCTCGCGCGAATGGAAGCGATCGTCACGCTCCAGGAATGGCTGAGCCGTATTCCAGAATTTTGCGTTGCCGCGGGAGCGGCACCAACCTTCCGGTCGGGCATCATCGCGGCGGTCGACAACATTCAGCTCGAATGGACGCCCATGTCCACGGCGGCAGGCTGAGCTTTGGCCGAAGTCGAATTTCATCACGAAGGTCGGGTCGCGCATGTGCGACTCAACCGGCCCGAGCATTTGAACGCGGTCACGCCGGAGATGGACCGGCTGCTCGCGGAGGTTTGGGCGCAGATCAATAACGATCCAGATATCTGGTGTGCGATCCTGTCCGCCGCTGGCGACAAGGCCTTCTGCATCGGTGCCGACATGTCGGAAAGACAGGATAATCCGTCGCGGGTTGCCTTCGGCGGCGGATTGACCGGAATTGGCGGCCCGCTTCTGACGCTCAAGAAGCCGTTGATCGCGGCAGTCCAGGGCTTTTGCGTCGGCGGCGGCTTCGAACTGGCGATGTGCGCCGATATCATCGTCGCGACCGAGGCTGCCGAATTTGGCCTGCCCGAGACCAAGTTCGGCATCATCGGCGAATGCGGGGTAGTCCACCGGGCCGTGCGCCAATTGCCGTACCGGATTGCAATGGCAATGATCCTGACCGGCAAACGGATCGACGCAACGAGCGCGGCGCAATTCGGTCTCATCAACGAGGTCGTCGCCATGTCCGAACTGCACGACGCGGCCGTGCTTTGGGCCACCAAGATCAACGCGGCCTCACCACTCGCAAACCAGGCCGCGAAAGCGGCGGTGCTGGCGCGGTTGAACGACCCGCTCGAGCTCGCACTGTCGACACGCTTCGAGCTGATCGAGCGCTATGCCGAGAGCCAGGACCGTCGCGAAGGCGAGCTTGCCGCCAAGGAAAAGAGGAAACCGGTATGGACGGGCAAGTGATCCTGGAAGAGCCGATCGACGGCGCAACGTTCCGCCGCGTTCTCGGCCATTACCCGACCGGCGTATGCGTCATCACCGCGATCGAACCCGGCGGCAAGCCGACGGCGATGGTGGTGGGGTCGTTCACCTCGGTATCGCTCGACCCGCCCTTGGTCGCGTTTTTTCCGGATCGGGGCTCGAGCAGTTGGCCTAGAATCCAGCGCGCAGGCAAGTTCTGCGTCAATGTCCTCGGCAGCCACCAGCAGGATTTGTGCCGGCGGTTCGCGGCCAAGAGCGACGACAAATTTGCCGACTTGGAGTTTCGTGTCTCGACCCTCGGATCGCCCGTATTGAACGATGTGATAGCGTGGGTCGACTGCACGCTGGAGGCGGTCCACGATGCCGGCGATCACCTAATCGTTCTCGGTAGGGTGCGCGAACTAGACGTCGAGCGTGGCGATGCGCCATTATTGTTTCTACGTGGGACGTATGGCAGTTTTAGCGCTTTGCTATGAGACCAAGACCAACAACAACGAATTTCCGCGACCTTTATTTAATTTAGCTTGGTGAATTTGGGGGTATATTATCCGTTGATTTGGGCTTCGTGGACGAATCTTCACCTCAGACTCGCAGATTAATGCAAGGCTCTCTGTTGGACGTGGCGTGGATGAGCGGGCCGGGATATCGGACCAAGGCGCACGTTAATCAGGTCGTTGTTGCCGCCTAAACATGGCCGCGGGTATCGGGTCGCTGGCAGGGCTGTTCAACGCTAATTATAATCCTCTATAATTGAGGACGAGAATTGAGGTTGAGAGCGCCGTCCCAAAGGGCCTTAGCGATGTTGGGGACGCCGTTGTGGCGCAGGATATTGAGGGCGCAGCTTCGCGCTCGTGCCATGATGCCGGGATTGGTTCGGATGCGGCTTTTGTCTTCACCGCAGGAGACATCGCGGACATAGTGGTTGCGGTTTTCGATACCCCAATGGCCCCGGATCACTTTTTGCCAGTCACTGGCTGCCAGGCCGGAGGCTGACGAGACATACCAGGCCACCTCGCTTCGCGGTTTCCACTCGCCCGTGGCGGTGTTGAAGACAAGGGTTCGCCTGGCAACGCGAATGATGGTGTTGATGAGCGGGTGCCAGTCGGTGCGGGCCAGCGCGTCGCCGACAGTGAAGACATCGACGGTGCGGTCCTCTTGACGGTTACGCACAAGCTCACGGGTGAAGGCAGTATCTTGCGGATCGTTGCTGGCGGCGATGGCGCTTGCTGCTTCAAACAGGGTCCGCTGGTTCTTCTTGAGCTGAGCGACCAGATGATTGCCCATTGCCAGCGCTGCCGCGAAGGTTTTTTTGGGCATGCATGGCATCCACTGTGAACAGCTTGCCGCTCAATCCCAGTGTCGTCATCAGATCCTGAACCGCCGGGATTTCGTTGCTTTTCTCGTCAATCGCCAAATGCGCAAGGATGATCTGGTCATCATGGGCAAAGGCGCTCATCAGATGCGCTGCCTTGCGATCGTTGAAGGCGTCGAAGCTGCCACGCAGGGTCTTGCCATCGATTGCCACGCAGACGGGCTTTGTGGCAGCATCATCTGCGTCGATCCTGCCAGTGCCAAGTGTCGCCGCGTGACGGCGGAACGCGACCTCAAGGGCGGCACCGTCAAGCCCACGCAGAATGAACCGGACCGACGAATAAGCAGGAGCCCGTCGCAGCGACAGGTCAAAAACCACGTTCAGCCGATCAAGATGCGTTTTTATAAATGCGTGAACCTGCCGATAGGAAACCGCGCCCGACAGCATCGCCAAAACCGTGAAAAGCAGGATCGGGGCAAGCGGATACATCTTGTCCTGGCCACGACGCGGATCGGGAACCTCGGCAAAAAACGATAAAAGCGTCGGCGACATCGGAGCAGGCCTTCCTCAAAGTGCCGCTCCCTTGATTCAGAAAAATTGCCGCTTGGGAATCCGCAAACCCCCGCCCGATGACGATATCCAACTCATAAAGTAATTAGCGTTGAACAGCCCTGGGGTCGCTGGGGACATCGGCCCGTATGTTGAAGGCATGATGTCGATGGCTCGAACGGGCGGACGCGCAGTGGCGGTGCCTGCCGCGCAATCAATCTCGGCAGTAACGCTTACCTTGCGACCGGTCGCGGTAATGTGAGGACCACGGGACTGCTGCTCCGTTGACCGCGGGCGATAGCCTTTGCAGCGGCTGGCGACGTAATCCGGTCAGACTAAGCGCGCGCGCCGACGAGGTTGCGGTCGAGGAGGGCCTCGAGATCGATGCGACGGATCAGGCTTCGTGTGCCGATTTTAACGATCGGCAACTCGCCCCCGCTGATCAGCTTGTAGAGGGTGGTCCGCCCGATCCCGGTGGCTCGGGAAGCCTCAGGGATACGATACGCGATGATGATTTCTTGGGGTTGGTTCGTTTCCATGGCACCGTCATCGGCGCATGCTTCACGAAAGTCTCGCGTGGCAGCGAACTATACCGGGTAAATCATCCGATCGCTTCGAGGGCGAGCTTGTGGAAGACGGCGCGGTTGAAGGGGATGGGGATGGGGATGGGGATGGGGGTCATGTCAGGAGGTCCTGTAAATGCGGTAGCCGCCGTCTTCGCGGCGGAAGACGTAGTGGCGGTTGAGTTGGGCGGAATATGTTGAGGCCAGCTGGGTCAGGGCAGCGGCTTTGATGAGCTCGTCGTGGACGAAAAAGCTGGCGTCCCGGGGGAAGAAGTAAAACTGCAAGGCCCAGTCGATCTTGGGCTGGGGGTGGTTCGGTCGTCGGAAGATTGCCTTGGGCAGGCCCTGGGCCACGGGCGGGACAAGCAGGCCGTATTCGGCTGGGAAGGTTAGCATCAGGCTCTCCGCGTGATGGTGATGGGGCCGCTGACTTGGGTTTGGCTGGCGTCGAACTGGCGGCGCAGCGAGGTTGAAGCGCGCCGGGCACGTTGTTTGGCGGACCTGTATTGGGGGTGGTCGGAGGTCACGGTCAGGTGCTCGCCGACGGCGAGTGCTGCGAAGCGGAGTTTGCCGGTCGTGTTGTCGTCAGCGAGACGGAGGACGCGCAGGCTCTGGTCGGGTTGGCGTTTGATGAAGTATGCACGCCCGGTCCGGTTCAGGCGACGGCGTAGCGTGTTGTTAGGGATGTGCAGGTCGAAGTGTTCGCCGACGGCGAGGTCGGGGATTTCGTAGAGGACCGGTCTAGGCATAGCATTATGTTCCTTCTGACAAATGGAAATCTCATACCAAACACTAGGGATGATATTCCTGATCAATACCGGGTAATTTAGGTCCCAAATCCCTTATTATTTCTTCCCCCCTTTCTCTTTCGACCCATAAGAATGATAAGGTAACACGAGATTATGTCTCTTTTGACCTACTCGATAATAGAATACCCGGTATTGGATAGGAATATCATCCCTAGTGTTTGTTATGAGATTTCCATTTGTCAAAACGGCAGAAACAGCGGATCGCCAGCATTCTGGACATGCCAACCACCGAACTGGCGCTGGGAAACGCCCCAGTCCGCTGCCTTCAGGCCCTGCTGGCGGATGGCACGCTTGGTCCAGACCGGGACAGGCCCAGCATAGGCTGGCAACCGCCACAGGACCGCACGTAGCCAGTCCAGGCCATCCTCCACGGTAATACTCTGGGCATTCAGGTCGACGAGATCACGATCAGCCGTCGCCTGAACCCGCCTGGCGAAGCTTTCCGTTGCCGGGTTCCACTTCCACACAAACGCCGTGCCCCAATTCCGCAGGTCAAACCCGGGCGTGGCCAGCACGATCGCGAGTTCAGGATAGAGGCTCATCGGGATCCTCGCCAACGGCATGCGGACAGCGTTCAACCGCCAATTGTAGCGCGACAATCCCGCTTACCCTTGGCGAGGCCGAGGAATCCTAGGTCAAAAAGCACTTTCGGCCAGGGCCAGGTCCACGACCGGACGATCAATGCCGATTGAAAGGCTCGTGTGACGCCCTAGGCGTCCCACCAGAGCACGAAGAGTGGTGTTCGGGTAGTCATACCCCATCAACAGGTCGTAGAGCCTCTCGTGCGCCCTCTCAGCGGCCGGCAGATCGTGGTGTTTGCGCTCGCGCAGCTCCACCTTGGCAATGTGGACGCATTTATATGCTTTCCGGCGCTTTGCGTATGTGGGTTTGCCAGCTGCTCGGCACATGGTGACACGTTCCATCTTCGATTCCGGGGCGGATCCTCGAAGCCCTGCCGGCCTGATGCAAGCCCGAGGCTGCGGCCCCAGCCGCAACCGTCTGGACCAAGTCTGTAGTGTCGAGCCGTTACTAGGCATTCAGGGCAACGCCGCGGTTGGTTCGCGCCTGAATTGATCATTAAGGTGAAGCGCAAATTCAGGAATTTTTCAGATCGCGATATATAGCAAAATGATCTCTACGAGGCGGAGACGCCCGATTTCACTCCCCACCGCCTACTGAATTTCTGCGTACCGCTCGCAACAACGGGTGTCGGCGGTAGTGTTTTGCCCAAAGGGTACCACGCGCTTATTCGCTGAGGGCCGGAGCCAGTCGGTCATCATGCGTCAACAATTTTCGCCGGATTTTCGGCATTTGGGTAACTCGCAACTGGCTCAGCCTACAGTCCGTCCGTCAAAGTTGGCTCGTAAGCGTCCGGTGATCCCGTTTGACCAGCCGGTTGAGTAGTTCCACGGCAGCAATTCCTCGATCCGGCGTGTAAATAGGCGTCGAACCGGGACCCCCGATCGGCGTCCAAAAGGGACCCCCCTATGGCGCTGGCGGGCGTCGACGCTGGGCGCACCGTTCGCGCTGCTTGCGGCGTAGGGAGGGCGTAGCCCGACCGGAGGCGCAAGCAGCGCGAACCGATCCTCTTTTTAGCGTCAGCTACGGTTTTTGAAGCGCCAGCTGTCGTTGCCGGTTTCGACGATGTCGCAGTGGTGGGTGATGCGATCGAGCAGCGCGGTCGTCATCTTTGGATCGCCGAACACGCTGGGCCATTCGCCGAACGTCAGGTTGGTGGTGATGATCACCGAGGTCTGCTCGTAGAGCTTGCTGATCAGGTGGAACAGCAGCTGGCCGCCCGACCGGGCGAACGGCAGATAGCCAAGCTCGTCGAACACCACGAGCTCGTGGCGACGCAGCTGGGCCGCGAGCGGGCCGGCCTTGCCGATCCGCGTCTCCTCCTCGAGCTGCGTCACCAGATCGACGGTGTTGAAGTAGCGACCACGCGCACCGGCGCGGATGACGCTGGCGGCGATCGCGCTGGCGAGGTGGGTCTTGCCAGTGCCGGTGCCCCCGACCAGCACGACGTTGCGACGCCCTGCCAGGAACGACCCTGCGTGAAGCGAGCGCACCAGCCCTTCGTTAATCGGGGTGTTCTCGAACACGAACGCGTCCAGGTCCTTCACAACCGGCAGCCTGGCAGCCGTCATGCGGTAGCGGATCGAAGCGGCGTGGCGATGCGCGCCTTCGGCGCGCAACAGATCGCTCAGGATCTCCATCGCGGTGCGCTTGCGCTGAACACCGGTGGTGACTGCCTCGTCGAACGCACCCGCCATGCCCTTGAGCCCGAGTCCGCGCATTGCGTCGATCATCTCATGCCGCTGCATGGAGGCCTCGCAGGCTGTCGTAGCGGGCGCAGTTGGCGATCGGCGGGTGCATCAGCGCCAGATCCCCAGGCGTGACGATCGATGCGGCACCGGGCGGCTCTCTGCGTCGCGACAGGATGTTGAGCACCACCTCGTCGCTGACCGCACCGGCGTCGAGCGCTTCGCGAACGGCGCCCTCGACGGCATCCAGACCATCGCTGAGGACGGCCGCAAGAACGCGGACGAAGCGCCGATCGGCATCGTCGTCGCTGCCAAGCTTGCGGCGCAGCCGAGCGAGCGCAGGCGGAAGATCCCAGCCTTGGAACGGCGCTCCGTTCCGCAGCGCACCGGGCTTGTTCACCAGCACCGGCAGGTAATGCCAGGGGTCGTAGATCGTCCGATCGCGACCGAAGAACCGGGGATGATCGGCGATCACCTCGTCGCCCATCCGCACGACGATCCGATCGGCATAGGCCCGGACCTGAACCGCACGACGCACCGCCTTGGCGGCGACCGAGTAGCGGTTCCGGTCGAAGCTGATCAGGCAGGTTCCGGTCACCGCATGCTGCGTCTCGTGGAAGCCGTCGAACGGTGCGAGCATCGGCTGGAGCGCGGGCCGCTCCAACTCCAGCGCCTGCGCGACCGTCATCTCCTTATCGAAAACCGCAACCACTATGTCCGCGATGTCTCCTGCGGTGAAGACAAAAGCCGCATCCGAACCAATCCCGGCATCATGGCACGAGCGCGAAGCTGCGCCCTCAATATCCTGCGCTACAACGGCGTCCCCAACATCGCTAAGGCCCTTTGGGACGGCGCTCTCAACCTCAATCTCGTCCTCAATTATAGAGGATTGTAATTAGCGTTGAACAGCGCTGGCCCCTACCCTTTTCAATCGCGCACATCCGGCGATCGACGGTCGCTCTGCTCGCACAACACGTTACCTCTGCCTGAAATGGTTGAGCTATTATAAACAAGGAAACGTTTAACTGCGCTTCCACTTTGATGGCAAGGCAGCTATTTTAAGGTAGATTTGGTTAATAGGGCGGTTCGATCCCGGACAGTACCATCTCAGCATAAATCTTGCCAATTTCCTCGGCGCTGACATCTGACTCTGCGGGCCGAAACCAACGGTGCGTCCAGCCGACCAGCCCGAAAATACCGTAGGCAACGACCCGAGCATCACCGATCTTGCGAATGCTCTTGTCGGCATACCCCTCCTCGATGATCGCAGTCACGGCATCGGTCGTCTGGCGGTTGATCTCGCGCATCGTCGCGGACCACTCGGAACGGGCGTCGCTGACGTGGCTCAGGTTTTCGCGGATATAAATGTAGAATAGCGGATAATGCTCGCCATAGGACGACATCAGAGCGACGATAAGCGCGCGGATCTTGCGGCGGGGACTGATCCTGCTGGCTGCGATACGTTTGACGAAATCGAGGTTGCGCTCGACCACCGTCCGGACGACGTCGTCGAACAGCGCCTCTTTCGAGGAAAAGTAATAATAGAGCGAGGCGCGCTCGACCCCGAGCTCTTCCGCGACCGCTGTCATGCTCGCGCCCTGAAAGCCCTTGCGATTGAATACGCGGATGGCCGCCTCGGAAATTTCGTCGCGCTTCGCCTTGTAAAGGGCGCTTGAATCGCGACGCGCGGCCGAACGGCGCCGGCCAATACCGCTTGCCTTAGCAGCCGCGTTCGCGGCGATGGCGTCGCTGTCGCTGTTCAAATACCGTCTCCGCTCGGGTCCCAGAGTCGCATCATGTCCGCATCACCTTAAATTATCAACACTCTTGTTGACGATATTTCGCGCCGAGCGTATCCGTCAAAATCTTCCACAATCTTGCGAGACTGTTCGTGCCTCACCTGGATGACAGCCATGACGGTGTCGACCCCTGCTTTCACGCGCTACTCGCCGATCACCGCAATCACTTGCGACCGCCCCGCCCCAACACATTAATGACGTCATATCGAGAGATTTTGAACGGAGCGATAGCCGGCGGTGTCCCGGCCCAGCTAACGTCTATCGAGGCGCATTGCGCGCCGTCCACGACCGGAAAAGTCCCACTGCGACTTTATCGACCCTTTTCCGACACTATCCTCCGACCTGCGATCCTCTTCCTACATGGCGGCGGATTCGTCATCGGATCGTTGGATAGCCATGACGCGCTTTGTCGCGAGCTGGCGCAGCGGTCGGGTACAGTCGTTGTCGCAGTCGACTATCGACTGGCACCCGAAACCATCTTCCCCGGCGCGCTGGAAGATTGTCGCGCGGCATTGGCGTGGCTTCATGATACCGCCGAAGCCCTCGGCGTCGATGCCTCGCGCCTGGCGATCTGCGGCGACAGTGCGGGCGGCAATCTCGCCATCGGAACGGCGTTGTGGGCGACGAAGCAGGGGATTACGCTGCGTCACGTCGGACTGATCTATCCGGCGCTCGACCCCGGTTGCAACAGCGCATCGGCACACGGACTTGGCAACGGTTTCATTCTGACCCGCGCCTTCATGCAGTGGTTTTGGAGCGCCTATCTCGGGGAAAGCGGTGATCCGCTCGACCCACGCGTGGCGGTGGCAAACGCCGACCTGGCTGGACTGCCGCCAATCTCGCTGTCCACCGCAGAATATGACCCGCTGCGCGACGAGGGTGAGGCGTTTGCGCGCGCGGCCCGAGCGGCGGGGGTCGACGTCACCGCCCGACGCTATCTCGGCATGATTCACGGCTTCGTGAGCATGACGGCGGCGACCCCGATGGCTGCGCGCGCCATTGCCGACATTGCCGCCGACATCGTGCATGGCTTTGCCGCCTGAGCCAATCAGGCTGCGGTCATGCCGCCGTCGATAACGTGTTCGGCACCGGTGATGAACGAGGCCTCATCGGACGCGAGAAATACAACCAAGTTCGAGATTTCGACAGATTCCGCAAAGCGCCGCAGGGGGATCGCCATCGCGGCGCCGCCGCCGTCCTCGTCGGTTGCGGCGACCATCATCGGCGTCCTGACATAGCCTGGGTGGACCGAGTTCGCGCGAATATTGCGATCTCCATATTCGACCGCGACATGCTTGGTCATCCCACGCACGGCGAACTTGCTGCCGACATAAGCGAGGTTGGGCGAGCCGACGATTGCGACGATCCCCGATATCGACGAGATGTTGACGATCGACCCGTTGCCCGCTGCAATCATCCCGGGAAGCACCGCCTTCATGCCGAGGAATACCCCGGTCTGGTTAATCGCGCAGACCCTCGCATAGGCAGCTTCGTCTAGATCGGCACTCATCGAGACCGGACCGATAATCCCGGCGTTGTTGACCAGCACGCTGACCGGTCCGAAGGCAGCTTCTGCGGCGTCGACCACGCGGCGCCAGCCAGCAGCGTCTGACACGTCATGCTCGACGAAGATCGCATGCTCGCCAAGGCTCTTAGCGAGGGCGTCGCCATCTGCTACGTTGAGGTCAGTCAGCACGACCTTCGCGCCTTCGTCGATAAATGCCTTGGCGTGGGCACTACCCATTCCCTGCGACGCACCGGTGATGATCGCAATCTTGCCTTTGAGCCGGTCCATGTAAAAATCCTCTTTCCTGATGATCTTTTGTCAGTCGAAAATGGCGACGGCGCGGGTCCAGCCGGCCGAAGCCGCGCGGATCTTCACCGGGAAGCAAGCGATGGTGAAGCCGGTCGCGGGAAGCGATTCCAGATTGTGGAGCTTTTCGAGGTGGCAATAGCCGATGTCGCGCCCGGCCTTGTGCCCTTCCCAGATCAGCGACGCATCGCCGCTTGCCTGATATTCCTTCAGCGTATGGACGAACGGCGCGTCCCAGCTCCAGCCGTCGGTGCCGGTCAGCCGGACCCCGCGGTCGAGCAGATAGCGCGTCGCCTCATAACCAATGCCGCAGCCCGCCGAGACATAATCGTCCGAGCCGTAGCGCGCGCCGGCGGCGGTATTGACCACTACTATCTCGAGCGGCGACAGCGTATGGCCAATGCGTGTCAACTCGGCCTCGACGTCGGCGGCGGTCACGACAGTGCCGTCGGCGAAATGGCGGAAGTCAAGCTTGACCCCCGGTTGAAAGCACCAGTCGAGCGATACTTCGTCGATCGTGATCGCGCGCTGGCCGCCGTCCATCGTCGTGGCGAAATGGTACGGCGCGTCGAGGTGGGTGCCATTGTGAGTGATGAGTTCGACACGCTCGATAGCCCACGCCTCGCCGTCTGGAAGGTCTTCGGTCTTGAGGCCCGGAAAGAAGTCGAGCAGATCGGGGACCGAAGTTTCATGGTCGATATAGTCGATCTTCGGACGGTAGCCGGGCGGATCGGAAATAACGTCGTTCTCGAGGAAGACCGACAGGTCGATGATTTTGCGCGCCATCGTCAGACCTCCACGCGGTCGCCGCCCTTGAGCGCGAGCATCTCGCGCGCCTCGGCGGGTGTGGCGGGCTCATGGCCCATTTCAGCAAGGATGCGAACGATCTTTTCGACCTGCTGGGCGTTCGAAATGGCCAGCTTGCCGCGCTCGATGAACAAGCTGTCCTCGAGGCCGACGCGGACATGCCCGCCCATCAGCGCTGCTTGAGTTAGGAACGGCATTTGGTGACGCCCGGCAGCGAGCACCGACCATTTGAAGGCATCGCGCCCGAACAGGCGGTCGGCTGTCGACTTCATGAACATCAGATTTTCGAGGTCGGGACCGATCCCGCCGAGGATGCCGAAAATAAACTGGAGGAAAAAGGGGGTCTTGATCATCCCGCGATCGACGAAATGGGCGAGATTGTAGAGGTGGCCGACGTCATAGCATTCATGCTCGAACCGCGTCCCGCGCTCCCCCAGCGTGTCGAGGATATGGGCGATATCGCGGAACGTGTTCTTAAAGATAAAATCGTCCGAGCCGGTAACATAGGACTCTTCCCAAGCGTGCTTCCACTGCGTGATGCGGCGGGCGGCGGGGAAGAAGGCAAAATTGATCGAGCCCATGTTGAGTGACGCCATCTCGGGCTTGAAGCGCGTCGCGGCGGCAAGCCGATCGGCCATCGGCATCGTCGCCGATCCGCCGGTGGTAATATTGATGACTGCATCAGTCCGCTGGCGGATTACGCCGAGGAACTGCGCATAGACCTCGGGGTCGCCGGTCGGCTTGCCGTCGACGGGGTCGCGCGCGTGGAGGTGGAGGATCGCTGCGCCGGCCTCTGCGGCGGCAATGGCATCGCCGGCAATCTGGTGTGGGGTGATCGGCAGCGCGTCGGACATCGTCGGAGTATGGGCGCCCCCGGTGACCGCGCAGGTGATGATGACCTTGGCCATGGCTATCCTCGTTTCAGCAGGCTGCGGTGAAGGCCGAGCCGATCGCCGGATATCTGCGCGCGAACGATCGCGCCGTTCTCAATGTCGACCATTCCCGCGAGCCGCAGCCTGACCGCTTGGCCGACAGTCGCCTTGTCGAGATCGTCAAAGCCGCCGCAATAGGTGCCGACGAGATCGAGGTGGAAGGCGGCGCGCGGGCCGGCGGTAAACAGCGCGTTGATCTTAACTTCGCTTGGATCCAGCAACGCCGCGAAGCCAGGACCACCAATGACGATTTCGTCGACGACCGGGTCGAAAATGAATGAGGGGCGAGCGAGCCAGTTGCGGACGGCGGCTTCGACGTGGGCGTCCGACGCTAAGGCAGGCTGGTCCCACGGTGCCGCGCCGGGAACGCGGATTGGGTCGCAATGGCCCGACTTCAGCTGCCGTTTGCGCGCGAAATAATCCTCTTCCGCCCAGCCTTCGGCAAGGCGCCCGTCAGCAATGCGAAACAAGGTCACTCCGCTCCACGCTGCGACCCGCCCCTCGTCGCGGACGGAGGCGCCATGCTCGGTGAAGCGCATCGCGACATGGTCGGTGCCGATGATGGCGTCGTGGACGGTGACACATAGGCCTGGGAACTGGGCAAGCTGCGCGGCGGTGGCCGGAAAATAGCTGTCGTCGCGACCGTCGAGCAGGAAACCGCCGATCAACAAGCGATAGGCCGGGTCCATGATCCGCCCGACCTCGGCTCCGTCGTGCGAAGTGAGGAAATCGATCGCGAACCCCCGCAGCAGCGCTGCCTGTGGGGCAAGTTCGCCAATCATAAGCCCTCTTCCGCCACCGCTTGCGCACGAAGTTCGTACTTCAGCACCTTACCCGAGGCGTTGCGCGGGAAGGCGTCCATGAAACGCACCGAGCTCGGGCATTTGTAGCGCGCCAGCCGCTCGCGCGCAAAGGCGATCAGGGCTGCCTCGTCAGCCGGTTCGCCTGGCGCTCCGACGACACAGGCCCGCGGAGTCTCGCCCCAGGTCGAATGGGGCACACCAATCACCACCACGTCGGCCACCGCCGGATGCGCCTGAAGAACATGCTCGATTTCGGCCGGGTAAATATTCTCGCCACCTGACACGATCATGTCCTTGTAGCGGTCGCGGATGAATAGGCAGCCGTCGGCGTCACGCGTTGCCGCGTCACCGCTGTGGAACCAGCCCTCTCGGTCAATCACTGCAGCGGTCTCGGCGGGTTTGCGCCAATAGCCGCTCATCAGCATCGCCGAGCGGATGCGGATTTCGCCGATTTCACCCGTGGGGACCGCCGCACCGCTGGTGGGATCGACCAGCGCGATCTCGACCCACGGGAACGCCCGCCCGCATGATCGCAGTCGATCCGCATTAGGGCCGTCGGGATCATGGTCGCTCGCGGGTAACGAGACGATCGTCCCCGCGCTTTCAGTCATGCCGTAAGCATGACTGAAGCCGCAGCCCAACACGGCGATCGCGCGGCGCAGCAGGGTTTCGCCGATCGGCGCAGCACCATAAACAAGCAGATTCAGGCTGCGTGGTGGCGGCGCTCCCGCCTCGACTAGTTCGACCAGTCGCTGAATCACGGTAGGCACGAAAAACGCGTGTGTAACCTGCCAGCGGTCGATTGTCGCCAGGATCAGCGCCGGGTCCGCCTCGCGCGTCAGCACCGTATGCCCGCCCTGGGTCAGTGCCATCATCCCATAACCGATGCCGCCAATATGGAACAACGGCATACCTACCAGATTGACGGACGCCCCGTCGAAATTCCACGCGTAGGGCGCGATGCGCGCCGCATAGCCGAGCGCGCGGTGGCTAAGCATGGCACCCTTGGGCTCGCCGGTCGTGCCCGATGTGTAGAGGATGATGGCAGCAGCATCGGGATCGGGCGACCCGCTCCGGGCCGGGACATCGGGCAGTGCGTCGAGCAGATTGAGCGGCACTGGCGGCTCGCTGCTTACCGGCAGAAGATGGCTTAGCACGTCCGATGCGAGCACGACGCTAGGCTCTCCATCGGCGATGATCGCGGCAATCTCACGCGCCGAGAGTCGCCAGTTCAGCGGCACCATGATCGCGGAAATCTTGGCGCAGGCGAACAGCAGCGCATAGAAGAGCGGCGCGTTGTGCGACAGGATCGCTACCCGGTCGCCCGGCCCGACGCCGCGCTGCTCCAGAAACGTCGCGATCCGATCGCTCCATACGTCAAGGCCAGCAAAGCCGATCGTCTCCTCGCCGAATGACAGGCACGGTTTGCCGGGCGTGCGCGCGGCGTGTTCTCGCAGGACGTCGAGCAAAGTGATGTCTGCTTCCATCAATAGCTCTTGGGGAGCCCGAGGCCGTGCTGCGCGATATAGTTCAGGATCATTTCGCGACTGACCGGCGCGGTCTTGTGGAGGCGGGCGATGAACCACAGGTCGGCGAGGCCATATTCGTGACTAAGACCGTTGCCGCCATGGACCTGAATCGCTTGGTCGAGCGCTTTCAGCGATGTCTCGGCAGCCAGGAACTTGGCCATGTTGGCGGCCTCACCGGCATCCTCGCCCTGATCGAACAGCTGCGCCGCCCGCGCCGCCAGTAGCCGCGCCGACTGGACCCCGATATAGCTTTCGGCGAGCGGATGGGCGACGCCCTGATGCGCGCCGATCGGGGTTTCCCAAACCGACCGCTCGTTGGCGTAGCGCGCCGCCTGCGCAATGGCGAAACGCGAAATGCCATTGTTGATTGCGGCCGCCGAGACGCGCTCGGGATTGAGCCCGACGAAGAGCTGCCGGAGCCCCACGCCGCGCTCGCCGACTAGCGCTTCTTCCGGCAGGCGGACGTCGTCAAAGAACACAGAGAATTGCCGTTCGGGCGTTTTCACCGCCGCATCGATCCGCGTGTAGCTGATCCCGGGTGCATCGGCCGGCATGACGAACAGCGACAGCGCCGAGCGGCCGTTTCCGGTCTCCATCTCGGGATCCTTGGCAACGACCATCACGGCGTCGGATTCATCGATCCCGGAGGTCCAGTATTTCGCCCCGTGAATTGACCAGCCGCCATCGACCTTGCGCGCGCTCGTCGTAACATTGTGGGTATTGGATCCAGCATCCGGTTCGGTAATCGCGAAGGCCATCTTGAGCTTGCCGGTAGCGATTCCGGGGAGCCATTTGTCCTTCAGCTCGGTCGATCCGTACGCCGCGATAATCGGCGCGCAAATCGACGCGATCACGAGGCTCAGCATCGGGCAGCCCTGCGCGGCACATTCCTCGATGACAATGTTGAGCTCCGCGAGCCCGCCACCGCTGCCACCATAGGCTTCGGGGATGTGGACCCCAAGGAAACCAGCGCTGCCGAGTTCGGCCCACAATTCGTCGGGCTGAGTACCGTTCGTCACGACGTCCTGAAAATATTTCCGGCCATATTTGCCGACTAGCTTGCCGACGGAAGCGCGCAAATCGGCATGATGGTCGGCGGTATCGACCAGATTATTGTAGAACAGGGACTGGTCAGCCATCAGGCTTCCTTTCGCGAGGGATCGGGCCAGGCGAAGAAGCCGTGGCCCGATTTGACGCCGAGTTTGCCCTCGGCGACCATGTCGATCAGCAATTGCGGCGGCCTGAACCGCTCGCCGTGTACGGCTTCGAGCGTGCGCGCGATATCGAGCCGGACGTCGAGGCCGACGATGTCGCTGAGCCGCAGGGGGCCGACCGGGTGGCGGTAGGCGAGGACCGACGCGCGATCGATATCAGCCGCGCTGGCAACGCCGCTTTCGAGCATACGCATCGCTTCGAGCGAAGCGATGAGGTCGAGGCGGCTGGTCGCGAAGCCCGGGACGTCGCGGACCGTCAGCGACTCCTTGCCGAGCGCGGCGACGAAGACGCGGGCGGTAGCGAGGGTCGCCTCCGACGTCGCCGCCCCGCGCACCAGCTCGACCAGCTTGATCGACCAGACGGGGTTGAAGAAGTGCATTCCCAGGAAAGTGCCTGGATCGGAGACTGCTTGCGACAGCCGGTCGATTGACAATGCGCTGGTGTTGGAGGCCAGCAGGCGCGGGCGGCGCGCGGCGCACCGCGCGAGCACGTCGAGCTTGAGATCGACGCGCTCGGGGATCGATTCAATGATCAATGACAGCTCTGCGGCAAGATCTTCGACCGCAGCGACATGCGTAATCCGCCGGGCCAGTGCATCTCCGCCGGCCTGGTCCAACTTGCCGCGCCCGATGGCCGATGCGACCGTGTCTCGGATCGTGCGCCGCATCCCCTCGGCGCGGCCATTGTCCGGTTCGACCACCGCGACCGGCATGCCCGCCAACGCCGCGACATAGGCGATGCCGACTCCCATTGTACCGCCGCCGATGACCGCGATGGAATTTAGGTCGTCGCTGGTCATTCGCCCCTCCACACGGGCAGGCGCTTCTCGGCGAAGGCGCGGGCGCCTTCCTGCGCATCGTGGGTTGCAAGCACCGCGTCGACCAGCGGGCGCTGGCGGTCCCATTGCTCGGCGGCGGTCCAGTCGGCGCTTTCCACCATGATACGTTTGCTCGCCATTGTCGCCAGCGGGGCGTTGGCGGCAATCTCGGCGGCTAGCGCATGCGCCTCGGCCAATGCCTCGCCTGGTACGGTGAGACGGTTGACGAGCCCGAGACGATATGCCTCGAGCGCCCCCAAGTGGCGACCGGTCAGGGCGAATTCCATCGCCAGCGCAGGCGGAATCCGTCGCACCAACCGGGTCAGTCCGCCCGATCCCGCAACCAGCCCGCGCGTGACCTCTGGAAGCCCAAAACTGGCGTCATCGGCGGCGACAATCAGGTCGCAGGCAAGCGCCATCTCGCATCCGCCAGCGAGCGCATAGCCCTCGACGGCGGCGATCAGCGGCTTGGCCGGAGGGGCCTCGGTCAGCCCGCCAAAGCCGCGGCCCATAACCTCGGGACGGCTGCCCGCAACAAATGCTTTCAGGTCCATGCCTGAGCAAAAGCTCCCACCCGCCCCGGTAATGATCCCGACGCGCAGCTGCGCGTCGGCATCGAGCAGGTCGAGCCCTGCTGCGACCGCTTCGGACATCGCATAGTCGACCGCATTGCGCCGTTCGGGGCGACTCAGCGTGATGACCAATATGGCGCCGCTGCGCTCAATGAGGACTGCCGCGCTCATGCCGGCACCGCCGCAGATGTCTGGCCGTCGAGGCGATAGTCGTCGAGACTCGCGGTCTCGGTCCGTTGCCACACTTCAAGAATGCGGAACGGATTGTTGACGACGATCCGCCCCTTGGAGTTGCGGTAATAGCCATCGACCCCGGGAGCCGACCAGACGAGGTGCGCATGGGTATCGTCGACCGCGCGGTTATAGTTTTCGTAGACGTCACGGCGAACGTCGACCGTCGCCACCCCGCGCGCGAACATCTGGCCGAGAAGCGACATGACATAGTGCATTTGCCGCTCAAGCACCGAAATTAGGCTGCCACCATGACCGAACTGGGTGTTGGGGCCGTAGAGGCAGAAGAAATTGGGGAAGCCCGGGATGACCGTGCCGAGATAAGCGCGCGCATCGTCGCCGTCCCATTCGGTATGAAGCTCAACCCCGCCAAGTCCGCGCACGCGCATGGGCGCGAGCAAGTTCACCACGTCGAACCCGGTCGCCCAAATAATCACGTCGGCGGGATGCTCGATGCCATCTTCGGTGACCACGCCGGTCGGCGTGGCGCGAACGACCGCGCCCGCGACATGAGTCACGTTGGGCCGTGCCAGTGTGCGGAACCAGCCATTGTCGAGGAGCATCCGCTTGCCGAACGGCGGATAGTCGGGGAGCACTTTGGGCAGCAAGTGCCGCGCTTCACCGAGCTCCTCCTCCATATAAGCCGTCAGCCCCAGGCGGTGCGCGTCGTTGATCCTGTTGATCGACTTGCCGCCGCCGTTCCACTCGGGATCACGCGTCAGCGCGTCATAGAGCTTGTCGTTGAACGCCCAACTGAGCCGCAACCGATACCAGCGGCGGTAGAGCGGCACCTCATCTAGCAGTCGCCGCAAGGGCGCGGAGATCGCCTCGCCGAACTTGGGGAAGGGCGCGACCCATTGCGGGGTGCGCTGGACGACAGTCAGCGCGGCGACCTGATCCGCGATTGCCGGGGCGACCTGCATCGCGCTGGCGCCGTTGCCAACCAGCACGACCGACTTGCCGACGAGGTCTAGCCCAGCATCGGGATAGCGCGCGGTGTGGACGCTGACGCCCTCGAATGTATCGAGCCCGGGGACATCGGGCAGCCGCGGCTTGTTGAACGCACCGACCCCGCTGACCATCATACTCGCGCTCAGCGTCTCGATCGAGCCATCGTCGCGGCGGACGTCGGCGTCCCACATGGAACGACCTTCGTCCCAGCGTGCTTCGATCACCTCAAGCCCGAAGCGGATCTGATCGCGCACCGCGAACCGGTCGGCAACGTCGCTGAGATAGGCGTGGATTTCGCGGCTGCCAGCGAAGAAGCGTGACCAGCGATAGGGCGCGAACGAAAAGGAATAGAGATGACTCGGGACATCGCACGCCGCACCGGGGTAGCGGTTCTCGAACCACACTCCGCCAAGCTCATGACTGCGCTCGACGATGGTATATGGGATGCCCGCTTTCGCCAGTTGAATCGCGGCGCACAGACCGGAAATGCCCGCCCCGATGATCAGCGCGGTGAAACCTGGCGGGACGGCGGCCGGCCCCTTCCCGGCCGCTTCGGTGACAAGGCCAAGTTCGTGCCGGATCATCGGGATGTAGTCGGCTGGGATGTCCTCGCCGAGCGACACACTCATCATCTCGCGCACCAGCGCTCCCGGCGGCTCGGGAAGCGCCGGGGGCGATCCGGCGAACCATTTGCGAAGTTCGACCGCGGCCGCCGCCCGCACTTCGGCCTGGACCTCGGACGACAGCCCGCCATCGTCATTATCTTCCAGCCCGCGTGTTCGGCTGGGCACGAAACGACCGTGGATCCATTCTGTATCGCCAGTCAGCTGGACGAGCATGCAGGCAAGCGTCGGCACGTTGGCAACCGCAGTTGCCTCGTCCAGCCAATCACCAGAATGTGCGTCGCCCACTGCCGTCAATCCTCTCGCGGACGCACCTAGGACTGCTTCTCGGGGAGAGCATCGATCAGCTGCGGAGCGATATTCTTGGCGCCCTTCTCATCGACGTGGCGCTGGATGCGCGCCTGGATCGCCGCACCGATCTGGCCGGCCAGCTCGGGTCTGGCGGTCCGGCATTCGTCCTCGGAGATAGCGCGATTGTCGGGCAGCGTGTCGACCTTGGGCATCACATAGCGCGCAAACATTTCGTAGCTGCGCTTGGTCTGCGGCCAGTCGGCCCAATTGTGTGCGAACAGGATCAGCGTGCCGAACCCGCCCGACTGGGCCGTGAGCCGCTCAATCTGCGCAACGGCGTCATCGGGAGTACCGATCACTGCCATGCTCGAATCGAGAAGTGCATCAATGACGTCGCCGCCGCCCGGGACGATTGGTAATGCGGCGACATTGCGCAGATAGTCGGCCCAGCCCTCGATGCCATGCTTGACCTCGGCGCGCGCCTGTTCACGCGTTTCGGCAATATGCATTGGCGCGACCAGCCGCCAGTTCGCGCGGTCGACAGTCTTGCCGTGATCGCGCGCAATGTCCTCGCAAATACCCCAGTTGGCGGCAAGCGCGTCGAACGCCCCGCTCGAGGTTGCGCCAAACGACAGCATCCCGATGCCGTTGCGGCCGCTGGCCCGGGCCCCCGTCGGCGATATGGTGCTCGCCGCGATCATGTCGATAGAAGGACGCGAGTAGGGCGTCATCTGGATGCGGGCATTGTCGAGCGTGAACCAGTCTGTCTTCGCAGTCACGGTCTCACCTCGCATCAGACGGACGATCACGTCGATCGCCTCGTCCATCATGTCGCGCTGCTTCGAGACTTCGATGCCCATCATCTTGGCGTCGGAAGCAAGCGACCCCGGCCCCATCCCGAGCATCACTCGGCCCCGCGTCATGTGATCGAGCTGGCTGAACCGTTCGGCTAGCATCAGCGGATGGTGATATGGGACCGAGCTTACCGCCGAGCCCAATTTGATCCGGGTGGTCCGCTCGGCTGCGGCGGCGATCATCACTTCGGGACTTGCGATCAACTCCCACCCAGCGGAATGATGCTCGCCGTACCACAGCTCGTCGAAGCCGAGATATTCGAGATGCTGGGCAAGTTCGAGGTCGCGCTGCAGACACAGCGTCGGATTTTCGTTGAGCGCATGGTGCGGGCCGCAGAAAGCGCCATAACGAAGTTTGGTAGACATCATCTTCTCCTAGTTAGGTGCCCGCGGGCCGCCCTGTTCCCAGTCGTTTGTTCAGCCCACCGTTGCCGCGAGATCGAGCGCCATCGCCTGTGGCCGGGTGGCGACGAAAGAGGGGCGATGCTCGACGCTTTCGACGAACTTGGTCAACGCGACAAATCGCCCACGCCAGAGAAGTGCGTCAATGTCGGGGCTGTATCCCGCCGTCACCGCATGTTCGAAGACCAAAAGCGTTGTGGCCACGGCGATGTCGCCGAGGTCGATTGCCTCGCCGCTTATCCCGCGCTGCCCATAAAGCTGGTCAAGCGCGGCAAGCCCCCCGTTGATCTTGCGCGTTTGCCGGTCGATCCAGTCGGGGCTCGGCTTGAGGCGGTGCATTTCCATGATCAATACCTGAGCAATTTCCATCAGCCGCTCGCCGAGCATCTGGCGCTTGCGCGTCGCCAGCCGGGCGTCGGGATCGGCTGGTATCAGGGGCGGGGCGGGATTACGCGCCTCGATCCACTCGAGGATATAGCTCGAGTCGAACAGCGTCTCGTCGCCAGCAATCAGGATGGGTAATTGCTCCAGCGGATTATGATGCGGCGTAACCGACCCCACCGCCCAGGGCGCGTCCATTTGTACGTCGAATTCGAGCCCTTTTTCCAGAAGCGCAATGGCGACCTTCCGACCGAACGGGCTGGGACCGGCATTGATGAGTTTGAGTGCCATGATAGTCCTCGATCGAGAAACAAACCTTAAAACTCTAAACTAATGATGACATAGGCAACGCGTCCGCTCCTGCTGGGCGGCCACTTGGTCACCCAGCATCGACGTTCTTCACCGATCAGCCCGTTGCTTTTAGGCAACTCAAAATTTAAAGCGCGCCTCTATTAAAAACGTCCGGGGTGCACCGGGCACCACGGTGTTAAACTGGAACAACTCTCCAGTAGCTATTCCACCTACATAGTAGACGCGATTGAAGGCGTTCTTGAGATTTGCAGCGAGCGACCATCCGGCGTTGCTGTCCTCTATTCCAAGTCGGAAATTAGCAAGACTATAACCATTGATTTTGGCGCCAGTATTGTTGTTCGCAGTCGATGAGAAGTAAAATGAGGACTGCGAATAAAGATCACCCCGGAGGCTAGCCGTGACTGAGGCATGGATCGGCGCCTGCAATTCAGCGAAAACACTGCCTGACCATTTAGGCGTATCAGGATAGGTTGCGAACAGCACCGGATTGCCGTTGATCGACACCCGCCCATCGGTGAACTGTGCATTGGTATAATTCAGCGAACCGCCTATCGAAAGCCACTTTGCAGGGCGGATCGTCCCATCCAGCTCGAAACCGGAAACTTTTGACTTCGGCACGTTAACTGTGACGGCAGCCGGAGTCGACCCGAGCAGAACGTAAGCAACGCGCTGCCCTTGCATGATCCAGTTTTGATAGACGGCAAGGTTGAATTGAGTCGGCATATCGCCCACGCGACCGTGATACTTCAGACCGACCTCTGCGTCTGTCAGCGTTTCTTGGCCATAGCCATCGCCACCCGTCGAGCCCGGGCCCGGGACGGGATCCTGGATCCCGTTGTAGCCGCCATTCTTGTAGCTGCGGCGAGATGCCACATAGATCATAAGGTTGGAGTTCACCTGCTCTTCAAGCCCCAGTGTCCAACTGACGTTGCTGTAGGATTTCTGCTGGTTGAAGTTAAAGATCGCCTGCCGGGCCGGCGGTGCCTGGTAAGCCGTATCATCTGGCAGGACGTCAAATTTGATCTTCTCGTGCGTAAAACGTGCGCCGAGCGTGGCACTCAGGCCCTGTATTCCGGTGGCATTGCTTAAATCAAAGGTCCCCTGCCCGTAACCCGCGTACATGTCCCGTGTAGTAAGTTTGTGGTAACGGGTCGTTGAGGTTAGCGGCGGAAATTGGAGTAGCAAGCTAGTTGTCAAATCGACATTTGTCTCGTGCGAATAGAATCCGCCAATAACATAATTTAGTTTTCCGGCGAATGCCTTTCCGCCCAGCTGCAACTCTTCGGAATATTGCTTCGTTGTGTCGTTTTTTCCGCCATTCGGTCCGTTGCTATCGATACCGAAGGCTGTACCGTCAATGTCGCCCGTGCTGTTGGCTTCAATGTTTGTATAGCCAAATATGTTGCGGAGCTTGGTGTCGGGCGTAAGTTCGAACGTTGTGATATTCGAAATAATAAGGTTACGCCCCTTATATTTGTTTTCGCCGTCTGTCTCGATCACGTACGGGCCACGCGCGTTCTGCGTATTTAGGTACGAGGCAACGCCACCTGGATCAAGCTTGGGATTGGCGGCGGCGAAAGCCGCGGCGCAGTTATTGGTCGTGGAATTGCATCCCGCTGCACCGCCGGTGAAGGCATTGATCAGGAAATTATATTGCGGCTGATTCCCAAAATTAGTCAGCAAAATTAAAGGAACCGCCCCTGACGGATCTAGGCTATTGATTAACCCACTAAGGCTATTGCCATCCGAATGCAGGTAATCAACCACCAGTTCGTTCTTGATCTGGTTGGTAACGTTGACCGTCAGGCTACCGCGCAACCCATAGCGATCGACATTGCCCGCTCGGTTGTTCTGAAATCGATTTTCTTGATAGCCGTCGCGCTTTTCATAAAAGCCAGCCACCCGCGCCATAACCTTGTCGGCCATGATGGGGACGTTGATCGCGCCTTCAATCTGGCGTGAATTGTAATTACCCAATCGACCGCTAACATAGCCACCAAATGCGTCAGAAGGACGAACCGAGGTAAACAGTACCGCACCGCCGGTAGAATTGCGCCCGAACAATGTTCCCTGGGGACCCTTCAGGACCTGCACGGACTGCAGGTCGTAGAATGCGGAAGAGCCCCCGCCTACGCCGTCCAGCTGAATTTCGTTGAAGTAGGGCAGGACACCTGGGCGAGTGTCGCTAAACGCATCCAGTGACTGGCCGCGCAAAGCATAATTGAGTTGGTTTGAGTTCTGACCTGCGCGGACGGTCAGACCAGGCGATGCGATCTGCAGGTCCGAATCAGTGACGATCGCCTGCCGCGCCAGCATGTCGCCAGCCAGCACCGTCATCGCAACTGGAGTTCGTGCCAGAGTACCCGCACGACGCTGCGCCGTAACGACAATGTCTCCAGATGCCGGTGATTTGGCCTCAACAGGCGGGTTCACCGGCGCATCCTGCGCGAACACAGTGCCAGACTGTATCATAGCGATCAAACTCGCCAGCGAAGCAGCACCGATTTGAGCTCTTGTCATCATCACCCCCCTTTTCCCATCCCCAACTTTCACAAGTGGCGATGGATTTGCCGAATGCTGAGCTACGCCCGCTTCGACTTGCACCCTGAGTGTTTAACAGTGGCGTTGATCAAGTCAATAGGACTGTTAACTCAAAAAATAATTATTACCGCCCGGGTATCCGGACCGAGATTAATATAAGCTAGCATATAATATATAACAGACGTTCATTATGAACATGAACGTTGACTGGAATAAAAACTTCAATCATCTATATAATAAGATCCGCGTACCGATGTACTGATAAGACACTATTCGAAAAAAACCTTCATAGCCTATAAAAGAACTAAATAGTGTGAGAGTATCTCTCAAATAAATATGTATCGAGTAAATAATACGTCAAAGGGGACGTTTTTCATTGCTATCAGCGCATTCGCCCGAGCGATCGATGGAATATTCTATTTTAAAAGTGCCGTGCCTTTTTGCAGTATCGATGCCACATGGCAAATATATCTTTACAGAATACTGGTTTTCGCTCGCCAATCTCGAAGCCGACGCTCAGCAATTGCCGCGTGCGATATTCGCGTCACAGATGAACACGCTCTCAGCCCCCCGAAAGCGTCCAACTTCGCTCCTGTCGTCCCGTAGAAATTACGCCACTGGCAGCCAGTCGCGGCGCGGCAGCGCGGTGGGGTCGAGCTCGAAGCCGAGCGGCAGACACCACAGCCGAGCATCACCGATCATGGCACCACTGCGCGCAAGCACAATTACTTGATAATCAGCGGCTTCCGCCTCGCTCGACGAGTCGCTGGCCAGTGCCGCTACGAGCTGGCGCAGGTGACGCGTCGAATGCTGATAATCGCCGACTTGCGATGTGGCGCTCGCCAGCACCACGCGGCCCGCGGACACCGCTTCTATCAACTTTGCGCAGTCGCTCGCGCGATGCTTCCTGAAATTGGCGGCGACCTCCTCAGCAAGCGCAAGATACGCCTCTAATTCCGCCTGCTGGAAGCCAACTTCCGACCGCAGCCGCGCCTGCATAAATCCCAGCGCCGCCATCACTAAGTGCAGCTGTTCGATCACATGCTTGTCCGCGCCCGCGAGGGCCGGGGCGACAATCTCGCCGAGCGCACGGAGCGACACTTGGAGCTGGGTTTCGAAGGACTGGATCATGCGACGGCCTTCCGGAAGTTGTCGAGCAGGTCGTCGAGCGCGATATAGCCCAGCCCGGCAACATGGTTGAGCAACACGTCCTGGTGAGTCCCCGCGACTTGCGCGGCGCGCGCAGACGCGGCGAGCAGGAGGACGGTGACCAGATAACGGTTGAAGATCCCAAAATAGCGCAAGCGTTCGGGGCACACTCCCAGACGCGATGCCGCTGCATAGCGTGCGAACAGCTCATCAGCGGTTCCCATGCCCGACATCAAGATCGTCTGGCCGTCCTCCGCAATGTGTCGAAAGATCGGCATGGTGACATAGGTCAGGTCCTGATGGCGATCTCCAAGTACCGCACCTTCCCAATCGAGCCAGGCAGTAATCACCCCGCTTGTCTCGTCGAATAGGAAATTGCCGCTTCGATAATCCCCGTGGACGACCGACACATGGTCGAGCGGCGGGGCATTCGCCACCAGCCAGTGATAAACCAGTTCCATCACTGGCTCTTCCTCGATCCGGTCCTCTTCCCAGATGCGGCGCGCGTTGTTGACCTGCTTTATGATCGACGCGTTGCTCCCGACTTCGGGAACGTCGAAGCTGGGCAGTGCCGCGAACTGGCTTGAGTGAATCTGATGCAGTGTCGCGAGCATCTCCACAAACTGTGGAACGAGCTTCGCCCGCAACTCGGGACCATAATTCTGGCCCAGCCCGGTGACCTTGGCGGAATCGCCCGACGGCTTGGCGACGCCGCTGGCAAACCCATAGATTAGCCCAGGATAAGGCAGGAACTCGGCATCGGCATCTACCCAATAGGTTTGGGGTGCGGGAATGATCCCATCGACCAGCTGCAGCACTTCGAATTCGCGACGCCGGCTCGACTCGGTGACCGATGCGGCGGTCTCCATCCGCATCACCATCGGTGTCAGCACGACCGCATCGGAGCCGCCTTCGGGACCGCGCCAGCGAAGGTCGAACGCCACCTGCAGCTTGGACGCGCCGCCCGATAGCCAGCGGGCGCGCTCGAGCGTAACCGGATATCCGGCGCGCGCACTGATCAATACCGTCGTAGCGGTGACGAGATCGTGTAGGCTTGGTAGCTGAAACGACAGACCGGCGCGCCGATGCATTTTTCGCGTCAGGATCTTGTCGATTTCGCGCTCGACCGGGAATTTCTCGCGGATCGCGTCGATTAACGCATTGTCCGGTTGCCGCCGAACATCCGCAACTCCGGCCCTCGTTGCTCCGATCATGCTCACTGGTCCAGTTCGTTGGCGAAATTGTCGGACATGCCTTCGGACAGATAGCTCAGCCCGGCAAAGTCGGCGATGTGACTATAACCGACGCGTGTCCCCGATTCCCAGCGCATGAGCGTCTGGAACGCAGCGCTCGAAGGATTGAAATTATACCAGGGTCCAGCGGCGATCGTCGTTCCTCGGGCGTGGTACTCATTGCCCTGATCGTCCTCGAATCTCACATCTGCACGCGTTACCAGCATGTCCGATCTCTGCGCCGTCATAGAGGCCGAGACGATCGGCACCCGCTCGCCCCCGATCGCGAGGAAGCCATAGTTGAACGGGCCGTACCGGACCTCCTTGTTCTCGAACGACAGTCCAAGGACAAGAAATGCACTGAGTCCCTCGCCGAGGTCGATCTGGACCCAGGTCGCACCCTTATTGCCCCAATCGCGCCGCGGGCCCCAGCTCTTGTCCATTCCGTCGACACAGTCGACCGCATACGTCTTGCCGCGGAGGGTCAGCGATCCGCGGATGCGGCCTTTGCTTTCCATGTGACCGTTGTTCCAGCCGTCATAGCCGGCGACTGTGCCCTTACCGAGCGACGGGACCTGGTCGGGATCGTGCGGATCGAACGGGTCGCATACCGCCTCAAACGACAATTTCAACTGGCATTTGCCATCCAGCGAATTGTAAGAGAATTCACTGTCGCGCGCATTATGCGCCTTGAACGACAGCCCGTTCTCGAGCGTGAAATCATCGAATTTGTCGGGACAGACCAGATGCATCTGAGCATCGTTGTGATGGATTTGCCACGGATGAAAACACATTCCCTTGTGGATTTCGATCGAGCTGTGACAGATGCCGAGATTGGGTCGGGCCAGTGTGTAGAGGTTGCCGCTAATCCCGGCTTCAGGAACCGAAAAAATCACGAACAGGGTTTCAGTCCAGCTGCGATCGGTCGGATCGCACGGGTGAAAGCCGAAGTCATCGACCGTGATCATGGGAAACTTGCTCCTTGGTCGGCTTGCAGGTGTGATGTGATCGCCGAGTCGACACCCAAGCGCGCGGCAAAAACGGTTAGAAAGTGAGCACGACCTTGATCGCCTTCCCCGAATGCGCGTCGGCGATGGCCTCATTGATCGCGGCGAACGGATAGGTGCGAACGAACCGGTCGAACGGCAAACGCCCGGCACGATGGTGCTCAATCAACTCAGGCAGGAATTGGTCCGGGTCACTATCGCCCTCGACGATCCCGCGCACCGTTCCGCCCGATGTGATCCACTGGATGACGGGGACCGGCAAGGCGGCATCAAAGGCGCCCGGTAATCCGACCAGCCCGAGCTTTCCCTTGTTCGCCAGCATTCCCAGCGATGCGGTGACCGACGGGATGTGGCCGCTCGTGTCGACCACCAGATCGACTCCTGCGGGCAGGAGCGCACGCACGGCCCCGACGATGTCGCCCGCGCCTGGGTCGATGACGTGATCGGCACCAATGTCGGATGCGATCGTCCGCCGATCCTGCTGCGGTTCAATGAGAATGATAGGCGAACAGCCTGCGAGCCGGCCGCCGAGGACCGCGCTAAGTCCGACTGAACCGCCGCCGATAACCACGAGCGATTGCCCCGCTTTCGCCTCGAGCGAACGCGTCACGGCCCCAACCCCGGTCTGGACGCCGCACCCCAATGGCGCCAGCATCGCAAGGTCAGCGTCCTCGGCCAGTTTGATGACATTGCGCTCCATCGCGATCGATTTGCTGGCAAAAGATGACTGGCCGAAAAAATTGTCCGACAGCGCCGTGCCGTTAGCGTGCAGCCGCGACGACCCGTCGCCGCGCGCACAGGCCATATTTAATGCTGAAAATTGCGTGCAATAGGATGGATCGTCATCGGTGCAGCGGGCGCAAGCCCCACAGCTGTTGAATGTGAGCAACACCTTGTCGCCGACTGCAACCTTGGTCACGCCGTCGCCGATCGCAACCACGATGCCCGCGCCCTCATGCCCGAACACAGCCGGAAAGACTGTCCCGAACGCACCCGAGACCATCACCAAGTCGGTATGACAGACCCCGACCGCCTTGATATCGATCAGGATTTCGCCGCGCTGGGGATCCTCGACCGTAATTGGTACGATCGAGAAAGCGGCATTGGCGGCGGGCATCACCGCAGCGATTGCGTCGGTCATATTGATCTCCTGCGCATGACGTTTCATGCCGATTGCCGCCTAAAATCGCCATGACGATTTCGATTGGCTTAAACCAGTTCATTGGTTTACTAGATTTGCTTGTCAACTGAATAATAGACTGGCGATGAAGCGGCTCAGCGGGAGAGATTTATGATTCGGGATCGCGACGCTATCGTTATTGGTAACGAATGGCTGAAGCCGACGGCGTCGAAAACGTTTCAGCGGATCGGCGCCTCGACCGGCGAAATGATCGCGGCAGTACCGAAAGCAATTGCGGCCGACGTCGATCGGGCGATCGCCGTAGCGCGCACGGCATTCGAGCTTGGCGACGATGGCCGCGGCGGAGCGAGCGGGCGATCGTGATCCGCGAAAAGCGATGCAAAGATCTCCGCGATCCTGCACTGCGAGGGGTGGCCGGATCGATGACCCATATCATGATCTGGCCGGGGATAGTGAGCGCGGCTCCGGACATTTCGACGAGAGCCTCGAAGACGAGAGCCTCGAAGACGAGAGCCTCGAAGATGTCCTTGTCGGCGGAGCGTTCTGGCGAAGCTCGAATGTAGCGGTGCCAGCCCTTTGGAATCGCAAACATCCAGCGATCGACGGTCGCTCCTCATACAACACGTCGCATTAGATTTACACCCCAAGGAGCAATCAATGACCCAGTACCACAAGGAGTTCTTCATCAACAACGAATGGGCGCGCCCGTCGTCCTCGCGGACCTTCGCAATCGTCGGCGCCTCCACCGGCGAAGTGATTGCCACCGTACCAGAGGCGGCCGAAGCGGACATCGACGCGGCAGTCGCGGCGGCACGCCATGCGTTTGATCACTCCGGCTGGCCCCAACTCGCATCCGCCGACCGCGCGGTAGTGATGCAGCGCTTCATGGGGGCGCTGGCGACGCGCGGCGCCCAGCTCGCGGAAGCCGTCAGTGCGCAGAACGGCATGCCGATCAGCCTGTCGAGCATGCTTGAAGCGCAGTTTTCGGTGGGCGTGCTGCAATATTACGCCGAGTTGGCCGGCGCGCCGTCGCAACCCGACGTGCGGCCGTCGCAAATGGGCAAGGAGACGCTCGTCGAGCGCTCGGCCGTCGGCGTCGTCGCGGCAATCGTGCCGTGGAATTTCCCGGTAACGCTGGCGATGAGCAAGATCGCGCCCGCCATGGCGGCAGGGTGCACGCTGGTCATCAAGCCTTCGCCGGGCACCGTTCTCGACAGCTATATCGTTGCCGAGGCGGCGCTGGAGGCGGGTGTGCCGCCGGGCGTGCTTAACTGGGTCGCCGCGGATCGGGATGTCGGCGCGTATCTCGTCGCTCATCCGGGCATCGACAAGGTCGCCTTTACCGGATCGACCGCAGCAGGTCGCGGTATCGCGAAGGTCTGCGGTGAGATGCTGCGCCCCGTCACACTCGAGCTGGGCGGCAAATCCGCCGCCATCTTGTTGGAGGACGCCGATCTTAACGCGTTCCTGACGGCTGTGCCGCTGGTGTCGATGCTGAATAACGGTCAGGCGTGCTACAACGGTACGCGCATCCTGGCTCCTAAGAGCCGTTATGGCGAAGTCGTCGACGGGCTGGCCGAATTGCTGTCGTCGCTGAAAGTCGGGGATGCGCTAGACCCGGAAACACAAATCGGCCCGATGGCAACGGAAGCGCACCGCGACCGCGTAGAAGGCTATATCGCCAAAGGTCGTGGCGAGGCCAAATTAGTCACCGGCGGCGGCCGCCCCAGCGGTCTCAACCATGGCTGGTTCGTCGAGCCAACGCTGTTCGCCGAGGTCGATAACGGCGCCACGATCGCACAGGAGGAGATTTTCGGGCCAGTGCTGTCGGTGATCTCGTACACAACCGACGACGACGCTGTGCGCATCGCGAACGACTCTCAGTTTGGGCTAGGCGGCTCCGTGTGGAGCAGCGACGCCGAGCACGCGATCGGCATCGCGCGCAGAGTGAAGAGCGGCACGGTCGGCGTGAACGGCTACATGCCATCGCTCGGATCGCCGTTTGGTGGCGTCAAGGCGAGCGGCATGGGTCGGGAGTTTGGGCCCGAAGCGATTGGTGCCTACCAGCAACTTAAGTCCATCTATGTGATGGGCTGAAGTTATTGAGCGTCGCAGCGTGTCGACCTGCCTCTTGATACGCTCTGATCGTCGCGAAATCCGCGACGATCAGAGCGCACAGCCACGCGATGATCAGCAAAGCAAGGCCGCGCGCACGAAATTCAGGCGGGTGGCATCGACACCGCCAGCGGCGAAATACGCGTCAATTCCTCCGTAATACGCGTCGATCACTGAGAAGCTCGCCGTGAGATAGCGTTCGTCCACGCCCATCATCGCGTCGATCGCTTGGGGCGGAACTCCTTCGGCGATCTGATCGGCGACCATCTGTCGTGTGTGTTCGCGGACCTGGGGTGTCCAGCGACCGTCGCTATCAAGATAATCGGCAAGGATGGTCGCGTGATCGACGCCAAGTGCCGCAAGCAGCATGGCAGAGACGAACCCAGTGCGATCCTTCCCCGCGGTGCAGTGGATCAGCAGCGGGAGGTTGCCCGCGATAATCCGATCGACGATCGCGGCGAGATGGACAAGGGCCGCGGCGGGCAGAGCGGTGTAGGTCGCCTCCATCGCGGCGATTGCGCCGGCCGTCGTCCGGTCGGACCGCAATCGGAGCCAAGGACCGTCGCAGGCCTCGATCGCCGCCATGACATCCAGGTCGAGCAGCTCGACACCCTGTGCCGCCCACCAATCATTGGGGGCGTGGTTACGCTCGCTATCGCTGCGAAGGTCGCAGACGAGGACGATGCCGTACGCGATGATTGCCGCGGCATCGGCGTCGATCGGTTCGAGCAGCGCCTCGGATCGAAACACCAGACCGGGGCGAACGATCCGACCATCCGCCGTCGGCAGGCCGCCGAGGTCGCGAAAATTCGGGGCGGTCGTCAGGCTCTGGGGCATGGCGCGCGCAACGATGACAAAACGACCGATAGGAAACTCACGCCGCCGGCCCCCGTGCCGAGGCGAGCGGTCCGCCGAGATAGGCCGGGTAGCCGATCGCGGTCACCACGGCATAATCAATCAGGCGTCGCTCGGCATGCGTTCTGCCGGCACCGACCGGCGCAACCGCCGCGTCGATGTGTGCGACCGTAGCCCGGGCTGCGGCGCCTTCGGTGGTATCAATCCAATAGCCATTGCGTGTCCGATCCCGTTTTGGATCGCTCTTGCCGCCAAAACCTGCGGCGGCGAGCGCGTCGGCATCGCCGATCGTCGCCAACGCGGCGCGTGCAACATCGACAGCTTCGCCGATGAGGTCTGGCAGCACGTCCTTGCGGCGCATCCGGTCATAGTCGGTCTTGGCCAGGAACTGGGTCTGGATCATGTCACGCGCTTCGGGGCGCTGGATGAGGTGCGCAAAAATCGCCATTTCGGTCCGTATCGCGCCGTCGAAAACCTGGGGCAAGCCGAACTCGACGCAATCAAGAATCGCTAGCGGCGCCGGATAATGGCCTAGTGTTGCCTCGAGCACCAGCTCGCGAAGCGGGGTGATACCAGCATCGATCGCCGCTGTCGTCAACACGTCTCGATCGTCGCGGTCCCAGGGCTGGATCGGCTCCGGGTCGCTGAGCAGCCAAGCCTCTGCCGCCGCGATTTCCTCGCCGGGTGCCACGACCCTGTCGACCAGCCCGGCCGTACGTGCCGCTTCGCCTGAGAGCTTTGCGCCATCGAGCAGGATCGGCATTGCCGCCTGAAGCCCGACTAACCGCGGAAGACGTTGCGTCCCTCCCCCGCCCGGCAGCAACCCGACAAGCGACTCCGGCAGTCCCATCGCGATCTTGGGATCGTCGACCAGCACGCGATAGTGCGCCGCCATTGCCAACTCGCAGCCACCGCCCAGCGCTAAGCCAGCGACGGCTGCGGCCACGGGTTTACCGGCCGTTTCAAGCAAACGGAGCGCCGTGCTCAATCGGAAGAAATGCGCGAAGGCGACGTCGAACCGTCGCTGTGGCGCCGCCGCCATGATCATATCGTAGGCGACACCGAGCTCGTTCAGGTCGGCCCCTGCGCAGAAGGCATTGTCTTTGCCCGACCGGATCAACACGCCCGTGACGTCGGCGGTCGTCAGCCACTGCGCGAACGCACCGATATCGTCGATCGCGGCATCGGAGAACACGTTCATCGTCCGCCCTGGGCAGTCGAAGATTAGATGGACGAGGCCGTTATCGGCAAAGTTTAGACGAAACTGGGTCAGCGCGGGCGTGTCGTTCATGCGGGAGCTTTCGGTCGGATCTTGCGAAACTTGCCAGCGTCGTCGCGCACAGGCGTGGCTTGCAGCGTAAGCGCGCGCGGCCATTTGTCGCGGGCGAGATATTCGACGAGGAAATTACGTAATGCTTCCAGCGTCAGCGGCGCGGTGGTCTCCACGACGGCATGGACGCGCTGGCCGAGATCGGGGTCGTCCTCGCCATAGACGGCGCAAGAGCGAACCTCGGGGTGCCGCAGCAGAGCCGCCTCGACCTCGGCAGGCCAGATATTGACGCCCCCCTGGATGATCAGGTCGGTTCGGCGGTCGGCGAGGAACAGATAGCCATCGGCGTCGACATGCCCGCAGTCGCCGACCGACTCCCACCCGTCAGCGGTCGCGCGACGATCGGCACCAATATAACGGTAGCTCGATCCGGCGCCGCCCGGCGGCATCGCAAACACTTCGCCGGTCTCGCCGGTCGGAACCTCTTCACCCTGCTCATCCAGGATGCGGAGCGTCGCGCCACCGATCGACCGTCCGACCGATCCGGGCCGTTCAAGCCATTCGGTACCGCCGATCCAGCAGCGCACCAAACCTTCGGTCGCGCCATAGACTTCCCAGATGTGATCTGGTCCCCGCCAGTCGATCCACGCGTGTTTCAGCCAGCGTGCCATCGGCGCTGCGGTATGGACGACCATCCGCCAGCGCGACAGGTCGTAAGCATCGCGCATTTCCGACGGCAGCGTCCAGATCCGGTGGAGCATCGTCGGCACCATGATCGACCAGGCGACATGCTCGCGCTCGATAAGTGCGAGCGCCCCCGCGGCGTCAAACCGGTCCATCGTGATGACCGCGCTGCCCTTCCAAAGCGCGAAGACTGCGGCGCTGAAGGGGGCGTTGTGGTACAGTGGACCCGGCACCAGCACGACTGCGTCGGCGGGTATGCCGATGAAGTCGGTACTCTCAGGGAACGCGGCGGACCGACCATCGACGATGACCTTGGGCGTGCCGGTGCTGCCGCCGCTGGTACACGCCTTCCACGAGGCGGCGACGTGGTCGATCGCGAACGATGGCGCGTCCGCGTCCGGCATGTCGTCGAGCGTGAGGAACAGGCGCGGTCGCATCACCGCGAGCACCGCATCGCGCTCGAACGCGGGCAGCTTGCCGGAGATCGGTGCGGGTGTCGCGCCGGCGCGGTAGATGCCGAAGGCGAGCGCGATGAACGCCGGCCCGTTGGGCAACGAGAAGGCGACCAGATCGTTGACGACGACGCCGCGCGCGACCAGCGTCCGCGCCCATGCCAACGATCGCGCATCGAGATCGCCGAACGTCCAGCGCGCCTCGCCGTGGACGAGCGCCAGACGATCAGGCGGATAGCGCGCAGGGACGTCGGCCAGCGATTGCATCAGAACCCGACCTTGTCGCCGCCTTTGAGGCTGAGAATCTCACGCGCCTCGTCGGGCGTCGCGACCTCAAGCCCCAGCCCCTCGATGATCCGGCGGACGCGTGTCACCTGAGCGGCGTTGCTCGGCGCGAGCACGCCCTTGTCGAGCCACAGATTATCCTCGAGCCCAACGCGGACATGCCCGCCCATCGCAGCTGCCTGTGCCGCCACCTTCATCTGGCTCGCGCCCGCGCCGAGCACCGACCAGCGGTAATTATCGCCGAACAGCCGGTCGGCGGTGCGCTTCATGTGGAGCACTTCTTCCGGATGCGCGCCGATTCCACCGAGCAGGCCGAAACAGGTCTGGATGAACAACGGCGCTTGGACGAGGCCTTCGGTCCAGAAATAATGCAGGTTGTGCAGATGCGACGTGTCGTAGCACTCGAATTCGTAGCGCGCGCCGGTCGCGTTAAGCGTGTCGAGCGCGTAACGGATGTCTTTGAAGCTGTTGCGGAACACCAAATCGTGACTGCCCTCCAGCATCGCCGGCTCCCAGTCGTGCTTGAAGTCCTTATAGCGCTTGAGCATTGGGAACAGCCCAAAGTTCATGCTGCCCATGTTGAGACTCGCGACCTCGGGCTTCCAGTGCTCGGCGGGCTTCACGCGCTCCTCGACCGACATATAGGGCGAACCGCCGGTCGTCAGATTCACGACGACGTTCGACGATTGCTTGATGATTTTCAAGAAGGGTTCGAACGCTTCGGGGCTCTGGTCTGGACGACCATCGTCAGGGTTGCGCGCGTGGAGATGAACAATCGCTGCGCCCGCCTCGGCCGCACCCAGAGCGCTTTCGGCGATCTCAGCGGCGGTGACGGGCAGATGCGGTGACATCGACGGGGTATGGATCGATCCGGTAATGGCGCAACTGATGATGACCTTGGCCATAGGGCGTCTCCTAAAGTTTGCGGGCGTAGGCCGCCCACTGTTCTGCAAGCGTATCGCGCCTGTCGGGCGCCGCGATCGCGATGAGGGCAAGTGCCCGTGCTTCATAGCCGAGCCCGCGCAGGTCTGCAGCGCCGTGTTCGGTGACGATCACGTCGACGTCCATCCGGCCGAGCGACACCGGTCCGGCCGCCTGGCCGGGTGCGACGATCCGGCTTATGGTGCCGTTCCCCGCGTTCGCCGGCAGCGCGACGATGCGCAGGCCGTGACCGCGGGCGCCACGGGCATAATCGGACGCACCGCCTGGCCCCGACATCAGTCCGCGTGGGGTCAGTTCAGCGTAGACCTGGCCGAACAGGTCGACCTCGATCCCCGAATTGATCGTCACGAGGTCGTCGATCGCGGCGAGACTTTCGGCACCGTGCGTGATCGACACGGGCGCGAAATGTATCGCTGGATGATCGAGCGATGCGTAAAGCCGTGCGCTGCCGATCGCGACGCCGACGGTGGCGTGGCGAACCGCACCCGCCTCGATCAGGCGAAGCAATCCGTCGCCCATTAAGCCGGTATGCGCGTTTAAGTCGCGGTGCGCACCGAGCGCTCCGAACACCGCGTCGGGAAGCTTGCCAAGCCCCGCTTGCACCGTCGCGCCATCCGGTACGAAGCGCGCGACATGCGCAGCAATCGCGCTGGCGACCGCGTCTGGCTCCGCCGCTGGCGTACCCGCCAGCGGCTGGTCCTGCTCAACATAGGCCGTCAGCGCATCGAAGGGGATGCCGAAACTGCCCCGTGTCTGCGGCATCAACGAATTGATATGCGCGATCCGTACCGGGATCTCGCGCCAGAGTTCGGCGATGAACGCGACCTCGGTGCCAAAGCTGCACAGTCCGTCCGCATCGGGCGGCGAACACATGAACAGCGCCGCGGTAGGCTTACGACGCCGCAGTTCGACCAGAATATCCTGATAGCAGAGCGGCAGGAACTCGACACGATCGGCTTCAGCGCGCAGGTCCGGCGTCAGGAAGAAGGTAAGTACCCTCGCCTTCGGCCCCGCACGCCAAGTGCGCCGGTTTAGCCCGCCGACGAAGATCCCGGCGAACGTCATCGCGCCCAGTGCCGCCCCTGCCGTCTCCACCGCATCCGCGAGCACGGTGGACTCCGCCGAACAGGCCGACACCAAAGTCAGCCCGCCCGGCAGCAGGACGGTGGCGAGCTCGCCGGGGTCGATCCGTCGCGGCATCACGATCACCCGATCACTTCACATATTTATGGAAGTCGGGTTTCCGCTTTTCGGTGAAGGCGTTGACGCCCTCCTTCGATTCCGCGGTATCGTAAAACAGCTTCACCGCGTTCAGCGCCATCTGGCTGATGCCGCGAATATTCTCGCTGTCGGCGTTGAACGACCGCTTGGCGAGTGCGAGCGCGGTCGGCGAGCGTTCACCGATCGTATCGGTCCAGGCATTGACTGCGGCGTCGAGTTCGGCCGCCGGCACGACTTTGTTGACCAGCCCCATCTCGAGCGCCTGTTGCGCTGTGTACTGCTCGTTGAGGTACCAGATCTCGCGTGCCTTCTTGTCACCGACATGGCGTGCAAGCAGCGCCGTACCCCAGCCGCCATCGACCGAACCAACCTTGGGGCCGACTTGCCCCATCTTGGCAGTATCCGCAGCGATGGTCAGGTCGCAGAGCGTCGCGAACACGTTGCCGCCGCCTATCGCAAAACCGTTCACGCGGGCGATCACGGGTTTGGGAATATCACGGATGATCGACTGCAGCTCGTCAATCGGCAGCCCGACAATACCTCGGCCGTCATATTGCCCCTCATGCGCGGATTGATCCCCCCCGGTGCAGAACGCCTTGTCGCCCGCGCCCGTCAACACCACTGAAGACACTCCCTTGTCGTCGGCGGCAAGTTTAAACGCTGCGATAAGTTCCTCGATCGTTTTTGCCCGAAATGCATTATAAAGCTTGGGTCGGTTGATGATGATCCAGGCTGCACGGTTACGTTTTTCATAGATAACGTCTTCAAAAGTCGTCGGGTCGATCATGTCAGTCTCCTTGGTCTTTAGAACGATAGATGGCGCGCGACCGTGTGACAGGGTCGGCATTGACGGTCATCGTTGCTTGGGTGGACAGCATCGTGTGGCTCTGCTCGACCATCGTCACCCTGTCCTCGATCTCAGCCGCGACCGCGGCGGGTGCCGGATAGTCGACCGACAGGCTGATTGTCGGGCAATGGCTCGCGCGCTTTTCTGCCCCCGCCCCGAACACCATCAACTGAGTATCGCCGGGGGTTGCCATCGCACCGCTGTGCAAACCCCCGACGGGGTTCACATGCTGTTCGGCGACGTGGAACCCCATGCGGCAGGTCGGGCGGTTCAGCCAGACCGAGCAGAACGCCCGGCCGAAACCGGACCCCAGTTCGGTCGGTTCGAAACCGTAGGGGACAGGTTGCGTCAAGCGCGGCTCAGATCATGTTCATGCCGCCGGCGACCGAGAAGGTCTGGCCGGTTATGAAGCTAGCATCGTCCGACGCCAGGAAAGCGACGATTCCGGCGTAATCCTCGGGCTCGCCCATGCGCTTCAGCGGAATGCCGCGGACCATCGCGTCCTTCCACTTCACGGCCTGTTCGCCTTCGCCGAGCACGCTTGCCATCATCGGTGTGTTGGTCGGCCCCGGGCAGACGACGTTAAGCAGCACACCCTTCGACGCGAGTTCGCGCGCGACCGACTTGGTAAAGCTGATAAGCCCACCTTTGCACGCAGAATAAACTGCTTCGTTGCTGGTGCCGACGCGCGCGGCGTCCGACGCGATATTGATGATCCGCCCGGCGCGGCGCTCGACCATCTTCGGCGCGACCGCGGCGTGGGTGTGGAGCGGGCCATAAAGATTGATGCGGATGATCTTGTCCCACAGCATCTTGTCGGTGCTGAGGAACGGCGCGGGCTGATCCCAACCGGCATTGTTGACCAGCGCCCAGATCGGACCCAGTTCGGCTTCGACTCGATCGACCGCGGCGTTCACCGCGTCCTGGTCGCCGACGTCGACTTCGTAGGTCCTCACCGTGGCACCGGCGCCCGCCAGAGCTGCGGTCTCCTCGCCCGCCTCCGGCTTCAGGTCGAAGATCGCGACTTTCGCACCTTCCTCGGCCAGCCTCAACGATAACGCGCGCCCGATCCCCTGACCGCCGCCGGTGACGATCGCCACTTTGCCTTTCAAACCACGCAACGCTTAATCTCCTTTGAAGTTAACTGTGTTCGCTATCGCCCGCTTCGCCATCGACAAGGCTGCGCAGATTGCGTTTGATCAGGATCAGCGTGTCCGCCGTGACCTGAAGCGCGTTGTCGCTGACGCCGGCCATGATGTCCTGTTCGACATCCTGGACGTTGCTGCGGATCGTGGAGAGGAATTTCGCCCCCGAACTCGTCAGATAGACGCGCTTGATCCGCCCATCGCGCTGGTCGGACCGGCGCTCGACATAGCCCGACCCTTCCATGCGATCGAGCAGGCCGCCGATCGCCACCTTGGTCAGGTCAAGATCGGCGGCGAGCGCGGTCTGCGTCATGCCGTCACGACGCGATAAAAAAGCGAGAATCCACCATTGCGAGCGCGTGATACCCACCGGTTTGAGCGCACGATCGACCACGACGCGGCGCAGGCGCGACACGTCGTGAACGAGAAAACCGAAACGAAGGTTGGCGTTGAGATCCTTTGGCACGACAGATCCTGACTTGAGAATGGACCCAACGCCGTTACGCGAATCCGTGAAATCACGCTCCGAAAAATTGTTCGATGACGGATCGTCGTCGCCCAACGCTCAATCCAGCCGTTTCGGGCTGAGCTTGCCTTTGAACATCTCGCGCGCGATGATTGTCTTCATGATTTCGACTGATCCGCCGGCGATCTTCACGATCCGCGCATCCGCATACGCGCGGCAGATGGGATATTCCCACATATAGCCCCAGCCTCCGAACAGCTGCAGGCACTTGTCCGCCGCTTCGCAATGCAGTTCCGACGTAACCAGTTTGGCCATTGCTGCATCGACCGAATCCAGTTCGCCGGCCATGAACAGTTCGATGCACTTGTCAGTAAACACGCGCGCCATCACGCTCCGTGCTTTCAGGTCCGCCAGAACGAATTGCGTGTTCTGGAAATCACCGATCGTCTGGCCGAACGCGCGGCGCTCGGCAGTGTAATCCACGGTCCACTCGATCATCGTCTCCGTAACCGTAGCCGACCGGATCGCCTGCGCCAGCCGCTCCTGCGCCAGCTTGGTCATCATCAGCTTGAAGCCGCCACCTTCGGTGCCGAGCATCGACGATGCCGGGATGCGCATATTGTCGAAGAACAGTTCGGACGTGTCCTGCGCCTTCATACCCAGTTTTTCGAGATTGCTGCCCCGCTCGAACCCCTTGGTCGCGGCGTCGACCAGGAACAGCGAAACGCCCTTGGCTCCAGCGTCGCTGTCGGTTTTGGTCGCCAGCACGATCACGTCGCACATCTGGCCGTTGGAGATAAACACCTTCTGCCCGTTAATGACGAAGTCGGCATCGTTGTCGCCCGGCTTCGCCTCCGGATCGCGCACCGCCTTGGTGCGCACCGCCTTCAGGTCCGATCCGGCATGTGGCTCGGTCATGCCGAGCGAACCGATCGCCTCGCCGCGCACCATCTTGGGCAGCCAGTGCCGCTTCTGCTCCTCGCTGCCGAACGACAAAATGTAGGTGGAGACCAAATCGGTATGGATCAGGAAGCCGGGACCGCTAGCCCCCACGCGCCACAATTCTTCGAATACCACGACGTCAAACAGATAATCGAGGCCGAGCCCGCCATATTCTTCCGGCACGGTGCAACACAGCAGACCAGCCTCACCCGCCTTAAGCCACAGTTCGCGCGGGACGATGCCGTCGCGCTCCCACTGCGCATGCAACGGCACGATCTCCTTTTCCACGAACTTGCGGACGGTTTCCCGCCACATATCATGCTCAAGCGTAAAAATCTTGCGGTCGATCATGCCCGGTTCGCCTTATCGCGTGCGGAAGAAGCCTGGATCATCTCGCGCACATCCTGCCAACGCCAGTCGGTCAAGTCGGAGCGGTCGGCAAAGGCAGCGGACTGGGCACGAGTCCGTCCGCCGCCGATCGCGACCGTCTGCCCGGTCAGATAGCTGCATCCGTCCGACAGCAGCAAGACGATCAGGTTCTTGAACTCAGCCATTGCGCCGAACAGACCGAGCGGCACGGTATCATCGTTCGTCGCGGAGAATTTCATGCCCGGTAGTGGGTTCAATTTCCGCCACGCGCCCTCGGTCGGGAAAAGCCTTGGCGCGATCGCTTTCGCGGCGTCCTCCAGCAGGTTGGCGCGGCGGCCGCAAATATGCATCGCCGCCCCGCGGGCGGCGATCGCGGTAGCGATTCCCTTGCCCAGGCCGGAACCGCCGCCAGTCATCAAAACCGGCGTCCCTACCATGACATCATCGCGAAAAATGTTGCGACTCACGCTGAACCCCGTTTCCTTGCCGGACGCCCTTATGGCTGCGCCGCGATCTTCGTCAACCTGTTTACAAGTTCATTGAATGGTGTCAAGAAACCTGCGGAACAAAACCCAGAAACGATACAGGATGAGGAATGTCGGGCAGGTTCATTTCAGGCGCGAGCGGGTATCTTCCATTGCTGCGGCTCGATCGCGCAGCCGCGGCGAAGGCGCTGCGCTTTTCGGGACTCGGCGGCAGGGGTGCGGGCACGCGCGCCGTCGCGGGCTGGGATGAGGATGCGCTGACGCTAGCGGTCGAAGCGAGTCGTGCGCTGGTTTCCGAATCCGCGCCGGCAAAATTCATCTTTGCGTCCACCTCGGCCCCGTTCTTCGAACGCAGCCAGGCGACGCTAGCGATCGAAGCCCTCGCCCTCCCCGTCGCCACGCGCAGCAACGACGTCGCCGGATCGCGCCGCTGCGCCGTAGCGGCCTTACTCGATGCGGTGCAGGGGTCTGGCGACACGGTGATTGCCGCCGGCGAGAAGCGCCCGGCCAGGGCGGGCAGCGCACAGCATTTCCGCTTCGGCGACGGCGGCGTGGCAGTGCGCGTCGGCGATGTGGGGGCCGCGCGATTCATCGGCTCGGCCAGCCTGTCACGCGATCTGGTCGACACTTATGCCTCGCGCGAGCATCCCACGCCTTATGTTTATGAGGAACGCTTCGTCCGCGAAGTCTCCGCGCGCGACGTCATCGCCCCCACGATCCGCGCCGCCTGTGCAGATGCCGGGATCGACCCTTCCGCCATCACCCACGCGGCGGTCCACGAACCTCTCCCCAATCTGTGGCGCGACATCGCCAAACTGTCTGGAGTCACCGCACCCAATTACGCTACCGATCTTGAGGCCAAGGCTGGCGATCTCGGCGCGGCGCATGCGCTCTACGCTTTCGCGCTGGCGCTAGATGCCGCGAAAGCGGGCGACATCATCCTGCTCGCCAGTTTCGGTTCGGGCTGCGACGCTTTGCTGTTCGAAGCCACCGGCGATACCCCCGGCAGCTCGGTGGCAAGTGCGATGCTCGCCACCGGCATCGTCACAACCGACTATGTACGATTCCTGTCGCTCACCGGAGAGATCGCGCTCGATTGGGGCGTGCGATCCGAGTTCGAGCAGAAGGCGCAGGGGACGGTACTCGAACGCCACGGCCGCAACACAATCGGCTTTATCGGTGGGCGCGATTCAGCCGGGAACGTGCAATTCCCCAAGAGCCGCATGCCCGTGCGCCCCGGTGCCACCGGCCCCGAACCGATGGCCGACATCCGTCTCGCCGATGTTGCGGCCAACCTTGTTTCGGTCACCGCCGACCGGCTCAATTACACGCCCGATCCGCCCTTCTGGTTCGGCCTCGTCCAGTTCGACGGCGGGGCGCGCGTGCTCATGGAATTGACCGACGCGGATCCGAAGGGCTTCTCGGTCGGCGATCCGCTCGCCATGCGGCTGCGCATCAAGGGGATCGATCGCAAGCGGGGTTTTCGCACCTATTTCTGGAAGGCCGCACCACATGTGCGACCTTCGCTGGAGAACTGAAATGGCAACCGGGATCAAGGATCGCGTTGCGGTCATCGGTATGGGCTGCACCCAGTTCGGCGAACGCTGGGACAAGGGCGCCGACGACCTGATGGTCGAGGCGTTCGAGGAAGCGATTGCCGACGCCGGTATCGACCGCAGCCAGATCGAAGCGGCGTGGATGGGCAATGCGCTCGACGATATCAGCGTCGGCAACAGCGCGCTGCCCCTTGCGCACGCACTCCGGCTGCAAACCATCCCTGTCTCGCGCGTCGAGAACATGTGTGCGACCGGGACTGAGGCGTTGCGCGCGGCGACCTATGCAGTCGCTTCGGGTGCTGTCGATTTCGCTCTCGCGCTCGGCGTCGAGAAGCTTAAGGACACGGGGTATGGCGGGCTGCCGCTCAAGACCAAGGGGCTCGCGAACGATCTGTGGATGCCGTACGGATCCGCGCCCGGGACCTTCGCGCAGCTCGCCGGTGCCTATACTGCCCGCCACGGCGTCGATGCCGCCGATTTGAAGCGCGCAATGGGCCACGTCTCGTGGAAGAGCCATCAGAACGGCGCGCTCAACCCCAAGGCACATTTGCGCAATCCAGTCGACATGGAGAAGATCCTGTCCGCGCCGATGATCGCCGATCCGCTCGGACTGTTCGACTGCTGCGGCGTATCGGACGGCGCCGCCTGCGCGATTGTTACCACGCCGGAGATCGCCAAGTCGCTCGGTCGCGCCAACCCGGTCACCGTCAAGGCCATCCAGCTCTCGGCCAGCAATGGCTGGGAGATGCAGTACGGCGAATGGGACGGCGCGTCGGTACGCAACACTCAGGTCGCATCGCGCCGCGCCTATGCCGAGGCAGGGATTGACCCCCGCGCCGATCTGTCGATGACCGAGGTCCATGACTGTTTCTCGATCACCGAACTGGTGACGATGGAAGATCTCGGCCTGTCAAACGAGGGTCGCGCGCTGTTCGACGTTCTGGACGGCGATTACGATGCTAACGGCCGGATCCCGTGCCAGATCGATGGCGGACTCAAATGCTTCGGCCACCCGGTCGGCGCGTCGGGGCTGCGCATGGCGTACGAGGTCTACATCCAGCTCGAGGGCCGCGCGGGTAGTCGCCAGCGCCAGAACATGGATTTCGGGCTCACCCACAATCTCGGCGGATCGCCGTTCAACAGCGTCGCCGCGGTCTCGATCCTCGGCCGCTTAAACTGAACCGCCCAAATCAAGGAAGCATTTTGTGCCAGGTCTGTATTTCGAGGACTTCACCATCGGGCGCATCTTCATGCACGAGATCCGTCGCACCGTCACCGACATGGACAACATGATGTTCTCGTCGCTGACGTACAATCCGGCGGCGATCCATATCGATCACGACTATTGCGCGAAGACCGAATTTGGCAAGCCGCTGATGAATTCGATCTTCACACTGGGTCTCGTGATCGGCCTGAGCGTGCAGGATACCACGTTCGGCACTACCGTCGCCAACCTTGGCATGACCGACACGGTGTTCCCCAAACCGGTGTTCGCGGGCGACACAATCCGCTCGCAGACAACGGTGATGGACCTGCGCGCCTCCAAGTCGCGCCCTGGCCAGGGCATCGTCACCTTCGAACATGTCGGGCTCAACCAGCATGACGAGATCGTCTGCAAGACGACCCGGGCCGCGCTGATGCTGGCCAAGCCGCAATGAGGCTGCGTTCGCTCCTGTTCGTGCCCGGCGACAGCGCGCGCAAGTTCGCCAAGGCGGCGGGCGTCGGCGCCGATGTGTTGATCCTCGACCTGGAGGATTCGGTCGCGCCGTCGCAGAAGGACGCCGCACGGGCGATGGTCGCGGGTCTGCTCGACGACACCGCGCCGCGCGCATGGGCATTCTTCGTTCGCGTCAACCCGTTCGACACCGGGCTGACGCTCGCCGATCTCGCCGCGGTGGTGAAGCCCGGGCTCGATGGCATCCTGGTTCCCAAGGCGAACGGCGCGCACGACATTGATCGCATCGGCCATTATCTCGACGCGTTCGAGCAGAAAGCCGATATGCCGCTCGGCAGCGTGAAGATAGCGGTCGTCGCGACCGAGACGCCGGCGGCGATGTTCGCGCTTGGCAGCTACGCGCCCGCGCACTCGCGGCTGGTCGGCCTGACTTGGGGTGCGGAAGACCTTGGAGCGGCGATCGGCGCGACCGGCAACAAGCATCCGGACGGCGCCTGGACCTTCCCCTATCAGGTCGCGCGCGCGCAGTGCCTGTATGCGGCGGCGGGTGCGGGCGTCGCCCCGATCGATACCCTATTCGCCGATTTCCGCGACACCGAGGGCCTGGAGCGATCATGCCGCGACGCGCGCCGCGACGGGTTCACCGGTCGCATCGCGATCCACCCCGATCAGGTCGCCGCGATCAACCGCTGCTTCAGCCCATCCGACGACGAACTCGCCGACGCGCGGAAGATCGTCGCCGCGTTCGCCGCATCCCCGGAGGCCGGCACGCTCGGCATCGACGGCAAGATGTACGACATCCCCCACCTCAAGGCCGCCCAGCGCACGCTCGCCGCGACCGGAGACAAAGCATGAGCACTCCCCGCCCCCTGCCCACCGAAGACGATCTCGACACCATCCGCGAAGGCGTCCGCGCGGTCTGCAAACCGTTCGACGACGAATATTGGCTCGACCGCGACGATACCGGTGAATTCCCTAAGGACTTTCACCGCGCGATGGCGGACGGCGGATGGCTCGGCATCACCATGCCGGAGGAATATGGCGGCTCCGGTCTCGGCGTGACTGAGGCGATGACGATGATGAGCGAGGTCGCGGCATGCGGCGGCGGGTTCGCGGCGGCGTCGACGATCCACATCAACCTGTTCGGCCCGCACCCAATCGTCGTGAAGGGGACGCCCGAGCAGAAGGCACGCTGGGTGCCGCGGCTCGTCTCAGGCGAGGACCAATGCTGTTTCGGCTTCACGGAGCCCGATGCCGGACTCAACACCACGCGGATCAAGACCTTCGCACGGAAAGTCCCGGGCGGTTACGTCGTCAACGGCCAGAAAGTGTGGACCTCGACCGCGCAGGTCTCGAACAAAATCATGCTGCTGACGCGCACCACCAAGTTCGAGGACTGTGCCAAGCCGACCGACGGTATTACCATCTTCTACACCGATCTCGACCGGTCCAAGATCGACGTCCACCTGATCCCCAAAATGGGTCGCAAGGCGGTGGATTCGAACGCGATCTTCATCGACGGGCTGTTCATCCCCGACGAAGACCGGATCGGTGAGGAGGGCAAGGGCTTCGGCTATATCCTCCACAGCCTGAACCCGGAGCGCATCCTGATCGGCGCGGAGGCGATCGGCATCGGCCGCGACGCGCTGCGCCGCGCGACCGCTTACGCCAAGGACCGCGTCGTGTTCGACCGCCCGATCGGCCAGAACCAGGGTATCCAGCATCCACTCGCCGAGCGCTGGATGTATCTCGAAAGCGCGTGGCTGATGGTCCAGAAGGCGGCTGCGCTCTACGATCAAGGATTGGCCTGTGGTGCAGAGGCGAACAGCGCGAAATTTCTCGCCGCCCGCGCGTGTCACGATGCAGCGTGGCAGGCGGTCGCGACGCATGGCGGCTTCGGCTACGCCAAGGAATATCATGTCGAGCGGCTCTACCGTGAATCGGCGCTGACCCGCCTCGCGCCGATCACCGAGCAGTTGATCATGAGCTTCATCGCCGAGAAGGTCCTCGGCCTGCCGAAGAGTTACTGAGATGGGCATGATGCAAGGCAAGGTCGCGCTGGTCACGGGCGCGGGACGCGGCGTCGGGCGCGGCATAGCGCTCGCACTGGCGAAGGCCGGGGCGGCGGTCGTGGTCAACGATCTCGGCGTATCGCTGACTGGCGACGAAAGTGCGGAGAACGAATCGCCCGCCCAGCAGGTCGTGGCCGAAATCGTCGCGATGGGCGGCCAGGCAGTCGCCAACCACGACAGCGTCGCCGACTGGGCCGGTGCCTGCGCGATGGTGAAGGCCGGCGTGGACAATTTCGGCCGGATCGATGCGGTTGTGAACAACGCCGGCAATTTGCGCGACGTGTTGTTTCACAAGATGAGTCCCGAGGATTTCGACGCTGTGCTCGCGGTGCACCTAAAGGGCAGCTTCAACACCAGCCGTGCCGCCGCACCGTTCTTCAAAGAGCAGGGATCGGGCGCGTTCGTCCACATGACCTCGACTTCAGGACTGATCGGCAACCTGGGCCAAGCCAATTATGCTGCCGCCAAAATGGGTATTGTCGGCCTGTCCAAGTCGATCGCGATCGACATGCAGCGCTTCAGCATCCGGTCCAACGCGGTCGCTCCGTTCGCGTGGACGCGGATGGTCAGTTCGATCCCCAACGAGACGCCGGAACAGCAGAAGCGCGTCGAGGGACTAAAGAAGCTCGTCGCGGAAAAGATCGCACCGTTCGTCGTCGCTTTGTGTTCCGATGCCGGTGCCAAGGTAACAGGCCAGATATTCGGCGTGCGCAACAACGAGATATATCTCTTCTCGCAGCCGCGTCCGATCCGCACCGCGCATACCGCCGAGGGCTGGACGCCTGAGACCGTCGCCGAACGGGTCTTTGACCAGTTCGCCAACGACTTCTACCCGCTTCAGAAGTCGGGCGACGTCTTCACTTGGGATCCAGTATGAGCCTAGCGACCGATCTGCGCGCGAAACTTCGCTTGCCCGTCATGGCCGGACCCATGTTCATAGCCTCGACTGCCGATCTGGTCATCGCGCAGTGCAAGGCCGGGATCATCGGCGCGATGCCTGCGCTAAACCCATGCAGCACCGCCGCACTCGATGAGGACGTGGCGCGCATTCGCGAGACCGTGGGGGACCGTCCTTATTGTATCAACCTTGTTGCGCATCGGACCAATGAGCGGTTGCAGGCTGATCTAGACGTGATCCTGCGCCACAAGGTGCCGATCGTCGTTCTAGCGCTCGCCGCCAACCCCGACCTGGTCAAGGAACTCCAAGCGAACGGCGCGCTGGTTTTCCAGGACGTAATCAAAAACCGGCATGCCCAAAAATGCGCAGAGATGGGCGTCGACGGCATCATTGCGGTCGGCGCGGGCGCGGGCGGACACACCGGCGACCAGTCGCCCTTCGCCTTGATGCAGGAAATCCGCGAATGGTGGGACGGGCTGCTGATCCTGTCAGGCTGTATCGCCAACGGCCGCTCGCTACTCGCCGCCGAGGTGCTCGGCGCTGATCTCGCGTATATCGGCTCTGCCTTCCTCGCGAGCGATGAGGCAAACACGCAAGCCGGGTTCAAGCAGATGATCGTCGATTGCTCGGCCGCCGACATCACCGTCACCAACTGCTTCACGGGGGTGAACGCGAACTTCCTGCTTCCCTCGATCCTGAAAAACGGGCTCGATCCCAAGAACCTGCAACGACCACCCGGCGGCGAGATCAACATCTCCGGCGGCGGCGCTAACAGCAAGGCGTGGCGCGATATATGGAGTGCCGGCCAAGGCATTGGCGCAATCAAGCGATCGGAACCCGCCGCTGCCTATATCGACTGGCTTGCCGACGACTATGCGCAGGCGAAGACCGCGATGGGCGTGGCATGAACCGCCAAGTCGTTCTCGTGTCTCGCCCGACGGGGGTGGCGCAAGCGGACAATTTCGCGATCCGGGAGAGCAACGATCCGGTCCCCGGCGATGGCCAGATTCTGGTCCACAACCGCTTTCTGTCGGTCGAGCCGGCGATGCGCGGCTGGATCGCCGACGTCGGCAACTATACCGCGCCAGTTGGCATCGGCGAGGTCATGCGATCCCTCGCGGTAGGGAGGATCGTCGCGAGCCGCCATCCGAATTATGCCGTTGGCGAGCATGTCGCGGGCTGGTTCGGCTGGCAGGAATTCGCCGCCGTCGATTCCGACGCGATCGTCCGCCGCGTGACCGAAACCGATCTTCCGTTATCGCTGGCGCTCGGCGTGCTCGGGATTAACGGCGTCACGGCGCATCTCGCGCTGACCCTGATCGGTGAGCCAAAGCCCGGCGACACGGTGCTCGTGTCAACCGCGGCGGGATCGGTGGGCTCAGCGGTCGGGCAGATCGCGACGATCCTCGGCGCGCGTGCGGTCGGGATCGCCGGCGGGGCCGACAAAGTGCGCCAGTGCGTCGAGGATTTCGGCTATGCCGCCGCGATCGACTACAAGGCACCGGAGCTCGGCCACGCGATCGATGCGGCGTGCCCAAATGGCGTGGACGTGTATTTCGACAATACCGCCGGCGTCATCAGCGACACCGTGTATCCCCGCCTGACGATCGGAGCACGTGTCGTCATCTGCGGTACCGCATCGATCCCCGCCTGGGACCCGTGGCCGACCGGTCCGCGCATCGAACGGCATTTGCTCGTCAAGCGTGCGCGGGCGCAGGGCTTCGTCATTTTCGATCACAACGATCGATATGACGCCAGCGTCGCTCAGCTGGCCGCTTGGGTCCGCGAAGGTCGGCTGCGCTATGCTGAAGACGTGCTCGACGGGATCGAGGCATGCCCGGATGCGCTCGCCGGCCTTTATCGCGGCGAGAACCGCGGCAAACGGGTCATCGAATTGCGCTAGAGTCTGATCCATTTATGTTGAAGCGTAGCCGGAGTTTCTGAGATAGTTGGCGCATTCCTGAGGCGGGAAAGCGTCGAGCAAGGTGCCGATGCGTTTCCA
>NZ_BMDW01000012.1 GCF_014636175.1 Sphingomonas psychrolutea | reverse complement strand
GTTCGTCGTGCGATACACAGGTGCGGCAGGTTTGGGCATCACGCCCATCTATCCCACTCGATTCCCTACGTGAATCCCCAACGTCAGTTTTGCAACAAAGCCCATATAATCTGGAAAAAAATGGATAGCCCAAGTTCGAATGTGGGGAACCGGATTTTTTCGGATTATCACGATCACATTATATGCTTTGCAAAAAACAAATCAAAAATGGCTCTGCAACAACTTCCTTCGCCAGAAATTCTAAAGGCCTATCCTGTCATTTTTAACGGTAAGCGCGCAAGGTGGCGGCAGCTTCGTAAGAACGGGAAAAGTGCCCGTCGGGAAGATCGGCCCAATAGCTGGTTCGAGATGATCGACCCAGATGGCAACGGCGTGTGGCCGATTCATCCCAAAGAGGGATGGGAAGGGCGATGGAGCATCGGGCCAGACACTTGGAAGTCGATCAAGCACACCCCCGAGGTAAAATGGGAGAAGCGAAAGTCTGGGTGGACACCCTATCGTATAGAGGTCGCATCCGACACTCCCACCATGCCGTCATCGACCATATTTGATGATGTCGGGCAAAATCGTCAGGCAAAAGCGCAGCTTAATCAGATTTTGGGAACAAACCATGGCTTTGATACTCCAAAGCCATTTGATCTGATTGAAAAAATAATTTCTCTTGTTTCAGACAGAGATTGCTTGGTTCTGGATAGTTTTTGTGGATCAGGATCGACAGCGCACGCTGTTTTGGATTTGAATAATAAAGACGGGGGCCGCCGCCGCTTTATTACGATCGAAATGAGCGACGACATCGCCACAAATGTCGCCTTGAAAAGGCTCAAAAATGTTGTTTGTGGGTATCGCTCACAATTCAAGTCTACCGATATCGTATATCAGAAAAAGGTGACGCTGCGAGATTTGCAGAATCCTGACGCTTTGATGTCCGAAATGGAAGAGATTCGAGATGAAAAGCGATCCGAATACGACGAGGTAAAAGTGAGTATTGAAGATGGCCTACTCACTGTATCGGGCGTTTTTGGAACGGATGACGATATACAGGGATTGGGAGGTGGCTTTCGTTTCTGCACGTTGGGCGAATCGCTGTTCGATGAGTTCGGCGATATCGCTCCTGCCGTGTCGTTCCCAGACCTCGCGGCGCATGTCTTCTTCGCCGAGACGGGCGCGCCGATCCCTGCGCGCGCGGATAGTGGATCATCGCTGATCGGGCTGCATGACAAGAAGGCAATTTACCTGCTTTTCGAGCCTGCCGTACAGAACGTCTCACGCAAAGCCGCTGGCAATGTCCTGACTCCCGATGCGCTGTCGCATCTGCCCAAACCATCTCAAGGCTTCCCCGACCAACGAATCGTGTTTGCTGAAGGATGCACGGTATCGCCCGAACGGCTCAAAGCGGAGGCCGTGATTTTCAAGCAAATTCCCTACCAGATCGAGGGGATGTGACATGACGGCACCGACTTTCCAGCCCAAGGAATATCAGAACGCGGCACTGGATCGTTTCCGTTCCTATCTGCGGGATAGCAACAGTGACGGGGCCAACATCGCCTTCTACAAAGCGACCAACCTTCCGTATCGTGCTGCGCCCATTATCGCCGAGGGCACGCCCTATATTTGCCTTCGCGTTCCGACCGGGGGCGGCAAGACCATCATGGCCGCACACGCGATTGGCATCGCCGCGCAAGAGTTCATGCAGATCACCAACCCCATGGTGTTATGGCTTGTGCCGTCAACGCCGATCCTCGAACAAACAGTTGCCGCGCTGAAAGACCCCGAGCATCCGTATCGCGCAGCGCTGGCCAAGGATTTTAGCAGCAACATCACCGTCCTCACAAAGACCGAGGCCCTGTGCATGTCGCGTGCTGATGCCGAGGGCGGCGCATGCGTTATCGTCTCGACAATCCAGTCGTTTCGTCGCGAGCAGGCCAGCGGAGAACAAGACTCCGAAGGGTTAAAGGCATATCAGGATGCTGGAGCGCTCATGGGTCACTTTTCCGGACTGTCGGATCAGCAAGTATCTGGCCTTGAGCGAGTCGAAGGCGCGGATCGCCCCGTCGCATCGTTAGCGAACCTGCTACGCCTTCACCGCCCCATGGTAATCGTGGACGAGGCGCACAATGCTCGCACGCCCCTATCGTTCGATACGCTTGCTCGATTCAGTCCGTCGCTGATACTCGAGTTGACCGCGACGCCCCAGACGAAGCACGATCCTTCCGCTGACGAGCACGCGTCGAACATCCTTTATTCCGTCTCTGCCGCCGAACTGAAAGCGGAGCAGATGATCAAGCTGCCGATCAAGCTGACCACGGATGCCGACTGGCAAAAAACTTTGGGCGCGGCGCTCGATTGTCAGACGGCGCTCGAAGAAGCCGCCAATGCCGAAGAGTTGGAGACCAAGGAATACCTGCGTCCGTTGGTACTGTTTCAGGCGCAAAACGCGTCGGCGAGCGATCCCACGCGCCTGACATTCGATAAGATCGAGCGATATTTGCTTGAAGACAAGAAGATCAAGAAGGAGCGTATCGCCGTTCATACAGGTCCACGGAAGGACTTGGACGGGATCAAGATCGACAGCCGAGACTGTGAAATCCGCTACATTATTACAGTCCAGAAGCTCAAAGAGGGCTGGGATTGCCCCTTCGCGTATATTCTCTGTTCGGTCGCTGAACAGGTGTCCCCAACAGCCATCGAGCAAATCCTTGGCCGCGTGCTCCGTATGCCTAAAGCGCAACGGAAGCGACGTGATGCTCTCAACTGCGCGTATGCGTTCGTCGCTTCTCGTAGTTTCGATACCACCGCCCAGCAGTTAAAGGATGGGCTCGTCGAAGGAGCAGGATTCAATAAGCTGGAAGCCGACCAGATCATCGCTCCCCAGGGCGACATCGGGTATCAGCAGATCGCGGAGCAGGTTCGGCACCAATCCGACCCCATTGGCGATCAGGACATGCCCCATCAGGCTGTCGAAGCCGTGCTGGCGAAGTTGCCGCCATCGATCAAGGCGCGGGTTTCGTTCGATCAGGATACTCGGGTAATCGCGTATCAGGGGCCGATGTCGCGGGAAAATCGAAACCTTCTGCAACTCGCGTTCGCCAAGGTGCCTAAGGCCGAAAAAGCCATCGACCGACTATTCGCGAAGTCCAACAACTTGCAAACATCGGCGGCAGACGCGGCCGACAAGCCACCGTTCGTCGTGCCATTGCTCGGGTTCCGTAAGCAGGGCGAGCTCGAGCTATTCTCGAAAGAGCACTTCTTGGATTTGCCGTGGCGGCTCGACCAATGCGACCCCGCCACGATCGCAGCGCGGTTCAAGCTCGTCGATCACAGCCAGACTGGGCAGATCGATGTGTCCGATAAGGGCAAGGTCGAGATCGACTTCATCAAGCGCGTCCAAGGCGACCTCTCTGCCGTCATTCAAGAACCTTCATGGACTTTGCCGCGATTAGCCAACTGGCTCGATTCGGGCATTTCCCATCCCGACATCACTAAGCCGAGCGCAATCGTGTTCATCTCCAAGGCTGTCCAGCGCCTGATCGACAAGGGGACGCCGCTGGATGTTTTGGCGCGCCACAAATATGAGCTACGCAAAACCCTCGGGCTGTTGATTTCTGACCTGCGCGGCGAACGGGAAACTGGGAACTACTCGGCACTTTTTGCCGCCAATGCGTCAGCCTTTGCGACCAGCGGGGACCTTGCGATGATATTCGACGATCAGAGTTACGCGTTCAATCAGCCGTATAGCGGGCCGACAAAATTCAATAAGCATTACACGCGTCTGATCGGCGACCTCAAACCGAGCGGTGAAGAGTTCGACTGTGCGGTCCATTTGGATCGCTCGGAGATGGTGCGGTTTTGGATCAGGAATGTGGAAGGGAAGAGCGGGTCGTTTTGGTTGCAACTGCCGCATCAGAAATTCTATCCTGATTTCGTTGCAATGCTTCATGATGGCCGCATCCTCGTCGTGGAATATAAGGGCGGGCACCTCTATCCAGGCGAGGGGGATAAACGCATGATCGGAAGTGTCTGGGCAGATGCAAGTGACGGCAAATGCCTATTTTGCATGCCAACGGACCGAAAGTTTTCGCTGATAGATGTGACGATCCAAGCCTGACCCAGCCGTACGATCCTTGACCTTCATAATCATTGATCTGTCCGCGCGCGCTCATTGCCTCGCCAGGGTAACCGCAAACGGGACATCTTCTGAGACGTGATTCCCGTCCCCATAGGGTAGGAGATGTTGTTTCGAGACGATCGGGACCGACGCTCTTAGACCCATGTGAGACAGGAGACCGATTTGGGGAAGACGCTCGGCTACGCACGCATCAGCACCAACGAGGGGCAGGACATCGAGAGCCAGAAGGCTGCGCTGACCAAGCTCAGCGCGATCGTCGTCTTCCACGATGTTGGGAACGGTTCGAGCCTGGACGGTCGTGATCAACTCGAAGCCGCGATCCGACTGCTGGAACCAGGGGACGAACTTCTCGCCCTGCATCCCGACAGGATCGCGCGCGATACCGCCGACCTGCTGACCGTGGCCAAGCGCATCGTCGAGAAGAAGGCGGTGCTGCGCATCCATGATCCGAGCATCGTGTTCGACGGCACCGACATGATGGCCGAGGTGATGCTCACGCTGTTCGGCATGATCGGGATGATGGAGAAGCACTTCATCAAGGCGAGGCAGCGGCGCGGGATCGAGGCGGCCAAGCTGCGGGGCGATGTCTACAACGGTCGGCCTGCCACGATTAACCCCGACGATATCCGTCAGCTTCGGTCGGAAGGCCTGGGCGCAACCGAGATCGCCAAGAAGCTCAAGATCGGTCGGGCGAGCGTGTATCGGGCGTTGGCAGCATGAGCAGCATTGATATGCCTAAACCAGCCCCCGATCAGCGCGGCCAGATTTTTACAGTCGAGGACGGCGTGGTGGTCGTCGAGTGGTACAGCTTCGGCGAAGATGTCGCGTACGAGTTCGCCAAGCAAATCCGACTGAACCATGTGGGTCAGACACAAATGTCAGCCGCGCTCGGCATCACCGATGTACCCGAGCCCGAAGTGCTGAAAGACATCTTGAAGGATCGGTTCGGCAGCTACTGGGCGGTTCGCGAGTTCGCTGATGCCAACGCCGTATCGTATGAAGCCAAGACGGACATGTGGCCTTGATGGGCGTAGCGTCGCTGACCAACACCAGGAGGATGCAAATGGAGTGGACGAGGGAGAAGATCGAGGCACTGCCCGCTGCGAAGCGCGAGACGCTCTTCGATAATGCGCGCGCCAAGAACACGCCTGAGGGGCAGCAGATCATCGCGTTAATGGTCGAGCACGACCTTCTCGTCCGCGAAGGTGGCGGGCTGCCTCGTGAACATCCGACCATCCAAAAGATCGAGGAGATCATCCGCTCGGACGAAGGACGAGCAGGCGGCAAGAAGGCTTCGGATGAAGGTCAACCAGCCATGGCTGGCGTCGATCACATGCTCAGCAAAGCACTCGGCTCGCGGTACGGGAACCACGACACGACCAGTTGGGCAGGCACCTTCATGGCCGACGTGATGGCCGACGCGGGCTACGTTCAAACAAGAAAGAAGCCGATGCCAGAGGGCTGCGTGGCCAAAACCGCCGCCTTCTTCGAGCGACGATAGTACCAGCGGTCGCGACCGCCATTATCACGATCGGCACGCCGACCATAACGCCCATCAACTGTAGGAGACCATCATTACCACCAGCATCGACCCAGCCCCCCAGGACGGTGAAGAAGCCTGCCCCCATGCTCACGACGATGATGGTGGTCAGCCGTCGATCGAGACCGTTATCGCCAGCCTTGAATCACGCTCGATCGGCGAAAAGCAGGCGTTGCTCAAGGCTCTCCTCGACGGTGGAAATGCGGCCCCTCTCGCTCCTCACGGGGCATCCAGCCATGCTAACACCATTGAAAAACAACAGTTTTTACCCCATCGGGGTGCGGACTGTAGCCCAACGGTGTCGCCCAATCGTGATCGGGGCCTGTGGCGTCGAGGATCGGTTTTTCAATGCCGCGTTCGTGTCCCACGTGACCTTGTGGGGGTGCTGGGCACCGAGCGAATCAACGTGGTGATCACTCAACGGTCGCTTTTCCGAGTGGTATGACATGCGCCCCAAGCCTGAGAACCGCTTCTGCTCCAAACGCAGGGTGAACCGCCACTACGATTTCGTAGCCAGACGGCTCACAATCGGCACCGAATTCGGCGGCGGTATGGGCCGATATCTGTTTCATCAGTCGCGCCGCATCCACCTCGGGCAGCAGGATGCTGATCAATGACGTGATCCACGACGCCCCAGCATCGGTTTTAGCTCGCCCGATAGCCAATCCTCAATGGCCAGCACGATCGTTCGCGCCATAGCGTCGCCTTCCTCTCCCTCTCCTGCCGCAGGGTATTGCCATGCTCTTAGGAGCAACCCGCCCTCTAATTCGGACGCCCAACTTGCAAGCGAAAGTGCGTAGGTCCCTTTCGGTGCTTTTATCAGATGCTGCCGCAGACGGTTGCGTAAGGTACCTGCGCGTTTGTGCGTTGCGCACGAGCTACCGACATACATCGTTTTCGATAAATTATGGTTAGGCTGCGGGAGCTTAAGATCGCTAAGCTTTTTGGTATCAGCGAACGTGTTTTGCAGCGCCTCGGGGTCAGCGTCGTCATCGAGGGTAATGACATAAATGCACCGATCCCGATCGATTTTGCCATTCAAGGTTAGCCTATCGATGGCCGCGCCAGCCGTCTCGGCTAGCTTTTTGAACTCAAGCTGTTCGACCCCAAGAAGTTGGGGAGTGGAAGCGGTGGCGACGTTTTCTGCGATCTTTCGCAACTCGATTGTCGCTGCCTGTGCCCATGATGCGGGATCGGTTATCTGTGTCACCTCGGACATCTCCTTCGCCTCAACAATGCAGAAAAAAGAAGGCAAAAGCGAGAGGCATAGATTACTGCGCAAAGGCGCATGTGAGGTGACGCGACGCGTGCGCTTCACGGAATTAGGAATCAATTATGATAGACGGCGCAACTTACGTCCTGACGATCAATCGGCCCAATCAACCGTCATACGATATCCCGCTTGGGACGGAGGCGCTGCGCTCGCTTGTTATGGCGATAGCAGACGACGCAGCAAACGCGGACCTAATCGAGACGCTCGCAGCGCACCCCGCCGCCGCTATTCGCGCTGTAGTCGCCTCATATGATTGTCTCGGATCGGCTGCAATCGAGGAACTCGAAGTCGATGGCGCAATTGAAGTGCGGCGCGCACTTTTACAGTCGAGGGCATTCCAGCGACAGGTGACAACGGAGCGTTTGCGCGCCTTCGCATCGGGCGACGTCGATTTGGCAACCACGATTGCAGGTGATCTTGATCTTTTCACTGAGATCGACGTTGCTATCATAGCCGACCATCTCTCGGGCCATTCTGATCCCGCCGTGCGTATCGCGCTCGCCCGCTGCACCGCAACACCGCACCCACTCCGTCGCCGCCTAAGACGTGATTTGGACGCTGACGTCGCCCAAGCGGCAAGTGAATCGCAGTCCCTTTGATCTCTCGCGTGCCGCCAATATCCTGCACGTACCGCAGGCGCGAATCGCTCACATATTTGCAGCAAAACGTCATTTCAACGCGTTCCAGTCGATCCCGTCGTATGCGATCTTTGTAATTGCTTGATGAAGCGCTTCGGACGAGTGCCCCCTGCCGTAGCTATCGGAAACTGATCCCGAAGCATCTGAGGCAGACGACCAGCCGCCCAACGCCATCACCAAATCACGATCAAGATGGGCTGCTCGGCAGGCATCCCTGAAGCTGTGGCGGAAGGAATGATAGCACGTTCGTTCTGCGGCTGCGCCGCACGAAACGAGGAAGCGACCAAACCACCTGCTGAATAGGTGGGAGTAAAGACCGTGTCGGAGCGGTAGTTCTGGGAATAATTTGAGATCGTTGGCGAACCGACGCTCCTCTACATAATCTGCGAACCCCAAATCGAGCAGAACGGGATGAACAGGCAATATCCTCTCGCTCGATAATGTCTTCAAGCGCTTGTCGTCCCCCCCGTGCATCGACGCGGTGGTGATCAGGAAACAGAGATGCCCATCGACCATCCTCACGTCGGAAGTATCGAGTTGGCAGGCTTCGTTCAGTCGTAGGCCCGAATGCAAGCCGATGATTGGTATCCAAAAACGACCGCGCTTTGGCTTGTTAAATCCCGAGGCTGCGTATCCATTTTCGTCATCTATGCAGCCTCGAAAAATAGGTGCCTCGAAGATTTTCTGAAGTTGTTGTGTGCTGAAAGGTCGGCGCTTGTCACGGGCTGGGATAGGATCATGGACGCGCAGGCCGAGCGCAGGATTTCGCGCAATCAGTTCCTCCTTGGTTGCCCAATTCAGCAGGGACGAAAACTTATTCATATGGCCGTTGACGTGTGCAGGACTCATCGTTCGCAAGCCTTGACCTTCGCCGAGCGAAATGGCCTCAAGCGCGCTACGATCTGGCCACCGTGCTCGCGCGTGCAGCGGAAGCATGCCCAGCTTCGTAAGCAACTCGCGGCACTGGGGTCGGGTGATTGATCGCAGCGGCACATGCTCCCCGAGAATGTCCATGACCGTCTGGCTGATCGTGCGGTAAGCGAGCAGCGTTTTTGCGGACCGCGCTGTCGATGCGTCGTTGAGGAACATCTCGTATGCCTGACGCAGCGTGATTTCGTCTGCTGGTGCTGCCCGCGATGGTCGAGTCGTTGCCGCGCGAGTTGGCGCACCGTTTCGCCGCACATCGTCGAAGTACATGTCGATTTCATGCGCCGTCGCGCGAAGCGCGCGCCTTGCTTCACGACGTGAAGATGTTGCCAATGAACGNTGGGCGACACCATTGGGCTACACCGTGATCGACCGATTATCGTTCTATCAGAATGGTTTGACCCATGATCACGCCGACCTTTGGGCGACACCGTTGGGCTACAGTCCGCACCCCGATGGGGTAAAAACTGTTGTTTTTCAATGGTGTTAGCATGGCTGGATGCCCCGTGAGGATTCGAACCTCAATAGGCGGTATCAGAAACCGCAGTCTTACCATTAGACGACGGGGCATCAGCAAGGCGTGGGCCGGGCCGCGATCTACGGGTGTGGGCCCTGAGTGTCAACTGAGCCGCGCAATCCGTGCAAAGTCCGTCGCTTGCCGCCCACCCGGCCATCCGCTAGGATCGCGCCCAAGCACCGAGCGTCGCGCCCTTCGGCACGGCGCGACGGCAGAACAGAATAAGCGAGTAACACGGCATGGGGGACGTTCCCGATATGCCGTACCGGCAGGCCCGCCCTGCTCGTTCGGCGCCGGTCCACGGCAACGCACATCCCAAGGCCCCAGGTAAGGCGGCGGGCACGGCGCGGCCACGCGAACCCCGCCATTTCGCCGCGCTCGATCTCGGTACCAATAACTGTCGGCTGTTAATCGCGCGCCCGCAAGGCGATGGCTTTGCCGTGGTCGACGCCTTTTCGCGAATCGTGCGGCTGGGCGAGGGGCTGGCGAGTTCGGGGCGCCTCAGCGACGCCGCGATCGAACGCACGATCGCCGCGCTGAAAATCTGCGCCGACAAATTGAAGCGGCGCAACGTCACGCTGTCGCGCGCGGTGGCGACCGAGGCGTGCCGGCGCGCAAGCAATGGCCCCGATTTCATCGCGCGCGCTTATGCCGAGACGGGCATCCTGCTCGACATCATCTCCGCGGAGGAAGAAGCCCGCCTTGCGGTGCTTGGCTGCCACGCGCTGATCGAGCCGGGCGAGGGCCCCGCTCTGGTATTCGACATAGGCGGCGGATCAACCGAGTTGGTGCTGGTCGATACGCGCCCCGCTCTGCCGGTCGTGCTCGACTGGCACAGCGCGCCATGGGGCGTGGTCTCGCTCACCGAAAGTGCCGGCCACGGCCCGCCGGGGCGCGATGGCGGCGCCGAGGGGCGCGCCGCCAGCTACGCCCGGATGCGCGATCTGGTTGCGGAAAGCATGGCGGGTTTCGCCGCACGCTTGCCGCGGGATGTCGTGGTGCCGCGCTTGCTTGGCACGTCGGGTACGGTCACGACGCTTGCCAGCGTGCATCTCGGGCTGACGCATTATGACCGTGCGCAAGTCGACGGACTGATCGTTCCGGCACCTGCGCTGCGGCGGATCAGCGCGGATCTGGCGGCGATGGATTTACGCGAGCGTGCCACGCTCCCTTGCATCGGCACCGAGCGCGCCGATCTGGTGGTGGCGGGCTGCGCGATTCTCGAGACGATCATGGATTTGTGGCCGGCGGAGCGGATCGGGATCGCCGATCGTGGCATCCGCGAAGGCATTTTACGGCGTTTGATGGGAAATGGGTCATGAGCAGGGATAGCTTTAGGATGGTCGCGTGAGCCGCGACGGGGGCGGCCTTAGGGTCCGCGTGAAAACCGCGCGCAAGCGCACCGCGCAATCGACGCGCTGGCTCGACCGGCAGTTGAATGACCCCTACGTCAAGCGCGCCAAGGCCGACGGCTTTCGCAGCCGGGCGGCCTATAAATTGAGCGAACTCGACGAACGCTTCGGCTTTCTCAAGGGCAAACGCCGCGTCGTCGATCTCGGCATCGCGCCGGGCGGCTGGGCGCAAGTGGTGCGGCGGCAAGTGCCCAAGGCGGCGATCGTCGGGATCGATTTGCTTCCCGTCGATCCAATCGACGGTGTGACGATCCTCCAGCTCGATTTCATGGACGATGTCGCGCCCGAACGGCTTTGCGCCGCGCTCGACGGCATGCCCGATCTGGTCTTGTCGGACATGGCAGCCAACACCGTCGGCCATCCGCAAACCGATGCGCTGCGCACGATGGGTCTGGTCGAGGCGGCGCTGGAATTCGCGATCGACGTGCTGGCACCGGGCGGGGTGTTCGTGGGGAAGGTGTTTGCCGGCGGCGCGGATACCGCGCTGGTGGCGGAATTGAAGCGCAACTTCGCGACCGTGAAGCATGCCAAGCCGCCGGCGTCGCGCAAGGCGTCGAGCGAATGGTATGTCGTGGCGCAGGGATTTAAGGGGCGCTCAGCGGATTAACGCTTGCCAATCCGCGTCGCCCGACGGATCGTTACGGCCCATCCGTTTCGGCCCGAGGTGGCACTATGAAGGCGTCCCCGAAAGCGGCCTTGGCCGCACTTCTTCTCTGTTTTGCGCTGTCGTCCTGCGCGTCGATCGACCGACTTTCCCAAAACACTGCTTCACCGATCACACTCGACCTCGACGTTCGACCCGACGAAACCGTCGTAGTGACCTATCGGATAACGGCGCCGACCCGGGCGCTCCATTTTGCGCAGGCGTTGGGCGGGTATCGCCCGGAGGATTGGCAACCGCAATCGGGCGGTTTCCGATGGATTCAGGAAGGCCCCGGCGAGCGGATTGAGCGATCCGATGGCGGCGTATTCCGCTCAGTGCGATTCACCCTGCCGGCCCGCTACCGCGCTTTGCCGAAGAGCTACGCGCCCTTCTCCCCGTTCAGCGACGGGAGCGTCCTGATCCACTCGGGCCAGTTCCATGCCTGCTTGCGCGCGCCATGCGAGGGCGCCGCGGCCTTGCCGATCGACATCACTGCAACGGGAAAGACCATTGGCGTCGAAGCGCGCCGTTTTGCCGATCGAACGCGCTTTATCAGTCGCGACGAAGGCACCAACATTTTTGTCGGGAGGCTGGTGCCGGAGGATGCCGAGGGATTCATCGCGATCATCGACCCCGGCCTTCCACCCATCGCACGCGACCATTTGAAACAGTCGCTGCCCCGCGCGATGGAAACGTTCGCGCGCAGCTATGGCGCTTTGTCGTTCCGTCCCGAGTTGTATGTCTCGATCGATGCCCGGCCCCGAAAGGACGGCCATGTCTCGACCCAGGGCGGAACGCTGCCGGGTCAGATCTTTATGCATTTCGACGGGGAAAATGCCCGCCAACGCGTGACTGCGGGGGCGCACTTCTGGCTCGACTGGTTTTTCGCGCACGAAGCCGCCCGTCTCTTCCAGCAGGACAAGATCGGCAAGCTCGCGGGCGACGAAACCGCAACGTGGATCCACGAGGGCGGCGCCGATGCGATGGCCGCGCTCGTCTTGGCGCGACGCGGGACCGAAGACCGCGCGTATGTCGGAGGTCGGGTTCGCAGTGCCGAGGCCGACTGCGCGAAAGGGCTGGCGAGCGCTCCGCTCGATCAGGCCACCGCCGCCGGGAACTTCGACCTGCACTATCAGTGCGGATTGCTGATCTGGCTGGCGGTCGATGATTCGCTACGGGCCGGAAATGGCGACGGGTTGCACGCCGTCAACAAGACGCTGTTCGCGCTCGTCAAGGCTGGCGCGCCGTGGGACGAGCGGGCCTTTATCGCGGCGGCGCAGAAGAACGGTGCGCCGGAACCGCTCATGCAGCGCATCGCGCGACTGGTGCATGGCGGTTATGGCGACCCGCGCGACGACGTCGCCGCGCTGGGCAAGGCGGCGCTATCGACTGCCTTGCGGGATTAGGTGCATCAGGACGATAGCGCCGTGGCAAAGCCACGTCGTCGGTCGGGGCCGAGGGCCCGCCGTCCGGGTTTCGGCTGATCCGCGGCTAACGCTTAAGCGTTAGCCTTGGGCCTCAACCTTCGTAATCCGCACCCAGGTTCTGGTTGCGCGGCGGTGCTGCCGCCGTCAGGCGCAGTGCCTCGGCCGAAGCCGCGAGCGAACCAACCGCATCGGCGACGTCTTCGTCATCGACTTGGACGCGCTGCAGGCCGTTGATGATCGATTCCTTCAGTGTCGGCGGATGGACCATTTCCTCGGCGATTTCGCGCAAGGCGACGACCGGGTTTTTGTCGCGGTCGCGATCGATCGTGATTTCGGCGCCGCCCGAGATTTGCCGCGCACGTTGTGCCGCAAACAGGACGAGATCGAAGCGATTGGGAATCTTGTCGACGCAATCTTCGACGGTGACGCGCGCCATGAACGGCTTCCTTCTGTGCGACGAATGTCGGAAAGGCGGCGATCTAGGCGGGAAGGCGCGCAGAGTCAAGAAATTCGGCTTGCGTGGCCCGTATCGTCCCGCCAGAGCAATAGCGATGGCAGAGTCCGCAGTGCAACCTACCTTTGGAATTGCGGGCAATACGCTCACGCTGCTCGACACCGGGCCGCGGCGGCTCGATGCGCTGATCGCGCTGATCGACGGCGCGCGGCATACCTTGCGGATTATCTATTACATTTATGTCGATGACGAAGCCGGCAAAACGGTGCGCGCGGCGATGCTCCGTGCGGCGGCGCGCGGCGTGCGCGTGTCGCTGATCGTCGATGGGCTTGGCAGCGAAGTGGCCGAAAGCCATGATTTCTTCGCGCCGCTGCGCGCGGCTGGCGTGACGGTGTGCCGCTTCGTGCCGCGCTGGGGGCGGCGTTATCTGCTGCGCAACCATCAAAAACTCGCACTCGCCGATGGCGAGCAGAACGATGCGCGCGCGATCATCGGCGGGTTCAACGTTGAGGACAGCTATTTCGGCACGCCCGCCGAACAGGCGTGGCGCGATCTCGGTTTGCTGATCGAGGGCGCCGCCGCGCACAGCATCACCGGCTATTTCGATGCGCTGGCGCGCTGGGCGGCGCGGTCCAAGCCGCCGCTGCGCGCCTTGCGCCGCGCCTTGCAGAGCTGGAGCGAGCCCGAGGGCAACGTGCGCTGGCTGTTCGGTGGCCCGACGCGGCGGCTGTCGCCTTGGGCGCACGCTTTGAAGAAAGACTTGCAGCGCGCAATGAAGGTCGACCTGATCTCCGCTTATTTCGCCCCAAGCCCGGCGATGCTGCGGCGGCTCGATACCGCGGGTTTGCGCGGGGAGGTGCGGATCGTGCTTGCCTCCAAGAACGATCATGGCGCGGCGATCTGGGCATCGCGCTTCACGTATGCCGGGCTGCTGCGCAAACGCGTGCAGATCTACGAATATCAGCCGACCAAACTCCACACCAAGCTCTTCGTGCTCGACGATGTGGTCTATATCGGCTCGTCCAATTACGACATTCGCAGCCTGTTCCTGAATCTGGAAATGATGCTGCGGATCGAGGACGCCACCTTTGCCGCGCACGTCCGCACCTATGTCGACGGCGAGGTCGCCGAATCCGAACGCATCACCGCCGCGCTGTACCGGGCCCGCACCGGCTGGTGGACGCGCACCAAACAGGCCGCGGCCTTTTTCGTGATGACCGTGCTCGACTATAACATCACCAAGCGGCTCAATTTCGGGCCGCGCGCATGACCGCTGCGGCGTCGCCCTCGTCACGGCCCGACCGCGATTTTGCGTTGTTGTTCGTCGTGATGCTGACGATCGCGGGCGGCAATACCGCGCTGCAATCGGTGCTGCCCGCGCTTGGGCGATCGCTCAAGGTGCCCGACAGCGCGGTGGCCGCCGCCTTTTCGGTGTCGGCCTTGCTTTGGGTACTGGCCGCCCCGTTCTGGGCCAACCGCGCGGACCGGCATGGCCGGCGCGCGATGATCCTGCTCGGCATGGGCGGGTTTGCGCTGTCGCTGGCGATTTGCGGGATATGTCTTGCCGCCGGGATCAATGGCTGGATCGGCGGCACGACCGCGTTCGTCTGCTTCATCGGCGGTCGGCTGATCTACGGCAGTTTCGGCGCGGCGGCTCCGCCCGCGGTGCAGGCGCTGGTCGCGGGCCGCACGACGCGCGCTGAGCGGACCAAGGCGTTGACGTTGTTGGGCTCGGCCTTCGGCCTCGGGACGATCCTTGGGCCGGCGATCGCCCCCTATCTGCTGCTCGGGTCGCTTGGCGGGGTCGAGATCGGGCTGGCGGGGCCGGCCTTCATCTTTTCACTGTTCGGGCTGTGCGTATGGATCGCGGTGCTGCGCATCCTTCCCGATGACCGTCCGCGTCCGGGCGATGTGCCGCGCGACGACTGTCACGGCGCCGCCAATGCCTACCCCTCGATCGGCGGGCAAAGTTCGGGTGCCAGCATCACCGCGGCGACCGAACCGCACAGCGAACCCGTCGGCTATACCGATCCGCGCATCCGCAGCTGGATGATCGCCGGGCTGGTGATGGGGCATGGTCAGGCGATGACGGGCCAGGCGATCGGCTTCCTCGTCATCGATCGGCTCCACGTCGCGCCGGCGCTCGCGCTGCAGCCGACGGGACTCGTGCTGATGATGGGGGCAGGGGCGGCGCTGCTGGTGCAATGGGGGATCATCCCCAACCTCAATTTGCGCCCGCGCACGATGATGCTGACCGGACTGGTGTTCGCCGCGATGGGCTGCGCGCTGACCGGGCTTGCGACCTCGCTCTACAGTATCGCCTGCGCCTATGCGCTGGCGAGCGTCGGCTTCGGCTTCACCCGCCCTGCCTTTACCGCCGGGGCCTCGCTTGCGGTCGGCCATAATGCGCAAGGCTCGGTCGCGGGCAAGGTCACTTCGGTCAATGGCGCCGCCTTCGTGCTCGGCCCGTCGATCGGCGTTGGCCTGTATGAAGTGCAGCATTCCTTGCCGTATTTGCTCGCGGGCGCGGCGATGCTCGTATTGTTCGCCTACGCCCGCTTCGCCTTGCGCGAGCCCTCAGCCATCTCGCTCGCGGGCGCGCAACTGGCCGGGCGAGACGAAGCCGATCGGCTGTAGCGACGTCGCATCCTGCTTGAGCCGCGCCTTCATCGACTCATACTCGCGCTCCAGTTCGGGCGTGACCGAGGCGCGTGAATCCTTCAGCGCTTCCTCGAAATCGACCATCGACACTTCCGCCGCCTTCAGACTGCGGCGCAGCGCGTTGAGGCCCGCGCGGCGCACGACATCCTCCAGATCGGCACCCGTAAAGCGATCGGTCCGCGCCGCGACGGTCGACAAATCGACATCGGCGGCAAGCGGCATCTTGCCGGTCTGGATTTTCAGGATGCGCTCACGCCCGGGACGGTCGGGTACGCCGACATAGATCAGTTCGTCGAACCGGCCCGGCCGCAACAAGGCCGGGTCGATCAAATTGGGCCGGTTGGTCGCGCCGATCACGACGACCGACTGCAATTCCTCCAGCCCGTCCATCTCCGCCAGGATCGTGTTGACGACGCGCTCGGTCACTTGCGGCTCGCCCATCCCGCTGCCGCGCGTGGGCACGAGCGAATCGAGTTCGTCGATGAAGATCACGCACGGCGCGACTTGCCGCGCGCGCGCAAACAATTTGGCGATTTGCTGCTCGCTCTCGCCATACCATTTGCTCAACAGATCAGACGATTTGGTCGCGATGAAATTGGCCTGCGCCTCGCGCGCGACCGCCTTGGCGAGCAAGGTCTTGCCGGTGCCGGGCGGGCCGTAGAGCAGGAAGCCCTTGGCCGGGCGTATCCCCAGTCGCCGGAACGCATCGGGGTCCTTCAGCGGCAGTTCGACGCCTTCCTTCAAGCGGATCTGCGCATCGTCGAGCCCGCCGACATCGTCCCACCGCACACGCGGTGCCTCGACCATCACTTCGCGCATCGCGCTCGGCTGGACGCGTTTCAGCGCATCGAGGAAATCCTCGCGCGTCACGGCAAGTGTATCGAGGATTTCGGGCGGAATCGTCCCTTCGGAGAGATTCAAGCGCGGCATCAGCTTGCGCACCGCCTCGATCGCCGCTTCGCGCGCGAGCGCGGCGAGATCGGCCCCGACAAAGCCATAGGTCGTACGCGACAACTCATCGAGATCGACCTTGTCGCCCAGCGGCATTCCGCGCGTGTGGATGCCGAGAATCTCGCGGCGGCCCCGTTCGTCGGGCACGCCGATGACGATTTCGCGGTCGAACCGGCCGGGACGGCGCAGCGCTTCGTCGATCGCCTCGGGGCGATTGGTCGCCGCAATCACCACGACATTGGCGCGCGCTTCGAGCCCGTCCATCAGTGTCAGCAATTGCGCTACGAGCCGCTTCTCCGCCTCGCCCGACACCTGACCGCGCTTGGGCGCGATCGAATCGATTTCGTCGATGAACACGATCGAGGGCGCGGCCTTGGCGGCTTCCTCGAACACCTGGCGGAGTTTGCCTTCGGATTCGCCATAGGCCGAGCCCATGATCTCGGGCCCGTTGATCAGGAAGAATTCCGCCGCCGATTCATTGGCGACCGCACGCGCGAGTCGCGTCTTGCCCGTGCCCGGCGGCCCGTGCAGCAACACGCCCTTGGGCGGGTCGACGCCCAGCCGCTGGAACAGCTCGGGATAGCGCAAAGGGAGTTCGACCATCTCGCGCAACTGGTCGATCGTCGGGCCCATCCCGCCGATATCGTCATAGGTGACGTCGGCGCGGCGCGCTTCCTTCGGCTCCTCATATTCGGGGCGCAGCTCGATCTCGGTCGTCTCGTCGACATGGACGACGCCCTTGGGCACCGTCGATATGACCGCGAGGCGGATCTCCTGCAGCGCATAGGCCGGCGCGCGCAGCATGTTCTGGACGCCGGGCGGCATATTGTCGACGCGCTGCTGTCCCGCGGTGGCGACGATGTCGCCTTGCGTCAGCGGCCGCCCGAAAAAGGTGCGCTTGAGCGCCTGACTCGACCCCTGTAGCCGCAGGTTCTGCTGTGCCGGGGCGAACACCACCCGCGTGGCCGCCTTCGATTCGACCTTGCGGACCTCGACGAAATCGCCCGACCCGACACCGGCATTGGCGCGCTGCAGACCGTCGATACGAATGATCTCGAGCCCCTCATCCTCGGCATAAGGTGCCACCGCGCGCGCCGGGGTCGAGGATTTGCCGATGATCTCGATCACATCGCCTTCGCCGATGCCAAGCGCCGCCAGCATCGCGCGCGGCAGATGCGCCAACCCACGACCACTATCCTCGGGCCGTGCATTGGCGACCTGCAATTTCTGAATCGGTGCCTCGGCATCCGCCATTTCTGCTACCTTCACGTGGAACCCATTGCTGAGTGCGCGAGATAGGAAGGCGGTTCCACGAATAATAGGGCGATACTGACGCGCCGTGCCAAGCGCCGGAAAATGCACAAAAAAAGGGCCGACCCCGGAGGATCGGCCTTGAAAGTTTTAGGAGAGGATGCCTGAAAGGCACCCCCTATCTGCAGCGACTCGGTTTATGTTGCAAGTGCGAAAGGATCGCGCACGATTGCACTTTCTGCAATCGGTGCTTCCTTTTTGCCGTGGAGGAATGTTAGCTTTCGAGGTGAGGGTATCTTTGTGCGCTGCACAAAGAACCATAGAGAGGATCGTCCGACAATGCGCAGACTGCCACCGCTCACCGCGATCGAAGCGTTCGTTCAGGTCGCGCGGACCGGGTCGATCAAGGCCGCATCACAAGAGCTTGCTTTGTCGCCACCCGCGCTCAGCCGCCGGATTCAAGCGCTTGAGCGGTTCATCGCGCGCCCCTTGTTCGAACGGCGGCATCAGGCGGTCGTGCTCAACGCCGATGGCGAACGGCTGCTGGCGCAGATCGCGCCGGCGCTCGATCAATTGTCCGACGCGGTCGAGGTGATGACGAGCAATACCGATGTCTTGCGGCTGCGGCTCGGCATCCTGCCGTTGTTCGCATCGCAGCGGCTGTTCCCGCGGCTCGGTGAACTGCGCACCCGGCATCCCGAACTGCATCTCGATATCGACACCGCGCAACATGGGCTGGCGCGGCTGGGCGAGGGGCTCGATGCGGTGATCGCGCTGGCGCGCGAGATCGATCCGACGCTCTACGCGCGGCGGCTCGACCGCAACCAGGTCTATGTCATCGGCGCGCGCGCGCTGGTCGAACGCGACGATCCGATCGTGCGCCCCGAACAGCTCGCCGGGCTGACTGCGCTCGTCCACCGCGACATGCCCGATACGTTCAGCGCGTGGCGCGCCGCAGCAGGGCTGGGCGAGCTCGAGCCGCTGGCGATCGACCATTTCGATTCCGGGCAATTGATGCTCGAGGCTGCCGCGCAGGGGCTCGGCATCGCGTTCATGCACGAAAGCCATTTTCAGGATGCGCGCGATGAGCGGATCGTGCGGCTGTTCGATATCGTGGTGGAAAGCCCGTACAGCTATTGGTTCGCCTGCCGCCCGCGCGCGCTTGCAACGCGCCCGGTCAAGCTGTTCCACGACTGGCTGATCGCAACAATCGCCGAGCCGGGCGTCTAGCGCCTGTTTTATGCCGTAATGCCGCGGCATTAGCAGGAAAAGACGTGGCGGGAGGCTGGGTTGAGACAGTGGGCGGTCTGGTCGGGGAGTGCGGCGTCGGTCGCGGCGTGGCCGCTCGCCGGAATGGCGCAATCCGTCCCCGCTCCCGCGACTGCGCCCGCCGCCCCCGACTCTGCAGCCCCGTCGTCGCAGGCGGTGCTGGTCTATCCGGCGAGCTTCTTCGCCAGCAGCAATCCGGGGACCGCATTCGACATGATCCAGCGGCTGCCGGGCTTCACGCTCGATGTCGGCGATCTCGATTCGCGCGGGTTGGCCGGGGCAAGCGGCAATGTTTTGATCGACTGCAGTCGGCCCTCGTCGAAAAGCGACAATGTCGCCGATGTCCTCAATCGCACCACCGCAGTGAGCGTCGAGCGAATCGAGCTGATCCGCGGGGGCGTGCCCAGGATCGACATGCGCGGTCGCGCGGTCGTCGCCAATGTTATTTTGAAGCGCACGCCCAAGACCGAGATCGTCGCCGAAGGAAACGCCTTCGTCTATGACAATGGCGAGACCGGGCCATCGGGCAAGCTGTCTTACACCCGGCGCAACGGCGAGCGGGTGACCGAAGCATCGCTATACGCCTCCAACGATCGCGGCAACACCACCAGCGGCACGCGCGACCGCACCACGCCGGCGGGCACGGTGCTCCAGGCCGCCGCGCTCGACACCGTTGAACGCTATGGCAGTTATGATGCGCGCGGATCGATCCAGCGACCGCTGTTCGGTGGCAAGCTCCAGGCCAATGCCGTGCTCGATTACTTCCAGCAGCACGATACTCAGACCACCACGATCCTGGTCGGGAGCGGCGACGATGAACGCGTACGCGAGGCGAGCTATTATCCGAGTGGTGAGCTTGGCTTCACCTGGACACGCGAGCGGCCGCGCAGCACGTTCGAGCTGACCGGACTGCAACGCCTCAACCACAATACTTATCGGGGACGCTTCGACAGCGTTGGCAGCGAATCGCTCTTCGTCAGCCGCGCGACAGCGGGGGAAAGCGTGCTTCGCGCGACGGATACCTATCGTCCGGGCGGTGCCTGGACGTTTGAAGGTGGCGGGGAGATCGCGTACAATTTCCGCGACAGCCAAAGCGCCTTTGCCGCGGATGGCGTCGCGGTTCCGCTTCCCAATGCGTCGGTACGCGTCAGCGAAGTGCGCGGCGAAGGCTTTGCCCAAGCGGTTTGGAATCCGCAGCCGAAGCTGACGATCGACGCCACGATGCGCGTCGAACTCTCGCGAATCGGCCAGACCGGTGATGTCACACGCTCGCGAAACTTCCTCTTTCCCAAGCCGAAATTGCTGGTCACATGGCTGCCCAAGGAGGGACACCAACTCCGGCTGCGGCTCGAACAGGAAGTCGCCCAGCTCAATTTCGGTGATTTCGCAGCGTCGAGCGATCTCGCGCTTGGCACCATCTCGGGCGGCAATGCCGATCTGCGCCCGTCGCACTCGATCGCGGCGGAGGCGGTATATGAGCGCCGCTTCTGGAAGAAGGGCGTATTCGAACTGACCGCGCGGCATACCGAATTGTTCGATGTGATCGATTCGATCCCGCTCGCGGGCGGCTTCACCGCGACCGGCAATATCGGCCATGCCCGCTCGAATGTCGTGCGCGCTGCGTTGACGCTCCCGTTCGACAAACTCGGGCTGAAGGACGGGCTGCTGAAGCTCAATTCCGCCTACCGGCAATCAAGCGTGACCGATCCCTTAACCGGGATACCGCGGACCTTGGCATATCAGCAAAGGTTTGACTGCAATGTCGGCTTTACACAGGATGTGAAGGGCGGACGCTTCCAGTTCGGGTTTGAACACGGCTGTGACGTCGCGCGTGTCACCGGCTATCGCATCGATGAGGTACGGATCGGGCGCGCGCCGCCCTTCGCCTATGTCTATGGCCAGTGGAAACCCACGTCGGACCTGACACTCCGACTCGACCTCGGCCATCTCGTCAATGGCAGCAGCGCGACGCTGCGCGATGTCTATGACGGCCCGCGCACCGTGGCACCGCTCCTCTTCCGCGAGGAGCGCGCGACGCGGCGCGGGCGCTATGCGTATCTTCAGGTGCGCAAGGTTTTGTGACGCCGCCCGAACGGGTGGGAATTCCCCACCCGTTCGCCCCGAGCCTGTCGAAGGGCACCGTGCCAGAGGCACGCGGCAAGCATCTGGCACTGGCCCTTCGACAGGCTCAGGGTGAACGGGGGGAGGCAGGCGTTACCTCAGACTGCGCTCGCCTTGACGATCTTGCCGGGCGTACGCGGCGGCTCACCCTTAGGTAGCGCGTCGACATGCTCCATGCCCGACGTCACTTCGCCCCACACGGTATATTGATTGTCGAGGAAGCGGGCATCGTCGAGGCAGATGAAGAATTGGCTGTTGGCCGAATTCGGGCTCTGCGCGCGCGCCATCGACGCGACACCGCGGACGTGCGGCTCCTTGGAGAATTCCTGCGCGAGATTGGGCTTGTCCGATCCGTGCATGCCAGTGCCGGTCGGATCACCGCCCTGCGCCATGAAGCCCGCAATCACGCGGTGGAACACGACGCCATCGTAAAAGCCGTCATTGGCGAGCTCGGCGATCCGCGCGACATGGTTGGGGGCAAGATCGCCGCGCAGCTTGATGACGACGTCGCCGCCGCTATCCAAAGAAAGGGTAAGGGTTTCGGGTAGATCGGCCATCATGGCACTCCTGGCAAATGGGGGAAGTGCCGCCCTAGCGAGGCGGCGCGCGGCTGGCAAATCCACACTGGGTATCCGGCATTGGCTTTGTGACAGCGCGGCGCTACACCGCGCCACGCGCTTGGCTTTGGAGGTCCGAAATGAGCGAGACCGACCTTCCCGAACCCGAGATCGACACCACCCAGCTCGACGCGGATGACCGGCTGAAGCCCGAATTCGTCCGCGCCGTCCTCGATGCGGTCGATACGGGCGATGCCGAGGCGGCGCGGGCGCTGGTCGAACCGCTGCACCCGGCGGATATCGCCGATCTGTTCGAACTGACGCCGCGCGATTCGCGCGCGGCGCTCGCCACGGCCATCACCGATCTGCTCGACGGTGACGTGTTCGCCGAGATGAACGATTATGTCCGCGAGGATTTGATCGACGCGCTGTCGGCAACGCAAGTCGCCGACATCGCCTCCGAGCTCGACACCGACGATGCCGTCGCGATCATCGAGGATATGGAGCCCGCCGATCAGCGCGAAGTGCTCCGCGCGCTAGACCCCGACGATCGCGCTGCGATCGAGGAAGCGCTCTCCTATCCCGAGGAATCGGCTGGTCGCCTGATGCAGCGCGAGCTGATCGCGGTGCCCGAACATTGGTCGGTCGGCGACGTGCTCGATTATCTGCGCGGCCATGACGAACTGACGACTGATTTCTGGGAAATCTTCGTGGTCGATCCGGCGCACAAGCCAGTCGGCACGGTCGCCTTGTCCTGGGTGTTGCGCACCCCGCGCAGCATCGCCATCGCCGATGTGATGAAGCGCGAACAGACGCTGATCCCGGTCGACATGGATCAGGAAGAGGTCGCGCTGCGCTTCCAGAAATATGCGCTGATTTCCGCGGCGGTGGTCGATCCGGGCGGCCGGCTGGTCGGGATGATCACGGTCGACGATGTCGTCCACATCATTTCCGAAGAAGCCGGTGAGGACATTTTGCGCCTGTCGGGCGCGGGCGATGGCGACATTAACGAGCCGATCGCGTTGACGGTGCGCACGCGCGTGTTGTGGCTGGTGATCAACCTCGGCACCGCGATGCTCGCCGCCGCCGTCGTCGGCCTGTTCGAGACTGAAATCGCCAAGTTCGCCTTGCTCGCCGCGCTGATGGGGATCGTCTCGGGCATGGGCGGCAATGCCGGCACGCAGACGCTGGCGGTGGTCGTCCGCGCGATCGCCACCAACCAGCTGACCAGTTCCAATACGGTATGGATGATCGTGCGCGAATTCCGCATCGCGCTGGCAAACGGCATGGTGCTTGGCGTGTTGATCGGCCTTGGGACGATCCTGTTCTATCATAATGTGCCGCTTGGCATCGTGTTCGGGCTGGCGATCCTGATCAACAATCTGGTCGCGGGCCTGTCCGGGGTGTTGATTCCGGTGACGCTCGACCGGCTGGATGTCGATCCGGCGGTGTCGTCGGCGGTGTTCGTGACGATGATGACCGATTGCCTTGGTTTCTTTACGTTTCTCGGTCTGGCGGCGCTGGCGGGGCTTGGTTCCTGACGCGCGTCACCGCATATCCTTGCAATGCCGCTTCACCTGACCAAGGTCGCCTTTGGCGCGACCAGCCTCGATCACCTCGCAACGCGCTTGCGCGAGCGCAGCGCCGACGGGCCGGTGTTTCTCACGACGCGCTATTTGCCCAAGCGGCACGAAGAGATTTTGGGTGGCGGATCGTTGTTCTGGATCATCAAGCACACGCTCGTCGCGCGCTCGCCGATCCTGCAGTTTGGCGAGGCCGAGGGCGGGCGCGTCGCGATCCATATCGATCCCGCCTTGGTGCTGACCGAGGGACGCCCCAAGCGCGCGCATCAGGGCTGGCGCTATCTCGAGGCGGCGGATGCACCTGCTGATCTTGGCGACGGCGTGCTGGCGGGCGATGTGATGCCGGTCGGGCTGATCGGTAAGCTCGCCGCGCTTGGGCTTATTTGACCGGCGGCACTGCGATTGCGCCACAGCTGATCGGCCCGCCCGCCGCCGCCTTCACCTTGCACGCCGGCTTGCCGTAAATCGTGATCGCGCCGATTCCGGTGCTGATCGCGTCGGCGGTGTAGCGCGCCTGCGCCGCAATCGCGCCCGGACCTTCCAGCCGCACCGTCACCTCATCGCCGCGCAACGCGCCCGCATCGAGGCGGCCCGGCCCGCTGCCGATCAGCCGCACGCGCGCACCGCGCCCGCCGAGCGCCATCGTGGCCGGGCCGAGCAGCGTGGCATTGAGCTGGTCGGCATCGAGCGCGGCGATGGCAAGCCCGCCGCTGCCAGTGACTTGCAGGTCGATCCGCTGTCCGCGTAACGGCCCGTCGATTTGCACGGTTCCGCCGCCGATGACGGTTGCGCTGCGCAGCGTCAGCGTACCGAGATACACGATCGGCGCGCTCGGTTTGCCGATCACGGGGACTTCGGTCCAGCCTTTGGGTCCGGTGCTGACGATCAATGTGGTCCCCTCGACTCGGATCGAGACCGCATCGGCGGCACGGATCGTGCCCTCGATCCGTGCCGAGGGCGGGCGCCGCGTTGCCACGCGCACGTCGAACGGCCCGTCGACGCGCAACCGATCGAAGCTGGTGACGATGATGCTGCGCTCCGCCGCTTGAGCCGGGGTTGCGATCAGCAGGACGAGGAGTAGAGCACATTTCATGCCCCCGGCATCACCCCAATCGCGGCTTCAGGCAAGCCTTACCCGCCGCATTTCACCTCGCCCGATCCCATCTTGGTGATCGAACATTTGGCACCCTTGCCAAGATCGACATTGCCCGACCCCATCACCGATACCGTCGCCGCGCCGGTGACATCGCCGCGGACCCCGCCCGATCCCATCACCGCCACGGCGGCGGTGTTGGCCTTGACGCCGGATGCATCGACATCGCCCGACCCGGCAATGTCGATCGTCAGCCGCTCGGCGGTTCCTTTCAGCGTCATATCCCCCGAACCCGCCATCGACAGCTTGGCTTCGCGCACACCGAGCATCGCGATGTTCAGGCTGCCCGAACCGGCGGTGTCGCCGACGAAGCGCTCGCCCTCGACGCGGTCGATCGCCATGTCGCCCGATCCGGCGATCGTCGCGGCGGCAATGCGCGGCATCGTCACGAACACCTTCACATCGTCGCTATCGCCCCAGCTGAAGCCGCTCCGGTCTTTCCGCCCGATTCGCAACGTATCGCCGACGCGCTCGATCTTGAGTTTGTCGAGTTCCTTGCTTGGCCCCTCGGCGCGGACCGAGAAACCGGTGCCGACGCGGACATCGACATCGTCCGAGCCGCGCAGCGAGAGCGCGGTGAAATCGGCGACTGCGAAGGTTCGCGTCGTGCCACTACCCGATCCGGCGACACCCGGTCGCGACGCGTCGCTATCGACCGAGCATGCCGCCAACGGCACGATGAGAAGAAGCATGAGTGCGCGCATCAGAACCTCCTGTGTGTTGCTGCTACAATACACTGAATTGATCGGTATGCAAGACCGGGGGCGCACCCGTCAGGACTGGCATCCCCTCAGGCCACGCCCCGGATCACGAACCCAAGGAACAGCAGCGAGGCCGCGATCATCACGGCGGTTGCCGCCCATTCGAAGATCACCTGCTCACGCCCAATCGTCAACCGCCCCATCGCGCGCGGATTGCGAACGATCAGCATCATCACCACCATCAGCGGGCCGGCGAGGATGCCATTGACCACCGCCGCCCAATAGAGCGCGCGCGCCGGATCGATGCCGACCGCATTGAGCGACGAGCCGGCCAGCGTCGTCGCCGCGATCGTCCCATAAAAGAGCCGCGCCGATAGCGGCTTTGCGTCGAGGCTGCCGGCCACCCCCGCCATTTCCGTCACGGCATAGGCGGCCGATCCGGCCAGCACCGGCACCGCGAGCAGTCCCGTGCCAATCACCCCGACCGCAAACATCACGAAGGCGAACTGCCCCGCAATCGGCCGGAGTGCCTCGGCAGCTTGCGACGATGTCGTGATGTCGCGCACGCCACTGGCATGCAGCGTCGCCGCCGTTGCGAACACGATCGCGAGCGAGATCAGCGTGCTGAACGCCATGCCCGTCAGGGTATCGATCCGGATCCGCCGCAACTCGGGTCCGGCGGTCTTCGCAGTCAGGCACAGCGGTTTGGCATGGTGGCGATGCTGTTCTTCGATTTCCTGCCCCGCCTGCCAGAAGAACAGATACGGGCTGATCGTCGTGCCGAGGATCGCGACGAAGGCAGTGGCATAGGCAATATTGAATTGCAGCTCGGGGACGATGAGCGACCGTAGCGCGTGCGCCCACGGCACATGCGCCACCACCACCACCGCGACATAGGTGAACAGCGACAGCGTCGTCCATTTCAGGATCGCCGAATAGCGCGGGTAGCTCAGACCGACTTCCAGAACGATGCACAGGATGCCGAACAGCAGTGTGTAGAGCGCGCCATTGCCACCGATCAGCAGTTTCAGCGCCGCGCCCATCGCGCTCAGATCGGCGCCGAGATTGACGATGTTGGCGATCAGCAACAGCGTGACCATCACCCACAGGATCGGGCGCGGATAATGCCGCCTCAGATTGCGTGCGATGCCGGCCCCCGTGACGCGGCCAATCTCTGCGGCGATTTGCTGGATCGCCACCATCAGCGGGAAGCTGAGGACGAAGGTCCAGGCCAGGCCATAGCCGAATTCGGCACCGACCTGGCTATGCGTGCCGATTCCGCTCGGGTCGTCATCCGCTGCGCCGGTGATCAGGCCAGGCCCGAGCGACTTCAGGAAAGCCCGAAATCCGCGAACGGACTCGGGATCAGCGTCTTCTGGTTCGGCCACAGTGCGAATGTCGCACGCGCCGCGTCGCGTAGCAACGCGGCTACGTCGCGCACCTGCGAAAAGGGGCGACTGTCGCCAGCCGCCCCTTTTGGTACCTGGGATGATCTGCCAACCGGATCAGGCGGCAACCTTGTCCTTGTTATGGATCGCCGCAGCTTTGCGCAGAATGTCGAGGATCTTCTCCTGCGCGGTCGGCTCGTCGACTTGCTCCATCGCAGCAAGTTCGCGCGCGAGGCGGCTGGTCGCGCCTTCGAAGATCTGCCGCTCGGAATAGCTCTGCTCGGGCTGGTCCTCGGCACGGAACAGGTCGCGCACCACTTCGGCGATCGACACGAGGTCGCCCGAATTGATCTTCGCTTCATATTCCTGCGCACGGCGCGACCACATCGTGCGTTTCACGCGCGGCTTGCCGGTCAGCGTGTCGAGCGCTTCGCGCAGCGTCTTGTCGCTGCTGAGTTTGCGCATGCCGACGCTTTCGGCCTTGTTGGTCGGAACGCGCAGCGTCATGCGTTCTTTTTCGAAGCGCAGCACATAGAGTTCGAGCTGCATCCCGGCGATTTCCTGCCGTTGCAGTTCGATCACACGGCCAACGCCGTGCTTGGGGTAAACGACATAATCGCCGACGTCGAAGGACAGCGCCTTGGCAGCCATTCCGTAAGACCTTTCTGTGGACCGGGTATACCGGGGCAACGCACCTGCGGCAGCAAGGCTGCATCGGCGCGCGCGGGGTGTGGGTTGTGTACGTCTCCGTGCCGGAAAACGCGCATGGGATACGCTTCCGTCGGAGCCTGATTAACACAGTCGTAATAAAATTACCAGCGTCGCATGGCACGACGCGCGGCGGTAACGCTCAAATGCGTCTGGTTTGTTGCGGTTTGGTGGCCAGAAACGGGATTCTTTCTGCGCGGGCCGTCGGCAAAGCCGTCCGCGACCGACGCTGCGGCCTTGCCGCATCGGCGCGGTCGCGCCTGCGTCGGTCAGTCGCCCTTGCCGGGTTCTGCCGAGAAGAACTTGTCGAACTTGCCCTCCAGGCCCTTGAACGCGTCGGCATCCGCCGGGGTCTGGCCAGTGTTGCGCGTGACGTTGGGCCACTCGGCGGAATAAGCGGTGTTGACCTCGAGCCATTGCTCCAACCCGCTTTCGGTATCGGGCAGGATCGCCTCGGCCGGGCATTCGGGTTCGCACACGCCGCAATCGATGCACTCGCTGGGGTTGATCACCAGCATGTTCTCGCCTTCATAGAAGCAATCGACCGGGCATACCTCGACGCAGTCCATGTACTTGCACTTGATGCAGGCGTCGGTGACGACGTAGGTCATTGAAACACTCCTGGAGCAACGAACAGCGATGCTGCTATGCGCGGGCGCTGGCGGCGTCAACGCCCGCGCGGGGTCCGCGCGCATTTTCGATCAGGTCATCATAACAGCGCTGCGCCTCCTCACTGGGGCCACGCCGCACCGGCAAGGCGACGATCCGTAGCGCGCGAACCTGCCCGCCGGGGGTCGCAAAGGCGATCACGCAGCCGACCCGCACCGGCGTCGCCGCTTTGTCGACCGCGCGCCCGTCGATCCGCACATGCCCGCTTTCCGCCATGGCCTGCGCTTGCCCGCGCGTCTTGACGATCCGCGCAAAGCACAGGAACCGGTCGAGCCGGATCGTATCGCCCGCGCTAGATGCCAAAAGGTGCCGTCAGCGCCGCCAGCGCGGCGAACGCATTGTCCTTGGGCGGGGGCGTCACCGGTACGGGCGGCCGCCCCCGCCACGTCCAGCGCGGCGCATCATCGGGGCTTGCGGCCGGGCGGAAACCGAACCCCGCCATCAGCCGCTCGAGTGTCGGCCGTGTCAGTCCCATCGACAGCGCCAGCGCCGGGTCAAGCGCGAACGGCTTGCGGCCTTCGCGACCCCGCGCGTCGTGCGCGGCGCGCGCGATGCGCTCGATCAGATCGATCCGCACCGCCTGCCCGCCGACCGGGCGATAGCCGTGATCGAGCGTGGCGCCCGGCGCACCGCGCTCCAGCACCGTCGCGCCCGGTTGCGCCCCGACCGCGACCTGGCTGCCCTGTCGCGCCGCCAGTAACGCCCCCCGCCAGCGCGCAGGGCCGGGCTTCAGCACGCGCGGATCGAACAGGTCGAGCGCGCCGATCGTCACGCCCGCCGCGCGGAAAGCCTTGCGCGCCACCGGATCGAGCCCGTCGACCGCCAAGGCTATCTCCGCCCGCGAAACCAGCCCGGCTTGCGCGACCAACGCCGCGGCCACCGCGCGCGATGCAGGCGTGGCGGCAGGATCGCGCTGCACCGCATCGAGCACCACCAACCCCGGCAGCGCACGCTTGAGCTGCCCCGCCAGCCAATCGCGCAGCCGCGTCTCGATCCGCGCGCGGAGCTCGACCGTCAAGCAATCGAGCGCGCGGTCGAGCAAGACGCGGGGCCGCAGCACACTCGGCCCCGGCGCGAGCGTTGCGACCGCCAGATCCAGCCAGCGCAGCGTCGGCGCCGCGCCGGGCTCGGCGGTAAGCGCCAGATCGGCGTCCCCCGCCGCGACGAGCGCGCTTCCGCGCCGCGCGCGCTCGTCGCCCAGCCGCCGCTCGGCCGCCGCCAGTAACAAGCGTTTGTCCGCCGCGCGCGCATCGCCGGCGACGATAAAGCGAAACCCGTCGAGCCGCCCGATCGCATGATCCTCGACCAGCACTTCGCCCTCCGGCCCGATCACCACCGGCAGCGCGCGCGGATCGGCGCCGATCTGGCGCATCAGCAAGGTGGTACGCTTGTCGACGAAGCGCTGCGTCAGGCTCGCATGCAGTGCATCGGACAGCCGTTCCTCGACCGCCCCCGCGCGCGCCGCCCAATGCGCGGGATCGGCGAGCCAGTCGGCGCGGTTGGCGATATACGACCAGCTCCGCGCCGCCGCGATGCGGCCCGCAAGCGTCGCAACATCCCCCGCGACATTGTCGAGCCGCGCCAGCTCGGCGGCGAACCAGTCGTGCGGGACATGGCCCATGCCTTCGCTCAGATAACGGAACACCCGTTCGACGAAGCGCGTGTGCGGATCGACCCCCACTTTGCGGAAATCGGGCAGGCCACACGCTGCCCATAACCGCGCGACCATCGCCGGGGAGCGTGCGCGGTCACGCACCCAATCCTCGCTCGCCATTCGCTTCAACACCGCCAGATCGACCGCTTGCGGGGCCGCCCACAACACGCGGTGCGCTGGACGGGCTTCCAGACTGTCGATCAACGCCGCGATGCTGCTATAATCAGGCTCGCCCTGTCGCCAGTAAAGCTGTTCGAGCGGCGGGAAGCGGTGCTCCTCGATATTGAGCACTTCCTCCGGCGTGAACGCGCCCGGCCCTTCCTCGACCAGCGCGCCGAACGTCCCGTCGCGCTGATGCCGCCCGGCGCGCCCGGCAATCTGCGCCATTTCGGCGACGGTCAGGCGGCGCTGGCGACGGCCGTCGAATTTGTTGAGGCTGGCAAACGCGACATGCGCCACATCCATGTTGAGCCCCATGCCGATCGCGTCGGTCGCGACGAGATAATCGACCTCGCCCGCCTGGAACATCGCGACTTGCGCGTTGCGGGTGCGCGGCGAGAGCGCACCCATCACCACCGCCGCGCCGCCGCGCAAGCGCCGCAGCATCTCGGCGACCGCATAAACTTCCTCCGCACTGAACGCGACGATCGCCGAGCGTTTGGGCAAGCGGCTGATCTTCTTCGCGTCGGCGTAGGTCAGGGTGGAGAAACGCGGGCGGTTGATGATCTCGATCTTCGGCACGAGCGCCTTGAGCATCGGGCGCAGCGCCTCCGACCCCAGCAGCATCGTTTCGTCGCGCCCGCGCGCGCGGAGAATCCGGTCGGTGAAGACATGCCCGCGCTCGGGGTCCGCGCCCAATTGCGCCTCGTCGACCGCGACAAACGCCAGATCCTTCTCGAGCGGCATCGATTCGACCGTGCACAGGAACCAGCGCGCATCCTTGGGAACGATCTTTTCCTCGCCCGTAATCAGCGCGACACGGCTCGCCCCCTTGATCTTGACGACGCGGTCATAAACCTCGCGCGCCAGCAAACGCAGCGGGAAGCCGATCATTCCGCTCGAATGGCCGCACATCCGCTCGACCGCCAAATGCGTCTTGCCGGTGTTGGTCGGCCCGAGGACCGCGGTGACCTGATGCTCATCGTGGCGGTTCATGACTGACAAACATCGCGTGCCCGGGGCGCTGGTGCAACCGCTAAGGGTAAATACGCTCTGCCGCTCTGCATTAACCCTGTTAAAACACGGGGCTTACGGTCGGTTCCAACACCTTGCCGCAGCCTCGCAACGCTTCGCCGTGAGTGTGTCCTAACGGGACAGCGGTTAATTTGACTTTAGGCTTTGGCGGCCACAGTCGAGTGGCTCTACGCTGCGGGGCGGGACGGCAGCGGTTTTGAAATTTTTCGGGGGCACAAACGCCTTGTTCTTGCGTGACGATCATGGGTTCGAGCAAGCCGGAGGCACCGCCGCCGTGTCGTTCGGTCGCGCGTTCGTCCCGGTCGCGGAACTCGGCACGCTCGACAGGCTGCGGGCCGCAGCAATGCGGATCGACTGGGTGCCCGATCTCGGATCGCGCATCGGCTCGCTTGAGTGGTGGCGCGGGGCAGCGACCTGTGCCGCCTTGTGCGCCACGGCAGTCGTACTCGCACCCCCCATCGCCTACCCTATTCTCGGTTCTGCGCCTGCCCCGCTCAGCGGCAGCGACCGTGATGAAGCGCGCGCGCAGGCGATCGCGCCGCTTGCCTGGGGTGCCGATACCGGCCGCCACATGGCCGCGAACGATCTTGTGGTTCCGCTCGCCGAAGCGCCCGAACGCCCGATCGAGGAACGTACCGCGACGATCGGGCATGGCGACAGCCTCGGTGCCGTCCTGCAACGCGCCGGGCTCTCCGAACGTGATGCGCAGGATGCGGTCGTGTTGATCGCGGGCGCGGTGCCGCTGGGCGATCTGACGGCGGGCAAGCAAATCCCGATGACGCTCGGCCGTCGCCCGAACAAGACCGTCGCGCGTCCGCTCGAAGCGCTCGCGCTACGCGCGCGTTTCGATCTCGAACTGTCGCTGAAGCGCGTCGGCGACACTCTCGTGCTTAGCCGCCAAGTGATCGCGATCGACAATACCCCCTTACGCATTCAGGGTCTGGTCGGCAGCAGCCTGTATCGTTCGGCACGCGCCGCGGGCATCCCGGCCAAGGTCGTCGAAAGCTATATCCGCGCGATCAACAGCAAATTCGCAATCGGGCAGATCGGCTCCGGCGACCGCTACGATTTCGTGATCGACCGCAAACGCGCTGCCACGGGCGAGACCCAGATCGGCAATCTGCTCTTCGCCGGGCTCGATCACGGCAGCAAAAAAACGCAATTGGTGCAGTGGAATGACGGCACCTGGTATGAAGCAACCGGCCAGGCCGAGCGTCAGGGCACCTTCACCATGCCGGTGTCGATGGCGCGCGTAACGTCGTCCTTTGGCATGCGCTTCCACCCGCTGCTCGGCTTCACGCGGATGCACAAAGGGATCGATATCGGCACGCCGTGGGGCACCCCGATCCACGCCCCCGCCGACGGCACGATCGTCTATGCCGGGCGCAGTGGCGGCTATGGCAATTACATCAAGATGGCGCATGGCGGCAATATCGTGACGTGCTACGGCCATCTCAGCCGCTTCGCGTCACGCTCGGGCCAGCGTGTTTCGCGTGGGCAAATCATCGGTTATTCGGGCAATAGCGGCCTGTCGACCGGCCCGCATCTGCATTGGGAAGTGCTGCGCGGCGGCGTTGCGGTCAACCCGCGCGGCTTCTCCTTCTCGAGCATCGCGACGCTTTCGGGCGAGCAATTGCGCGCGTTCAAGGCGAAGGTGGCGGGGCTGCTGGCGGTTAAGCCGGGGGCGTAAGCATGCACTTTCGGTGCCGTTAGCGCTTCAATCCCAAGAAGGTTGGTTCGCGCGGAGACGCGGAGACGCGGAGATCACCCAGCCCTGAGGTTGGCAGACTTTACGAACGACGATGCAGGATCGATCTGTGCTGTATTGAGGGCTGCCGCCCTCTTCCTTCTTCTCCGCGTCTCCGCGCGAACCAAGCTTCTTCTTTTGATTCGCGTCCTTCGCGTGCGAAACCCTACCGCCCCTGCGAGCGCCACCGTTTCAGCGTGCGCGCGATGATCTCGCCTTCGCCGCCGGTCTCGCGCCACAATTGCGAGAAGACCGGATCGTCCGACGCCGGACGCTTGTCATCGTCCAGCGCATCGAACGAGACGCGGATCGGAATCGCCACGCCCTCGCCGCAAATGATGCACTCGCGGTTGCGCAAAGCTGGGATCGCATCGAGGAATCCACGCGCGCCCTCGGGCATCGCCGCGCGGACGAACGCCTGGTCGCGATCGTTGTTGAGGCGCATCGCGATGATCGTGCCGCACTGCGACAGCACGCCTTCCGCCAGATCGGACGGACGCTGCGTGATCAGGCCGAGCGAGACGCCATATTTGCGGCCTTCCTTGGCGATTCGGCTGAGGATCCGCCCGACGCTCGATGCGCCACCCCCGGCACTGTCGCTGCCGGCCGGGATGTAGCGATGCGCTTCCTCGCACACGAGCAGGATCGGGCGCTGCGCCTCGCCGCGCGACCAGATCGCGAAATCGAACACCATTCGGCTCAATACGGCAACGACCACCGACGTGATCTCGGACGGCACGCCCGACACGTCGATGATCGAGATCGGTTTGCCGTCGCCGGGCAAGCGGAAGATGCGTTCAAGGAACGCCGCCATCGTATCGGCAACCAGCATGCCGGAAAACATGAAGCCATAGCGCGGATCGGCCTTGATCTCTTCGATCTTGGTCTTCAGCCGCAGATAGGGCGCGGTGTCGCCCGCGCGGTCCATCTTGCCCATTTCGAGCTGGATCAAATTGGTCAGGTCGCTCAGCAGATACGGGATCGGCGCGTCGACCGTCAGTTTGGTAATTTCCTGCCCCAACCGGCTTTTCCCCTTGGCAAGCAAGAGGCATTTGGCGAGGATGTCGGCATCGATTTGCTTTTCGGAACCCGCGGAGGTGACGAACACCTCGCAATGCTCCTCAAAATTCATCAGCCAATACGGCATTTGCAGATTGCCGACATCGTAGATCGCGCCATTGCTTTTGAACGCGGCGGCATATTCGCCATGCGGATCGATCATCACGATATGCCCTTGCGGGCTGAGTTCGCAAATACGGTGCAGGATCAAGGCAGCCGCAGTCGATTTGCCAGTACCGGTCGAACCAAGCAGTGCGAAATGCTTGCCGAGCATCGCATCGACATAGAGCGCGGCACGGATATCCTTGGTCGGATAGACCGTGCCGATCTCGATATTGGCGCGGTCGTCGGCGGCGTAGATCTGTTTCAGATCGGCGGTCGAAACCGGATAGACCGCGCAACCGGGGGTCGGATAGCGCGTGACGCCGCGGCGGAAGTGGTAGAGCTTGCCGGTCAGCTTCTCCTCGTCGCCTTCGCCGAGAAAATCGACGTGCGCGGCGATGCGGTCGTCATGCCCGTCGACCATTTTCAGCGACCGGATATTGGCGATCAACCACGTGCCGCCGACGCGCATCTTGATCTGGCTGCCGACCGAACCGGCGCTGGCGATGACCGGATCGGCATGCGACAGCGTCGTATCGAGCGCTTGCGGATCGAGCATCACCATGCTGCTCGATCCGGCGATTTCGAACACCATGCCGATACAGGTTGCCGTCGCCAGCGGTGCGGCGTGTGCAAAAACCTGGGCACCCTGCATTTCGGTCATTCGTGGTATCCGCCCCGTTTATCAGGGAAGTGCTATGGCGGAGCACCGGTAAAGATTGGGTGTCAGACGATGTGCGCCGGCAAGGCGGGTGCCTCAATCAAAAGCGCCGCGCGATCTGCCCCGCTGCCCAGCCGAACAAGACCGATAGCGCCACCGCGACCAACCCGTACAGGATCGCATGGCGATCGGCTGAGCGCGCGACGAAGCGTTCGAAGCCCGATTTGCGAATCTCGATGTCGCGGGTCGCCGCTGCCAGCACACGTCCGTCGCGGATCAGGAAGGTTTCGGCGGTAAAGCGTCCGACCGGTACGCGCGCCGGAATCTGCACGCGCGCGCGGTAGAGCACGCCGTCGGTAATCTCGACCGCGCCTGGGGCCTCGACATAGAGCCCGGAGCGGGCCTTGAGCTCGACCAGCCCACGCGCGAAGCGGTCCTGCTCGGTCAGCGGTGCGTTCGACGCCGGGGAAAGCTGCAGGCTCGATACGCCGAGTTCGTAAATCGCGCGGGTGCGGGCATCGAGCATCTGTTCGATCGGCTTGGACGATGCGATCGCGTAGAAACTGGGGGCGGAGCGATAGCGCAGGCGACTGGCATTGACCCAGATCAGCCCGCCCAATTTGTCCTTCTCGCGCACCAGAATTGATTGCGTCGGTCCTTTGACCACCACCACGATATCGGTCGGCTTGTCATCGTTGGGCAAGCGCCCCTGCGGATACAGAATCGCGCCGAACAGCAACAGGTTTGCGCCGGTGAAGCTGTACTGAATCTCGATATCGCGCTGCGACACGTCGGGGACGAGCACCGGTTTGACCGTTGGCCGGGGGGCCGATTGCCCCATCAGCAAGGGTGCCAGCAGCAGCGGCAGCCACCCCCGCCTCACCCGTCGTTCTCCTGCGAAGGCAGGAGCCCAGAGCCACAAACAACCCATCACGACAGCTCGACCGAATAAATCTCATCGGGCCGCCAGCCGAGGCCAAGCGCGATTCGCCCTGCGACCAACAACACGATCACCGCGAGCGCGAGGCGCAGATATTCGGGCTTGGCCTTGCTCGCCAGCCGCGCGCCGACTTGCGCGCCCGCGACCGATCCGAGCAGCAGCAGCGCTGCCAGCACGATGTCGACCGCCTTGGTCGTCGTGGCATGGATCATCGTCGCCATTGCGGTAACGAACAGCGTCTGGAACAGCGACGTGCCGACCACGACTTGCGTCGTCATGCCGAGCAGATAGAGCATCGCCGGCACCAGGATGAACCCGCCACCGATGCCGAGCAGGATGGTCAAGATCCCCACCCCGAAACCGAGGATCAGCGGCGCGAGCGGCGAGATGTACAGGCCTGATCGGTAGAAGCGCGTCCGTAAGGGGAGCGAGGCGACCAGCGGATGGTGGCGGCGTTTGCGCGCTTTGGGCGGCTCGCCGCTGCGCTGCCGCCGGATTTCCCCCCAAGATTCGCTCGCCATCAGCGCGCCGATCGACCCCAGCAGCAGCACATAGATGACCGCGATCACGGTATCGATTTGCCCGCTCGCTTGGAGCAGCCGGAAAATCCACCCGCCCAACACCGATCCGACCAGTCCGCCCGCGACCAGCACGCCGCCCATTTTGAAATCCACGCCCTTGCGCCGGACATGCGCGAACACGCCCGAGACGCTCGCGCCGGTCACTTGGCTCGCGGCAGACGCAGCGGCGACGGTCGGCGGGATGCCATAGACGATCAGCAACGGCGTGGTGAGAAATCCACCGCCCACGCCGAACATCCCCGACAGCAGCCCGACGCCACCCCCCAGCAACACGATGACAAGCGCGTTGACCGAAAGATTGGCGATGGGCAGGTAGATGTCCATTGCGGTGCAGCGTTACCGCGTTGCGTGGCGGATCGCAAAGCGTGTCTGCGTTTTTCACCGACGGTTGCATTTGGCGCGACTCTCGCTTAAACGGCGCGCTTCTCACGCGTGTACAGAGGAACTGCCCGGCCGGTATGGGCTGCCGAGGCCGTTCATACTCGCCCGCGATAACGAAAGGACGAAAATGCCCAAACTCAAGACGAAGAGCGGCGTCAAGAAACGCTTCAAGCTCACCGCGACCGGCCTGCTCAAGCATGGCGTTGCGGGCAAGCGCCACCGGCTGATGAGCCATAACAGCAAGTACATCCGCCAGAACCGTGGCACGAAATTGCTGTCCAAGGCCGACACGGCCACCGTTAAGGCGTGGGCGCCTTACGGTCTCGGCTGAATCGGAGGACTGATTAAATGGCACGCGTAAAACGGGGTGTAACCACCCACGCAAAACACAAGCGGATCCTCAATCTGGCGAAGGGCTATTATGGCCGTCGCAAGAACACGATCCGCATCGCCCGTCAGGCCGTCGAAAAGGCCGGACAATATGCTTATCGCGATCGCAAGGTCCGCAAGCGCAACTTCCGCGCGCTGTGGATTCAGCGCATCAACGCCGCTGTCCGCGCCGAGGGTCTCACCTACGGCGTGTTCATGCACGGCCTGAAGCTCGCCGGCGTCCAGCTCGACCGCAAGGTCCTGGCCGATCTGGCGATGCACGAAGCTGGCGCCTTTAGCGGCATCATCGCGCAGGCAAAGGCGGCTCTGCCCCAGGCCGCCTGAGGCGACCTGCGAGCGACCGAAATCGGGGCGCGGATGGTCTAGGCCATCCGCGCCCTTTTCGTTATCGGCCACGGTGCAACGAACGGGAATGCGATGACCGACCTCGACCAGATGAAAACCGACCTGCTCGCCGCGATCGATTCGGCTGCGACGCTCGATGCGCTGGAGGCGGTCCGCGTGTCTGCGCTCGGTAAGGCGGGCAGCGTCACCGCACTCCTGAAGACGCTGGGCGGCATGTCGCCCGACGAGCGGCAAGTACAGGGACCCCGCATCCAGGGCCTGCGCGAGGCGGTCACCACGGCCATCGCCACGCGCAAGGCATCCCTCGACCGCGCCGAGCTCGACGCGCGCCTCGCCAGCGAAACGCTCGACATGACGCTCCCCGCCGCTGCCGCCCCGCAGGGGTCGGTCCACCCGGTCAGCCAGGTGATGGACGAGCTCGCCGAAATCTTCGCCGATCTCGGCTTCGCGGTCGCGACTGGCCCCGAGATCGAGGATCAGTGGCACAATTTCACCGCGCTCAACATGCCCGAAAGCCACCCCGCGCGGGCGATGCACGACACCTTCTATCTTTCTCCCTCTCCCCTCCGGGGAGAGGGCCGGGGAGAGGGGGCGTCTGCATCAGTTGGTGTCCTCGGCGACCCAGCACAGCCCCTCTCCCCGACCCTCTCCCTTGAAGGGGAGAGGGAGATGTATGTCCTGCGCACGCACACCAGCCCCGTCCAGATCCGCACCATGATGGGCCAGCAACCCCCGATCCGCATCATCGCACCGGGCCGCGTCTATCGCTCGGACTGGGACGCCACGCACACGCCGATGTTCCATCAGATCGAGGGGCTGGTAATCGACAAGGGCATCACGCTCGGCCATCTCAAATGGACGCTCGAGACGTTCCTGAAAGCGTTTTTCGAGCGCGACGATATCGTGCTGCGGCTGCGTCCGAGCTATTTCCCCTTCACCGAACCCTCGGCCGAAGTCGATGTCGGCTGGACGATGGAAAAGGGCCGCCGCACGCTCGGCGGCTCGGAAGGCTGGATGGAATTGCTCGGCAGCGGCATGGTCCACCCGCGCGTGATCGCGGCGTGCGGGCTCGATCCCAACGAATGGCAGGGCTTCGCCTTCGGCGTCGGGGTCGATCGGCTGGCGATGCTCAAATACGGCATGGATGATTTGCGCCCCTTCTTCGAAGGCGATGCGCGTTGGCTCAAGCATTACGGCTTCTCCGCGCTCGACGTGCCCACATTGAGCCAGGGAGTCGGCGCATGACGCCGCCCCGCCCCCATCGTCACCCCAGCGCAGGCTGGGGTCTCCCCGTTGGCGCGCGGTCGCCAAGCCCCACAACGACCCCAGCCTCCGCTGGGGTGACGGATGATATGAAATGAAGACCACGCTTGGCTGGCTCAAAGAGCATATCGACACCGACGCCACGCTCGACACCATTGTCGAGACGCTGACCCGCATCGGCCTCGAAGTGGAGGGGGTCGAGAACCCCGGCGCCGCGCTCGCCGCGTTCAAGGTCGCGCGCGTGCTCAGCGCCGCGCCGCACCCGCAGGCCGACAAGCTGCAAGTGCTCTCGATCGATGCCGGGGACGGCCCGCTGCAAGTCGTCTGCGGCGCGCCCAATGCCCGCGCGGGCATGCTCGGCGTGTTCGGCCCGGCCGGCGCGGTCGTGCCCTCGAACGGCATGGTGCTGAAGGTTGCGGCCATTCGCGGCGTCGAATCGAACGGCATGATGTGCAGCGCGCGCGAACTCGAAGTGGGCGAGGGGCATGACGGCATCATCGAATTGCCCGCCGATGCGCCCGTCGGCATGGCCTATCCCGATTATGCCGCGCTGAACGATCCGGTGATCGACATCAACGTGCTCCCCAACCGGCCTGATTGCATGGGGGTCCGCGGCATCGCGCGCGATCTTGCCGCGGCGGGCCTCGGAACGCTCAAGCCGCTGGACGCGGTCTATCGCATGGCGACGCTCGACCCGGTCGATGGCCCGGACGCCGCGCCGCAGGTCCGCACCGACGATCCCGAGGGCTGTCCGTCGTTCTTCGCGCAAGCCGTTTCGGGCGTGACCAACGGTCCAGCCCCGGCATGGATGAGCAGCAAGCTTGCCGCAATCGGCCAGAAACCGATTTCCGTGCTGGTCGACATCACCAATTTCCTGTCGATCGATCTCGGTCGCCCACTGCACGTCTATGACCGCGCCAAGCTGTTCGGCCCGCTCGTCGCGCGTCGCGCGGCGGTTGGCGAGAGTGTGCTCGCGCTCAACGGCAAGACCTATCCGCTCGATCCGTCGATGACGGTGATCGCCGACGATAGCGCGGTGCACGATATCGGCGGTATCATGGGCGGCGAGCATTCGAGCGTGTCGGAGTCGACCACCGACGTGCTGATCGAATGCGCCTTCTTCGATCCCGATCACATTGCCCGCGCCGGCCAGAAACTCGCCCTGACCAGCGACGCGCGCCAGCGTTTCGAGCGCGGCGTCGATCCCGCGTTCCTCGACACCGGCCTGGCGATCGCGACCTGGCTGGTGACCGAACATTGCGGCGGCACCACCAGCGTGATCACGCGGGCGGGCCAGCCGCCGCTGGGTGACAAGGTTGTTGTCTACGAACCCAATCTCGCGGAGACGCTTGGCGGCCTGAAAATTCCTCATGATCGGCAATTGGCGATCCTAGAAAGCCTAGGTTTCAAAGTCGCGTTCGACTGGCACGTCATGGTTCCAACGTGGCGCCGCGATATCGACGGCCCCGCCGATCTGGTCGAGGAAGTGATCCGGATCGAGGGCATCGACCGCGTCCCCGCAACGCCGCTGCCCCGCACCCCCGGCGTGGCCAAGCCGACCGCGACGCCCGCCCAAGCGCTCGAAAGCCGCGTCCGCCGCGCCGCCGCCGCGCGGGGGCTGAACGAAGCGATCACCTGGAGCTTCCTGTCCGACGCGCAAGCCGCAGCAATCGGCGGCGGCGCATGGAGCCTCGCCAATCCGATCAGCGAGGAATTGAAGGTCATGCGCCCGTCGCTGCTGCCCGGCCTGTTCGCCGCAGCCGAGCGCAACATGAAGCGCGGCGCGCCCGGCGTGCGGCTGTTCGAACTCGGTCGGCGCTATCTGGCCGAGGGCGAGCGCGCGACGCTCGGCGTGGTGCTGGCAGGCGAGAACCGCCCGCGCGGCTGGCAGGACGGCAAGGCGACCGCCTTCACCGCCTTCGATGCCAAGGCCGAGGCGCTGGCATTACTGGCGGCGGCAGGCGCACCGGTCGATAACCTTCAGGTCATGGGCGAGGCAGGCAACGCCTGGCACCCCGGCCAATCGGGCACGCTGCGGCTTGGGCCCAAGACGGTGCTCGCGGCGTTCGGCATGGTCCACCCACTCACGCTGCGCGCGTTCGATCTCGACGGTCCGGTCGCCGCGGTCGAACTTTACCTCGATGCGCTTCCGGCCAAGCGAGCGACGAGCTTCGCCCGCGCTGCCTATGCGCCGCCCGTGCTGCAGGCGGTCCGTCGCGATTTCGCCTTCCTCGTCCCCGAAGCGCTCGCGGCGGATACGTTGGTGCGCGCAGTGAAGGGGGCCGACAAAGCCAGCATCGTTGCCGCGCGGTTGTTCGATGTCTTTGTCGGCACCGGCGTCGAACCCGGCCATAAGAGCCTCGGCGTCGAAATCACGCTGCAACCCGGCGAGAAGAGCTTCACCGAAGCGGATTTGAAGGCCGTGGCGGACAAGGTCGTCGCGGCGGCCACCAAGCTGGGCGCGAGTTTGCGGGGATAGGCACCAGCGCGGCCCGCTTTCCCACCCCGGCGAACGCCGGGGCCAGCGGGACAGGGCTTGGTAACGATGCGCAGCGCGCGCCATCCGCTCGCTGCTGGGCCCCGGCCTTCGCCGGGGTAGTTATGATCCTGTGTTCGAGGAAAGATGGACATGCCCCAACCCGATCTCCTCACGATCGCCTCCCGCCACCTCTCCGCCGCGATCGACCCGTTCGGCGCGGAACTCATCCACCTGCGCGACGCCGACGGGCGCGAGTTGATGACCGACGCCGACCCAGCCTTCTGGACCGGCCACGCGCCGCTGCTCTTCCCCATCGTCGGGCGGCTCAACGGCGACGTGCTACGGATCGACGGCGCAGACTATCCGATGAAGCAGCACGGCTTCGCCCGCCGCAACGCCTTCACGCTGGTCGAACAGCGCGCCAGCAAGGCGGTGTTCCTGCTGGAAGACCACGCCGAGACCCGCGCAATCTATCCCCGCGCCTTCGCGCTGCGCGCCACATACGAAATCCACGATGCGACGCTATCGATCACCATCCACATTGAGAATCGCGAGACCGAGCGCTCGCTCCCGGCGAGCTTCGGCTTCCACCCCGCGTTCGCCTGGCCGCTCCCCTACGGCCAGCCGCGCGACGCGCACCGCATCATCTTTGAGGCGGAAGAGGCCGAATCGATCCGCCAGTTGACCGACGGCCTGGTTGATCCCGCGCCCCGTCCCTCGCCGCTCGCCGGACGGACGCTCGCACTGGACGATGCTGTGTTCGCCGCCGACGCGCTGGTCTGGGACCAAATCCGCTCGCAAAGCCTCCGCTACGGCGCGCCGACCGGCCCCAACCTGCGAATCGATTTCCCCGACACGCCGATGCTCGGCATCTGGAGCAAGCCTGGCGCGGCGTTCGTCTGTATCGAACCGTGGCACGGCATCGCCGATCCGGTCGATTTCAATGGCGCCATGGCGGTAAAGCCCGGCATCTTGATTCTCGCGCCGGGCGAAACGCGCACCGTCACGATGGCGGTCACGCTGGAGCATTAACGACCGGGGCTGTCCTACACGCCCGGCTTCTGTCAAAGCCGCGCGGTGACCCGTTCGTCCGCCCGTCCGTCCGCCCCCCGGTCCGCGCTTGCGACCTGTCCGCTCCCGACACGCGGTCTCCGGGACGAACGGGTGCGTTTATGCCTAAACTTAGCCTAAACTTCCGTTTTCGCCGCCCCGTCTTGTTTGAGCAACTTTCCCCATGAACCACACATCCGACCGCCGCACCTTCGCGATCATCTCGCACCCCGATGCCGGCAAGACCACGCTGACCGAAAAGCTGCTCTATTTCGGCGGCGCGATCCATCTCGCGGGTGAAGTGAAGGCGCGCGGGCAAAATCGCCGTGCGCGCTCGGACTGGATGAAGATCGAACAGCAGCGTGGCATCTCGGTCACCTCCTCGGTGATGACGTTCGAGCGCAATGGCCTGACCTTCAACCTGCTCGATACGCCGGGCCACGAGGATTTCTCCGAGGACACCTATCGCACGCTGACCGCAGTCGATTCGGCCGTCATGGTGATCGACGCCGCGCGCGGGATCGAGGCGCAGACTCGGAAACTGTTCGAAGTGTGCCGCTTGCGTTCGGTCCCGATCATCACCTTCATCAACAAGGTCGATCGCGAGGGTCGCCCGCCGTTCGACTTGCTCGACGAAGTGGCGGAAATGCTCCAGCTCGACGTGACGCCGATGAGCTGGCCGGTCGGCATGGGGAGCGATTTCGAGGGGATTTATGATCTCCACGCCAATAGTCTGAGCCAGCCGGAAGGACCGAGTCGCGAGTTTCACGGCAAGGCCACGCACTTCACCGGGATGAACGATCCGGCGCTCGCCGCGACGCTCTCCGCCGCTGGTCTCAAGACGCTGCGCGACGAATCGGAACTCGCGCTTGGCGGCTATGGCGCGTTCGATGTCGAGGCGTATCGCGGCGGCGATCAGACGCCGGTCTATTTCGGCTCGGCGCTCAAGGATTTCGGCGTGGCGGAGCTGATCGACGCGCTCGGACGCCATGCGCCCGGCCCGCGCCCGCAACCGGCGGAACCGGCGGCGGTCTATCCGGACCGCGCCGACGTCACCGGCTTCGTGTTCAAGGTCCAGGCCAATATGGACCCCAACCACCGCGACCGTATCGCCTTCATGCGGCTGTGTTCGGGTACGTTCAAACGCGGCATGAAGCTGACTCCGACGGGCCACGGCAAACCGATCGCGATCCACTCGCCGATCCTGTTCTTCGCGCGCGAGCGCGAATTGGCGGATGAGGCATTTCCTGGCGACATCATCGGCATCCCCAACCACGGCACGCTGCGGGTGGGCGATACGCTGTCCGAACGCGCCGATGTGCGCTTCACCGGGCTCCCCAATTTCGCGCCCGAAATCCTCCGCCGTGTCGCGCTGAAGGACCCGACCAAGACCAAGCAGCTGCGCAAGGCGCTCGACGACATGGCCGAGGAGGGGGTCACGCAGGTCTTCTATCCCGAGATCGGCTCGAACTGGATCGTCGGCGTCGTCGGGCAATTGCAGCTCGAAGTGCTGCTCAGCCGGCTGGAGGCCGAATATAAGGTCGATGCCGCGCTGGAAATGGCCCCGTACGACACCGCGCGCTGGGTCTCGGCGGTCGACCCGGCGGATTTGAAGGCGTTCATGGATTTGAATCGCACGTCGATGGCCAAGGACCGCGATGCCAACCCGGTCTATCTGGCGAAGACCGCGTGGGACGTCGGCTATGTTACAGAGCGCTACCCCAAGGTCACCTTCGCCGCGACGCGCGAACGTTAGGCGCGGGCATCCTCGCTCAGTGCCGCGGCGAGCGACGCGCGCACCCGGCGAATCGCGCTGTTTGTGTCGCGATCGGGCATCGTAGGCGCGGCGCCCGGCTTGCCGGCAAGCGCTTGCTGCACGCCGCGAATGGTATAGCCGTCCTGGTCGAGCAGCGCGGCGATGCGGCGCACCAACGCCACGTCCTCGGGCCGGTAATACCGCCGGTTTCCAGCGCGTTGCAGCGGGCGCAGTTGCGGGAATCGCGTCTCCCAATAGCGCAGGATGTGCTGCGCGAGGCCCGTTTCGCGCGAAAGCTCACCGATTGTCCGGTATGCGCGCTCCGCCTTGTCGATCACGTCCGGCGACACCGCCCCAGTGTCGCTCAATCGGCCTCGACAATGCGGTCGCGCATCATCTGGCTGGCGCGGAAGGTCAGCACGCGGCGCGGCGCGATCGGGACCTCGACGCCGGTTTTGGGGTTGCGCCCAACGCGCTCGCCCTTGTCGCGCAGTACGAAGGTGCCGAAGCCTGAAATCTTGACGTTGTCGCCCTTGGCAAGGGCACCGCACATATGACCCAAAATCTGTTCGACCAGGTTCGATGAATCGGCGCGCGACAGACCAATCTGATGATGCAATGCCTCAGCCAGATCGGCGCGTGTTAAAGTGCCCGCAGGTGCCATCCGTTACCCTTCCCGAAACTTAGGGAATGTGCGTAACACACAGAAGCCGCTCCCTGAAAGTGCTTAGTTACAACAGCGAAATGAAGCGTTTCACAAGCGGACGACTGCGGCACCCCAAGTGAAGCCACCGCCCATCGCCTCCAGCACGATCAGGTCGCCCTGCTTGATCCGTCCGTCCTTGACCGCGGTATCGAGCGCGAGCGGCACCGATGCCGCCGAAGTATTGGCGTGCTGGTCGACCGTCACCACCACCTTTTCGGGGGCGAGGTGGAGCTTGCGCGCGGTCGCATCGAGAATTCGGGCATTGGCCTGATGCGGCACGACCCAGTCGACGTCGTCGGCCGCAAGCCCCGCCACGGCGAGCGTTTCGGTCATCACCGCGGCAAGATTGACGACGGCGTGGCGAAACACTTCGCGCCCCTTCATCCGCACCTTGCCGACGGTGCCGGTGGTCGAGGGTCCGCCATCGACATAGAGCAAGTCATTGTGGCGCCCATCGGCGTGCAGCCGCATCGCGAGGATCCCGCGCCCGCCGGAAACAGCCTCCTCCTGCGCCTCGAGCACCACCGCGCCCGCGCCGTCACCGAACAGCACGCAGGTCGTGCGGTCCTCCCAATCGAGGATGCGGCTGAAGGTCTCGGCGCCGATCACCAGCGCGCGGCCCGCGGCACCGCTGCGCAGCATGCTGTCGGCCACTTGCAGCGCGTAGAGAAAGCCTGAACATACCGCGGCGACGTCGAACGCGACACAATCGTTGATCCCGAGCATCGCCTGCACCTTGGTGGCGCTGGCGGGAAAGGTCTGGTCGGGCGTGGCGGTGGCGAGCACGATCAGGTCGATCGCGTCCGCCGTCAGGCCGGCCGATTCGAGCGCCGCACGGCACGCATCGGCGGCGAGCGTTGCCGTCGTTTCAGCGGGGCCGGCAATGTGGCGGAAGCGGATGCCAGTGCGCTCGACGATCCATTCGTCGGAGGTGTCGACGGTTTCGGCCAGTTCCGCATTCGACACGCGTCGTGCGGGGAGCGCCGAACCGGTTCCGATGATGACTGAACGCATCATGCCGCCTTCTTTTCGAAATCGCCAAGGTCCTGTGCGATTCGCCGCGTCAGATCGTCGCGCACCATCTTTGCCGCAGCCGCGATCGCGGTCGCGACACCGACTTCGTTCGCGCCGCCATGGCTTTTCACGACCAGACCGTTGAGGCCGAGAAACACCGCGCCATTATGGTTGTTGGGGTCGAGATGATGGCGCAGCAACTCGGTCGCGGGCTTGGAGATCAGAAATCCGATCTTCGAACGGACCGAGGAGCGGAATGCACGCTTGAGCAGATCGCCGACGAAACGCGCGGTGCCCTCGGCAGTCTTCAGCGCGATATTGCCCGAAAAGCCGTCGCAGACAATGACGTCGACATCGCCGCGGGAGAGCTTGTCGCCTTCGATGAACCCGGTGAAATCGAGCGGCAAATGCGATGCTGCGCGCAAAGCGCTGGCGGCGTCGCGGATCGTCTCGGTCCCCTTTTGGTCCTCGCTCCCGATGTTGAGCAAGGCGACCCGCGGACGCGCAAGATCGAGCGTGGTGCGCGCATAGGCCGCCCCCATTACCGCAAACTGAATCAGGTTGCGCGCGTCGCATTCGGTATTGGCGCCGAGATCGAGCACGACCGTGTCATTCTTGCCCAGCGTTGGCATCAAGCCCGCGAGCGCCGGTCGGTCGATCCCCGGGATCATCCGCAACGACAGCTTGGCCATCGCCATCAGCGCACCGGTGTTGCCGCCGGAAACGCACGCGGCGGCACGGCCCTGCTTCACCATGTCGATCGCGATACCCATCGACGTCGTCTTGGCGCGGCGAATGGCCTGGCTCGGTTTATCATTCGAACCGACCACCTCGGGCGCATGGACGATCTCGGAATGCGCGCTCAGATTGGGGTGCGCCTTCAAGCCGTCCGCAATCGCCGTCTCGTCGCCGACCAGAATGAAGCGCATGTCCTCGAACCGGCGGCGAGCACGGGCGACCCCTGCCAGCATTACGCCAAGCCCTTCGTCGCCACCCATCGCATCGACCGCGATCCGGGAGCTGTTCGTCACGCTGGCCGCTCCCCTGTTCACGGTACCGTTCGCGAGGTCCGGCTCAGCCTTCGACCGAAATGATTTCGCGACCGTTATAGTGGCCGCACGCCGCGCACAGATTGTGCGGACGCTTCAGCTCGCCACAATTCGGGCATTCCTGGAACGAGGCGGCGGTCAGCGAATCGTGGCTGCGACGCATGCCGCGCTTCGACGGCGTGGTTTTTCTTTTGGGGACGGCCATTTCGGCGAAACCTTATGCTTGTCTGACAGATGCGATAGGCCCGAACCAGACTGCCACGCAACCGACGCCGTCGGCCGCGCAAGCGGCACGTTGGCCAAACATATCGCGAAGATGGGGGCCTATAGCGATTCTGCCCGCCGTTGCAAGCGCGCGCGCACGGTGCCAAGGCAGCCATCATCGCGCAAAGGGGAGAAATGCTGTGGGTTCAATCATACTGCCGATCACATTAATGACGGCCGGGGCCGCGGCGATCCTCAATTTGTGGCTGGCGCTGCGCACTGGCGCGGTGCGTACCAAGGCCAAGGTCAGCATCGGCGACGGCGGCAACGAGATGCTGATTCGCCGGATGCGCGCGCACGCCAATTTCGTCGAATATGCACCGTTCATCATCATTTTAATCGGCCTGCTCGAATTCAGCACCGGCACGTCGCTGTGGCTCTGGGTGGCGAGCGCGCTCTTTCTGGTCGCGCGCATCGCGCATCCGCTCGGCATGGATGGCCTGCCGGCCGGGCGCATGATCGGCACGCTGCTGACCTTCGTGCTGCTGCTCGGCCTCGGCGGCTATGCGGTGACGTTGCCGTTCCTGCCGCACGGCGCCACCGGGACTCCCGCGGTCAGCGCGATGCCGGCCGGCTAAGCCGCCAAGGCGGCGTCGCTGACGAACATGTTGGTACGCCGTTCATGCGCAAACGTACTCGCCGGGCCGTGTCCGGGGATGAACGTCGTGTCGTCGCCGAGCGGCCAGAGCTTGGCGACGATCGAGGCGAGCAATTGCGGATGATTCCCGCGCGGAAAATCGGTGCGCCCAACCGATCCGGCGAACAGCACATCACCGACCAGTGCCAGTTTCGACAGCGCATGGTGGAAAACCACATGCCCGGGCGTGTGGCCGGGGGTTTCATAGACCTGGAGCACCAGATCCCCGATGGTCACCGTGTCGCCTTCGACCAGCCAGCGGTCGGGCTCGAAATTCACGCCGGCAATCCCGTATTGCGCGCCGCTTTCGGACAGGGTCGTGGTGAGGAAGCGATCTTCCTCATGCGGCCCTTCGATCGGCACGCCGAGCTGATCGGCCAGCGGCTTCGCCTCGCCACAATGGTCGATATGCCCATGGGTGAGGATGATCTTCTCGATCGTGACCTTGTGCTGCGCCGCGGCGGCGATCAGTTTGGGCAAATCGCCGCCGGGATCGACGAACGCCCCACGCATGGTGGCGGTGCACCACAACAAGGTGCAATTCTGTTGCAGCGGCGTGACCGGGATCATCGCGGCGCGCAAAGGGGGCAAAGGCGGGGGCTGAGCGTTCATCTTTCTGCAGATACGGTGGGTCTACGCGAAAACCAAGGGTTGCCGGACGGGGCCTTCGCGGGGCATCTGACGGGCTGACACGATGCCGATGCTTTCCCTCCCCCTTTTGCGCGCGCCCTTCGTGTTGCTCGACGACGCCCGCGATGGTGGCGCGGCAGCCCGACTCTACGTCGATCCGGTGCGGATCGTCACGGCAAACACCGTTGATGCTGTCCGTCCGGCGCTGGATGCGATCCGCGCAGCGCAGCAAGCCGGGCTGCATGCTGCGGGTTTCCTGTCGTACGAAGCGGGCGCGGCGTTCGAACCCGCCTTGGCCGATCCCGCCCCGTCCAACCTCCCGCTGCTGTGGTTCGGCCTGTTCGAACGCTATACCGAGATCGGTGTCGACCAGGTTGCGGGCCTCTTGCCCGATCCGGCGGGTGCGTGGAGTGGCCGCCCGGAACCGGCGATCGACCGCGCCACCTATGATTCGCACTTCGCGCTCGTGCAGGCGAAGATCGCAGCGGGCGATCTGTATCAGGCGAACCTGACCTATCGCGCGCAGCTCGCGCTGCGGGGTGATCCGCTGTCGCTCTATACCCGGTTGCGCGGCACCGCGCGCGCAGGGTTCGGGGCGCTGATCGATACCGGGTCCGGCGCGGGCGGCGCGACGATCCTGTCGCTGTCGCCCGAGTTGTTCTTCGCGCTCGACGGCACGACGCTGACCTGTCGCCCGATGAAGGGCACGGCGCGGCGCGGCGCGGATGCCCGCGAGGACGCGGCGATCGTCGCCATGCTGACAAGCGATCCCAAGCAGCGCGCGGAAAATCTGATGATCGTCGATCTGATGCGCAACGATTTGTCACGTGTCGCCCGCGCTGGATCGGTCGCGGTGCCAGTGCTGTTCGACGTCGAGACTTACCCCACCGTGCATCAAATGGTTTCTACCGTCACCGCCGAGATCGCGCCCGAAACCGATGCGGTCGACGTGCTAGCGGCCTTGTTCCCGTGCGGATCGATCACCGGCGCGCCGAAGATTGCCGCGATGCAGGCGATTGCGGAGATCGAGGGCGGCGCGCGCGGTCTTTACACGGGGGCGATCGGTCGGTTCGACGCGTCGGGGGACGCGATGTTCAACGTCGCGATTCGCACGCTAACCCTGGCGCATCGGGCCGAGCATGCGAGCTTCGGCGCGGGCGGCGGGATCGTCGCGGATTCGCGCGCGAGCGAGGAATGGGATGAAGCCCGCGCCAAGACGGATTTCCTGACGCGCGATGCAAGCGCGTTCGATTTGATCGAGACGATGGCGTTCGACCCGGAACACGGTATCGCCTTGCTCGACCGTCATCTCCACCGCCTCGCAGCGAGCGCCCGCGCGTTCGATTTTCCCTTCGATCGCCATGCCGCGCGCAACGAATTGCAGGCCGCGACCTTCCGCTTGCGCGACGCGCGAAAGGTACGGCTGGTGGTAGCCCCGAGCGGCGCGGTCGCGGTCGAAGTGGCACCGATGCCGGCAGCGCATGCGGCACTGTCGGTCGCGGTCGTACCGTTGCCAGTAGCACCCGCCGATATCCGGCTGCGCCACAAGACCAGTGATCGCCGCTTTTACGACGATGCGCGGATCCGTGCGGGCGTGGATGAAGTCGTGTTCGAACGTCCCGATGGGCGGCTGACCGAGGGCAGCTTTACCTCGCTGTTCGTGCCCAGAAAGGATGGAGCCGGTCGCGATATCCTGGTGACGCCGCCATGCAGCGTCGGACTATTGCCGGGGGTGCTGCGCGCGGACTTGCTCGAAAGCGGCCGTGCAATCGAGGGTGATCTGACCGCGGCGGACCTGGCGACCGATTTTTTCGTCGGCAATGCCTTGCGCGGACTGATCGTTGCGCGCCTTGCGGTTGCAGCGATGCCGCGCGCGCGATAAGCGCTCGCGCGACGCTTCGTCATCAAGGCCCTTACTCATGCACCCATCCGCCGCGCTCGCCCGTATCAAGCCCTCGCCGACGCTGGCGATCACGTCGCGCGTGCTGGAGCTGAAACGCGCCGGGGTCGACGTGATCGGGTTGGGGGCTGGCGAACCCGATTTCGATACGCCCGACTTCGTCAAAGAGGCTGCGATCAAGGCGATTCGCGACGGACAGACGAAATATACCAATGTCGACGGCACGCCCGAGTTGAAGGCTGCGATCATCGCCAAATTCGCACGCGACAACGCGCTTGCCTATACCCCCGACCAGATCACGGTGAATGTGGGCGGCAAGCATACCTTGTTCAACGCGATCGTCGCGACGGTCGATGTCGGCGACGAAGTGATCGTGCCCGCGCCCTATTGGGTCAGCTATCCCGATGTCGTGCTGTTTGCCGGCGGAACGCCGGTATTCGTCGCGGCCGGCCCGGAGCAGGGCTATAAATTGCGCCCCGACCAGCTTGAGGCGGCAATCACCCCGCGCACCAAATGGGTGATCCTCAATTCCCCGTCGAACCCCACCGGTGCCGCCTATAGCAAGGCCGAACTGAAGGCGCTCGGCGAAGTGCTCGAACGCCATCCGCACGTGTGGATCTTCGCCGACGATATGTACGAACATATCCTTTACGACGATTTCGAATTCGCCACGATCGCACAGGTCTGCCCGTCGCTGTACGAGCGCACGCTGACCGTAAATGGCTGTTCCAAGGCCTATGCGATGACCGGCTGGCGCATCGGCTATGCCGGGGGCGCGTCGTGGCTGATCAAGGCGATCTCAAAATTGCAGTCGCAATCGACCAGCAACCCGTGTTCGATCGCGCAGGCGGCGGCGGTCGCCGCGCTCAATGGCGATCAGTCCTTCCTGAAAGATCGCGCAGCGGCATTCCAGTCGCGGCGCGATCTGGTCGTGTCGATGCTTAACCAGACCAATGGCATCACCTGCCCGCGGCCCGAGGGGGCGTTCTACGTCTATCCCGAGCTTTCCGGGCTGATCGGCAAATCGACGCCGTCGGGCAAGCTGATCGACAGTGATGAAGCGTTCGTCGCCTATCTGCTCGATGACGCCAAAGTGGCGGCAGTCCAGGGCGCCGCGTTCGGCTTGTCGCCCGCGATGCGCATCTCCTACGCCACATCGGACGCGCTGTTGCGCGAAGCGTGCGAACGCATCCAAACCGCCTGCGCCAACGTACGATAGCCTGAAGGAGGCATTTTGGTAACGGATGGTTGCCAGAATGTCTCTTGCGAAACGATCGCCGGGACCCGATTTGCTGCGTTGCAGCGATCGGTCCGGTGCCGACGCGAAAGGGCATCGTGATGCGTAGCGTATTGAAGTCGGGTTTCCTGTGGCAGTTCTTCGGTGGCTTCGCGCTGGGCGCAATCGCGCTCGTCACGTTCCAACCGGCGGACTCTGCGCGTGCGTCGGCTACCAGTCCGGTCGCTGCAAACCGCTAAGCCTCATCCCTCCAGGCTGCGCGAGGCCTGTTCGAACATATCCTTCGACAATCCCGGAACCTTGACGATCCGCTCCAGCTCGGCGCGCATCAGCGCGCCGCGCGCGGCGTCGAAGCGCCCCCAGCGGCCGAGTGGCGGGATCAGCTTTGCGGCCGTCTGGGGATTGAGCGTATCAAGCGCGATCAACTGATCGGCGAGGAAGCGGTAGCCCGATCCGTCGGTAACATTGAACGCCCGCTGGTTGACCCCGAATGCCCCGATCAGCGCACGGGCGCGATTTGGGTTGGACAATGTAAAGTCCTGATGTCGCAGTAGCTCGCGCACCACGTCACCGGTATCGTCGCGCGGCGCCATCGCTTGCACCGAGAACCATTTGTCGAGCACCAGCGCATTGTCGCTGTAGCGATTGTAGAAGATGTCGAGCGCGGGGGTGCGCTGCGCGGCATCGCCTGCGACCAACGTCGTCAGCGCGCTCAGCCGGTCGGTCATGTTATCCGCCGCCTCGAACTGCGCAAAGGCGAGGTCGCCCGAATCCGCCGCGCCCGATGCGGCGATATAACCAAGCGCGACCGCGCGCATCCGCCGCAATCCCTTGGCCTCGGGCGAATAGACATAGCCGCCGATCGCTTGCGCTGCATCATAGGCGGCGCACCATTCGCTGGTAAGCGCCCGCCCGATGTCGCGCCGCAGCGCCTCGCGCACGCGGAAGATCGCCTCGGGATCGACCACCGCCATTTGATCGCCGATGAAGCTTTCAGACGGGAGCAATACCGCTTCGGCGGCGAAGGCGCGGTCGAGCTTGGCATCGCCGATCGTACCCGCGACGGCGGCGATGACCGCGGCATGGTCGGCCTGATTGCCGCCGGCCGCCGCCACCAGCGTATCGAGCATCAATTGCTGCAATGCCTCGTAGCGCGCGAACGGATCATCGTCATGCGCGCCGAGGAAAGCGAGGTCGGCCGCGCTGCGGTCGGTCTCGATGATCGCTGGTGCCGAAAACCCGCGATTGATCGACAGGATCGGCCGTTCGGTGACGCCTTCGAACACGATCCGCTGTTCGGCGTCGCTCAGCAGGATCACGTGCTCGGGCGCGACGGTGCCGGCGGTTTGCGCGCCGAACAGCTTCACGCGCAGTGGCAGCACGACGGGCGTCTTGCTGTCCTGTCCCGGCGTCGGCGGAGTGCGTTGCGCCAGCACCAGTTCGGCACGGCCCGATCCTTCGTGGTGCAGCAGCGATGCCGTCACGCGCGGCGTTCCGGCTTGCCCATACCAGCGGCGGAATTGCGTCAGGTCGGTGCCGCTTGCCTCCTCCAGCGATGCGACGAAATCCTCGCACGTCGCCGCCGTCCCGTCGAAGCGGTCGAAATATAAATCGGTCCCGGTGCGGAACGCCGTTGCGCCCAGAATCGTCGCGAGCATCCGGATGATCTCGGCACCCTTATTGTAGATCGTGGCGGTGTAGAAGTTCGAGATTTCCTGATAGGCGTCGGGCCGGATCGGGTGCGCGAGCGGGCCGGCATCCTCGGGGAACTGCGCCGCGCGAAGCCCGCGCACATCCTCGATCCGCTTGACCGCGGCCGAGCCCTGGTCGGCGGAGAAACACTGGTCGCGATAGACGGTGAAGCCCTCTTTCAGCGACAGCTGGAACCAGTCGCGGCACGTCACCCGATTGCCCGACCAATTGTGGAAATATTCATGCGCGACGACTGCCGCGATCGCGTCATAATCGTAATCGGTCGCGGTGTCGGGATCGGCGAGGATGTAGCGCGAATTGAAGACGTTGAGGCCCTTATTCTCCATCGCGCCGAAGTTGAAATCGTCGACAGCGACGATGTTGAACACATCCAGATCATATTCGCGGCCATAGACGCGCTCGTCCCACGCCATCGCGGTCTTGAGCGCGTCGAGCGCATGATGCGTGCGCTCCAGGTCGGTGGCACGCACCCAGATGCCGAGCGCGACCTCGCGTCCGGACATGGTGATGAAACTCCCGCGATTGACCGCCAGGTCGCCGGCGACGAGCGCGAAGAGATAGCAGGGCTTGGGGAAGGGATCGTGCCATTCGGCCCAATGCCTTCCATCGTCGAGATCGCCCGACGCGATCGGATCGCCATTGGCGAGCAACACGGGATAGCGCTGTTTGTCCGCGCTCATCCGCACTTGATAGCGGCTCAGCACATCGGGGCGATCAGGGAAGAAGGTGATGCGGCGGAAGCCTTCGGCTTCGCACTGTGTGCACAGATTGCCACCCGATGCGTACAGGCCCATCAATTGCGTATTGCGTTCGGGCGCGATCTCGACCGTGGTTTCGATCACATGCGCCGAACCGCTCAGCGGCAGGATGAGCGCGCCGCCTTCGATCACCCAATCGTTGACCGGCGTTCCATCGACCGACACCGAGAGCAAGGTCTGCCCTGCGCCGTCGAGCCGCAACGGACGATCGTGCACGCCGCTGCGCTGGACATGCAGCGTCGCGGTGATGCGAGTCGCGGCCGGGTCCAGGTCGAAATTGAGCGCGATGTCGGGTACTTGCCAGTCCGGCGGGGTATAATCCGCGCGGCGGGTGACGTGCGGCTGGGCGAGGCTGGTCTGGATATCGAGCATTAACGTCGATGTAGGATGCGCAGGCGGCGCTCGCCACCGAAATCGCCGTACTTGCGTGGCGACGGCACTGTGATACCCCGCCACCACACGAAGGTGAGGACGATGATGAAGCGCTGGATGGCAGGACTCGCGGCGATTGCCCTGGCAGGATCGGCAATGGCGCAGGACCGGGCGGGGGATGTTGCGCTCCCCGACGATCAGGCGGCGATGAAGGCACATGTCCTGTTTCTCGCCTCCGATGTATTGCGCGGGCGGGAGGCGGGTAGCGCCGAATATCGCATTGCTGCCGAATATGTCGCTGCGCAATTCTTCGCCGCCGGGCTGGAGCCGGCGGGGGATCCGGGCAGCTATCTCCAGAAGGTGCCGCTTGTGACCTATCGCGCCGGCGACAAAGGCGATGTCGTGCTGACGCGCAAGGGGGAGGCCCCCACGCCGCTGATCTTCGGCGAGGATTATGTGCCGGGCACGGTCGCCGGCGCGGCGCGGACCGTGATCGATGCGCCGGTGGTGTTCGTTGGCTATGGCCTGGTCGCGCCGCACTACGGCCGCGACGATTATGCCGGGGTCGACGTGCGCGGCAAGATTGTCGCGTTCTTCGGCGGCGCGCCGCTCGATTTCCAAAGCGAGGAGCGCGCGCATTTCCAGAGCGCGACGACCAAAGCGACGATCGCGGCGGCGCAGGGCGCGGTCGGCGCAATCGTGCTGACGCGTGCGCCCCTGCCGGGCGGCGGCGTCAATTATGACCGACCCCGCACGAGTTGGGCGCGGCCCGACGGGACCGGCGATGCGTCTGGCGTGCCGATCCTCGCGACGTTCAGCGCGACCGGCGCGGCCAAGCTCTTCGCGGGCGCAAAGACGCCGTGGAGCGCGATCGCCGCGCGCGTCGCCGACAGCAAGACGGTGTTCGCGGCGGAGGCGCTGCCGGTCAATGCCGCGGTCGCGCTGAAGACCGTGTTCGAACCCGCCAGCAGCGCCAACGTCGCCGGGATGATCCCCGGCAGCGACCCCAAGCTGTCGAAGGAGGTTGTCGTGCTCTCGGCGCATCTCGATCATCTCGGTGTCGGGCGCGCCGATGCGAAGGGGGACACGATCTATAATGGCGCAGAGGACAATGCCGTTGGCATCGCGTCGCTGATCGAGGAAGCCAAGCGTTTCCGCGCGACTGGCAAGGCGCCGCGCCGCACGATCCTATTCCTCGCGGTGACCGCGGAGGAAAAGGGGCTGGTCGGATCGGACTATTTCGCCAAGCACCCGACCGTGCCGATCGAGCGGATCGTCGCCGACGTCAATCTCGATATGCCGATCCTGACCTATCCGTTTGAGGATATGACGGTGTTCGGTGCCGACCGCTCGACGCTCGGGCCGATCGTGGCGAAGGCGGTCGGCACGCTCGGCGTGACGATGTCGCCCGATCCCGACCCGGGCCAAGGCATTTTCGTGCGCTCCGACCATTATCGTTTCGTCCAGCAGGGCGTGCCATCGGTGTTCCTGTGGCCGGGGCAAAAGGGGCCGGGCAAGGCCGCCACCGCCGAATTCTTCAAGACGCGCTATCACCAGCCAGCCGATGATGTGGCGCAGCCGATCGACTGGGCACAGGGCATCCGCTTCATCGACGCCAATTACGCGATCGCGCGCGAAATCGCCGATGGCGATGCGCGACCGCGCTGGAACAAGGGCGACTTCTTCGGTCTGCTCTACCACGGCTATGGCGCGAAATAGCGCGATGGGGCGGCTGCTGATCTTCGGGCTGGGCTATACCGCGCAAGCGCTGGCGGGGCGGTTGCGCGGCGAGGGTTGGCACGTCGTCGGCACGTCGCGCGGCGGGCGGGACGGGACGATCAGGTTCGGCGATCCCGCCGCGGTGGCATCGGAGATTGCGGCGGCGACGCATATCCTGTCATCAGTGCCGCCAGCCGACGACAGCGACCCGGTGCTCGCCGTTTATGGCGCGCTCCTCGCGAACACCCCTGCGTGGCGCGGCTATCTGTCCTCGACCGGTGTTTATGGCGATGCGGGCGGGGCATGGGTCGATGAGACCGCGCCGACCGGCACAGGCCGTCGCAGTGCGCGCGCCGAGGCCGATGCGGCGTGGCTGGCGGCGGGTGCGCATGTGTTTCGCTTGCCCGGCATTTACGGCCCAGCCCGTTCCCCACTCGAACGAGTCGCTAGCGGCAGCGCGCACTGCGTCGAGTCGCCGGGGCAAGTGTTCAGCCGGGTTCATGTCGAGGATATCGTGGCCGGCGTGATCGCCGGGTTCTCCGCGCCGCCCGGAGCCTACAACCTCTCGGACGATTGCCCCGTGAGTCAGAACGATGTGATCGACTTCGCTGCGCGCCTGCTTGGCGTAGCGTCGCCGCCCTTCGTTCCGATCGAGTCGCTATCGGCGATGGCGCGCGGATTTTATGCCGAGAACCGTCGCGTCGCGAACGGCAAGGCCAAGCGCGTGCTCGGCTGGGCCCCGACCTATCCCGATTATCGCGCTGGCCTGCGAGCTCTCAGCGCGATGACCAGCCCGCCGAGTACCAGCGCCGCGCCGCCCGCCGCCAGCCACGTCCAGACATAGCCCTCGAAAAGCGTCGACAGCAGCATCGCAATCACCGGCACCAGCACGCTCGAATAGGCCGCCTTGGCCGGGCCGATCACGCGCAGCACGCCGTAGTAAAGCGGGAAGGCCAGCGCCGAGGCGAAGATGCCGAGATACAGCACCCCCGCGATATAGCCGGGCGAGGTGTCGAACACCGGCGGGCCGCTGATCGTCCAGGCGATCGTTGCATCAAGCGCCGCGCCGATCAGCATCGCCACGCCGAGCATCGCGGCCATCGGGTAGGCGCGCGCGGTCGGCGTGGCTTGCATGACATTGGCGATCGACGCCGACAGGATCGCGAGCAGCGTGAAGCCGATGCCGAGCAACACTTGCGTCGGCCCGTGCGGATCGACGCGCGCCTCGCGCACGAACAACAGGATGACGCCCGCCATCGCCACGCCCATGCCGATGATCAGTTGGCGCCCGAGCTTCTGCCCCAGGAACATCCGCGCGAACACCGCATTGGGCAGCAGCAGCAGCGCGAACACCACCGCGACCAGCCCGGAGGTGACATAGCCCTCAGCGCGATAGACGAAGTTGAAGTTGAGGCAGAACTGGCACAGCCCCGTCACCGCAGCAAAGGCCCAGCCGCGCGCATCGAGCATGATTTTTTCGCGCCGGATCAGCGCATAGCCGAGCATCGCGGTGCCGGCGACCATGAAGCGGTAGGTGACCGACCAGGTTGGCGGCACCACGCCCAATTGATGCCGGATCACGAGCCACGTTGATCCCCAGATCAGCGTGACGATCCCGAACGGGATGAGAATGGCCAGCCTGCTCGAATTGGGTGGAGGGGGAGGAGTCACTGCCGGACCCCCCGTTCGCCCTGAGCTTGTCGAAGGGCCGGCGCCAATAGCGGGCGTGCCGGTCGTGGCCGAGGGTGCTTCGACAGGCTCAGCACGAACGGGGCGGAAGGTCGGCGATGGCGTCGGCGAGTGGCCGAATATCCTCGGGCGACTGGTTCCACGAAATGACCAGCCGTGCTTCGCCCGGACCCCAATCGTAGAAGTCGAAGCCCAGCGCGCGCAGCTTTTCGGCCTCGGCGGCGGTCACGCGCAGGAACACCTCGTTCGCTTCGACCGGGTTGACCAGCCGAGTCCCTGCCGCTTTCGCCAGCAAGGCCGCCCCGGCATTGGCATTGCGCCCGAGATCAAGCCACAAATCGCCTTCGAGCAACGCCAGCAATTGTGCTGCGAGGTAGCGCCCCTTGGACAGCAGCAGTCCGGCGCGCTTGCGGCGATAAAGCGTCGCGGCGGCCAATTCGGGTTTGAAGAAGATCAGCGCCTCGGCGCTCATCCCGCCATTTTTGACGAAGCCGAAGCTGAGCGCATCGACGCCCGCGCGCCACGTTACATCGGCAGGAGCACAGCCGAGATGCGCCACGGCATTGGCGAAGCGCGCGCCGTCCATGTGCAGGCCAAGGCCGCGCTCCTTTGCCAGATGCCCGATCGCGGCGACGTCATTGGGGGTATAGACCAGCCCATATTCGGTCGCATTGGTGATCGAAATGGCGTGCGGCTGGACTTGGTGGACGTCGTTGCGCGTTGCGTCGAGCACCGCCGCAATCGTGTCCGGCGTCAGCTTCGCGCCGATTCCTTCGGCCAGCAGTAATTTGGCACCATGCGTGTAGAATTCGGGCGCACCGCCTTCGTCATTCTGGATATGCGCGTCGCGGTGACACACGATCGCGCCATGCGGCGGGCACATCGCGGCGAGCGCGAGGCAATTCGCCGCCGTGCCCGAGGGAACCCACAAGGCGCGCACCGGCGCTTCGAACAGCTCGGAGAAACGCGCGTCGAGCTGCTGGCTCCAGCCATCGCCGTCATAGGCGGTGTCGAGCACATTGGCATCGCCCAGCGCGGCCAGCACGGCCGGGTGGACAGGGGCGGCGTTGTCGGAGAAAAAGCGCATGGCATGGCCTTGCGGCGCTGCGTTGGCGGCGTCAACTCGCGAGCGTCACTGCTCGCCAAATGGATCGCGCGGCGGCGGTGCCCGCTCGTCGCTTCGATCGCGGCGAGGACGCGGTCCACGGTCGGGGTCGCCGGGGCGGTTGGGCTGGAAATCCAATTCACCACCCCGTAGCCGGACCCGGCCGACACCGGGAATTTCGCCCTCAACATCGGGGATGTTGGCGGGGTCGAGGAAATTTTCGAGCGTTTCGTCAATGCCGTTGCCCGCATCCGGATCGACCGTTTCGGGTTCGGGTTCGGGCGCGACCGCTGGCCCTACGCCCAATGCGCTTTGCATGAAATCGCGCCACACCCGCGCCGGGATGCCGCCGCCCGATAACCCGGCATTCGGCGTGTTGTCGTCATTGCCGACCCACACGCCGCAGACGAGACCGTTCGCGAAGCCGATGAACAGTGCATCGCGATTGTCCTGCGTCGTGCCGGTCTTGCCATAGGTCGGCACGGACAGTGCCGCCGCGCGGCCCGTGCCAGTCTCGGCCGAGGCGGAGAGCAGATCGAGCATGTGATCGTGCAGGTCGCCCGACAGCGCACGGCTGCGATCGGTCAACGTGGCCAACACGCCGCGCTCCGGTTCGCCTTCGAGCCCGCGCGGGCGCACCGGATAGTGTTCCGCCGCGACCGAGGCATAGGCTGCCGTCAGCTCGAGCAGCGACATGCTCGACGTGCCCAGCGCAATCGTCGCTTCATTGGGGATCGGGGTCGAAACGCCGAGATCGCGCGCCGCCTGGATCACGCTGGCGACACCTACTTGCTGCGTAATGCGGGCCGCCGCGACGTTGGACGAGCGCGCGAACGCTTGCCGCAAACTGATCGGCCCCAAATAGCGCCCGTCGCTATTTTTGGGCGACCATTTCGCGATGGTGATCGGTTCGTCGTCGATCGCCGAATCGGGCGTCATGCCGTGGCGCATCGCGGCGAGATAGACGAACAGCTTGAACGCCGAGCCCGGCTGCCGTTGCGCTTGCGTCGCGCGGTTGAACGGGCTGTCGGCATAGGATTTGCCACCGACCATCGCCACCACACGCCCGTCGGGCCGCATCGCCACCAGCGCGATTTGCGCGTCGCGCAGACCTGCCCGTTTGACCGCGCGTTCGGCCGCCTTTTGCAAGCGGCGGTCGAGGGTCGTCTGGACCGTCGTCTCGGTCACGATCTCGCCGGCCTGATCGCGCGCTTCGGGCAGGACCCAATCCGCAAAATAGGTGCCATTGGGCAGAATTTGTGTCCGGTCGCGCACGATCCGCGCCGGGCGGACGGCGGCGGCGTCGGCCTTGTCGAGGAACCCCGCGGCAACCATCGCCGCGACCACGAGCTTCGCCCGGTCGCGTGCGCCTTGCAGATTGACCGTCGGGGCAAGTTTCGACGGTGCCTTCACCAGCCCCGCCAGCATCGCCGCTTGCGCGATCGACAGATTTTCCGGCGTGCGCCCGAAATAATGTCGCGCGGCGGCGCGCAGCCCATACACATTGTCGCCGAAATAGACGTTCGACAGATAGCGCGACAGGATCTGATCCTTGCTCAGCCACGCCTCGAGCCAAAAGGCGATCATCACTTCGCGGATCTTCCGCGCGGCGGTGCGGTCCGAATCGAGGAAGGCATTCTTGGCCAATTGCTGGGTGATCGTGCTGCCGCCCTGATCGCGCCCCTTCGACGTCATGTTGTGGAAGAAGGCGCGCGCGATGCCGCGCGGGTCGATCCCCCAATGCGAGCGGAAGCGGCGATCCTCGATCGCCAGAAATGCGTTGGTGACGGTCTTGGGCAATTTCGCGGCATCGACGGGCGGATCGAGGATCGCACCGCGCCGCGCGATCGGCGTCCCGTCATCGGCGAGCAAAGTGATGCTCGGAGGCGTTGGCGGCTGGAGCGATTTCGACAGCGGCGCGGTGACCGCGAGCCAGCCGACCGCGACCACGAACAGCACGATTGCCGCCGCAACCCCGCGCGGCACCCACCGCCAGCGGCTGGGGCGCTGCACCACCGGCAAATTGGTCGTGTACACGCCGTAATCATCATCGCGCGCGGGGTTATCGTCCTGCCGCGGCGGCGGGGGCATGCCGCCGGTCAATTCCAGCGCGTCATCGTCATCGCGCTCGGAAGGAGCGCCGCCGGTCGGACCGAAGGGAAAAGAGCGCATTAGGAAGATCCGTTGCCGCGAGCAGGTGTATTATCTGGATAGAACAGGCAGTGCAAGGTCGGGCTACGCATCACACCGTCTGTAGCAGTCGGATCGGCGCGATGCGAGTGGACAGGCGGTGCAGACCGAGGTCGGGCGCGACTTGGCGATTGAGCCGCGCGGCCGCCCCGGCTATCGCTCGCGCATCCGGCCGCCGTGCCATCCTTGATCCGAAAGTCCGCGCGATGGTCGATTCTCCTGCTCTTCTCCCGCTTGTCGTTGGTATCGGCGGGACGATCGGCGGCGTGTCCTCGACTGAGCGCGCGCTGGCGATCGCGCTCGATGCGGCGGGGCGCGAGGGGTTTCGCACGCGGATGTTCGGTGGCGCCGATATGGCGCGCCTCCCGCTTTACGATCCCAAGGCGACGACGCGCACCGACGATGAGCGCGATTTCGTCGATACCGTGCGGCAGGCCTCGGCACTGATCATCGCCTCGCCGGGCTATCACGGCAGCATTTCGGGCGTGGTCAAGAATGCGCTCGACTTGCTTGAGGAAACCGCGCGTGATGAAAACCGCCCGTATCTGGCGGATATGCCCGTGGGGTTGATCGCGACGGCCTATGGCTGGCAAGCGACCGGCAGCACGATCGCGGCGTTGCGCTCGATCGTTCACGCGCTGCGCGGGTGGCCGACGCCGTTTGCGGCGGCGGTCAATTCGCAAGTGACCAAGTTCGATGACGCGGGCGGGGCGAATGATCCCGCGGTTGTTGCGCAATTGCAGATGGTCGGACAGCAAGTCGCGCGCTTTGCCCCGCTGGCGATCCCGCATGATTAAGCGCGTCGACCGCCGCACCGCGCTGGCGATCGGCGCAGGCGCGCTGGCGAGCACACCGCTATGGGCGCAGCTTGCCAAAACGGTCGGCCCCGCGCTGACCGACGCTTTCCCCGACAAGCGCGGCATGATCCTGCAGCGCACGCGCGCGCCGTTGCTGGAAACGCCGATCGACGCGTTTGACGGCGCGCTGAGCGATTCGCCGTTTACCCCCAATGACCGCTTCTTCGTGCGCTGGCATTATGACGACATTCCGCTGTCGGTCGATGTCGCTGCGTTCCGCTTGCAAGTCGGTGGCGCGGTGAAGCGGACGCTGTCGTTGTCGCTTGCGGACATTCAGGCGCTGCCGCACGTGGAGATCGCGGCGGTCAATCAATGTTCAGGCAATTCGCGGGGTCTGTTCGGGCCGCGCGTGCCCGGCGCGCAATGGGGCAATGGCGCGATGGGCAATGCGCTGTGGACCGGCGTGCGGCTGCGCGACCTTCTGGATCGCGCCGGCGTCGCGCCGGGCGCGGCGCAAGTGCGCTTCTCCGGACTCGACAACCCGCCGGGCGCGGCCCCCGATTTCGCCAAGGCGCTCAACCTCGACCGTGCGATGGCCGAGGACACGATCGTCGCCTACGGGATGAACGGGGTGCAATTGCCGTTGCTCAACGGCTTTCCGCTGCGGCTGATCGTGCCGGGCTGGTTCTCGACCTATTGGGTCAAGGCGCTCGACACGATCGACGTGCTGCGCGCGCCCGACACCGGCTATTGGATGGAGAAGGCATATCGCATCCCGGCCGCGCCGCGCGCGAGCGTCGTGCCGGGGTCGAAAGATTTCCCGACCGTGCCGATCGGGCGGATGATCCCGCGTGCCTTCTTCACCCGCGCCGACGCGAAAGCCGTACGCGGCGTGGCGCTGGGCGGCGATGCGGGCGTCGCCAAGGTCGATTGGTCGATCGATGCGGGCAAGAGCTGGCACGCCGCGCAGCTTGGCCCCGATCACGGCACCTATAGCTTCCGCCGCTGGGCGGCGACCTTGCCGGCTGGGGAGCATGTCGTCGCGGTGCGCACGACCAACGCCAAAGGCGAAACGCAATGGCCCGATCCGGTCTGGAACCCAGGCGGCTATATGCGCAACAGCATCGAAACGGCGAAGGTCACGGTCGCATGAAGGCGCTATCGCTCGCCGCTTTCGTCCTGCTCGCCGCGTGCCATCCGGCGGCGGAGGCCCCCAAGCAAATTACGCTCACATCGCAAAGCATCACGCTCCCGGTCGAGACCGCGACGCTCCCGGCCGAGATATTGAGCGTCAATTGCGCCGCGTGCCATTCGCCCGAAATGATTCTCTCGCAGCCCAAGCTCAAGCCCGAGCAATGGCAGGCCGAAGTGACCAAGATGCGCGGTGCCTATAAAGCGAGCATCGACGAGAAAGACGATGCGAAGATCATCGCGGCCCTTCTCGCGCTTCCTAATCAGAAATAGGGCCCAATCAGAAATAGGCACGCCAGAAGAACACAGCCGTCGTCACCGCCGTCACCAGCAAGGTCCAGCCGCGCACCAATCCGGGCGATAGTCGCTTGCCGAGATGCGCGCCGGCCCAGCCACCGACAATCGCGCCCGCCAGCATCGGCAGGCAGGCGGCCCAGCGGACCAGCCCGACCGCGATGAACACGATCGCGGCGGCAAGATTGGCGATCGCGAGCATCAAGGTACGCGGCGCGAACAGCGCGCGGGGGCTGACCCCGGCGAGCAGGCCGTACACCGCCGTCGTCATCAACCCGACCCCGCCGCCGAAATAGCCGCCATAGATACCGAGGCACCCTTGCGCGACGATTAGCGTGCGCGTGCCGATCGCGACGCGCTGCTGCAACGCGTCTGCCGCGCGTTTGCCGAACGCGATGACGACAAGGGCGAACAATAGCAGCCACGGGATTACCAGATCGAACACGTGCGTCGGCGTCGCTGCAAGGAGCAAGCTCCCGGCCAGTCCGCCGACGAAGGTGATGGCGCTGAGCAAGCGCAAGCCGACCCCGCCGACCGGACCCAATTCCTCGCGAAACGCCCAGGCACTCGTCGCCGCACCCGGAAGCAGCGCGACGTTGGAGGTAGCGTTGGCGGTGTTGGCGGGCAGCCCGAGCGCGATCAGCGCGGGTAGAGTCGCAAAGGTCCCGCCGCCAGCGAGCGCGTTCATTGCGCCACCGAGGATGCCGGCGGCGAGGGGAAGGGCGAGGGTGGCGAGCGTCATCCCGCCCCCATCGCGCCCGGCCCGGCGCTTGTCGATGGCCAAGTTCCAATTGCCGCTCGCCTCTTTCTGCTGTCTTCGTGCGGGAGACTTAGTGGCGCTCTCGCGTTTCATCGCTTTCCCAAGGAGACTTCTCATGCGTGCCATGGTGCTGCAATCGCCGAACGGCCTCGACCAGCTTCGGCTTGAGGATCGCGCCGATCCCGGCCAGCCCGGTGCGGGCGCGCTGCGCGTCGCGCTGCACGGCAGCACGCTCAATTTCCACGATCTCGGCGTCGTCACTGGGCGGATGCCGACAACCTACCCGCGCGTCCCGCTCGCCGATGGCGCGGGCCTGGTCGAAGCTGTGGGTGCCGGTGTCACCGAATTCGCGGTCGGCGATCTGGTCGTGTCGTGCTTCTTCCCCGATTGGCAGGACGGCCCACCGCGCGTCGGCGATTTCAAGCGTACGCCGGGCGACGGCATTGACGGCTTCGCGCAGGAGTATGTCGTGCTGCCGGAGACCGCCTTCACCCACGCCCCGCGCGGCTATGACGCAGTACAGGCGGCGGCGATCACCACCGCCGGGCTGACCGCGTGGCGGGCGCTGGTGGTCGATGGCAAGCTCAAGGCCGGCGACCGCGTGTTGCTGCTCGGCACGGGCGGCGTGTCGATCTGGGCGCTGCAAATCGCCAAGGCGATGGGCGCGACCGTTGCGATCACCTCGTCCTCGGACGAAAAGCTCGCGCGCGCGCGCGGGCTCGGGGCCGATTTCACACTCAACTATCGCGCGGAGGAAAATTGGGGCCGCAAGATCGCCGACTGGACTGGCGGGCGCGGGGTCGATCATGTCGTTGAGGTTGGCGGGCCGGGTACGCTCACCCAGTCGATCGACGCGGTGTGCGTCGGCGGGCATATCTCGCTGATCGGCGTGCTGACCGGGGGCGCGGGCAATGTCCCGACCGCGGCGCTGATGGTCAAACAGGCGCGGTTGCAGGGCTTGATCGTCGGCAGTCGCGCCGAACAGCAGGACTTCGTCCGCGCGCTCGATGCGACCGGGATCCTGCCGGTGATCGACCGGCGCTTTGGGCTGGAGGCGCTTGGCGATGCGTTCGCGTTCGAAGCCAGCGCCGGGCATTTCGGCAAGATCGGCGTCGAATGGTGAGGTGATCCGCGATCAGGAAGGGCAGCGTATCGGCCACGCCGCGAGCGCCGCAGTGGTGATCGACAGCAAGGTGTCGCGTGTTGCCCCGTCGCGCGCGAGCACCGACAGGCCCTGGATCACCGCGATCACCAGTCCGGACAGGGTCGCCGGGTCGGCCTCTTGCGGAAGTACTCCGTCGGCAATGTCGCGCTCGATTCGCAACTGCAAATGGTGTGCGATCGCGGTGCGAATGGCGGCAACGGCACGCTGGACGTCGGCGGAATCCGGGGACCCGCTCGCCGTGGCGCTGGCGAGCAGACAACCCTTGGGCGTCGCCTCGCCGGTAAAGCCGATCGCCGCGCTGGTCAGCAGATCGTGCGCCGCATCACGCGCACTCGTCGCGTCGGCGATCCGGTCCGCCATCGCTTGCGGATCGCCAGCGTAAAGCTGCACCGCTTCGAGGAAGAGCCGCTTCTTGTCACCGAACGCGGTGTAGAGGCTGGGTGCAGTAACGCCCATCGCGGCGGTCAGATCGGCGATCGAGGTCGTCTCATAACCGTGCTGCCAGAAGGCGAACATCGCCTGTTCGAGCGCCGCGTCGCGATCGAACGAGCGGGGGCGGCCGGTCTTGCGGGGCGGGGCGAGCGGTTGCTCGCTTGATGGTTTCATAGTGATCGTTCCGAAATGTCTTGACCTTCCAGCGCGGATGATAGCAGGACTTTCATAACGAACGCTAGGAAAGTCTCATCCCCATGTCGCTCACCGATTTTCGCACGCTCGGCCGCTCCGGGCTGGTGGTCAGCCCGCTCGCGCTCGGCACGATGACCTTTGGCCCCGGCGGCTGGAATGCCGACGACCAGACCGCGCGGGCGATGTTCGATGCCTATCGCGACGCAGGCGGCAACTTCATCGACACCGCCGACATTTATTCGGGCGGTGAGAGCGAGCGGCTGATCGGGCAGTTCCTCAAGGACAGCGGGTCGCGCGACGAGATCGTGCTGGCGACCAAGTTCGGCTTCAACGCATCGGCCAGCCCGCTGAGCGCCCGCCAGAGCGGCGGCGGCAATCCCAATGCCGGGGGTGCGGGGGCCAAGAACATCCACCGCGCGCTCGATGCCTCGCTGAAGCGGCTCGGGACCGATCATATCGATCTGTACTGGATGCATATCTGGGATGGCGTCACGCCAGCGGCGGAGATCGTTCAGACGCTCGGCGACCTCGTCCGCACGGGGAAGATTCGCTATTATGCGCTGTCGGACATGCCGGCGTGGCTGGCAATGCAGGTCGCGACGGTCGCGCGCGAGCGCGGCGTGCCGGGGCCGATCGCGCTGCAGCTCGAATATTCGCTGGTCGCGCGCGATGTCGAGGCCGAGCATTTCCCCGCCGCGCACGAGGCGGGCATGGCGGTGGTGCCGTGGAGCCCGCTCGGCGGTGGCTTCCTGACCGGCAAATATGCGCGGGGTGACACGGCGGATAGCGGTCGGCTGAGCGGGCCGAACCCGTTCGGCGACAGCAAGTTTGCCGAGCGCAACTGGGACATCTTGGAGGTGCTGAAGGCGGTGGCGGGCGAACTCGATCGGCCCCCCGCACAGGTCGCGCTGGCCTGGGTAATGGCGCGCAAGGGGGTCGGATCGACGCTGATCGGCGCGCGGACGGTTGAGCAGCTCGACAGCAATATCGCCGCGACGAGGATCGTTTTGAGCGACGATCAGATGCAGCGGCTCGACGACGCGAGCGCGCCGGTGCCGGGGTTCAGCGCGTCGCTTGCGCATCCGGGTGTGCGGCGGATGGTGTTCGGGGGCCACGGCGTTGCCGGGTGGGGGGAGCGCTAAATCTGGACAACATCAGCCCGCGACCTGCGCACTGGCCTGTCCGCTCGCGACTTAATGGCCGACCTTACTCGACGTTTATCGCCGTCACCCCGGCCTTGTGCCGGGGTCCACTGCGCAGCAAAATGCCGCGCATGGCGATCGAGCGCATACCGTGTATCTACATTCTTGCTAACCGGTACAACGGTGCGCTCTACGTCGGCGTTACGTCGAACCTGGTCGGCAGAATCTTGCAACATCGCGACGAGACGTTCGACGGCTACACGAAGAAGTACGGCATCAAGCGGCTCGTCTATTTCGAAATTGCCGACACGATGGAGGCTGCGACCGCTCGCGAGAAGCAGTTAAAGCGCTACAAGCGAGACTGGAAGCGCAACCTTATTGAGCGCGAGAATCCGGCCTGGAATGATCTTGCGGTCGGACTCGGACTACCACCCCTGACGACGTAATTGGCGCACGGTGGACCCCGGCACAAGGCCGGGGTGACGGCGGGGGAACGACCGCCATCCACCCACCTTCGAACGTTAACCCCTGTGCGGGGAAGCCGCCGTTTATGCGGTCACGATACCCGCGTAATCCGTTCGCCCTGAGCCTGCCAAAGGGCCTCTCTCCGAACGTGATCGACTCGCCTGCTGCGACGGAGCTCTGACAACCCCGAATCAAGTCCGGGGCCGAACGGGTTTGAGACAATCGCGCCTGACAGCAAACGTGCCTATCCAAGCGCCGCCAGCTTCGCTTCCTGCCGATCGAGCTCGGCGCGCGAGATTTTCTCGCTCGCCGTCTTCAACTGACCGCACGCCGCATCGATGTCGCGGCCGCGCGGGGTGCGGACCGGCGCTGAAATCCCGGCGTCGAACACGATGTTCGAGAAGCTCTTGATCCGCTCCGGCGTCGAGCATTCGTACGGCGCGCCGGGCCAGGGGTTGAACGGGATGAGGTTCACCTTGGCGGGCAGATCGTATTTCCGGAGCAGCCGGACCAGTTCGCGCGCGTCGGCGTCGCTGTCGTTCTTGTCCTTGAGCATGACATATTCGAAGGTGATGCGCCGCGCATTGTTGGCACCGGGATACTCGGCGCACGCCTGCAGCAGTTCCTCGATCCCGTATTTCTTGTTGATCGGCACGAGTTCGTCGCGGACTTCCTTGGTGACGGCGTGGAGCGAGATCGCGAGGTTGACCGAAATCTCCTCGCCCGCGCGCGCGATCAAGGGCACGATGCCGCTGGTCGACAGCGTGATGCGGCGGCGCGACAGGCCGATGCCGTCGCCGTCCATGACGATCTTCATCGCATCGCGGACATTGTCGAAATTGTAGAGCGGCTCGCCCATCCCCATCAGCACGATGTTGGTGAGCATCCGGCCCTCGGGCTGGCTCGGCCATTCGCCCAGCGCATCGCGCGCGAGCATGACCTGACCGACGATTTCCGACGGCTCGAGATTGCGCACCAGCCGCATCGTGCCGGTGTGGCAGAAGCTGCAATTGAGCGTGCAGCCGACCTGGCTGGAGATGCACAGCGTGCCGCGGTCGGCATCGGGGATGAACACCATCTCATAATCATTGCCGTCATCGGTGCGCAGCAACCATTTGCGCGTGCCGTCGGTCGAGACTTGCGCCTCGACCACTTGCGGGCGGCTGATCACGAAGCGATCGCGCAGCCACGGCTGCATCGTCTTGGCGATATCGGTCATCAAAGCGAAATCGGTGACACCGCGATTGTAGATCCAATGCCACAGCTGCTTCGCGCGCAATTTCGCCTGTCTGGGGTCGAGCTGCGAGGTCTCCAGCGCCATGCGCAGATCGGCCTTGGTCAGGCCGAGCAAATCGGTCCGCCCGTCGCTGCGCGGAACGAACGCGCGGGGGACGGGAACAGGATCGATATGGCCGGGAATGGCCATGAGGGTCGTCGCGGAATTGGGCATCGCGGCGATGTAGTCGAAATCGGCGCGGTTTTCCAGACGGGAGCCGTCGCTACCGCCCGACACACCCCAATGCCGCCGCGTCGATCGCCGTCGCAGCACCGCGCAGGGCATAGACATCGGCAAACGGCGCGCCGGTTTTGGCGAGGGTTTCGACGCTCATGCTGCGGCTCGAGCGGATTGCGGCGACGATCGCGCTATCGGTGCGGGTGTCGGGCGCCCAGGCGTCGGCATTCCCCGCGACCAGTTCGAAGCGGCGCTCGCCGACCGAGAGCGTGACGCGCGATTGCGGGTTGCGCTCGCGGCTGAGGCGGATGTGGAGTTGGCCGCGCACGCCTTGCCCGGGCCAGCTCGCGACGCTGGCAAAGGGGCGCCAGCGCGACGCGCCGCCCGATTGCGCAGGCTGTGCGATCGCATAGCAATGCCGTGGCGAGGGATCGGTAAAGGCGCCCCAACTGTCGAACACGCCGAGCGATTCGCGCGCCAGTGCCGGGGTTGCGAGCAGCGCCAGCAACGACACCGCCCACCTCATGCCGGCGCGTGTCCGGTGCCGCGGTGGACGATCGTTTCGACCCCGCCGTCGATCATCACGACCGAGCCTTGCGGTAGTCCGGGTGCAGCGGGCGCGCCATAGCCGGGGATCTCCGCCGCGCCGGTCATCACGCCGCGCAGTACGCGGCTCGAAATACCGTGCATGATCACGAGCCGGTCGCCTGCCTCCCCGGCGGTATCCGCCAGCCAGGCCGACACGCGCGCGGCGATTTCCGGATAGGTTTCGCCATCGGGGGCGGGGAAGAGCAGGCCCTGCTCGCGGTCGACCACTTTTTCGCCTGCTTCGGCGAGCGCGGCATAATAAGCGCCGCCCCAACTGCCCATGCCGATTTCCACCAGCCGCGGATCGGTCCGCGCGGCGTGCCAGTCGAGTTCGAGATGCTCGGCGATGATGCCGAGCGTCTGCAGCGCGCGCCCGGTGGGCGAGGCCCACAGCGTCAGCGCCGGTTTCGCCCCCAATTTTTCGCGCAACGCCCGGCCCATCTCGTCGGCTTGCGCGAAACCGGCGCGCGTGAGGGGCGTGTGCGGATGGTCGCCCTGCAACCGTCCGGCGGCGTTGAACACCGTTTCGCCGTGCCGCGCGATGTAATCGCGGCCTCTTCTGGGCGGCATTGCGGCGTCGGATTTCATGGCCTGCCTTTCAACCCCGTGTGGCGCAAAAGCAACGCTTTTCCTTGTTGTCTGAGGTTCATGCAACTCCTGCCCGCGCCACCTATTTGAGAAGCCCCACCAGGGATCGGTGGGTTGTACCAATGGAGTTACCAACATGCGTAAGCTTACCCTCACCGCCGCGGCTGCAACGCTCGGCCTCGCGCTCGCCGCCCCTGCCTTTGCACAGGATGGCCCGCCGCCGTCGCGCGACGATCGTACCTTCACCGGCCCACGCGTCGGCGTCATTCTCGGCTATGACAAGTTGCAGCCAGGTCGCGGCCCGAATTCCGACATCACCAGCGACCGCAAGGCCAGCGGCCTGACCTATGGCGGCGACTTCGGCTATGACGTCGCGGTCAACCGCTTCGTAATCGGTGCCGAAGGTGAAGTCACCGGATCGACCGGCGATGTCAGCAACCGTCCGGCCAGCGCGGCCGCACTCGGCTATGGCGCCGTCAAGCAAGGCCGTGACCTTTATGCCGGTGCGCGCATCGGTTATGTCGTTGCACCCTCGACGCTGATCTATGCCAAGGGCGGCTATACCAACGCCCGGCTCGATCTGACCGCGAATGACGGCACCACCACGACCGGCCGTCACTATAATCTCGACGGGTACCGCGTCGGGGCCGGTGTCGAGCAGAAGATCGGTCGCACGACCTATGCCAAGCTCGAATATCGCTATTCGAACTACGGCAACGCACGGCTCGAATATGCCAATGGCACGAACACCAACAATTTCAGCGTCGATACCGACCGGCATCAGGTCGTCGCTGGCGTAGGCGTTCGCTTTTAGGGCCTGACGGCCGGCACCGCCCTCAAATGGGCCAAACCTCGCGTTTGCGGGCGTAAATCGGGGGTCGGGGCGCTTGCTCCGGCCCCTTTTATGTTTAAGGAATGCGATACGGCGAATTGCCTCCGGTGCGCGTGGCGTGGCCGGAGAAACTAAGGGCGGCGGCCCGGGGGAACGACATGAAGGCCACGATCGAACGCGCGACTTTGTTGAAGGGCTTGAGCCACGTCCAGTCGGTGGTCGAGCGGCGCAACACGATCCCGATCCTGTCCAACGTGCTGATCGAGGCGACCGCAGAAGGTGGCCTGAAGCTGATGGCGACCGACCTCGATCTCCAGATCAACGAGACAATCTCCGCAGCGGTCGATCAACCCGGCGCGACGACGGTTTCGGCGCATACGCTGTTCGACATTTGCCGCAAGCTGCCCGAGGGGAGCCAGGTCAGCCTGGCTGCCGCCGATGGCAAGATGACCATCATGGCGGGCCGTGCGAAGTTCCAGCTCGGCACCTTGCCGCGCGACGATTTTCCGGTGATCGCCGAGGGCGAGCTGCCAGTGAGCTTCGAACTCCCGGCCGAAACGCTCAAACAAATCATCGACAAGACGCGCTTCGCGATCTCGACCGAAGAGACGCGTTATTATCTGAACGGCATCTTCTGGCACGTCTCGGACGATCCGCTGCCGGTGCTCAAGGCCGCCGCGACCGACGGCCACCGCCTCGCGCGGATCACGCTGCCGCGCCCCGATGGCGCTGAGGGCATGCCCGACGTCATCATCCCGCGCAAATGCATCGCCGAACTCCGCAAATTGCTCGACGAGATTGACGGGTCGGTCGGCGTGTCGCTGTCGCCGACCAAGATCCGCTTCGATCTGGGGCAAGCGCTGCTGACCTCCAAGCTGATCGACGGCACTTTCCCCGATTACAGCCGCGTGATCCCGACCGGCAACGACAAGATCCTCAAGATCGATCCACGCAGCTTCGAGGAAGGTGTCGACCGCGTCTCGACGATCGCGACCGAGAAAACCCGCGCGGTGAAAATGGCGCTCGACCGCGACAAGATCATCCTGTCGGTGACCAGCCCCGAAAACGGCACCGCCGCCGAAGAAGTCCCCGGCGAGTATACCGCGCTTGGCTTCGAAATCGGCTTCAACAGCCGCTACCTGCTCGACATTCTCGGGCAATTGCACGGTGATACGATCGAGGTTCACCTCGCCGATGCCGCCGCGCCGACGCTGATCCGCGAGAATGACAAGTCGGCGGCGCTGTACGTCCTGATGCCGATGCGGGTGTAATCGGGGCTGACCGGTTACTCTTCCCCGTTCGCCCTGAGCCTGTCGAAGGGCCGGTTTCCGCTATCGACCGGTGCATTTGAGGCACGCTGCCCTTCGACAAGCTCAGGGCGAACGGAGCGGGTCTGACCTACGCCGGGATTTGTTGCGAGATGCAGTGGAAGCTGCCGCCCCCGGTAAGGATCGCGTCTGCCCGCAAGCCGACCGCGGTGCGGCCCGGGAACAGCGCCTGCACCGCCGCAACCGCCGCTTCGTCATTGGGCGCGCCATACAGCGGCACCACCACCGTGGCATTGCCGATGTAGAAGTTCATATAGCTGGCCGGCACGATCTCCTCGTCGCGCAGCACGCGACCGGGCGAAGGGAGGCGCACGACCTCCAGCCCGTCGACCGCGCCCGCCGCCTGGGCGGCGCGCTGATAGACTCGCCAATTGGGGTCGTTCTCGGCCGCATCGGGGATTGCCAGCACGCCGGGCGCGACGAAGCGCGCGAGATTGTCGACATGGCCGTCGGTATGATCGTGCATCAGCCCGTCGCCAAGCCACAGCACGTCGACCAGCCCGAGATCGTCGCGCAGCCGCTGCTCGATCTCTGCCTTGGATAAAGCGGGGTTACGATTGGGGTTGAGCAGGCATTGCTCGGTCGTCACGACGAGGCCGGTGCCATCCCCGTCGAGCGCGCCGCCCTCGAGAATCCAGTCGCAGCTTTCGACCGTCAGCCGTTTTCGCGCCGCCAGCCGCCGCCCGATATCATCGTCGCCCGGCAAATCATATTTCCCGCCCCAGCCGTTGAAGCCGAAGTCGCGTGCGCTGCCGTCGGACAGCAGGATCGGCCCGGTATCGCGCAGCCAGATATCGCCGAACGGCTCGACCACGACATCGGCAAAATCACCCGCCATACGCCGCGCTGCCTTCGCCGCCTCCTCATCCGCCGTCACCAGAATCACGCGTTCGCCGCGCCCATCGGCATGGACCGCGCGTGCGAACGCCGTCACTTCGCTGCGCGCCGGTTCGAGATCGTCTTCCCACAATTCGGGATGACTCGGGAAGCCGATCCACACCGCCTTGTGCGGCGCCCATTCGGCGGGGGGACAGGGACGCATCATTGTTTCGTCCTGGCTGCGGGATGGTCGCGGTCGCGAACGGCGCGGAATTCGGCGGTTTTATACCAATTGGGCCACATCGCGCCATCCGCAAGCGAGCGCCCCAGCCCGTAATAGAGTTGCAGATCCTCCAGCGCGCCCGACCAGTCCCACGCCGGATTATATTCGTCCTGTGGCTTGTGATAGCGATTCTCAATATAATCGAGCGTCGCGGCATGGCCCGCCGCCGCCCCGCCGACGCGCAGATCCTCGCCCGATTCACCGTAGAACATCGGCACGCCGAGTTTTGCGAACATAAAATGGTCGGAGCGGAAATAGCTGCCGCGTTCGGGATTGGGTTCGGGCTTCACCACGCGGCCCTGGCCGGCGACGAGCTTTGCCATCATGTCCTCAAGTTCGGATTTGCCCGCGCCGGTCACGACGAAATCCTTCGCGCGGCCGACGGTGTTGAGCCCATCCATGTTGACGCCGCCGACCGTCGTGGCCATCGGATAGACCGGATGTTCGGCATAATAACGCGAGCCGAGCAGCCCGCATTCCTCGCACGTTACCGCCATGAAGACGATGCTGCGCTTGCCCGGACCCGCCTTCACGTTCGCCTCGGCCAGCGCCACCAGCCCAGCCGTGCCGCTCGCATTGTCGAGCGCGCCGTTGCAAATGCCATCGCCCTTGACCGGCGTGCAATGGCCAAGATGGTCCCAATGCGCGGTGTAGAAAACATACTCGTTCGGCTTGGTTTTGCCCGGCAAAATGCCGATCACATTCTTCGACGCTTGGCGTTTGATCGTGTTGGTGAAACTGACCGACGCCGTCACGCCGAGCGGCACGGCGGTGAAGCCTTTAACCTTCGCCGCCGCACTCAGCGCGTCGAAATCCTGGCCTGCGCTCGCGAACACTTCCTTCGCTTTGCCAAGTTGCATCCAGCCGATCGCATCGCTTTGATCGGCATGGTCGCCTTTCTCGTCGAGTTCCAATTGCGGCCCGGTGTTGCTCGACTGGACGACGCCCCAGCCATAAGCGGCAGGCTCGGTATCGTGGACGATGATTGCGGCGGCGGCCCCCTGGCGCGCGGCTTCCTCATATTTATAGGTCCAGCGGCCGTAATAGGTCATCGCCTTGCCCTCGAACAGGCCGATACGCTCCGGCGATTGCCAATCGGGATCGTTGACCAGGATAATGACGGTCTTGCCCTTCACATCGACCCCGGCATAATCGTTCCAGCCGCGCTCGGGCGCGACGATGCCATAGCCGACGAACACGACCGGACTGTCCTTCACCGCGATTGTGGGCGTGACGCGGTAGCTTTTGACCACCACATCGTCGCGATACGCCAGGCTGAGCGGGGTCTTGCCGCCGGTGATCGTCATCGGCGAGACGTCCTGCGCGGTCATTTCGACGAGCGGCACCGGCTGGAACCAACTGCCGTGATTTCCGGGTTTCAGCCCAGCCGCCTTGAAGCGCTGGACGATATAGTCGGTGGTCTTCTGCTCGGCCGGGGTGACTGGTTTGCGGCCCTCATACGCGTCGGAAGAGAGCGTTTTGGTCACGTCCTTCAGCGTCTGGACCGAGATGGCGGGTGTGGCAGGCCGGGGCACGAGCGCTGTTTTAGGGGGCGCGGCCTGCGCCGATACTGCCGCGAGCAAGGCCGTGAAACCAACCATCCTGAACGTGTTCATCTGCGCGGCATCCCCGTGGTTGACGCTCCGTTCTGGCATCCAACGCCGTGCCGCGCAACCAGCGACCAATCCGCTTGGCAGCGTGCGAAAGCATGCCTATCGTTGTGATCGGGGAGGCCATTTCATTATGAAAAAGCGCGTTTTATTGGTCAGTTGGGTCGCCTTGAGCGCGACATCGGCGCACGCCGCCAGCGACGCCGCAACCCGCTTTGGCGCCCGTGAAGAAGTCCGGCAGATCGCGCTGTCGCCGGATGGCAAGCGGTTCGTTGCCCTGCTGGCCGACGCCAAACGGGGGGTAGGTGCCTTTGTCTTCACGGTCGACAATGCCACCCCGGCGATGCCGATCGTGGCATCCAATGGAGAGAAAGAGGAACTCCAATATTGCCAATGGGCGAGCAATGACCGGCTGATCTGCTCGCTCGGCTTCGTCAGCGGCCGCGTCACCGACATGGTCGGCTACGGTCGGCTGATCGCGATCGGCGCCGATGGCAAAAACGCCAAGGCCCTCAGTGCGCACGAATCGGGGAATGCGTTGGGCATCATGCAGGACGGCGGCCATGTCATCGACTGGCAGGGCGATGCCACAGGCAATACGGTGCTGATGACCCGCCAGTTCGTGCCATCGTTGCAAACCGGCACCAACATTTCGGTTTCGGCAGAGGGGCTGGCGGTCGAGCGCGTCGACCCGGTCTCGCTCCGCCGCCAGACGATCGAAGTACCGCGCCTGACCGCGTCCGAATATATCGCAGACGGCAAGGGCAATGTGCGGATCATGGGCCTGCGTCCGACGACGAGCACCGGTTATAGCGCGACCCGCATTACCTATCTGTATCGCAAGCCCGATTCCAATCCATGGCTGCCGCTCAGCACCGTCGTCGGCGATTCGCAAGGGGGTCGCGGGTTCGATCCCTATGCGGTCGACCCTGGGCTCAACGTCGCATACGGCTTCGACGATCAGGACGGACGCACGGCGCTATTCAAGATCGCGCTCGATGGCAGCATGAAACGCGATCTCGTGTTCGCCAGGCCCGACGTAGACCTTGCGGGACTGGTCCGGATCGGACGACAACATCGCGTGGTCGGGGTCAGCTTCGTCACCGACCGGCGCCAGACCGAATTCTTCGACCCGGAACTGAAAAAGCTCGGCATCGGGCTGGCCAAGGCGATTCCGAAGCGCCCGCTGGTTCAGTTCATCGACGCCAGCGCCGATGAATCGAAACTGCTGCTATGGGCCGGTAGCGACGTCGATCCCGGCGACTATATGCTGTTCGACAAGAAGACGCGGCAGCTCAGTCCGTTATTGGGTGTGCGGCCGCCGCTTGCGCAGACCACGCTCGCCCCTGTGAAGGCGATTACGTTTCCTGCCGCCGACGGCACGATGATTCCGGCCTACCTGACCCTACCTCTCGGCCAATCGGCAACCAACCTTCCCGCAATCGTGATGCCGCATGGCGGACCGGGCGACCGCGACGAATGGGGCTTCGACTGGCTTGCCCAATTCTTTGCCGCGCGCGGCTATGCGGTGCTGCAACCCAATTATCGCGGTTCGACCGGCTATGGCGAAAGCTGGTTCAAGCAGAACGGATTCAAATCGTGGCGTACCGCGATCGGCGACGTCAATGACGGCGGGCGTTGGCTGGTGCAGCAGGGAATCGCCGCGCCGAAGACGCTGGCGATCGTCGGCTGGTCGTATGGCGGGTATGCCGCCTTGCAGTCGGCGGTACTCGACCCGACGCTGTTCAAGGCGATCGTTGCGATCGCGCCCGTCACCGACCTCGACACGCTCCGGCACGAGCATGACAATTACAGCGATTTTGCGCTGGTCGATGCCTTCATCGGCAAGGGCCCGCATGTCTCTCAGGGATCTCCCGCCCAAAATGCCGCGCGGATCACCGCGCCGGTGCTGATGTTCCACGGCGACATGGACCAGAATGTCGGGATCGGCGAATCGCGGTTGATGGCCAGCCGGCTGCGAGGTGCTGGAAAATCAGTCGATCTCGTCGAATTCAAAAATCTCGACCATCAGCTCGACGACAGTACCGCGCGCACTTCGATGCTTGATCGCGCCGATACTTTCCTGCGCGAAAAGATGGGGATGCCGGCGCTGCCATAGAAAAAGGGCGGCTCCTTGCGGGGCCGCCCTTTTTGTTTCGCTTGGTGCAGCGCCGCGGCAAAGCCGCGTCGTCGGACGGGGCTTTGGCCCAGCCGGCCGAGCCGCTGAGTGTGGCTGGATTTAGCGTGCGCTAACCCCTCGCCTCAGCGGCTGTAAAATTCGACCACCAGATTCGGCTCCATCTTGACCGGATACGGCACTTCGTCGAGCGCCGGAACGCGCGTGAAGGTCACCTTGGCGGCACCGTCGGGGGCGACGTAATCAGGAATTTCGCGCTCGGCGAGGCTCTGCGCCTCCATCACCAGCGCCATTTCCTTGGCCTTGTCGCCCAGCGTGATCTCGTCACCGACGAAGCAGCGGCGGCTGGCGATGTTGCACTTCACGCCGTTGACGCGGACATGGCCGTGCGAAACGAGCTGGCGCGCGGCCCATACCGTCGGCGCGAACTTGGCGCGATAGACGATCATGTCGAGCCGCTGCTCGAGCAAGCCGATCAGATTCTGGCCGGTATCGCCCTTCATGCGCGCGGCTTCGGTGTAGCAGGCGCGGAACTGCTTCTCGGTCACGTCGCCATAATAGCCCTTGAGCTTCTGCTTGGCGCGCAGCTGGATCCCGAAATCGCTGACCTTGCCCTTGCGGCGCTGGCCGTGCTGGCCGGGGCCGTATTCGCGCTTGTTGACGGGCGATTTGGGGCGGCCCCAAATGTTCTCGCCCATACGGCGATCGAGCTTATACTTTGCGGATGAACGCTTCGACATAACAAATCCTTGGCAAGTGCTTCGTGACAAGACCACCGGCTGAAAGCCTGCGATCGATACCCGGTATCGCTCTATCTTGATCTGACGGAGATCAGGGCAGGGCCACCGCTTCACCGGGGTGCGGGGCCAATTGCGAGGGTAGGCGGTTAGCGGGGTGGGCCGCCTGAGTCAAGCTGGACAGGCGCCCCGTGCCTCGCCAAGAGCGGTGCCATGCATGATATCCTCCTCGGCCCCGATTGCACCACCATGACCGACGTGCGCGCGGGCGTCGATCAGGTCGATCGCGACCTGATCGCGCTGCTCGCCCGGCGCTTTGCCTATATGGACGCCGCCGCGCGCATCAAGCCGGAGCGCGGCGCGGTCCGCGACGAAGCGCGCAAGGCGCAGGTCATCGCCAATGCGTGCGCCGCAGCCCACGTGGCGGGCATCCCCGAGGACGTGGTCGCTGATCTTTGGGAGCGGCTGGTCGAAGCGTCGATTGCCTATGAACTGGCGGCGTTCGACCGGCGCTGAGCATTGTCGGACGCTAACGCCGCCGCGGTTGCTTGCCCGCAAGCGCACTCAGCACGCCGCGCATCGTCCGCACTTCCTGCGCCGACCAGCCCGGCTTGGTCAGCAAGGTGCGCAGCGTCCGGCGGGTGACGGGGGTGCGCGCAGGCGGGAAGAAAAAATCCGAGTCGACCAGCATCGCATCAAGCTGCGCGATCATCCCGTCGAGTTCCTCTTGCAGGGCGGGGGGCGGGAGCTCGGTCTCGGGCGGCTGTGCCAGCCCCATGCCCTTCGACCATTCATAGGCGATGAGGATAACCGCCTGCGCCAAATTGATCGAGCCGAATTCGGGGTTGATTGGCACGGTGATGATCGTGCGGGCGACCGCGACATCGTCGGTCTCCAGCCCCGATCGCTCTGGCCCGAACAGAATGGCGGCCCGGCCCGGCGCGGCATGGATCGCGAGTGCGGCTGCCTCCGGGGTCAGCACCGGCTTGGTGACGCCGCGCTTGCGCACCGTCGTCGCATAAACATGTGCGCAATCGGCGACCGCGTCGGCCACGCTCTCAAACACCTTGGCCTGTTCGAGCACAATGTCGGCACCCGATGCCGCCGGCCCGGCGCTGGGATTGGGCCAGCCATCGCGCGGGGCGACAAGGCGCAGCTCAGCCAGCCCGAAATTGAGCATCGCGCGCGCCGCCTTGCCGATATTCTCGCCGAGCTGCGGGCGGACCAGGACGATGACGGGCGGCAGGGTCGTCGGGGTAGCGCTCACCCGCCGCCCACCTCCTTATGGCCGACTTCGTTCACATTTCCGGCGAATTCCTCGAAATCCTTCGCTTCGGTAAAATCCTTATAGACGCTGGCGAAGCGAATATAAGCGACCGAATCGAGGCCCTTGAGGCCCTCCATCACCATTTCGCCGATCTTGCCCGATCGGACCTCGCTTTCGCCCTGCGTTTCCAATTGCCGCTGGATGCCCGAGACGAGCTTTTCCAACCGCACCGCATCGATCGGGCGTTTGCGCGCCGCGATCGACACCGAGCGGAGCAGCTTTTCGCGGTCGAACGCTTCCCTCTTATCTTCGCTCTTGAGCACGGTCAGCTCGCGCAACTGGATGCGTTCGAACGTCGTGAAACGCGCCGCGCACCCCTCGCACTGCCGCCGCCGCCGGATTGCACCGGCATCCTCGGTCGGCCGCGAATCCTTTACCTGACTGTCTTCATGGCCGCAAAAGGGACAGCGCATCGATTATTTGTTCATCTTTCGAAACGCGGCGTAGCCCGCACCGACCAGCGCGCCGGTAAGAATCGAGAAGGGCAGGACGATCGCCGCGAGCGCGCCGACCGCAGCCCCGCCGACGAGCGTGTTGCCATTGTCGCCACCGATTGCCTTCGAGGTAAAATCGACCGCACTGTCGAGCGCTTCGACCACGTCTTCGCCAACCGCGCGGACAGTGTCTTCGAAAATCGCCTTGGGCTTGTCGTTTGGCTGCTCGGTCATGTCACGCCTCCGGATAGATGGGGAATCGGTGACATAGCAGAGTAACACGCGCCCGTACAGCCGCCTCGACTTGCGCGTCGCCCTGCTCGCCATTCTTGCGCAAGCCGTCGAGCACATCGGCGACCATATTGCCGATTTCGCGGAATTCGGCGGGGCCAAAGCCGCGCGTCGTGCCCGCCGGGGTTCCGACGCGGATGCCGCTGGTCTTGGTCGGCGGGAGCGGATCACCCGGAATGCCGTTCTTGTTGCAAGTGATGCCGGCGCGCTCGAGCGCTTCGTCAGCATCCTTGCCGGTCACGCCCAAGGGGGTGAGATCGACCAACGCCAGATGCGTATCGGTCCCGCCCGAGACGATGTTGCAGCCGCGCTCCTTCAGTGTCGCTGCGAGCACCTTGGCGTTTTCCATGACCGCCGCGATGTAGCTCTTATAGCCCGGTTGCAGCGCCTCGCCGAACGCAACTGCCTTGGCAGCGATGACGTGCATGAGCGGCCCGCCCTGCAGCCCCGGGAACACCGCCGAATTGAGCTTCTTGCCGAGCGCTTCGTCGTCGCTGAGGATCATGCCGCCGCGCGGACCGCGCAACGTCTTGTGCGTCGTGGTCGTCGCGATGTGCGCGTGCGGGAAGGGCGAGGGGTGGAGCTTGGCCGCGACCAGCCCCGCAAAATGTGCCATGTCGACGAGGAAATAGGCACCGACCTCATCCGCAATCGCGCGGAACTTGGCGAAATCGATTTGGCGCGGATAGGCCGAGCCGCCAGCGATGATCAGCTTGGGCTTATGCTCGCGCGCCAGCGTGGCGACTTCGTCGAAATCGATCAGATGCGTTACCGGATCGACGCCATATTGGATCGCGTTGAACCATTTGCCCGACATCGCCGCGCGCGCACCGTGCGTCAGATGGCCACCGGCATCGAGGCTCATCCCGAGGATCGTCTCGCCCGGCTTGACCAGCGCCAGCATCACCGCGCCATTGGCTTGCGCGCCCGAATGCGGCTGGACGTTGGCATAAGCGCAGCCGAACAGTTCCTTCGCCCGGTCGATCGCGAGTTGCTCGACCAAGTCCGAGGGGTGGCAGCCCTGATAATAGCGCTTGCCGGGATAGCCTTCGGCATATTTGTTGGTGAAGACCGAGCCTTGCGCTTCGAGCACCGCTTTCGACACGATGTTTTCGGACGCGATCAGCTCGATCTGCGTCTGTTCGCGCTTCAGTTCGTCGCGGACGCCGCCGAACACTGCCGGATCGGCCTCGGCCAGACCGCGCGTGAAGAAGCCGTCGGGCTGCAAATCGTGCAGCGTGGTCGGATTGGTGCTCATGCCGGTTCCTTCGCAAGCGGGAGAGGGGGTGCGCCGAGCTTTTCGACACGGGATTGGTGACGGCCGCCAGCGAAGGCGGTGGTCAGGAAAGCGGTGATGCAGGCCTTGGCCATGTCTTCGCCGACAAGCCGCGCGCCAAGTGCCATAACATTGGCATCGTTATGCTCGCGTGCAAGCGCCGCCGAGAGCGGCTCCGATACCAGGGCGCAGCGCACCGCCGGATGCCGATTGACCGCGATCGAAATACCGATCCCTGAGCCGCACAAGGCGACCCCACGCTCGGCCTCCCCCTGCGCGATGGCATCGGCAAGCTTAAAGCCGAAATCGGGATAATCGACTCGCGCATCGCTATCGGGGCCAAGATCGAGCACATCGTGGCCATGCTCGGCCAGCCAAGCGGCAAGCGTCGTCTTCAGCGCGAACGCGGCATGATCAGAGGCGATGGCGATGCGCAAGGTCGGCGCGGTCCCAAATCGGTGGAGCAGAGATCGCAGCCTTTAGCCAAGCCACGGCGCGATTGCCACACCCAAGCCCACACTTAAGCGTTGTATCATTCGGTTGCTATCGCGCAGCGGGCGATTGCCGTCCCTGCCACTCCGACGTACAGACTTGGGCCGTGACGCTTTCACCCCCCGACGCTGCAGCAGCATCCGACGCAGCACGCGCGCGCCTCGTTGAGGCGCTGGTGCGGACGGGCGAGGAGGATCGCGCGGCGTTCCGTGACCTTTATACGCTGACCGCGTCGAAGCTTTTTGGCATTTGCTACCGTATCTGCGGTGAAAGGCAGGCAGCGGAAGACGTGTTGCACGATGTATATCTGACGATCTGGAAGCGGGCGGGGGCGTATGAACCCTCGCGCGCCAGCCCGATCACGTGGCTCGCGACGATCGCGCGCAACCGTGCGATCGATTGGCAGCGCGCGCAAAAGGTGCGTCGCGCGTCGCCGATCGAGGACGCGCCGGAAATCCTCGACACCGCCCCCTTGGTCAGCGAGACGATGCTCGACGATGAGGCTGCGCATCTGTTGCATGGCTGCCTCGATGGCCTGGAGGAGCGCCAGCGCAGTGCGATCCGTACCGCCTTTTTTGATGGCGTGACCTATGCCGAACTGGCCGAGCGCCAGGCCGTGCCGCTCGGCACGATGAAAAGCTGGGTCCGGCGCGGCCTCGCGAAATTGAAGGAGTGCCTGGACGCGTGAGCGACCTGCCGCCCCTCGATCCGCCGGAAGGCGACGGCCCGGACGAAGCACCGGACATGGCCGCCGCCGAGCTCGCGCTTGGTTTGCTCGACGGCGACGAACGCGCGGTGGCGATCCGCCGGGTTCTCGCGGAGCCGGGCTTTGCGCGCTCGGTCGATCGCTGGCGCACGCATTTGGCGCAGCTGTTCGATCTATGGCCGGCGGTCGAGGCCCCCGATCTGTTCGCGCGGATCGAACGCTCGCTCGATCGTCCCGTCGAAGCGCCGGTGGCGACGCTGGCACTGGCACCGCCAACCAAGAGCAGGCTTTGGCCCGCTTTGGCCGGCCTTTCGAGCATTGCCGCAGCGGGGCTGCTGGTCGTTCTGGTCGCGCGGCCCGTGCCAGTGCCGCCGGCACCGTCAGCGCGACCGACCGCGCCGGTTGTGGCGACGCGCGCGCCAACGCTGGTCGCCGCGATCGACCCTGAAACCGCAGGCGTGGCGACCGTCACCGCGGTGTATGATGCGCAGGCCGGCGCGATCCGCCTGACCGAGGCCAAGCTCGTCGGGGACGACCATAGCGCGGAATTGTGGGTGATCCCGGCCGATGGCACGCCGCATTCGCTTGGCCTGTTGCGCGCGCGCGGCGGCACCGCGCTGACGCTGTCTCGCGACAATCGCGCGCGGATCGCGGCGGGTGCGGTCCTGGCGGTGACGGTCGAGCCGATCAAAGGATCGCCGACCGGTCTGCCGACCGGGCCGGTCGTCGCTAAGGGTACGCTTTCGCCCGTGTGAAATCTCGCACCCCGGTGCATCCGGCGGGCGGGCCACCGCGTAGCTGCCGATGCGTCCGGTTCGGGCGTACCAGCAGGAGATTTACTGTCATGACCCGCACCTTCCGTGCTTCCATCATTGCCGCCGCGATCGTCATCAGCGGCGCATCGCTCGCGCAAGCCAAGACCAGCAACCCGATGGTTGGTGGCGCCGCTATGTATCCGACCAAGAATATCGTCGAGAATGCCGTCAATTCAAAGGACCACACCACGCTCGTCGCCGCGGTCAAGGCCGCCGGTCTGGTCGAGACGCTGTCGGGTCCGGGTCCCTTCACGGTCTTCGCGCCGACCAACGCCGCGTTCGCCAAGCTGCCGGCCGGTACGGTCGAGACGCTGGTCAAGCCCGAGAATAAGGGCACGCTGACCACGATCCTGACCTATCACGTCGTCCCCGGCCGCATCACCGCCGCCAACATCGCCGCGTCCGCCAAGGCGCATCACGGCGTGGCAAGTTACACGACGGTGCAGGGCGGCACGCTCACCTTCAAGAAGGGCATGAAGGGCTGGACCATCACCGATGCCAAGGGCAACACCGGCAAGATCACGATCGCCAATGTGATGCAGTCGAACGGCGTGATTCACGTCATCGACACGGTGATGATGCCGTAATTTTTTCGTCCGCGTCGCATCCTTAGGGGTCGCGCTCGCGTATAAAGAAGTGTCCCTGTCCCAAGCAGGGGCGTGTACCCGTTCGCTGGATCCCCTCCTTTGCGGCGAACGGTTTAAGTAAACAGACCTGTCGGCACCCCCCTTTCGCCGGCAGGTCCTTTTCTTTTCGACGCAAGACCGTCATGGAAGCGTCACCGGACCGTCGTAGCGCGCGGACATCGTCCGCGTTTTCGTCGCAAGACACGGACATCCGGCAGGAGAGAATGTGCCATGGCCAATGCCATCCGATCGCTCAGGGACCGTATCGGTCAGGACGGCAGGAAAGCCGCCAAAAACCGTGCCGTCCGCACCGCAGTGCACCAACATAAACATCTGTCGAAACAGGGTCTTCTCGAACGCGCCTTCACTTTTGCGTTTCGCGGCCTGGTCTATGCGCAGATCTGGGAAGATCCGTCGGTCGATATGGAGGCGCTGGCGATTACGCCCGACAGCCATGTCGTGACGATCGCGTCGGGCGGCTGCAATATGATGTCGTATCTGACCGCCAATCCGCGTGCGATCACCGCAGTCGATCTCAACACCGCGCATATTGCGCTCAACAAGCTGAAGCTCGTCGCGGCGCGGCATTTGCCCAATTACGAGGCGTTCCACCGCTTTTTCGCGCAAGCCAATAGCCGCCACAACGTGATCGCCTATCGCACCTATATCCGCCCGCATCTCGATGAGGCGACGCTCGCCTATTGGGAGGGCCGCGACTTGATCGGGCGGCGGCGGATCGGCGGCTTTGCCAAGAATGTCTATAAGCGCGGGTTGCTCGGCAATTTCATTGGCGTCGCGCATTTGCTCGCGCGGTTGAACGGGGTGAACCCGAAAATCCTGCTCAAGGCCAAGTCGATCGAGGAGCAGCGCGAGATTTTCGACCGCGAATTCGCGCCGTTCTTCGACAAAGGCTTCATCAAATGGATCACCGATCAGCCCGCGTCGCTGTTCGGCCTCGGCATTCCGCCCGCGCAATATGAAGCGCTGGCGGGGGAGGAGAAGATGGCGGTGGTGCTGCGCGAGCGGCTCGAGAAGCTCGCCTGCGATTTCGACATCAAGGACAATTACTTTGCATGGCAGGCGTTTGGGCGCGGTTACGGCGAAGGGCCGTCGGCGCCACTGCCGCCCTATCTCCAGCGCGACCACTATGCCGAGATCGTCGCGCGCGCCGAGCGGATCGAAGTGCGCCACACCAATTTCACCGATTATCTGCGCTCGCAAGGCGATGCGAGCCTCGACCGCTACATCCTGCTCGATGCGCAGGACTGGATGACCGACGAACAATTGACCGATTTGTGGAGCGAGATCACGCGGACCGCGCGTGCCGATGCCCGCGTATTGTTCCGAACGGCGGGCGAGCCCAGCATCCTGCCCGGTCGCGTGCCCCATGCGATCCTCGGTCGCTGGCAGTATCGTGCGGAGGATTCGCTGGACTATACCCGGCGTGATCGTTCGTCGATCTATGGCGGCGTTCATCTCTACGTGCTGGGGTGAGCGACGCTGCCAAGGAGTCGGGCACGGAATCGGGCCATGCGGGACAGATGGATGCGATCTACCGGACGCAGCGCCATTTCTATGATCTCACCCGCAAATATTATTTGCTCGGTCGCGATGCGCTGATTGCCGGGATCGCGCCGCCGGCCGGAGGTTCGGTGCTCGAGATCGGCTGCGGCACGGGGCGTAATTTGATCGCGGCGGCGAAGGCGTGGCCCGACGCGCGCTTCTTCGGGATCGATATTTCGGAAGCGATGCTGGAAACCGCGCGCGGCAAGGTTGTAAAGGCGGGGCTGTCCGACCGGATCGTGCTGGCGCAGGGTGATGCGACGGCGTTCGATCCGCAAGCGTTGTTCGGCGTGGGCGAATTCGACCGGATTTTTCAAAGCTATACGCTCTCGATGATTCCCGATTGGCGTGCGGCGATTCGCGAGGCAGCGGGCAAGCTTGCCCCCGGCGGGCGGCTCGACGTGGTCGATTTCGGGCAGCAGGAGGGATTGCCGCGGGCATTTCGCGCCGGGCTGTTCGCGTGGCTTGCCCGATTTGACGTCGCCCCGCGCGCGACGTTGCAGCCCGCGCTGATCGAAGCGGCGAGCGAGGTCGGCGGCAGGGCCCGCTTCCTGGCCCTTTATCGCGGCTATGCCTGGTCGGGACGCATTTCGCGGGGGCCGCGCGTGTGAACCCGCCGCTGGTCCCGCGCTGGCTCGGTCTGGCCGGGCTGCTGCCGCAACTCGCGGCGGCGGCTGTCGTGTTCAGTGGGGATGGGCCGCTGCATTTCTCGGCATTGTCGATGGGCTATGCCTATGCGGCGCTGATCCTAAGTTTCCTTGGCGGCCTGTGGTGGGGAATCGCCGCGAGCCAGCCCAATCCGCCAGAATGGTTGTGGGTCGCCGCGATCGCACCGTCGCTGATCGCGCTTGGCAGCGCGGTTCCTTGGGCCACCGGACAACCCTGGCCGGGGCCATCCTTGCTGATCCTCGGCGTGGCGCTGATCGGCGCGCTGGCGGTGGATCTGGTGCTGGCGCGCCGCGGGTTAGTGCCGCCGTGGTGGATGAGCTTGCGCTTGCCGTTGTCGCTCGGGCTCGGCGGCTTGACGCTCGCGCTCGGCTTTGCCTGAAGCGATCAGTGGTGGAAGATCAGGTACAGGACCAGAATCACCGGCAAGGGCACGCCGAGCAGCCACAAAATACAACCCTTACCCATCGTCTCGTCTCCGTGTTTGCGGAGCGGTAACGGGCCGAGCGGGACACGGTTCCGCGAATTTGGCGGAGCTGATCCGACCTGATATGTTTGTCGCATGAATAAGCCGGTCCGCCTCGTCGCCGAGTCCGTACCCGACACCGCCTTCACGGTGCGCGACTATGCGCGGCTGATGGAGTTCGGTGATTTTCAGGAAATGCGCGTCGAGCTGGTTCGGGGGGAATTGCGCAAGTTGATGATGCCGGCCGGCTTTTCGCACGGAGAGATGACCGCGACGCTGGCATACGAATTGCGCGTTGCTTTCACCGGGACCGACCGCCGCTTCGCCACCGATCTTGCCATCGAGATCGATTCGCTCACCGTCCGGGGTGGTGATATCGCCGTGGTCCTGCCCGATACCCCCCGCACCGGCCCGGCTCCGGCACGCTACGTCGTGATGGTCGCGGAGATCGAGCTGACTACGCTGGGCAGGGACATTGGGGAAAAGCTCGCCGATTATGCTCGGGCCGGTATCCCGGATTATTGGATCGCCGATCTTGAGGCATGCGTGATGCACGTCATGCGCCTGCCCGAGGGCGATCGTTACCGCGAGCGTAGCGTTGTACCGTTCGGCACGCCGATCGCAGTGCCGGGCACGGACCGGACTATTACGATCGGCTAGGCCGCCTTGCGCAGTTCCAGCCGACCCCAGATTTCGACCAAGGCGCTGGTGAGGTCGCGCATCATCGCTTCGTCATGCGCCGGACCCGGCGTGAAGCGCAGCCGCTCGGTGCCGCGTGGCACGGTTGGGTAATTGATCGGCTGGACGTAGACGCCATATTCGGCGAGCAGCACGTCGCTGATCTTCTTGGCCTTGACCGGATCGCCGACCATCAGCGGGACGATGTGCGTGGTCGAGTCCATCACCGGCAGGCCGGCCTCGGCGAACAGCGCCTTGAGCATCGCTGCCGCTGCATGTTGCCCGTCCCGCTCGACGCACGAGGCCTTTAAGTGCCGCACGCTCGCCAGTGCGCCAGCGACCAGCACCGGCGAGAGCGAGGTGGTGAAGATGAACCCCGGCGCATAGGAGCGGATCACATCGGCGATCGTCTGATCAGCGGTGATGTACCCGCCCATCACGCCGAATGCCTTGCCAAGCGTGCCTTCGATGATCGTCAGCCGGTCGGCGACGCCGTCACGTTCCGAAATGCCCCCGCCGCGCGCGCCGTACATGCCGACGGCATGGACTTCGTCGAGATAGGTCAGCGCGCTATACGTGTCCGCCAAATCGCAAATCTCGGCGATCCGCGCGATGTCGCCGTCCATCGAATAGACGCTTTCGAACGCGATCAGCTTGGGTGCCGCCGGATCGACCGCGGCCAGCAATTCCTCGAGATGGGCCACGTCATTGTGGCGGAACACGTGGCGCTCGCACCCCGAATTACGGATGCCGGCGATCATCGAGGCATGGTTGAGTTCGTCGGAAAAAATGATGCAGCCGGGCAGAATCTTGGCCAACGTCGCCAGCGTCGCTTCGTTCGACACATAGCCGCTGGTGAACAGCAAGGCTGCTTCCTTGCCGTGAAGGTCGGCGAGTTCGGCCTCAAGATCGACATGGTAATGCGTGTTACCGCCGATGTTGCGCGTGCCGCCCGAGCCTGCACCGACATCGTGCAAGGCGTCTTCCATCGCCGCTATCACGGCGGGATGCTGCCCCATCGCGAGATAATCGTTGGAGCACCACACCGTGATCGGCTTGGGGCCATTATGCCCGGCAAAGCAGCGCGCATTGGGGTAAGACCCCCTGTTGCGGAGAATGTCGATGAACACGCGGTAGCGCCCCTCGACATGGAGGCGATCGATCGCCTGCGCGAAGATCCGGGAGTAATCGACTCCGCGCGGGCCGGATGAGTCCAATTTCATGGCGGCGCTGTAGCGCCGACGGGACCTGAATTCCAGCGAGATTACGCGATGAGCGTGATCGAAGGGGTGGTCATAATGTCTCAGGTCGCATCAGCCCGAAGCGCGCAAGCGCGGGGGCGAGGGCATCGGTCGTCGCATCGCGCGCCGTAAAAACCGCGCGCCCGTCGCCCGCGGTCTCGGGCCAGTCCTGCCCGGCGGTGAGGAAGGCGATGCGGCGCGCGATCCCGGCGCTCCCGTCGACGAAGGCGACCGGGTGCGGCGCGGCGGCGGCGAGTTCGTCGGAGACCAGCGGGAAATGCGTGCAGGCGTTGACGATCGTGTCGATCCGCGCGCCGTCGGATTGCCCAAACAGGCCGCCCAGGATCTCCGCAAAGCGCGCTGGATCGGGTGCGATGCCGTGCAATTTCGCCTCGGCCAGTTCGACCAGTTCGGCAGAGCCATGCCGCAGCACGGTGCAATCGCCGGCAAAGCGCCGGGCGAGATCGTCGACATAGGGCTGGCGCACCGTCGCGTCGGTGCCGAGCACGCCGATCACGCGCGTCTTGCTGATCAGCGCCGCGGGTTTGATCGCGGGCACCGTGCCGACCACGGGCAAATCGAGCGCGCTGCGCACTGCGGCCAACGCGATCGTCGAGGCGGTGTTGCACGCAATCACGATCAGGCGCGGGCGGTATCGCTCGGCCAGCCGCCCGAGCAAGGCAGGGACGCGCGCGGCAATCTCGGCCTCGCTCTTGGTGCCATAGGGAAAGCCCGCCGAATCGGCGACATAGACCACCGGCATGCGCGGCAGCAGCGCCTGCGCCGCGGCGAGCACCGAGAGCCCGCCAACCCCGGAATCGAAAAACAGAACGGGCCGGCTATCCATGCCGGATGCAATAGCGTGGCGGCGGGTTTTGACAAATCGGCGGCTTGATCCAGTATGTGGCAATGGCGTTCCCGTGCATGTTCGGCCCGCCCATGCTATGTTCGCAGCGACTGGGGGATATCGCACCGTGCCGACCGAATTTCCGTGGCAAGACCCAGCACTGGCGCTGGTAATCGGCTATCTGCTCGGGTCGATCCCGTTCGGTCTGCTGTTGACGCGGGCGGCCGGCGCGGGGGATTTGCGCCAGATCGGTTCGGGCAATATCGGCGCGACCAACGTGCTGCGCACCGGGCGCAAGGGCCTGGCGGCGGCCACTTTGATCCTTGATGCGCTGAAGGGCTTTGCGGCGGTGTGGATCGCCGAACGCTATTTCGGCGGCACTGGCGTGATGGCGGCTGCGGCGGCGTTCCTCGGGCATCTCTACCCGGTCTGGCTGCGTTTTCGCGGTGGCAAGGGCGTGGCGACGATGCTCGGCATCGTGCTGGCGCTGCATTGGCCGATCGGGCTGATTTACGCGGTGGTATGGCTCGGGCTGCTGGCGGTCTTTCGCATTTCCTCGCTTGCGGGGATGACGGCGGCAGTCGGCGCGCCGCTCAGTGCCGCGTTTTTCGCGCAATTCGACCTGGTCCTGCCACTGATGGCGCTGGCCTTGCTCGTGGTGTGGAAGCATCGCGAGAATATCGAACGCCTGCTGAGCGGTGCCGAGCCGCGCGTCGGTAAGCGCGGTCGTAACGGAGCGAGCCGTGCCGATGCCTGACGTCGATGCCTGAGGCGGCGGCAGTTGCGCGCCTCCGGCTGATCCGCACCGCGCAGATCGGCCCGGTCACCTATGCGCAATTGATCAGCCGTTTTGGCGACGCGGAGGCGGCGATCGCGGCACTGCCGCAGCTTGCGGCGCGCGGCGGGGGAAAAGCGCCCGTGGTCGCGCCGGCGGCGCTGGCCGAGCGTGAGCTGGCGCACGTGGCGCGGCTCGGCGGGCGGCACCTCTTCCTCGGCGATCCCGACTATCCCGCGCTGCTCGCCGAAATCGACGATGCGCCGCCCGCGCTGATGCTGCGCGGGCGCGCCGAACTGATGGCGCGCACGACGATCGCGATGGTCGGCGCGCGCAATGCCTCGGCGGCGGCATGTCGTTTCGCGCGGCAATTGGCTGCCGAGCTCGGGCGCGAGCGGGTGGCGGTCGTGTCCGGCCTGGCGCGCGGGGTGGATACCGCCGCGCACGTCGGATCGTTGGAGACAGGCACGATCGGCGTGATCGCGGGCGGGATCGACGTGGTCTATCCGCCGGAGAATGCCGAACTGCAGGAGCGGATCGCCACGGAAGGCTTGCTCATCGCTGAACAGCCGCCCGGCACCGAGCCGCGCGCGCGCCACTTTCCCTATCGCAACCGCATCATCGCGGGGCTGTCGCTCGGCACTGTGGTGGTCGAGGCAGCACCCAAATCGGGCTCGCTGATCACCGCGCGGGTGGCGGGCGAATTGGGGCGCGAGGTGATGGCGGTGCCGGGCAGCCCGCTCGACCCGCGCGCGCAAGGCTGTAACGGCCTGATCCGCGACGGCGCGACGCTGGTGCAATCCGCCGCCGATGTGCTGGAAACGGTGCGCCCGATCGATGGCCGGATGGTGCGGTCGCCCGGCGCGCGGTTTAACGGGCCACCGCCCGAGGATGCGAGCGATGCCGAACGGCGCGATGTGATCGATCTGCTCGGGCCGGTGCCGGTCGCGATCGACGAGCTGATCCGGCAATCGGGGCACGCGCCCGCGATCGTGCAGACGGTGCTGCTGGAGCTGGAGCTGGCCGGCCGGCTGGAGCGGCACGCCGGGGGGCGGGTGAGTCTCAATTAGGGTGTTCAGTCGGCGACTGTCGGCCGATTTTCGAGGGTGTGCCATAGCCGCAAGACAAGAATCGTGGTGCCGGCGATCTCGTAACGGATTTCATATCTGCCAACGATGATTCGCCGGACCTCGCGTGGTGCGTAGACATCGATCCGCTCACCAAGACGCGGAAATTCCAATAGTCGTCGTGGTGCGGCGCGCAGCAGCTTCGGGCGCCACGGACGCCAGGAAGCTATGCAATCGGGCAAGGTCGGCGGAGGCGCGGTCGGTCCATACGATCCGCACTCGGACTTACGCCGTCGGCCGAGGCAAAGGCGTATCGCTCGAAAGACTATCTGCCCATGTCTCCATCGCCTCGTCGGAAATGATGCGACCGGCATCCACATCAGCCAGAGCCTCAAGCGTCATGCGGTGGCGCTCGTCCTCCTGATCGACCCAAGCGACCAAAGCCTGCTTGACGACCCAACCGCGCGAACGATCGATCCGCGATGCCGCCGCATCGACTTTCGCCGCGAGGTCGAGCGGAATATGTGCGGTCATCACCCTGGTCTGCATACGTGATCCAATCACCTTCAATCACACACAATCACACACAATCACGATAACCGAACTTCTTGTTCCCGACAATGCGGTGCGTATGACGCCGCTTGACGAGCCGCCCCGGACCCCGCCACCCTCGCGCGTACACGTAAGGACGCCTTTTCCCCATGCAGCTTGTCATCGTCGAATCGCCCGCCAAGGCGAAAACCATCGAGAAATATCTCGGCAGCGATTACCGCGTGCTGGCCTCCTACGGCCATGTCCGCGATCTGCCGCCCAAGGATGGATCGGTGAATCCCGATGATGGCTTTGCGATGGAGTGGGAAAATTACGCCGACAAGGCCAAGCAGCTCAAGGCGATCACCGATCTCGCCAAGCAAGCCGACCGCCTGATCCTCGCGACCGATCCCGATCGCGAAGGCGAAGCGATTAGCTGGCACGTCCAGGAAGTGCTGCGCAACCGCAAGGCGCTGCCCAAGGATGTCCAGCGCGTCACCTTCAACGCGATCACCAAGGCGACGGTGACCGAGGCGATGAAGCATCCGCGCGAGCTCGATACCGATTTGATCGACGCGTACCGGGCGCGCCGCGCGCTCGATTATCTCGTCGGCTTTACGCTCTCGCCCGTGCTGTGGCGCAAGTTGCCCGGCGCGAAATCGGCCGGCCGCGTGCAATCGGTCGCTTTGCGCATCATCGTCAGCCGCGAGCGCGAGATTGAAGCGTTTCGCGCACAGGAATATTGGTCGGTCATCGCCGATATGGAGCAGGACGGCACGCCGTTCCAGGCGCGCCTTGTCACGTTCGAGGGCCAGAAGCTCGATCGCTTGTCGATCGGCGAAGAAGGCAGCGCGATGCGGGCGAAGGCCGCGGTCGAGGCGGGCTTGTTCACCGTCCAGTCGGTTGAGGTGAAGCCCGCCACCCGCAACCCGCCGCCGCCGTTCACGACATCGACGCTGCAGCAGGAAGCTTCGCGGAAACTCGGTTTCTCGGCCGACCATACGATGCGGATCGCGCAGGGCCTCTACGAGGACGGTGCGATCACTTATATGCGGACCGACGGCGTGCAGATGGATTCGAGCGCGATTTCCGCCGCGCGGCTCGCCGTCGCCAATCGCTATGATGCGAGCTACGTCCCCGACAAGCCGCGCGTCTATCAGACCAAGGCCAAGAACGCGCAGGAAGCACATGAGGCGATCCGCCCGACCGATTTCGCCAAGGACAAGGCCGGCGGTGGCGACCATGCGCGACTGTACGACCTGATCTGGAAACGCGCTTTGGCGAGCCAGATGGCAAGCGCACGGATGGAGCGCACCACGGTCGAGATGCTCGACGGATCGGGCCAGACCGGCCTGCGCGCGACCGGGCAAGTCATGCTGTTCCCCGGTTATCTCGCGCTGTACGAAGAGGGCAGCGACGATTCGCAGGACGAGGACGCCAAGCGCTTGCCACGGCTGCGCGAGGGTGATGCGCCCGCCAAGAAAGGCGTTACCGCTGAGCAGCATTTCACCCAGCCGCCGCCGCGCTTTTCGGAAGCGTCGCTGGTCAAGCGTTTGGAAGAACTCGGCATCGGGCGCCCGTCGACCTATGCCTCGATCATCAAAACCTTGAAGGACCGCGAATACGTCCGCGTCGAGAAGAACCGCTTCTTCGCCGAGGAATCGGGGCGGCTGGTGACGGCGTTCCTCGAACGCTTTTTCGAGAAATATGTGAGTTATGACTTCACATCGGGCCTCGAGGACGAGCTCGACGAAGTGTCGGGCGGGCGGGCCGAGTGGCAGGCGGTGCTGGAAGCGTTTTGGAAGGATTTCAAGCCGCGCACCACCGAGGTCATGGAACAAAAGCCATCCGAAGTTACGGCCGAGCTCGATAAATTCCTCGCGCCGTACCTCTTTCCGCCACTGACCGATGGCGGCGATCCGCGGCTGTGCCCGAAGTGTGGCGCGGGGCAGCTGGCGCTGCGCGGCGGCAAGTTCGGCGCGTTTGTCGCGTGCTCCAATTATCCCGAGTGCAAATATACGCGCCGCTTCGGCCAGCCGGGTGGCGATGAGGAAGGCACCGATACGGGGCCGGAGACGCTCGGCAACGATCCCGAGACCGGCCTGCCGGTCGAGCGTAAATCGGGGCGGTTCGGGCCGTATATTCAGATCGGCGAAGGCGAGACGCGCAAGATGGCGTCGATCCCAAAGGATATTGGCGAGCTCGATCTCGCTTGGGCGCTGAAGCTGCTGTCGCTGCCCCGCACGATCGGCACGCATCCCGAAACGGGCGAGCCGATCACGGCGGCAATCGGCCGTTATGGCCCGTATCTGAAGCATGCCGGCAAATATGCACGGCTCACCTCGACCGCCGACGTGTTCGAGACGGGGATGAACGCGGCGGTCGTCAAGCTCGCCGAGGCGGCGGCGGGCGGCGGGCGGCCGCAGCGCGGCGCGCAGGCACCGCTCAAGGTGCTGGGGCTGCATCCGCGCAGCGAAGCCGAGATCAAGCTGATGGAGGGGCGCTACGGCGCGTACGTCACCGACGGGACGACCAATGCGACGCTGCCCAAATCGATCGAGAAGGATGCGCTGACGCTTGAGGAAGCCGCGCAACTGATCGACGCGCGCGCGGCGGCGGCACCGCCGGCCAAGGGCAAGAAGAAAGCGGCGGCGAAAAAGGCGCCCGCGAAGAAACCTGCCGCGAAAAAGGCTGCCCCTAAAAAGGCGCCAGCGAAGAAAATCGTGTCGGCCTAGACCATGATCAGGTGCGCATGACCCATTTCCACGATTCGCGAAGGCGGGGTTCCATAGTCACCGCCGCTTGCTAGCGAGCGTCGAGGTCAACCAGTATGGATCCCCGCCTTCGCGGGGATGACAGGGTGGGGTCAGGGTTCGAGGGCGGACGACACGCCTGACGTCATCAGGATATAGGCGCGAAGCGGCTGGCTCACACCAGCCCCAAGGTCCGTGCGGCCAGCCACACAGCGAGGCCGAGCAACACGAGCAACGTCCCGACGATGCCGATCGAACGTGCCGGTCCCGGCGGTCCGGGCGGCGCGAACAGGCCGATTGCGTTGAGCAGGCGGGTCACCACAAAGACGATCGCCAAGCCGCCAAGAATGTAAGGATTGTGCGGGCCGCCTTCGAGCAGCGCGATCAGCGTGATGCCGATCGGCATATATTCGGCAAGGTTGGCATGCGCGCGGATCGCGGCGATCAGGGGCTGTTTTTCGCCATCGCCAAAGGGCACGCGATACTTCATGCGCTGCTGAATCGTGAGGATTGCGAGCAGCACGAGCAGAATGGCCAGCGCCGATGCGGTCAGCGCGGTAATCGTCAAAGGCATCGTGCCCCTCCAGATCGTTACGGAGGTGGCCTAAGCCTTATGGGGCAAGGCGTCGAGTCAGGCGGCGCGGCGCTGGGTGCTGACCAGAAAGGCACGCGCGGCGGCCTGAGCGGTGGCGATCTCGCGCGCGCTCATGTCTTCGGCGATGTCGCGGCGGCAATCCTTGGCGGCTTCGCTGCCGGCGACGGCGGCGAGGTTGAACCATTTATGCGCCTCGATCAGGTCGATGCCCATTCCGGCGGCCCCGCTCGAATAGACCATGCCGAGATCGTAGCATGCATCGGCATCGCCGCGTGCGGCATCGGCAAGCCGGCTTTCGATCAGAAACCGCGCATTTTTGAGGCTCGTGCCCATATTCTCAACCCTCGTTAACCATTTCGCTTGGCCGCACTGTGCCGAGGAAGGGTCAATGAAAGGTTAACGCCGAATTAGGCATCTTCCGCAGGCGGCACGGCAAGGTTGTCGATCAGGCGCGTCGGGCCGAGTTTGGCCGCCGCGAGCAAGCGCCGCTCACGGGCGGAATCGCGTGCAGGGGCCAGCGTCTCGGCATCGACCAGCGCGACATAATCGACCGTGAACCCGGCGGTCGTCAACGCCTCGCGCGCCGTGCCGAGCGCCGCATCCGGGTCATCGCCGCGCGCGATCGCCTTTGCCGCCACCCCGAGCGCGCGCGGCAAGGCCACTGCTGCGCCGCGCTGCGCATCGTCGAGATAGACATTGCGCGAAGACAGCGCGAGACCGTCATCGTCGCGTTGCGTCGGCACGCCCTGAATCTCGATCCCGAAATCGAGATCGGCGACCATCCGCCGGATCACCGCGAGCTGCTGAAAATCCTTCTCACCAAACAGCGCCAGATCGGGCCGGACCTGGTTGAACAGCTTTGCCACCACGGTGGCGACCCCGTCGAAATGCCCCGGCCGCGCCGCGCCGTCGAGCCCGTCGCTGACGCCCGACACCGAAATATTGGTGGCGAAACCATCGGGATACATCGCCTCCACCGGCGGCAACCAGACGAGGTCGCACCCCGCCGCCTTCAGCATTGCCAAATCAGCGGTTTCCTTGCGCGGATAGCGCGACAGGTCTTCGTTCGCGCCGAATTGCTTGGGATTGACGAAGATCGACGCGACAACTTTGCGCCCAGGCCGCTTCGCCGCCTCGATCAGCGCGATGTGGCCGACGTGCAGCGCGCCCATCGTCGGCACCAGCGCGATCTCCGCACCACTCTCGCGAAAGTCGGCAATCCCGGAACGGAGCGCTTCGAGGGTACGGATGGTTTGCACAGGCGTAGGGCCTTCGATAAGGATGGGGGGCGTCTTCTATGAGGCGCGATCAAACCGAACAAGACGGGAAGCGACCACGTTGGCGACTGCTGCGCGAAAGCCACACATTATCGTCTTCGCCAATGAAAAAGGCGGTACCGGCAAATCCACCACCGCCGTGCACGTCGCCATCGCGCTTGCGACCCGCGGCGCGAACGTGGCCGCCTTCGATCTCGACCATCGCCAACGCACGATGGGGCGCTATTTCGACAATCGCGCGGAGACGGTAAAGCGCACCGGGCGCTCGCTGCCGACCCCGCGCCATGCCACGCACGATGGCGAGAGCCTCGCGCGATTCACCGAGAGCATGGAGTCGCTCGCGACCGATGCGGACTTCCTCGTGATCGACACGCCCGGCCGCGACGACCGCTTCGCGCGGATGGCGGCAAGCCGTGCCGATACGCTTGTAACGCCGATGAACGACAGCTTTGTCGATTTCGACCTGATCGGACAGGTCGATCCGGTAACCTACAAGGTTACGCGCCCGAGCTTCTATGCCGAATTGATCTGGGAAGCCCGCAAGGTCCGCGCGAAGGCCGATGGCTCGACGATCGACTGGGTGGTGCTGCGCAACCGCGTCCAGCATATCGAAGCGCGCAACATGCGGCGCGTGTCGGAGGCGCTCGATCAGCTCGCCAAGCGCGTCGGCTTCCGGATCGTCCCTGGCCTGGGCGAGCGCGTGATTTACCGCGAGATGTTTCCGGCCGGGCTGACGATGCTCGATTCGGGCGAATTCGGCTCGATGGGCCTGGCGCATGTCGCCGCGCGCCAGGAATTGCGCGAGATGATGGGCGCGCTGGCACTCCCCGAACCCGTTCTGCCGCTGTTCGCCTGATGGCAAAAGTCCTGCTCATCGTGGCCGTGTTGATCGGCATCTGGCTGGTGCTGCGACCGCGGCCCAAGCCGACGCTGCGGCTGGATGAAGCCGAGGCGCGTGCGGTGCTCGGCGTCGATGCCGCGGCCGATGCCGCCGCGATCCGCGCGGCGCACCGGCGGCTGGTATCCGCCGTCCATCCCGACAAAGGCGGGTCGGCCGACCTGACGCGCCGGATCAACGCCGCACGCGACGTGCTGCTGCGGCGTTAGTCTTTGCCGCCGCATGAGATTTTGACCCGTCATTGAACTTTCGCATTGCTCACCGATTGGGCATGGACCGACTATCGAGGGAGCCGATCAGATGACGCACATGTTCAACCCCACATCGTTGCGTGAATATGACATTCGCGGAATCGTCGGCAAGACGCTGGGCGCGGCGGATGCCGATGCGATCGGGCGTGGCTTCGGCACGCGCGTGCGGCGCGCGGGCGGCACGCGCGTTGCGGTTGGCTATGACGGACGGCTGTCCTCGCCCCAGCTTGAGACGGCGCTGATTGGTGGGCTGACGGCGGTTGGCGTCGATGTCGTGCGGATCGGCATGGGGCCGACGCCGATGCTTTATTATGCCGAAGCCACGCTAGAAGTGGATGGCGGCATCGAGATAACCGGCAGCCATAATCCCGCCGAGTATAACGGCTTCAAGATGGTGCTGCAGCACAAGCCGTTTTTCGGGGCCGATATTCAGGAGCTCGGTCGCATGGCGGCGGAGGGCGATTGGGAGACCGGCGAAGGCACGGTTTCGACCGCAGATATCGAGGACGATTATGTCAATCGGCTGGTGGCGGGTTATGCTGGCGGCAGCTATCGCATCGGCTGGGACGCGGGCAATGGGGTGTCGGGCCCGATCATCGAGAAGCTCGTCAAGCTGCTGCCGGGTGAGCATCATTTGCTCTTCACCGATGTCGACGGCAATTTTCCCAACCATCATCCCGACCCTACCGAGGAAAAGAACCTTGCCGATCTGAAGGCGCTGGTCGCGGACAAGCAGCTCGATTTCGGACTGGCTTTTGACGGCGATGGCGACCGGATTGGCGCGATTGACGGGCAAGGCCGTGTTATCTGGGGCGATCAGATTCTGTCCATTTTGGCGGAACCTGTGTTGAAGGAATTGCACGGCGCGACGATCATTGCCGACGTGAAGGCGAGCCAGATGCTGTTCGACCGCGTGCGTGAACTCGGCGGCGAACCGCTGATGTGGAAGACCGGGCATTCGCTGATCAAGATGAAGATGCGCGAGACCGACAGCCCGCTCGCCGGCGAAATGAGCGGCCACATCTTCTTCGCGCATGAATTTTACGGCTTTGACGACGCGCATTACGCCGCCGTCCGGTTGATCCGTGCGGCGCATATGATCGGGAAGTCGATCACGGACTTGCGCGGCGCGATGCCGGCTTTGGTCAACACGCCGGAGATGCGCTTCCAGGTCGATGAGGCCCGCAAGTTCGCGGTGGTCGAGGAAGTGCTTGAGCGGCTCGAAGCGGCGGGGGCCGACGTCAACCGCACCGACGGTGCGCGCGTCAATACGCCCGACGGCTGGTGGCTGCTGCGCGCGTCGAACACGCAGGACGTGCTGGTGGCGCGCGCCGAGGCGAAGGATCAGGCCGGGCTCGACCGGTTGCTGGCGATGATCGATGACCAGTTGGCGCAGAGCGGGTTGGTGCGCGGGGAGCAGGCTGCGCACTGAGAAGGATTTGGTTCGCGCAGAGGCGCGGAGGACGCGGAGAAGAAAGTTTTTCAAGCGAAGGCGCGGAGACGCGAAGAACGGTTCCGCGATGCGGCTTCCTCGCCGCCATGCGCAGTGACCGGGTTTCAAAGCGCTTCGCGCCTTCGCGCCTTCGTGCCTTCGCGTGAGATAATCTTTCCCTTCTACCTCCGCGTCCTCCGCGCCTCTGCGCGAACGAACCTTCTTTCCTCGCAATTCGGCGCCGAACACGCCACCTAGGCACGATGCCGCCCCCCGCCCCTCAGATCATCCGCGTCATCGACCTCGAGACGACCGGCGAAGCGCCGCCGCTCCACGGGGTCTGTGAAATCGGCTGGCAGGACGTAGCGCTCGGTGCGGACGGGCGCTGGGAGATCCACGGCGAGGGTGGTGCGCGGCTCGTCAATCCGGGGCGGCCGATCCCGCCGCTGACGCAGACGATCCACCATATCCTCGACGAACAGGTCGCCGACGCGCCCTTGTGGCATGACGTCGCGCGCGGTGTGCTCGATCCCTATCCCAGGCGCGTCGCGCTCGCGGCGCATCGCTCGCTGTATGAAGAGAAATTCTGCAGCCCGGCGCTGACGCGCGACGCGCCGTGGATCTGCACCTGGAAATGCGCGTTGCGGCTGTGGCCCGATACGCCGGCTTTCTCCAACCAGATGCTGCGCTACTGGCGCAAGCCCGTGGGGCTGGAGCATGAACGCGGCCTGCCGGCGCATCGCGCCTTTCCCGACGCCTATGTCGCCGCCTTCCATCTGCGCGATGCGCTCAATGCCGTCGGGCTGGAGCAGTTGCTGGCCTGGTCGCGCCTTCCCGGCTTACTCCCGCGCGTGATCCGCCCCGGCCCCGATCGCGGCAAGGACTGGTGCGAGATCAGCGACGACTCGCTCGCGATCATGCTCGGCGACCGTGACGAGGATGTGCGCTTCACCGCCGAGACCGAGCGCACGCGGCGCGGCACTTCGTCCCACGATTGAGCTCCGCGCCAGGGTTGATCGAAATCAAGCTGGTGCGGCTGGTCAAGGTCCGTGCTGCTGCGTAAGGGGCGCAAGATGGCGCAGCGCATGGTCTTGGGTTTCGGCGTCACCGAAGGGCGGATGGGGCGGTTCCTCGTTGCCGCGATGGCGCTGGGGTTCGCCGCGCTGATCGCCGCGGGGATTGCCGCCGCCTGGTCGACGGCGCGCAATGAAGCGCATACACGCGACGTCAACCACACCTATGAGGTCGAACTCGCGATCGACCGGACGCGGATCGCGATTGAGCAAAGCGAGACGACGCGCCGTGGTTTCCTGCTGACCGGCGACCCAATCTATCTCGACACCTACCGTAGCACTATGGCCGACTTGCCGACGCTGATCGCGCGCATCGCCACGCTGACGCGCGACAATCCGCTGCAGCAAGGCAATTTGGCGAAGCTGCGCGCGCTGACCGACGATTTGGCGCGGCAGCGTGAACGCACGATCGCGGCGGCGCAGCGGGGTGATCGTGCCGCCGCGCTGGCGCTGTTCGTGTCCGAGACGAGCGCCCCCCGGATGCGCGCGGTCCGGACGCTTGCTGGGGCGATGGCAGGTGAGGAACAGCGCCTGCTCGCGATCCGCAATGCCGAACAGCGCGCCAGCGTCCGGGTGTTCTACACCACGCTGGCCATTGCCGGGCTGTTGCTCGTGCTGGTCGCGGCGGTCACGCTCGCGACCGTCCTGCGCTATACCCGCGATTTGGCAACGTCGCGCGACAGGGTGCGCGATTTCGCGGATACGCTGGAGGCGCAAGTTGCCGAACGCACCGCCGATTTGACGCGCGCCAATGACGAAATCCAGCGCTTCGCCTACATCGTCAGCCACGATCTGCGCAGCCCGCTGGTCAATGTGATGGGCTTCACTGCCGAACTCGAGGGGGCGGCGGCCACGCTCTGCGCGCTGATCGACCGTGCCGAGGCGCATGCCCCCGAAATCGTCACCGAAGACGCCCGGCTCGCGGCGCGCGAGGATTTGCCCGAGGCGATCGGCTTCATCCGCAGCTCGACGCAGAAGATGGACCGGCTGATCAACGCGATCCTCAAACTGTCGCGCGAGGGCCGTCGTGTGATCGCACCCGAGCCGCTCGACCTGACCGCGATGATCGACGGGATCACGGCAAGCCTGACCCAGCAGCTCGCCCAGCGGGGTGCGACGGTCACGGTCGAACGCCCCTTGCCGACGATCGTCAGCGACCGGCTTGCCACCGAACAAATTTTTTCGAATTTGATCGAGAATGCGGTCAAATATCTCGATCCTGCGCGCGTCGGGCAGATCGTGGTGCGGGGCAAGCGCGATAGGGCGCGCGTTACGTTCGAGATCGAAGACAATGGCCGCGGCATCGCGCCGAACGACCACAGCCGTGTGTTCGACCTGTTCCGGCGATCGGGCAATCAGGACCAACCGGGCGAGGGGATCGGGCTCGCGCATGTCCGTACGCTGGCGTACCGGCTGGGCGGGGTGATCGACGTGGCGTCGGAACTCGGCCAGGGTGCGACCTTCCGTTTGACGCTGCCGGTCGCCCTGACCGATGCAACCATCGTAGCCACTTCGGGGAAAGCACCATGACCGACCATAAGACCGTCAGCATCGTGATGATCGAGGACGATGAGGGCCATGCGCGGCTGATCGAGAAGAACATCCGCCGCGCGGGCATCAGCAATACGATTACGCATTTCACCGACGGCACGAGCGCGCTCGACTATCTGTTCAACGCGGCAGACGGCCCGCAACGCAATGGCCCGGCGCTGGTGCTGCTCGATCTCAATTTGCCCGACATGAGCGGCACCGACATTCTGGCGAAGATCAAGGCGACCGATGGCCCGCTGCGCCGCACGCCGGTGGTGGTGCTGACAACCACCGACGACAAGGTCGAGATTCAGCGCTGCTACGATCTTGGCTGCAACGTCTACATCACCAAGCCGGTCAATTATGAGAGTTTCGCCCAGGCGATCCGCCAGCTTGGCCTGTTTTTATCGGTCATTCAGGTCCCGGACATGGAGCCAGGGGGGTAAGCGTCAGCGTGACAACGGTTCTTTATATCGACGATGATGCGGGCCTGCGGCGACTGGCGGCACGCACGCTCGCGCGGCATGGTTTCGACGTGACGGTTGCCGAAAGCGGGGTGGAGGGCGTTGCGCTGGCCAGCGCGCGCGCGTTCGATCTGATCGCGGTCGACCATTATATGCCGGGCATGGACGGGCTGGAAACGCTGAAGCAGCTGCGCGCGCTGCCTGCGCCGCCGCCGGTCGTCTATGTCACCGGGTCGGAGGAAGGGCGGATCGCGGTCGCCGCGTTGAAAGCGGGCGCTGCGGACTATGTCGTAAAATCGGTCGGCAGCGATTTCTTCGACTTGCTGGTCAGCGCGTTTGCTCAAGTGCTCGAACGCACCGCGCTGGAACGCGACAAGGCCGCCGCCGAGGATCAGTTGCGCGCCAGCAACGCCCGGCTCGAGGCGCTGCTGAGCGAGGTCAACCACCGCGTCGCCAACAGCTTGCAAATCGTTTCGGCGATGGTGCGGATGCAAGCCACCGCGCTCGATAATGCCGATGCGCGGCTCGCGCTTGAGGATACGCAGCGCCGTATCGCGGCGATCGCGCAAGTCCATCGGCGGCTTTACACCAGCAACGACGTCGAACAGGTCGATATGCGCGAGTATCTGGGTGCGCTGGTCGAGGAATTGGGCGAGACCTGGTCTACCCCGACCGCCCCGCGCCGGCTTTCGCTCGCCGCCGATCCGATCCGGCTGTCGACCGACCGCGCCGTCTCGCTGGGCGTGATCGTCACCGAATTGGTCAGCAATGCGTGCAAATACGCCTATCCCAGTGACGGGGAAAAGCGTGGGGGCGGAGAGGTCCGCGTGTCGTTGATCGACGAGGGCGATGCGCATTTTCGCCTTGCGGTCGAGGACGACGGTGTGGGGATGGTAGCGGATGCGCCAGCGCGCGGCACCGGCGTTGGCACGAAGCTGATCCGTGCGATGGCGCAGAGTCTGCAGACCAACGTCGAATATGACACCGCGAGCCGCGGCGTACGCTCCGGGGTCCGCGCGACGCTGCGCGCGGCCCTGGGTTAAGGCGTCGGCTTAGCGGGGTTTACGGAATTTATAGACGAACTGGTCGGTATGGCCGCGGATCGCGGGATCGAACACATTGGCCTTATGGTCGTCGGCCGGGTTGCTGAGCACGTTGCTCTCTCCAACGAATTCGAAGCCGGCCTTGGTCACTTCGGCCTTGACCGTCGCCGGATCGATCCGATGCGACGTGCCTGTGCTGGCAAGGCCAGTGCCGGGGTCGGCATGGTCGATCACGATATAGCTGCCGCCCGGTTTCAGCGCCTTAAGGACGGCGGCGTTGAAGGCATCGATCGCCGCCTCGCCACCAAAATTGTTGACGTCGTGATAATTCTGCACGGTCCAGACGATATCGACCGGCTCCGGCGCCGCGACGATGCCCACGCCCAGCACCCTCGCCGAGGCGTTCGGGATATGCAGCGCTTCAAGCGCCGGGAGCGCCTTGGTGGCATATTTGGCGGCAGCGGCGGGCCAGATTGCATAGACATGGCCGGTCTTGCCGACCACGCCGGCGAAGATCCGCGTCCAATATCCGCCGCCGGGGAAGAAATCGAGCACCTCGTCGCCCGGGCCTACCCCTGAGAAAGCGAGGACCTCGGCCGCTCTGCGCCGGGCATCGTCGCCCGCCTGTTCGGCGCGCGCCGGGTTGGCGAGGCCCGCCGCCACTGCACGCGCGGTTTCCTTGGCGCTATGTTTGGAGGCTGGAACGGTGGCCGCAACAGCGGCGGTTGCGATCAACGCGGCGGCTGCCGCTCCCATCAGAAATCCACGCATCATGCCTTCTCCCTCACATGGGCGCGTCAGACGTCGAGATTGGCGACGCTTAGCGCATTCTCCTGGATAAATTCGCGGCGTGGCTCGACCACATCGCCCATCAGCCGCGTGAAGATTTCGTCCGCCACATCGGCCTGCTCGATCTCGACGCGGAGCATCGAGCGCGCTTGCGGATCGAGCGTCGTCTCCCACAATTGCTCGGCGTTCATTTCGCCGAGACCCTTATAGCGCTGGATCGACAGGCCCTTGCGCCCGGCGGCAAGGATCGCGTCGAGCAATTGCGACGGACGCGCGACCATCGTTGACCCCTTTGCGGCGGTTGCCACGGGGGCCTGGGCCGGTGCCTCGGTCGCGGCCGCTGCATCCCCGGCGGCATCGACTTCGGCCTGCGCCGCAGCCGCTGCCTTGGACGAGACGATCCGCGCGGTCTGTTCGTACGCCTCGCCCTGCTCGACCGCGAGGCCGTGCAGTTTGCGCGCTTCGGCCGAGCCGAGGAACGCGCCTTCGATGATGTGATGATCGGTCACGCCGCGCCACACGCGCTCGACATGGAAGCCACCATCCTCGGCCAGCCGGGCCGACCAGCGCGCTTCGGGATCACCGGCATCGAGTCCGCGGACGACTTGCACCACGACGTCGCGGCGCGCCGCGAGATCGAGCGCCGGATCGAGCGCGCCGCCCATTGCCAGCGCTTCGACGATCGTCGGATCGTAGCGCCGCGGGATATAGCGCATCAGCGTGCGCATCCGCCGCGCATGGTCGACCAGCATCCGCAGGTCCTGGCCCGACCGCGTCCCGCCCTGCACGCCTTCGAGTAGCGTGCCGGCAACACCCGCCTCGACCAGATATTCGTCGAGCGCGCTATCGTCCTTGAGATACACTTCCGAGCGTCCGCGCGTCGCTTTGTAGAGCGGCGGCTGCGCGATGTAGAGGTGCCCGTTGGTGATGATCTCGGGCATCTGGCGATAGAAAAACGTCAGCAACAGCGTGCGGATATGCGCGCCGTCGACATCGGCGTCGGTCATGATCACGATCTTGTGATAGCGCAGCTTTTCGATCTTGAAGTCGTCGCGGCCAATGCCCGTGCCCATTGCCTGAATGAGCGTGCCGATTTCCTTCGACGACAGCATCCGGTCGAAGCGCGCACGCTCGACGTTGAGGATCTTGCCGCGCAACGGCAGGATCGCCTGGAAGTGGCGATCGCGGCCTTGCTTGGCCGAACCACCGGCCGAATCCCCCTCGACCAGGAACAGTTCGGACTTGGCGGGATCACGCTCCTGGCAATCGGCGAGCTTGCCGGGCAGGCTGGCGATGTCCATCACGCCCTTGCGCCGGGTCAGTTCGCGCGCCTTCTTGGCGGCTTCGCGCGCGGCCGCGGCGTCGATGATCTTGAGGATGATCGATTTGCCGTGCGCGGGGTTTTCCTCGAGCCATTCGGCGAGCTTGTCGGCCATCAAGCTTTCGAGCGGCTGGCGCACTTCGGACGAGACCAGCTTGTCCTTGGTCTGGCTGCTGAACTTCGGGTCGGGCAGCTTGACCGAGACGATCGCGGTCAGGCCTTCGCGCATGTCATCGCCGGTCAGCGTGACCTTTTCCTTTTTCAACATGCCCGATTTCTCGGCATAATTGTTGAGCGTGCGCGTCATCGCCGCGCGGAATGCCGCCATATGCGTGCCGCCGTCGCGCTGCGGGATGTTGTTGGTGAAGGCGAGGACGTTCTCGTAATAGGAGTCGTTCCACTCAAGCGCGACGTCGATCGTCACGTCGTCGCGCGTACCCGAAATCGCGACCGGCTCGGGCATCAGCGGAATTTTGTTGCGATCGAGATATTTCACGAACGCGGCGATCCCGCCCTCATAATAGAGTTCGACCGTCTTGAGATCGGCATGGCGCGCATCGTTGAGATACAGCCGCACGCCCGAATTGAGGAAGGCGAGTTCGCGGTAGCGATGCTCGAGCTTGTCGAAATCGAATTCGGTGATTTTGAAGGTGGCGGGCGAGGGGAAGAAGGTGACCTTGGTCCCCTTCTTGCCGGGCGCGGGGCCGACCACCTTGAGCGGTGCCACCGCATCGCCAAACGCAAAGCGCATGTAATGCTCGGTCTCGTCGCGCCAGATCGTCAGATCGAGCCATTCGGACAGCGCATTGACCACCGAGACGCCGACGCCGTGCAGGCCGCCGGAAACCTTATAGGCATTGTCATCCGAGGTGTTCTCGAACTTACCGCCAGCATGGAGCTGGGTCATGATGACCTCGGCGGCGGACACGCCTTCCTCGGTATGGATTCCGGTCGGAATCCCACGGCCATTATCCTCGACCGAGACCGAGCCATCGGCGTTCAAGGTGATGTCGATCCGGTCGCAATGCCCGGCGAGCGCTTCGTCGATCGCATTGTCGCTGACTTCGAACACCATGTGGTGGAGGCCCGAGCCATCGTCGGTATCGCCAATGTACATGCCAGGGCGCTTGCGGACGGCGTCGAGGCCTTTCAGCACCTTGATCGAATCGGCGCCATAGTCGCCTTGATTCGGGATATTGGGGTTATTGCTTTCGGGTGTGGTTGCCATGCCGAGTATATAGGGTCGGCGGGCGAAAAACGGAAGCGAAATGGGCGATCGCCGCTTGCGGTGTGCGGGTGCCTACGCCACTCTCCGGCGACGTGCTGAAGCGGTACGATAGCAGCGCAGGCAAAGGGGCAGGAACAAGCCGCCCGCTGGGGCCTAACCGGGAGAAATGTCGTGGCAATCGGTGGCGGACTTGATCGTCGTGCGATCCTTGGCGGCATGCTTGCCGGGCTCGCCAGCCCCGCTCGTCTATCAGCGGCGCCCATTCTCACGCTGAAATCCGGTCCGCGGCTGTTCACGGGCACCCCGCTGGACAAAAACCGGCTCGCGCTGACCTTCGAAAAGGTCGATCTGCCATTGCCACCGATCAAAGTGTCGAACGGCGCGGCGAAGCTTTCGCTCGACAGCCTGCGTGGCAAGACACGGATCGTCACCTTATGGGCAGAATGGTGCGCGCCATGCCTGGTCGAGGCGCGCGATTTCGCCGCGCTGCGCCGACGTTTCGCGGGACCGAATTTCGACATCGTCGCGGTGCCGACCTGCATCGCGGAGAAGCTCGGTTTTGCCGGCGCGACCGCGCGGTTGACGCAAGCCCGCGTCGCTGGCTTGCCGCTGCTGGTCGAGCCAAACGGCGGGAAGCGCCTGATGCTGACGCTGTCGCCATCGCCGATGGGCGATGGCGGGACGCTGCCGTGCACTTTGCTCGTCGATTCGCGGGGACGGATCCGCGGGCGGAGCCGTGGTGCGCTGACGGCGGCGCTTCCGCCCGGTGCAGCCGCCAAGCAGCCCGGGTCGTACATCCTGACCGACGCGGACAAGCGCGCGATGCTTGCCGGTGACCGCGGCACCTTGTGGCAATCGCCCGACGGCGACGCACTGGTCACGGCACTTTGCGACGGTATTCTCGACCGACTCTAGATTATCGCGCGAGCTTCCCAGAGAAGGAAGCGAAATGGGCGAGTCGCCCGCGGCAGGCGGTGCGGCTTGCGGCGCTGGCGACCGATTAAGCGTCTTGCGTTGGCCGATCGTCGCACAACCACGCTTCGGCCTCGCGTCGGTCGTCGAACCACTGGGCGGTGTCGCGTTTCAGGACGCGCTGTACCTGCATCGGCGAAAGCGATTTGTCGGTGACGACAGCCAGCCGCCGTGAGGCGTAACGCGGGTTGCCAAATGTGCTTTGTAACGCCGAGACGACATCCTGCGATTGCAGACTGAAATCGGACACGTCGATCAAGGTGAGATGCTCATGCGGCGCGAGTCCCAAGCTCTCGATCGCGGCCTTTCCGTCGATTGCGACTTGAATCACTCGGGGCACGTCGAAGAAACCCGCCAACGTGATGTCGACCAGCTTTTTTTGCGGATCGACCCGTATGGTGTGTGTCGCGTTCATGCCGCACTGTCGGCGAAAGAGCTTTCGGATTCAATAAGAAGATGGCGATGCGCGCCGACCGAATCGCGGCCCGGAACGCGCGTTCCGAGCCGCTTTCGTGTTCAGCGCGCGCCGGTCATCCATCCGGGGCCGTCGATCGTCCCGCCGGCGTCGCGGCGGGCCTTGGTTGCGCTCGCGATGAATTGCCATACGGTATACGAAAAGCCCGGGTCGGCCTCGTTCTGCCATTTGGGCATGTCGGAATACATTTGCGCGACGCCATTCCACATTTGCGGCGTCGCGACGGCGGTGAACGGCTTCAAGAGCGCGAACCATTGATCGAGAAACGCTTGTGCCTCGGCCCCGGCAGGGTCGAGCGGGAGTGCTGCCGCGATCGTGTCGCTTAGCGTGCGCCACTGTGCCTGATACGCTGCATAGTCCATGCCTTCGTACGCGGGCGCGGCGGTCTTGGCCCATTCTGCCTTGTCGTCTGGGCTGAAATAGCGATCGACGATCGCTTTCATCGGATGTTCCATCGTTGCTTCTCCGGATCGGATCAGCGAGCAGAAGGTCGCGGCATCGATCGGCTCGCCTCGGTCGATGCGGGACAAAGTGGTGGCGAGGATCGCGCGGATATCGGCCAGCGCCTGCGCCTGTTCGGTAACCTGATCGAGTTGCGCGACGATCAGCGCGCGCAGGTCGATCGTGCGACGGTCGAACAGCTGCTTGATCCGCGCAAGGCTCAACCCGGCGCGTTTGAGCGCAACGACCTGATGCAACCGCTCCAGCGCGGCGGCATCGTAGAGGCGTCGTGCGGAGGCGGTACGCAGCGGGGTCACCAACCCGCGCGCTTCGTAAAAACGCAAGGCGCGCGGGCTCAAGCCGGTTAGGCGGGCGACATCGGCAATGTCGAGAATCGTCGTCATGGCGACGGTGTAGCGGTTGACGTTAGGTCAACTGCAAGCGGAAAAAATCGCGCCCCAAATCGGCGAACAGGGCGTCCTCGGTGCCCGTCATCCACACTTGCCCCATGCCGGACAGCCGATCGAACAAGGCGGCGCGGCGGAGGGGGTCGAGATGCGCCGCGACCTCATCGAGCAAGAGTACGGGCGGCGCGCCGGTGCGCTCGGCCACCAGATCGGCATGCGCAAGGATCAGGCCGAGCAGCAGCGCCTTTTGCTCGCCGGTCGAGCACAGACCCGCCGCCTGACCCTTGCCGAGATGGGTGACCACCAGATCGCTGCGGTGCGGGCCGACCAGCGCGCGCCCGGCGGCTGCATCGCGCGCACGGCCGCGGGCGAGATCGGCGGCGAGACTGTTGCTCGCGCCGGTCCAGCCCTCCAGCGCGAGGCCTGCGCGCGCGAAGGGGCCGTCGGGCTGCTCGACCAGTCGCTCCGCCAACGCGGCGACGGTCTCGCGCCGCGCGGCGTCGATCGCCGCGCCATGCTCGGCCATTTGCGCTTCCAGCGCCGACAGCCACTCACGGTCGGGCGCGGCGTCGTCGGCGAGCAAGCGATTGCGCGCACGCATCGCGGCTTCGTAGCGATTGGCGTGCATGGCATGCGCCGAGGACAAGGCCAGCGTGAGGCGGTCGAGAAAGCGGCGGCGCTCGCCCGCCGGCTCGACGAACAAGCGATCCATTGCCGGCGTCAGCCACACCACCGTCAGCCATTCGGCGAGCGCGGTCGCCGCGACCGCCGATCCCTGAACGCGGACGATCCGCCGTTCGGGGGCGGCGGCGTGCGTGCCGGTGGCGATCGCGACGTCGCCGGTCAAATCCGCAGCGACGCCAAAGCCGCCGGGGCCGTTTTGCCGCGCCATGTCGCCAAGCGCCGCACGCCGCAAACCGCGGCCGGGCGCGAGCAGCGACACGGCTTCCAGCACATTGGTCTTGCCCGCGCCATTCTCGCCGGTCAGCACGACGAAGCCCGGCCCCGGCGCGATCGTCAGGTCGGCATGGTTGCGGAAATCGGTGAGGATCAGGCGCGTGAGCATCACGCCCGCTCTACCGGGTCGCGCAGCTTTCGCAATTTACGCGCGCACCGGATTCAGGCGGCGAGGCGTTCCGGCGTTGGGGCCGGTTCGGCGGCGGCGTCGCGGCGCTTGCTGAGGTACGATGCCAGTTCCGGCCCCAACTCGCGCTGCGCTTTCAGATACGCGACCGGTGTCGCGATCCCGAGCCGCGCGCGGGCGGCGTCAATCGGTTCGGCGAGCAGCGCCTCATAATCCTCGCCCGAAATCCATTGTGCGCGGCCGCCGTTGCGATAGCCCTCCCACACCGCGCGGGCGAAGAGCGTGCCGCGAGTCGCGCCGAGGCTTTTGAGCGCCGCCGCGCCACCGATGAACGCCCAGCCGAGTCCGCCGACCTGCGCATAGCTGAACGCGACAAGGCAGGCCTCGCCAAGTGATTCGTCGGCTTTATAGCCAGTCAGCACGTGCCAGATGTCGTGCGTGTCGCGCACCCGCCGCCCGAACCAGGCATAGGGATGCTGCACTTGATCTTCGCTGATGACCTTGCTGACCTCGACCAGGCCATCGGCCGAATAACCCGTGGTCGCGAGAAAATCGCGATACGCAGCACCAACCGTACCGGGCGCGAAACGCGCGACGTAGGCGGGGTCGGAGAAGCGCTGCGCCAATTCGACCTGTTCGCACGCCAGCCGCCCGCCCTGTTCGGTCGCGATCAGCCGCGCATAGTTCATCGGCGCATTGCCGACGTTCAAAGCGCGCATGATGCGAAACACTTGCGTCGTGTCGTCGCCGTTTGCGAGCAAAATGCGGATTGCATCGAACGCCGTGCGCCAGTCGCGACGACCGTTTGTGCCGGGGAAGGGAGGAAGCTTTGCCATCGATTCGGGTCCTTACTGACACAAATGTCAATAAATCGTTTCGCGGATTGGGTCAAGCATGCCGTACCGTCATTGTGGTCCTGCGCGATCGATCGGGTTCCGGGTTTGAAACTGACCCGCAAACGACGATATGAGGCGGCATGACCCAAATCACCGTCGCCGCGCTGCAACTCGCCTTCACGTCGGATATCGACACGAACATCGCCAATGTCGCTGCGCTGGTGCGCGAGGCCGCGGGCCAGGGCGCGCAAGTCATCCTGCCGCCCGAATTGTTCGAAGGCGAATATTTCTGCCGCGTCGAGGATGAAGGCCTGTTCGCGCAAGCCAGACCGGTGGGGCAGCACAAGGCCGTGCTGGCGATGCAGACGCTCGCAGCCGAACTGAACGTGACGATCCCGACGAGCTTTTTCGAGGCGGACGGGCCGCATCATTACAATTCGCTGGCGATGATCGGGCCCGATGGCGCGGTGCAGGGCGTGTATCGCAAGAGCCATATTCCCGATGGGCCGGGCTATGAGGAGAAATTCTATTTCCGGCCCGGCAATACTGGCTTCAAGGTCTGGCCGGGGCCGGACGCCACCACGCTTGGCGTGGGCGTGTGCTGGGACCAATGGTATCCCGAAACCGCGCGCGCGCTGATGCTGATGGGATCGGACGTGTTGTTCTTCCCGACCGCGATCGGCAGCGAGCCGCACGATACCAGCCTCGACACCGCGCGACTGTGGCGGCGCGCGATGGTCGGGCATGCCGTGTCGAACGTGGTGCCGGTGGTGGCGGCGAATCGCATCGGGGTCGAGCATGGCCAGACCTTCTACGGCACCAGCTTCATTACCGACGAGCGCGGCGACATTCTGGGCGAGTTGGGCCGTGACGAAACGGGGGTGATTGTCGCGACGCTCGACCTCGACCGCGTCAAACGCCACCGCGCGGCGTTCGGCTTCTTCCGCGATCGTCGGCCTGATCTCTACGGGCGGCTGGTGCAGGATATCTGAGTCGCCTAGCGGTGTGGCGTTCCGACCTCGGCATTGACAACGATCGGCGTGTTGCAGCCCTCGATCTCGCGCACCACCGCCTTGATCTGCCGCGCAGGTGGCGCGTCGGCCAGGGGACGGATGGTGACACTGCCCTCGGATTTGGCGAGGATGATGCCAGGATTGCGGCACATCGGCTTGAGCGTCACAGGCTTGGTGGGCGATGTCACGGCGGCAGCGGTCGACAGCGCGACGAGGGTTGCGATCAGCATGGCTTTCTCCTGATGACGGCTCCTCATTACCACGCTTCCAGGTGCGCATGAAGCTCGGATGACGCCGAATTCACTGGCGTGCTGACCAGCAGCATGGTGCAATTGCCGTGATGGAGATCGAAGTCAGCGCCGAAGCCAAGGATAAGCGGCTCAACCGCTGGGTCGCGATCACGGTCGTCGCGCTGTCGGTGTTCATGGGGCTCGGCAACATCAAGGACGGCAACATCGTCCAGAACATGGCGCAGGCGAAGGCCGATTCGGTCGATCGCTGGGGCGAATATCAGGCGACCAAGACCAAATTGCATATCGCCGAGACGGCACGCGACGAGATGGTCGTGCTCGCCGCCACGCCCGGCGCAAAGGCTGCGGCCGGCGCGGCGATCGTCCGGCTTGACGGCGAAATCGCCAAATACACGCGCGAGGCACCGGCGCTGGCGAAACAAGCGCAAGGCTTTGCCGATCGCTATGATGCGCTCAACGTGCATGACGATCAGTTCGACGCGAGCGAGGCGGCGCTCTCGACCGCGATCTCGATGGCGGCGGTGGCGGCGCTGGCGGAAAGCTTCCCCTTGCTGTTCGCCGGCTGGGCGTTTGGCAGCTTTGGGCTGTTTCTGGGGCTGTGCGGCTTTGCCGGATGGGGCTTCCATCCCGATGTGCTGAGCACGGTGCTGGGGTAGCACCGCGCAGGCGCGGTCGTCGCAGCGCTCGGTCTCGACCGCATAAAGCGGCACCGCGCGGCGTTGGAAATTCTCCGTGATCGGCGACCCGACCTGTACGCGCGGTTTGTGCAGGATATCTAAGCTAGCCGCCTACAGTGCAGCGGTGGAGCGATCTTTTTGGCGGCGGAGCTCGCCCGTCCGCGCAAGGATCGCTTACAACGCATCGGTCATCAGAGAGATCATCTTGGCGCGTCAGTTGTGCCCCGCAATGCCACCGCCCGCGCAAACACCGCGTCGAACATTTCGGGCGTCAGCCGCCCGGTATTCTGATTGTAGCGTGAGCAGTGATAGCTATCGATCAGGATGCGGCCATCGGGCATGCGGTGTTCCGCAAGATGGCCGAAGCGGCATTTCGGGAGCCTCCCGCCGAGCACCTTGACCGCCGATTGATGCGCGATCTGTCCCAGCGCCACGAACACGCGCGCGTTCGGCAAGTCCGCCACCTGCCCCGCCAGGAATGGGCGGCAAGCGTGAATTTCCTCCGGTGTGGGCTTGTTCTGCGGCGGCAGGCATTTGACCGCGTTGATGATGATGGCGCCGTGCAGTTGCAGCGAATCCTCCGGGCTGCTCTCGTACGCGCCCGAGACGAAGCCGTGCGCGGCCAGCGTATCGAACAATAACGGCCCGGACTGGTCGCCGGTGAAGGGACGACCCGTACGATTGGCACCGTGCTTGCCGGGGGCCAGGCCGACGATGGCGAGCCAGGCATCGGGGTCGCCAAAGGCGTTGACGGGCGCGTTCCACCATTCGGGATGTTCGGCGCGCAGATCGTCGCGTAGCGCGACAAGGCGCGGGCAAAGCGGGCAATCGCGCGGTGGTTCGGTCGCGGCAAGCGGACTGGGTGCGAAGTTCATCGCTTTGCGTTAGGCGTGTTGTGGTGCCGACCTCAAGCCATGCCTTTCACTATGCCATCGCGATTGGATCGAACCGCTGCGGGCGGCACGGTCGGCCCGTCGCCGAGGTCGCTGCAGCCATCGCGGCCTTAGCCGGCGTGGTCGCGGTCTCGCCGGTCGTGGCGAGTGCCCCGATCGGGCCGTCGATCCGGCGCTATGCCAATGCCGTAGTGCTGATCGAAAGCGTCGATCAACCGCCTGTGGTCCTCGACCGGCTCAAAGCGATCGAACGCGCGTTCGGGCGGCGGCGCGGGCAGCGCTGGAGCGCGCGCGTGATCGACCTTGATATCGTCCTGTGGTCGGGCGGGCCGTGGTGCGCGCCCGGGCTCACGATCCCGCATATCGCGTTTCGTGCGCGCGATTTCGTGCTGGGGCCGTTGCTCGGCGTCGCCCCCGACTGGCGCGATCCGCTGAGCGGGCTGACGGTGCGCCAGTTGCGCGCGCGGTTGCGTCGGGGACTTCCTCGGGTTGACCAAGCCGACACCCGACCCTAACGCATGCCCAGTGTGGGCCCGTAGCTCAGTTGGTAGAGCAACGGACTTTTAATCTGTAGGTCTCGGGTTCGAGTCCCGACGGGCCCACCACGTTTTCAATGACTTAGGGGCGGCATCGGCCACCCTTCTATTTCTCAGGTAGCAAATAGGTAGCATCGCGTTTGACCTCGAAGGGTACCGCGCACATTTTTTGTCGGGAAACGGGGCTGCGATCGATGATGATCCCGCCTGAGCGCCCGGGAATTTTTCCCACTTTCCTAAACCACAACTCAACGGTTCGAATTTCTCAGCCGGCACTCGTGAGGTCGTTCGGCTTTCGCCCCAGTTCTGTTCGTCGCCGACCGATCTGGAAGACCCTGTGGGTGCGATAGATCGGTGCGGTTAGAGAAAGGGTGCTCTGCTCAGCGTGATCCCAATCCCGCAGAAAGCCGTGTTCGCTACTCGGGGTCGCGCAGTGCCTCGTAGAGCTGTCCGGGTCCAAGGAGGATTTCCTTCAGCCCATCGCGGACTTTCTGGCTGTTGAGAGCTTGGCTGCTCATCGTCTCGTGAGCGGTCAGTGCATCCATCACCGCGTTCAGGATTTCGGCTGCCAAAGTGGGGGAGGCAGCGAACTGAGCCTTGGTGTTGTTCTGCGCCTGCAATCGCAGGGAATCAGATTCGAGCAGCTTCCCCTTGATGACGTTGTTCACGTAAATGAGCTGATCGTCGTCAGTGAGCTCGCCTTCGAACAGGTCATTTACCTTGGCAATGATCGCCGCCAGCAGCGCTTTTTGCTTGTCCTGGACGCTACCCGAGCCAACGCCGGTGATCGGCGGCAGGTTCGGTAAGTCGGCGCCGCCGATCGACAAGGCGCGTTTTCCCTCGTCTTTCAGGTTGTGATGGGTGAGCTTTACGCCTGAGAGATCCACTCCTTCGCGTTCGCGGCCGAACTGCAGCAGGGGCGAGAGGCGCTTGAAGAACAGGAACCGCTTCTCGATATCGGTGCTGGCGTAGTCGAAGATCTGTGACAGGAAGGTGTAGAGATGGACGAAGCTTCCGATGTCATTCTTGAACAAAAGCAGGGCGTTCATCTCATCCCTCGTCTCATCCTGGGCGGTTTTGTCCTTGTTGGCCTGAGAGCCCGTCTTGAATCTCAAGCGTAACGAGCGAGGCGTCGGAGGATAACGAGGGCGGCGGCAGCGTAGAGGAAGGCTGTTGCGGAACGGATGGTGTTTTC
>NZ_BMDW01000011.1 GCF_014636175.1 Sphingomonas psychrolutea | reverse complement strand
GGTTCCACATCGGTTCTTCCAGATCAGGTGTCGCAACCCTCTGGAATCATACCGGAGCTCGATCGTCCACTATCATTACGCCGCCGTTTCGAGACAGCCTCTAAGGCAGATCGGCGCGTGATGATTGGCCTAAGGGCTACCCTCGAAATGCTCAATATCCCTATTCCCGACTATGCGCACCGGGGATACTCAGGCCCAACTCCCGCCAAGGTAACTATCGCTGCGTTTAACGCGGACAACCCCGCTCTTCGGTCGATGGTACTCCCGGACCGGAAGCCCAATGCATACACTGGAACCAACTAAAATACCCTAAGGCCGATGCCGTTAATTTCACCCCGAATAGGATCATGTTATAAATACCCCGAAATATACCCTTACACAACTTAGCCTCATCGATACCCGCATTGAGCAAGCACGCTCAGACGTCGCCCTACTAGAGCGCTTGAATAATTCACCGGATTTGTTGACGGAGCTGCTTGCTGAGCACAGTGCTTTAATGCTCAAGCATACTGCATCTAAATCCGCTCAAGAAAAGCTAGATAATGATGCCCGTTTCGCAGGTCTATCTGGACTCAGAGTAACAGACAAAACCCCCGATGAAACGACGTTGCGCTCTAGCTTCGAGATAACTTATATTTCTCTAATATATGACATGTATGCCAATGTAAGTATACCAGTCCCTACTACGGTGGTGGGATTTGATGCATTACCGGAACACGTACTTGCTTATCTGCTTGATCGCCATCCTGATCAGATACCGGCAAAGATTATTCGCTTAGCGGCTAACCCCGCAGATGCCATCAATCGGTTCTTTATGGGTCTCAAGCGGGGGCACCTGACGGCTAACGATCATGACGTACAGCGCGCATAGTTGGCATGAGTTGCAAGAGCCTATCCGGTCTGCGCCGCAGCGCCCCAAGCAAGTACCGAACATCGTCAGCGTTGGCGAAACCGGGCGTTCCCCTAGAGCGCCCTGCCAACACCCGCTATGTCACAGTAGGGCGCTATACGCCGAGGTCTCTGGAGGAGTTGCACGACGCCTGCGGGCAGTACGCGCATGCCGCCATACTGGAGACGCTTTGGTACGCAGTGTCTCGCTTTCTTATGGACGGAATTGCACACGGCGTATTGTCCAATCCTGACAATGTTGCCTGTACATCTGTGAACTTGTGCCGAAATGCGGATCGGGTGCGCGGCTATCCATGCCTTACCGACATACCGCGACTTAACATCCTCCCTTCGCTGTCTCTGCCGTGCCAAGCCGAAGCCCGTCGCGTTGCTGAGGAAACGATAGAAGATTGGAAGCGGGCGGGAAGTCCCTACCTGTTACTGGCCATTGCCCGCACGCACGAAACTGTCGCCCTGTATCAGCGACGCCACCCTTCCCCTTTGGAGCTAAGAATTGACCGCACTGACAACCAAAGAGCGCGCCCAAGTGAATGCCGCTCTCTGCCTGATCCACGACAACGGGCTTGATGCCAGCGCCATTACGCGAGCAGCTACCGTCAATATCGCGGGGGGCCTTTCGCCCGGTGCCGCCTACGGGCTGGTGCTAAACGCCTTCGCTGGGCAACACGCGGATCTAGCGCCCATGCTCTCAAAGGTTACCCGGTTGATCGGCGCAAGCTCCCCGGAAACCATCGTTACCTATGATCGCGCCCTTACTGGGTACATCGCTACCGGGAATGATGCGGCCATGAACGCCTTAGCCCCGATGATTGCAGCGGACAGCATGGCACTGGCGATCCGCGCCGGGGAAATGAAGGCAGGGGACTCGGGAGCGGCAGCACTAGGGGCCATTCCGAGTCCCGCGATGCAGCAGGCGTACGCCAACGCCAGCACTGCCCCTGACGTTCCTTCCCCTACCGATGCCAATGGGTATCAGCTATCGGCGGTCCCCGGTGCGGGCATGGTCGGGGCAAAGGCCAACCTTGCGCCTGCCCACTACAGCGGGTTTGCTCCCGATGTGTCCGCATTCAACGGCCTGACACTTGCGGCAACGCGGGAAGCGGCACGAGTATCAGCGGCTGGGCAGTCATCCGTTACCCCGGATAGCGGTAGCATCTAGGATAAAAGCGGACGGGCAGGAAACGCCCAGAAGTGGACATTGCGCCCCTCTCTAATCGGCATATGATCTGGCTATGGCAGGCGACTTCCTCTTTACAGCCGCGATATTTGCGCTGGCAATTTACGGCGTCTGGTCCATCAGGCGTGATCTTCGCCGAGGGGTCGCGTCCGCCCGAGGTTTCTCATTTGCGAAGGTTACTCAGCCGCAGCGTTATCGGTGGCTGATGGGCTTCAACATATTCGCTGTCAGTCTCATCTGCATTGGCGCGATCATCCAACTGGCCCAAGCAATCGGCAAATCGTAGAGCGGTGGCCAGCGGCAGCTTTCCACCACGATCAGACATACAGGCGTGAGTCGCTAGACGCCTATGTTGAGTCCCGGCACCCTGTACGTCGCCATACCTGCGACCAATCGATGCAGCGGATATCTATTCCCGTATTCGTCCGCAGTGTCGCCGGGGCTGTGCCCCATGATCTGACGTTGCACGCCCTCGATGATGTCAGCACTGCGGGCGTAGTGTTTGAAGGTATGGCGAAAGGAATGGAACACCATGCGCTTGTCAGTGATCCCGCAGGTGGTGCGCATATAGGGGCCAAACCACTCCCCCCACTTGGCGGACAAGCGCCCGTATACGTTGGGTTTGAGCATTGGGAACAGGCGAGCGGTATTGGCAACAATCGCTGCCTCTACGAAATCGATGAAGCCCAATCGCTCTAGTTCCGGGTGCAGGGGCACAATGCGCTCGCTGTCGGCATTCTTTAACCGGGTGTCGGTTTCGGCATCGTCCTTCCGATCCTCGGTAAGGCGAATGAACCAGCCTCGCTGATCGCCCCCATCGGCATCCGGGTAATCCATCTGAGCGACATCACTGGGGCGTAGCTGGCCTAGTTCCTCTAGGCGCGCGCCGGTGAAAAGCGCGAGCAGCGGCAACCAGTATGCAGCTTCCCCCTTACCGCCAGCGGGCCGCGCACCATTGGCATGCACCGGGCCTGAAAATATCTGCCTGAGCGCGGGTAGATCGAACGGCAGACGTTTGTTGCGTGCCCTGTCCGTGTCCTTGATCGTGATGCCCTCTGCCACATTCGCGGCGGCATGGTCATTGTTGAAAGCCCATTTCAGCAATGTTCGTAAGCGGGAGAGCTTCATGTTGATGTTAGCGGGAGATTGCCCCTCCGCGACCAGCTTGTCCTTGAAGCTCAGTACGTGCTTGCGTGTGATCTGATCAACGGGGATTTGCCCCTCACGTTCATAGAACCACCGGGCCACGGCCCTATGGGTATCAATGCCTTTCTGCACCGGCTTTCGCTCAGCGGCCCAAAGGTCAACGATGGTGGTATCAAGCATCGTCCCCCTGCCAGTAGGGGCACCGTCAGAAATGGGGGCTGCATCTGTGTGTTCATCGGTTTGCGCGGGAGTACCGCTAACACGTGCGCCGGGAAGGGCCTTTGCGATTAGCAGCTTATCTTTTAACAAGTCCCGATCAAAGTTCACGCCATCAAGAATGTATCGGAAGGCGCGCAAGCCTCGGGGCATTTCAGCGGTAGACCCCCGCAACCTCCCTTCAAGAAACGCGATCAGACCGGCGACATCCTCCCGGCGATGATCTTGTGCCGCAAGCTCCCGCGAGTCCGCCTGCTCGCTCTCTAGGCGAGCTTCCCATGTCGCGGCTGCCATCGCCTCTGCGCGGGGCGAAAGGGCCTGAGGGACCGCCTGAGGGGCTTGCTGGGCAGATTGAGCCTGCGCCCTAGCTGCATCGATCTGGGCATCCGTGGCGAGGGTGTGAGACGGCACAAGCCGCTTCGCTGTGTCACGGTCTTTGGTGTGGAGAGAAAACTTCCATTCCGTGCGCGCCGCCCCGGAGGCTGTTCGGATGAACGGTCGCACTCCATCGGGCACAGCGCGACGGAAATAATAGGTCGAGCCGACCTTATCGAGATAGTTGCACATGGCCCTTGGCTCCTGTTCCAGATGTAACAGACGCCCGTAAAAAGCCTATGTTTTCCAAGTATATAGCCAGTTTTCAATGACTTATACAGAATGGTGGAGCCGAGGGGGATCGAACCCCTGACCTTTCGCATGCCATGCGAACGCTCTCCCAGCTGAGCTACGGCCCCATGTCCCGGGTGGGTTGGTCCCAGGGAAGGCGTCGCCCCTACCGAGGCGACGCACCCTTGGCAAGCGGCCTGGTTGCCGCTTGCCCTTAAAAAGTGCCGATCACGTGTCGAAGATCAATGCTCGTCTTCGCTCGCAGGCGCTTCCACGCCGAGATCGTCGTCGCCGCCGAGGTCGACCTCGTCATCAGGCGAGGGCTCCTCGTCTTCACCGGTGTCGATATCCTCGTCGTCGCCAGCGAGATCATCGTCCTTCTTGACCAGTTCGGGCTTGGCCTGCTCGAACGGCAGCGGCTGCTTCGACTTCAAGATCGGCTCGGGCTCCCAATGCGCACCGCAATTGATGCAGGTGACGGGGTCGTCCTTGCCGAGATCGTAAAAGCGGGTGGCGCATTTCGGGCACGAACGCTTCGTGCCCCATTCCGGCTGGATCATATGCCGAGTGACCTCTTTCAAAGATGGGATTATTGCGGTTGCGCCGCAAAGTGGGGCGCGCCTTGCCATAGCGCAAGCGCACTGTCAAAGCGCAGGGCCAATGGCCCACCCCTCCTCTGCACCGCTCACCCTGTCTGCCGTCGGTCCCCTGACCGGACGCGTCCGCGTGCCCGGCGACAAATCGATCAGCCATCGCGCCCTGATGTTTTCGGCACTCGCGATCGGCACCAGCCGGATCGAGGGCTTGCTCGAGGGAGAGGATGTGCTCGCGACCGCCGCCGCGTTGCGCGCGATGGGTGCTACGATCGTGCGCGATGCGGGCGGCTGGAGTGTCGATGGCGTCGGCGTCGGCGGCTTGCTGCAACCCGCTAATGCGCTCGACATGGGCAATTCGGGGACGTCGACCCGGCTTTTAATGGGGCTGGTGGCGAGCCATCCGATCACCGCCACCTTCATTGGCGACGCGTCGCTGTCGAAGCGTCCGATGGGGCGGGTGATCGCACCGCTGTCGCAAATGGGCGCGGATTTCACCGCCAGCCCGGGCGGCCGCCTGCCGCTGATGCTGCGCGGCCTGTGTCCCGCCATTCCGATCACCTACAAGCTCCCTGTCGCCTCGGCACAAGTGAAGTCGGCGGTTTTGCTCGCCGGGCTGAACACGCCGGGCATTACGCGCGTGGTCGAACCCGTCGCGACGCGCGACCATAGCGAGCGGATGCTGCGCGGGTTTGGCGCAGAAGTTTCGGTGGAAACCACGCCACACGGCAAGATCATTTCGATCACAGGCGAAGCCGAGCTGAAGCCGCAGCACATCGTCGTGCCGGGCGATCCGTCCTCTGCCGCCTTTCTCGTGGTGGCGGCAACAATCGTTCCGGGGTCGGATATCGTGGTCGAGAATGTCGGCCTCAACCCGACACGGGCGGGGTTGTTCACGGCGCTGCGGCTGATGGGCGCGTCGATCGAGGAGCTGGACCGCCGCGACGTTGGCGGCGAGCCGGTTGCCGATTTGCGCGTGCGCCATGCCGCGCTGACCGGGATCGAGGTTCCGCCCGATCTCGCGCCGAGCATGATCGATGAATATCCCGTGCTGTTCGTGGCAGCAGCCTTTGCCACGGGCCGCACGATCGCGCGCGGCGCCGAGGAGTTGCGCGTCAAGGAATCGGACCGGATCGCCGCAATGGCCGCCGCGCTCGGCGCCGTTGGCGCGCGGGTCACAGAAATCGAGGATGGCCTGCTGATCGACGGCACCGGCGGCGATCCGCTGCCGGGCGGCGCGACGGTCGCGACGCTGCTCGATCATCGCATCGCGATGAGCATGGCGGTGGCGGCCTTGCATTGCCGCGCGGGCATCACGCTCGACGATGCATCGCCCGTTGCGACGAGCTATCCCGCCTTCTTCGACCAGATCGCGCATCTACGGGGCGCGGCGGCATGATCCTGTCGGGGACCGCCGACGTGCTCGGCTTTTGCGGCGCGGTGATGGTCCTGAGCGGCTTTGCCTATCAGACGCTCCGCAACGCGGCGCCGAGCCGACTGTCGAACGGCGTCAATTTGATCGGCGCATCGCTGCTCGCGCTGTCGCTGATCGTGAACTATAATTTGCCCGCGCTCTTGCTGGAAATCGCCTGGGCAGGAATCGCTTTTTTCGGATTGGTACGCACAGTGGTGATACGCCGATGATCATCGCCGTCGATGGTCCAGCCGCATCGGGCAAGGGCACGATCGCGCGGGCGCTCGCCAGGCATTATGGCTTGCCGCATCTCGACACGGGCTTGCTGTACCGCGCGGTCGCCGCCAATGTGGCGCGGCTAGACCTGGACGGATCGATCGAGGCGGACGCGATCGCGGCGTGTGATTTCGATGATGCGTTACTCGACGATCCGATCCTGCGCAGCGACGCGATCGGCTCGCTTGCGTCGGTCATTTCGGCGCATCCGCTGGTACGCGCATCGCTGCTGCAGCGGCAGCGGCGATTTGCCAATCAACCCGGCGGGGCAGTGCTCGATGGTCGCGATATCGGCACTGTGATCGCGCCCGAGGCCGATGCCAAGCTGTTCATCCGCGCGACGCCCAATATTCGCGCGAAACGCCGCCATGCCGAGTTGCGCGCCGCCGGATCGACGATCAGCATCGATAGAGTGCTGGCCGATATCCGCGCCCGCGATTTGCGCGATTCGACGCGCTCCACCGCGCCGTTGGTCCCGGCGAAGGATTCGGCGTTGCTCGATACCAGCTTTCTGTCGATCGAGGCGAGTGTCCAGCGCGCGATCGCGATCGTGGAGGCGCGACGGGAGATGACCCGTTAAAGGGGGTCGGCCAACCAATCTTCGTGGCCATGACGAATTCGCACAATCACTATTTCTTCGTTATCGATAATATATACAATTAGGTGCGATTTATAGGGGTGAGCGCGCACTGGCGGATTGGCCTCTACTCGCTCCCTCGCGGCTCGCGGAAACGATGCAAGAAATTCGAACACGCGGGTCAGCCCGGCTGCATACTCATCCGCTTGGTCAACGCCGAAGAGTTCCGCGCCTCGCGTGTAGATTTCATCGAAATCCTGATCTGCGAGAAGAGAGAGCCTATATCTCATCACCGCCGGTGCGTTGGAGAAATCGATCACGCGCATCAGCAATGATTTCTTCAGCAGTTCGATCTGAAATGCCGCTTGCCAATCCTTCTTCGACTAGGCGATTCATGTTCGCGATCTTTTCTTCGCGAATTTGCGCTCGTCGAATCAGATCACGCACAAAATCGCTTGAGTTGCCATATCTTCCCGTATCGGTCTGCGATTCGACCCACTTCTTCATCGCATCCGGCAGAGAAATGTTCATCGTCGCCATGATCGATCTCCTAATCGGGATTAGGCCAATTTGCCAAAGATTGTCAACGCGCTTCCAGCTTGCCCCGCAGCCCCCTTCGCGCTAAGGCGCGCCGGTCCAGCGAGCCGCGGTTCGTGGAGGTCCGGCGCGGAAGGTTTCTTCCTGCGCCTTTTTCGCTTGGCGATGCCTCCATGAACAATGGCCCGGATGGATGTCGTGATGGCGTTCGGCCCCCATGACAGCATAGGCCAAGACCGCCGGAGACAACCGGCTGGCCGGAACATGATTTAGGAATACAGGACTTTATGGCCACTCAGCCACATCCAACACGCGACGATTTCGCTGCCATGCTCGAACTGACGCTCGGCGGCGCCGACAGCTTCGAAGGCCGCGTCGTCAAGGGCACCGTTACCGCAATCGAGAACGACCTCGCCGTCATCGACGTCGGCTTGAAGTCGGAAGGCCGCGTTCCGCTGCGCGAATTCGCGATGCCGGGCCAGAAGGCCGATCTCAAGGTCGGTGACGAAGTCGAAGTGTTCGTTGATCGCGTCGAGAACGTCCACGGCGAAGCAATGCTGTCGCGCGATCGCGCCCGCCGCGAAGCCGCCTGGGACACGCTCGAAACCGAATTCGCCAAGACTGCCCGCGTCGAGGGCGTCATCTTCGGCCGCGTCAAGGGCGGCTTCACCGTCGACCTTAACGGCGCCGTGGCCTTCCTGCCCGGTTCGCAGGTCGATATCCGCCCGGTGCGCGACGTCACCCCGCTGATGGATATCCCCCAGCCCTTCCAGATCCTCAAGATGGACCGCAAGCGCGGCAACATCGTCGTGTCGCGTCGCGCGATCCTCGAAGAAACCCGCGCCGAGCAGCGTTCGGGCCTGATCCTCAGCCTCGCCGAGGGCCAGATCATCGACGGCGTCGTCAAGAACATCACCGATTATGGTGCGTTCGTTGATTTGGGCGGCATCGACGGCCTGCTGCACGTCACCGATCTCAGCTACAAGCGCGTCGGCCATCCTTCGGAAGTTCTCAACATTGGCGATACCGTCAAGGTTCAGATCATCCGCATTAACAAGGACACGCAGCGTATCTCGCTTGGCATGAAGCAGCTCGAGAGCGATCCGTGGGAAGGTGCCGCAGCCAAGTATCCGGTCGGCGCCAAGCTGTCGGGCCGCGTTACGAACATCACCGAATATGGTGCGTTCGTCGAGCTCGAGCCGGGCATCGAAGGCCTGGTCCATGTGTCCGAAATGTCGTGGACCAAGAAGAACGTCCATCCCGGCAAGATCGTCTCGACCAGCCAGGAAGTCGACGTCGTGGTCATCGAGGTCGATCCCGACAAGCGCCGCATCTCGCTCGGCCTCAAGCAAGCGATCAGCAACCCGTGGGAGGCGTTCGCAGAATCGCATCCGATCGGTTCGACCGTCGAGGGCGAAGTCAAGAACGCGACCGAATTCGGCCTGTTCATCGGCCTCGACAACGATGTCGACGGCATGGTCCACATGTCCGACATCGCCTGGGGCGTTTCCGGCGAGGACGCGCTCAATCTGCATCGCAAGGGCGAGATGGTTCAGGCCATCGTGCTCGACATCGACGCCGAAAAGGAGCGTATTTCTCTCGGCATGAAGCAGCTCGAGCGTGGCGCTCCGGCAGCAGGCGGCGTTGCCGCAGGCGGCACCGCAGCGGCGGGTTCGGGCCTCAACAAGAATGCCATCGTCACGGTCACCGTGCTCGAAGTCCGCGATGCGGGTCTCGAAGTGCAGGTCGGTGATGACGGCGCGACGGGCTTCATCAAGCGTACCGATCTCGGTCGCGACCGCGACGAACAGCGTCCGGAACGGTTCCAGACCGGCCAGAAGTTCGATGCGATGGTGACCGGCTTCGACCGTTCGAAGAAGCCAACCTTCTCGATCAAGGCGATGCAGATCTCCGAAGAGAAGCAGGCAGTTGCGCAATACGGCTCGTCCGACTCGGGCGCGTCGCTGGGTGACATTCTCGGCGCGGCGCTCAAGGCACAGGGCACCGACACGAAGAAGTGACAAATCGGTGAGGCTACTCGTTCAAAATGAGTAGCCTCACCGCTTTTTTTTACGTCGTTTCGTGCCTATAACAAAAAGCGGGCTTGCGTTAGATCAAGTCCGAATTGGCCTTATCGCCTGCATGAGGGTATAAGGTGGGCAAGGGAATGACGCGATGATCCGTTCGGAACTCGTTCAGATGCTGGCGGCAGACAATCCCGACTTGTCGGGTCGCGATATCGAGGCGCTCGTGACGACGTTTTTCGACGAAATTTCCAAGCGGCTCGCCGCTGGTGGTCGCGTAGAATTGCGCGGTTTCGGCGCTTTTTCGACCCGTGCCCGCGATGCGCGCACCGGACGTAATCCCCGCACCGGCGAACTTGTCGCAGTCGATGCCAAGCGCGTTCCCTATTTCAAGCCCGGCAAGGAAATGCGCGCGCGCCTCAACGTGTGATGCGCCGTTTCGTCACCGTGACTTGACGGCACGCGCGCGGTGCGCTTGGCAGATCCGCAGATGCGGACGTGGCGAAATTGGTAGACGCACGGGACTTAAAATCCCTCGCCCCTTGGGTGTGCGGGTTCGAGTCCCGCCGTCCGCACCAACTGCGCTTCGCGGTAGCGCAACGCGACCCCGGGTGGCAGGGTATGGTGATGACGCGCTTCCGATCCATCCTCCTGTCCGCGCTTATGGTGTCCGCGACGACCGCGCTCGCTGCCTGCACCGCGCGCCCCGATGACGGACCGATCGTCGTCAGCGCGATCGGCGATGCGCCTACGCTCGCCGACCCGGCCCGCGGCGCGCTCGGTACGCCCGCACGGCTGATGCTCGATATGACGGCGCAAGGCCTGGTCCGCTTTGATTCCACCGGCCAGATCGAACCGGGAATCGCCGAGCGCTGGAGCGTTATCGATAACGGCACCAGCTATATCTTTCGGCTGCGGGACGCCGAGTGGAGCGACGGCAAGCCAGTTACTGCCGCCGAGGTCGTCACGGTGCTGCGTCGCCAGATCGCCGCCGGATCGCGCAATGTGCTCAGACCCTATTTGAGCGCGATCGAAGAGATCGTCGAGATGACGCCGGAAGTCATCGAAATTCGCTTGAAGCATCCGCGGCCGGATTTGCTCAAGCTGTTCGCGCAGCCCGAAATGGCGATTCTTCGCATTGCACCGCCGGGCGGCAGCGGACCGTATCGAATCGTATCAAAGCGTCGCCGCACCGTCGCGCTTCGGCCGGCGTTCGACCCGGCGCGCAGCCCCGACGACGATGTGGTCGAGCCGTCGCCCGCCGCCAATGTCAGCTTGATTGGCGAGCGTGCCGCGCGCGCGATCGTCCGGTTCGACCGGCGGGAGGCGAATTTGGTGACGGGCGGCACCTTTACCGATTGGCCACTGGTGATGACGACGCAGATCGCACCGCTCAATCGCCGCTTCGATCCTGCTGCAGGTGTGTTCGGACTGGCGGTGGTAAACCGCAGCGGCGTGCTCGCCGATTCCGAAAATCGCGCCGCGATCGCGCGCACAATCGATCGCGCCGCGTTCGTGGCGGCCATTTCACCGGATTGGCAACCTGCCGCGCAATTGCTGCCCGATCAGCTCGATTCGGCGGCGCCGCCGGCCATTCCGGCATGGGCGGAGGCCCCAGCGGTGGGCGATCCGACTCCGCGCGACCGCATTGCGCGCTGGCGGGCGGCAAATCCGGGCGAACTCCGCCTGCGCGTTGCGGTGCCACGCGGACCGGGGGCGAACCTCCTTTACGGCTATGTCGGGGCAGCGCTCCTTTCGCTTGGTATTACTCCGGAACGGGTTGCGATTGATGCTCCAGCCGACCTCCGCCTGATCGATGCGGTCGCACCCTATGACAGCGGGCGCTGGTACGTCGCGACCGCCTGCCAACCGTGCAGCGAGGCAGCGCAAGCCGCGATCGATGCGGCGCGTGATGCCGAGTCGCCACGCCTGCGCGCGCAGCAGATTGCGGTGGCGGATGCCGCGCTGGCGAGCGATGTCGCCTTCATTCCGCTCGCCCGCCCGCTGCGCTGGTCGCTGGTAAGCATCAGATTGCGCGCCTGGACCGGGAACTCACGGGCGTGGCACCCGTTGAATCACCTCCGGAACGACCCCAATTGAGGTGACATGGCAGACAAGACCTCCCGCATGAATCCCCCGCCCTTCGGCGATTTCGCCACCGCTTATACCGGGCGAGATCCGGCCGCGGTGCGCAAGCGGATCGAGGCGATGGAGCATTTGCTCGAAGGGCTTTTCGTGATTCCCGGCATCAATCGCCGAGTCGGGCTCGACGTGATCCTCGATTTGATTCCGGTCGGCGGCGATGCGATCGGCGCGGCAATGGGCGCGTGGATGGTGTGGGAAGCGCGCAACCTCGGCATGTCGAAGACGCAGATGGCGCGCATGTTCGGCAATGTCGGCGTGGATTTCGTGCTGGGTCTGATCCCGTTCGTGGGTGCGATCCCCGATTTCCTGTTCCGCTCGAACACGCGCAATTTGCGGATCATCAAGCGTCACCTCGACAAGCATCATCCTGCGACGGCGGTAATCGAGGGGCGATAAGCTTTAGCGTTTGCCACGCCAGATCTTGACGCTGGCATTGGCAGCCAATCCGCCCGAATTCGCCTCGCAACGCGTGTACGCGAAGCTCTTGTCGAGACAGAGCCACAGTTCGTCGAGCCAGCCTTTGGCAGTGGCCGTGACGCGCACCGCACTGACGGGGACGCCGGGATTGGCTGCCGCGAAGGCGTCGGCAAACTGCCCGGCATTGAGCGGCTTGCGCGACAGGGCATCCATGTCGGGATAGCGCAGCTTGGCGTACAGACCGGTCGAGCGCGCGAAATAATCGGCGGGCGTGGTTTGCATACACGTGCCGTGCTTGGCCCATTCATGCTGGAGCAGTTGCGCCGACGGCGTCGAACACAGGTTCCGCTTGATTACCGCGGGCGGGAGCAGCGCCGTCGTAGTGCAATATTGCGGCCATTCCTTGCCGACGCCATCGGGCCACAGGCCGTGCAGCGTAAAGCCGAAGCGGTTGCCGCTCTGGCATTCGAACCGCGCCGAGGCATCGCGCGCATTGTTATGGCAATATTGCGGGGCCCAGGTCAGCGCGAGCGTGTAGCCGGTGATCGGCCGCAGCCGCTGCGGCTGGCTCGCCGAAGCAAGATCGGGGCGCGGGCGCGGGACGTTGGACGGCACCGTGCACTGGTAGCTTTGCGCTGCCGCCACCCCCGGCATCGCGATCAGCGCAGCCCCTACGATCCCCAACATCGTCCGCATCGCTACCCCCTCAAATCGCCGCGAAATCCAGCCCGATATCGGCCGCCGGGGCCGACTGCGTCAAGCGCCCGACGCTAACATAGGTCACGCCCGCCTCTGCAATCGCGCGAATCGTGTCGAGCCGCACGCCGCCCGATGCTTCGGTCGGCACGCGCCCAGCGACGAGACCCACCGCCATACGCAACGTCGCCGGGTTCATATTGTCGAGCAGCAGATGCGTGGCGCCCGCCGCAAGCGCCGGTTCGATCTGGTCGATCGAATCGACCTCGACGATGATCCGCGCAATTCCCGCCGCGACCGCGCGCGCGACTGCCGGGCCGACGCCGCCCGCCACTGCGACATGATTGTCCTTGATCATCGCGGCATCCCACAACCCCATCCGGTGGTTGGTCGCGCCGCCCATCCGCGTCGCATATTTTTCCAAAGCGCGAAGGCCGGGAATGGTTTTGCGCGTATCGAGCAAGGTCGCGCCGGTCCCAGCGATCGCATCGACATAGCTGCGCGTCATCGTCGCAATGCCCGACAGATGCTGGACGGTGTTGAGCGCCGAGCGTTCCGCCGTCAGCATCGCGCGGGCGAGACCGTGGAGGCGCAGCAAATCGGTCCCGGCGGGCACGCTCTGTCCATCCTCAACCAGCCGTTCGATCACGACTTGCGGGTCGAGCGCGCGGAAGAACGCCTCGGCAACCGGCAGCCCGGCCACGACGATCGCATGACGACTGTCCATTGTGCCGGCAAACCGCGCGTCGGCCGGGATGACGGCGGCGGAAGTGATGTCGCCGCCGGGACCGAGGTCCTCGGCCAAGGTGGAGGCGACGAAGAAGGAGAGGTCGAAGGAGGGAAGCTGGAAGCTCATTTCACGTCGGCTTTCTTGGGTGTTGCAGGCGTAGAGGAGGCCGCCACCAGCTTGGACTGGAGGTTGCTGCCAAGCTCGCGGTCGTAAACCGTCCGTCCGCTCGTCACGATGATGCCCCACAGCAAGCTGAAGAGCGAGCCGACCAGAAAATATTCCGCGGGAATTTTGTGATCGATTTCCTTGAAGCGCGCGATCGTCTTCAAGGCGATGACGGCGGCAATCGCTTCCCACACGCCGTAAAGCAAGCCGATCGCGATGATCAGGCGTTCCAGGCCGCCAATCACCCGCCCGACTTTCAAGGCGTGGTCTGGTTCCGCGTCAGCCGTCGCATCCTTAAGTCCGGTGAGGTTGAGCAGAAGGCGGCACGCGGCGTTGCCGCCCCACCAAAGAAGCCCAAGCGCCACCGCGGAGTATAGCACGGCATGAACCAGGGTCACCACTTGACGCCATAGTCCTGATCCAACGCACGGATCGCTGCAGTCATCGCCTGCCAGACCGATTCATACAGTTTGAAATTTGCAGCTTCCCGAATTTTATAAATATTTCTTGGTGTTACGCCAAAGACCTCGGCAACCTTTGCTACGGATCGGCTATCCGTCACAATCTGCTGCTGCCGCGCGGTCCAGCCTTCCTCGATCGAGGTCACCGTGTAGCCGAGCGCGTCGAGCAAATCCGCGACGAGGCGATGGTCGGGCAAGGAAAAGCGATAGGCATTTGGATCTCGTTTATCTGCCAGCCGTTCGCGCGCGGTTGCCAGTCCGGGGCCCATCATGTTCCACGCTCGGTCGTGATTGATCGCGGTTTTCAATGTAACCACACCCAAAACGAAACGGCATGGTGTAGACTTGGCGGACAAGCGTTGTCGCAAATCGTGCACGATCGACAACCCATCGTCCAGCGATGCGCACAGCCCTTGAAATTCGTCGCCTAAGGTTATCGTCAACGGCGACGTCAGCGCCGTACGATACTCGCTGTTGATCGCGTCGACCGCATCGTTGAAAGTAGCATGAAGCGTATCGACGGACACCGCATGCTCGCTGCCGATCAAATCCCCCATGATCGCAACGTGATACGGTTGATTCACCATCGCCTTGGTCGAACCTCTAATTCTTTGTGGCAGCGCACCTTGAACCTTTAGCGGTACGCAAACAAGAATGGAACCATTTTAAGTTCAATTTGATAAAAAGACCCTTTTTTGATACACATCAATCCCCCGTAACCCGCACCGGCCCGAGGTCGCCCATCCCCACCGTCCCGCTCGCCATCGCGAGCATCGCGTCGAGGCTCTTCTTCGCTTGCAGGCGCAAGCCCTCTTCGATCTCGATGCGCGGCGTCAGATCGCGCAACGCGACGTAGAGTTTTTCGAGCGTATTCAGCGCCATGTACGGGCAGATGTTGCAGTTGCAATTGCCGTCCGCGCCTGGCGCGCCGATGAAGTGCTTGTGCGGCGCGGCCTTTTGCATCTGGTGGATGATATGCGGCTCGGTCGCGACAATCAGCGTGTCGCCGGGCATCTGATCGGCATAGGCCAAGATGCCGCTGGTCGATCCGACATAATCGGCATGATCGAGGATATAGGGCGGGCATTCGGGGTGCGCCGCGATCGGCGCGCCGGGGTGCCGCAATTGCAGCTTGAGCAATTCGGTTTCGCTAAACGCCTCGTGCACGATGCACACGCCCGGCCACAACAGCATCTCGCGCCCGGTCTTGCGCGCCAGATAGCCGCCGAGATTCTTGTCTGGCCCAAAGATGATCGGCTGGTCGAGCGGGATCTGGCTGAGGATCTTCTCGGCCGAGGACGAGGTGACGATGATGTCGGACAATGCCTTCACCTCGGTCGAGCAATTAATGTAGGTTAGCGCAATATGGTCGGGATGCGCCGCGCGGAACGCCGCAAACTTGTCGGGCGGGCAGCTATCCTCCAGGCTGCACCCCGCATCCATGTCGGGCAGCACGACGATCTTGTCGGGCGACAGGATCTTGGCGGTCTCGGCCATGAAGCGCACGCCGCAGAACGCAATGACATCGGCATCGGTTGCCGCGGCCTTTTTCGACAAATCCAGGCTGTCGCCGACGAAATCGGCGAGATCCTGGATTACGGGCTTTTGATAATAATGCGCGAGGATCACGGCGTTGCGATCCTTGCGCAGCCGATCGATCTCGGCGCGCAGGTCGAGCCCGGTCAAGCTCCCACCGATACCACCACGTGCGTCCATCTTGCTGCTCCCGCGCTTGCGGCTGTCACATGGACGCGGCGCGGTCCGCAATCAAGGGTGCGGCGGGAATGGTGGGTAAGCGAGCGGCGCAACCGAAGCCCCGGCAGAGCCCGCCGTGACGGCGTCGTACAAAGCGAGCCCGATCGGACTATAGGTGACGATCTCCACCAGCACGAGCGTCGCCAGAACGATCGTGCCAATCCCCCAACCCCAGGCAGGATGCACGCGGCCGGTGCTGCGCAGATCCGCAATCACCCCAATCAGCGGGAAGATCATCACCGCCACAAAGGTCAGTTCGTACGCCCAGGGGATGAGGAACGGCATCGGCAGCAACCGGCCAAAAGCCGGCCCGAGCAGGATCGACATACCGCAATAATGTAACCGCCGATGCCAATCGGTCTGCCGCCGCAGCACGACGGCCGCGACGGTGAGACCGGCAAAGGACAGCAGCGAAACCGGGTCGAACACCAGAAATTGCAGCGGCGTGAAAAAGAACGGCACGCGCCCGCCGCGCACCATCGCCAGCGTAACCGCGCAGCCAAGCACGACCATCGCGACAATCCAGCCGGCGGCGATCCAGCCGAGGCGGCGGTGCAACGCCATCGATTCCCCCGCGACGAGCGCGTTTTGCGTCACATAGATCGCGACCCAGCCCATAAAGACGATCGCGTGCGCATGGACCATCGTCGGAGACGCCGCAAAACTCGACCGCCCCATCGCCAGTTGCAGCGAGAAGCCCGCAACGATGACCGCCGCCATCGCCACCGCGCTCCACAGGAAAAAAGGTTCGCCGCGTACTTGCGCGATACGCGGTGCTGCCAACGTCGCCATGCTCATTCCCCCCGGATGTCACATCGGCGCCCGCCTAACACAAATGCCGTCATTTTCAAACGTCGTCGGATCGCGCGACGCACTGCTTGCCAGCCACCGCAGGCCATGCAAGCTTTCGCAACATGGCTACGCTTCCCTTGGCAGACCGCGCTTCCGCCACCGCACAGCGCGATGACCTGTGGGGCCAGCCACGCGGGCTATGGGTATTGGCCGGGACCGAATTGTGGGACCGCATCTCGTTCCACGGCATGCAAGCGCTGTTGGTGCTGTACATGGTCGGTGCGCTGTTGCTGCCGGGACATGTCGAGCATGTTGCCGGGTTCGCCGCGTTCCGCCGTATCATCGAAGGCGTCACCGGGCCGCTTTCGGTGCAAGCGCTCGCCGCGCAGACCTTCGGGCTGTATGTCGGATTGATCTATTTCACGCCCGTCATCGGCGGGTGGATCGGCGACCGGCTGACCGGGCGGCGGATCGCGGTGTCGCTTGGAGCGCTGTTGATGACGGCAGGGCATTTCGCGCTGGCGTTCGACGTTACCTTCCTGCTCGCGCTGTTGCTGTTGATCCTCGGCGCGGGGCTGTTGCGTGGCAATCTCAGCGCCCAGATTAAATCGCTCTATGCCGATGGCGACCGGCGCGAGGCTGACGCGTTCCAGCTCTATTATGTCGCGATCAATCTCGGCGCGTTCATCGCACCGATCATCACCGGCGCGCTGGCGACCGCGTATGACTGGCATACCGGCTTCGGTTTTGCCGGGTTCGGGATGCTGATCGGGCTGATCGTCTATCTGATCGGGCAGCGCCATTTGCCGCCAGACACGGTGCGCGCGGCAGTGGTCGAGCGCGCACCGCTGACCGCCAGCGATTGGTCGCGGATCGGCGGGCTGGCGATCGTCTTCCCGGTGCAAATCTGTTTCTGGATCGCGCAGAGCCAAGTGTGGAACGTGTATAATCTGTGGGTGCGCGATCATCTCAACTTACGCATCGCCAGCTTCATGGTGCCGGTGCCGTGGCTGCAAGCGCTCGACGGCGTCGCGCCGATTCTGGTGATGCCCGCCTTCCTCGGCCTATGGCGCTGGCAAGCGCAGCGCGGGGCCGAACCCGACGCGATCGGCAAATTGGCGATCGGCTGCGCGGTGTTCGCGCTCGGCACCGCGTGGCTCGCTGCCGCCCCCTTCGTGTCGGGCGCGGACGGCCGGGCGCCCTTGCTATGGGCGGTGGCGTTCCATCTCATCTCGAATGTCGGCTGGCTCTATTTCGCGCCGATCTCGCTCGCGCTCTACGCGACCAAATCGCCGCCCTCGCTGCGCGGTACGCTGGTCGGGGTCAATTATCTGGCGACGTTCTTCGCGAGCATCATCAGCGGACGCCTGGGCGGCTTTTACGAGACGATGGACCCGACGCGCTTCTGGCTGATGCACGCCGCGATCGTCGGCGGCGGCGGGCTCGCGCTCGCGCTGCTGGCGCGTCCGCTGCGCCGGATATTCGCCGCCTGACCGATCAGCTGCCGTTGCCGAGCACTTCGGCGATCGACTTGGTCGTGTCCCACCGCTCGCCATCGCTGGCGCGTTCGAACGGAAAGGTGATCGCCACGGCGATATCGTCCTGCTTTGCCGCCGCCAGCGCACCGTGGAGCAGCGTTGACAGCCCCCGCCGCGCGCTTTCACGGGCGGCGGCGAGATGCTCGGCCTTGCGCCCCTCGGCTTGCGCATTGCCTTGCGCCTTTGCCGAGATCGTCTTGGCCAGCGCCGCCTCCGCGCCGCGCGTGACCCAGACGCCGCTCGTCTGATTGATCGTCATCGCGCTTTCATCGACATTGGCTTGCGCGACACTGATATCGGGAATTTCGACGGTGAGGCGGCGACGGCGCTCGTCCCATTGGTATTTGCGGGGGGACAGCCCGCCGAGATCGACGAAATAATCGACGGTGAAGGGGACCTTGACGACCTTGGCCGAGGTGAGCCAACCGCCCATGCGGACATCGCGCGCGGTCACCTGCTCGGTGCCCGACAGCGTCGCTACCTTCAAAGCAGTGGTTTTTGCAAAGGTGGTGCGGACAATCCGGTCGATCGCTTCACGATCATCGTTCTGCTCGACGACATAGGCGTCCTGATACCGGTCATAAACGACCTTGATCGCAAAGATCGCCGCGATCAGCAACGCGATCGCCAGCGCAAGCTTCACGGGCGAGCGAGCGATCGGGGTCGCCGTCATGACGCCGCCACAGGCTCCGACAACAACCAGACGCCCGCCTTCTCGATAACCAGGCCCCGGCTACGCAAGTCGATCAGATGCGCCAGAACCGATCGCTCCGCCGCCGGGAACAGCCGCGGGTCGAGGCCGACATACAGCCGCGCAACCATCGCCGGGATCGTCGCGGACACGTCGCGCAGCAGACGCAGGATCTGCCCTTCGCGCTGCTTGCGGTGCCCGAGCATCCCGCGCGCCAGCCGCTGCGGGTTTTCGACCGGATCGCCGTGCGCCGGGTAATAAATGCGGTCCGCGCGATGGAGCAGCTTCTCGAGGCTCGCCATGTACGCCGCCATGTCGCCATCGGGCGGGGAGACGATGCTGGTCGACCAGCCCATCACATGATCGCCGGTGAACAGCGCCCCTGCCCCATCCTGCGCCTCGGGCAGCACGAAGGCGAGATGGTTGGAGGTGTGGCCGGGCGTCGCCAGCGCGGTGAGGGTCCAGCCGTTACCGGTCACGCTCTCGCCCTCGGCCAACACGCGATCCGGCGCATAATCGTGGTCGAACGACGCGTCCAAGCGGAATCCGGCGTCATCGCGCGCAAGGGGCGCGCACCCGACGATTGGTGCCCCCGTCGCGGCGGCGAGCGGGCGCGATGCCGGGCTGTGATCGCCGTGCGTGTGCGTGATCACAATCGCGCGGACCGGACGCCCGGCAATCGCGGCGACCAGCGCGTCGATATGCGCTGGGGTATCGGGGCCGGGATCGATCACGGCCAGATCTGTGGCGCCGACCAGATGCACTTGCGTGCCGGTAGACGTGAAGGGTGACGGATTTGGCGCGAGCACGCGGGAAACAAGCGGTTCGAGCTGCTCGGGTACGCCGGGGAGTTGCTCGGTCATGCCAGTCGAGATGGCGGGTCGGGCGGGGCTTGGCAAGGGTTGGCGGCCCCTCCGTCCTGCCCTTCCCCGGCGAAGGACGGGGTCCAGTCGCAAACGCGACGAAATATGAGCGCCGCTCTCACCCCTCGACGTTGCGCAACTGAGCCCCGGCCTCCGCCGGGGAAGCGATCATCAAGGAGTGCCCTACTCCGCCTTTGCCAAATCGCTTTCGAGCTCCCTGATCGCGGTGTCGATCCCGAAAAGCGCCTGCTTGCGCTCGTTCGTGCTCATATTGGGCGCTGCCAACATCCGCGCCTTCGCGTCACGCAGGCCTGAGAGCGCGTGCACATAGGCGTTGCGTTCGATATCCTTGCTGTTTGCGGCGATCGCGGCGCCCTTGGCGGCGGCAGCGGCCGCCGCGGCGATGCGATCGGTGCAGACGACGATGCGCTGACGGTCGGCGCTCCACTCCTTGATCACCATCGTCTCGCCCTTGCCGCCGACACCACACGTTCGCGACGAGATATTGGGGATTCGCGGCATGACGGGCATTGGGGGGATGGCGCGCATCGGCGGTACAGGCGCGATCTCACCGACGACGGTATAGCTGCCGTCACGGTTGAGCTTCACATAACGACCATCGCGGACGATGCGCTTGCCATCCTTGGTCACCGTCACCGTCGTGGTCATGCCCGGGGCGGACTTGCCAGAAACTGGCGTTGGCGCTTCGGGCAGAGCGGTCGCCGCCGCGCTCGACGGCTGCAGCGGGGGCTCGGGTGCGGGCGGCAAGCCGGGGCCGGCCAGGTCCGAGGCGTCGCGATGTTCGTGAACCCGAGGTGCAGGGCGCGACGGCTCGGCTGGATCCGCAGGGACAACGGGCACGACAACCGCCGCCGGTGGCGTGGCCGCGGCCTGGTCAAGGCTGGCGAGATCGACGCCGGTCGCATCTTCGACCGTGCTACGCATCTTGGCGGCGGCCGCGGTTCCCGAAGCGGTCAGGCCCAGCCCGGCGGCAACGCACAGACTCAACACCCCTGCCCCGGCAATCAGCCGCGTGCGCGACGTTCTGGTAGTGGTCAGCATCCTCAGTCTCCCTTTCAAATCGTCGATGGTGTGGAGGTGACACGTCGCCGAAACCGTCCCGCCCAGAAATGTCGGGTGCGCGGCCTTCAGGATTGCGCAGGCATAACTGTGGCGACGCATCGGATTCATCCCCGCCAGCACGCGCGCATCATTGGCGATTTCCTGGTCCGCCCGGAACGCGCGGAACGCGCGCCATGCCACCGGGTTGAACCAGTGCAGCGCCAGCACGACCAAGGCGATCCAATTGGCGATCAGATCGCCGCGGGCATGATGTCCGAGCTCGTGCGCCAGCGCGAGATCGCGCTCTTCGGGTTCATAGCGTTCGGCAAAGTCGCGCGGGAAGGCCACGTAACGCCGCCAAACCCCAAAGGCGAGCGGACCGCTGGCGGCTTCGGTCTCGATGATGTGGACGCCGTCCTGCTCGTCACGCGCGCTCGCGCGGTCGAGCAAGCGGCGGCAGAAGCGATGATTGGCAAGCGTGTGCCAGCCAACGAACGCGACGGCGCCAGCGACCCACAGCACCGCCAGCGCGGGGCCGAGCAGCGCGCCCAGTATCGACACATTCGGCGCGGCGGCTTCGGCCACCGGCGCGACGAACAAGATCGTCATCTGCTCGGTCGCGCGCTGCACCGGCGCGACGGCGGTGGCCTGCCACCAGGCGGCGGGAAGCGGCGGCAACACCAACCGCAGCACCGGCAGCAGCCACAGCGCATAGGCGATCTGCGCGCCGAACGCCTTGCGGACCGGGCCACGCAACAGCAGCACCGCGACCATCAACGCGGTAGAGGCGACCAGCGCCTCGATTCCCCAGCCGATCATGCCTTCAACCCCTTCAGCAACGCCTCGATCTCGGAGATGTCCTGCGCGGTCAGTGCGTCGCGCTCGGCGAGATGCGCAACCAGCGGGGTCAGCCGACCGCCGAACAGCCGGTCCATCATCTTGCGCGATTCGCTTGCGACATAGTCTTCGCGCGCGACAAGCGGGCGGTAGAGATAGCGTCGCCCATCGAGCACGAATGCGATGGTGTTCTTGGCGAGCAGCCGCCCGAGCAGCGTCTTGACGGTATTGGCCGACCAGTCGCGACCGGGGGGGATACGCTCGGCCACATCTTGCGCGGTCAGCGGGCTTTCGTCCCACAACACTTCCATCACCGCATGTTCGGCATCGCTGATCCGTTCGGCCATGAGTCGCTCTCCGTAATGACTACGTCTGTAATCGTATTGTTTACGCCTGTAGTCAAGAGGGTGCTATGGGTGGGGATGCGCTTCCGATACGCTACCTCAAAAAGAGGAGTAGGATGTGACCTTTGAGACTTTCGCCAGCGGGCTGCGCTTTCCCGAAGGCCCCGTCGCGATGCCCGATGGCAGCGTGATCCTCGTCGAGATCGCCGCCGGCCGAATCACGCGCGTCCGCCCCGACGGATCGACCGAAACCGTCGCCGAGCCGGGCGGCGGGCCCAACGGCCTCGCCCTTGGCCCTGACGGGAAGCTCTATTGCTGCAACAATGGCGGCTTCAATTATGTCGAACATCCCGCCGGGCTGCTCATCCCGCATGGCCAGGCCGACGATTATTCAGGCGGGCGAATCGAGCGGATCGATCTCGCGACCGGCGCGGTGGAGGTGCTGTACAAGGATGGCGATTTCGGCTGCGTGTTGCGTGGGCCGAACGACATCGTATTCGATGCGCATGGCGGATTCTGGTTCACCGACCACGGCAAGACACGCGAGCGGACCCGCGATGTGACGGGTATCTTCTACGCCAAGGCCGATGGCAGCCATCTGGAAGAAGTCATCTTCCCGAGCGAAAACCCCAACGGCATCGGCCTCTCGCCCGATGGCAAGCGGCTCTATGCGGCGGAAACGTATACCTGCCGCCTGATGGCATTCGATGTGACCGCGCCAGGCAAGATCGACCAGAGCGCGGGCCTCGGCGGCGCCGGCATCCCGCTCTATCGTCCGCCCGGCTACAAATTTTTCGATTCGCTTGGGGTCGAGGCATGCGGCAACATTTGCGTCGCGACGATCGGGGAAAGCGGGATATCGGTGATCTCGCCCGCCGGGGAGCTGGTCGCGTTCGTGCCCACGCCCGACCCGTACACTACCAACATCTGCTGGGGTGGGCCGGATCTGCGCACCGCCTACATCACGTTGTCGGGCACCGGGCAGCTGGTCAGCATGGAATGGCCGCGCCCTGGCTTGGCGCTGGCCTATTGACGCGCCGTGCTTGCGGACTGCAAGCTATGCTATTGTGTTAGCGTAACGACGGTCCCACTTTTTCTGGAGAGTGACGATGGCGACGCGGTCCTTGCCACGACACCGTATCCGCGCCGAGCGGGTGTTTTTCACTGGCATGGCTGTCACGATGGCCTTGATCGCGTTGATTGGCTTCGCACCGACCTATTATTTCGCATCGGCTTTTCACGCGCCGCCGCTGGTGCCGCTCGCCCATTTGCACGGCATGGTCTTCAGCGGTTGGATGATCCTGTATCTCGTCCAGAACGGTCTGGTGTTCGCGGATCGTCGTGACCTGCATCGCTGGCTCGGATCGGCCGGCGCTGGACTTGCGCTCGTCGTCTTGGTGCTCGGCGTGTGGATCGCAATCGACAGCGGACATCATGGACGCGGTACGCCGGGTCGCGACCAGCCGACCTTTCTGATCAACCCGCTGGTGAATATCGCGTGGTTCGCGGCGCTCGCCGCGGCGGCCGTATGGCGTCGTGCCGAGGCGGCGGCGCACAAGCGGCTGATGCTGCTGGCGACAATTGCGCTGGTGACGACGCCGCTTGCGCGGATTTCGCGGATGCTCGGCTGGACGACGCCGCCGCCGATCGGGGCATGATTCTGTCCGACGTGCTGCTGCTCGCGCTGATCGTCTTCGATCTGCGCCAGCGCGGGCGGCTCCACCCGGTCACGCTCTGGGTCGGCGGCGCGTTTCTCGTGTCGCAACCGCTGCGCGTCGCGTTCAGCCGGACCGAGGCATGGCAATCGATCGCGCACGCCGTGCTGGCGTGATGCCGCGCGCACGCTTGGCGCTGGCCTATTGAACATCGCCCCGCTACGGCGAACCTATGATCAGACACGGTGAACGACATGTGGTGCAGCGCATCGGTTGGATGCGGGCGGCGGTGCTGGGTGCGAATGACGGGATCCTGTCGACCGCGAGCCTGATCGTCGGCGTGGCGGCGGCGGCGCAAAGCCAGAATGCGATCTTGCTCACTGGCGTTGCGGGGCTGGTCGCGGGTGCCATGTCGATGGCCGCGGGCGAATATGTCTCGGTCAGCTCGCAAGCCGACACTGAAGCGGCAGAACGCGCCCGTGAGGCGGCTGAACTGGCTGAAGATCCGCACTCCGAAACCAAGGAACTCGCCGCGATCTACCGCCAGCGCGGGCTCGACCTGGCGCTCGCGACGCAAGTCGCCGAGCAATTGATGGCGCATGATCCGCTTGGCGCGCACATGCGCGACGAACTCGGGATTCACGAAGCGATGGAGGCGCGCCCGGTGCAGGCGGCGCTGGCATCGGCGGCGAGCTTCGCGGTCGGAGCGATCCTGCCGGTCCTGATGGCGTTCCTGTTCCGCGGCACAGCCTTGATCGAAGCGGTGGTGGCAGCGACGTTGGTGCTGCTCGCAGTGCTCGGCGCGGTCGGTGCGCAGATTGGTGGGGCGAATTTGTGGCGCGGCGCGGTCCGCGTGCTGTTCTGGGGGGCGCTGGCGATGGCGGTGACGGCCGGGATCGGGCATTTGTTCGGCGCCAAACTCTGAAGGGGCCAGGGTCGCCTTGACCGGCCACCCTTCCGCGCCCTAATCGGCGGCGACATCCGAAAGGGACCCCCGATGCGCAAACTCTATCCCGACGCCGCCGCCGCTCTCGAAGGGCTGCTCCATGACGGGATGTCGATTTGCGCTGGCGGTTTCGGCCTGTGCGGCATCCCCGAGCGCCTGATCGACGCGATCCGCGATGCAGGAACCAAGGACCTCACGATTGCGAGCAACAATGCCGGGATCGATGGCGAGGGCCTCGGCAAGCTGCTGCGCACCCGCCAGGTCAAGAAGATGATCTCCTCCTATGTCGGCGAGAATAAGGAATTCGAGCGGCAGTATCTGGCGGGCGAGCTTGAGGTCGAATTCTGCCCACAAGGCACGCTCGCCGAGCGCTGCCGCGCGGGCGGCGCTGGCATTCCCGGTTTCTACACCAAGACCGGCGTCGGCACGCTGGTTGCCGAGGGCAAGGAAGTGAAAAACTTCGACGGCGAGGACTATATCCTCGAACGCGGCATCCGCGCCGATCTCGCGATCATCAAGGGCTGGAAGGCGGATGAAAGCGGCAACCTGATCTTCCGCAAGACCGCGCGCAATTTCAATCAGCCGATGGCGACTGCGGGCAAGGTATGCGTGGCCGAGGTCGAGGAAATCGTGCCGGTCGGATCGCTCGATCCCGACTGCATCCATTTGCCCGGCATCTACGTCCAGCGCCTGATCCTCGGCGCGCCCTACGACAAGAAGATCGAATTCCGCACGGTGCGCGAGGCGGCGTGATCGACTTGCGCTTCTTAAGCCCCTCCCCTTCGGGGGAGGGGTTGGGGGTGGGGCCATATCGGCAAGCCCGTCGATTGCTTTTGTTGCACCGCCCCACCCCAACCCCTCCCCTGAAGGGGAGGGGCTTGCTCTTCGCTGCACTGACGCTTTCCGCTTGCACCGCCACGCCGCCGCCAGCCGCAATCGCCACCCCCGCCCCCACCGTCCCCGCGGGCATGCAATATCTCTACGGCTCGGGCGAAGCCGCCGCCGCATCGCAGCAGACGTGGCGCAGCATCGTCTCTTACGTCGCGCGCCAGGTCGCGGCGACACCGCAGGACTCGGTCGTCCTCGCCCCCGACGCCACGCTCGCCGCGCCGAAATGGGTGCCCTGCGGCACCAAGCCCAAAGCGGTCGTATTCGACGTCGATGAAACCGTATTGCTCAATCTCGGCTTCGAATATGACGATTCCGCCCACCCCGGCCGCGCCTATGACGAAAGGCGCTGGCAAGCGTGGGAGCGCACCGGCGCATCGAAGGTTAGCGCCACCCCGGGGTCGGTCCGCGCGCTCGGCGTGATCCGCCAAATGGGCGTGACCGTTATTTTCAACACCAACCGCTCCACCGCCAATGCCGATGCGACGCGCGCCGCAATCGAGGGGGCGGGCCTCGGCCCGGCAATTCACGGCGAGACGCTGTATCTCTCCGGCGACGACGCGATGGGCAGCAAGAAGGACGGCCGCCGCGCGACGATCGCCGCGCAATATTGCGTGGTCGCGATGGGCGGCGATCAGCTCGGCGATTTCAGCGACCTGTTCAACGCTGGCCTGACCCCGGCTGCCCGTCGCGCCGCAGTGCTCAGCGAACCGCTGGTTCCGACCTTCGGCGCGGGCTGGTACACGCTGCCAAATCCGGTTTACGGCACCGCGCTGAAGGGCGGGATCGACGACATTTTCCCCGCTGACAAACGCTGGCGCCCGACGGGCCCCCCGACGGAGTCGACGCCATGAAGAAACCGACCCCGATCGACTTGCGACGCTATGCCGGGATGCTTGGCGGTGCCCGCGAATTCCTGCGTGTCTGGGCGACCAAGGACGGGCCGACGACGTGCTTCATCAACCCGGTGCCGATCGGGGCCGATCCGTTTGCGCTCGGCATCGCGTTGGTCGATGTCGTTCGCCACGGCGCACGTGCTTATGCGCAGGCCACCGGGATCAGCGAAGCCGAGGCCGAGGCCCGCATCTGGGAGGGCCTCGACGCCGAACGGGGCAATCCGACCGATCCGGGGCATCAGCTCGACTCCGAAGATGCCCCCGACTCAGATGACGACGGCATCATCAGCTACCTACCGAACAAGGATATCCATTGATGGCTTGGACTCGCGACGAAATGGCGGCGCGTGCTGCGCGTGAATTGCAGGACGGGTTTTACGTCAACCTCGGCATCGGCATTCCGACGCTCGTCGCCAACCATATCCCGCCGGGCGTCGAGGTTACGCTCCAGTCCGAAAACGGCATGCTCGGCATCGGCCCGTTCCCGCTTGCGGGCGAAGAGGATGCTGATCTGATCAACGCCGGCAAGCAGACGATCAGCGAATTGCCGCAAAGCGCCTATTTCAGCAGCGCCGACAGTTTCGCGATGATCCGCGGCGGGCATATCGATTTGACCGTGCTCGGCGCGATGGAAGTCGCCGAGAATGGCGACATCGCCAATTGGATGATTCCGGGCAAGATGATCAAGGGCATGGGCGGCGCGATGGATTTGGTCGCAGGCGTCAAGCGGATCATCGTCGTGATGGAACATACGTCGAAGAACGGCGACCCAAAATTCATCCCGGCCTGTACGCTGCCGCTGACGGGCAAGAACGTCGTCGACATGATCATCACCGATCTGGCGGTGTTCCAGCGCCCCGACCACGCCGCGCCGTTCCGCTTGATCGAAATGGCCCCCGGCGTCACTGCCGACGAACTCGCCGCGAAGACGACCGCAAAGTATCTCGCTTGACCCGCCGGATCATTGTCGCCTGTGTCCTGCTGGTGATGGTGAGCCTGGGATCCGCCGCGGCGCTGACCTCGCCCCCAGGTTTGCTCAGCTTCCTCGACAAGGTGATGGGCGGCGGCAGCGGAGTCTCGCGGATCGGCAAGGACCTGGCGTTCGGCAGCAACGGCCAGACGCTCGACGTGTGGCGTCCTGTGGGGCCCGTGGTGAAGCGCCCGGTCGTGATCTTTTGGTATGGCGGCGGCTGGTATAAGGGGAATCGGCGTGCCTATGGGTTCGCCGCGCGCGCCTTTGCCAAGGCAGGGTTCGTGGTCGTCGTGCCGGATTATCGCAAGGTCCCGCAAATCCGGTTTCCGGCGATGCTGCAGGACGGTGCCGACGCGGTGAAATGGACGCGCGACCATATCGGCGAATTCGGCGGCGATCCGGCGCAGATCGTCCTGTCGGGGCATTCAGCGGGCGCGTACACCGTCGCGATGCTGACGCTCGACCAGCGCTGGCTCAAGGCGGTCGGCGTCGATCCGCGCATCGTAAAGGCTGCCGCCCCCTTGTGCGGGCCGTATGATTTTTACCCCTGGACCTCGGACAGTGCGCGCGACGCGTTCAAGGGTGCCGCCGATCCGGCGATGACGCAGCCGATTACCTTCGCCCGCGCCGATGCGCCGCCGATGCTGCTCGTTACCGGCACCGCCGACACCACCGTGCGCCCGCGCAATGCGATCCATCTGGCGGCACGGCTGAAGACGTTGGGGGGGCGGGTGGAACTGATAAACTATCCGAACCAGACGCATGAGGGCGTGGTCATGGCACTCTCGGTCCCGTTCCGCGGTCGTTCCCCGGCGCTCGCAGACAGCGTTGCGTTCTTCAACCGGTCACTCGCGGCGCGGTAACGATGCGCGTCTTGCTCACCGGGTCGTCAGGATGGCTGGGCCGCTTTCTCGCGCCGATGTTGCGCCATGCCGGGCACACGGTGACGGGGCTCGATGTCGCGCCGGGTGCCTTCACCGACACGATCGGCAGCGTGGCTGATCGCGCGCTGATCGACCGGCTGTTCAGTGAGCGCCGGATCGAAGCCGTCATCCACAGCGGCGCGCTCCACAAGCCCGACATCGCGCGCTATCCCGCGCAGGCCTTTATCGACGTCAATGTGTCCGGTACGCTCAATGTGCTCGAAGCGGCGATCGCGCACCGGGCGAAAGGGATGGTGTTCACCTCGACGACGTCGCTGATGATCTCGACCGCGATCCGCGAAGCGCGCGCCGCCGAGGCGGTATGGATCGACGAAACGCTCGCCCCGCTTGAGCCGCGCAACATCTACGGCGTGACCAAGCTCGCGGCCGAACAGCTCTGCCGCTTGTTTCATGCCGAGCACGGCCTGCCGGTGCTGGTGCTGCGCACCGCGCGCTTCTTTCCCGAGGATGACGACACGCACCGCAGCCTCGCGGGCGAGAATATGAAGGCCAACGAGTTCCTCCACCGCCGGCTGACCGTCGAGGATGCCGCCGCGGCGCACATCGTCGCGCTCGAGCGGATGGCCGAGATCGGCACGGGCACCTTCATCGTCTCGGCACCGACGCCCTTTGCGCGGGACGAGACTGCTGCCCTGAAATACGACGCGGCGGCCGTCATCGCGCATCACTTCCCCGACGCCGCCGCGCTTTATGCGACACGCGGCTGGACGCTGCCCGCCACGATCGACCGGGTTTATGACGCCCGCCGCGCCGAACAGCTGCTCGGCTTCCGCGCGCAGACCGATTTCGCCGCGATCCTGCGCGCGCTGCGCGACGGGTTGCCGTTGCCCTTTACGCACGACGCCGACTATATCTCGCCCATCATTACGCAATAATCGCCACGTTACGCTTTGCGTTGGCGCAACCTTCGGTTAAGGCGCGCGCATGGCCATTCGCCCGCGCACTTTGTACGAAAAAATCTGGGACGACCATGTCGTCGAACGTCGCGACGATGGGACGTGCCTGATTTATATCGACCGGCATCTCGTCCATGAAGTGACCAGCCCGCAGGCCTTTTCGGGTTTGCGCGCGCATGGCCGCGCAGTGCGACGCCCCGATCTGACGCTGGCCGTGCCCGATCATAATTTGCCGACGACAAAGCGGCGCGATGCTGGCGGGAACCGCGTGCCGATCGCCGATGCGGAAAGTGCCGCGCAGCTCGACGCACTGGAGCGCAACACTGCCGATTTCGGCATCGACTATATCGATGCAGCCGCGCCTGAACAGGGCATCGTCCATGTCGTCGGCCCGGAGCAGGGCTTCACGCTGCCCGGCACGACGCTGGTGTGCGGCGACAGCCATACCTCGGCGCATGGCGCGCTCGGCGCGCTCGCCTTCGGGATCGGCACGAGCGAGGTCGAGCATGTCCTTGCCACGCAGACATTGCTGCTCGGCCAGTCGAAGACGATGGAAGTGCGCGTCGACGGCACGCTCGGCTTCGGGGTCAGCCCGAAGGACGTGATCCTCGCGATCATCGGCAAAATCGGCGCGGCCGGCGGCACCGGCCACGTCCTGGAATATACCGGATCGATCATCCGCGCGATGTCGATCGAGGGGCGGCTCACCATTGCCAATATGTCGATCGAGGGTGGCGCGCGCGCTGGCCTGGTCGCGCCCGACGAGACGACCTTCGCGTATCTGAAGGGTCGGCCAATGGCGCCCAAAGGCGAGGATTGGGAGCAAGCCGTCACCTATTGGCGCACGCTACCGAGCGATGCGAACGCCCGCTATGACGCGCTGGTAACGCTCGATGCGACCAACATCGCGCCGCAACTGACCTGGGGCACCAGCCCCGAGGATGTAGTCGCGATCACCGGTTTCGTGCCCGATCCCGACAGTTTCGCCGATCCGGCCAAGCGCGATGCCGCGCGCAAATCGCTCGATTATATGGGCCTCACCCCCGGCACCGCGATGCAGGACGTCGCGGTCGATTATGTGTTCATCGGCAGTTGCACCAACAGCCGCATCGAGGACCTCCGCGCCGCCGCTGCCGTCGCCAACGGCCGCCATGTCGCGCCGGGGATGCACGCGATGATCGTTCCCGGATCGGGTTTGGTCAAGCGCCAGGCCGAGGCCGAGGGACTCGACCGCATCTTCCTCGCCGCCGGGTTCGACTGGCGCGAGCCGGGCTGCTCGATGTGCCTCGCGATGAACCCGGACAAGGTACCGCCGGGCAAACGCTGTGCGTCCACGTCGAACCGGAACTTCGTCGGACGGCAAGGGCCAGGTGCGCGCACGCATCTGGTTTCGCCCGCAATGGCGGCGGCCGCTGCCGTCACGGGTCGGCTGAGCGATGTGCGTGATCTGATGTCGGGTCCTGGGGGGGATAGCTTATGAAACGCGTTCTGGTTCTGCTGGTGCTCGGCACCGTGTTGAGCGGCATCGCCGCCTATGCCGCCACGGCCAATTCCAAACCGATCGTCATCGCCGCCAAATAAACGTGGGCGCGCGCCCGGCGGGCGGCTATTGCGCGGGGCGACCCAGGGGAGATTTGTCATGAAGAAGCTGCTGTTCGCCGCACTTGCCGCCACTGCCCTCACCGCACAGACCGCCGCGCCAAAGCCCGCCGTACCAGTTAAACTGATGCGGCTCGACTGCGGCACCGTCGCCGCGAACGATCTCGACCAATTCTCCGACACGCGTGCGTATGTCGGGCAAAGCAAGCGGCTGACCGCGAGCTGTTATTTGATCAAGCATGGCGACGCGTACATGCTGTGGGACACCGGCCTGCCCGCCGCGATGAAGGGTAAGCCGATCGACCCCAAGGCCCCGATGGACGCGACCGTAACCGCCACGCTCGTCGAGCAGCTCGCAGCCGTCGGCATCAAGCCCGAGCAAATTTCGATGATCGGCATCAGCCATTACCATTTCGACCATATCGGCCAGGCCGCGGCCTTTCCCGGCGCGACTCTGCTGATCGGCAAGGGTGATTTCGATGCGTTGAAGGCGGGCGAGCCTGGCACCAGCAAGGTACCGCTCGCGCCGTGGATCGACGGAACGGCCAAGTCGGTGCCCGTCAGCGGCGACAAGGACGTGTTCGGCGACGGCAGCGTCACGATGCTCGATTTGCCGGGACACACGCCGGGGCATCACGGTCTGCTCGTGCATCTGGCAGGTATGGGGAACGTGCTGCTGAGCGGCGACGTCGCGCATTTTCGGGAGAATTATGACAGCGACGGCGTGCCTGGCTTCAACACCAACCGCGCCGACAGTATCGCCGCGATCGAGCGCTTCAAGGGACTGGCCAAAAACCTGAAAGCGACCGTGATCATCCAGCACGACCCGCGCGACATCGCCAAATTGCCCGCCTTTCCGAACTGGGCAGACTGATGGACCCCGTCACCCAAGTCTCGGGCAAGGCCTATCCGTGGGGGCAGAAGAACGTCGATACCGACGTCATCATCCCCGCGCACTGGCTCAAGACGATCACGCGCGAAGGGCTTGGCAAGGGCGCGTTCGAGACGGTCCGCGCCGATCCCGCCAATATCTTCGACGATCCGCGCTATGCCGGATCGCCGATCCTGATCGCGGGCGACAATTTCGGCTGCGGGTCGAGCCGCGAACATGCCGCCTGGGCGCTCGGCGACATGGGGATCAAGGCGGTGATCGCGCCGAGCTTTTCCGACATTTTCTCGGGCAATGCGTTCAAGAACGGCATTGTCACCGTTGTCCTCCCGCAGGACGCGATCGATCGTCTGCTTGAGGTCGCGCAAGACCAGCCGATCAGCGTCGATCTGGAGACGATGACGGTCACCACCCCGTTTCAGGACCGCTTCGCCTTCGAACTCGACGCATTCCGCCGCCAATGCCTGATGGAAGGGCTGGACGAGGTCGGCCTGACACTGGCAAGGGATACCCAGATTTCGAAATACGAAGCCGGGGTAGCAACGCACCGGCCGTGGATGAGCGGAGAACGGGCATATGCGGGCACTTCTGTCGAAAGCACCGGGCGGACCTGAAACTCTAGTCCTCGATGACCTGCCCGATCCTGTGGCAGGTCCGGGCCAGGTCGTGGTTGCGGTCAAGGCGTGCTCGATCAATTATCCCGACGTGCTGATCATCGAGGACAAATATCAGTTCAAGCCGCCGCGCCCGTTCGCGCCGGGCAGCGAGATCTCGGGCGTGATCGAGAGCGTCGGGGACGGCGTGACCGATTGGGCGGTCGGCGACCGCGTTATTGCGACGACGGGTTCAGGCGGGCTGGTCGAGAAGATCGCGCTGCCCGCCGCCGCTCTGTTCCGCTTGCCCGAGGGGCGGAGCTTCGCCGAGGGCTCCGCGCTGCTGCTGACTTACGGCACGACGATCCACGCTTTGCTCGACCGCGGGCATCTCGCCGAGGGGCAGACCTTGCTGGTGCTCGGCGCGGCGGGTGGCGTCGGGCTTGCGGCGATTGAACTCGGCAAGGCGTTCGGGGCGCGCGTCGTCGCGGCCGTCTCGTCCGAGGAAAAGGCGCAGGCCGCGCGCGACGCGGGAGCGGACGATACGATCGTCTATGCCCGCGCGCCGTTCGACAAGGACCAGTCCAAGGCGCTCGCCGAGCAGTTCAAGGCGGCGGGCGGCAAGAAGGGCTATGACGTGATCTACGATCCGGTCGGCGGCGATTATGCCGAGCCGGCGCTGCGTTCGATCGGATGGGAGGGGCGCTATCTCGTCGTCGGCTTCCCGGCCGGCATCCCGCGCCTGCCGCTCAACCTGACGCTGCTCAAGTCGTGCGACGTGTGCGGCGTGTTCTGGGGCGCGTTTGCCGCACGCGACCCGGAGGCGAACCGCGCGCACATCGACCGCCTATTTCGCCTTTGGAAAGACGGCAAGATCAATCCGCGCGTCACCGAAACCTTCGCGTTCGAGGATGGCGGCAAGGCGATCGCCAAGATGGCGGCACGCGGCGCGATCGGAAAATTGGTGGTAGAGGTGGCGAAGTAGGCGTCGTACTCCGTTCATTGTGCGGTCAGGCGGTTCGCGCCTATAGCAAGGCATGATCCGCTTGCCGCCCTCGCGCTTCCGCGCCGCACCGTTCATCCTGGCCTGCTTGGCGACGGCCATGTCTTGGACGGCTGTCTCTGCGCAGTCGGCCCAGCCTGTGCTCGCGACGCAGCAACCCGCGAGGACCCACGCCGAACCGGATGTTCGCCGGATCAGTGATGCCGAGCGCGCCGCGATCCTTGATTCGGCGACTCCCGAAAGCGCCGCCTTGGCGCGCGGCGAGGATCCTGCGTCGGAGCGGCTCGGCCGCGGCATTCACGGCGAAGTGGGCGTGATGATCGGCTCGGGTGGCGCGCGCGCGATGTACGGGATCGCGGAGATCCCGCTGGGCGACAATGCCGGTGCGATCGTGTCCTTCGAAAGCAGTCGCTTCGGCTATCCGCGCCGCTAATCAGGCACCGGCCGGGCGATGCGCCGGGGCCTTCCACCCAAACCGCACATAGGCCGCAAACCCCAGCATTACCGCCGCAATCGCACACACCCAAACCGGCCCGATCGTCTGCCACAGCAGATACACGTTGAGCCCCGCGATCACCGTGCAGATTGCATAGCCCAGCACCTTCACCCACCACGGATTGGCATACTCCCCCATCCGCGCCCGCGAACTCGTCACCATCATCAGCGGGAAGATCGCAAAGGGGAGCTGCATCGACAGCACGACCTGGCTGATCACCAGCAGTTCGACCGTATCCTTGCCGCCGGTCGCCGAGATCGCCACCAGCGCCGGCACGATCGCGATGCCGCGCGTCACCAGCCGCCGCAGCCACGGCGCGATGCGGATACGCAGGAATCCCTCCATCACGATCTGCCCGGCGAGCGTGCCGGTGATCGTGCTCGACTGGCCCGAGGCGAGCAGCGCCACCGCGAACGCCGTCGCCGCCACGCCGCCGAGCGCGGGGCGCAGCAATTCATGCGCTTGCCGCAGATCGTCGACCACCACGCCGCTGCGCCAGAAGACGGCGGCGGCGAGCACGAGAATCGCGGCATTGACGAAGAACGCCGCACCCAGCGCGAGCACGGTATCGACGGTGTTGAAGGCCAGCGCCGCCTTGACGTCACGCTTGCCGCTGCCGAACGCGCGGGTCTGCACGATCGAGGAGTGGAGATAGAGATTGTGCGGCATCACCGTCGCGCCGAGGATACCGAGCGACACCAGCAATGCCGCGGTATTCGGGATGTCCGGCGTGATTGCCCCCAACGCCACCGCGCTCCAATCGGGCTTGGCGAGATAGATGGTATAGGCAAAGCACGCCGCGATCGTGGTGACGAGCGCGATCACCACCGCCTCGATCTTGCGGAAGCCAAGGTTGATCAACAGCAGCAGCAGCAGCACGTCGAGTCCGGTGACGATCACCCCCCACACCAAGGGAATGCCGAGCAGCAGATTGAGCGCGACCGCCGAGCCGACGACCTCGGCCAAATCGCACGCGATGATCGCGACCTCGCACAGCAGCCACAAAGCGATCGCGACGGGCTTTGCGTAATAATCGCGGCACGATTGCGCGAGGTCACGCCCGGTGACGATACCGAGCCGCGCGCAGAGGATTTGCAGGAAGATCGCCATCAGGTTCGAGGCGAGGATGACCCACAGCAGGGCGTAACCGAACTGGCTGCCGCCGGCGAGATCGGTCCCCCAATTGCCCGGGTCCATATAGCCGACCGAGACCATGAACCCCGGCCCGGCAAAGCCCAGCCACTGCCGCCAGCGCGGCCGCGCGGCATCGCCCGTTTCCCACACCTTCAGCGTCCGGTGCGCCTCGGGCAGCGAATGCGCGAAGTCGGCCTCGTCGCTGCGGCGAAAGAAACGGTTGGGCGTCGGTCGTTCGGGCACTGTCGCCATGCTTGCGGTAACATCCCAAAAGGCTGGTCGATCCCGGTCTATAACCGCTCGCGCCAATTCAGCTACGCTCGATCGGTCATTTTGGATGATGACGCATTGGTTTTGCCGTCGGAGCGCGCGGGGCGTTGCGCAGCCGGTCGCGCGCGCTTATCTCAGGCGTGACATTTGAATTGGCCCAAGGGGACCGCATATGACCACCTTCGACGATCGCGAGCGCGCCTTCGAAACCAAATTCGCCCGCGACGAGGAGATCGCCTTCCGTATTACCGCGCGCCGCAACCGGTTGCTCGGGCAATGGGCGGCCGGGTTGATGAGCCTGACCAAGGAAGAAGCCGACGCCTATGCGACCGCCGTCGTCCAGGCCGATTTCGAGGAAGCCGGCGACGAGGACGTGATCCGCAAGCTCGTCAGCGATTTGACCGCGGCGAGCGTGACGATCGACGAAGCCGCGATTCGCCGTGCGATCGAGGATCAGACGGTCGAGGCGCGCCGCCAATTGATGAGTTCCGAATAATGCCGATGGCTGGCGATGACATCGTCGCGCTGATCGTGGCGGGCATTCCCGATGCGACGGTCGAAATGACCGATCTGGCGGGTGACGGCGACCATTGGGCAGCGCTCGTCACCGCCGAGAGTTTTCGCGGCCTGCCCCGGCTGAAACAGCAACGCGCGGTCTATGCAGCACTTGGCGACCGGATGGGCGGCGTGCTCCACGCGCTGCAACTCTCCACCGCCGTACCTCAGGAGTAATGTAATGAGCACCGATCCAGACCAGGTCCGCATCGCCGAGATCGTCGGCAAGAGCGACGTATTGCTTTTCATGAAGGGCAGCCCGCTCTTCCCGCAATGCGGCTTTTCCAGCCGCGCGGTGGCGATCCTCAACCATCTGGGCGCCGAATTCGACAGCGTCGACGTGCTGCAGGATCAGGGCGTGCGCCAGGGAATCAAGCAATTCTCCGACTGGCCGACGATCCCCCAGCTGTATGTGAAGGGCGAATTCGTCGGCGGATCGGACATCATGATGGAAATGTACGAAAGCGGCGAGCTCGCGACGCTGTTCGCGGACAGCGGGGTGGCGAAGGCTGATTGAGAGGCCGGGTCGGGCGGGTCTGCGCGAGACTGAAAGCGCTGGCCCGCCCTGCTGAAGCGATTACCGCTCGGCGTGCTCTCTATATAGCACGCGGCGTGCCAGTTTAGGTGGGGCGCGGATTTCTGCAGGATTCGGTGGTTAACGCGTTCGGCAGTAGCAGGGCTTTGTAAGAATTTCCGACGTTTCACGCCAGCTCCTTCCACCCCGGCGAAGGCCGGGGCCCAGTTGCGCAGCTTGGCAGTTCGAGCGCCGCGCCCGATAACCTCCACCTCCGCTACTGGGCCCCGGCTTTCGCCGGGGTGGAGGGAGGTGAAGCGCAAGGCTAGACGCTACCCAAGCCCACCAACCCCCGCTAGAAACCGGCCATGACCACCTCCCCCCTCCCCCGCACCGGCGGGCGTATCCTCGTCGATCAGCTCGTCGCGCAAGGCTGCGACCGCATCTTCACCGTCCCCGGCGAGAGCTTCCTCGCGGTGCTCGACGCGCTGCACGACACGCCCGAGATCGACCTCGTCGTGTGTCGGCAGGAGGGCGGCGTCGGCTTTATGGCGTGCGCCGATGGCGCAATGACCGGGCGGCCGGGCGTGGCCTTCGTCACGCGCGGGCCGGGCGCGACCAATGCGAGCATCGGCGTCCACGTCGCGATGCAGGACAGCCAGCCGATGGTGTTGTTCATCGGCGACGTCGACCGCGGCACGAAGGACCGCGAGGCGTTTCAGGAAATCGATTTCCCCGCGATGTTCGCGCCCGTAGCCAAATGGGCCGCCAAGATCGACGATGCCCGCCGCATCCCCGAGTATATCGCGCGCGCCTGGAACGTCGCGATGAGCGGGCGGCCGGGGCCGGTGGTGCTGGCGTTGCCCGAGGATATGCTTTTGGACGAGGTGGTGGCGGTGGATCGGAATTGGGTGGGTAGGGTCGCACAGAACTTCTGCTCAACCCCGATCGCTAGCCTACTGGATCATCTGCAAGATGCGAAAGCACCAGTCGCAATCGTCGGTGGTGCGGGTTGGGACTCATGGACTGCAAACCACTTCGGTCGGTGGTCGGAGCGTCTGGGAATACCGACGATTGCAGCGTTTAGGCGGCAAGATGCGATCCCTAACCAGTCTTCGGTCTATGCAGGTAATTTGGGATACGGTCCCAATCCGGCGTTGGTGAAGCGGATTAAAGATGCTGACTTACTTCTAATCGTAGGCCCGCGGCTGGGGGAGGCCACTACAGACGGCTATACCTTGATTACCCCAATTCATCCTGACCAGCTACTTATTCACGTCCACCCTGATCCCGACGAACTTAACCGTACGTATGAGTGTGATGTGGCAATCTGCGCCGGGATGCGAGAGTTCTCGTATATGATGGAAGGGTGGGAGGTGCCGTGGCCCAAATGGACGAGCGGCACCGAAGCCCACGCCGAATACCTCGCCTGGTCCACTCCTGCCCCCCGCGACGGCGTAACCCTGGACCTCGGCCAATGCGTCGCCGCGATGCGCGAGCAGCTTCCCGCCGACAGCATCATCTGCAACGGCGCGGGGAATTACAGCGGCTGGTGGCACCGTTACTGGCGCTACGCCGGACCGGGCACGCAGCTCGCCCCAACCGCTGGCGCGATGGGCTACGGCGTCCCCGCCGCCACTGCGGCAGCACTTCGCCACCCGGACCGCACCGTTGTCGCGCTGGCGGGCGACGGGTGTTTCCTGATGAACGGGCAGGAACTCGCGACCGCTGTCGCGCACGGCGCGAACATGCTGGTGCTGGTGATCGACAACAGCGGCTACGGCACGATTCGCATGCATCAGGAGCGTGAATATCCCGATCGCGTCAGCGGCACGCGGTTACAGAACCCCGATTTCGCCGCACTCGGCCGCGCCTATGGCTGCTGGGCGGAAACGGTCGAGACGACCGCCGACTTCGCGCCATCGCTCGCCCGCGCGATGGCGCAGCCGGGGGTTCGCTTGCTCCACCTGAAGACCGATATCGAGCAGATCACCGCCGGTACGACGCTCAGCGCGGTGACGGCAAACGCAAAAAAGGCCGCACCGAAATAACGGTGCGGCCCTTCTGAAATCTCAGGCTTTCGGCTCAGATATCGTCGCCGAGCGCGCCCTTGATTTTGCCGGCGGTCTGCTGGGCCTTGCCCTTCACTTCCTGCGCGGCGCCATCGGCCTGCGTGTCGGGATTGTCGCTATGCTGCTTGGCCTTGCCAACCGCTTCGTTGACGTTGCCTTTGATCTTGTCGACGAGTTCACCCATGGAAAATATCCTTTCCGTCCCGAGCGATACCGCGATCCGGCATCTCCTACTCATGCGGTAAAGAACGGCCGAAAGTCTGCGCGGTTCCGCCTTGTGGCGTGTCCGAACGCTTTTTTACGGCGCGACTTTCCGCAGAAACGACAGCACCGGCAGCCAATTGGTCTCGGCACCCTTGGGGTCCTTGGCGGCGATCAGGGTTGAAGAACCGTGAACGCCCGCGGTCGGGACGTAGCGCGTCGCCAGTCCCGACGGCACCGCATCGGCAATCGCCTTGGCCGCCGCGACCTCCTCCGGATCAGGGGAGGACGTAATGTACACCGGTACCGTCACGCGCGCAGCGGCAGCCTCGACCAGATGCTTGTCATCGAAATACTCGCCGGGAGAAAAAGCCAGCACGCCCCTGATCTTGCCCGCATTCTTGACCGCGAGCGGAAAGACCAATGACGACGAATAACTGCTTCCCCAAATTACCAGCGGCAGCTTCTGCGCGATCCCCCAATCGACCGCCGCCTGCAAATCCTGCGCGGCCGCGAGATAGTCGGGCTTGCCCGAAACATGCGCGGCGGTTTCATTGGGGCCGTACAGCCCCCCGCCCGAACGCTGATCGATCGCCAGCGCGCTATAGCCGGCCGCAACCAGACGCGGCGCGATCGCCGCATATTCGTCCTTGCTCGATCCCGCCTGGTGGAACAGCAGGACGACGGCCTTGGGACTCTCGGCCGGGTAGAGCCGGGCATAGACCGTCACGCTATCGGCGGCTTTGAGCATCATGGCCGATGATGGTGCGACGAACGCAGGCGCCGCAGTGTTGCCCGGAGAGGCTGCGCTGCAAGCACACAGGAGACATGTCGCAATCGCAATGCTGAACAGCCGGAACATCGATCCTGCCCTTATCCAAAGAAGGGGCGTCGCGCCTGCGCCCGACGCCCCTGATGGCAGATTACATCGCCATCCCGGTCATGCCGTCACAGCACGGCAGGCCGCAACATACGCCGATCACGCAGCACGCGCTCGATACTGCCGCGACGACCGCGGCGGGGGCTGCGGCAAAGGCGGAGGTCGCGCTGAACAGCAAGCCGACGACGCCAAATTTTACGATACGAACCATGATGTTTTCCTTTGAGAAGTGCGTTTGAAACCAGGCAATCTCAGGAAAGCCGCGGGACCGGCGGCTCAGGCGTCGAATGGTACGCTGTAAGGCCAGCGCTCAATCGACCGATCGGCCGAACGGAGCGAGCGGCGCGCGATGGCACCACGACGCCAGTCGGCATCGTCGCCAGACAGCGGTCGGTGCAAGTCACCGCGCACGGCGCGCCGGTGTCGCAGCACAGATTCGGCGTGGCGCAATCGGGCGTCATCGGCGCGGAATGGCGCATCGGGGCCGCCGCGACCGGCGCCATCGGCACGACCAGACCGATAACGAGCGTCAGGCAGATCAAGCGTGCGAGGCAGCGGAGCATATACCGGTCTGTACGGCCAAACGGCCGCGACGGTTACACGAAAAATGCCGCGCTGCTCAAATCAGCCCCGCCAAGGGACTTGAAGGGTCCGCATACATCCGCCGGCCCATCCGCCCGGCCAGATACGCAAGCCGCCCTGCCTCTACGCCCGCCTTCATCGCGGCGGCCATCATCACCGGGTCCTTGGCTTCGGCAATTGCCGTGTTCATCAAGACGCCGTCGCAGCCGAGTTCCATCGCCTGCGCCGCTTCTGACGCGGTGCCGACGCCAGCATCGACCAGCACCGGCACGCTTGCGCCCTCGACGATCAGGCGGATCGTCACGCGGTTCTGGATACCGAGGCCCGATCCGATCGGCGCGCCGAGCGGCATGATCGCGACCGCGCCGACATTTTCCAGCCGCTTCGCCGCGATCGGATCGTCGACGCAATAGACCATCGGCAGAAAGCCCTCCTTGGCGAGGATCTCGGTCGCGCGCAGCGTCTCGACCATGTCGGGGTACAGCGTGCGCGCCTCGCCCAGCACTTCGAGCTTCACCAGATCCCAGCCGCCCGCCTCGCGCGCCAACCGAAGCGTGCGAATCGCCGATTCGGCATCGAAACAGCCGGCGGTGTTGGGGAGATAGGTGACCTTCTTGGGGTCGATGAAGTCGGTCAGCATCGGCGCGTTCGGGTCGCTGACGTTGACGCGGCGCACCGCGACGGTGACGATTTCTGCCCCCGATGCCTCAAGCGCAGCGGCATTCTGCGCGAAATCTTTGTACTTTCCCGTGCCGACGATCAGGCGCGAGCGGAACGTACGGCCTGCGACGGTCCAAGTATCGGAGGCGACGATGGGAGTGGCGATATTCATTTGAAATTCCATGTTCATTTTTGTGTTCCTGCAAAGGCAGGAACCCAGGCGGCCAGCGCAACGCACGATACCCTAGGCTCCTGCCTGCGCAGGAGCACAGCACGAATCAGCCGCCGCCGACAAAGTGGACAATCTCGATTTCATCGCCATCCTCGACCAGCACTTGCGCCAGCGTCGAGCGCGGCACGACCGACAGATTGCGCTCGACCGCGACCTTTTCAGGCGCGAGGCCGAGATCGGCGGCAAGATCGGCCAGGCTCGTGCCCGCGCGCACGCGGCGAGGCTCGCCATTGACCTGGATCGAGAGGGAATGGTCAGTGTGCATCACGTTCCCATGACGTTAGCTCGATGCGAAGTCGAGACACCTCGCGCCGGTGTCTCGACTTCGCTCGACACGAACGGGTAGGTAGGGACGGACGCCGTCAACCGAAAGCCCGAAATGACCGACACGATCTTCGTCCTCAACGGCCCGAACCTCAACCTGCTCGGCACGCGCGAGCCGGAGATTTACGGGCACGACACGCTCGACGACATTGCCGGGCAGTTGGAAGATCGGGCGCAGGCGATGGGCCTTGCGATCGACTTGCGCCAATCCAATCACGAAGGGCATTTGATCGACTGGCTGCACGAGGCACAAGCGCTCCCGGCCAAGGCAGTGATCCTCAACGCCGGCGCGTTCACGCACACGTCGATCGCGCTCTATGACGCGATCAAGGCGATCCGCACCCCGGTGATCGAAGTCCATCTTTCCAACCCGCACGCGCGCGAAACCTTTCGCCATATCAGCCGTATATCCCCCGTCGCGCACGGCACGATCAGCGGTTTTGGCGCGCTTTCCTATCTGCTGGCGCTTGAAGCCGCGGCGCGTCTCTGACAGGACAGAAGCCGAATAAGGGGAGCATGTGGCGCATGGCCGAAGACAAACAACAGGACGCAATGCGGATCGACGTCGATCTCGTGCGCCAACTCGCGCAATTGCTTGATGATACCAGTCTGACCGAAATCGAGGTCGAGGATGGCGGCCGCAAGATTCGCATCGCACGCAAGGCAGCGGCAGTCGCGCAAGCGGTGCAATATGCGCCGGCGCCGGTCGCAGCCCCGATGGTCGCGCCGGCCGAGCTCGGCGCAGCATCGCCGTCGCTCGCGCCCTCCACGGCCAATGCGGTGAAATCGCCGATGGTCGGCACGGCCTACCTCTCGCCGAACCCGGAGGCGAAGGCGTTCGTCAACGTCGGCGACACCGTTGCAGCCGGTGACACGCTGTTGATCGTCGAGGCGATGAAAGTGATGAACCCGATCCTCGCGCCCACCGCTGGCGTCGTGAAGATGGTGCTGGTCACCAGCGGCCAGCCGGTCGAATTCGACCAACCGCTGGTTGTCGTAGAGTAACATGGCCGAGATCAAGAAACTCCTCATCGCCAATCGCGGCGAGATCGCGCTGCGCATCCACCGCGCGTGCCACGAAATGGGCATCCAGACGGTCGCAGTGCATTCGACCGCCGACAGCGACGCGATGCACGTGCGGCTCGCCGATCAGGCGATCTGCATCGGGCCGCCATCGGCGACCGAATCCTATCTCAACATTCCCAACATCATCTCGGCCGCCGAAATTTCGGGCGCCGATGCGATCCACCCCGGCTATGGTTTCTTAAGCGAAAATGCCAAGTTCGCCGAGATCGTCGAAGCGCACGACATCATCTTCGTCGGACCCAAGCCCGAACATATCCGCACGATGGGCGACAAGATCGAAGCCAAACGCAGCGCGGGGGCGCTCGGCCTGCCGCTGGTGCCGGGTTCGGCCGGACCGATCAGCGATATCACCGAAGCCAAGGCGATCGCCGCAGAGGCCGGCTATCCCGTCATCATCAAGGCGGCATCGGGCGGCGGTGGGCGCGGGATGAAGGTCTGCACCTCAGAGGCAGACCTCGAGACGCTGATGCAGCAAGCCGGGAGCGAGGCGAAGGCTGCGTTCGGCGATGCGACGGTCTATCTCGAAAAATATCTCGGCAACCCGCGCCATATCGAATTTCAGGTGTTCGGCGACGGGCAAGGTAATGCGATCCACCTCGGCGAACGCGACTGCTCGCTCCAGCGCCGCCACCAGAAGGTGCTGGAGGAGGCACCTTCTCCCGTGCTCGGCGCGGAAGACCGCGCGCGGATGGGCGGGATCTGTGCCAAGGCGATGGCCGATATGGGTTATCGTGGGGCCGGCACGATCGAGTTCCTGTGGGAAAATGGCGAGTTCTTCTTCATCGAGATGAACACCCGGCTGCAAGTCGAACATCCCGTGACCGAGGCGATCACCGGGCTCGATCTGGTGCGCGAACAAATCCGCATCGCCGAGGGGCACCCGCTGACGCTGCGCCAGGAAGATGTGCAGTTTCGCGGCCACGCGATCGAATGCCGCATCAATGCCGAGGACCCGCGCACCTTCGCCCCCTCGCCCGGGCTGGTGAAGCAGTTCCACGCGCCTGGCGGGATGAACGTGCGCGTCGATAGCGGGCTGTATGCGGGTTACCGCGTACCGCCGTACTACGATTCGATGATCGCCAAGCTGATCGTCTACGGCACCACGCGCGAGGGTGCGATCCGGCGGTTGCGCCGCGCGCTTGAGGAATTCGTGATCGATGGCATGAAAACCACGATCCCGCTGCACCAGGCACTGATCGAGGATCCCGATTTCCTCGCGGGCAACTATACGATCAAATGGCTCGAAGAGTGGCTCGCGCGGCAGGAGGACTAAGCGCCAACCCCCGTCGACCCTGGCCTGGCGCCCGGGGGCCGACCTCTCCGCATTGTCATCTGACGCGCTAACCCGCCCTCCAGCGTCCGACCAGAGCGCGATTTGGCGTGGCCCCGCGCGCGCTGACCGAGCGCGCGCGGGGCACCCTTCTAGCTTTCGGCGGATGCAGCCTCACGCTGCACGTCTTGGAGGATGCTGATTGCGCGCTCCGCCATCGACGCGGGGACAAACACATTGTCGTGATGGTAAGCTGCGATCATGTTGCAGGGGATGCCATGATCCGCGAGCGCCGTCGCGACGCCAGCTGTCAGGCCAACACCATCGAGCGCGGAAAACACCTCCAGCACGATCCGGCGCATCGGCATGGACACGTCGAAGCCGTGGTGACGAGCATCATCCTCCATGAGGACTAGCGCGACGCCCTCGTGCTCCCGAAACACCGCCACACTGCAATGCAAGAGCGCGTCTGCGACGGTTACGTCCTTGGTTGTGCAGAAAAAGTAAGTGCCATCTTTAAGGTCGGGTGTCATACCCGCGAGCATCGCGTGCCGCTCGCGCACCAGATTTTGCTTCATCTATCACCTGTACAGTCAAATTAGCCGATCAAGACCCAGCCTGCCGGATCAGGCTGGGCGGCTAATTCGGTGCTCGTTGGCGAAAGCGCGGATCATGCCGTCATCATATCCGCAGCAGCCCGCGCCGCCTAGCCCCGCTGCGAAACCGTGAAGGGGACAGTCGGCGGACGTGTTTCCCCGCACCAATCCGGCGCACGGCACCCCAACGCGCCGCTTGCCAGCGACACCTAAACCGGCAACCTTCTCGACAAGAGCCAGTCCGGACGCGGACGGCCAACCGGAGGGGATGCAATGCGCTGGCGGGTTTTGGGCTATATCGTTCTTGGCATCGTGACGGTTGGCGTCATCGCCTTCCTGTGGTTCCGCACGCCCGATACCGATCCGGCGGCGATGCGCGCGAAATATGGCGCGCCGCCGTCGCAATTCGTCGATCTGGGCGGTGGGCTGACGGTGCATCTGCGCGACACCGGACCGCGCGATGCCCCGGCGCTGGTGCTGGTCCACGGGTCGAACGCCTCGCTGCAGACGTGGGAGCCGTGGGTCGATCGGCTCGGCAAGCAGTACCGCATCATCCGGATGGATTTGCCCGGCCACGGCCTGACCGGTGCGAGCCCGATGCGCGATTATAGCCCGGCCGCCTATGTCGACGTGGTCGATCGCATCCGCGCGAAGCTCGGCGTGGATCATATTGTGCTGGCGGGCAATTCGATGGGCGGCGGCGTGGCGTGGCATTATGCGCTGGCACATCCCGACCATGTTCGCGCGCTCGTGCTGCTCGATTCGGTCGGCCAGCCCGAACCGGGCAATGCCAAGGCACCGCTCGCCTTTCGCATCGCGCGAATGCCGATACTGCGCAACATCGCCGCGCAAATCACGCCGCGCAGCATGATCGCCGATAGCTTGCCCGGCGTGTTCGGCGATCCGAAGCTGGCCGATGCAAAGATGATCGATCGGTATTGGGAATTGCTGTGCTATCCCGGCAACCGCGAGGCCACGCTCGACCGCTTCGCGCGCAAGCCCGACAGCGCAACCGACGCACAACTCGCATCCCTGAAACTGCCGGTGCTGATCCTGTGGGGCGAAAAGGACCAGCTTATCCCGCTATCATCAGGCAAATGGCTCCGCGCGCGCATCCCCGGCAGCCGGCTGATCGTCTATCCCGGCACCGGCCATTTGCCGATGGAGGAGCGCGCCGACCAAAGTGCCGCCGATGTTGCGGCGTTCGTGGCGGCGCTTCCGGCGAGGTAGGCCTGCGATCCGCACACTCGGGCGCTTGACGAGCCTTCGTTTCGATATTATTGGAAATATCGAAATGACTGATCCCGACCATATTATCTCGGCACTGGCCGCCCTCGCGCAATCACACCGGCTCGCGGCTTTTCGTATGCTCGTCGAAGCCGGGCCGGAGGGACTCGCCGCCGGCGTAATCGCGACGCGACTCGATGTCGCGCCATCGTCGCTTTCCTTCCACCTCGCCCAGCTCGAACGCGCCGGGCTCGTCAGCACAGTGCGCGCGGGACGCTCGATCCTCTATTCCGCCGACTTTGCCGCGATGAACGCGCTGGTTGGCTATCTCACCGAAAATTGCTGCGGCGGCGGCAGTTGCGTATCCGCCGCCGACGCCGCTACTCCCGAAAGGAATGCCGCATGAAGCGCCTGCACGTCCATGTCGCGGTCGATGATCTTGATCGCTCGGTGGCCTTTTACGCCAACCTGTTCGCCGCCGCGCCGACGGTGCTCAAGCCCGATTACGCCAAGTGGATGCTCGACGATCCGACCGTCAATTTCGCGATTTCCGCGCGTGGCGGGAAGGCCGGGGTCGAACATCTCGGCATCCAGGTCGAGGATGCCAGCGAACTCGCCGAAGTGTACGCACGGCTCGACAAGGCCGATGCGCCGGTGGTCGAGGAAGGCGCAACGACCTGCTGCTACGCCAAATCCGAAAAGAGCTGGATCACCGATCCGCAGGGCGTGGTGTGGGAGACGTTTCTGACGCAGGGCGAAGCAACGACCTATGGCACGTCCGCGACGATCGACGCGCTGACCGCCAAAACGGCATGTGGGTGCGCGTGATGCACGCAACGATCTGGCATAACCCGGCGTGCGGCACGTCGCGCAAGACGCTGGAGATCCTTCAGGAAACTGCGGGCGTCGATCTGACCGTGATCGACTATCTCAAACATCCGCCGACGCGCGAGAAACTCGTCCAGCTGCATCGCGACGCCGGCCTTTCGCATCGGCACGGTATGCGCACGACCAATTCTCCTGCCGCCGAACTGGTCGCCGACCTCGCCCTTAAGGATGCGGATGAAGCAACCATCCTCGACGCCATGATGGCACACCCGATCCTGATTCAGCGGCCGTTGGTCGAGACCGACAAGGGCGTGCGCTTGTGCCGACCGCCCGAGACAGTGCACGAGATTTTGTGAACGACGCGCGCGCGGTTGCGGCAGAATTTATTGGCTCGCTGATCCTGTTCGCGACCGTGGTGGGATCGGGAGTGATGGCGCAGCGCCTCGCGGGTGGAAATGATGCTGTTGCGCTGATCGGCAACACCGCGGCAACGGGCGCGGTGCTGTTCGTGCTGATTACGCTGCTCGGCCCGATTTCGGGCGCGCATTTCAACCCGGCGGTCACGCTGTTGCTCGGCGCGCGCAAGCGCTGGCTGCCGTTTATCGCGGCGCAATTGCTCGGCGGGATCATCGGCGTGCTGATCGTCCACGCGATGTTCGACATGCCCTTGATCGAACATGGCACGAAAATCCGCACCGGCATCGGCCAGTGGATCGGCGAATTCGTCGCGACGTTCGGGCTGTTGTTTACGATCGTCGTCGGCAGCCGCCAACGGCCCGATGCGGTGCCGGCGCTCGTCGCTTTGTGGATCGTCGCCGGCTATTGGTTCACATCGTCGACCAGCTTCGCCAATCCCGCGATCACGATCGCGCGCGCGCTGACCGACAGTTTCGCCGGGATCAGGCCGGTCGATACGCCGGGGTTCATCCTTGCCCAATTCGCGGGGGCGTGGGTCGCCGTGCGATTTGCCAATTGGCTGGCCCCACCAACGCCGATACCCTCACGTTGAACGCCGATTCGGCGGGCGAGGCGCACGGGGGCAGCACAGATGGATCATCAGACCGAACCGCACAGCATCCCGCCCTTGTTCGAGGCGGCATGGAACGCGCATGATATGGCGGCCTTTGGCGCGCTGTTTCACCCCGACGCCACCTTCGTCAATCGCTTCGCCACCTATTGGCGGGGGCGGGACGCGATCATTGCCGGACACCGCTTCATTCATGAAGGCGTCTATCGCGATTCGGTCCTGAAGGTGGACGCGCCCGATGTCGATCCGGTTTCGGACGATGTTGTGATCCTCCATTTCTGGACTCGGCTTCAGGCAGGCACCGCCCACCCAGCCGGGGCGCATCACGTCGATACGCTGATCATGGCCGTCGCCACACGCCGCGCCGAGGTGTGGTGCATCCAGGCGGCGGAGAACGTCACCTACCTCGATCCGCGCACCGGCAAGGAGCTGCTGCGCGACATTGATGAGCGGTAGGGCTAGCCGCTGCGGCGGGCGACCGCTAAAGCCCCGGCATGACCGAAATTACCCCTGAGATTGTCGCCCAGCACGGGCTGTCCCCCGAGGAATATGAGCGCGTCCTCCACGCGATGGGCCGCGAACCCAATCTGACCGAGCTCGGCATCTTCTCGGTGATGTGGTCCGAACATTGCAGCTACAAATCCAGCCGTATCCATTTGAAAAAGCTGCCAACTACCGGCGCGCACGTCATTTGTGGCCCGGGTGAGAATGCCGGCGTGATCGATATCGGCGACGGACAGGCCGCGATCTTCAAGATGGAGAGCCACAACCACCCGTCCTACATCGAGCCCTATCAGGGAGCGGCAACCGGGGTCGGCGGCATCCTGCGCGACGTCTTCACAATGGGCGCGCGCCCGATCGCCAACCTCAACGCGCTGCGCTTCGGATCGCCCGATCATCCCAAGATGCGGCATCTGATCGCCGGCGTCGTCCACGGGATCGGCGGATACGGCAATTGCGTCGGCGTGCCGACCGTTGGTGGCGAGGTGAATTTCCACCCAGCCTATGACGGCAACATCCTGGTCAATGCGATGACCGTCGGCGTCGCGCAGACCGACAAGATCTTTTACTCCGCGGCCAGCGGGATCGGCAATTCGATCGTCTATGTCGGCTCCAAGACCGGACGCGACGGGATTCACGGCGCAACGATGGCCTCGGCTGATTTCGGCGAGGATTCCGAATCGAAGCGCCCGACGGTGCAAGTCGGCGACCCCTTTACCGAAAAATTGCTGATCGAGGCGTGCCTCGAACTGATGGCGTCGGATGCGATCGTCGCGATTCAGGATATGGGCGCGGCCGGCCTTACCTCGTCGGCGGTCGAGATGGCGAGCAAGGGCGGCGTCGGAATCGAACTCGACATGAACGCCGTGCCGCAGCGCGAAACCGGCATGACGCCATACGAAATGATGCTGAGCGAAAGCCAGGAGCGCATGCTTATGGTCTTGAAGCCCGGCCGCGAGGATTTCGCAGAAGGCATCTTCAAGAAGTGGGAGCTCGATTTCGCGGTGATCGGAAAGGTTACCGAGACCGGCCATATGGTCCTGAAATTTAACGGCGAGACGGTGTGCGACATCCCGCTCGCCCCGCTCGCCGACGACGCCCCGCTTTACGATCGCCCCGCTGCATCGAAGGAAGAGTATCAGGCCTGGGCCAAGGTGCCGCCGCTCGGCGTAATGCCCGAAGCGAGCGACATCGCTGCCGATCTGCTGACCCTGATGGCATCGCCCGACATCGCCTCGCGCCGCTGGATCTGGGAGCAATATGATACCCAGGTCGGTGCCGACACGATTCAGCGCCCCGGCGGCGACGCCGCCGTGGTGCGCGTCCATGGTACGCAAAAGGGGCTGGCGATGAGCACCGATTGCACCCCGCGCTATTGCTATGCCGATCCCTATGAGGGCGGCAAGCAAGCGATCGCCGAATGCTATCGCAATTTGTCGGCAGTCGGCGCAATGCCGCTGGCCGTCACCAACTGCCTCAATTTCGCCAATCCGCAGCGGCCCGAGATCATGGCGCAGCTGACCGGCTGCCTCGACGGCATGGGCGATGCGTGCCGCGCGCTCGACTTCCCGATCGTGTCGGGCAACGTCTCGCTCTACAATGAAAGCAAGGCCACGGGTGGCGGCTCCGCAATTCTCCCGACACCGGCAATCGGCGGCGTCGGATTGCTCCCAGATTGGTCCAAGTCCGCGACGATCGCGTTCAAAGGCACCGGCGACGTCATCGTAATGATCGGTGAACGCCGCGGGCATCTCGGCCAGTCGCTGTGGCTACGCGAAGTCCATGGCCGTGAGGAAGGCCCCCCGCCGCCGGTCGATTTGATGGCAGAGCGGCGCAACGGCGTGTTCGTGCGCAAGCATATCGCCAATGGCGCGCTGACCGCGGTGCATGACGTCTCCGATGGTGGCGTCGCGGTGACGATCGCGGAAATGGCGCTCGCCGGGAATATCGGCGCGATGCTCCACGCGCCGCTGCCGTGCGGCGTCGCGTGCTCGCTATTCGGCGAGGATCAGGGGCTGTATATTGCCACGATCGCCGATCATCTGCTGCTCGCTACGCTGACCGCCGCCGATACGGCGGGGGTCGAAATCGAACGGATCGGCCGTACGATCGCCGGACGGATTATCTTCGAACTGCCCGATGACGACCATGTGGTGACACTCGATCAGTTACGCGGCGCGCATGAAGGGTTTTTCCCGCAACTGATGGGGGATGCCGCCGCACCGGTCGCGTAACGTAACGGCGGCAGCAGACGAATATAGCGGGGTAACAACTGCCAGGACAGGACCCCGCCATGACGTCACTCCGCCTCCGCGCCACGCTCGCCGCTGCGCTCGCCCTTGGATCGGCGGGTGCCGCCACGATCGGCGCTGCGCAATCCGCTCCCGCTCCCGCTCCCGCAGCGATCGGCCCTGCGGTCGGCGCACGGATCCCCACCGGTGCCGCGCTGATCGAAAGCAATGGCACCAAGACGACGCTGAGCGCGGTCGCGCACGGCAAGCCGGTGATGGTGATCCTGTTCCGCTCGGCCAAATGGTGCCCGTATTGCCAAGGCCAGTTGAAGAGCCGCGGCCCGGTCGCAGCCGCCGCCAAGGCGAAGGGCGTCGGTTTTATCGCGGTCAGCTATGATTCGCCCGCCGATCTCGCCGCCTTCGCCGCCAAGCAGAGTCTCACCTTTCCGCTTTACAGCGACACGGGCAGCAAGATGATCGATGCGCTAAAGTTGCGCGATCCGCGCTATCCAGCGGACAGCTTTGCCTATGGCGTGCCCTACCCGACCACGCTGTTGATCGACGCGCGCGGCACGGTGAAGGGCAAGACGATCGAAACCGATTACAAAATCCGCCCGACCAACGCCGATCTGATCGCCTTGCTCGCAAAGGTGTGACCGCCTCCCGAGCGGACGCTGGCGTGCGTTCGCTCGGCATGGCACATTCGACCGATGCTCGATCATCCCGCCATTCCTTGGGCCGGCCTGCCGCCGCTTGCTGATGCCGACCGCCTCGCGCGGGTGGAAGCGCTGCGTGACCAATTACGCACGCGGCGCACCTGCCGCGCGTTCAGCGCTGCGCCCGTCCCGCGCGCGATCATCGAATCTGCAATAGAGTCAGCCGGAACCGCGCCGAGCGGTGCCAACCACCAGCCGTGGCATTTCGCGGTGATTTCGACGCCCGCCCTGAAAGCCCAAATCCGCGCCGCCGCCGAGGAAGAGGAACGCGCCTTCTACGCGGGCAAGGCGAGCGCGGAATGGCTCGAAGCGCTCGGCCCGCTCGGCACCGATGCCGACAAAGCCTATCTCGAGATCGCCCCTTGGCTGATCGTCGTTTTTGCGCAGCGGCGCGGCGGGATCGATCCTAGCGACGACCGCCAGAATTATTATGTCAACGAAAGCGTCGGGATCGCGACCGGCTTGCTGCTCGCGGCGCTGCATGCCGCGCAGATCGCGACGCTGACGCACACGCCCAACCCGATGCGCTTCCTCAACCGTGTGTGCGCACGCCCCGCTACCGAAAAACCGGTCATGATCGTGGTCGCGGGCCATGCCGCGCCCGATGCGACGGTGCCGCTTCATGCGCTGCGCAAGAAGCCGCTCGCGCAGATTTCGAGCTGGCTGTGACCAGCGGCTATTCGGTATCGGGCACCGCGCGGGGTCGTGGTCGCGACGATGATCACGGCGACGCTCGAAATCCTGTCAGGTTCCGCCTTTGCGGCATCGGACGGCACGGGTCCGCTCGGTGTACTCGGCGGCAGCGGCTTTATCTCTGACGCACGACGCAGCGTGAATTCACGACGCTACGCCCTACCCCGCATATTCCACGCCGTTCCAAGCGCCGAGCGGGTCGATCATCTGCGGCGTCAACCAGCCATAGGTGAAGTTGAGCATGTAGAGCGACCACAAGATCGTCGCGACGATCGTCACCCGGATGGCGATCTTGCCCGCGTTGAACTCATGCGGCGCGCTCTCGGCTTGGCCGGGGACGCGTTCGACCCCGGCCTCGTCGCTGGTCTTCACCCCGAACGGCAGGACGAAGAACACCGAAAACGCCCAGAACAGGAAATAAATCGCCAGCGCCGAGGTCCACCGCATCGCGTCAGGCCTCGATCAGCAGAACATCGACATTGGGCTTCTTACCGGTCCAGCGCGTCGCGACCTTGCGCGTCGCCAGCCGGATGCTCTCGCGCATTTTGTCGCGATCGCCGCCGCCGCCGCGACCGCCCTGCTTGACCGCCGCGATCACCGCATCGATCGTTTCGTCGAGGAATGGCTCGCGGTCTTCCTCAACCGGGATGCCCTGGATCCGCACTTGCGGCGTGCCGATCAGCCCGCGCGACCCGATCGCGACCGCAACCGAGATCTGCCCGTTGATCGCCAGCTTGCGGCGCTCGTTGATCGTCTGCCCGTCACCCGGCAGGATCACGTCGCCGTCAAGCACCAGCCGCCCGACCGCAGCATTGCCGATCTTGGTCGGCGCGCCCGGCGCGAGGCGCACGATATCGCCATTGGTCTGCACCAAAGCGCGCGGCACGCCTTCGGACAGGCCGAAGCGCGCTTGCTCCATCAAATGGCGCATTTCGCCGTGGACCGGCATCAGCAGCTCGGGCTTCATCCAGCGATACATTTGCAGCAGCTCCGGGCGCCCCGGATGGCCAGAAACGTGGACGTGCGCCTGACGGTCGGTGATCATGATCACGCCCTTGGCGGCGAGCTGGTTCTGGATCCGCCCGATCGCGACTTCATTCCCCGGAATCTGCTTTGAGGAGAAGACAACGGTATCGCCCGTCTCGAGCGTGATCGGGTGCTGGCCATTGGCGACGCGCGCAAGCGCTGCACGGTCCTCGCCCTGCCCGCCGGTCGCCACCACCAGCACCTTGTCGCGTGGCAGGCGCATCGCCGCATCGGCATCGATCGTGTCGGGGAAATCCTTCAGATAGCCCGTCGCACGCGCAACCTTCAGGATGCGATCGAGCGAGCGCCCCTGAACGCTCAACTGCCGCCCGGTCGCGACCGCAACCTTGCCCAGCGTGTGCAAGCGCGCCGCATTCGACGCGAACGACGTGACCAAAACGCGCCCCTTGGCCTTGCCGATCACGTCCATCAAGCCCGACAGCACATCGCTTTCCGAGCCCGACGCCTCGGTATTGAAGACGTTGGTCGAATCGCAGACAAGCGCGAGAATGCCGCCATCGCCGATCGCCGCGAGCTGTTCGGGGCTGGCGGGCTGGCCGAGCACGGGGGCGGCATCGAGCTTCCAGTCGCCAGTATGGAAAATACGGCCATACGGCGTATCGATCAGCAGCGCCGAGGCTTCGGGGATCGAGTGCGACAGCGGCACGAACGTCACACCAAACGGCCCGAGGTCGAACTTGGTGTCGGGCTTGATGACCTTCAGCTTGACGCGATTGGCATTGCCCTCTTCCTCGAGCTTGCCACGGATCAGCCCGGCGGTGAAGGCGGTGGCATAAAGCGGTACGCCGAGATCCTCGGCGAGGTAGGGCAACGCCCCGATATGGTCCTCATGCCCGTGCGTCAGCACGATGCCGACCAGATCGTCGAGCCGTTCCTCGATGAATTGCAAATCAGGCAGGATCACGTCGATGCCGGGATATTGCGGATCGGCGAAGGTGATGCCGCAATCGACCATCATCCACTTGCCGTTACAGCCGTACAGATTGACGTTCATGCCGATTTCGCCCGACCCGCCAAGGGCCAGGAAAAGGAGTTCGTTCTTAGGGTTGGTCACGTAGTCTTGGTCTTTCATATGCGGCATCGCGGGACTCGCGAGCCAAGGGTTGCGCACCTAAGCGCTTGATTTCGTAGAGATCGGGGAAGCGGGGCACCGCGTAGCCGAGACTTTGGCGGGGCGCGCACGCGCTGACTCTAGGTCTGCATATGGGCGCGATCCCACAGAATCGCCAGCCCCTGAATGGTAAGATCGGGTTCGACCACGTCGAACACCGTCGTATGCTGTTCGAACAGGATCGCCAGCCCCCCGGTCGCGACAACGGTGATCGGCCGTCCGACCTCCGCCTTCATCCGCGCGACCAGCCCTTCGATCATCGCGACATAGCCCCAGAAGATTCCGATCTGCATCTGGCTGACGGTATCGCGGCCGATCACGCTGGTATCAGCAGGCGCTTCGATCGCGATGCGCGGCAATTTGGCGGCGGCGGTGACGAGCGCGTCGAGCGACAGGTTGATCCCTGGCGCGATGATGCCGCCTTTGTACGCGCCGGTATAATCGACCACGTCGAGCGTCGTTGCGGTGCCGAAATCGATCACGATCAGATCGCCCGGGTGCCGCGCATGCGCGGCGATCATCGTGACCGCCCGGTCCGCGCCGACGCTTTTGGGTTCGAGCACGTCGAGCGCCATGCCCCATTCGACCGGCGGCTCGCCTGCGATCAGTGCATTGCTGCCGAAATATTTGTGCGCCAGCGTCTGGAGGTTGTGCAGCGCGCGCGGCACGACGGTGGCGATGATGACGCCGTTCACTTGCCCCCGGTCATAGCCTTCGAGGGTCAGCAGCTGGCTGAGCCACACGGCATATTCGTCCGCGGTGCGGCGCGGATCGGTCGCGATGCGCCAGCGCGCCTTGATCGCGCCGCCTTCGAGCAGCGCGAAAACGACATTGGTGTTGCCGGCATCGATGGCGAGCAGCATGGGCTTGTCTTCTAATCAGAGCAAAAACACGTCGCCGGCGTGAATGACACGGGTCGTGCCATCCGCCAAGCGCAGGTTGAGCGCGCCGTCGGAATCGAGCCCGCCAAACAGACCATCTGTCGCGCTGCCATCGGGGAGCCGCACGGTCAGCGCGGTGCCGACCGGATGCGCGCGCTCGAGCCAGCGCGCGCGGACCGGCGCCAGCCCCTGCCCGCGCCATATGCCCAGCCAGCGCGCGAACGCGTCGGCCAGCGTCTCGGCAAAGTCGGCGGGTTCGGGGGTTACGCCCTGTGCCGCGAGGCTGGTTGCGCGGCGGTCGGTATCTAGCGGGTGATGCGCGAGGTTCACGCCTATGCCCACGACCACCGCATCACCCGCGCGTTCGAGCAGGATGCCCGACATCTTCGCGCCGTCGAGGAGGAGGTCGTTCGGCCATTTGATCCAGAGGCTGCCCTCACCCTTCCCACTCGGCTTCGCCGAGCGGGCCCCTTCCCTCTCCCAATGGGAGAGGGAGGGAGGAGCGAAGCGACGGAAGGGTGAGGGCAGGTCTTGTAAATACGCCCTAACCACCTCCTCCAACGCCACCGCCGCCACCAGAGCCAGCGTCGGCGCAGCCGGATCGGCGCCGCGCACGCGCACCACCGTGGAGCCATAGAAATTGCCCGTAGGTGACGCCCAAACCCGCCCCTGCCGCCCGCGCCCACCACTTTGGCGCTCGGCACGCAGCCAGATACCCTCGGTTATCCCCGACACCGCGAGCGCCAGCATATCGGCATTGGTCGACCCCGTCTCGGCGACGGTCCGGACGCGCTCGCTCAGAACAGCGCCTTTGCCGCGGTGGTGGTCCACACACCGAGCGTACCCAGCGCAATCCAGCCGATCGGAGACATGGCGACCGCCATCGCCGTGATCAATCCGCCCTCGATCGGTGTCGCGCGGCCCGAATAGCCCTCGCCCGGCGCATCGAAATACATCACCTTGACGACGCGCAGATAATAATAGGCCCCGATCACCGACGCGGCGAAGCCTGCCACCGCCAGCGGATACAAACCGGCATGGACGGCTGCGGTAAACACCGCCAGCTTGGCGAAGAACCCGACAAGCGGCGGGATCCCGGCGAGCGACAGCATGAAGATCATCATCGCCAGCGCCAGCCCCGGCCGCGAGCGCGATAGCCCCGCAAGACTCGCGATCGATTCAACCGGCTGCCCCTCGGCATCGCGCATTTGCAGCACGATGATGAAGCTGCCCAGCGTCATCACGACATAGATGGTGAGGTAGAACAAGGTTGCGGCGACCCCCTCGGGCGTTCCCGCCGCCAGCCCGACCAGCACGAAGCCGACATTGTTGATCGACGAGTAAGCGAGCAGCCGCTTGATGTTGGTTTGCCCGATCGCCGCGACCGCGCCGAAGATGATCGACGCGAGCGAGGCGAAGATCACGATTTGCCGCCACTGGTCGGTCGCCGGGCCCATCGCCTCGACCGCCACGCGGACCGACAAGGCGATCGCCGCAACCTTCGGCGCGGAGGCAAAGAACGCCGTCACGGGTGTCGGCGCGCCCTCATAGACGTCGGGCGTCCACATGTGGAACGGCACCGCGCTGATCTTGAACGCCAACCCGGCAAACACGAACACGAGCCCGAAGGTCAGGCCGAGCGAATGCCCCGCGCCATAAGCGGTCGCAATCGACGAGAAGAGCGTCGTCCCACTGAACCCGTAAACGAGGCTGATCCCGTACAGCAGGATGCCGCTCGCCAGCGCGCCGAGCACGAAATACTTCAGACCCGCCTCGGCCGAGCGCGTGTCGCGCCGCATGAAGCTGGCCAGCACATAGGCCGCAAGGCTCTGCAATTCGAGGCCGACGTAGAGCGTCAGCAAATCACCCGCTGATACCATCATTCCCATGCCGGCGGCCGACAGCAGGATCAGCACCGGATATTCCGGGCGCAGATCGTCGCCCGTGCCCGCCGCGAAGAAACGCGGCGCAATGATGATCGCCACTGCCGACGCACCATAGATCAGCACCTTGGCAAAGGCCGCGAACGCATCCGCGCGGTACAGTCCGCCAAACGCCGCGCCACCGCTCGATGCCGGTCCGGCCAGCGCAATCCCCGCGCCGATCAACACTGCAACCGAAGCCCAGGACAGCATCCGGGTCGAGCCCTGCCCGCCCCATGCCGCGACCAGCATCAGCGCAATCGCGCCGACCGCCAGCACCAGTTCGGGCAGCGTCATCGACAGATCGGCGTTCATGGCCGTGCCTCCGCATGGTGCACGGGCAGCGCGACCGCCTTGCCCATCGTCGGGAGTGAATCCCCCTTGGGCGCAGCACGCGCGATGCGCGCTTCTAGCGTGCCTACGTCACCGCGCATCGGCGCGAGGAAGCTCTCGGGATAGACCCCCATCCACAGCACCACGGCGGCAATCGGGGCGAGCAACGCCACTTCGCGCAGGCTCAAATCGGGCATCGCGCGAACATCGTCATGGACGATCTCGCCGAACACGACGCGGCGGTAGAGGTAGAGCATATAAGCGGCACCCAAAATGATGCCCGTCGTGCAGAGCAAGGTGATCGTCGTCGAAACGCGGTAGGTCCCGGCGAGGCTGAGGAATTCGCCGACGAACCCGCTCGTGCCCGGCAGGCCGATCGAGGCCATCGTAAACAGCAGGAACAGCACCGCATATTTCGGCATGTTGATGGCAAGGCCACCGTAGCGCGAAATCTCGCGCGTATGCAGCCGATCGTAAATCACGCCGACGCACAGGAACAACGCCGCCGAGACGAGACCGTGGCTCAGCATCACCACCATCGCGCCTTCGATGCCCTGCCGGTTGAACGCGAACAGCCCGATCGTGACGATCGCCATATGCGCGACCGAGGAATAGGCGATCAGCTTCTTCATGTCGGACTGCACGAGCGCGACCAGCGAGGTGTAGATCACCGCAACCGCCGAAAGGCCGAGGATCAGCCAGGCGAGCTGTGCCGATGCTTCCGGGAACATCGGCAGCGAGAAGCGCAGGAAGCCATATCCGCCGAGCTTGAGCAGCACGCCCGCCAGGATGACCGATCCTGCGGTCGGCGCTTGCACGTGCGCATCGGGTAGCCAGGTGTGGAACGGCCACATCGGCATCTTCACCGCGAACGACGCGAAAAAAGCGAGCCACAGCCAGGTCTGCGCTTGCACCGGGAAATCGGTGTTGAGCAGCGTCGGGATGTCGCTCGTGCCCGCAAAATTCGCCATCCACAGCATTGCCACCAGCATCAGAACCGAGCCGAGCAGCGTGTAGAGAAAGAATTTGTAGCTGGCGTAAATGCGGTTCGCCCCGCCCCAGATGCCGATGATCAGGTACATCGGGATCAGGCCGGCTTCGAAGAAGATGTAGAACAGGAACAAATCCTGCGCCGTGAACGTGCCGATCATCAGCACTTCGGTGAACAGGAACGCCGCCATATATTCCTGCACACGGTCGGTCACCGCGACCCAGCTCGCCCCGATGCAGATCGGCATCAGGAAGACGCTGAGCATTACGAGCATCAGCGCGAAGCCGTCGATGCCGAGCTTCCAACCGAACACGCCGAGGCTACCGGCATCCTCGACGAACTGCCATTGCGGCCCGCCAATATCGAATTGCGACCACAGCGCGATGCCGAGCGCGAAATCGACCAAGGTCGCGATCAGCGCGATCCACCGTGCATTTTGCGCCGTGGTGAACAGGCACGCCACTGCCGCAATCGCGGGCACGGCGAGCATGATCGAAAGAAGGGGCACGCCGCTCATCGTGTAATCGCCCAGGTAACCGCGCCGGTCAGCCCAAGCAGCATGACGAAGGCGTAGGTATAAACATAACCAGACTGAATCCGCCCGGCGACGCGTGCGTTTTGCGCGACCACCCATGCCGCCCCGTTCGGGCCGAAGCGGTCGATGGTCTGCTCATCCCCGCGGTGCCAGAACAAACGGCCGATCGCGAAGGCGGGCTTGACGAAGAGCAGGTCGTACAGCTCGTCGAAATACCATTTGTTGAGCAGCCAGAGATAGACCGGCCGATAGGTCTCCGCGAGCTTCACCGGCGCCTGAGGCGCGCGGATATAGAAGATGTACGCGCCTGCCAAACCGGCCAGCATCGCGACCGTGGCCGACAGTTTCACGCCGAGCGGCACCTCATGCATTGCGTGCATCAAATGCTCGCGGAAGGCGATACTACCACGCCAATAGGCCTCGCCGGCACTCGGCTCGATGAAAGAACCATGGAATGCGAAGCCAGCCGCGATCGCACCGAGCGACAGCAGGATCAACGGGATCAGGATCGGCAGCGGGCTCTCGTGCGGGTGATACCCGCCCGTGCCGTCCTGTGCAGCATGATGCCCGTGATCGTCCTGCGCATGGTCGCCATGGGCATGGTCGCCATGCCCGTGGGCATCATGCAACGCGTGCTGAATATGCTCGGACTGCGCCCAGCGCGGCTTGCCCCAGAAGGTGAGGAACATCAGCCGCCACGAATAGAAGCTCGTCAGCAACGCGACGATCATACCGACGATCGATGCACCGTGATTGCCCGACGCCCAGGCCGCCTCGATAATCGCATCCTTCGAGTGGAAACCGGCAAAACCGATTGCGAGCGGATTGCCGAACACCGCCGGGATGCCGACGCCGGTGATCGCGAGCGTGCCCGCCATCATCCCCCAGAAGGTCCACGGGATGCTTTTCCTTAAGCCCCCATAATAGCGCATGTCCTGCTCGTGGTGCATCGCATGGATCACCGACCCTGCCCCCAGGAACAGCAACGCCTTGAAGAAGGCGTGCGTGAACAAATGGAACATCGCCGCGCCATACGCGCCCGATCCCGCCGCAAAGAACATGTAGCCCAGCTGCGAACAGGTCGAATAGGCGATCACGCGCTTGATATCGGTTTGCACCAGCGCGACCGTCGCCGCGAACAGGCAGGTCGCCGCGCCGATCGTTGTCACCACCGTCAGGGCAAATGGCGAGGTTTCGAACATCGGCGACAGGCGGCACACCATGAACACGCCCGCGGTGACCATCGTCGCGGCGTGGATCAGCGCCGACACCGGGGTCGGACCCTCCATAGCGTCGGGCAACCAGGTGTGGAGGCCGAGTTGCGCCGACTTGCCCATCGCGCCAATAAACAGCAGCAGGCACAGCAAAGTCATCGTATCGATGCGATAGCCGACAAAGCCGATCGTCGACCCCGCCATCCCCGGCGCAAGCCGCAGGATCTCGGGGATCGAGATCGTGTTGAACACCAGATAGGTGCCGAAAATCCCCAGCATGAAGCCGAGATCGCCAACGCGGTTGACGACGAACGCCTTGATCGCGGCGGCATTGGCGGTCGGTTTGCGGAACCAGAACCCGATCAGCAAATAGGAGGCGAGGCCCACCCCTTCCCAGCCGAAGAACATCTGCACGAGGTTGTCGGCGGTCACCAGCATCAGCATCGCGAAGGTGAACAGCGACAAATACGCAAAGAAGCGCGGCTGGTCGGGGTCCTCCTCCATATAGCCCCAGCTATACAGATGGACGAGCGCAGAGACTGAAGTGACGACGACGAGCATCACCGCGGTTAGCGCATCGACGCGCAGCGCCCAGTCGATCCGCATGTCGCCCGAATGGATCCAGTCGAGCACCGGGGTGACGGTGGCTTCCCCGCCGCTCAGATACGGGATGAACACGCTCCAACTGAGGATCGCTGCCACGAACAGCGCACCCGTCGTGACGACCTTCGGCAGGATCGCGCCAAAGCTCTTATTCGCGAAACCCGCGACGATCGCCGCGAGCAGCGGCAGAAAAACGATGAAAGTTATCGAATGCACGTAGCTTTACCCCTGCATCCGGTTGGCATCGTCGACCGCGATCGTCCCGCGGGCGCGGAAATAAATGACGAGGATCGCGAGACCAATCGCCGCCTCCCCCGCCGCCACGGTCAGCACGAACATCGCGAACACCTGCCCGACCAGATCGTGCAGATAGCCCGAGAAGGCGACGAAGTTGAGGTTCACCGCGAGCAGGATCAGCTCGATCGCCATCAGCATCACGATGAGGTTCTTGCGATTGGCGATGATGCCGAACACGCCGAGCGCGAACAGGATCGCCGCGACGACAAGATAATGCGTGAGCCCGATCACAATTCCACCCCTGCGCCGATAGTCGGCCGCGTGTTGCGCGTTGCATCCTGTGGACGCCGCGCATTCTGCCGCGCGACGTTCTGCTGGCGCGAGCCCTTGCGTTCGCGGTGCGTCAGCACGATCGCGCCGATCATCGCGACCAGCAGCACCAGCCCGGCGCCCTCGAACACGAACAGATAGCGCGTGTAGAGCAGCATGCCCAACGCCTCGATATTCGGCACCGTTTCCGGCGTCGGCGCGGCGCGGCGCGCGAGTTCGATCTTGCCCGCGCTCCATGCGCCGAACGCGACCATGATTTCAGCGGCCAGCCCGACTGCAAGCAACGCCCCGATCCCGGCATAGCGCACAAAGCCGCTGCGCAATTCGGAGAAATCGACGTTGAGCATCATCACGACGAACAGGAACAACACCGCGACCGCGCCGACGTACACGATCACCAGCAGCATCGCGATGAACTCGGCGCCGACCAGCACCATCAGACCCGCAGCGTTGAAAAACGCGAGAATCAGCCACAGCACGGCATGCACCGGGTTGCGCGCGGTGATGGTCAGCGCGGCGGACGCGATGACGAGCGTCGCGAACAGGTAAAAGGCGATTGCCTGGATCATTTGAAGTCACCCTCACCCTTCCCACGCGCCTGCGGCGCGCGGGCCCCTTCCCTCTCCCATTGGGAGAGGGAGGGAGGAGCGAAGCGACGGAAGGGTGAGGGTGAACCCTGAATGGAGCGGAGAATCATGATCGCTTTCGCCTACCGGTACGGTGCATCGGCGGCAAGGTTCGCGGCGACAGCACTTTCCCAGCGATCGCCGTTCGCGAGCAATTTCGCCTTGTCGTAGATCAGTTCCTCGCGCGTTTCAGTCGCATATTCGAAGTTCGGACCCTCGACCACGGCATCGACCGGGCACGCTTCCTGGCACAGCCCGCAGAAGATGCACTTGGTCATGTCGATGTCGTAGCGCGTCGTGCGACGGCTGCCGTCATCACGTGGTTCGGCCTCGATCGTGATCGCTTGTGCCGGGCAAACCGCCTCGCACAGCTTGCACGCGATGCAGCGTTCCTCGCCATTGGGATAGCGCCTAAGCACATGCTCGCCGCGGAAACGCGGACTGAGCGGGTTCTTCTCGAACGGATAGTTGATCGTCGCCTTGGCCTTGAAGAAATACTTCAAGGTCAGCGTGTGCGCCTTGAGGAATTCCCACAGGGTGAAGGATTTGAGGAGTTGGCCGGGGGTCATGGAACTATCACCAAAAGAATCAAGTATTCGTAACAGACCGCGATTAAAGCTGCCAAAACTACAAAGCCGAGCAAGGCAAACTTAGCCCAAGGAGACCTTTCATTCAGTCGATAAAGCCACGCAAAGCGTTCGCCGATTGTACGAACTCTTTTCATCCGCCAACCCCCACCCGCGTCAGCATCAGATACCCCGACACCAAAAACACCCAGAACAGCGACAGCGGCAGGAACACCTTCCAGCCCAGCCGCATCAACTGGTCATAGCGGTAACGCGGGACAGTCGCCTTCACCCAGCTGAACAGGAAGAAGAAGACCAGCATCTTGGCGAACAGCCAAAGGATGCCCGGCACCGCGTACAGGATCGGGATATCGAGCGGCGGCAGATACCCGCCCCAGAACAGCGTCGCGTTGAGCGTGCACATCAAAATGACGTTGGCATATTCGCCGAGCCAGTAGAGCGCGAACGACATGGACGAATATTCGGTCTGATACCCCGCGACGAGTTCGCTCTCCGCCTCGGTCAGATCGAACGGCGCACGCTGCGTTTCGGCGAGCGAGGAGATGAAGAACACCACCGCCATCGGGAACAGCAGCGGGTTGATAAAGAAACCGTTGATCAGCCCGAAGCCCATGCCGCGCTGCGCCTCGACGATGTTCGTCAAGTTGAAGCTGCCGCTCCACAGCACGATCGAGATCAGCACGAAGCCGATCGCGACTTCGTACGACACCATCTGCGCCGCCGCGCGGATCGCCGAGTAGAAGGGGTATTTCGAATTGGACGACCAGCCCGCGAGAATGATGCCATACACCCCGAGCGACGACGCCGCGAGCACGTAAAGCAAGCCGACATTGATATTGGCGAGCGCCGCGCGCTCATCGAACGGCACCACCGCCCACACGATCAGCGCGACGGTAAAGGTGATGATCGGCGCGAGCAGGAACAGCACCTTGTTCGCGGCGGACGGGATGATCGTTTCCTGGAGGAACACCTTCAACCCGTCGGCAAAGCTTTGCAGCAGACCGAACGGCCCAACGACGTTCGGCCCACGCCGCAGCGCCATCGACGCCCAGATTTTCCGGTCGGCATAAATGATCATCGCGACCGACAGCATCAGCGGGAAGGCGATCAGCAAGATATCGATAATGGTCCAGAGGAACCACGATCCTTCATAGCCAAGCGTAGCGGAGGTCCAGGAGGTCATGCTTCACCTTCCCCGAAAAGCACCACCCCGGCGAAGGCCGGGGCCCAGTCGCGGAGGTTTACATTGGATCGCGCAGCGCCCGAACAATGAGCCGCGCGCAACTGGGCCCCGGCCTTCGCCGGGGTGGTGCTAAAGGAGAGGGTCATCACTCCGCCGCCTCCGCAAAATCCTGCCCATGCACCAGTTCCGCCGAGCAGCGCTGCATCGTCGGCGATGCGCGGCAGATCGCGTTGGTCAGGTAGAAATCCTGGATCGGATAGCCCGCGATCTCGCCCGAAGCCGCTGCGTCGAGCGCAGGCGGTGCCCATTCAAAGCGCGCCAGCCCAAGCGTCGCGAGCGCCGGCGTATCCACGCCCATCGCCGCGCGCAATTCCTCCAGCGTATCGAACGGCAGCGTCTTGCCCAGCACCGCCGAAAGCGCACGCAGGATCGTCCAATCCTCGCGCGCATCACCCGGCGGGAACACCGCGCGCTCGCCGCGCTGCACGCGGCCTTCGAGGTTCACATAGGTTCCCGACTTTTCGGCATAAGATGCACCCGGCAGAATCACGTCCGCCGCCGCTGCGCCCTTGTCGCCATGATGGCCGACATAGACCTTGAAGCTGTCCGCAAACTTGCCGAAATCGACCTCATCCGCGCCGAGGAAGAACGCCAGCTTCGGCGCCGCCGCGACGACATCGGCGATGCCGCGCTTCTGTGCATAGCCGAGCATCAACCCGCCCATCCGGCTCGCCGCCATGTGGAGCACGTTGAACCCGTTCCAGCCGTCCTTGACCAGGCCGAGCGGCGCGACCAACGCGAGCGCGCCACCGAGTGCCTTGAGGCCTGCCCCGCCGACGATCACCATCGGCCGCTCGGCCTTGCCGAACGCCTGGGTCACCGCTTCGGGCAAATTGCCGAGCAACGCCAGATCGGCCCCCAACCATTCGACCTTATAGGTCAGCTCGGTCTCCGGCCCGATTGCGAAGACCTTGGCGCCCTTCTTGATGGCTTTCCGAATCCGCGTGTTCACCAGCGGCGCTTCCCAGCGCACATTGGTGCCGACCAGCAGGATCACATCGGCCCGCTCGGTGCCCGCAATCGTCGTGTTGAAATTGACGGCAGCCAGCGACGCGGTGTCGTAATCCATCCCCGTCTGCCGCCCCTCGAGCAGCGACGAGCCGAACGACGCGAGCAGCGCCTTGGCCGCATACATCGTCTCGCAATCGACCAGATCGCCCGCGATGGCGGCGACGCTTGCGCCCGCGTTCACCGCCGCGATCGCCGCGAAGGCGTCATCCCAGCTCGCTTCGGTCAGCCGCCCGTCCTTGCGAATATACGGCTTGTCGAGCCGCCGCCGCACCAGCCCGTCGACCACGTGGCGCGTCTTGTCCGACGCCCATTCCTCGTTCACGTCTTCGTTGATGCGCGGCAGCGCGCGCAGCACTTGCCGCCCGCGGCTGTCGAGCCGGATGTTGGTGCCGACCGCGTCCATCACGTCGATCGTCAGCGTCTTCTTCAGCTCCCACGGCCGCGCCTCGAACGCATAGGGCTTCGAGGTCAGCGCACCCACCGGGCACAGATCGACGACATTGCCCGAAAGCTCGCTTGTCACCGCGCCTTCGAGGTACGACACGATCTGCATATCCTCGCCGCGCCCGATCGCGCCGATTTCCTCGACTCCCGCGACTTCCTCGGCAAAGCGAATGCAGCGCGTGCATTGGATGCAGCGCGTCATCACCGTCTTGACGATCGGGCCCATATATTTCTCGGTGACCGCGCGCTTATTCTCGTCATAGCGCGACTGGCCACGGCCGTACGCGACCGACTGATCCTGCAGATCGCATTCGCCGCCCTGATCGCAAATCGGGCAATCGAGCGGATGGTTGATGAGCAGAAACTCCATCACCCCTTCGCGCGCATTCTTGACCATCGGCGAGTTGGTGAAAATCTCCTGATTTTCGGCCGCGGGCAGCGCGCACGAAGCCTGCGGCTTCGGCGGTCCGGGCTTCACCTCGACCAGACACATCCGGCAATTGCCCGCGATGCTGAGCCGCTCGTGGTAGCAGAAACGCGGGATTTCCTTGCCGGCAAGCTCGCACGCCTGGAGCACGGTGGCACCGGCAGGCACTTCGATCTCGACGCCATCGACTTTGAGTTTAGGCATTAGCTAATTACCTGCATTGCTTGGTCAGCGTTGTCCGATTGTAACAAAACGTATGCAATCGGACCGCGCAATGCAGGTCCCGCAAGAAGCGTGACCTCGGCTGCACCGCAAGCTCCAAATGTTTTCGAAAGCGCCTTGGTAGCGGTAAGTTCCGCTGACGATGCGATTTGCGATTTCGATAACGCGCGCGCCGTTTCGCGGTCATGACTGACGACGCATTTCGCAAATTCGACAGTTAGCAAAATTTGCTTGCCCAAGTCGCTCTTCGGCCAGGTTTTAGGCAGCTCGAATGTTATATTTGGCTTGCGACCTGCACGAATGAACGCATCTGAAAAAGCAAACACCAGCCCGTAATACTTTAAATTCATAGATTCGATAGAGATATTTCGATTAGGCGGCAGACAGGCACCATCGGAGATAGCGTTACCCCCGCCCTTCGCGCCGAACTCTGCCACATACTTTGCAGCAGCCTTCGGATGTATCTCTACCACACAGTCTGCAAAGCCACCAAGCAGACTGCGCCGCTCGTCGGCGTTGAATAGCGGTTTTTCAGTCGAAGCTGCGAAAATCGCCCCAGCTAATGTCAACGCGGCGATCACTCCGCCGCCTCCATCATCGGAGCCAGCCCACCACCGCGCTTCTCGGTGATGCGCCGCTCCATCTCCGGGCGAAAATGCTTGATCAGCCCCTGGATCGGCCACGCCGCGGCATCGCCCAAAGCACAGATCGTGTGGCCTTCGACTTGCTTGGTCACCTGATACAGCGTGTCGATCTCGGAAATGTCGGCGTCGCCGGTGCGCATCCGCTCCATCACGCGCCACATCCAGCCAGTGCCCTCGCGGCACGGCGTGCACTGGCCGCAGCTCTCATGCTTGTAGAAGTAGGACAGGCGCGCAATCGCGCGGACGATGTCGGTCGACTTGTCCATCACGATGATCGCCGCCGTGCCGAGGCCCGAGCCGACCTTTTTGAGGCCGTCAAAGTCCATCGGGCAATCCATGATCTCGGCCGCCGGCACCAAGGGCACTGACGATCCGCCCGGAATCACCGCGAGCAGATTGTCCCACCCGCCGCGAATGCCGCCGCAATGCGTCTCGATCAGCTCGCGGAAAGTGATCGACATCGCTTCCTCGACCACGCACGGCTTGTTCACATGCCCGCTGATCTGGAACAGCTTGGTGCCGCGGTTATTCTCGGCACCAAAGCTCGAAAACCACGCCGCGCCGCGCCGCAGGATCGTGGGGACGACCGCGATCGATTCGACATTGTTGACCGTCGTCGGGCAGCCATAGAGCCCGGCACCCGCCGGGAATGGCGGCTTCAGGCGCGGCTGGCCCTTCTTGCCCTCAAGGCTCTCGAGCATCGCGGTTTCTTCGCCGCAAATATACGCGCCAGCGCCGCGGTGGACGAACACGTCGAAATCATAGCCCGATCCGCACGCATTCTTGCCGAGCATGCCCTTGTCATAGGCCTCTGCCACGGCGGCGAAGAGCGTCTCGGCCTCGCGGATATACTCCCCGCGAATGTAGATGTACGCGGCGCGGGCGCGCATCGCATAGCCGGCGATCAACGCGCCCTCGATCAGCTTGTGCGGATCGTGCCGGATGATCTCGCGGTCCTTGCAGCTGCCCGGCTCGGATTCATCGGCGTTGATGACAAGGAAGTTCGGCCGGTCCGGCTTGGGTTCCTTCGGCATGAACGACCATTTCGTACCGGTCGGGAAACCCGCACCACCGCGACCGCGCAGCCCCGAGGCTTTGACCTCGTCGATGATCGCGTCTTGCCCGCGCATCATCAGTGCACGCGTGTTATCCCAATCGCCGCGGAGGATCGCGGCGTTCAGGTTCCACGGCTGAAAACCGTAGATGTTGGTAAAGATGCGGTCCTTGTCGGCGAGCATTAGCGGGCATCCGTTAGATCGAGGCGACGTTCGATGCGTTGCGCGCGGTCGGTCAGTCGGTCGAGCCGGCTGTTCACGCCCGACACGGCAATGAACATGCCGCCGATATGTTCTTCGACGGCTGCCATGCGCGTCTTCATGTCGCACATGTCGCCCTCGATGTTGATAAGCCGGTCATCCATGCGACGCAGCCGTTCGAGGATCAGGTTGCCGACGTCGTCCGTCACTTCGGCCCGCCGATCCGCTTGTTCCCCGTCAGCGCGAGGTAGATCACCACGCCCAGCCCGATCACGATGATCGGCCCGAGCAACGCGAAGGTCAGCCGCAGCACCCAGCCGAGCACGACGATGCCGCCGATGATCGCCAGAATCGTGACGATGGTGTTTTTATTCACGCCCATTCCCCCCGGTAATCATGGTTTTCATCGACCATCGCGGTCAAATTGGTCGGCCCACCCGCCGCGCAACTGTCGCGGCGTCCGGTCTGCGAGCCCGGCGTCACCGACTTGCCCTCAGCGAGCGCCTCGAGCACCGCGATCGTGCGGTCATAGTCGAGATCCTCGAAATTGTCGTCGTTGATCTGCACCATCGGCGCATTGGCGCAGGCACCCAGGCACTCGACCTCGGTCAGCGTGAACAGACCATCGGGCGTGGTGCGGCCCTTGATCAGGCCCTTATTCTTGCACGCCGCCAGCACATCGTCGCTGCCGCCCAACATGCACGGCGTCGTGCCGCACACCTGCACGTGGAAACGACCGACCGGCGCCATGTTGAACATCGTGTAGAAGCTGACGACCTCATAAACACGCATGTACGGCACGCCGATCTCGCGCGCGACGAATTCGATCACCGGCACGGGCAGCCACCCCTGCGTCTGCGTCTCTGCGCCGACCTGCCGCTGCGCGAGATCGAGCAGCGGCAACGACGCCGATTGCTCGCGACCCTTGGGATAGCGACCGAGGATTTCGTTCGCCTTGGTCTGGTTTTCGTCGGTCCAGGCGAACGCACCCCAGCGTGCGCGGGTTTCGGCTTCGTCGGGGATTTTGGGTGCTTCAGCCATTCGAAACCATTTCTATGGTCGCCAACAAATTAGCGCGCTCTTGAACACGCTTCATCCGCCGTGATCGCAAAAATAGCGCGACTCCGAACGACAGCGTTGCCGGAATAATGCCGAAAATCAGAAACGACGATACCGCTAACGCCGTTTCTCCAGCCGATGCCACCCAGATTGAGAGGCCACAGAACACTAGCAAAAGTGTTGCCGCGAGCGCGAAAAGCCCACGCTCTAAATTGGACGCCGCAACGTACTCGATTGAAGGGTAAGACTTGGGGTCAATCACCGGTCACACTCCCCGAACACGATATCCATCGCGCCCAAAATCGCCGTCGTGTCCGCCAGCATGTGGCCCTTCGCCATGAAGTCCATCGCCTGCAAATGCGAGAACGCCGTCGGACGGATCTTGCAGCGGTACGGCTTGTTGGTACCGTCGGCGACGAGATACACGCCGAACTCGCCCTTGGGGCTTTCGGTCGCGACATAGACGTCGCCCGCCGGCACATGGAAGCCCTCGGTATAGAGTTTGAAGTGGTGGATCAGCGCTTCCATCGATCGCTTCATCTCGGCGCGCTTGGGTGGCACCACCTTGCGGTCGAGCGACGCGATCGGCCCGTCGGGCATTTCGTTCAGGCACTGCTTCATGATCCGCGCCGACTGGCGAACTTCCTCGACGCGCACCATGAAGCGATCATAGCAATCGCCGCGCGTGCCCACCGGCACCTCGAAATCCATCTTGGCGTAGACGTCGTAGGGCTGGGCCTTTCGCAAATCCCAGGCGATGCCGGAACCGCGGATCATCGGCCCCGAAAAGCCCCATTTGATCGCATCGTCGCGGCTCACCGTCGCGATGTCGACGTTGCGCTGCTTGAAAATGCGGTTGTCGGCGACGAGCGAAATCGCGTCCTCGAACAAGCGCGGCAGGCGATTGTCGAGCCAGTCGGCAATATCGGCCAACAGCTTGAGCGGCACATCCTGATGCACGCCCCCGGGGCGGAAATACGCGCCATGCATCCGAGCACCCGATGCGCGCTCGAAGAAGTTCATACAGTCTTCGCGGATCTCGAACATCCACAGGTTCGGCGTCATCGCGCCGACGTCCATCACATGGCTGCCGAGGTTGAGCATGTGGTTCGAAATGCGCGTGAGTTCCGCGAAAAAGACCCGGAGATACTGGGCGCGCGTGGGCACTTCGAGATCGAGCAATTTCTCGATCGCGAGCACGAAGCTATGCTCCATGCACAGCGGCGAGCAGTAATCGAGCCGATCGAAATACGGCAGCGCTTGCATGTAGGTCTTGTACTCGATTAGCTTTTCGGTGCCGCGATGCAGCAGCCCGATATGCGGATCGACGCGCTCGACGATTTCGCCGTCGAGCTCCATCACGAGGCGCAACACACCATGCGCAGCCGGGTGCTGCGGGCCGAAATTGATCGTGTAATTCTGGATCGCGACGTCGCCCACTTCGGGGCTTTCCGCGTCGGTCTTGCGGTCGATCTGGTCGAGATAGTCGGTCATAGCGTGACCCTCAAAGCCAAGAACTCCACCCCGGCGCAGGCCGGGGCCCAGTTACGGAGGCTATAATTATCGAGCGTACCACTCTCCAAGAAAGCGATCGCGACTGGGCCAGTGCAGGGTTGAACATGCCCCGCATGTTCAAGGATCGTCCGGGGGACGATCCGACCCTGCACTCCTTCGCCGGGGTGGTTGTAAGCCGAAAGCGCCATCACTTCGGCCCCGCCTTTCCCGCACCGGTCTGCGTCGTATTCTCGCTGGTCTTGACCTCGGTCGCACCCGCAACCGGCGATTTCGCCGCATCGGCCTTGACGATCGCGTCGGCCGTCAGCGGCGTCGGCGCGCCCTTCTGCTCGGGAATCTTGGCCTTCTCGTCCCCGGGCAGGATGTATTCGGCACCCTCCCACGGGCTCATGAAATCGAAGCTGCGGAAGTCCTGCGCCAGCTTCACCGGCTCATACACCACGCGCTTGGCTTCTTCCGAATAGCGCAGCTCGACATAGCCGGTGAGCGGAAAGTCCTTGCGCTGTGGATGTCCGCGAAACCCGTAATCGGTCAGGATGCGGCGCAGATCGGCATTGCCCGAAAAGAGAACGCCGTACATGTCGTACACTTCGCGCTCGAGCCAACCCGCGACCGGCCAGATGCCCGTCACCGAGGGCACCGGCTTCTCGTCATCGGTCTGCACATGCACGCGGATGCGGTGATTGCGCGTCAGCGACAGCAGGCAATAGACCACTTCGAAGCGGTCCTGTCCGCGATCGGGATAATCGACGCCGGCGATTTCCATGAGTTGCTGATATTCGAGGCCGGGCGTGTCGCGTAGCAAGGTCATGGTCTCGACCAGCGACGTCCGCTCGACATGCAGCGCCACTTCGCCGACCGCGTCGAGCGAATGCAGCAACGCCGCACCCAGCACGCCGGTGACGGTATCGATCACGCCATCATTGGCGACATAGGCTGGAGCAGGAGCCCTCACCGTTCGATCGTCCCGATCCGGCGGATCTTCCGCTGCAATTGCATGATGCCATACAGCAGAGCCTCCGCAGTCGGCGGGCAGCCGGGCACGTAGATGTCGACCGGAACGATCCGGTCGCACCCGCGCACGACGCTGTACGAATAATGGTAATAGCCGCCGCCATTGGCGCACGAGCCCATCGAGATGACATACTTCGGCTCGCTCATCTGGTCATAGACCTTGCGCAAAGCCGGGGCCATCTTGTTGCACAGCGTGCCTGCGACGATCATCACGTCGCTCTGGCGCGGAGACGCGCGCGGCGCCGCGCCGAAGCGTTCGAGGTCGTAGCGCGGCATGTTGACGTGGATCATCTCGACCGCGCAGCACGCGAGGCCGAACGTCATCCACCATAGGCTGCCGGTGCGCGCCCAGTGGAACAGGTCTTCGGTCGAGGTGACCAGGAAACCCTTGTCACCCAACTCGCCGTTCAAATCGTTGAAGAAGCTCGCATCTGGCTGAATGATTTCGCCAGCCGCCGACGGATGGGTAAGTTCTACTCCCATTCGAGCGCTCCCTTCTTCCACGCATAGACCAGGCCCAGCGCCAACTCGACGATGAACACCATCATAGAGGCCCAGGCGACCCAACCGAGTTTGAACACGCTCACTGCCCACGGATATAGGAACGCCGCCTCGAGATCGAAGATGATGAACAGGATCGCGACGAGATAAAAACGCACATCGAACTGACTGCGCGGGTCTTCGAACGCGGGGAAGCCGCACTCATATTCGCTGAGCTTTTCCGCGCTCGGTTTGTACGCGCCGGTGAAGCGTTGCGCGACCATCGGCAGAAAAACAAACGCGCTGGAGAGCAGCAGGGCCACGCCCAGAAACAGCAGAATCGGCAGATATTGCGACAGGTCGATCAAAGGGCATCTCGCAAGTGCGAAGGGGGGTGACGCGGGCTTTAGGACGGTGCCGAGAGTCGGGCAAGGGCGCGAGGCCATCTTTCCTTCTCCCGGTGGGAGAAGGTGGCGCGAAGCGCCGGATGAGGGTCAAAGCGATCGCTGCGGCTCTGCCCTCACCCGACCTCGCTGCGCTCGGCCACCCTCTCCCAACGGGAGAGGGGCTTTTACCGCAATGCCCCCGCGATCAGCTTGTGCAGGCGCGATTGCAGGGCGTCGTTTGCGGCGAGGAACTCGCTGCGCTCGATCATCCGCTCGCCGCCGCGGAAATCGGACACGAAGCCGCCCGCTTCCTTGACCAGCAACAGCCCAGCCGCGACGTCCCAATATTTCAGGTCGCTTTCCCAATAGCCGTCATACCGCCCCGCCGCGACCCAGGCGAGATCGAGTGCTGCCGATCCCATCCGGCGAATGCCGGCGACTTCGGGGGCTACCGCGCCGAAAATGCGCGCCCATTGCGCGAAATCGCCATGGCCCATGAACGGAATGCCCGTCGCGATCAGCGAATCGCCGAGATCGCGCCGCGCCGACACGCGCAGCCGCTCCGACTGGACCCACGCGCCACGCCCCTTTTCGGCCCAGAACGCTTCATCGGTGATCGGCTGATAGACCATCGCCGAGGTGATCTCGCGCTTGCCATTGGGCAGCGGTTCCTCGACCCCGATCGAGATCGCGAAATGCGGGATGCCGTGCAGGAAGTTGGTCGTGCCGTCCAAGGGATCGACGATGAAGCGCGGCTTGTTCGGGTCGCCCGCAATCTCGCCGCGCTCCTCCATCAGGAAGCCCCAGTCCGGCCGCGCGCGCGACAATTCCTCATAGATCGTTTGTTCGGCGCGCTGGTCGGCGATCGACACGAAGTCGGCTGGCCCCTTGCGGCTGACCTGCAGATTCTGGACTTCGTTGAAATCGCGCCGCAACCGCGGCCCCGCCTTGCGCACGGCGCGGTCGATGATGGTCATGAGACCGGAATGGGATGCCATAGTATCTTCCAAAACCCCTCTCCCATTGGGAGAGGGAAGGGCCCGCCGCCGCAGGCGGTGGGAGGGTGAGGGCAGGTAAGAGCCCTGCCCTCACCCGACCTCGCTGCGCTCGGCCACCCTCTCCCAAAGGGAGAGGGATTTAGGCTCAGTCTGCCCGCCGCACGTAAGTCTGCTCGTAAACGTCAACCACGATCTTCGTGCCCGCTCCGATGTGCGGCGGCACCATCACGCGGACGCCATTCTCGAGGATCGCGGGCTTGTAGCTCGACGAAGCAGTCTGCCCCTTCACCACGGCATCGGCCTCGACGATCATCGCCTCGATCGTATCGGGCAACTGCACCGCGATCGGGCGCTCGTCCCACAATTCCATCACGACATCCATGCCATCCTGCAGGAAGGCAGCGGCATTGCCGAGGATGTCGGCGTCGAGCGTGATCTGCTCGTAATTGATCTTGTCCATGAAGGTCAGCGTGTCGCCCTCGCGGAAGAGATATTGGAAATCGACCGTGTCGAGCCGCACCTTCTCGACGCTTTCGGCCGAGCGGAAGCGGATGTTGGTCTTGCGGCCGTCGATAAGGTTCTTCATCTCGACCTGCATATAGGCACCGCCCTTGCCCGGCTGGGTATGCTGAATCTTGACGGTCTTCCAGATGCCGCCTTCATATTCCAGAATGTTGCCGGGACGGATTTCGACCGCGTTGATCTTCATGGGGGTGCCTGCAGATTGAAAGAGCGTGAGCGCGGGCCTTTAGCGATGGTCGCCCGGTTGAGCAAGGCGGGCTGGACTTAGCGGCACCGCACCGGCACACCCTTTGGCTGTGCGCACCTTCCTGACCGATACCGAAAGCGTGCTGGGTTCGCCCCTGCGCAACCTCGCGTCGATTGTGGCGTTCGTGCTTACCGTCGTGGTGGTGGCGACGCTGGCCTACATGGCTGCCGGATGGAGCTTCACCGACGCATCGTACATGGTGGTCCTGACGGTCTATACCGTCGGATACGGCGAGGTCCGGGCGATCGATACGCCGTACCTCCACGCGGTCACGATGGGGACGATGATCCTTGGCTGCACCGGCATGATCCTGCTGACCGGCGCGCTGGTTCAGTTCTTCACCGTGATACAGCTCAAGCAGATTTTGGGAGCGAATCGCATGCACGCGCGCATCGAGAAATTGACCGGGCACGTTATCGTGTGCGGCTTCGGGCGGATCGGCCTGATGCTGGCGCGCGACCTGGCGTGCGCGGGCACGCCGCTGGTGGTGGTCGAGCGCGGACCGGAACGCCTCGCCGAGGCGGAGGCAGCGGGCTATCTCTGCATCGCTGGCGACGCGACCGAGGAGGACGTGTTGCTCGCCGCCGGGATCGACCGCGCGCGTGTTCTGGCGACGGTCCTGCCCGATGACGCCGCCAACGTCTTCATCACCTTGAGTGCGCGAAATTTGAACCCCGCGCTCGAAATCATCGCGCGCGGCGAGGCCCCGACGACCGAGCGCAAATTGCTACGCGCGGGCGCCGACAAGGTTGTCCTGCCGACGCATATCGGGGCCGAGCGCATCGCACGGATGATCCTCTATCCGGCCAGCGGTGCCTTGTCCTCGGCCGATGCCGTGGTGCGGGCGCGCAACGATCTCGGCGAACTGGGGCTCGATCTCGAACTGGTCGTGGCCGAGCCGGGGACCGCGATGGCCAATCTCAGCGTGGGCGATGCCGAACGGCTGGCGGCCGGGGCGTTCTTCATTGTTCAGATCAAGCGCGGCGACACCCGCCTCACCCGCCCGCCGAGTGACGAGCGCATCCTGGCCGGAGACGAGGTCATGGTGCTGGTCCGCGATGCCGGCACCGTCGCGCGCAAGCTCTTCACCAACAAGGTCGAACTGCGCGTCGGCCGGAACCGCTTCTAGCGCGAGCGCCGCGCTACGCCAGCACCGCGTCGAACGCCTGTATCGCCGCCGCCTCGTCGCCGCCCCACACGGCATGGCTTACCGCCAGAAAATCGGCCCCGGCAGCGACCAGCGGCGGCGCATTGGCGGGGGTGATCCCGCCGATCGCAACGCAAGGGATTTCGAAGACCGTCGACCACCAGCTGAGCAGCACCGGGTCGGCGACATGCTCGGTCGTCTTGGTCTGGGTCGGGTAAAAGGCACCGAACGCGACATAATCCGCGCCCGCATCGCCCGCCTCCATCGCCAGGTGACGGCTGCCATGGCAGGTCACGCCGATCTGTCCGGCCGGCCCGAGTTCGAGGCGGGCTTCGCGCGGATCGCCGTCGCCCTGCCCCAGATGCACCCCGTCGGCCCCAACGCGCTTGGCCAGCGCGATGCTGTCATTGACGATAAACGCAACGTCGGCATCGCTGCAAATCCGGCGCAGCGGCTCGGCCAGCAATGCAGCCGCATGCTGATCCACATCCTTCACGCGGAACTGGAACGCGGCGACCGGGCCGGCGTCGAGTGCGCGCTTCAGACGGTCGGGAAAGATGCCGCCAACCTCCAGCGGAGAGACGAGATACAGCTGGCATTTCGGCCGCCGCATGTCGCGTTTGAACTGCGTCGCGAAATTGGGGTCGAGCGGGCCGAGCGGGTCGATGATGTCCATCGCGCCGCCCTAACCGCAGATCGCGCGCAGCGAAAGTCGCAGCATGCGATCAGCCCGCCGCCTTCTCCGTCGACGCCGTGTAAATCTCGTCGATCGCAGCGCCGAGCGCGGCGTCGAATTCCGCATCGGTCATTTGATGGCGCAGATCGGACAGCAAAGCACGGCTGAAGCTGGCGATGATCCCGCGATTTTTTGCCAGTTCGGCGCACGCCTCGCCGCGGCTGAACCCGCCCGACAGCGCCACGACGCGCAGCACGCGCGGGTGATCGACCAACGGCGTAAACAGGTTGGGCGTGGCCGGAATCGAGACCTTGAGCATCACCTTGGCATCGCCGGTCATCGCGTCGAGCGCCTTCAGGATCTCCTCGAGCAGGATCTGATCGGCTTCGGCGCGCTCGGCGCTCTTGATATTCACTTCGGGCTCAAGGATCGGCATCAGCCCGCCCGCCAGCACCGCCTGCGCGACCGCAAACTGTTGCGCGACGATCGCGGCGATGCCGGTACGATTGGCGAGGTTGACGACCGAACGTTCCTTGGTCCCGAACACGCCCAGCGCCTTCGCGCTTGCCAACAAGGCGTCGAGCCCGGGCATCGGCTTCATCACTTGCACGCCGTCGGCTTCGTCCTCCAGGCCCTTGTCGATCTTGAGGAAGGGCACCACGCCCCGGTCGCGCAGCGCTTGCGGTGTCGGCTTGCCGTCGACCAGGCCGTCCATTGTGCGTTCGAACAGGATCGCGCCGATCACCTTGCCGCCGCTGAAGCTCGGCGCGGTGATGATGCGGCTGCGCATGTCGTGGATCAGATCGTACATTTCGGTGTCGTTCGACCAGGCATCCGCCGTTACGCCATAACCGGCCAGCGCCTTGGGCGTCGATCCGCCACTCTGGTCGAGCGCGGCGATGAAGCCGTTCCCGGTTGCGATCTTGGCCATCATGTCCTGGTCGAGCATCGGGTGTCCTTCACTATCTGCGCGTGGTGCGCCGCCGCGCATACGAATGTTGTCGCGGCTGTTAGCGGGCCGGACAGCATGGGGCAACGGTTGACCGCGCGCGACAAGCACGCCAATCTGCATCCCACGTCATAGGGGGCGAACAATGCGCACTTCTTTGAAATTTCTTAAAAAGTTGACCGCCGGGACTGCGCTGTGCCTCGCCGCCCCGCTGCTCCTCGGGGCAAGCGGATCGCTTAAGGTTGGCGCTATCGCGCCGCCGTTCGAACTAACGCTGATGGATGGCACCAAAGTGTCCTCGGCAGATTTGCGCGGGCAAGTCGTGGTGCTGAATTTCTGGGCGACGTGGTGCGTCCCGTGCAGATCGGAACTGCCGCTGCTCGATCGCTATTATGAAATCCAAAAGGCGCGCGGATTGCGCGTCTTCGCCATCACCACCGAAGATTCGGTACCACTCTACCAGCTCAAGAAGCTGTTCGCCGTCATGCACATCCAGCCGGCGCGCAAGATCAAGGGCAAATACGACACGCTGGGCGGCGTGCCGACCAACTACATCATCGATCGCGCTGGCCGCATTCGCTATGCTAAGGCAGCGGCGTTCGATCTCGATGCGCTCAACAAGGAGCTGGTTCCACTGCTGGTGGAACCGGTCCCTGTCGCACTTCCCGCGAGTTAGGGGATAAAGTCACGAATGGGCATCACCTGTAATGCCCAGTTGCAGACAGCAGATGACGCGGGCATCTTTCGACAATGTCTATCCAAACGGATACCGCGAATCGCGAGGCAAGAGAAGAACCCGCGCCAGAAATTGTATGGGCCGGGCGACCTTACCAAGGTCTTTTCTTATCGCCAGAGGGTTGGGTTTCCGTAGTTGCGAGTGGCGCTCTCGTCGGGCTGCTTGCAATCGGCACGCTAGTTTGGGGAGTTTCCATCTGGGCTCCCATCACGACGGGTGGGTTGATCGGTCTTGCCACTTGCGGGCAGATGATCGCAGACAAGCGATTGCGGCAGCATTTGCGATACGAATTGCGACGCGACGGGCTAAAAATTATCAAATGCTCAGAAGGTTGTAACAGCGTCCTACGAACCGTCTGTGTGCAACAATTATCAAACGTAAAGCCAGACTGGCCCGGACGGATCGCAAGCATTAGCCTACCGCCAAGACCGCAAGATGTTTACGACGAGATTTTCAACGAGTGGACCGTGCTCGTGCCCGCATGTCGGCCGTCCGCCAAGCTTGTATTGGTCGAGGGGGCAAGCGAAGTGGCGGCGATGTTGGAACGAATTTCGCGTTCACCGGGCTAACGGAACGACCGTACTCCACTCACTCTCATACGCTACGCAACTCCGTTTCACGCGTTCCGCCGCAACGCCGCGACACCCGGCAAGTCCTTGCCCTCCATCCACTCCAGAAACGCGCCGCCTGCGGTCGAGACGAAGGTGAAATCCTCCGCGGCACCGGCCTGATTGAGCGCCGCGACGGTATCGCCGCCGCCTGCGACCGAGACAAGCGATCCGCTCTTGGTCAGCGCGGCGGCCGTCCGTGCCAACGCCACCGTCGCCGTGTCGAACGGCGGCGTCTCAAACGCGCCGAGCGGGCCATTCCATACCAACGTCCGGCAATTCTTGAGTACATCGGCCAGCGCCTCGGTCGCCGCCGGGCCGATGTCGAGGATCATTTCGTCGGCGGCAACTTCATGGACGTTGACCGTGCGCACCGGCGGATTGGCCCGGAATTCCTTCGCCACCACCACGTCATACGGCAGATGGATCGTGCAATTGGCGCGCTCGGCCGCCACGAAAATCTCGTCCGCCGTGCCGGTCAAATCATGTTCGCACAGCGACTTGCCGACATCGACGCCGCGCGCCGCCAGGAAGGTATTGGCCATGCCGCCGCCGATGATCAAATGATCGACCTTGCTGACGAGATGCTGCAGTACGTCGAGCTTCGTTGAAACCTTCGCGCCGCCCACCACCGCCGCGACCGGATGTTCGGGGTTGCCCAGCGCCTTGTCGAGCGCATCGAGTTCGGCCTCCATCGCCCGCCCGGCAAAGGCGGGCAGCACGTGCGCCAGCCCTTCGGTCGAGGCGTGCGCGCGGTGCGCCGCGGAAAAGGCATCGTTGACGTAAAGATCGCCCAGCGCCGCGAAGCGCGCGACGGTCGCCGGATCGTTCTTCTCCTCGCCGCCGAAGAAACGCGTGTTCTCGAGCACCGCGATATCACCGGGGGCGAGCGCCGCGACCGCTGCGACATCGCCTTCCCAATCGACATACTTCACCGGCCGACCAAGCACGGCGGAATAGGGTTCGACGATCTGCCGCAGCGAAAATTCCGCGCTCGGTCCCTTGGGTCGCCCGAAATGCGCCAAGATCAGCACGATCGCTTTATTGTCGGCCAATTCGGTCACCGTCGGCAGCGTCGCGCGGAAACGCGTATCGTCGCTCACCACGCCATCGTGCATCGGCACGTTGAGGTCCTCGCGCACCAGCACACGCTTGCCGTGGACGTCACCGATATCGTCAAGCGTCTTGAAAGCTCTCGTCATGCTACGATCCTGATTGTGTCGCCGACGCGGATCATCCCGCCGACCAATACGCGCGAACACGCGCCGCCGCGCCAATCGACCAGCAATGCCGCCCTGAGGCCGGGAGCCAATCCTTCCATCCGTTCACACGGATCGGTCTCACGCGTGATTTCGAGCAGCACATCGGTGCCAATGCGCAGCTTCGTTCCCGGAACTTGCGGCAGATCAAGACCTTCAACCAGCAAGTTCGCACGGCGTTCGAACCACGCAATGCTGTGGCCGATCTCGGCCATCGCTGCCGCCCAGTCGCCGCTTTCCATCAGCGTGACTTGCCGGCGGCCCCTACCGCCGGGCTTCACCACGCCGCGAAAATCGCCGTGCAGGCCGCCTGCGACACTCACCTCGACATGATCGAGCGCCTCCATCGGGGCCTTGGGACGCGCATGCCGCGCGATGCCGGCAAGCGTGCCAACCCCGCTGCCAACACCGTCACCCCAGCGAAGGCTGGGGTCTCCGTGGGGCGCTTGATCCGCATCCCCCCTAGAGATGCCAGCCTGCGCTGGCATGACGGCGAGGGCCATTACAGGAACTTGCCCATTGCACCCGCCGTGTCGACCATGCGGTTCGAAAAACCCCATTCATTGTCGTACCAGCTGACGACGCGCACCAATTTGCCGTCGAGCACTGCCGTTTCCAGGCTGTCGACCGTCGACGAGGCCGATGTGTGCATCAAGTCGATCGACACCAACGGCTCGTCCGACCAATCCAGAATGCCGACCAGCGGCCCGCTCTCCGACGCGGCCTTCAGGATTGCATTGACCTCGTCGCGCGTCGTGTCGCGCTTGGGCGTGAAGGTCAGGTCGATCAGCGAGACGTCGGGGGTCGGCACGCGGATTGCCGAACCGTCGAGCTTGCCCTTCAATTCCGGCAACACTTCGCCGACTGCGCGCGCGGCGCCGGTCGTGGTCGGGATCATCGACATGCCGGCCGCGCGGGCGCGGCGCAGATCGGGGTGGATCTGATCGAGGATCTTCTGATCGTTGGTATAGGCGTGGACCGTGGTCATCAGCCCGCGCTCGATCCCGATCGCATCGTTGAGCACCTTGGCGACGGGCGCGAGGCAGTTGGTGGTGCACGACGCGTTCGACACGATCGTGTGATCGGCGGTCAATTTGTCGTGGTTGACGCCGAACACGACGGTCAGATCGACATTCTTGCCCGGGGCCGAGATCAGCACCTTCTTGGCACCGGCATCGAGATGCTTCTGGCAGCTTTCGCGGTCGGTGAAGAAGCCCGTGCATTCCAGCACGATATCCACGCCCAGTTCGGCATGCGGCAAATTCGCCGGGTCGCGCTCGGCGGTGACGCGGATGCGCTTGCCATCGACGACCAGATCATTGCCCTCGGCCGACACCTTGCCGGGATATTTGCCGTGCACCGAATCGCGGCTGAACAGCCACGCATTCGATTTCGCATCGGCCAGATCGTTGATCGCGACCAGATCAAGTCCGCTGTCGTTCCGCTCGAGAATCGCGCGCGCGACAAGGCGGCCAATGCGCCCGAAACCGTTGATCGCAACCTTGATCGTCATCGCTATAGCTCCTTGAAAGCGGATCGACCCGGCGGCGTCGTACGGCGACCGAGTCCTGCAATGCGCGCGTCTTTGCGGGCGGCGGGCGCGCGCGTCAACCGTCGCACGCCGCGCTCGGCTTGACACACGATCGTCACAAATGCGCCTTGTCGGGGCGTCGCGGCATGCTATCTGCGCGGAATGTCAGAGCCATCTCCCCCGACCGCGCTCGACCGGATCGATCGGGCGCTCGCCCGAATCGAAGTCGCCGCAGCCTTGCGCGACACCAGCCGCGCCCGCCTGATCGCCCGTCACGCAGCGCTGCGCAGCCGCATGGCCGAGGCGATTGCCGCGCTCGATGCGGTCCTCGAACGCGAGCAAAACTGATGGCAGATGTTACACTTACCATCGGCGACCGCCGCCACAGCGTCGCTTGCCCCGATGGGCAGGAGGATCAAGTGCGCCGCCTCGGGACGATGCTCGATGCGCATTGGTCGACCGCAGCACGCGCCTCGGGCGGTCTCAACGGCGAGCGCACGATGCTGTTCGTCGCGCTGATGCTCGCCGATGCACTGGAAGAAGCCGATCGCCGTCCTACGGCGACCAAGGATGAGGCTGTGTTGGAGCGAATCGCGACGCGCCTCGAATCACTCGCTGCGTCTCTTGAGCAATAGCCGCAACGCGCCTATATCAGTAAGCGGCGGGTACTGCCCGATACGAGCCTTTATTATCCCTGAGGCTATTCATCATCCAAAGGGGGCTGTCCCTGTTAGGATCTTGGTCCGAAGCATATGGTCCCCACCTGACGTACCGTGCGTCAGTGGATAACCCGGCCACCGGTCACGGCGGTCCCGCCACCCGCGACGCGCGCACGACGACAGCGAAGCTGTCGCAGAGACGCGCAAGCGCGGCCGGGCTTGGCTCCAGCCAAGCTCCGACGGCGCGGCTTTGCCGCGACGCGCCGTGATTCCCACCGACAAAAACCGCTTGCGCGCCCAAATCCGCGCCGCCCGCGATGCCTTCGTGGCGGGAAAGCCGCCCGCGATAGAAGCGCCCCCAGAATATCGCGCGCTGCTGAAGCCCGGCCTGACCGTCACCTCCTACGTTCCGATCGGCAGCGAGGCCGACCCGTCGCTGCTCGCCCGCGCGGCGGTCGAGGCCGGCTGTGTGATTGCCCTGCCCCACGTCACGATTCGCACCGAACCGATGCGCTTCCTCGCCTGGGCAACCGAAGCGGCCCTGTTTGCCGGTCCGTTCGGGCTACAGCAGCCAGCCACAGACGCTACAGCGCTCGTGCCCGACATCATTCTGACGCCGCTCCTTGCCTTCGATGCGAAGCTCGACCGATTGGGTCAGGGGGCGGGCTATTACGATCGCGCCTTCGCGCAATTCCCGCATGCGCGCCGGATCGGGGTTGCATGGGACGTACAACGCGTCGAAACGCTGCCGACCGATCCGTGGGACATGCCGCTCCACGCGATCATCACCGAAAATGGATGGACCCCACGACCATGACCCCAAGCTGGCGCAAACCTGTGGGGATGCTCGGCATCCTGGCGCTGATCACGATCTGGTGCATCCTCGCGGCCAGCCTGTCGGGCGTGGTCGGGCAGCTGCACCCGCTGCTGCAGGCGGCATATTATTTGGTCGCCGGGATCGCGTGGATCTGGGTGCTGCCGCTTCGGCGGATGCTGGCGTGGATGGAGACCGGGCGGTGGTGAGTTTTTGAGGCGAGGATCGTCGCGGCTAAGCCGCGCCATCGACCGGGGCTGTGGCCCCGTAGGCCGATCTTGCAAGTCTCGTAAATAGCTTCGCTATTTTCGTGCTTGCTGCGCTTTGGCGCGAGTGACGGGACTCGAACCCGCGACCTCCGGCGTGACAGGCCGGCGCTCTAACCAACTGAGCTACACCCGCTTATAAAGCGTGAGGCGAGCCAACTATGCGAGCCGCCCTACCCTGTCAACCACCGGTTTCGCGTTCTTCCGCAGAACCGTCGAAACCGCCCTTGCCGCGCCCGGTTAAAGTGCCGTGCTCGAACAGGAAACCGGCGATATCGGGCTTGCCCGCCGCGCCGATGATGGTTTGCAGGATAATCAGCAACGGCACCGCCAGCAGCGTGCCCGCCGTGCCCCATACCCATGACCAGAAGCTGATCGAGACGAGAATCATGATCGGGTTGATCGTCAAGCGGTGCCCGACGATCAGCGGCGTGATCGCATTGGCCTCGATCAGATGGCAGCCAATCATCGCGAAGGCGGGAACCAGCGCGACCCAAATGTCCTGAAAGGTCATCAAACCGCCCAGCGCCAGCAACATCGCCGCCGCGATCGGCCCGAAATAGGGCACGTAATTGAGCAAGGCGACGATCCCGCCCCACATCAGCGGAAATGGCATCCCCATCACCCACAACAGGCCCGACATCAGCAGCCCAAGCGACAGGTTGATCACGGTGATCGTCCCGAGATAGGCCGAGGTATCGTCGACCACGTCCTGAATCACCCGCGCGGTCGCCATCGCGCCGCCAAAGCTCGCCCGGCTGGTGATCGTCTTCTTGCGCAACCGCGACCAACCGGACAGGAAGAAGAACACGATCAGAACGCCAAAAAACACTTGCACGATCACCGACGGCGCAAAGCTCGCCGCAAGTTCGAGGATCGAGCTCGGCGGGGTTACCGCCGTCGTCGCCGGGGCCTTGATCGGGCCGGTCGCGGCGAGGTGCTGGACGGTGCGGTTGAGATATTTCTGGAAGCTTTGATACAGATCGATCAGCGGCGCGATGTTCATCTGAATTCGGTCGATGCGTTCGGGCAAGCGACGGAAAAATTCGGTTGCGGGCACGATGATCGCCGCCAGCGCGACGTTCGCCGCAACGAGGAACAGCAAGACACAGGTCAGCGCCGCCAGGGCCGACGGAACACGCCGCCGCTCCAGCCATTCGAGCACCGGCACCAGCGCGATGGCGATGACCAACGCCGCGGTGGTAGGCAGGAAGAACTCGGCCCCGGCTTTCAGCGCGAACGGCAGCGCCAGTGCGAGGCCGACCCCGGCGATCAGCGTGAGCGCCGCCAGCAGCCGATCGCGCCGCAACGCAACGCGGCGTTCATCCTCGTCCCCGGCCGCCTGTGCCACCGGCAAGCCAAACGCACCGCTCTTGTTGTCATCCCGTTCTGCCATGGCGCGACTCTAGCGCCATTCCCACGCCGCGCAAACGGCGCTAGCGATGGAGCATGGCCGATCTCATCCTGGTTATCGACGAGGGCACCACCTCGACCCGCGCAATGCTGTTCCGCCCCGACGGGACGTGCCTTGCCACCCGCGCCGCGCAACTGACCCAGCATTATCCGGAGCCAGGCCGAGTCGAGCATGATGCGGCCGAGATCTGGGACAAGACGCTCAGCGTCACGCGCGCGGTGATCGACGAAGCGGGCGGCGCCGAAAAGATCGCCGCGATCGGCATCACCAATCAGCGCGAAACGGTGGTGTTCTGGGACCGCGAGACCGGCGAGCCGCTCGCCCCCGCGATTGTCTGGCAAGACCGCCGCACCGCCGCCACCTGTCGCGCGCTAAAGAAGGCGGGGCATGAAAGCGTCGTACAGGCCAAGACCGGGCTGCTGCTCGACCCGTATTTTTCGGGGAGCAAGATCGGCTGGGCCATGGCGCATTGGCCTGCGGTCAAGGCAGCGGGCGCGCGTCTCGCGGTCGGCACGGTTGAAAGCTGGCTGGTCTGGAAGCTAACGGGTGGCTTGCACATTACCGACGCGACCAACGCCAGCCGCACCGCGCTGATGGCGATCGGCAGCGGGCAATGGGACGACGGCCTGATCGACCTGTTCGCCGTCCCGCGCGCGGCCTTGCCCGAGATCGTCGATTGCGCCGGTCAATTCGGCACTACTACGCTGTTCGGCTCCCCAATCCCGATTTGCGGCATTGCCGGCGACCAGCAAGCCGCCACGATCGGGCAATCGTGCCTCGCGGTCGGCGAGACCAAGGCGACCTTCGGTACCGGCGCGTTCGTCCTCAGCCAGGCCGGACCGACCCCGCCGACCTCGCGCCATCGCTTGCTGTCGACGATCGTCTGGCAATTGGGCGGACGGCGCTCCTACGCGCTCGAAGGATCAGTGTTCGTCGCGGGCAGCCTGATCAAATGGCTGCGCGACGAAGTCGGCTTGATCGGCACGGCGGCAGAAACCGAAGCCTTGGCGCGCAGCGTGCCCGACAATGGCGGCGTGTACTTGGTACCAGCCTTGTCCGGCCTCGGCGCGCCATGGTGGGAGCCCGATGCGCGTGGGGCGATCTCAGGCCTGAGCTTTTCGACCGGCAAGGCGCACATCGTCCGCGCCGCGCTGGAAGCGATGGCGCATCAAGCGCACGATCTGAAGACCGCCTTTGCCGCCGACGGCGTCGATTGGGCGAGCGTGCGGATCGATGGCGGGATGGTCGCCAATGACTGGATGGCGCAGGACATGGCCGACATCCTCGACGTCAGCGTCGAACGCCCAAAATTCGCCGAGACCACCGCGCTTGGTGCGGCGATGCTGGCCGGGATCGGGTGCGGGCTGTTTTCCGACCTGGCCGAGGCCAGCGTCATGCGCGGTGCGGTCGAGACGTTCGAGCCGATGATGCCGCCCGAGACACGCGAGGCACGGCTGGCAGGGTGGAAAGTCGCGGTCGAGTCGGCAATCGCGTAACCCGTTGCGGGACTGAGCGTGTGCCCTTCAGCGCCCACGGCCGAACGAAATCGCATCCGCGCCCGTGCCGCACCCGGCTCACGCCGCGACCCGGTCCTCGAACAGCACCTTAAGGTCCTTCTTCAAAATCTTGCCATTCGCGTTGCGCGGCAAGGTGTCGTGGACGAAGCGGATCGCGACCGGCGTCTTGAAGATCGCCAGGCGCGCCTTCACCCAGGCCTGCAATTCCGCCTCGCTCGCCTCCATTCCGGGGGCGAGATGGACGACCGCGGCGGGTTCCTCGCCCAGCGTGCGGTGCGGAATGCCGATCAGCGCGCAATCGGTGACCGCCGGATGCGCGTAGAGGACGTTCTCGACCTCGCTCGAATAGATATTCTCGCCGCCGCGGATGATCATGTCCTTCGCGCGATCGACGATATAGACGAAGCCCTCGTCATCGAGCCGCGCCAGATCGCCGGTGCGCACCCAGCCATTGACGAAGGTCGCGGCGGACGCTTCGGGCTTGTTCCAATAGCCCTTCACCACCATCGGCCCGCGCGCCCATAGCTCTCCGACGTCGCCAATGGCGAGTTCGGTCACGCCATCCTCATCGACGATCTTGAGATCGGCAACGGGCACCGGCGGCCCCGCGCTGGTCGGGCGCGCGAGATAATCCTCGCCGCCATGTCCGGTGACGGTCGCCATCGTCTCGGTCATGCCCCAGCCATTCGAGGGCAGCGCGCCGAATTCGGTGAAGATTCGCCGCACCAGTTCGGGCGCGGACGGGGCCCCGCCATACGCGATCGCCTCGAGCGAAGAGAGATCGTAACGGTCGCGGTCGGGATGCTCGAGGATCTGCCACGCGATTGTCGGCACGCCGCCGGTCACGTGCACCTTTTCGCGCTCGATCAACTCCATCGCGCGGATCGTGTCCCATTTGCGCATGAAGACGAGCGTGTTGCCGGCCGCGACCGCCCCCATCATCGTCGCGCTGCACGCAGTGACGTGGAACATCGGAATGCAGGTGAGAAAGGTCTTGGGCGTCGGATCGGGGATCGCCTCGCCGCGCCGCAAATACGTTCGCGCACCGGAAAAGGCCGAGGTCAGGATGTTGGTCATAAGGTTTCGGTGCGATCCAAGCGCACCCTTGGGGTTGCCGGTCGTACCGCTGGTATAAAAGATCGTCGCCGCATCGTCGGGCAGCAGCGCGACCGACGGCAACTCTGCGTCGGGCAAGGTCGCATACCCATGCGGCGTGCCGATCAGATCCTCCAGCCGCATCGCGCGCGGATCGAGCGCGACCGATGCGCGCGCCACGACCATCTTCTCGATCGCGGGCAAAGCCGGATTGTCCGTCGCCAGCCGCTGATAGCGCTCATCATCGACGAACAGGATCCGGCAGCCCGAATCGTCGATGCCATATTCAAGCTCGCCGCTGGTCCACCACGCGTTCAACGGCACAACGATCGCCCCGATGCTCGCCGCTGCAAAGAAGATCACCGGCCATTCGGGCAAATTGCGCATTGCGAGGCCAACGCGATCGCCCTTGCCGATCCCCATTGCGACCAGCGCATGCGCCAGCGCGGCCACGGCGCGGAAATTCGCGTCATAGCTGACACGCTCGTCCTCATAGACCGTGAACGCGCGTGCGCCATGCGCCCGCGACGCGGCGATCAGCCATGCGAGCGACGGGGGTGCATGCTTCCACACGCGAGTCGGAATCCCGTCGATCTCGACCGTCTCGATCTCGAACTTGCCACCCGCGACCGTCAGCGCCGCTTCGGCGTCGGCAAGCGCCATTTTGGGCCAGGCCGGGTCGAGCGCGACGAGTGGTTCCATATCCAAGACGATGCTCTCCTCTATGTCGGCGCGTGCGTCAGTTGAAACTCGGGTTTGCCGCGCCGATCGAATTTCGCAAGGTTAGTGTTGATTCGCGCGCCACTCAAGGCAATAGGGACCTTGCGCTTTCGAACCGGGGGTATGGAAACTGACATGACCGTGAACCTGCCCGTCACCGGACGATTCGACACCGCCCGCCTCGCCGCGATCGATACGTTTCTAAAGGAACGCTATCTCGATTCGGGCAAGCTCCCCAATTGCCAGCTGTTGATCGCGCAGGGCGGTGAGATCGCGCATTTCTCGTCGCAAGGAGCGGCACGAGAAGGCGGTGCCAGCATCGACGAGAGCTCGCTGTTCCGCATCGCCAGCATGACCAAGCCGATCACCTCGATCGCGTTCATGATGCTGGTCGAGGAAGGCAAGGTCGCGGTCGACACGCCGGTCCACCACGTACTCCCCGAATTTAAAGGGCTCGGCGTGTATAATGGCGGCGGCGGCGGCGTGCCGTTCCAGACCAAGCCGACGACCGAACCGATGCGGATGGTCGATTTGCTGCGTCATACCTCGGGGCTCACCTACGGTTTTCAGAATCGCTCGAATGTGGACGCGGCCTATCGCGAGGGCAAAATCGAGAATTGGCATGGCGGGCTCGACCTCAACGGCTTTATCGCGGCGCTCGGTAAGCTGCCGCTCGAATTTTCGCCCGGCGATGCATGGAATTATTCGGTCTCGACCGACGTGCTCGGCGCAGTGGTCGAACGGGTGTCGGGCCAATCGCTGCCCGATTTCTTCCGCACCCGCATCTTCGCGCCGCTCAAGATGGACGACACCTTCTTTGCCGTGCCCGAAGACAAGATCGACCGGCTGACCGATTGCTACACCTTTGTGCCCGGAAAGGGCCGCGTGATGTACGATCGCGGCGAAGCGAGTGCGTGGAGCCGGATGCCCAAGCTCGTCTCGGGCGGCGGCGGGCTCGTCTCGACCGCACTCGATTATCACCGGTTCTGCACGATGCTGCTCAACGGTGGCGAACTCGACGGCGCGCGGATCGTCGGGCGCAAGACGATCGAGCTGATGACGTTGAACCATTTGCCCGGCGGCTCGGATCTTGCCGCGATGTCAAAGTCCTTGTTCAGCGAAGCGGCGAACGCGGGCACCGGCTTCGGGCTTGGCTTTGCGGTCAATGTCGATGTCGCGCGCTCGATGATTCCGGGGTCGGCCGGCGAATATTATTGGGGCGGGATGTTCTCGACCGCGTTTTTCGTCGATCCGGTCGAACAGCTGTCGATGGTGTTCATGACGCAAATGTCGCCGTCGAACGTCTATCCGATACGGCGCGAGTTGAAGACGTTGATCTACAGCGCACTGACGTAACGAACTCGCTTCCCCGGCGAAAGCCGGGGCCCAGTTGCGCTGCTTGTGATAACGAAGCGCAACGCAACCAACTGCTGCCCCGCGACTAGGCCCCGGCCTTCGCGGGGGAAGGATTTAGGGAGTAAAATGACAATGACCGGCCCGATCACCACCGAACTCCACGACGATGTCCTCGTGATCATCTCGAACAATCCGCCGGTCAACGCGCTCGGCGCAGCGGTGCGGCAGGGGCTTGAGGCTGGGATCAAGGAAGGTCTCGCCAACGATGCGGTCAAAGCGATGGTCATCCGCTGCGATGGTCGCACCTTCTTTGCCGGAGCCGACATCACCGAATTCGGGCGGCCGATGCAGGAGCCCGGCCTGCCGACCGTCGTCGACATGATCGAAATGGCCGATAAGCCGGTCGTCGCCGCGATCCATGGCACCGCACTTGGCGGCGGGTGCGAGGTCACGCTCGGCTGCCATTACCGCATTGCCGTGCCGAGCGCGAAGATCGGTACGCCCGAGGTCAAGCTCGGCCTGCTCCCCGGGGCTGGCGGAACGCAGCGCATCCCGCGCATCGCTGGCGTGAAAGTGGCGCTTGAACTGACCGCCAAGGGCGATCCGATGTCGGCCAAGATGGCGCTTGGTGCTGGTCTGATCGACCGCGTCGCCGGGGAAGACAGCCTGGTCGCCGACGCGATCGCCTTTGCGCGCGACATCGCCGCCGCCCGCCCCCTGCCCCGCGCCCGCGAGAAGACCGCAAAGGCCGACCCGGAAGCGGTGGCCGCGTTCAAGAAGGACAATGCCAAGCGGTTCCGTGGCTTCGACGCCCCCGCCGCCAACATCGCTTGCGTCGAGAAGGCCGCCGACGGCTCCAGCTTCGAAGAAGGTATCGCGTTCGAACGCGCTGAGTTCATGAAGCTGATGATGGGCGTCCAGTCCGCCGCACAGCGCCACATCTTCTTCGCCGAGCGGCAGGCCGCCAAGATCGATGGGATTGACCCCAAGATCGCGCTACGCCCGATCAAGAAGGTCGGCGTGATCGGCGCAGGCACGATGGGTGGCGGAATTTCGATGAATTTCCTGTCGGCGGGCATTCCCGTTACGATCGTCGAGATGGCACAGGACGCGCTAGATCGCGGGACGGGCACGATCCGCAAGAATTACGAAGCCTCCGCCTCCAAGGGTCGGATCAAGCCCGAACAAGCCGAAGCCGCGATGGGCGCGCTAACCGCGACGCTCGATTTCGCCGCGCTCGCCGATTGCGACCTCGTGATCGAGGCGGTCTATGAGAATATGGACGTGAAGAAGGAAATCTTCGGCAAGCTCGACGCGATTTGCAAGCCGGGCGCGATCCTCGCGTCGAACACCTCCTATCTCGACGTCAATGCAATCGCCGCCGCGACCAATCGCCCGGGCGACGTGCTCGGCATGCACTTCTTCTCGCCCGCAAATGTGATGAAGTTGCTCGAAGTCGTGCGCGGCGAAAAGACCTCGGATGACGTGCTAGCAACCGTGATGGCGCTCGCCAAGACGATCAAGAAAGTCGCAGTCGTCGCGGGGGTGTGCGACGGGTTTATCGGCAACCGGATGCTCAAGCCGCGCCAGATCGAAGCCATGAAGCTGCTGATGGAGGGCGCGACGCCCGAGCAGATCGACCGCGTTCATGTCGCATTCGGCATGCCAATGGGGCCGTTCCAGATGAGCGATCTCGCCGGGGTCGATATCGGCTGGCATCGCGACCCGACCCGCATCGAAAGCATCCGCGACGCGCTCGCCGCCGAAGGGCGCTGGGGCCAGAAGACGCAAAAGGGCTTCTACGATTATGACGAGAAGCGGAACCCGACGCCAAGCCCGCGCGTCGCCGAGATCATCGAGGATTTCCGCGCGAAATCCAACATGCAGAAGCGTGAGATCAGCGACGAAGAGATCATCGAAAAGACGCTCTACACGATGGTCAATGAAGGCGCGCTGATCCTGGAAGAGAAAATGGCGCAGCGCGCGTCCGACATCGATGTCGTGTGGATCTACGGCTATGGCTGGCCGATCTATCGCGGCGGGCCGATGTTCTGGGCCGATAGCGAGGGTCTCAAGAAGATCGTCGCCGGCCTCGAAAAGCACGGTTTTGCAGTGAGCGAGTTGCTCAAGAGCAAGGCCGAGAGCAACGGGCGCTTCAATTGAAATCGGCAATCGCCACCGCCGCCGCGATCCGCTCGGGCGAGACCACCGCGCTCGCCGAGTGCGACGCGGCCATCGCGCGGATCGAAGCGGGCGATGGCGCGATCAACGCCGTCGTCATCCGTGATTTCGATCGCGCCCGCGACGCCGCGCGCGCGATCGACGCGGGGCCGAAGGATGACCGCGCGCTGCTCGGCGTGCCGATGACGGTCAAGGAAAGCTTTGACATTGCCGGTTTGGCGACGAGCTGGGGCTTTGCCGAACATGCCGATCATATCGCGACCGAGGATGCCGTCGCGGTGCAGCGGCTGAAGGCGGCGGGTGCTGTCATCCTCGGCAAGACCAACATCCCCGTCGGCCTCGCCGATCTGCAGACCAACAACCCGAATTACGGCCGCACGCGCAACCCGCATAACCTCGACCGCGTCAGCGGCGGCTCCTCGGGCGGGTCGGCTGCAGCGCTTGCGGCGGGGTTCGTGCCGCTTGAGTTCGGTTCGGACATTGGCGGATCGATCCGCGTTCCCGCCGCCTTTTGCGGGATATGGGGTCACAAGCCGACCTTCGGAATGCTCGACACGGACGGCCATTATTTTCCGCGTACCCAAGGGGCTGCGCCGAATCTCAGCGTGATCGGCCCGCTCGCGCGCGATCCCGACGATCTCGCACTGGCGCTCGATCTCGTCAGCGATCTTCCGTTGCCCAAGCCCACGCCGCGCGGCACGGGCGACTGGCGCATCCTCATCCTCGCGCGTCATCCGCTCGCGGCGGCTGCGGCGACGATATCCGACGCGGTCGAGGCGGTCGGGGCAGCCTTTGCGAAAGTCGGTGCGACAGTAGACTATCACAGCGACTTGCTTCCCGATCTTAAGAGCCAGCATGAAGATTACATGCGCATTCTCGCGGTCGCGATGGCGCGCGGGGCACCCTCCCCCAGCGGCCCACCGTCGACCCCGATGATCGTCCTGCTCGACCGGCAAGCCGCATGCCGTCGCGCGTGGCGTCGGCTGTTTCGCGCGTATGACGCGGTGATCGCCCCCGCCTGGGGCACGACGGCCTTCCTGCACGACGACACACCGATCGGCGATCGCATCGCCATGATCGATGGTGTCGCAACCCCCTTCGCCGCACAGATCGCCTATCCCGGCCTTGCCACCTTCCCGCTGCTGCCCGCCACCAGCGTTCCGGTCGGCGTCGATCCCGACGGCATGCCGATCGGCGTGCAAGTGATTGCAGACCGTTATGCCGACCACACCGCCATCGCCGTCGCCCGCGTGGCGCACGACCTCGTCTGGAGCCGATAGATGACCGACCTCGACACCTTCCGCGCCGAAACCCGTGCCTGGCTGGAAGCGAACTGCCCGCCCGAAATGCGCGAGCCGATCCGCACCGATAAGGATGCGTGCTGGGGCGGACGGAACCCGGATTTCCAGCCCGGCCAGAAAGAATGGATGGACGCCATGGCGTCGCGCGGCTGGACCGTGCCCGATTGGCCGGTCGCCTATGGCGGCGGCGGGTTATCGCCAGCGGAGACCAAAGTTCTGCGCGAAGAAATGGCAGCAATGAAGTGCCGCAACCCGCTCAATTCCTTCGGTATCTCTATGCTCGGGCCAGCATTGCTGAAATACGGGACGGAGGAGCAGAAGCTCGATTACCTGACCAAGATCGCGAAGGGGCAAATCCGCTGGTGTCAGGGCTATTCCGAACCCAATGCCGGGTCGGACCTCGCCAGCCTCGCCACCAGCGCCGAGGATGCGGGCGACCATTATGTCATCAACGGGCAGAAGGTGTGGACCTCCTATGCCGACAAGGCCGATTGGATTTTCTGCCTCGTCCGCACCGACAAAACCACCAAGCAGGGCGGGATCAGCTTCGTACTGTTCGACATGGCCTCACCCGGCGTCTCGACCAAACCGATCCTGCTGATCTCGGGCTATTCGCCCTTCTGCGAAACCTTCATGGACAATGTGAAGGTGCCCAAGTCGCAGCGCGTCCATGACGAGAACAAGGGCTGGGACGTCGCCAAATATCTGCTGGGCCATGAGCGCGAGATGATTTCCGGCATGGGTCTGGCAAGTTCGGGCGGCAACCCGTTGATCGAAGGCGCAATCGCCACGATCGGGCTCGATCATGACGGCCGCCTCGCCGATCCGTTGCTCCGCGCGAGCATCGCCTCTTTCGAAGTGCGCGCGAACGCATTCGGGTCGATGTCCGAGCGCTTCATCGACGAGTTGAAAGCGGGTCGCGCGCATCCCGCGCAGCCCTCGATGATGAAATATTACGGCACCGAGCTCAACAAATCGCGCCATGAGCTGATGATGGCGGCGGGTGGTTCGAACTTGCTCGAATGGGAGAGCGAAAGCTCGCGCGGCGGTGCCGAGGCGCGCGCGTGGCTGCGCACTAAGGCGAATTCGATTGAGGGGGGGACGAGTGAAGTCCAGCTCAACATCATCGCCAAACGGATTTTGGAATTGCCGGCGTAACACACCACCCTCTCCCGCTTCGCGGGAGAGGGTGGCCGAACGAAGTGAGGTCGGGAGAGGGCAGCGACGCGGACGTTCGTTCCCGCGACTGCCCCTCTCCCCGACCCTCTCCCCGCAAGCGGGGAGGGGGAGAAGAAGGAAGAAAAATGCCCCTGTTTCTCGACGACGACCAAACCGCCCTGCAGGATACGATCCGCGATTTCGTGGGCGAGCACGCCCCCGTAAAGCACATGCGCGCGCTGCGCGACGCGAACGACGCGACCGGCTTCAGCCGCGACCTGTGGAAGAGCTTTGCCGAAATGGGGTTCACTGGCATCCTGATCGGAGAGGCCGAAGGCGGCCTCGGGCTCGGCCATGTCGAGGCGGGTGTGGTGCTCGAAGAAATCGGCCGAAACCTCTCGCCTTCGCCCTTCCTGACCACGGCGGTGGCGGCGGTCGCGACGCTGAAAGGCACTGCCCACGCCGCGCGATGGTTCCCCGGCATCCTCGCGGGCGACACTGTTGCAGCACTGGCGATCGACGAGGGCGCGAAGCACCGCGACAGCGTCGGCCTCACGGCCGAGCGTTCGGGCAACGGCTTCAAGCTGACCGGCAAGAAGCAGTTCGTCACGCACGGCCATGTCGCCGATCTGCTGATCGTCGCTGCCCGCACCGCTGGCAGCGCCGATGACGCCGCGGGCATTACGCTGTTCGCGATCCCCAAAGACCTGGCCAATCTGACTGCTACGCCCGAGCGCCTCGCCGATTCGAGCATCGCCGCGCGGCTCGATTTCGACGGCGTTGAAATCGATGCCGATGCGGTGATCGGCGATGTCGATGGCGGCCGTTCGCCGCTCGACCGCCTGCTCCGCGCAGGGCGAACGGGTGCCTCGGCCGAGCTGCTCGGCGTGGGCGGCGGCGCGATGGACATGACCGTCGGATATTTGAAGCAACGCAAGCAATTCGGTACGATGATCGGCAGCTTTCAGGCGCTCCAGCATCGCGCCGCGCATCTCTACAGCGAGATGGAAGTCGCGCGCGCCGCAGTAATCAAGGCGCAGCAACTGCTTGACGCCAACAGCGACACCGCCGACACCGCCGTCTCGGTCGCCAAGGCGATGACCGCAATGGCCACGACCTTGTCGGTGCAGGAGGGCGTCCAGATGCACGGCGGCATCGGCATGACTGATGAATATAACATCGGCTTTTACATGAAGCGCGCACGCGTGCTGGCCGAGATGTTCGGCGACGCCAATTTCCACGCCGACCGGGTCGCGCGCGCGGCGGGCTATTGATGGACGACGCGCCCACCCCCGAACAGCTCGCGCAAAAGCTTGTCGACTTGCTCGATGTCGAGGAGATCGATACCGATCTGTATCGCGGCCGGCGCGGTGACGACGGTGATGGACGCGTTTTCGGCGGGCAAGTGCTGGCGCAGGCCCTCCAGGCGGCGCAGCGCTCGGCCGATGCGGACAAGGCCGCGCATTCGCTGCACGCTTACTTCATGCGGCCCGGTGCCGGGGCGCATCCAATCATCTACCGGGTGGTCCGCGATTTCGACGGAAAGAGCTTTGCCACCCGCCGAGTGATCGCCACGCAGAAAGGCGTGCCGATCCTTACCCTGACATGCTCGCTCCAACGGCCCGAGGCCGGCCTCGCGCATCAGGATATCATGCCCGACGTGCCTGCGCCCGAAGCGCTGAAAAGTGATCTCGAAATCCGGATCGAACACGCTGACCACATCCCCGAAAGCTTCCGCGCCAATTTCATGCGACCCCGCATGATCGAAAGTCGCCCGGTCAACGCGCGGAACTGGTTCAGCCCCGAAAAGCAGGATCCGCACCAGGTAAACTGGTTCCGCGTGGTCGCCCCGGTCGCCGACGACGCGGCATTGCACCGCGCGATCCTGACCTATGCGTCCGACATGTCGCTGCTCGGCACCGCGACGCTGCCGCACGGCGTCAATTGGATGACCCATAATCTGCAGTCCGCCAGCCTTGATCATACCGTATGGTTGCACGAAGATTTCCGCGCCGACGATTGGTTGCTCTACGTGTGCGATAGTCCGTGGGCGGGGCATGCGCGTGGCTTCAACCGCGGCAAGATTTTCGCCCGCGACGGTCGGCTGGTCGCCAGCGTGGCGCAGGAAGGGTTGATGCGATTGCGGGAGTGACGGGGTGACGCTGACAACCGACATCGCCGATTTCACGCGGCGCGATTACACGTTCGATCGCGAGACCAAGCCTGTTCTGGTAATTGGCGATGCTGGGCCTGCGGTTATCGTGATCCACGAGGTTTATGGTTTCACGCCCGCGCTCGCCCGCTTTTGCCGGTGGATCGCCGAAGCCGGGATGCGCGTCTACGCGCCGATCCTGCTTGGCACGCCCGATGCGACCAACCCCGAAAAGATCACGCGTCGCCGCCTCTACGGGCTGTGCATCAGCCGCGAGTTCACGCTGTTCCGCACCGGCAAGTCGAGCCCGATCGTCGACTGGCTCCGACCGCTCGCGCATCAGGCGCACCTGGAATGTGGCGGGCCCGGCGTCGGCGTGATCGGCATGTGTCTGACCGGCGGCTTCGCGCTGTCAATGGCGGTCGATCCGGTCGTACTCGCCCCCGTGCTGTCGCAGCCGGGGATGCCGGTCTCGAAAGCCGCTGGCCTCGATATCTCGGCCGCCGATCTGGCGATCGTCAAGCGACGTACGATCGACGAGGGACTGCGCCTGCGCGGCTATCGCTTCGACGGCGATCCGCTGTCGAAGCCCGCCAAATTTGCGAGGTTGCGGCGTGAATTCGGCGATGCGTTCACCGGGGTCGAACTGCCCGATGCGTGCGCCAACCCGGACAGCGTGCTGGTCCGCGCCGGGCGCCCGCCGCACAGCGTGTTCACCGGCGACCTGATCGACGCGGATGGCGAGCCGACCCGTCAGGCCGCCGACGAGGTGATCGGCTTCTTCAAGGCAGCGTTGACCGCCTAACCCTGCGTCGCTGTCCCCGCCACGACGTACAACGTCACCAGCACGCCGGTCAGCAACGCGCCCGCGCGGTGGCTGCCGGTGCGTCGCCACGCGAAGATCGCGACGATCGCGATAACAGGGAGCACAGCGACGAACTGCAGGGCGATGACCGTCGTCAACGGATCAAACCCGGTGATCAACGTCCCGGTCGCGAAGAAGACCCCGTAGATCAGCGCCATTAAGCCACCGATCCCCCCGCTCATCGCCAGCATCGCGCTTCGGTAGCTCCGCGCGGGTGAATCCCCGCCAACGGTGAGCCCGAGCACACTGCGCTGCTGCGCGAGGAACGCCACCATAATCGGCGCGAGATAGATCAACGCAATGCCCCATTGCCGCGCATCGGGCCATTTCACCGCGACGATCCAGAAGCGCAGATCGGTGCCGAACAGTCGATCGACCGCGAACACCGCGAGATAAGCGATCGCGCTGGTCGCCAGCGCGATGCCGATCGCAGGCCCCCAGGGCGACGCCACCGACGGCACCGCGCGCGGCCCGAACCGCCGCAGCGCCAGCCCCGCCGCCGCACTTGCCAGCGCCCAGACCGCGACTTGCGTCGTCACCGTCTGCGGCAGGAGGACGGTGGCGGGCACGAGCAGATACACCGCGATGAAGCACGGATAGAAGAGCAGCGCCGGCACCAGCAGCGACAGCCAGAATCCGCGCCGCCAGCGTTCGTCCCGCGTCGTCGACGCCGCGATCGCCGTGGCGCGCAGCGGCGCGAACGCCGCGCTGCGCACCAACAGATCGAAACTGCCCAGCACGAGCAGCACGAAGCCGATCAGCGACACGCCGGTGGCGACTTCTTTCCAATACCAGATTTGGTCGCTCGACCGGCGCGGCGTGCCGCCCTTCAGCGTCTGCGCGAACCAGTCAGTCGCGTGGCCGATCGCTGCGGTCGAAATGTGATCGCCCGGATGCGTCGTCACCGGCTGATACAGCACGCGTGCTGTGCCCGCTGCTGCTGCGCCGTAAAGCTTGCCCGCGATAATGGTCTGGTCCGTCCCGAACACGCTCTTCAGCTTGGCGCTGCCATTCACATCGATCGCGCGATCGACACCCCACATGATCTTCGAGAATTCGTCATAGGTGCTGTACACCAGCGCCAGATTGCGTGGCCAAATCGGGCTGCCGTCTTTGGCGTAGGGCGCGCCGGTCGACGATCCTTCGAGCACGATTGCGCGGTAGGAATCGGGCATCGCGGCGGCCGCCGCAAGCACCGTCCAGCCGCCCATGCTGTGCCCTTCCAGCCCGATCTGATCGGGATCAACCATTGGCAACGAGCGCAGATATTTCAGCCCGTCCGGCCCGCCAAAGCCGTTCGAAAACGCCTTGCCACCGCTATAGCCGTGGCCAGTCTGGTCGAGCGCCAGCACGACATAACCGCGCCGGGCGAACTCGATCGAGAAGCCATCCTGCGTCTCGCGCGAATTGATATAGCCGTGAACAGCAAAAATGCCCGGCGCGCGGGCAGCCGGGGTCGCGGCAGCGGGCACGTAGAGCAGCGCGCTCATCACCGTACCGTCTTTGCCCGCGAAACGAATGTCGCGCACCGAAATGCCACCTGCGCTGCGCACCATCATCGCGCACGCGGCACCGCCGAGGATCAGCAACAGTCCGAGCAGCGCGAGCCAGCCGCGGTGGCGCGGCGCGCTCATACCGCCGTCTTGCCATATTCCTGGCGTGTCACCGGGTGGCTCGACGACAGCCCACCATCGACCGCGATCGCCTGACCGTTGACGTAGCTCGCATCGTCCGAGGCGAGGAACGCCGCGACCTTGGCGAGTTCCTCGGGCTGCGCACCGCGGCGAAGGGGATTGAGGCGACCGACCTTTTCCATCTTGCCCGCCTCGCGCGCATAATCGAAGGTCGGCTTGGTCATGCCGGTTTCGGTCAGGCCCGGGCAGATCGCATTGACGCGGACGTTGGAGCCAGAGAGTTGCTGCGCCGAGACCATTGCGAGGTTGATGACGCCCGCCTTGGACGCGGAATAGGCTGGCGACCCGGCGCCAGAGCGGATCCCGGCGACACTTGCCGTCAGCACGATCGCGCCACCGCCGCGTTCGGCGATCTTGGGGGCTGCGTGCTTGATCGCAAGATACGGCCCGATCAGATTGACGCGCAGCACTTCGGTGATCAGCGCGACATCGGTATCGAAGATGTTGGCCATCCCGCCCGAAATCCCGGCATTGGCGAACATCACGTCGAGCCCGCCATAAGATTCGCACGCGACGTTCACGGCGCGGATCACGTCGGCTTCGAATCCGGCGTCGATCTGAATGGCGCGGGCGGTACCGCCTGCCGCATCGATCATCGCGGCGGTTTCGTGGACCGTGTCGGCAAGGTCCGCGACAATGACGCTGCCGCCTTCGGAGGCGAAGAGCAGCGCCGCTGCGCGCCCGATGCCAGACCCCGCCCCGGTGACGATGATCGACTTGCCGCTGAACCGTGCCATCGCTCGCTCTCCTAAATCGTCACGCCACCATCAAGCACGATCGTCTGCCCGGTCATGAAGCTGCTCGCCGCGCTCGCCAGGAACACGACCGCGCCCGCAATTTCCTCGGGCTCGCCAATCCGGCGCAGCGGCACGCGCTGGTTCGCCTCAGCGATCCGTGCGGGATCTTCCCATAGCGCGCGGGCGAAATCGGTCTTGATCAGGCCCGGCGCGATGCAGTTCACGCGGACATTGTCGGGGCCGAATTCATGCGCGAGATTGCGCGCGAGTTGCATGTCGGCGGCCTTCGAAATGCAATACGCCCCGATGATCGGCGATCCACGCAGGCCACCGATCGAGGAGACGATGACGATGCTGCCGCTCTGCCGCGCGCGCATTTCGGGCGCGACCATTGCGATCAGCCAGTGGTTCGAGACGATATTGTTGTCGAGCACCTTACGGAACTGCTCGTCCGAAATCCCGGCTTGCGGCCCGTAATAGGGGTTGGAGGCGGCATTGCAGACGAGCACGTCGATCCGCCCGAAGGCGGCGCGGGTTTCATCGACGAGATGCTGGAGTCCGGCCTTGTCGGAAATGTTGGCGGCAACCGCGATCGCGCTTCCTTCGCCGAATTTCGCGTTGATTTCGGCGGCGACCGCATCGCACGCATCTTGCTTGCGGCTGGAGATGACAACCTTGGCGCCATGCTCCGCCAGTTCGAACGCGCTGGCCTTGCCGATCCCGCGCGAGGAGCCGGTAATGACGACGATTTTGCCGGTAAGATCGAATTGCGACATCGTTAAGCCCCCGCCCGCTTTGCAAAATCCCATGCAGCCGTGGAGAGCGGCCCGACCCGTTCCGCCATCTTGGCCGCCTGCGCGCTCGACGCGGTGCCGTCGACGATGCGTTTCTTGATGCCCTGGACGATCCCGGCCAGCCGAAACAGGCTGTACGAGAAATACCAGTTGAGATTGGGCAAGCCGTCGCGCCCGGTCGCCGCACAATAACGCGCGACCACCTCTTCGACGGTCGGGATGCCGCTCTCTGGACCGTCGAGTCCCATCACGCCCGAACGGCCTTCGGGTTCGGTCACCCAGTTCATCAGGAAATAGGCAATATCGGCGAGCGGATCTCCCAGCGTCGACAGCTCCCAGTCGAGCACCGCGATCACCTTCGGCGCGTCGGCGGCGAAGATCATGTTGTCGATGCGGTAATCGCCATGGACGATCGAGGTCCGCGTCTGTTCGGGCAAAGTCGCGGGGAGCCATTCGATTAGCGACTCCATCGCCGGCATGTGTTCGGTCTCGGAAGCGCGATATTGCTTGGTCCAGCGTACGATCTGCCGCTCGAAATAATTGCCGGGGCGGCCATATTCACCAAGTCCCGCCGCGACATGATCGGTGTTGTGCAGCGCGGCCAGCGTATCGACCATCGCATCGTAATGCGCGCGGCGTTCGGGCGGGGTCATCCCCGGCAACGCGCCGTCCCACAGGCTGCGCCCCTGGACCATTTCCATCACGTAGAACATCGATCCGATCACGTCCGGGTCCTCGCACAACCCGAACGGCGCCGGCACCGGGAAACCTGTCGGGTAGAGGCCCGCGATCAAGCGATATTCGCGGTCTACCGCATGCGCCGAGGGTAGCAACTTGCCGAACGGCTGGCGACGCAGGACATAGCTCTTCCCGCCCGCATCGACCCGGTAGGTCGGGTTCGACTGTCCGCCCTTGAACTTCGACAGCGCGACCGGCCCGTCGATATCGGGCATATGCCCCTTCATCCACGCAGCCACAGCACCCGCATCGATCGTGTCATCGGCGGGGAGCGGGATCGTGCCGACCATCGAGACGTCCGCGCTGTCGGTCATCATGCGAACTCGATCACCGAGCGCACCGTGTCGCCGGTGCGGAGCTTGGCGAAGGCGTCATTGACGTCCTCAAGCTTGATCCGTTCCGCCACCATCGTGTCGAGATCGAGCTTGCCGTCGAGATAGAGCCGCACCAGCCGTGGCATGTCGATCGGGAAGCGCGTCGAGCCGAGCAGCGAGCCTTGCAGCTTCTTGCCGGTCAGGAAGGTGGGCCCTGCGATTTTCACCTCTCCACCCGGCGCGATCATGCCGAGGATCGTGGCAGTCCCGCCACGCCGCAGGATCGTCCAGGCGAGCTCGGCCGTTTCGGGCCGCCCGACTGCTTCGATCGCGTAATGCACACCACCCGCAGTCAGCCCCGCAACCTTCTTGGCAAGGTCCGGGTCGCTCGAATCAAGCGAATGCGTCGCACCGAGCTTCTCGGCCAGCGCGCGCTTGTCGGCGACGGGATCGATCGCGATGATTTGCCCTGCCCCCGCGATCTTGGCGGCGTTGATCGCGGCAAGGCCAATGCCGCCACAACCGATCACGGCGACGGTTTCACCGGGGCGCAACTGGCTGTCGTTGAAGATCGCGCCCGCGCCAGTAATTACCGCGCAACCGAGCAAGGCGGCGCGGTCGAGCGGCATGGCCTTGTCGATCGCAACGCAGGCATTTTCATGCACCAGCATCATCTCGGCAAAGGCCGAGAGGTTCAGGAACGGCGCGAGCGGAGTGCCGTCCTTCAAGTTCAGACGCGGCGGCGCGCCCTTCGCGCGTCGTGTCGACGGATCGATGCAGAGCGAGGGACGTCCGGTGATGCACATCTCGCAGGCGCCGCAAAACACCGTGAAGAAGGTGATGACATGATCGCCGACCTTTAAATGCGCGACGTCCGACCCGACCGCCTCGACGATCCCGGCCGCTTCATGCCCCGGCACCGTCGGCATTGGATGCGGAAAGGCGCCATCAATGAAATGGAGGTCGGACCGGCAAACCCCGCACGCGACGGTGCGGATTAGCACCTCGCGCGGGCCGGGAACGGAGATCGCGATGTCCTCGATCACCAGTTCCGACTTGGGCGCGTATAAAACTGCAGCCTTCACCGGGTGGCCGCCAGATCACCGCTCGACACGCGATCCGCCTTATACTCGGCGTACTTGCCGAACTCGTTGCGGGCGATCGCGCGGTTGTGGACTTCATCGGGACCGTCGGCAAAGCGCAGCGTGCGCATCGCCGCCCAATCGTGCGCCAGGCGGAAATCGCCCGAAACGCCGCCGCCGCCATGCGCCTGAATCGCATCGTCGAGGATCGACAGCGCCATCAGCGGCGCTTGCACCTTGATCATCGCGATTTCCTGCTGCGCCGACTTGTTGCCAGCGCGGTCCATCATGTCGGCGGCCTTGAGGCACAACAAACGTGTCATTTCGATATCGATCCGGGCGCGCGCGATGCGCTCCTCCCACACCGAGAAATCGGCGATGCGTTTGCCGAAGGCGACCCGTGTCAGCAGACGCTTGGCCATCGCCTCGATCGCGGTTTCGGCAACGCCGATCGTGCGCATGCAGTGGTGGATGCGCCCCGGCCCGAGCCGGCCTTGCGCGATTTCGAAACCACGGCCCTCGCCCAGCAGCAAATTTTCGACCGGCACGCGGACATTTTCGAGCACCACTTCGCCGTGCCCGTGCGGCGCATGGTCATAGCCATAGACCGAGAGCATGCGCTTGATCGTCACGCCCGGCGTGTCCATCGGGACGAGGATCTGGCTCTGCTGGCTGTGGCGCGAGGCATCGGGGTTGGTCTTGCCCATCAGGATGCCGATCTTGCAGCGCGGATCGCCCACGCCCGACGACCACCATTTGGTGCCGTTGATGACATAATGATCGCCATCGCGCACGATGCTCGTCTCGATGTTCGTCGCGTCGGAGGAGGCGACCGCAGGCTCGGTCATCAGGAACACCGAGCGGATCTCGCCGTGCATCAGCGGGCGCAGCCACTTTTCCTTGTGCTCGCGCGTGCCGTAGCGGTGAAGCACTTCCATATTGCCGGTGTCGGGGGCCGAGCAGTTGAAACACTCGCTCGCCCAGCCGACCTTGCCCATCTCCTCGGCGCACAGCGCATATTCGAGATTGGTGAGCTGCGTGCCTTCGAATTCGAAGCTGTCGTCGACATGCGTCTGGCCCGAATGCGGCGGCATGAAGAAATTCCACAGACCGGCTTTCTTGGCCTTGTCCTTCATCTCTTCAATCACCGGGATCACTTTCCAGCGATCGCCTTCGTGATGCTGTTCGTCGAAGTCGGCCTGCCGGGGCCGGATATTCTGGTCGATGAACGTCCGCACGCGGTCCCGGAAATAGCTTTCGCGTTCGCTGAGTGTGAAGTCCATCGCCGCTCTCCAAATCTGCTGTTGCACGGGTCGTTAGACCGTACCGCGTTTTCGGTAAAGCGACTTTGGCGATCAAAACACGCGCATTACGCGTGCGCCCGAAAAGGACTGTTTCTTCTAAAAGATGATGTTACAGTTTCGCCATGGAGGCCATTGCAACGATCCCGCTGGAGGAAGATACCAGCACCAAGCGCTTCCGCGCCAAGCGCGACGCGATTTTGGCGGCGGCGGCCGAAGCGATCAACGAACAGAGTGCCAAGGGCATGACCTTCGCCGATGTCGCGCGCCGGGTCGGGCTCAACACGACCAGCGTAACCTATTATTTCAAGCGCAAGGAAGACCTCGCGGCGGCGTGTTTCGAATATACGCTCGAAAAGCTGCTTGCGATGCTCGACGAGTCGCTGGCCGAAGCGACGCCACAGGCACGTGTCGCAAAGTATCTGTCACTCAACATGATCCGGCTCGCGCGGATTCAGCGCGGCGAGGAGACGCCGTTCGCGATCCTTTCCGATCTGCGCGCGATGGAAGACCCGGTGCTGGGCCGGTTGATGACGGGGTGGCGCGAGGTATTCCGAAAGACGCGCAGCCTGTGGGGCCCCGCCACCAACCGCGCGCAGACCGATCTTCACGGCGGGCGCGCGCATGTCCTGCTCGAAAACACCTTCTGGCTGCCGGTGTGGCTCAACCGCTACGAGCCCGACCAATATGACCGCGTCGAGGAGCGGCTGATGGACGTGTTCGCGCACGGCATTGCCGGGCGCGACGCGCGCTGGAACCCGACGCTGATCGATCTTGCGCATGACGAACCCGAGCCCGGCCGCGAGGCGTTTCTGCTGGCGGCGACACGGCTGATCAACGAACTCGGCTATCGCGGCGCATCGGTGCAGAAGATCGCGTCCGAGCTCAACGTGACCAAAGGGAGCTTCTACCACCATCTCGACGCCAAGGATGATCTCGTGCTGGCATGTTACAAGCGCAGCCTTGACACCGTTGCCGACGCCCAGCGGCTCTCGGATGAGCGCGGCGGATCGCATTGGGAGCGGCTGTCGGGGACGATCGCCACGCTGCTCGACGTGCAATTCTCCGAACGCGGGCCGTTGCTGCGCACCACTGCGCTGTCCGGTCTGCCGGGCGACGCACGGCGCGCGATGGTCGATCGCTCAAACCGGATCGCACGGCGTTTTGCCGGCACGATGAGTGACGGTATTGCCGAAGGATCGATCCGCCCGGTCGATCCGCTGGTCGCGTCGCAGGCGTTGATGGCGATGCAAAACGCCGCGTTCGACATGCGCAAATGGGCAAGCACCATGTCCCGCGAACGCGCGATCGGATATTATGCGTCGACGCTCGCCTTTGGGCTGTTCGACGATCGCGTGCTGGGGCAATAGCCCGACGCCACCTATCCGTAGTTTCTGGAGCTTTTCATGGCCGACATGGCGCGTTTCGATTGGGCTGACCCCTTCTTCCTCGACGATCAGCTGGAAGACGATGAGCGGATGATCCGCGATTCGGCGCGCGCTTATGCGCAGGACAAACTCGCGCCGCGGATCGTCGATGCGTTTCAAAACGAAGTGACCGATCCCGAGATCTTCCGCGAGATGGGCGCGCTCGGGCTGCTCGGCCCGACGGTGCCCGAGCAATATGGCGGCGTCGGTGCCTCCTATGTTGCTTACGGTCTGGTCGCGCGCGAGGTCGAGCGGATCGATTCGGGCTATCGCTCGATGATGTCGGTGCAGTCGAGCCTGGTGATGTACCCGATCCTGAGCTTCGGGTCGGAAGCGCAGAAGATGAAGTATCTACCCAAGCTGGCCACCGGCGAATGGATCGGCTGTTTCGGCCTGACCGAGCCCGATGCCGGATCCGACCCCGGCAGCATGACGACGCGCGCCAAGAAGGTCGACGGCGGATATCTGTTGTCGGGTGCCAAGACGTGGATCAGCAACTCGCCGATCGCCGACGTGTTCATCATCTGGGCCAAATCTGAGGCGCATGGCGACGGCATCCGCGGATTTATCGTCGAGCGTGGTGCCAAGGGTCTCGAAACCCCGAAGATCGAAGGCAAGCTGTCGCTCCGCGCCTCGATCACGGGCATGATCCTGATGGACGAGATCGAGCTGTCCGAAGACGCGCTGCTGCCCGATGTGCAGGGGTTGAAGGGGCCGTTCGGCTGCCTCAACCGCGCGCGCTACGGGATCAGCTGGGGCGCGCTCGGCGCGGCGGAATTCTGCTTCCATGCCGCGCGGCAATATGGGCTCGACCGGCAGCAGTTCGGCACGCCGCTCGCCGGGCGGCAGCTTTACCAGAAGAAGCTGGCCGATATGGAAACCGAGATCGCGCTTGGGCTGCAAGCGAGCTTGCGGGTCGGGCGATTGATGGATCAAGGCCGCTTCGCGCCGGAGATGATCTCGATCGTCAAGCGCAACAATGTCGGCAAGGCGCTCGATATCGCGCGGATGAGCCGTGACATGCATGGCGGCAACGGCATCAGCGGCGAATATCAAGTGATGCGCCATTTGATGAACCTCGAGACGGTCAACACTTACGAAGGCGCGCATGACGTCCATGCGCTGATCCTTGGACGCGCGATCACCGGCATCGCGGCGTTTTGATGACCGCCCCTGCCCCGCTGTCCGGCCTGCGCATCCTCGAATTGGCGGGGATCGGTCCCGGCCCGTTTTGCGGGATGATGCTCGCCGATCACGGCGCCGAGGTGATCCGCGTCGTGCGGCCGGGCGGCGGCAGCGGGGTGACCGACGATGCGCGCGATCCGCTGCTGCGATCGCGCCGAACGATCACGCTCGATCTGAAGCGGCCCGAAGCGGTCGCCGCCGTCCGCCGGATCGCGGCGACGTGCGACGGGTTGATCGAGGGCTTCCGCCCCGGCGTCATGGAGCGACTCGGACTCGGACCGGATGTGCTGATCGGCGCCAACCCCAGGCTCGTGTTCGGCCGAATGACTGGGTGGGGCCAGACCGGCCCGCTTGCCGCCGAACCGGGGCATGACATCGACTATATCGCCATTTCGGGGACGCTCCACGCACTGGGCGTGGCGGGCGGGAAGCCCGTTGCGCCGATCAATTTGCTCGGTGATTTCGGCGGGGGCGGGATGATGCTCGCCTTCGGGATGCTCGCCGCGATCCTGCAAGCGCAGGCGACGGGGGTCGGCCAAGTGGTCGATTGCGCGATGACCGATGGGTCGGCGGTGCTGACGACGATGATCTGGGGCATGCGCGGGCAAGGCCGCTGGCGCGATGCACGCGGCACCAATTTGCTCGACGGCGGCGCGCATTTCTATGACAGCTATGAGACCGCCGACGGCAAATGGCTCGCGGTCGGCGCGATCGAGCCGCAATTCTATGCCGCTTTGCGCCGCGTGATGGCGCTCGACGGCGCCGAATGGGACGCGCAATTCGCGCCCGCTGTCTGGCCCCGGCTCAAGCAGGAACTGGCCTATCGCTTCAAGCAACGCGACCGCGACGATTGGGTTGCGGCGTTCGCGGGGCATGAGGCCTGTGTCGCGCCGGTGCTCGGCTTCGAGGAGGCGACGCAGCACCCGCACAATGTCGCGCGCGGCACCTTCGTCACCGCTGGCGACATTACACAGCCGGCCCCTGCCCCGCGTTACTCGGTCAGCGGCACGGTGCCGCCGCGCATGGGCATTGTCGAAGACGGCGCGGCGATCCTCGCCGAAGCAGGGCTGAGTGCCGCCGAGATCGCCGCGCTTACCTGACGCAAGCGGGTTTGCGCGACCATACCGATCATGCGATAATGTCGCCAAAGACCCGATCAGGAGAAGCGTTATGGCCACCGCCGCTGTCAGCCCGTCGCAGATGACCGAAGCCGAATGGGAGACGCGCCAGCAGCTCGCCGCCTGCTACCGCGTGTTCGCGATGCTCGGTTGGTCAGAGATGATCTACAACCACATCACGCTGAAAATCCCGGGCGAGGATGGTGCATTCCTGATCAATCCCTTCGGGCTGCACTTCAGCGAAGTGACGGCATCGAGCCTGGTCAAGATCGATATCGACGGTAACAAGCTTGACGACTCGCCCTACCCGGTGAACCGTGCCGGCTTCGTGCAACATGCGCTGTTCCACCGCCATTTGCCCGATGCGCATTGCATCATGCACACGCACACGACGGCGGGGATGGCGGTTAGTTCGGTCGAGGGTGGCTTGCGGCCAACCAATTTCTACGCCTGCAATTTCGCCGGCCAAATCGCATACCATGATTTCGAAGGCGTGACGGTGCGCGACGAAGAGGGCACCCGCTTGCTCGAGCATCTCGGCGACAAGCGCGTCATGCTGCTGCGCAATCACGGCATATTGGTGATGGGCAAGACGCTGCCCGAGGCGTTCATCAAGCATTGGTCGCTGCAACGCGCATGCGAGATCCAGATCGCGACCTGTTCGATGGGGACGCCGCTGGAAGTGTCGGACGCAGTGGTCAAGGTGCATCAGCGCGATCTGCACATGGCGCAGGTGCCGGGCGGCGCGGGTGCCGCGGATTTCGCCGCGATGGTACGCCTGGTCGACAAGATCGATACCGGCTGGCGCGCATGATTTTTCGGCGCGCTGTCGCGGAAGTTTAGGCTAAGTTTAGGGATAGAACGGTCGTAATCAGCGGCCAGGTCGCCTGCATGGAATGCGTCTGGCCGCACCGGAACGCACGCGCCCAATGGTCCTGCGGCGCATGCGGGGGGTGTGTCCCGACGGTGTGAAAGAGCCGCCGCGAGGATGACAGAAGGCACGCGTGTAGGACAGCGCCGCCTGCCGGGTATGTGTTACGCCCCGACCCGCCGCAGCACCGAGCGATTTCGCGGCAGCCAGACGTCCTGACCGTCGTCCACCGGATTGACCTCTTTCAGCGTCGTCATCGCATCGCCGTCGCGCGTGGTGGTTTCGCGCACCTCGGCAATCTGATCACCGTCCGTGCGCGTTTCGGTGGTGACGATCGTCCAGTGCGATACATCCGCGCCCGGCTCGACCTTGACGATTTTCTCCACGCCGACGTCGGTCGCGCGGGAACGGCGGAAACTTGCGTAGCGCACCGTCGCCGCGGCGGGATCGACTGCATTAACCGTGGTGATCGTGACGATCCCGGTCTTGGGCCCGTCGTCATATTGCGCGGTGCGGATCGTCGTCACTTGATCGGGCTGAGCCACGATCGTGACCGTCATCGGCAGGCCTTGCCAAGTGTTCGACTGATAATCACGATATTGCAGTTCACCCTGCCAGCGCCCTGCGGTCTGTGCCAGCAGTGCCGCGGCCCCTGCATCTTTGTCCGCCGCTAGAGCGGGTGCGGCGAGGAGAGCGAGAAGGATCGTCAGATCGCGCAAAACCGGTCTCCGGGCGTCGGGGTGGGCGCTACCTTCATATGTCGGGGTTGAGACGCGGGCAATCCTGCTACCCCTTGAGCCGAAGCCATATCCCAACGCCGGCCAGCCGAGAGCGTGTTCGGTAGCGTCGCATGCCACTGGATCATTCCGGCCCAATAACGATGATCCGTTGCAATACAGCAACACTGCGTAACGATAGTGGAAGCCACCACGCAAATAGCATTCCGGGGGGTTGGCAACGGTGCAAAATCGGCGAAACATGATGTCCTATAAGGGGAACAATAATGACGAGATCTGCACTTCTGTCGTCCTGCCTTCTTACTGGCGGCGTGCTCCTTTTTACAGCCAGTCCGATACAGGCGCAAACCGCCAGTGCGCCGGCGACCGCCACCGCGGACGGCGAAGACATTATCGTCACGGGATCGCGTATTCGTCGCGATCCGCTCAATCAGGATTCGCCGGTGACCACGCTTGACCGCGCGGCGCTCGATCAAACCGGCCTCAGCAGCATTGCCGACATCCTCCAACGCCTGCCGAGCGCCGCAGGCGGCCTCAACACGAAGGTCAACAATAGCGGCAATATCGGCAATCCGCCCGATGGCGGCGGCGTCGGCGCCGGTTCGGCGAATATCGATCTGCGCTATCTCGGGGCCAAGCGCACGCTGGTGCTGGTCGACGGGCTGCGCTTCGTCAACGGCGCGAGTGCCAGCGGCATTCCCTCGACCGTCGATTTGAACACGATCCCGGCGAACATGATCGAGCGAATCGAAGTCCTGCAATCGGGGCAGTCGCCACTCTATGGATCGGACGCGCTCGCCGGCGTCGTCAACATCATCACCAAATCGAGTCAGAAGGGCTTGCAGGCGTCAGCGCAGTTCGGAACCTTCCGCCAGGGCGATGGCCATACGCAGGATTACAATGCGAGCTATGGCATTAACGGTGCCACGACGAACATCGTGTTCGGCGCCAGCTACGTCAAACAGGAAGCCGTGCGCACGAGCAACCGCGCGATTTCGCAATTTCCCAATCCGGGCCAGACCAGCTGTACTGACCCGATTGGCGGCTGCAGCAGCGCACCTTTGCTCGGGCGGTATGACGTCAACGGGCAGAGCTTGACGCTACGCGCCCCCGTCATCGGGCGCCGACCCGTGTATGACCCGACGCTCGCAACCGGGGATTTTACGAACTTCACCTCGGCCGCCCGCTTCAACTTTTCGCCCTTCAACTATTTCCTGACCCCGTCGGAACGCTATGGCGGGTTCGTCAATATCAAGCAGGAATTGTCGTCCAGCGTCAATTTGCGCGTCAAGGCGGTCTATTCGCACCGGACATCGCAGAATCAGGCGGCGTTCCTGCCCCTGTTCATCGGTCCGGATGCCGGGAATGGCAATTTGCTCGACACGATCACGATCGATGCGAGCAACCCGTATAACCCGTTCGGCACACTCTCGGCGGGCAATCCGGGCGATCCGCCCGCCAATTATTCGACGGTGCGCCGTCGCCTCGTCGAGGCCGGGCAGCGCACCTACACGCAAGACGTGAACACCATGTCGATCACGGGCGGCCTCGACGGGTCGTTCACGGTCGGCGCGCACAAATGGTATTGGGATGCGAGCGCTGTCATCGGGTTCAACGATGCCAAACAGTCCTTCACCGGCAACGTCAACGCAGCGAATTTGGCCCGCGCGCTGGGGCCCGTGTCCAACTGCACCGGCGCCTGTGTCCCGGTGAACATCTTCGGCGGGGCGGGATCGATCACGCCCGATCAGCTTGCTTATATCACCTATACCGAGCGCAACCGCAGCGCGCAGGAGCTGCAGGACTATACCGCGAATTTGAGCGGCGACCTGTTCGAACTGCCGGCCGGACCGGTGGGCTTCGCGGTTGGCTATGAACATCGCTACCAGAAGGGCAGTTTCGATCCCGATCCGATCACGGCGGCCGGGCTGAGCTCGGACATCCCGTCGCTTCCCGCCGTCGGCAGCTACACTTCGAACGAAGTTTACGGCGAGCTGCGCGTGCCGGTCTTGAAGCAAACGCCGTTTTTCTATTCGCTCGATCTCGACGGGGCCGTGCGCCATGCGAACTTCTCGCGCAGCGGCAGTACGACGACCTATACGGGGAGCGCGACGTGGAAGCCCGTGCGCGACGTGTTGCTGCGCGGTTCCTACGCGACCGGATTCCGCGCGCCAGCGATTGGCGAGTCGTTCGGTGCGGCGTCGCGCGCCGATGCGCCGATCGACGACCCCTGCACCAACGTCGCGGGATCGCCGTATCGCAACAATGTCGGCAGCGTTCGGGCGAATTGCACCGCCAATGGCGTGCCCGCCAATGGCAGTTATCAGGAGCCGAATGGCGGCCAGTTGGGCGTCCTGACCGGCGGCAATCAGAATCTGCGGCCCGAAACGTCAAAGACCTTGCTGTTCGGCGGCGTCTATTCGCCGACATGGGCGCGTCGGGGCTTTGCCAGCCAGTTGAGCCTTGAGGTCAATTATTATGACATCAAGGTCGACAATGCGATCGCACCGGTCGACGCATCGCTAACGCTCAGCCGCTGCGCCTTCAGCGGCGATCCACTCAGCTGCGCGGCGATCACGCGCACGCCCAACGGCCTGATTTCGCGGATCAATGCGCAGCTGCAAAATATCGGCAGCATCCGCACGCGCGGGATCGACGTGATCGCCACGTTCCGCACCAAGAAGACGACCGTAGGCACCTTCGGACTGACCGGCAGCGGCAACTTCCTGATGAAATATAGCGAGACTTTCCCGGCCGCAGTTGGGTTCACCACGACCAATTATCTGGGCACCACCCGCGGCTTCCCCGACCAATCCTATCCGCGCTTCAAGGGGAATGGCACGCTGGATTGGGCAATGGACAGCTTCAGCGCATCGTTCACGGGCCGCTATATCGACGCCGTGCGTGAGGCCGACGGCACAAAACTAAAAAGCACGTTCTATGGCGACGTGCAGATCGGGTACGCGTTGTTTGACCGGAAGCTTGGGCTGACGGTCGGTGTGAACAACGTCTTCAACCAGGATCCGCCCGCATGCTTCAGCTGCACCGGCCCGAATTATGATCCCACCACCTATGATGTGCCGGGTCAGTTCGGCTATCTCCGGATTTCGTACAAGATGTAACGGGTCGCCCGAGCGGTGCAATCGGGCGGCAGCGTCGGAAACGGGTCATTTCGCTATCGCGCGCGCGGCGCTATCGTAGCGACATGACCCGCTTCACCGTTAACAATCAGCCCGTACATTATAAGATGGACCCGGACACGCCGTTGCTGTGGGCGCTGCGCGATGCGTCGAATTTGACCGGCACCAAATATGGCTGCGGCACGGGCGCGTGCGGCGCGTGTACCGTCGATATTGACGGCGAGGCGGTGCGATCGTGCCAGCGGACGATCGCCGCGGTCGAAGGGAGCTTCGTCACGACGATCGAGGGCCTGTCGCGCGAGCGTACGCACCCGGCGCAAATGGCGCTGATCGCGGGGAATGTCGTGCAATGCGGCTTCTGCATTCCGGGCATCGTAATGGCGGCGTCGGTGCTGCTGAAGAAGAACCGCAACCCGAGCGAGGACGATATCCGCGCCGGGATCACCAATCTGTGCCGCTGCGGCATCTATCCGCGGCTGATCGAAGCGATTTTGCTGGCGGCAAGCGTGCAGCGCGGCGACGAGACGATCGATGCGCCACCGGCGCCGGGGACGTCTCCAGCGGATGCCGCGCGCGAGGTTCCGGCGCTCATGCCGCGCAATCGATAATCCTTTCTGATCGCTGTCAGCGCAATTCAGGCACGGCTCATCGCCAAGAGGATAAGACGAGTTCAACGACCGGACATGGCGTCCGGACGAAGATTGAGGATAGTTTGATGCGCAAGTCTTTGCTCGCCGCGATCATGGCGGCTTCTGCGTTGATCCCGGCGACTGCGTTTGCGCAGGATGACGGCAACGGACGACAACGCGGTCCCCAGCAGGAGCGCGAGGACCGCCCGCAGCGCGAACAGCAGCCGCAGCGCGAAATGCGCGCGCCCGAAGCGCGGCCGCAGTTCCAGCAACCCCAGCAGGTTCAGCAACCGCAACCCCAGCCGCAAGCGCAAGCGCGCTTCGAACGACCCGACCGGGGCAATCGCCCTGATTTCGGCGGTGGGCGCGGCGACGGGCAAGCGCGCGGCGATTTCCGCGGGGGGCGTGGCGAGATGCAGGGCGGGCCCGCAGCGGTTCGTGCGCCCGTGGCGGTGCCGCAAGTGCAGGCCCCACCGCAACAGCAAGCACAGGCACCGCGCGACGGCCGGTTTGGCGATGGCCGCCGCGACGGGCGACCGGACTTCAACGGCGGGCAACCGCCGCGCGGGGAGGTTCGCGGGGAGGTTCGGGGTGATCGGCGCGACGATCGTCAGGATATCCGGCGTGATGGGCGACAGGACTATCGTGGGGACGGGCGTCAGGACGGGCGTCAGGACGACCGGCGCGGGTATGATGCACGTGGCGGCGACCGGCGCGGCTATACGAGCGGCTATAACCGCGGCTGGGACGGCAATTGGAACGGCAACAACCGCAACTGGAATCGCGATTGGCGGCGCGACAATCGCTACAATTACAACGTCTATCGCAACCAGAACCGCGATATCTTCCGCCTGCCGCGCTATTACGCGCCATACGGCTGGGGCTATGGCTATCGGCGTTTTTCGATCGGCTTTACGCTGAGTTCGATCCTGTTCAACCAGGATTATTGGATCGACGATACCGATTATTACCGCTTACCGCCGGCTTACGGTCCGTATCGCTGGGTGCGCTATTACAATGACGCGCTGCTCGTCGATATCCGCACCGGCTATGTCGTCGATACGGTCTACGACATCTTCTGGTAAGCGACTGAGGCGATTGAAACGGGGGTCCGCAAGCACAGGCCTGCGGACCCCTTGTTTTTTGGGGCGAGGCGGGCAAAGTCTTGAGCATGGCTCTCTTTGCAAAAAAACCCAACGGCGCATCCCCGGTGCGCCGCTTGTTCGGGGAAACGGTGTCGCTGCGGCTCGCCAACAATCCGGCGGTGAAGCGCGCCAAGGTCGATACCGCGCACATCTATCATTATCCCGATTTCCTCGATGCCGCGACGTGCACCCGGTTGTGCAAGCTGATTGATGCCAATCGCCGCCGATCGACCGTATTGGCGGCAGAAACAGTCCAGGAGTTCCGCACCAGCGAAAGCTGCGACATGGATCGCTGGTCGCCCGAAGTCCGCCCGACCGACGAGGCGATCGCGGACTTGCTCGGGATCGATCCGGTGCATGGCGAAACGATGCAGGGCCAACGCTATGCGGTGGGCCAGCATTTTCGCGCGCATTTCGACTATTTCAACGAGAAACAGCCCTATTGGCCGAAGATGATCGAGACCGGGGGGCAACGCACCTGGACCGCGATGATCTATCTCAACACGGTCGAGGAAGGCGGCGCGACCTGGTTTCCACAGATCGGCATCAAGGTGGCGCCGAAGCGCGGGCTGCTGCTCGCGTGGAACAATATGAACCCCGATGGCAGCCGCAACGACCAGACGCTGCACGAGGGTATGCCCGTGGTGAAGGGCACCAAGTACATCGTGACCAAGTGGTTCCGCGAGGGGAATTGGATTCGGGAGTAGCGGATCAATCATCCCCTCCCTCTTCCCCGGCGCAGGCCGGGGCCCAGTTGCGAAGGTCGATGTCGTCGAGCGCTTCGCCCGATCATTGCTGTTTCGCGACTGGGCCCCGGCCTTCGCCGGGGAGGGGCAGGCAAAAGAACCACTACTCCGAAATCCGCACCACCTTGCTCCCCCCATCCGCCGCGATCTGCGCGGGCGTAAAGGGCAGCCGGTGCCATTTCTTGACCGAAAACGCGCGGGTCTGGTCGGCATAATAGGGTGACGCCGGATCGGTCGCTTGCGAATAGCTGAGCAGCGCATCGGCGACCGGCCCGGCGGCATCGAAGCCGACGACTTGGATGTAGCTCGTGCCGTGCTTCGGCACGATGCCGCCTGCCACGACATCGGCTTGCTGCACGTTCAGCACGCCAAGCGTGCCCGCCGCGCCGTGGATCGGGATATGGTCGGTCCCGCGCACGGCAAATTGCACGTCGCCCCAGCGCGCATCGAGCGCAATGCCTTCCTTGCCGAGCCGCGCAACCGCCGATCGCAGCGCCGCGAGCAGCTTCTCTCCCGCAGCCCCGCTGGTCACCAGATCGCGCGGCGTGTGGACGGCATCGGCCTGATCGAACGGCACGGCCCATTGCGGGGCCTTCACCGCATCCCAGAACGCCGCGAACAGATACGCGCCGCGGCTGTCGAGATCGTAGCGGCGGTCCCACCCGGCGAGCGCAGCACAGGCGGCCTTGAGGTCATCCTGCCCGCGACACAGCGCCAAGATCGGATCGACCGCGAGTTCGGCCGCGAGGCTTTTGTTGGCGAAGGCCATTGCCTCGGCGCGGGGCTGGTCGATTTGCGTGCCGGCGAGGCCGTCGGTGCCGCCCAAGCGCCGCTCGATCTCGAGCAAGCCCGAACGGGTGCGCAGCGAGCGCGCGGTCTCCGCCGCGCCCAGGATTGGCGAGCGGACGATCGCCGGAACCTTGGGGTTGCTGAGCCAGTAGGAATCGTTGCTGTTCGCGACATAATCGCGCCGTTCGAGCACCGCCTGATCGCGTGCGGGCATCAGCCCGGCGACCGCCGTGCCGGGGGCCTTGTCCCAGTCGCACGCGCTGCGGCTGCCATCGAGCAGCACCAGCCGCCCGGCAAACGCCGCCGAGGCGGGCGTGGCGCATTCCTTGACCTTGGCGGTCGAGACATTGGGGACGGCGGTGACATCGGCATGCATCGCATTGCCCGCGCGATCCGCGGTGATCGTATTGACCCACGGAATACCCAGCGTCCGCTCGACCGCCGCGCGGACTTCGCCGACATTGTGCGCCTGCCCGATCACCAGCCAGGTATCGAGCGCACGCTGATTGTTGTGGTTGGCATCGCGCAGCGTGAAGGCCGTGGTCTTGTTCCACACGAACCCGGCGAGCGGATTGGCGATGAGCGGGCCGTAGCGCGTCGCGTACAGCGTCCGCACCACCGGCGCAGCGCCATCCGGCATCGGCACGCTGATCGTGCTGCGCCGCATCTTCTCGCTCTTGCCATCGACGAGATAGGCGGTCGGATCGGCGGGATCGAGCTTGAGCTGGAACACCGTGAAATGCTGGGCGGCGGTGACGGTATGCGTCCACGCGACATCCTTGTTGAAGCCGAGCGTGACGATCGGCCCGCCCGCCAGCGTGACACCCATCACGTCATATTTGCCCGGCAGGGTCAGGTGCATTTCGTAGAAGCGGCTAGGCCCGGTCCACGGAAAATGCGGATTGCCGACGAGCAAGCCGCGCTTATCCGCCGTCACCTCCGATCCGAACGCCCAGCCATTGCTGCCGAAACCGACGTCGCGGGGACGGAGCGGATCTTCGGACGGCGCGAGGCTAGCCTGCGCGACGCCCGGCGGTGCCGCGAACACCACCATCGGCGCGAGCGCGAGCGAACTTGCCAGCAGCATCTGCTTCTCGGTCAGCCGCAGCATGTCGTCGAGGGCAATCGGCCGGACCCACGCCTTGCCGCGACACGCCACCGGCACGCCCTGCGGCCCGAGATCGCGCAGCGCCTTGTTATAGCCGGCGAGATAGCCGCGCACCAACGCTTGCGTTGCCGGGCTGGCCTTGACGAAGCCGCTGCGCAGCGCGGGCAGATCGACGATCGTGCGGAAGAACAGGTCCGACGACAGATTGTCGATCCGGTCGAAGCCGAGCGTCGCGGTCCCCTTCGGGCCCCACAGGCGGGAGCGATCCCCCGCGACGGTCGCGAATTCCTCGGCGAGCATGCACAGATTATCCTGCGTATAGGCATAGGCCACGCCATAACCGAGCCCGCCCCAGCTGTTCGCGCGGATGTGTGGGATGCCGTAGGTGGTGCGCGTGATGGTGGCGGCAAAGCGCGGGGCTTTGGCCGGCGCTCCGGTCGCGCACAGCAACGCTGCGCCTGCTGCGAGGCTTGCCAGATACCGCATCGTGTCTCTCCCTGTTTTGGTGACGTTTGCACGGCGCGTGCCGCCCGCGCAACCAAACATCATCCACCCCGGCGAAGGCCGGGGCCCAGTTGCGATGGTCGAGCTAACGAAGCGCAACGCCAAACCATAAATGTCGCGCAACTGGGCCCCGGCCTTCGCCGGGGTGGATACCATCGCCAAGAAGAGCCGCCGCATTGCCCCCTGCCCCCACAACCCGCTACGACGCCCGCACATGAACGTCCTCAACATCAAACAGTCGATCCTCGGCCAGCCGTGGCGCTGGCGCATGCTGGAAACCGATGCGCGCGATCCGGGGTTCGCGCCCGACGATCTCGTCACGCAATTGCTGCTCGCGCGCGGTTGTCCGCGCGATGCGCTGGAGGCGCACAAGGCACCGAGCATCCGCGCCTTCATGCCCGACCCGTCGATCTTCCGCGACATGGACCGCGCCGCCGATCGCCTCGCCGATGCGGTGCAAGCAAGCGAGCAAGTCGCCGTGTTCGGCGATTACGACGTCGACGGCGCGACCTCGGCAGCGCTGATGATCCTGCTGCTGCGCGATCTCGGGCTCGAGGCGCGGCCCTATATTCCCGATCGGCTGATGGAGGGCTATGGCCCGTCGGGCGCGGCGCTGGTGCGGTTGAAGGACGAGGGCGCGAGTCTGATCGTCACGGTCGATTGCGGCGCGCAAGCGTTCGAGGCGCTCGAAATGGCGCGTGTCGCCGGGGTCGATGTCGTGGTGGTCGATCACCACAAATGCGCCGCCGCCCTGCCCCATGCGCATGCGCTGGTGAACCCCAACCGGCTCGATGAGGTGGAGGGGGCGGCGCATGGCCATCTTGCGGCGGTCGGGGTGGCGTTCCTGCTCGGCGCGGCGCTGATCCGGACGCTCCGCGCGCGGGGCTATTTCACCGCGCGGGCGGAGCCGAAATTGCTCGATTTGCTCGATCTCGTCGCGCTCGGCACCGTTGCCGACGTTGCGGCGCTAAAAGGCCTCAACCGGGCGTTCGTGGCGCAAGGCCTCAAGGTGATGGCGCAGCGCCGCAATATCGGCCTCAACGCGCTGATCACGGCGTCGCGACTGACGCGCGCGCCGACCTCGACCGATCTCGGCTTTGCACTCGGGCCCCGGATCAATGCCGGCGGCCGCGTCGGCAAATCCGATCTCGGCGTTCGGCTGCTCACCACGCGCGACCCGGCCGAGGCCGAGCGAATCGCGGTCGAGCTCGACCGGCTGAACGAGGAACGCCGCGCGATCGAGGGGATCGTGCAGGAAGCGGCCGAAATCATCGCCGCGACCAAGAGCAACCACGCGGTCATCGTCGTGGCGGGGCGCGGCTGGCATCCCGGCGTGATCGGCATCGTCGCCGGGCGACTGAAGGAGAAATTTGGTCGCCCTGCGCTCGTCATCGCGCTCGACGAAATGGGCGTGGGCAAGGGCTCGGGCCGCTCGATCCCCGGCGTTGATCTCGGTGCGGCGGTGCTGGCGGCGAAGGAGCACGGGCTGCTCGTCGCGGGCGGCGGGCATGCGATGGCGGCGGGGCTGACCATTGCCGAAGACCGGATCGAAGCGTTCGGCGATTTTCTGGCCGAACGGCTCGACGCGACCGTGGCGCGCGCGATGGGCGATCGCGCGCTGCTGCTCGATGCGGTGCTGACCGCGAGCGGGGTCAACCCGACGCTGGTCGCGGCGATGGAGGCGGGCGGGCCGTATGGCATGGGCTGGCCGCAGCCGCGCGTCGTCGCGGGGCCGGTGCGCGTGATCAAGGCCGATATCGTCGGCAACGGCCATGTCCGCGCGATCGTTTCGGGCGACGGCGGCGGCACGCTCAAAACCGTCGCGTTCCGCCAAGCTGACACCGCGCTCGGGCAAGCGCTGCTCGGCGCGCCGCCGCACCGCAAACTGTGGCTGGCGGGGCGCGCCAAGATCGACGATTGGGGCGCCCGCCCCGCCGCCGAGCTGCATCTGGACGATGCCGCATGGGCCGATTGAGCATTTCGCTGCACACAGCGCTTGACCAGCGCCCGCGCTTTGCCTAACCGACCCTCCGCACCCGACACGTTCCGGGTACGGCCCCTTCGTCTAGCGGTTAGGACGCGGCCCTTTCACGGCTGAAGCACGGGTTCGATTCCCGTAGGGGTCACCATGTATTATTTTTCAATGACTTAGCGTGGTTTGAGACATCAATGTCTCTCATCGATGTCTCACAGTGCATGACTCCTTCCCATCGCCCCTCACCCATACGGCCGGGCGAGCGGTTGACTGCGACTGCTGCGGCTAAAAGCTGCGTTGAATCGCGCACGCCAAGAAGCTCGGGGCAACGGGCCAACGTTCTGGCGGCAGTCTCGATTTCGCTTCAGCTCGGCGCGACGACACAGCGACCAACACATCAGGCATCGGGCGAGCCTAGCTCGATGAAGTCGGACTGCTCGCAGTGACGGCAGCCTTTGTGTAGAGGTCGCCGGGGCTCCAAACTTGCCGCCGAAAATTCCGTCACCACGCCCATCGGGATGAGCCATTGCCAACCCTGAAGATTTCCGCTCGCCGATTATCCGATTTCTCTGGTCCACGCCGCAAGAAGCCACCCGTAAATCGGCAGAAACGCGAGCTTGCTAAGCTGCTTTTGGCCGAAAGCGAGCTCATCGCAATCCTGATGAGGGATGCTGCGTTGCGGGCGGCGTTCGAGGCCGGCGCAGGGGTCCCGAGAGAGCCTATGTCAGTATGGACGGATTCTGACCAAAGTTATCGCTTCACAGAGCTTGCACCCAAGCACCTCCCAAGATGGCACAAGCTGTCAGAAGCCATGAAGATGTTCATCGCATTTGATCTGGGCATGGAACACCGGGTTTGCTTTAGCATCACGGCAAACATAGACCCAAGGATGATCGGTCGATGGGCCACGGCGGGCAGCGACATCATGCCCAACTTTGAGCAGCGCATACGCAGAGCAATGAAACGCCAGGGCATCTCCTCGCTACCGTTCGCGTATATCGTAGAAACGAAAACCAAGCGAGGATCACGACAGTCTCGACCTCATATCCACGGGCTCGCGGTGTGCGAGGATCTCCTCGACGCCACACGGCTCCAGGTCGCATTGGAACAGGCGCTCGTGCCGGGACTGACTTGGCAGGGCAGAGGACGCGCGGTCTGGGTCAAGCCGGCGTACGATAAGGATGCTCCGATCGTTGGGGAATTTCTGGGCCGAGGCTCCTGGATGGACTACATCATCAAGAACGCGCACCGTTATGACGTGCGGCTCGGCAAGCGCAGAGTGTTCATCAGCCACAGCCTCACCGATCTGATCCGCGAGGCCTGGGCGGTTCGTCGGGAAGATTGACCTCTGCGGTGGGGTCGCGAAGTGAGCTGCTGCCGGTTTCGTGGACACCAAGATAAGGTGTTTTCGGAACCGGAGGGTGTAAATGCAACGACGGAAGTTCAGCCGAGAGTTCAAGCTCGAG
>NZ_BMDW01000010.1 GCF_014636175.1 Sphingomonas psychrolutea | reverse complement strand
AGTTCGTCGTGCGATACACAGGTGCGGCAGGTTTGGGCATCACGCCCATCTATCCCACTCGATTCCCTACGTGAATCCCCAACGTCAGTTTTGCAACAAAGCCATCCCGATCACGAAAATCCGGTTGCGGCGGGTGGCCGCACCGAACTCGCTCGCATCCCAGACTCGGGGAGTGAGAACGTGGTAACGATCTTCCACGAGTTTGAGGGCGGCAACCAATTCATTTTTGCTATGCGCGTAGGCCAGCCCCCGCACATTCTCCATCACAAAGAAGGTAGGTTCTACCTCTGCAACGATCCGGAAGAAATGGCCGAGTAGCTGCCTGCGAATGTCAGTCGGGTCCTTGCGGCCCATGTCACTGAATCCCTGACAGGGAGGGCCGCCGAATATGCCATCCACCAATCCGCCTGCCAAGTTTTCTAAAGTCGCACCGTCGAGTTGCGAAACATCTCGGAGAAACAGCTCGGTCTGAGGGAAGTTGTACTTGTAAGAAGACGTCAGGATCGGATCGATATCGAACGATGCTGCAACATCGAAACCAGCCTGATGCGCGCCCCGCGAAAATCCGCCGCTCCCGCAAAATAAATCTACTAGCCTCATTCCGCAGAAATGCTCCCCTTTACTCTGGTCGTCTAGCAGGTTCGACTTGTCAACGCGATCACCTCGAAAAAACGTACCGAGGCTATCCGCCAGAAGCTAAAATCGATCCTCGGCCCAACGAACGGTCGTTTCCGATAACGTCGATAAATCGCCGAACCGGCCGGAACGAGGGCGCAACGCGCCTCCTGTCCTACAGCCCCCAACCTGCGATAAATACCCCGCTCCTTTTCTCAAACGAAGGAGCAGGACAATGGAGAGCACCGGGGATCGCCGGACCAAGCCGCGCTGGACGGCGGACACCGAGATTGCGTTTCTGCTCGCGCTGCGGCTGCATGGCACGGCGACGGCGGCGTGTCGGGAGATTGGGCGGCCGTTTAGCAGCGTGGCGCTGCGGCGGAAGGAAAGCCCCGACTTTGCCGCGCGGTGGCAGGCGGTGCTCGATGCGAAGCCGTGGGCGACGATCGCCGCCGAGAAGGCGAAGCTGGCGGCGATCGATCCCGCCGAGCTGGAACCCGATGCGGGCGAAATGCCCAACCGCGCGCGCGTCGACGGGTGGACGCCGCTGCGCCAGCGCGCGTTCCTCCGCGCGCTGACGGCGACGGGGGAGATCGAGACGGCGTGCAAGCTCGCGCGGATTTCCAATACGGCGGTGCGGAAAGCGCGCGCGGCCTATCCGAGCTTTGCGGCGGCGTGCGACCGAGCGATCGCCAAGGCCGAGCCGACGCTCGAACAGATTGCGGTCGACCGCGCGATCAACGGCGTGGCCGAGCCGGTCTATCATGCCGGCCAGATCGTCGGGCACAAACGGCGCTATTCGGATACGCTGATGCGCGATGCGTTGAAGCGCGAGGATGCGCGGTTCGGCACGCACAAGAGCAAGCGCGATTTGGTGGCCGAGGCGAAGGCGGCGGCGGCGCTGGCGGGCGGGGTGTTCTCGCTGCCGTGCGAGACTGCGGCGGTGGAGGCGCGGCTGATCAAGAACCTCGACGGGATGCACCGGCGGATGCTGCGCGACGCGGCGCTGGAGGCAGAGCGCTTGCTCGCCGCGGGGCTGGTGCCGTGAGGGCGACGCCGACCGATTAAGGTGAACTCCGCATTGACGGCATTTACGGCCACGGCGCGATAGGTGTTCGCGATCATGCCTGTTATGCTCGACTCAAACGAACGCGGCGCGCGGGTGCAGCGCACGGGTTTTGGGGGGATAAAACGTGGCTGAACCGATTCTCGATTCGCTCGAGCCCGAGACAAGCCCAGCCGAACCGCGCGCGATGATGCCGCCGACGCCGCTGTCGGGGGCATCGCTGTCCACGCTGGCGGCATCGCTGGCGCTGGCGGCGTGTTCGGGTGGTGGCGGTGGTGCGGGGACGACCGCTGGCGGATCGCCGACGCCGACCCCCTCCCCGACGCCAGCGCCGATTGGCGCGGCAGCGGCCAGCCGCTTGCTCGGCCAAGCGACGATGGGCGCGACCAAGGCCGAGATTGCGAGCGTGCAGTCGCTCGGTTTCAACGGGTGGATCACCGCGCAATTCGCGCAACCGCGCGCGACGAGCCATTGGGACTGGCTGGTCGCCAATGGCTATAATGTCGCGGCCAATATCAATAATACGACAGGGTTCGATCCGACGATCTGGCGGCAAATGATCGCCGAGCCTGACCAGTTGCGGCAGCGCGTCGGAATTGCGCTGTCGGAGATGATGGTGATCGGCGTCGATGGGCTGGTGCTCAACTGGAAACAGTTTGCGGGGGCGGCGTATTTCGACGTGTTGCTCGATAACGCATTCGGCAATTTCCGCACGCTGATGGGCGCGATCACGACCAATGCCGCGATGGCGTCGTTCCTGACCTTTTTGGGCAACAAAAAGGGCAATACGACCACCGGCGCGCAGCCCGACGAGAATTACGCGCGCGAGCTGATGCAATTGTTCACGCTCGGGCTTTACCAGCTCAATGCCGACGGGACGGTGAAAATGAGCGGGGGCAAGCCGCTCGAAACCTATGGCCCGGCCGACGTGTCGGGGCTGGCGCGGGTGTTTACCGGGCTGAACCTTGCCTCTGCCGTGAGCACCACGCCCGATCGCTACCGCGTGCCGCTGATCATGACCGCGTCGCAGCATGAGAGCGGCGCGTCGAGCTTTCTCGGCACGACGATCCCGGCCGGGACCGAGGGGATGGCGGCGGTCAATCTCGCGCTCGATGCGATTTTCGCGCATTCGAACGTGCCGCCGTTCGTGTCGAAGCAATTGATCCAGAAGATGGTCACCTCCAACCCGTCCGCTGCCTATATCGGGCGCGTTTCGGCGGTGTTTGCGAATGAAGGATCGGGCGTGCGCGGCGACATGAAGGCCGTGCTCCGCGCGATCCTGACCGATGCCGAAGCGCGCGACGTCACGGTCGTGACCGCCAGCAACAGCGGCAAGCTGCGCGAGCCGGTCCACCGCCTGACCGGCTGGGCGCGGGCGTTTGCGGCGACGTCCCCGTCCAACGCTTGGACGATCGGCGATACGACGAGTTCGAGCACACGGCTCGGCCAGTCGATCGGGCATAGCGCGACGGTCTTCAACTTCTTCCGCCCCGGCTACACGCCCGCCAATACCGCGATCTCAACCGCAGGGCTGGTCGCGCCCGAGTTCCAGATCACCAACGAGCTGAGCGTCGTCGCGTACATCAATTACCTGCAAGCGCTGATCGCCAATGGGGCGGGCGATTTCAAGGCGGATTACAGCACGATCCTGACGCTGGCGGGGGACAGCCAGGCGCTGATCGACGAGGTCAATCTGATGCTGGCAAACGGGCAGCTTTCCGCCGCGACGATCACCGCGATCAAGGGCGCGGTCGACAGCATTTCCAATACCGGCGCGACCGGCCCGAGCAACCGCGTGATGACCGCGATCCTGCTGGCGATGGCCTCGCCCGATTATCTGACCTTTCGATAAGGACCGGACCGATGAACCCCAGCGACACCGGCTATCAATCGCGCCGCGCCTTCCTCAAACGCTCGGCTGCACTCGGCATCGCCGGGAGCGCGATGCCGTTCGTCACCAGCCTCGCCGCGATTGGCGAAGCGGCCGCCGCAGTGACGACCGATTACAAGGCGTTGGTCTGCGTGTTCCTGTACGGCGGGAACGACTATGCCAACACGCTGCCGCCGTACGATCAAGCGAGCTACACCCTCTATCAAGCGGCGCGCAGCAACATTGCGCTGGCGCGCACGGCGCTGGATGCGACGGTACTCACCCCGCTGACGGCGCTGGCCGGCGGGCGGCAATATGCGCTCGCGCCGACGCTGGCGCCGCTGCTGCCGATTTTCAACGCGGGGAAAATGGCGGTCGCGCTCAATGTCGGGTCGTTGGTCCAGCCGACCACCAAGGCGCAATATACCGCTGCGTCGGTGCCGCTGCCGCCGAAACTGTTCAGCCATAACGACCAGCAAAGCTTCTGGCAGGCGAGCAACCCCGAGGGCGCAACCTCGGGCTGGGGCGGGCGGATCGGCGATCTGTTCCAGAGCGGCAATGGCTCCTCGACGCTCACTTGCATCAATGCGACGGGCAATGCGGTGTTTCTGACGGGCAAGACCGCGATCCAATATTCGGTTGGCACTGGCGGGCCGATTGCGCTGCTCGGCAATGGCAGTTCGGTGTTCGGATCGACCACCGCAGCGAGCACGCTGCGGACGCTGATGACGGCTGGACAAGCCAACATCTTCCAAAACGAGCACGCCCGCGTAAGCAAACGCGCGCTCGATACCTATGCGCAAGTCAACACCGCCTTGGCAGGTGCGCCCGCCGCCAGCTTCCCGCTGTTCCCGACGCCGAACAGCCTGGCCGACCAGCTCAAGATCGTTGCGCGGTTGATTTCGGTCTCGTCCGAGCTCGGCGCGCGGCGGCAAGTGTTCTTCGTGTCGCTTGGCGGATGGGACATGCACGATGCGCTGGCCACGGGTCATCCGACCCAGACGGGGTTGCTGGCGAATGCGATGAAGGCATTTTACGACACCACGAAGGCGCTGGGCGTTGCCGACAAGGTCACGACCTTCACCGCATCCGACTTCGGGCGGACGCTGCAGTCGAATGACGACGGATCCGACCACGGTTGGGGCAGCATGCATTTCGTGATGGGCGATGCGGTGCGCGGACAGCGTTTTTACGGCACGCCGCCGGCGGTGGGGAACAACACCCCCGACGATGTCGGCCAGGGGCGTTTGCTGCCGACGATGGCGGTCGACCAATATGCCTCGACGCTGGCAAACTGGTTTGGCGTATCGGCGGGGGATATGCCGACGGTGTTGCCGAATATCGGGAATTATAACGCCTCGACGTGGAATCTTGGGTTTGTTTAAGATTCGGGCACTCCTCTGAGCGTTTCGGTTTGATCGGAAGGACGGTCTTCGCCGAACCATTCCAGGACTCCGGCTGATCCTAGGTAACGGTGAAGATCACCGTGTGTACGCCTAGCTCCCGCGGGATATCCCCGGGGCAGCGTGTGTGAATTCAGTTCCTTCCCCTCCGTCTTAGCAGTGCCATTGCGCGCGACGTTGGTGCGTCGCGTCCACCCGACCCGGCGATTTGATCGTGTGAAACACGTGAGACAAATCTTTCACCCCGCCCCTGCATCCGCCCCCCGACCCTCCGCGTACCTGCTCCCCGAAATTGCTTTCGCAGCCCGGCAGCTTGCGAGATGGCCCCTTCGCGCCCTGTAAAAACGCATATAATCTATTATTTTCAGTAGCTTGGAACCAATGTAGAGCGAACGGGTTTGCCCTTTACCAGCCACAAAAGGGAGGTCTGATCCATGACCGACGATACCCAACAGTTTATCGATGTTCTCGACCGGCGCGTCGAGCGGCGCAACGAACGCCGCGATTTCTTCAGGACCGCGTTCGGTGCGGCCGCCGTCGCTGGCGTCGGGATTGGCGCGATGTCGCTGGCGGGGCGTGCCGAGGCGCAGACCGCACCGAGCGATTTCGATGTGCTCAATTTCGCGCTCAACCTCGAATATCTCGAAGCGCAATTCTATAATGTCGCGGTGTTCGGCACCGGCCTCGCCGCCAATCTGCAGACCGGCACGGGCACGCAAGGTGCGGTAACCGGCGGCCGCAAAGTGGTCTTCACCGATCCGATCGTCGCGGCCTATGCCAAGGAAATCGCACAGGACGAAGTTGTGCACGTCGCGTTCCTGCGCACCGTGCTCGGCAGCAGTGCCGCGGCACAGCCGGCGCTCAACATCGATGGCGGGCCGACCGGCGCGTTTACCGCACTCGGCCGGGCAGCGGGCATCGCGACCAACGGCGCGGGCGCGATCGACAACACCAACGGCACGTTCGATCCTTATGCCAGCGACAACAATTTCCTGCTCGGCGCGTTCGTGTTCGAAGATGTCGGCGTAACCGCCTATAAGGGTGCAGCGCCGCTGATCAGCAACAAGACCTATCTCGAAGCGGCGGCGGGCATTCTCGCGGTCGAGGGGTATCATGCCGGCCTGATCCGGACCGTATTATACGCCAAGGGAGTCGCGACGCCGTCGCTGCGCACTTCAGCCGATGCGATTTCCAACGCGCGCGACAGTGTCGACGGGACGCTCGACGACGATCAGGGTATTTCGCCGACCACGCTCAACGGCGCGCTCGCGTCGAACATCGCGCCGCTCGATTCGCAGGGCCTCGCGTACAGCCGGTCCACCGGACAGGTGCTGAACGTGGTGTATTTGAACAACAAGGCAGTCTCGATGGGCGGGTTCTTCCCGGCGGGCATCAACCTGCCGAACAACACCAGCCTTCGCACCAGCGCGGCGAATTGAGCCGCTTGCCCCCCTTTCGGGAGATTTCGATATGACTGACCAATCCGTCCTGACTCAAGTGCTCGAAGCCGGCGATCGTCGCCGTGACGAGCGCCGCCGCTTCATGAAGACCGCCGCCAGTGCCTCGATCGCCGCCGGTGGCCTGTCGCTGCTCGCCGCATGCGGCAACAACAATACCGCCGTGCCAACCCCGACGCCCACCCCCACGCCGACGACCTCGGCCAGCGCCCAGCAGGATCTGGACGTGCTCAACTTCGCGCTCAACCTCGAATATCTCGAGGCGCAATTCTATGTGCGCGCGGTTTATGGCACCGGCCTGCCCGACATCGCGACCGCCGGTGGCAATGGGGCGGCAGGCGGCACCGTGACCGGCGGGCGGCAAGTCACCTTTACCGATCCGGTCGTGGCGCAATATGCCCGCGAAATCGCGGCGGATGAGGCGGCGCACGTCAACTTCCTGCGATCCGTGCTCGGATCGGCGGCCGTAGCGCAGCCGGCGATCAACATCGATGGCGGCGCGAACGGCGCATTCACGGCGGCGGCGCGCGCCGCGGGTGTGGTCGGGCCGACTGGGACGTTCGATCCCTATGCCAGCGACGAGAATTTCCTGCTCGGTGCGTTCATCTTCGAAGATGTCGGCGTATCGGCGTATAAGGGTGCAGCGCCGCTGATCACCAACAAGACCTATCTTGAAGCGGCGGCGGGGATCCTGGCGGCCGAAGCGTATCATGCGGGTCTGGTGCGGACAGTGCTGTACGTGAAGGGAATGCGGACCCCGGCGCTGATGCTGGCGGAGAGTGCCGGCAAAATCAGCGATGCACGCGACAGCCTCGACGGGCCGAGCGACGACGATCAGGGCATTCTCGGCCCCGATGCGACCCAGTCGAACATCGTGCCGACCGATGCGAACGGCATCGCCTATAGCCGGACGACCGGCCAGGTGCTCAACATCGTCTATCTCTCCAAGTCGGCGCTGGTCGGCGGCGGCTTCTTCCCATCGGGCATCAACGGAAATATCCGGACAAGCGCCAACAACGCTTGATAACACCACTGCGTCCTCCCTTGGACTGCGGGGCCGTGCGACCATGTCGCGCGGCCCCTTTTTTCGGTGCGGAGCGATCCTCCCGGTTGCGCGTTTGCTGCGATACGCGCAGCACGTCTTTGCGCTCACGACCACAGGAGACCCGCATGCGTCGATTCGTATTCGCAACGACAGCCCCGATGACTCTCATGCTCTCGACCCTCGCGCTTTCGGCGTGCGATAAGGAGTCGATGGCGACCGGCGCGCCGGTCGCGCAGGGCGCGCAAGCCGTCGCGATGCTGCGGACGCCCGATGGCGCCGATGTCGGGCGCGCAGTGGCGACCGAAGTGGCGGGCGGACTTCGCTTCACGCTCGACGTCCACGGCCTGACACCGGGCACGCACGGCGCGCACGTCCACACCGTCGGGCATTGCGACGCCCCCGATTTCCAGACGGCGGGCGGGCATTGGAACCCGCTGGGTGCCAAGCACGGGTCGATGAATCCGCAAGGACCGCATGAAGGCGATTTGCCCAATCTGGTGATCGCCTCCAACGGTCACGGCACACTCGGGATGGTCATTCCGGCGGCGACGATGGCCGGGCTGCTCGATGCCGACGGATCGGCGATCGTGGTGCATGCCAAGGCCGACGATTTGATGACCGACCCGTCGGGCAATAGCGGCGCGCGGATTGCGTGCGGGGTGTTTGGGGCGAATTAAGAGCTTCGGAAACGTACCGCTGCAGACGCGGGAGTCCAGAGGTACGAGTGCTTGCGCTTGGAACCCTGGGCCCCTGCTTTCGCAGGGGCACAAGCAAAGAGCGTCAGATCGGCTCCCCCGCCGCCCGCGCGCGGGCTTCGCGATTGGCTTCGGCCTTGGGGACGAGGCGATACGCCATGATGCCGGCCGCGATCGTGATCGGCGCGGTGAGCAGCAGCGACAGCACGCCGGTCGAGAGACTCCCGGTCAGCGTCGAGACGCGACCGGCAATATACGGCCCCATTGCGAGGCCGAGCAAGGTCGTCCCGATGAAGAACGCGCCGGTTGCAGTGCCGCGCATCCGCGGCAGGACGAGATCCTGCATCGTCGCCCCGGCAGCGCCCAAAGCGGTGCTCGCGCAGGTCGCGGCGACCAGCAGGCACGGCACGAACACCGCGACATCGGTGGCGCGGAAGGCGAGGACGATAAAGGGCAAGGGCACGATCGCGCCGAACAGGATGACCATGATCCGCCCCGAGGGGTGCCAGCGGCGCAAGCGATCGGCGATCACGCCGCCCATCGTCACGCCGACAAACCCGCCAAAGGCGAGCGTCCCGCCGATCGTTCCGCCAGCTTGCTGGATCGTGACGCCGAGGTTGCGCATCGCAAACGGCGCGGACCACAGGCTGACGCCGTAGGCGACGAAGGCGTTGAGGCCGTAGGCGATGACGACCGCGATGAACGCCGGATTGGCGATGACGAGCGTATACGTCGGCAAATCGCGGCCCTTGAGCGCGGTTGCCCAGGAAAAGACGGCATAGGCGCCCAGCCCGACCGCGGTCCATTGCGGCCACGGCTCGCCATATGCCAGCAGGATCGCGATCACGCCTGAGACGATGCCGAGCGCGAGCAAGTTCACCGCAAGCGCGCGCGGGCCGCCGCGCGCCGCGCCGATCAGCGTGAAGGGCGGCACGATCGTGAGCAGATCGGCGAGCAACGCCTTGAACGGTGCGGGGTGCCGCTCTGGCTCGGGCAGGCCCTCGACCGCGCCGCGCGTGGGTTCGCGCAAGGTCGCGACGAGCAAGGCGATCAGCAGCCCCGGCAGCCCGACCGCGATGAACGCCGCTTGCCAGCCATGCAGCCCCAGCGGCCCGCCATCGGGATAGGCCGTGTTCCAGCGATGGACGATCATCCCGGCGATGCTGAGCGAGACGCCGCCGCCGACGTACAGGCCCGACGAATAAATGGCGAGCGCGGTCGCGCGCAGTTTCTTGGGGAAATAATCGGAGATGAGCGAGTAAGCCGAGGGGCTTGCCGTCGCCTCGCCGATGCCGACGCCAATCCGAGCGCCGACGAGCATCCCGCCATTGCGGGCAAAGCCCGACAGCGCGGTCATGCTCGACCACAAAACCAGCCCGAGCGTCATCAACCGCACGCGGTTCCAATTATCGGCAAGCCGGCCGAGCGGAATCCCGAACAAGGAATAAAAGACGCCGAAGGCGGTGCCGTAGAGGAAGCCGAGATCCTCGTCCTTCAAATGCAGATCGCGTTTAATGTCTTCGGCGAGGATCGAGATGATCTGACGATCGACGAAATTGAGCACATACACGACGAACAGGATGCCGAGAACATACCAGGCATAGCCGCTGGCGCGCGTTGGCGCAGGCGCCGCTTGAGGAGCCGGTTCGGTCGCCATCACGCATTTCTCCCGGGGACGTTTCTAGTCTTCCGAGGGGCCTAGCAGAGCATACCCAAAATACGAAAGCGAATTTGCCGGGTGAGCGCTGCGCGTCAGTGTTGCCGGTCGTCCGGAATGTCAGGCGCATCGGTATCGGCGAGGCTGATCGAGAAATAGCGCGACCGATGGCGGCCCTTCGTCCGCGCCCGACGCGTACGCGCGACCATGACAGCAGCAGCAGCACTCATCGCCAGCACGGCGGCGAGGATCACCAATAACAACATGATCGAAATCCCGGATTGGCGCGCAGTCATGACGTCATACAGCAACGGGCATAATTTGGCGAATGAAAACACTGTTAGGTTTGCGTGTTAACCGTGCAACTGCCGGTATGGGAGAGCGCAATACTCGGCCCCGCTCCCCAATCATCGCTGTCGAAGAACGATATCTGAGTAAAACGCAACCCGGCGCGCACGAAGCGCGATGGCGTCGTGCGGCGTCAGGCCGACCCACAGTGGATCGGCGCGCGCCCGCGGCTCGAACGCACCGAGCCCTGCCAGCCGTGCGACGATCGGCGGTGGCCATCACCGCACGCAGCGTCGCGCGGGTCTCGGGCGGTGGGCAAAGCGCCACGAACGGGCGGGGCATGGCGCACGGACACCCCTTTTTGCGGCGGCGTCGCGACCGGTTTTGCTTGAAAACCGGCATGGAAAGACCGATATTCGGGCTTAGCCGGGACTGCGCCGGTGTTGAGGAGTTTTTCGCAATGGCAAACTGGTCTGATCCCCGTCCGAATGCTTCGGTATTCCAGACGGCCGGAACGGTCGGTACCGACACGTTCGACGCCGGGATGCGGCGCTATATGCTGTCGGTGTATAATTATATGGCGTCGGCGGTCTTGCTGACGGGCATTGTCGCGCTCGGTTTCTTCGCGAGCGGTGCGGCCGAACAAGTGTTCGGTGGCCCGGGAATTCTGAAATGGATTATCACGTTTGCGCCGCTCGTCTTTGTCTTCGGGATGAGTTTCGGCCAGAACCGGATGTCCAGCACGACGTTGCAGGGCATGTTCTGGGGTTTCGCGATCGTCATGGGCCTGTCGCTCTCGACGATCTTCATCCGCTATGACGGTCTGGCGATTGCCAAGGCGTTCTTTGCGACGGCAGCGGCGTTTGGCGGTCTCAGCCTGTATGGCTATACGACGAAGCGCGATCTCTCGGCCTTCGGCACCTTCCTGGTGATGGGCCTGGTCGGCTTGATCGTGGCGATGTTGCTGAATGCGTTTTTCCCATCGACGATCATGGGGCTGGTGATCAGCATCGTTGGCGTGCTGCTGTTCGCCGGGCTCACCGCCTATGACACGCAGCGCACCAAGAGCCTGTACGCACAGGTCGCGGGGACGCAGGACGAGCAGCGCACCGTGATCATGTCGGCGCTGACGCTGTATCTCGACTTCATCAACATGTTCCTGTTCATCCTGCGCCTGTTCGGCGGCAATCGGAACTAAACGACGCGCGGATCGCTCCGGCTTCGGGGCCCGACGGGGAGACCTGTCGGGCCCTTTTTGTTTGCCCATTCCAGATATTTCGGAGCAGTAATGCGCCTCTCGATCGATGTGATGCTCGACTATACGATCGATGGCGAAGCCGATGTGCTGTTGCTGATCGAAGCGGCCAAGGGTGCCGATCAGCGGCTCGAACTGCAGGATTTGCGCGTCTATTCGCCCGAGCCGTTGCGCGCCGTGCCGGGCGAGGACGGCATCGGCCAGCGCTGCTGGGCACGCGGCAAGGGGGCGTTCCGCGCCGAGTATAAGGCCGTGGTCGAGATCCTGCGCACGCCCGTCGACTTTTCCAGCCTCGGCGACACCCCGATCCGGCTGATGCCGCCCGAGACGATCCCGTATCTGCTGCCGAGCCGCTATTGCGAGTCCGATCGGCTCGAAGGGTTTGTCACGCAGGAATTCGGCGGGCTGGCGGCGGGGCCGCTCGCCACCGCGCTGACCGCGTGGGTGGCGGAGCATCTGACCTACGCGTCGGGCGCATCGAGCGGCACCACCACCGCGCTGATGACCTTTGCCGAACGGCGCGGGGTGTGCCGCGATTATGCGCATTTGCTGGTGGCACTTGCGCGCGCGGGCGGCATCCCGGCGCGGTGTGTTTCGGCCTATGCGCCCGGCGTCGACCCGCCCGATTTCCACGCGGTCGCCGAATTGTGGATCGGCGGGGGCTGGCATTTGGTCGATGCGACACGGATGGCATCGTGCGGCAATCTGGTGCGCGTCGCGGTCGGGCGCGATGCGACCGATATCGCGTTCATGACGGTGTTCGGCGGCGCGACACTCAACCAACAGACGGTGTCGGTCACGCCGCTCTGAGGGAACACCCCCCGCGCTTGGTCGTTTTGCATCCGTCACGGACAGGAGAGCGATAATGACCGACGATAGCAAAGTGATCGACCAGGCGGCATTGGACAGCCTCTCGGTCGCGCCCGGCAGCCCGGATGAGGATAAGCCGATCCATGACCCGCGCCAGAATGCCGGACAGGACGAATCGATCGCCAAGCGATTAGCACGCGATCCGGCGAGCCCGGATGCAGCGCTCGACACTGCGCTCGACGAATCGATGGACGCGTCTGATCCGGCATCGACCACGCAGCCCGGCGACAGTGGGCCGCCAGCCAAATCCTCGGGCTTCGACCCCGATGCGGAAGCGGCGATCCAGGCCGATCGTAGGTAATGATTCCCAGCCAGCCCGATTGCGCGGCGTGAAAACGTTGCGCAATCGCCGCACCTTGCGGCATTTTTGCAAGGTACCCGTCGATTTCTCGCGACAGATATTGCGTCGCAGCACGTTTTATGGTCGCTTGGTTAACATCGGGCGAGACGGCGTTAACCATTAAGCAACGCGTGGAGGCGCATCATCCCCGGATGGCACTTTAACGGCGGGGTGATGTATGGCTGCTCGGATGAAAAAACCGGCCAATGGCGCGATGACCCTGGCCGAAATGAAGGAATTCGCGACCTTCTCCTCGGCCACGCAGCGTTATGTCCGCCGCTCGCTCGACATCGGGCTCGACCGCGAGGATGCGATGACGCGCTGGTCGCGCGATGTGGTCGAAGCCGCGAGCATCCGCGCGCAAGCCAAGCTCTACGCCCGCCTCCCCGCGATCCGCGAAATGATCCCCGACGATAGCGGGCTCGACGCGGTCGAACCCTTCCTGGCACCATTGATGACGGTGACCGCGTTCGATTTGGGGCAAGGTCGGCTCACGACCTTCTCGGCCTATCGCTTTTTGTACGAGCGCCTGGTCGGGGCCGAAGTGCGGCCGTGGTTGCCCGCCGCGTTCTGCTCGGCGGCGGCGCTGCCGCATCTCCACCCCGATCTGCGGCGCAAGCTGCTCCAGTCGATCAGCGAAGCGGCGGCGACGGCGTCGGGCTGGTCGAACCGGCAACCGGCTTTCTTCCCGAAATGGGTGGAAAAGGTCGAGGCGACCGCGCTGCCGAATTGAGCGCACATTTCTAACAATATCCGTCACCCCGGCCTTGAGCCAGGGCCCATCGTGCAGCGAGCGTACCCTCCTGATTTTGCCGAGCGCTCGTGGCGGCATAGGCCCCGGCTCAAGGCCAAGGTGACGGCAAGCGCATAACCTACCGGCACACCGTCCACCCCATCCCGCCGCGCGTCGCCTGATCGAGATGGAAATGGTTGGCGTGCGCGGCGTTGTAATCGGGCGAAAGCGTCGTCGCGAACAACCGGCACGCGCCATTGCGCACACGGTGGAGGAAGGTCGCTTCGGGGCCAGTACCGCGCCAATCCTCCAGCACGCTGATCCGGCGCCCGTCGGCGAGCACGAAACCGGCGATATCGACCGCATCGGCGGTGGCATGCTCGCTCCAATTGCCCCCCTCCCCGCTGCCGATCCGACGGCAATTATAGCTGCCGAGATGATCGATCCCGACGACCGGGCTGCCGAGCAAGGTGCGCGCTTCGGGCTGGACCGTCTGCCATTCCCACAGCGCGAGGCTGGCCGCGACCGCACAGGACGTGCCGAGCGTGGGCCGGTACACCGCGCGGCGCGCACCGCCCGACCGGAAGGTAACGCCGTCGGCATAGCCGCAGCGCCCCTCCTGCACCGGCGGGAGCAGCGCATAGCGCACCCCGGCGCGACCGAGCAGCGCACGGCATTGCGGAAGATCGCTGGTGAGCGCCGTCAGCTTGCGCGCGGTGAACATCCCCACCGGATCGCCGAGATCGAGCTTGGTCCAGGGCACATCCTGCGGATGCTGCCGCGCGCCGGCGATTGCGGTGAGGACGAGGACGAGCAGGACCGCCGCGACGAGCATCGCCGCCACCGCTTGTCGCAGCGTGCGCATCAACCGCGCTGCGCCGCGCTGATCGCCTCCGACGTCACGGGATAGCCAAGATCGTCCGGGATGCAAAGATGGTCGGCCCCGTCGCGGGCCTCGATCCAGGGCGTTACGGCACGAATTTCGTACGATGCGGCATGGGCAGCGGCGGCGCCAAAGCTAGGGAATTGTGCGAGGCGTTCGAGATTGCGCCGCGTCGGGAAGATGATGCGCACGCGTCCGGCATCGGCGTCATCGAGCACGCCTTGTGCGGTCGACCAGAAGACGCGGACGTTTTCGGTATCGTCGACCACTGGCTCCGGCGCATCGGCGGGGAGCTGCGCGAGATAGAAGCGCGTGTCGAAGATCCGCATATGGGCGTGCGCCGGGAGCCAGCGCGCAAACGCGGTCAGCGCGGCCGGATCGAGCGTGAGCGCCAAGGCGTCCAGCACTGCGCCGATCGCCTCGCCGCGATGGAGCCCGGCGCGCAGCTTTGCCAAGGTCTCCGGTGCCATGTCGGACAGGCCGACGCCGACGCCGACTTCCTCGATCGTCTCGCGGATTGCGCCGATGCGTGCGGCCATATCGTCAGGGTCGCCTCCGAGTTCGAGCGCGAGCGCGCGGTCGCCCGGGTCGATCCGCCCGCCGGGAAAGACCAAAGCCCCACCGGCAAAGACCATCGCCTTGGAGCGTTCGACAAAGAGCAGTTCGGGCACGCCGCCGCGTTCGCGGAACAGCACCAGCGTTGCGGCGGGAATCGCCTCGGCAATTGTATCGCTCATGGTCGAAAAGCCCAACGCAAGGTTTTGGCGACGCCGAAGGTTCCGGCACGCAGCAGCGGCAGCCCGACGCCCGGTTGCGTGAGGCCATGCATCGTCCGCGCCCAAGGCGGGAGCAGATCGACCCCGGCTTGCAGCGTGATTGTCTGAAACGGCCCGGCCGCCAGCGAGGGCGCGGGCTGATTGAGCAGCACCTGCGCCACATCGCGCGTGCGCGCATCGACAATGAGCTCGCCGCGCATCGCAGTCATGATCGCCTCAGCCTCCGCCCGCGTGTGCGGGATTGGATCGACCCCAAGCGGTTCGGCGATCCGCGCCATTTCGGCGACGTAGCGGTCCTGATCGGCGCGGCTCATGCCGGGTTCGCCATAGCGGATCCAACCATCGAGGAAGCTCAGCACTTCGCAGACATGGACCCAGGCGAGCAACGCCGGGTCGCTCGCGCGATAGTCGGTGCCATCGGGCAAGGTGCCGCCGATATGATCGTGAATCTGCCGCACCTTGGCGAGGATGCGGCGCGCATCATCGGGCGCGCCGAAGGTGGTGACCGCGATGAAGCGCGCGGTGCGCCGCAGCCGCCCCTGCATGTCGTCGCGGAAACCCGAATGGTCCCACACCCCGGCCAGCACCTTGGGGTGGAGCATTTGCAGCAGCAACGCGGCAATCCCGCCGACGAGCATCGAGGTCACGTCGCCATGCACGCGCCACGCCACCGAATTGGGCGGGAACAGCGCATCGGGACGGCGCTGCACCGGCGTCTCCCCGCGCGCGGCATCGTTGAACAGCGCGCGGACTTGCCCGACGATGAGCCCCTTGAGCGGGCGGGCAAGACGGGTGGCGGCGGACATTATGGGCATGTGCCTGAAGGTTTGAGGCGGCGATAGAGTTCCCGTCGAAAGTCGCCTTCGCACCCGCGCGGTACAAGGTGCCCCAAAGGCCGTATTGAGCGAATGGCACATGGCTGGCAGGCATTTTCGCGCGGGATCGTGACGCCCGCACTTCCCCCCAAAGGTGCAAAGATCGGGGCATTCGTCCGCTCCTGAGACCTGCGCCACCCGAAGGAATTATCATGACCGACACCGTACACGACATCGTCGACACGGCCGTTGCCGCCGGCGCGTTCACCACCCTCGTCGCCGCCGTCACTGCAGCCGGCCTGGTCGATACGCTCAAGGGCGATGGCCCGTTCACCGTCTTCGCACCGACCGACGGCGCCTTCGCAGCGCTCCCGGCCGGCACGGTCGAAGAGCTGGTCAAGCCCGAGAATAAGGACAAGCTGACCGCAATCCTGCTGCTGCACGTCCTTCCCGGCAAGGTGATGGCAGCAGACGTGACCGGTCAGGTCATGGACGCAGCCACTGCCGGTGGTGCGACGGTCCACGTCGATGGCACGGACGGCGTAACCGTCGACGGCGCCAAGGTTGTGACCGCCGATATCGCCTGCACCAATGGCGTGATCCACGTGATCGACGCCGTGCTGCTGCCCAAGGGCTAACGGCCGAAACAGGGGGCCGGGGGCAGCAATGCCCCCGGCCCCTTTTTTATGCCGGGACGCCGTTCACGACCTTCGGGTCGATCGCATAATCGCGCGCGATTTCGCGTGCGGTCATCTTGGCGGACATCATCACCGAGGGCGTGCCGCCGCCGGGCTGAGTCCCCTGCCCCACCAGATACAGACCCGTGATGTCTTCGCTGCGATTGTGCGGGCGGAAGAACGCCGTCTGCGTCAGGCGTGGCTCGACCCCGAAGCCATTGCCGGCATAGGACCCCAGCACCTCCTCAAAATATTTCGGCGTGACGAAGCTGCGATAGACCAGCCGTTCGGCCAGATTCGGGATGTAGCCACGATCTTCGAGGAACTGCATGACGGTGTCGGCGAACCGATCGCCGACCACGTCCCAATCGACATCGCCCAGCGTGTTGGGCACCGGGATCAGCGTATAGGCGGCGTGATGCCCCGGCGGGGCAAGGCTCGGGTCGGTGATCGTCGGGATATGGAGATATTGCGAGAAATCCTCAGCGAGGATCTTGCGTTCGAAAATGTCGGTCAGCAATTCCTCGTAGCGCGGCCCAAGGATGATGTTGTGGTGGCGCAAATCGGGGTCACCGTCGCGCATCTGATAGCCGAAATAGATCACCATCAGCGACATGCTTTGCTTGCGGAACTTGACCACGGCGTCGCGGTTGATCTTGCGGTGCGCCTTGTCGATCAGCTTGAGATAGGTGGTCGCGTAATCGCCGTTCGAGACGACGACATCGGCCGCGATCATCTCGCGCGAGGCGAGCGTTACGCCGGTGGCGACGCGCTTACGCCCGCGCTTCTCGACCTCGATCCGCTCGACCTTGGCGTTCAGCTGCAGCGTGCCGCCCAATTCCTCGAACTTGCGGAGCATCGCGCTGACCAGCGCACCGGTCCCGCCCATCGCGAAATGCACGCCCCAGGTCTTTTCGACGAAGTGGATCATCGCATAGATGGCGGGCACCTTCAGCGGGTTGCCGCCGATCAGCAGCGGTTCGAAGCTGAACACCTGGCGCATCTTGTCGCTTTTGAAATATTTGCTGATCAGCGAAAACAGCGGCTGTACCGCGCCCAATTTGAGCAAATCGGGCACGACGCCGAGCATCGAGCCGAGGCTGCCGAAATAGGTATAGCCGAGTTCGAGGAAGCCGCGCTGGAAGATCGCGCGCGCCGCTTCGTGGAAGCGTTCGTACCCCTCCAGATCCTCGGGCGCGAGCTGCGCGATCTGCGCGCGGACGTTGACCGGATCGGCATCGTAATCGAAAAACGTGCCATCATCGAAATAGATGCGGTAGAAAGGCAGCACCGGCACGATGTCGAGATAGCGGCTGGTGTTGGGCCCGCCGCTATTGCCCGACAGGATCCGGTCCTGGGTGAGCATGGCCGCCGGAAAATCGGGCAGGCCGAGCATTGCGGCGTCGCGTTCGAGCGAGAACAGTTCTTCGATGAAATGCGGCACGGTCAGCACGGTCGGCCCCATGTCGAAGACGAACCCCTCGGCGCGGCGGACATAGGCGCGACCGCCCGGCGCATCGAGCTGTTCGACGATCCGGGTATCGAAACCGAGGCTCTGCAGGCGCATCGCACAGGCGATGCCGCCAATCCCGGAGCCGATGACGATGGCAGTCTGGCGAGTCATAACGAACCTGTTCCTGATAGGGCGCTGCCGCGCCGGTGTTGATGGTTCGATGCCAGCCGCCGCTCCACCCAGCGCGACAAGAGCAGATGCGGGACCGCAACCGCTGCCAGTAACCGAAACGCCTGAACCGTCAAATTGGGATCGACGGCGCTCGGGGCCAGCCATTGCAGCGCGCTCCAGCCAAGGATCGCCGCGCCCGACACGCCCACGCCCGTCGCAAGCCAGCGCAGGCGCGGCATCGGCCCGAGCTGGGCGCGCGTTTGCCGGAGATGGCGCGGCGAATGGAGAAAGACGAAGAACAAGGCGAAGCCGGCGACCGGCGGCGCGACGACCAGCAAGACGAGACACACCGCCATCGCCGCCGCCCATTGCCGACTACCATCTTTCCACGCAATCGCGATGCCGACCGAGGTTACCAGCAGCGTGACCGGCGCGGCGGCGGTTACGAGTTGGGTGAGCAACACGGCGCGGTCATCGCTCAGCGCGACGAACAAGCGCGCCACGTCGGCGGGATGCCCGAGCGTCGGCGCGGCGATTACCGCAGCCCCTGCCGCCACACGCAACAACGGCTCGTCGAGCATCTGCCAGTCTTCGCCGAAATGCACGGCGGCGACCGCGAGAAACAGGATCAGCGCGACGAGCGGCAGCGTCATCCACAAGGCCGCCATGCCGACCGCGACCACCAGATAGCCTGCGACCGCCAGCGCCAGTTGCGCGCGACCGAGTGTGATGGTGCGGCGCAGCAGCGCGATATCATAGGCACCGTGCGGCAATCCGCCGCCGATAAAAACGATCGTGGCAACGGCGACCGCCGCCGGTTGCCCGAGCGGGATCGCGGCCACGATCGCGAGCGACAGCGCGGCGGCCGCCACCCAGTAGGACCGATGCACCAAATCGCCCCGCTCCATCGGAGCGTGACGATTTGGTACCGTAGGTGATGACGCGGTTGCGTGCATCAGTTCAGGCGGCGTCGGCCTTGTGGCCGCTCTCGGCTTCGGCTTCGGACTTCCGGACCGCGATCAGGAAGATCAGCACGCCGAGTCCGGCCTTGGCGAGAATGTCGGCAATCGTGTAGCCGATCTGGATCGTCGTCGTGGCGGTGCCGCCGGTCAGGCCGACATACGGTGCCATGTAGACGATCGGGTAAAAGCCCCACGATGCGAAGGTCAGCAAGCGGGCCTTACGCACCAGGTTCTGCGCGTTGGCGGGCTGCTGCTTGATCGAGTCGCCGAGACCGCGGAACAATTCCCAGACGATATAGACGAACGGGATCGCCGAGAGCGTGCCCCACACGGCGCGGGTGGCGATGTCGGGTGCGATTTCGCCGGGATAGCCGAGCACGATCATCAAGGCGGCGGCCGAACCGAGGCGAACCGACTTCGACATGGTTTCCTCACGCGACAAGCGCATGACCAAAATCAGCTCGATCAGCAGCAACGGCACCGTCAGCAGCCAGTCGACGTAGCGATATGCGTCGTTGAACGCGAAACCCGTCGCGGTGACGATGCCGTCCTTGAACGTGAAGGCTGCGTTCCAGCTCTCGAAGATGCGAAGGTAATGGTAGGCGGCGATGGCAGTGACGAGCCCGGAGATCGTGAGCGCGGTGCGATAGGCCGAGGATACTTGCGAGCGGCTCAGCCACAGGAACAACGTCGCCGCCGCCATCGTGGCGAAGGTGAAGGAGAAGGCATTGTAAACCAGGGCAAACTGAAAGGGTGTAACGATGTCCATTGAAGTCTCCGTCGCAAGGGTGCGCAGCGCGGACGCGCCGGGCAGGAAGGATGCGGGAGCGCGGTCAATCGTTATCGTCGACGATCTTGGGGCCCCCCAATTGCGTCGTCACAACGGCATTGTTGGCCGAAGGGATTGCCGAGCGACACGTCAAATGGCGGGTGACGTGTAGAACTGCCGCTGTGACGACAATGATGGGATAGGCGGTGATCGCTGGTCCGGCGATACAGACCTTATGCCGTATCGCGCGCCGCGTTCCGTTTAGAACCCAGCTTCGACCGCAAGTCGGATCAGGTCCGCCGTGGTATGCAACCCCAAGCGGTTCATCAGGATTGCGCGGTGCATCTTGACGGTCTTTTCAGCAAGATCGAGTTCGGCCGCGATTTGCTTGTTGAGCAAGCCATTGGCCACCAGCTTGAGCACTTGCGCCTGGCGCAGCGAGAGCGCCTTGACCATTTCAGCGGCGCGAATCCGGCGCATGCTCGAGGGTGATGCGGCATTGACGTCGATTTCAAGCTGCGAGCCGAGGAAATACAGCAGCGCGTCATGCTCGTCATAAATCGGCGCAACGAGGACGGCGTTGCGAAAGGGCTGGCCGCTGCGCTTATAGTTCAGGATTTCGACCAGCACCGGCCGATGTTCGCGTACGCCGCGGCGGATTTCCTCGGTCAGCCACGGCTCGGTCGCCGGGCCCGAAAGGAAACGGCAGTTGCGGCCGACCACTTCCTCGGGCGGATAGCCGGTCAAATCGCAGAAAGGCGCGTTGCAGGCAACGATCGGATTGTCGGGCAGCCGCGGATCGCTGATCACCGATGGAATCGGGCTGTCGGTGACGAGTCGCATGTGTCGATTGTCGACGGTTACGAGATCGGCTCCGGCCACCATCTTAGTTGTTCGTCCCGTCCATCCTGCTACCATACCGGTAGCGATCTGAGATGGCACTTGATTTAATGCAGGCCCCCGAGCCGCCGCGCCCACCGCGTTCCCATGATCCAACATTCCGCTGAAAAAGCCGCGAGCGCGACGATGCCAAGCCATGGCGCAGCGCGATCGATCAAGTCGGGCGCGAATCGCTGAGTCGCCAGGATCAGCGCGGTTAAGTCCGGCATCTGCAGCACGTGCAGCGGATAAGCGTTTTCACCGAGGGTCCGCTCGAGCCGCCTGCCGGATTGAGGCGGGCGCACCGTCGCGAGCACCGCCGTGTCGGACTGAGTCATGTAAACGCCCGGTTTTTTCCGAATTTGTAAGAAATAACAGTCGCGCAACGCGCTCTTCGCCGCGTACAGCACACGCCATAAAAGATCCGTGATTCTCGTCCTTTAGCGAGACATGGGACAGCATAGGGGAATCAGCATGCAATCGAACTCCACCGGCGCGGCCCTGCGTCCGCTTCACGCTGTCCGTTCGCTGATGCTGGTCGGCACGGCGTTGGGCAGCACGTTGGCCGGTTCCGCTGCGGTTGCGCAGAATGTCGTCTATTCCGGCCCCGGACCCTATTCGCTCACGCGGACCGATACCGTTTCCGGCGGCCCTCGCACAATCGATGTCACGGTGCCGACCGGTGATATCACTATCGATACCAAGACCGTCACGGTCGACAATCCAGCCACCAACCCGCCCCCCGTCGGCACGCCGAGCGGCGCGGGCATCGCTGCCAACAACACCGGCACCGGCAAGGTGACAATCACCAGTGGCACGGTGACCGCGACCGGCCCGGGGCGCACCTATGCGATCGACGCGCGGACGACGAGCGGTGCGATCCTGATCAACAGCGGCACGGTGACGAACACCAGCACCGGCAGCATCGGCATCCTGGCGCAGAGCAGCGCGGGCGGCGACGTGACGATCAACGCGGATCAGACGGTTGGTGGCCTGCGCGGGATCTTCACGTCTTTCAACGGCGGCTTGACCACGATCAACAGCAATTTCGCGACCGCCAGCGGTCCGACGCAACCAAACGCCATCATCGGCCAGGGCAGCACGGTGATCGTCAACAGCGGCACCGCAACGCTGACCGGCACCAACGGGAACCAGGGTGCGGCAATCTTCGTCCAGTCGCGAGTCGGCGACGCGACGATCAACTCGGTCAATGCCAGCACCGAGGGCTATGGCCAACTCGGCCTCGACATCGAATACGCCAACGCCAACGGCTCGATCACCAGCGGCACCGTGACGACCAAGGGCGATTATGCCGCCGCGATCTACAGCAGCGCGGTCGGCAATAATGTCGTCAAGAGCACGACGATCACGACCGCGGGCGTCGGAGCGACCGGCATTCGCGTCAGCCCGGCCGCGCAAGTCTCCAATTCGGTTCCCACGACAGGCTCGGTCGATGTCACCAGCGGCGCGATCACGACGACCGGCGCGAACGCCGACGGCATCGTCGTCAGCCCGGTCAACACCAATGGCGGCACCAACGGCACGTCGATGACCGGCAACACCATCATAAAGAGCGGCACGATCAGCGCGACCGGCGCCGGCGCGCGCGGCATTGCGGTGACCGGAACGACCGGCACGATCGGCATCACGAGCAACCAGATCACGACCGGCGGCGGCACCGGCATTGACACCAATGGCGGCGCGACGACGATCGCCAGCACCGGCATTTCGGGCGCGCTGCGCGGCATCAATGCAGTGTCGTCCGCGACGCTCGACATTACCAGCGGCACGATTGTCGTCGCGCCGAATGCGAGCACGACCAATGCTGGCGGTATCGTTGCGCGCAGCACCGGCGCGCTGACCATCGCCAGCGGCTCGATCACGTCGAGCGGCGGCAATGTCTTCGGCATCGACGCGGGCACCAGCGGAACGAGCGCGCTCACGATCAACAGCTCGGGGACGATCCTGGCGACGGGCGTCGCACCGTCGGGCGGCGTGGCCCCGGTCGGGATCCTGGTCTCGGCCGGAACCGGCCCGGTGACGATCAATGCAAATGCGATCGACGCGTCGGGTCGCGCGATTCGCAGCATCAGCACCGGTGCAACGACCATCAACACCACCGGCAATCTCATTTCGCGCGGCGGCACCAACACCATCAGTGTGACGGCGGGCAGCTTCGACATCACGACCGCAGCCGGTACGACGATTACCTCGACCGGCAGCAGTGCCGCGATCGCTGCGGGTGCCAACACGGGTGACGGGCGCGTGACCAACAACGGCACCGTTGCGGCTACGGGCGCGGCGGAATCGGGTATCGGCGTCACCACAACGGGCAATGCCACCGTCGTTTCAAAGACGGTGACGGTCGAAGGCACGACCGCGCCAAGCGGCACCTTCGCCGCGGGCGGGATCAACGCGAATTCGACCGGCGGCGGCAACGTCGCGATCACCAGCGACAGCGTCACGGTCGGCGGTGCGGGCCGTTACGGAATTTCCGGCACGGCCAACGGCGCCGGGACGATCTCGATCACGTCGAACATCGTATCGTCGATGTCGGACGGGTTCGCGACGCTCCGGGCGAGCGGCGCAACCGGTGCGATCACCATCAGCAGCACAAGGCTGACCAGCAGCGCCGCCAACACCGCAGCGATCAGCGCCACCGCGACGACCGGCAACGTGACGATCAACAGCGGCACGTTGACCGCCACGGGTGCCGGTGGCCAAGGGATCCTTGCGCAGACCAGCGACGGGAATATCGCGATTACGGCGCGCAACACCGCCACAACGGGCGCGCTGTCCGCCAATGGCATTTCATCCGACGCGATCGTCGCTCTGACCAGCGGCAACGGCGCGATCACGATCAACAGCACCGACGCCTCGGCGGTCGGCCAATATGCCAGCGCGATCTATGCCTCGGGTGGCGGCGCCGTGAACATTACCAGCGGCAACGCCAGCGGCACGGGTGCCGGCGGCGTCATCGTTGCTGGCGTTTCTAAGAACAGCGACGTGACGATCAACGCCACTACGACCACGGCCACGGGCGCCGGATCGGCGGCGGTCTATGGCCGCGCCGCGAACGGGTCGGTAACGATCAACAGCGGCACGGCATCGACCAAAGGTGATGGGGCCAGCGCGGTCATCGCGGTTGGTGGCGGGGCGATCAACATCACCAGCGACACAGCCTCCTCAACCGGCGCGCAACTCGCCACCATCTATGCCAACGGCACGGGGGCGGGAACGGTTACGATCAAGTCAACCAATGCCCGCGCGACCGGCAACGGCGCCTATGCGGTCGAAGGCCATGCGGCGACCGGCAATCTTTCGATCACCAGCGGCCTTGCAACCGCCGCGCAGGGCATTGGCGTGTTCGGCACCGCCGGGGGTACGGTCACTATCAACAGCACGACCGCGACCGCGGCGGGCGACGGGCAAGCCGGCATTTATGCCGTCGGCGGTAACGGCGTAACGCTCACCAGCGGCACCGCCTCCTCCAGCGGCGCGATCCAGACCTATAATGGCGTATTGCGCCGTGCCGATACGATCTATCTTGAGGCCACCAACGGCGCGGTAAATGCGACGATCGGGTCGGCGACGGCAACGGGGGCCGGCGCCGATGCGGTTCACATCGTCGCCAATGGTACGGGCGGCGCGGCGCATGTCGCTATTACCGGGACGATTTCGGCTTCGAACGGCTATGGCCTGTTCATCGATCCGCCGGGCGCGGTAGCGGTCGACATCGCTGCCGGGGCAAATGTGTCGGGCAGCCTGAACGGCATCAACACCACCGGCAGCTCCAACACCATCGTCAATGCGGGCCTGATTTCGAGCACCGGCGGCGCGGGGATCGTCGCCAGCGGTGCCACCGCACTCAGCAATGCTGGTGGCATTTCGGGCAGCAACGGCGTTGCGGTCCAACTCGGCGCGACCAACGACACCGTCACCTTGTTGACCGGATCGAGCGTCACCGGCGCGATCGCGGGCGGCGGCGGGACCGATGCTGCGATGCTGAGCGGCACGAGCAATGTCGGCGCCAGCAGCCAGACCATCGCGGCGTTCACCGGCTTCGACAGCCTGACCGTCCAGAACGGCTATTGGACCGCGGCGACGACCGGCAGCAGCGCCTTCAACAGCGTGACCGTCAACACTGCCGCCGCGCTGGAGCTTACCAACGGGGCGAGCGGCCTTACCGGCATCACGGCTCCGACGATTGTCGATAACGGAACGCTTGTCGTGCGCAGCAGCGCGACCTCGGGCGGCAGCACCTTCGGCGCGACGACCACCAGCGGCACCGGCGTGGTGCGGTTCAGCGGCGTGGGCACCAGCACGCTCGACGGCACGAACAGCATCACCACCACCGGCGGCATCGTCGTCGATAGCGGCAAGCTGCTGCTGACCGGGACGCAAGGCGGTGCGGTCACGACCAATGCCGGGGCGACCTTCCAGATCGGCAATGGCGGCACGAGCGGGATTTTCACCGGCTCGCTGGTCGACAACGGCACGCTCAACATCAACCATTCGGACGATTACGTCTTCAACGGTTCGCTGACGGGCAGCGGCAACATCGTGAAGGATGGCGCGGGCAAGCTGACCTTTGGCAGCGCTTACGCCTTCACGGGCGTCACCACGATCAACGCCGGGTTGATCAAACTGACGACGGCGGTCGCACCGACGACGGAGATCGACCTCGCCGGCTCGGGCCAGCTCGATCTTTCGGGCATGCCGCAGACCATCGCCGAACTCGCGGGCGCCAGCAGCACCGCTAGCATCAACATCGCGGGCGGATCGCTGACCGACAATCAAGCGACCAACACCACTTTCGCGGGGAGCATCGTCGGCAACGGTGCCTTCATCAAGAGCGGCACCGGATCGGTGAATTTTACCGGCAGCAACACCTATACCGGATCGACCACCGTCAATAGTGGGCGCCTCGCGGTCAATGGCAGCATCGTGTCACCAGTCACGGTCAATTCCGGCGGTACGCTGGGCGGGACCGGCTCGGTCGGCGCGGTGACGATTGGCGCGGGCGGCACGTATGCGCCGGGCAATTCGATCGGCACGCAGACCGTCAACGGCAACGTCACGTTCGCTGCAGGCTCGATCTTCGCGGTGGAGGCCAATTCGGCCGGCATGGCAGACCGGGTCAACGCCACCGGCGCGATCATCATCAATGGCGGTACGGTCGCGGTAACCGCGACGCCGGGCACCTACAACAACCTCACCAACTATACGATCCTGTCGGCGGCCGGCGGGGTGAGCGGCAAATTCAGCAGCGTCACGTCCAACCTGGCGTATCTGTCGCCGTTCCTGTCATACGGGACGGGTACGGTGACATTGTCGCTCGGTCGCAACGACGTGTCCTTTGCCGCCATGGCCACCACGCGAAACCAGATCGCCGTCGCCAATGCCGCGCAAGCGCTCGGCATCGGCAACGCCGTCTACAACGGGGTCTTGGTGCAAACGACGACAAGCGCGCCGATCACGCTCGACCAGCTTTCCGGCGAAATCCACGCGACGCTGCCGACCGTGCTGATCGATGGCGGGCGCCGTATGACCGACGCGGCGCTGTCGCGCGGCCGGGTGGATAGCGACGGTCTTGCGCTCTGGGTGCAGGGCATTCAATCCTATACCAGCGCGTCGCAGACCGGGCTCGCGCGGCTCAAGGGCAACAAGACTGGCACGTTCGGCGGGCTCGATTACGGCACTGGCGGATGGCGCTTCGGCGTCGATGGCGGCTATGTCGATGATCGCATCGATCTGGCAAGCCGCACGAGCAGTGCACGCGTTTCGACCACCTATCTTGGCGGCACGATCGGCTGGCACGGTGGCCGCGCCGCGATTCAGGTCGGCGGAAGCTATGCCTGGCACGATCTGAACGTAACGCGTGCGCTTGGCGTGACGGGGCTGGCCGCATCGGTGGCAAGTATCTCGAAGGCGCGGAGCGTCCAGCTGTTCGGGGAGGCTTCGTACAATCTCGTGGAAGGATCGTTTGTCCTCACCCCGTTCCTGCGCAACGACTTCACCAGCACGCGCAGCGATGCCGTGACGGAGACCGGCGGGCTGGGCGCTCTCACCGTCGCGCGCAGCACCCGCGATGCCGATTTCACCAGCGTCGGGGTCAAGTTCGGCGGCACGACAGCGGCAAGCGTCACGGTGTCGATCCAGCCGTTCGGTTCGGTTGCGTATCGCCACGGCTGGGGCGACCTGGGGGGCGACACACGCTCGGTATCGTTCGGCGGCGGCGCAGCATCGTTCAACGTTGCCGGCGCACGCTTGGGCCGCGACAGCCTTGATGCGGAAGGCGGTGTGAACGTTGGGTTCGGCAAGCGCTTGGTGATCGGGGCGAGCGGTTTCGGATCGGCATCGCGCGAACTCGGCGATTACGGCGCACGGGTTTCGGCCAGCCTGAAGTTCTGATCGATCGCGCCCCGCCGGAATGGGTTTAGAGGCTCATTTCGGCGGCGACGCGGCCGTCCATTTTGCTGACAACAGCACGGTTTGTGCAAAATCCGCCGACTTAAAGTGCGCCACGCCGTGTCGCACTGCGTTGCTGCCCGACCTTCCGTCGCTCGCATCGGCGTAAACCAGGCCGCTTTGACAAAAGGATCCGCGATCGCAAGGTTGTGATTCACCCCGTTATGAGGGCAGTCGAACGCTGTCGGATATAACGTAAGCCGTTGATCTCAGGCGACATAAGCGTGGTGGAGCTGAGCGGAATCGAACCGCTGGCCTCTGCAGTGCGATTGCAGCGCTCTCCCATCTGAGCTACAGCCCCGCACCACGCTTTGGCCCCGTCAGCAGGCCGAGCCACAGATTTAGCCGCGCTTTTTTCGGGATGCAACACGCGCGCATGCGCGGCAACGATTTGGCGATGCCGGGTGCCGCGATTCGGCATTGCCAATGCGGCAACATCGGCATACCCCACCTTCGAAAATCATAAAGAGGATGCCCCCGATGACCCGCGCCTGGACTCTGCAAGCCCGCCCGAACGGCATGCCCGTCGCAACCGATTTCGCGCTGATCGAAATGCCCGCCGCCGCTTTGCAGGATGGTGAAGTGCGCGTCGCCAATCGCTGGCTCTCGGTCGATCCCTATATGCGCGGGCGGATGAACGACGTGAAATCGTACGTTCCGCCGTTTGCACTGGGCGAACCGATGCAGGGCGGCGCGATCGGCGAAGTGATCGAGAGCAAGGCCGACGGCATTGCGGTGGGCGACATGGTGCAGCATTTTCTCGGCTGGCGTGACGAAGCCGTGCTGCCTGGTACGCAAGTGCAGAAGCTCCCCGATCTGGCCGTACCGCCACAACAATTCCTCGGGTTGCTCGGCATGCCGGGGATGACCGCCTATTTCGGCCTGCTGCGCGTGGCCGAGGCCAAGCCCGGCGATGTCGTGTTCGTATCGGCAGCCGCAGGCGCGGTCGGATCGACCGTGGTGCAAGTCGCCAAGGCGAGCGGGATGACGGTGATCGGCAGCGCCGGCGGGGCCGATAAATGCGCATTGGTCACGTCGCTCGGTGCCGATGCGGTGATCGATTATAAGAGCGACGGGCCGCTGGTGAAGAAGCTGATGACGGCGCTGGGCGAGATCGGCAAGGACGGCATCGACGTCTATTTCGACAATGTCGGCGGCGAGCATCTTGATGCCGCGCTGGCGACGGGCAATATGCATGCGCGCTTTGCGATTTGCGGGATGATCGACATTTACAACTCCGCGAAGCCGACCGAGCTGCGCTATCTCGCGCGGCTGATCGGGATGCGCATCCGCATGACCGGGCTGCTGGTCAGCGACCATATCGGCCACGCCGCGGAATTTTACCGCGTGATGGGCGGCTGGCTCGCCGAGGGCAAATTGCACAATTCGGAGACGGTGTTCGACGGCCTCGATGCGATGCCAGAGGCTTTCCTTGGGCTGTTCACGGGCGGGAACACGGGGAAGATGCTGGTCAAGGTGTGATCCCCCCACCCTACGCCTGTCATCCCCGCGAAAGCGGGGACCCAGCACCAACGGTCAGTGGTTGAGCTTCAGGTAAAGATCGTCCCAATCGGGGTTGTCGCGCTCGATGAGTTCGATCTTCCAGGCGCGCCGCCATTTCTTCATGGCATTCTCGCGCGCGATGGCTTGGCCGACGTCGTCAAACGCTTCGGCGTGGACCAGCCGATGGATGCCATATTTCTTGGTAAAGCCTTCGATCAGGCCTTCGCGATGCTGGAAGACGCGCTCGACGAGGTGGCCGGTCACCCCGATCTACAGCGCGCCATTTTTGCGGTTGGCAAGGATGTAGACATGGGAAGTCTTCATCGATCAGAGTCCGGTGATGGGTCCCCGCTTTCGCGGGGATGACAGACGTTCTTGAAGCGCTCCCCTAAATCCCGCCCGAGAACGTGTCGCACTGGTTGGGGTCCCCGGTCTCTATCCCCTTGCGCAGCCACGCCATGCGCTGGGCTGAGGTTCCATGCGTGAAGCTGTCGGGGACGACGCGGCCTTGGCTTTCCTTTTGCAGCGTATCGTCGCCGATCGCCTGCGCGGCGGTCATGCCCTCTTCGAGATCGCCCGGATCGAGCCGGTCCTTATTCTGCGCTGCCCACACCCCGGCATAGCAATCGGCTTGGAGCTCGAGCTTCACCGACGCGCGGTTGCCCTCGACCTCGTTGCCGCGCTGCTGGATTTGCGCGACCTGATCCGACGTGCCGAGCAAATTCTGGATGTGATGGCCGAATTCGTGCGCGATCACATAATCCTGCGCGAAATCGCCCTTCGCGCCGAAGCGATTGGCGAGTTCGTCGAAGAAGGCGGTATCGAGAAAAATGTTCTGGTCGCGCGGGCAGTAAAACGGCCCCATCGCACTTTGTGCGGCACCGCAGCCCGATACGCCATTCTGGTCGTAAAAGCGCAGCCCCGGCGCCTGGAACCGCGGCCCGAGCAGCTTCGCCCAGGTCTTGTCGGCGGAACTGAAGGCGTTGCAGGCGGCTTTATGCGCGGCGTCCTGCGTACAGATTGCGGTGACATCCTTGCTGCCCGCCGTCGCAGAGCGGCTCTGCTGCGTCGGGGCGGAGACTTGCCCGCCGCCGCCGCCGACCAGGCCAAGCCCGCCGCCGAAAAAGAACATGACCGCCAGCAACACTGCAACGCCGCCGCACCCGAAGCGGCTGAACACCAGCGGCAGGAGCCCGAACAGCAACCCGCCCCCACCGCCGCCGCCAAACCCCAATCCGCCGCCACCGCCACGATTGCCCTGATCCTCGACATTGATGTTAGGATCGAAATCGTCGAGGCGCATGATCGAATGTCCCGGGGTCGTTACCGCTCCGACCGTGAATGCTTGGGCGCGCGCAGAGTTGCAACCGCCTTTTCCGGCGGCACCGAACGCGCTCGAACGGCGTTGATCCCGCACCGCAACACGGGCATTGGAACAATATGGCAGATATAATCCCACCCAAACGCAAGCGGCTGGCCAAGGGGCCAGCGGCCCCGCTCCCCCTGCCCGATTGCGTGGCGTTGGTGTTGCAGGGCGGCGGTGCGCTCGGATCGTATCAGGCCGGCGTGATCGAAGGGCTGGCGGCGAGCGAGATCGAAATCGACTGGGTCGCCGGGATTTCGATCGGGGCGATCAACGCCGCGATCGTCGCGGGCAACCCGCCCGAGCGCCGGGTCGAGCGGCTTGGGGCGTTCTGGGACAAGATGACCTCGGCGCTGCCGAGCTTCCCGATCTTCATGAACGACCAGATGCGCGAATTTCTGCACGAATGGTCGGCCGGGTTCGTGCTGGCGGCGGGCGTGCCGGGGTTCTTTAGCCCGCGCTTCATCTCGCCGATGTTAGCGGTGCCGGGGACGCCCGAGGCGATGAGCTTCTATGATTCGGCACCGCTCAAGGCGACGCTCGACGCGCTGATCGACTGGGATTTGCTCAATCACGGCCCGGTGCGGTTGTCGGTTGGCGCGGTCGATGTCGAAAGCGGCAATTTCCATTATTTCGACACGACCGAGACCAAGATCGATGCGCGCCACATCATGGCATCGGGCGCATTGCCGCCGGGCTTGCCGCCGATCGAGATTGACGGGCGGCTGTGGTGGGACGGTGGTCTCGTGTCGAACACGCCGCTGACGCATGTGCTCGATCATCAGACCGATGCGCTGCTCGCCTTCCAGATCGACCTGTTCTCGGCCGCGACCGAACGCCCGCGCACGATCATGGACGTGATGGCGCGCGAAAAGGAAATCCGCTTTTCCAGCCGCACGCGGCAAGTGTCGGATCAAGTCATGCGCATCCGCAAGGATCGCGAGCTCGCGCGCAAGGTCATTGCGAAACTGCCCGAATCCTTTGCGGACGATCCCGATGTGATCGCCTTGCGCGCACAGTCGCAGGAGCATCCGGTCAACCTCGTTCACCTGATCTACCGCGCCAATGCGTGGGAGGGCGGCAGCCGCGACTTCGAATTTTCCGCGCGCACGATGCGCGAGCATTGGGAGGCGGGGCAGCAAGCCGTCGCCGAGACGATGGCGAACGCGCAATTGGTGGCGCACAATATCGAGACCGGCACCAGCGCGGCGTTCGATCTGACGGTGAAGCCCACCCCGCTCCATATTCCCTGACCGACAGCTACGGAGACCTGCGATGTTTCTTAAAGGCAAGACCGCGATCATTACTGGCTCAACCTCGGGCATTGGGCTCGAATATGCCAAAGTGTTTGCTGCCGAGGGCGCGAACGTCGTCATCAACGGCTTTGGCGACGCCGCGGCAATCGAGGCGGAGCGCGTCAAGCTGGAAGCGGCAAGCGGGGCCAAGGCGCTCTACGATGCCGCAGACATGACCAAACCCGACCAGATCGCCGCGATGGTCGCGCGCTGCCATGCCGAGCTCGGCGGGCCGGACATTATCGTCAACAATGCCGGGATTCAGCATGTCGCGCCGATCGAGGATTTTCCGGCGGACAAGTTCGAGGCGATCATCAAGATCAACCTCACCTCGGCCTGGTATCTGATGCAGGCAGCGGTGCCGCTGATGAAGGCGACGAAATGGGGGCGGATCATCTCGACCGCATCGGCACACTCGCTCGTCGCCTCCCCCAATAAATCCGCTTACGTCATGGCAAAGCACGGCCTTGCCGGGCTGACCAAGACGATCGCGCTGGAGACGGCGACGCATGGCATTACCGTCAATTGCATTTCTCCCGGCTATGTCTGGACGCCGTTGGTCGAGGGGCAAATCCCCGACACGATGAAGGCGCGCGGGCTGACGCGCGAGCAAGTCATCAATGACGTGCTGCTGGAAGCGCAGCCGACCAAGGAATTCGTGACGGTCGAACAGGTCGCGGCGCTTGCCTTGTTCCTGTGCCGCGACGAAGCAAAAGCGATCACCGGTGCCAACTTGTCCGTCGATGGTGGCTGGACCGCCGCCTGAGACCAAAGGGCGTATTGGCAACCTTCCGGGGCCGTGGTTAGTTGGGCGTAGGTCGCAACGAAAGAACCATCGCCTTGAAGTTCTCTGCCCGCCTGTTTGGATCGGCTTTGTGTGCTTTTGCCACGCCGTTGCTGCTGGGCAATGGCGACAAGGGTCACAAGAAGATCGAAGTGCGAATCGGGCCACCCCGCGCGATCGTCCCCGGCGTGGAAAACACCGCTGACTGGCGACGGGTCGCAACGCCGGCCGATCGCGTTCGCCTGCGCGGCTGGCGCCAGGCGTGGGTCGATGCGGTGGCGACGGTCACGGCGGGGAACGATCTCGCGGTGTTGCAGGCCGATCCGGCCTTGTTCGACCCGGACCGCGTGTTGCCGGGGGCCAAGCCGCCGCCCGGCGCCTATCGCTGCCGCGTCCTGAAACTCGGTGCCAACGGTACCGCGATGCACAATCTCACGGCCTATCCCGCCGTCGATTGCACGGTGGTGGACGAGGGCGAGATGTCCAGCCTTTACAAAGTCTCGGGCGCGCAGCGGCCGGTCGGGCTGATCTTCCCCGATTCGGGGTCGCGCGCGGTGTTTCTCGGCACGATGGTGCTGGGCGATGAGACCAAGCCGCTCAATTACGGGCAAGACGCCAATCGCGATCTGGCGGGCTATGTCGAGCGGATCGGCCCCCGCCGCTGGCGGCTGGTGCTGCCGCACCCGCGGTTTGAGTCGCTGCTGGATGTGGTGGAGATTGTGCCGAAGTCTTAGCGAACCCCGCTCAGCCGCAGCGCGACCCCGATCGCCGCCGCCGCGCCGAGCGTCGGCAGCACGCCGGCGTTGAAGCGCAGCACCGCGATGCACGCCGCGACGCTGAGCGCGAGCGCCCAGGGGTCAACGCTCGTCAGTACCGGCGCGTCGAAGCGGAGCGGGCCCGCTGCGACTGGCGTTACGCGCGCGAACACGGCGTGGACCCCGAACCACAACGCCAGATTGAGGATCACGCCGACCACCGCCGCCGAGATCGCCGCGAGTGCACCCGACAGCGCGCGATTGCCGCGCAGCCGCTCGACATAGGGCGCGCCGAGGAAAATCCACAGGAAGCACGGCGCAAACGTCACCCACGTCGCGAGCAACCCGCCGAGCGTCGCGGCGAGCAGCGGACTGAGCGCCCCCGCATCGCGATACGCGCCCATGAAGCCGACGAATTGTAGCACCATGATCAGCGGGCCCGGCGTCGTCTCGGCCATGCCGAGGCCGTCGAGCATCTCGCCCGGGCGGAGCCAGTGATAGTCCTGCACCGCCGCCTGCGCGACATAGCCGAGCACGGCATAGGCCCCGCCAAAGGTCACCAGCGCCGCGCCTGAAAAGAAGAGCGCGACGCGGGTGAAGACATTCTCCGGTCCAAACGCGAGCAGCAGCGCGACGACCGGAATGCCCCAGGCGAGCGCGCAGACCGCCGGAACCTTCAGCGCGCGCCAGCCGGCCGCGCGGGCATGGTCGGGGAGCGCCTCGCCGAGCAAGCTGTCGGCATCGGCAAAGCCATCCTTCCCCCCTCCATGACCGCCCGAGCGAAACTCGCCCCGCCCGGCGCGCGTCGCGACATAGCCAAGCACACCTGCCCCGAGCACGATCAGCGGGAAAGGTGCTGCAAAGAAGAAGATCAGCAGGAACGCCGCCGCCGCGACGCCAAGCAGGACGCGGTTTCCCAGCGACCGTCGCCCGATCCGCACGACCGCTTGTGCGACGATCGCCAGCACCGCTGCCTTCAACCCGAAGAAGAGGCCCGCGACGATCCCAGTCGAGCCGTACAGCGCGTAGATCCAGCTGAGCGCCATGATCGACACGATCCCCGGCAGCACGAACAGCACGCCCGCAATCACCCCGCCGAGCGTGCGGTGCATCAGCCAGCCGATATAGATGGCCAATTGCTGCGCCTCCGGCCCCGGCAGCAGCATGCAATAATTGAGTGCGTGGAGAAAACGCTGCTCGCCGATCCAGCGTTTTTCCTCGACCAGAATGCGGTGCATGACCGCGATCTGCCCCGCCGGGCCACCGAACGATAAGGCCGCAATCCGCGCCCAGACGCGCACCGCGCTGGCGAGCGTGACGCCGTGATCTGCCGGTGCTGTCGCGTTGCTCATCCCGATCCTCCTGAAGCGGCAGCATCGCAGATTGTGCGGCGTGCGAAAGGGGATCAGAGCTTGCGCGCCGCCAAGCTTGGCTATGCGCGCGGGGTGATCGACAGGGCCCCCGCATCTTCGCGCTTTTCGGGGCGAATGTAGATCGACGACAGCATCGGCTCGGCCGCTTTGAGCGCGGTCTCGATTTCCTCGATCAGCGTCTCGGCCTCACCCATCGTCAGCGTGTCGCGGAAATCGGCGCTGATCGCGACGAAGATGCTTTGCGGCGCGGTATGGAGCGTGCGGACGTGATTGACGTGCGTAATTTCGGGTCGTGCATCGACGATTTTGCGGACCTGCGCGACGACCGCAGGATCGGCCGCTTCGCCGATCAGCAGACCCTTGGCCTCGCGCGCCAAAAGTGCTGCGACCACGCCGAGGATCACCCCGATCACGATCGAGGCGAGACCATCAATGCGCGGATCGCCCCACGCATGGCTCGCCCAGATGCCGACGCCTGCGACGAGCAGCCCGGCCAGCGCCGCCGAATCCTCGAACAGGACGATAAAGCCCGCCGGATCCTTCGACTGGCGCACCGCCGCCCACCAGCCGCGCCCGCGATTGGCGGCGGCGAATTCGCGCACCGCGAGGGACCACGAGCCGCCCTCGAGCACGAGTGCGACGCCGAGGACGATGTAATTGACCAGCGGATCGCGCAATTCCTCAGGGTGGTTCCAATGCGCCCAGCCTTCATAGATCGAGACGCCCGCGCCGACCCCGAAGATCAGGATCGCGACGACGAAGCTCCAGAAATACAGCTCGCGTCCATAGCCGAACGGGTGCGCCGCATCGGGCGGCCGCCGCCCGCGCTGCTGGCCGTAGAGCAGCAACAACTGGTTGAAGCTGTCGACGATTGAGTGGAACCCCTCGGTCAGCATCGACGACGATCCCGTGATCGACGCCGCCACGAATTTGGCGACCGCGATGCCGAGATTGGCGAGCAAGGCGGCGATGACGACAAGGTTTGAACCGTCTTGCTTGGACGCGGACATGGTGGAGGCTCCCGTTGGGGGTGCTGTATGCGGGGCGGGCGTGCCCTGTCACCCGTTGTATATTTTTGTAGCAATGTTATAACAAGCGTATGAACGCGCCTTTCATCCCCGCCAAGCAGCTCAAGCTCATCAAGATCGGCAATTCGGTCGGCGTAATCTTGCCGCGGGAAACGCTTGCCAAAATGGGTGTCGAACTCGGCGACACGGTCGACGTGACGGACAGCCCCGAGGGGATCGGTTTGCGCCGTCATGATGACGGTTTTGCGGTGCAGATGGAGGCCGCGCGCGAGGTGATGAAGCGCCGCCGCAACGCTTTGCGGGAATTGGCAAAATAGATCGTGGCCGAGGACTGGATCTGGGTCGACCGCGCGGTCGCGCTTGCAGCGCATGAGGAGCAGCTTGCCGAGCATGGCGGCGCCACCGGTGTGCGTGATCCCAATATGCTCGACAGCGCGATGGCCCGTCCGCTCAACCTGGTAGCCTATGGCGAACCTGACCTGGCCGATCTCGCGGCGAGCTATGCCTTCGGGATCGCGCGCAATCACCCGTTCGTCGATGGCAACAAGCGCACGGCTGCGGTGGTTAGCGAAACCTTTCTGGTGCTGAACGGCTATCGGCTCGATTGCAGCGATGTGGAGCTCGTCACGACGTTCCTCGCGCTGGCCGCCGGGGAACTAACGGTCGACGCCCTCACCGCTTGGTTCCGCGCGCGGATCGTGGCGGCCTAGCCCGCCACCAACGCCCGCGCGCGGCCATAAGCGAAATACACCGCAAGGCCGATTCCGTTCCACACCAGGAACGAGACCTGCGTCACCGTCTGCAAGCTGGTGAACAGATAGAGGCAGCCGAGGATCGCGGCGGGGGCAATGATCCACACAAGCGGCGTGCGGAACGGGCGGCGCGCGGCAGGGTCACGGCGGCGCGAGACCAGCACGCACGCGGCGACCGCGACGAAGGCGCACAACGTCCCGGCATTGGCGAGGCTGGCGATCACGTCGAGCGGGGTCAGCGCGGCGATCACGCTGACGAATATCGCCGTCACCAGCGTGATCCGCGCCGGGGTGCCGCGCGCCGAAATTTGCGCGAGCTTGGGCGGCAGGAAGCCGTCGCGCGCCATCACCAGAAAGATGCGGCTCTGGCCGTAGAGGAAGCCGAGGATCACCGTCGGCAGTGCGATCGCGGCGGCGATGCCGACGATCGCGGCGATCGGCCCCTGCCCGATCTGACGCAGGATCAAAGCGAGCGGCTCGGCGCTCTTGCCAAAGACATCGGGCCGCGCGGCGCCGATCGCGGCAGCAGCGACGACCATATAGATGATCGTACACACCACCATCGACCCCACGATGCCGATCGCCAAGTCGCGCTCGGGATTCTTGGCCTCTTCCGCGGCGGTCGAGATCGCGTCGAAGCCGTAGAAAGCGAAGAAGATGATCGCAGCGGCGCCCATCACGCCGTATTTTACGCCCCCTGCCGCCTCGACCGTGCCGAAGCCGTGCGGCGCGAACGGGCGGAAATTGGCAGCGTCGAAATGCGGCAGCGCGACCGCAACAAACAGGATCAGCGTCGCGACCTTGATGAGCACGAGCGCAGTGTTGATCCGCGCACTCTCGCGTGTGCCCAGCGTCAGTAATCCGGCGACCGTAGCGATGATGAAAATGGCAGGCACGTTGATCCCAGAGGCGGTCAGGCGCAACGTCCCGTCGAACAGGTTCCCGGCCACCGTCGGGCCGTGGGTCAGCCCTTCGGGAAGCACGATGCCGACATAGTTCAGGAACCCCACGGCATAGCTCGACCAGCCGACAGCGACTGCAGAAACCACCAGCGAATATTCGAGGATCAGGCTCCACCCGACGACCCAGGCGATCACTTCGCCGAGCACCGCGTAGCTATAGGTATAGGCGCTGCCCGAGGCCGGGATCAGCGTCGCCATTTCGGCATAGCATAGCGCCGCGCACGCGCAGATTGCGCCCGCGACGGCAAAGCTGACCAGCACCGCCGGCCCGGCGCGGTCTGCGCCGACCCCAATCAGCGTCAGGATCCCGGTCCCGACGATCGCCCCCACCCCCAGCGCGACGAGGTGCGGCCAGGACAGTGTGCGCGCGAGGCGATGCTCGACCGGGCGATCGTCGCCCAAAGCAATAATCTTCTTTCGGAACAAATCGGCCATGCTTCCCCCGGGTCGGCTCAAGCGCCGTTCGCGTATGGCTTAGCGCGCGATTGCCGATCGTGAAAACCCCGTGCGACGATGACGCTGACCCCGGCACTGCGCGGGACCGCAGCACTGCACCGGCTCCCAAGGAACCAGCGGCGCGTCAAGTGGCCGAGGGTGGCCGCGACGCAAAGTCCTCTTCCATTTGTGCGAGTGCCGCGACGACCCCTTCCAAATGGTGGCGATAACGCTGCCACCGCCCGGAGGATCGACGATGAACGGGATGCCGGACCTGCCATGCGCTGGCCGTCCGCAGCACGTTTTTGGAGCCCGCGGCGGCCAAGCAGCGCTCCTCCCACGGAAGACCAAGCGCGGCAATCACGTCGAAGATCGCTTTATCGGGTTCGGCAACAAGCTGGTCATAGTCGACATCAATAATATCAACGCCGAAAACGCAGTACCAATGTGACATCAGCCGTCGATACTGCTTGTAAAAATGCAATATTTCAAAAAAATCGTTGCCGTAAGTAATGCCGTCGCCGAAATGGAGAAAGTATATCGACAGAAATGTATCGAGTGGGTTGCGGCGCGTATGAACGATCTTGGCTTCCGGAAAGAGCGTCTTGATCAGGCCAATGTGCAGGAAATTATCACAGCGCTTGTCGGTCATGAAACCGGTAGCGGGCACCATTTTCAAATAATCGGCGCGCAATGCTGACGCATGGTCAGCGGACAGCGCCGCCGCTGCCTCGGGGTAAGGCAGCAGCGTGGACGCGAGCGCGGGAATTGCCTCCAGCTCACCGCCACAGCGAACCTCGCTATGCCGCCCGAGAATCTGCTCCAACAAAGTAGAACCGGACCGAAACATGCCGCAGACAAAAATTGGCGCCCCGAGTGCTGAGCCCCGCACAGGCACCGGTCGGTCGACCGGATAGGCCGCAATCAGCCGATCAACGAGACGTTCCTGTGCGATCGGGTCATAGCGCTGCGGCGCAATCGACCGGGCGATCCAATTGGCAGCTTCGAACGCCTGGAATGCGTCGTCATAGTCAGCGACGCCATCAAGTGCCGTGCCGAGCGCAAACAGCAGCTCTGCGCGGTCCTCCAGCGTCGTTGTGAGGTCGAGTGCCGTCCTCAGGCGATCGACAACGCCATCTGACTGATCAACAGCGAGGTCGATCATCCCGATCCGCGCATGCGCGCGACCATTGCCGGGATGAACGACCAACGCGCGACGATAGGCGGCGCGCGCGCGGTCGGGCTCCCCCAAGTCTTCATACACATTGCCGAGGTTGAGCAAAGCCGGGACAAAGACCGGATTAGCCAGACATGCTGCCTCAAGCTCGGCAATTGCGCATTGCGGGCGATCGAGATGGTCCGACAGGATGGCCGCGCGATTTACGTACGCTTCCTCAGGATGCAAAACACCACGATCGATCGCTTGCTGGTAGGACTGCAAAGCCTCGTCAAACGCGCGGACGGCGCGCTGCGCCCATGCCAAATTGAACCAGGCGTCGGGCTGGGCTGCGTCAATCGCCAGGCTTGCCTGAAACGACGGAATTGCCTGCTGCCACGCGCCGAGGCGGACTTGGGCTTCCGCGTTTTTCAACAACTCGCTCGATGATGCGTCGGACATCACACCTCGTACCGATCGGTTTGCAGGAATGCTAGGCCGTGCCGATGGCGCAATTAGGTGCCGAAGGCTTCGGGCGACGTGCGCCGATCGGCAACGGCAAAGAGCTTTTTAAGGTGTTCCTGCTCCGCCACCGTCAAATGCGGATTCCACACGTCAAAAATCAGCACGACGCGGTGTTGATCGCTATGGTTCCACGCCTCATGTTCGATCGTATCGTCGAACACGAAGGCCTCGCCTTCGCGCCAGGCGCGCGTTTCACCACCAACCCGGAACCCGCATCCGTCAGGCACAACAAGCGGCAGGTGGACGATCGCGCGCGTGTTCGTAACGCCGGTATGCGGTGGAATTTTGCCGTTCGCCTGCAGGATTGAAAAGAACGCCGATGGCGCTTTGCCCGGAAGCTGCGTTTGCGGCACGCGCGCGAGCGCCGATGCGGTATCTGGGCAAAGGGCACAGATCGCCTCGTTTTGCGCACCCTGCTCCCATAAAAAGCACGCGCTCCATTCCGGCGAATCGTCGAGCGAACTCCATTTGTTTTGGGGCGTCCCCGCGTCCAGCCGGACATACGGCCGGATCGCGGATGCGCCGTTGGCGATCAACGCCAGCGCTTCGGCGCGGATCTGCGGTGTCGCGGCCTCCAGTTCCGCGAGCCACGGGAAGTGTGCGCGGTCGAAAAATTCGTCGGCAGGAAGAAAGGGGAAATGGACCCCGGCGCACACATTATGATAAATCTTGCGCCGGCCAAGCGTATATTCAGCGCACGCCTTGAACCGATCGGACGTTGCGGCCTCGGCCAGCGGCGCACCAAGTTCAACGTCCAGCGCCTGAGCATAGGCTGCGTTATGCTCGTCCAGGAACCGGCTTGCACGACGTTCAATCTCAAGGATCGCATCCGAGCGTTCGGCGGCATTGCGCGCGATTTGCAGGACCGCACTCCAATGCGGCGCTGCACCCGAGAGCTCGCCTTCGCGCTGCAACAACTCGGCCAGACGAAGGCGTGCCATGAAATGCAATTGGTCGAGATCGAGCGTATCCTGAAGGCTTTGGCGCTCGCCACCCACGTCGCCCTTGGCCCGATATGCCGCGGCGAGATTGAGACGTAGCGCAGGCTCGGTCGGGTCGGCCGCGACCGCGTTGGTAAAACTGGTAATCGCAACGTCGAATGCCTGGTCGGACAACGCCCGCAGACCATGGGCGTTGTGGATCGCGGGGTCGGCAGGATGCGCCGCAATGGCCCGGTCGAGCAAGGCGCGTTCGCGTTGCGTCTGGCCCTGTTGCCGCAAGCTTGACGCTTCACGCAAAATTGCCTCAATCGCTGCGTCACGGTGTGCCATACCGCGACCAAAGCATAATGGTCCAACGCGGGCAAGCGCGCTGCAATCCCGCGCCGCCGCGCTACGAGGATGGTGGAATGACGACAGCGCCCGAGCAAGTCCGGCTTCCCGCAGAATGGCTGGCGCATCGTTATGATCCGGGCCACGACGCGATCCATTTCGTCGCGGTCGATCGCGCGCGGCGGCGTCACGCCGCCTTTTTGACCGATGCCGAATTGCCCGATCTTGGCGACGCGCTGGTCGTGCGGCGCGGCGATATCGCACCCGCCGCGTCCGGACAGCGCGTGAATTTCGTATTTCACTCCGCCTATTGCTGCTCGACGCTGGTCGCCAATGCCTATGATCGCCCCGGGCGCGCGTTCAGCTTGAAAGAGCCGGTGCTGCTCAACGATCTTGTCGGCTGGCGACATCGTGGCGGTGCCCCGGCACAGATTCGCGCCGTTTTGCAAGACGGCCTGGCAACGCTCGCACGACCGTTCGAGGCCGGCGAGGTGTGCGTCATAAAACCCTCCAACGTCGTCAACGGCTTGGCAATGACCATGCTGGCGGACCGCGCCGACGCCGCGGCGGTGCTGCTCTATGCGCCGCTGGAGGTATATCTCGGCTCGATCGCCAGCAAAGGCCTGTGGGGCCGATTGTGGGTGCGCGATCTGCTCGCCAAATTCATGAAGGAGGGGCTGGTCGATCTTGGCTTCGCGCCGGACGAGATCTTCCTGCAGTCCGACCTGCAAGTCGCCGCCAGCGGATGGCTGGCGCAACAGGCGCTGTTTGCCAAGCTCGTCGAACGGTGGCCGATGCGCGTTCGTACGCTCGACAGTGAAGGATTGCTCGCGCGGCCCGCCGCGGCGTTGGAGGCGCTCGATACGCTGTTCGGCGTGCCGTCGAGCGATGCGGAGCGGGCGGAGATCGTTGCATCGGTGTTCACGCGGCACGCCAAGTTCGGCGGAGATTTCGACGCGGACGCCCGCAAGGCCAACCAGAAAGCGGCGGCCGGCACCTATGCCGAAGAATTGGCAATGGTGCTGACCTGGGCCGAAAAGGTCGCCGAGAGCGCCGGAATCGCGATTATGCCGCCCCATCCGCTGCTACCCGCGCCATAAGCAGGACAAAAAAAGGGGGCGGCCCGAAGGCCACCCCCAATGTGTGTCGTCGGATCGTTACCGATCAGAACTTGACGCGCACTGCCGCGTTGAACGAGCGACCCAGTGGATCGTAGGTCGATGGGAAGGTGTTGCCCGATCCCGCCGCCGTCGAACCAGCCTGGCCACCAACGACCGGAGGCTGCTTGTTGAACAGGTTCTGCGTCCCCAGCGTCAAGACGAACTCTTTCGCTACCTCGAACTGCAAGGTCAGGTCGAAATAGTTGTACGCCGGGATGCGGTTGAAATTGACCGTCTGTCCGGCGAGTGCCGAACTCGCGCCAGCGGCATTGGTCACGACACCGCTGAAAAGATTGCGGTTCGCGGCCGTAAAGCCTCGCGCCACATAGTCAGGAGCCTGGCCCTCATACTGGACCGAGTCGAGATGCCGCCACAGGACCGATAGGCTGACGCCCGGAGCCGACAGCGTCGTGCGCTGCTGCCAAGTCAGTTCCGGCAAGATCTGACCCAAGCTCGGTCCGCAATTCACGCTGAAGTACCCGACGCAATCACGCGAAACCGACGTAGGCGAAGCGGAAAACTGCAAGTGGTTGGTCCATGTTCCGCGAAAGTTAAGGTCGAGCCCGAACTCTCCGAACTTGTGACCATAATCAGCCGTCAAATCGATCCCATCGGTCGCGTAGCGGCCATTGTTGGTCAATGGGGTTTGCAGGCCGAAGGTCGTCGCGGACGGCCCACTCAAACGACCATTGGCCGGGTTGCGGCGGATCGAGGTGCAGGCGGCCGACGTTGCGGATGCTGCAGTGATATTGCCGAAGCACGCGTTGAGCGCATCGCTAGGCAGCGCCGAGGTGATCGCCTGGTTCACCTTGATATCGAAATAATCGACGCTGATCGAAAGACCCGGGACGAACTGGCTTGGCGTGAACACGGCACCGAGCGTGAAGGTGTCGGCCTTTTCCGGCTTGATCAGCGCATTACCGCCAGCCGTTGCGTTTGCCTGACCGGCGGATGGGTTCTGGATCAGCCCGATCGAGGCCGCAGGGGCACCCTGTGCGATGCAAACTGCCGCAAGATTTGCATTGGACAGAGGTGCAGTACCTACGCAGGGTTCGGTCCTCACGTTGGTCAGACCCGTAACCGTCGGGGCGAACAATTCACCGATGTTCGGCGCGCGTACGGCACGTTGGTAGTTGCCGCGAAAGCGAACACCCTTCACCGGCTCCCACGTTGCGCCACCCTTATAAGTGGTCGTGTTGAAATGCGGGCTGCCTGCCGCCTGAACATTGTACGACGAATAGCGGATGCCGGCTTCGAGCGTCAGGTCGTTGAAGAACGGCTTGTCCGTCACGATCGGTGCGATCAACTCGCCAAACCCTTCCGTCACGTCATAGCCGCCGGTGAAGGGAAGCGTCGCGCCGCCCGCACCGCCGAGTGCCGAAGGATCCTGCGCGAACGCATCCGGGATGCGGTCATACTTATACTTGCGATATTCCACGCCGACGGCGTAGCTGATCGCCTTATCCGACGTTGGCAGGAAGCTGCCGAAATCGCCCGACAGAACTGCGCGTGCCTGGTACAGTTCGGTGTTGATGCGGATCGTGCTCTGCGCCTGCAGGAACGCAACCTGCGCAGGGGTGATCGAGCCAGCCGCGCCGAACAGATTGACCGGAACGCAATTGCCCGTCGTGTCGATGCAGGTCGTGGTATTGGTGGCGTTCAGCGCCTGTTGGACGCGCTGCGTAATGACGTATCCCGACTGGGTCGACGTCTGCTCGCTGCGACCATAAGACGCCGAAATATCGAGGCTCGTCGACTTGGCGATATCGATTTTCGTGCCGATCCGCGCATCGTACAGATTGTTCTGGTACGTGCTGACGCGCGGCCCGATTTCAACGAGACGACGATAGACGCCTGGCAGCGGAATTGCCGGGTTGGTGTTGCACGTCGCGCCCAATGGAATGCCATTCGCCGTGCAGAGCTGATCGCGGATCGTCGAATTGAGATACGGGTTGTTACCCGGGATCGTCAGCGCGTTGCCGAAAACGCCCGATGGCGCGATGATCGACTGAACGGTGTTCTGCGAGAACATGCCCCGCGCATAGAATTCCACGCCGTCGGCGACGTCATAATGGGTCGCTGCGTAGATGCTCTTGCGGATCAGCGGGGTCTGGAAAATGTTGTATGGATTGAAGTTGAAGCCCTGATATTGCGGGACCAACGAGCCGCCGCCATTGGCGACCTGCAGATCGGCGGTCGGGAACGAAATAGTCGTCGGCACCGATGTGAACGACGCGCCCGATGCGCGACCGGTGGTGCTGCTGATGCCGAAGATCGAGAAGGGCTGGATCTGATAGACCGGGTCTACCTTGGTATAGCCGAAGCTCAGAACGGCGTTGCCGCGATCGTCAGCGAAGTTCGCACCGACCGTGATGTCACCGCGGAACGAATAGCCATCGCCCGTACCCAAAATCTTGTTCGCAAACCGAACGTCAAGGCCGGTAAAGTTACGCTTGGTGATGAAGTTCACGACACCCGACACGGCATCCGCGCCGTAGGTGGTCGATGCGCCACCGGTCAGCAAATCGACGCGATCGATCAGCGCCAGCGGAATGACGTTCAGATCGACGACACCATCGGCACGCGACGGAACGAGGCGGTTACCATCGAGCAAGACCAGGTTGCGCTGAGCGCCGAGACCGCGAAGATCGACCGTGTTGGTGCCATTCGCGCCGTTATTGACCTGCGAACCAACGCCCGGCGAAACGCCTGGCAGGCCACGGATCAATTCTTCCACCGTGTTCGGTGCGCGCTTCGTGATTTCGCTCTCGTTCAAGACCTTGATCGGCGACGACGATGTCAGATTGGGGTTGCGGATCAACGTACCGGTCACGACGATGTCGGTGTTCGGCGTCGCCTCGTCCGGGCTCGCGACGGTGGCTGGTGCCACTTGCGCGGAAGCCGACGAAGCAAAGCTGGCGAATGCCAGGACCGAGATAGCCGAGCCAACGCTCAAGCGCGCGAGCGAAGTTGCAGTTTTTTTCATAAACACCCCTTTTTGACCAAACCGGCACGGCATCAAGGGCGTGCCCGGCTGGACAGTTGAACGATAGGCCCGACGTTGCAGGCCGCAGTTTCACTTTAGTTCTACCCTCAACTAGGTCAGCGGCCGTATTTTTGTAAAGCTACCGTTCCGGATTTTAGTCCGTTCTCGGCCTTTTATCGGATGCTTGTAACAAAAGAGCCACACCTACCGGTGACAATATCTGGTATTAAGTTTCGTTTTTAGAATGGGTTAGTTGAGATAATCTGGTATCGAGAGCGACCCGCGCGGCGCGCCGTTTGTGCCGGTCCGGTCGCATTGATCGGCGCCTCGGCGCCATTGGCGCGCGGCGATCCGGCGTGTTTCAGAGCGTCATACTGGAGCACAGCCCTTCGTTCCCCGACGCCATGCCACCACGATCCCGGCCATCCGCGGCTTCGGCGCGAAGGGTAAGATTTTCAACGATTTGCAATTAGGTGCTGTTTGGCTGGGGCGGCAGGGTTCGAACCTGCGAATGGCGGCATCAAAAGCCGCTGCCTTACCACTTGGCGACGCCCCAACATCCCGGCCAAGCCGGGAGCGCGGTGCTTTACGGCGGTGATGCGCGGATGGAAAGGGGGCGATGGCGCTTTTCCACAAGTAATGCGCAGCGGCGTCGCGCTTCCCTCAGATCACCCGGTCGAGCCAGCCATGCGGATCGGGCGCGTGGCCGCGTTGAATGTCGATCAACGCTTGCCGCAAGCGCCCCGTGATCTGGCCCGGGCCGCCGCTGCCGATCTGGAACTGGCCGTCCTTCTGCTTCATCGTGCCGATCGGCGTAACGACCGCGGCGGTGCCGCACGCAAACGCCTCGCGCAGGCGACCGCTTTCCGCGTCCGCGCGGCACTGGTCGATCGCATAGGGTTCCTCACGCACGACGAGCCCCATGTCGCGGGCGAGCGTGATCAACGAATCGCGCGTAATTCCGGGCAGGATCGTGCCGGTCAGCGCCGGGGTCGCGATGCTGCCATCATCGAACACGAAGAAGATGTTCATGCCGCCCAGTTCCTCGATCCAGCGGCGCTCGACCGCGTCGAGGAACAGCACTTGATCGCACCCCTGCCGTGTCGCTTCGGCTTGCGCGATCAGGCTCGAGGCATAATTGCCGCCGCATTTGGCAGCGCCAGTGCCGCCGGGTGCCGCGCGGGTATAATCCTGCGACACCCACAGGGTTACGGCGGGTGCATCACCCTTGAAATAGGCACCGACCGAGGACGCGATCACCGCATAAAGATATTCGGTCGAGGGTTTGACGCCAAGGAACACTTCGCTCGCGATCATGAACGGGCGCAGATACAGTGCGCCGCCCTCGATATCCGGAATCCAGTCGGCCTCCTGCCGCACGATCGCACGGACCGATTCGACGAACAGATCATCGGGCAAGGGCACCATCGCCATCCGCTCGGCCGAGCGGCGGAAGCGCGCGGCATTGGCGTGCGGACGGAACAACGCCGCGCCACCATCGGGCAAGCGATACGCCTTCAGCCCTTCGAAAATCTCCTGCGCATAATGCAGCACCGCCGACGCGGCATCCAGCTGAAACGGTGCACGCTTCACGACCCTGGCGTCATGCCAGCCGTTCGCCTCACTATAACGAATCGTCGCCATATGATCGGTGAAGACCCGCCCGAAGCCGGGGTTGGTGAGCAAGGCCGCGCGCTCGTTGACGGCAAGCGGGGTCGCGCTTGGCTCGACCGCGAAGGTCGGCACAGCATCGGCGGCGATGGCCGGGTCGGAAGCGAGGGACATGTTGTGCAGCATAGATGCGACATTCTGTTACAAATTTTAGGGTTGATGGGGTGTACGGGAGGCGTCAAACGCGGTCAACAATGGCCACCGCAATCGCTTCCGCTTCACCGCTCTTCCTCCGCGAGACCGAAATCCGGCGCGGGATGGAGTTGCTATATTTCGCCCAAAGCACGCTCGCACGATCGACCGAGGCGCGGCTGGCGGGAATGGGACTGGGCCGGGCGCACCACCGCGCCATGTACTTTATCGCACGACATCCGGATCTGACGGTCAGCGCGCTGCTCGGCTTGCTCGGCATCACCAAACAATCGCTCGGCCGCGTGCTCAACGAACTGGGCGATCGCGATCTGGTCGAGACGCGCATTGGCGAGCGTGACCGGCGGCAGCGTTTGCTGCGCTTGTCCGACGCAGGTGCCGCGTTGGAATATGAATTGTTCGAAACCGTGCGGCAGCATTGGGCAACGGCGTACGCGCGCGCCGGACAAAGCGCGGTCAGCGGCTTCTGGTCGGTGCTGGAAGGGATGATCGGCGACGCTGACCTCGCGCGGCTTTCGGGTTTGCGCGACTAAGCGCGCGCGGCGGCGGCCATCTCGGCGTTGCTCCGGGTGGCGGCGGCGATCGTTTCGGTGAGCAGAACCGTCAGCGCACCGTCGGCGTCCAGCACGTCGAGGCCCTTGCGGGTCGATCCACCGGGGCTCGCCACGCGCTCGGCCAATTCCCCCGGACCGACATCAGCGGCGGAAGCCAAGAGGCCTGCCCCCTCCACTGTCGCGAGCGCGAGCCGCTGCGCCTGGTCCGCGGGCAGCCCCTGCGCGACCCCGGCGGCGGCCAGCGCATCGATAAAGCGATAGAGGAACGCTGGTCCGCTGCCGGCGAGCGCGGTGACCGCGTCGAACTGCGCCGGTGCGACCCACTCAACCAAGCCCAGCGGGGCCATCAGCGTAGCGACGGCCCGGCGCATGGCGGGATCGTCGCGCGATGTGTCGAGCGCGACCACGCCCTTGCCGATGCCGACCGGGAGATTGGGCATGGCGCGGAGCACTCCACCGGCGCGAAAGCGGCGCGCAAGCGCGGCCTCCTCGACGCCAGCGAGGATCGATAGCAGCACCGGCACGCCTGCCAACCGATCGGCAAAGCGCGCGGCCACGTCATCCAATTGCTGTGGCTTCATCGCCAGCACGACGGCATCGGGCAGCGCCCCGGCGGGGAGGTCGCGCGCTTGCCGTACACCCGCGGGCAAAAGTCGGTCAGCGCGATTGACGACATCGACCGAATCGGCCGCCAGCGTCCCGCGCGCGATCCACTGGCGCAGCATCGCGCCGCCCATATTGCCGCAGCCGATCATCCAGACGCGCGCGATCCGCATCGGCGCCGCCGTCACGCTTCGCCCTGCGTCTCGGTCATCGCGGCGGCGAGCGCTTCCTTGGGGGTTTTGCCGCCCCACAGGACGAACTGGAAGACGGGGTAAAAGCGCTCGCATTCGTCGATCGCGCTTTCGACGAGCAATTCGGCCGCGCCGAGCGACATCGTGCCGCCACCCGAATCGGTCGGGCTCTCGATCATCGCGGCATGGCGATAGAGCAGGATCCCGCTCGACGACCACAGTTCGAAATGGCCGACCCACAATTGCTCGTTAATCAGGCCGATCGCTTCGTAAATCGCCACGCGCCGGTCATCGGCGACGCGGATATCCGGGAAGGCGAGGAACTGGATGACGCTGTCTTCTTCCCGCCACAGCGCGCGCAATTCATACTGCGTCCAGCTGCCCTTAACCTTGGCGATAACCTCGTCGTCCTGACGCTCATGTTCCCAGCCATGCGCCGCGAAATAGCTTTCGAGCATGTCGATGGGCGCGGCGTCATCGCGATCATAATCGGCTTCGTCGAGCATCACTGTGTGCCTCCACGCACCGTGCTGCGCCGCAGGGTGGCGCGAAGTCGGCGATGAGACAAGGAACGGGTGGGCAACGCTGTAGAGAAAGCTGTGGACAAAATCGTGCTCAGCCTTCGGCTTTCGGCTTTTTTACCGCTTTCGCCTCGAGCGCGTCGAGCCGTGCGCGCAACGCATCGGCATCATCGCGCGCCGCCGCCGCCATCGCCTTTACCGCGTCGAATTCGTCCCGGCTGACGAAATCGAGCCCGCCAATCCATTCCTTGGCGCGCGCGCGCGCGCCCGCCTCGGCCTCGCGCCCGACACCGGCCAGCGTCCCCGCCGCGCCGTTCATGAACTTCACGAGATCGTCAAAAATCTTATTGTCGGCTTGCATGGTCAAAAATCCAGTGCGTTATAACTTGATGATCTGGGAACTAGAGGTGGGTGGCGCAAGGGTTTCCGCCCCGGGGTTCAAATCCATGATCTGGTAGTTGAGATAGCCGGCAAAGAGCAACCAGGCCAGATATGGCACCAGCAACAGCGCCGCGACGATCCGGATTCGGGCGAAGAGCAGCGTCATCGCGCAGGTCAGCGCGAACATGATGCCGACGATGCCCAGCGCCCAAGTGACTTGATGCATCCCGAAAAAGACCGGCGACCAGGTCAGGTTCACCGCCAATTGTACCCCGAACAGCGCGATCGCCGCGCCACGCAGCCGCGACCCGCGGGCGTGGATGATCATGGCAAGCGACAGACCGAGCAGGATATAGATCGCCGTCCACGCGACCGGAAACGCCCAGTCGGGCGGCGTAATATCGGGCTTGATGATGGCTGCGTACCACAGGTTTTCCGGCCCCGACGGCGCGAGCCGCGCCGCGGTGAAGCCGAGCAGCAGCACGAACGGGACGGTCACCACCGCCCAACGGAGAAATGACAGCCGTAATTGCTGTTTCGATGCAACTTCTCTCAAGCGTTACGTCCTCCCCCGAATCCGCGAATGCCGCGCTGCACTATAGAGGAGGACGCGCACCGATGTGCGGATAATTTTCATACGCCCGCCGCGGCACCGTCGCGCGTTGCGCCGATGAGGAATTCGACATTGCCCTCGGGGCCGGTGATCGGGCTTTCGACCAGCGTATCGACGCGCCACCCCTGCGCCACGACCCATGCCGAGACCTCGGCACAGACACGCGCATGAACCGCAGAATCGCGCACCACGCCGCCCTTGCCCACTTCGCTGCGGCCGGCCTCGAATTGCGGCTTGATCAAGGCGAGCAAGCGTGCGGCGGGTTTGGCGAAGGTCAGCGGGCGTTCGAGCACCTTGGCGAGGCCGATGAAGCTGGCGTCGCACACGATCAGATCGACCGGCTCGGGGATGTGCGCCTCGGTCAGGATGCGTGCGCTGGTCTGTTCGAGCACGACCACGCGATCATCCTGCCGCAGTTTCCACGCGAGCTGGTTGGTGCCGCTATCGACCGCATAGACCCGCGCCGCGCCACGCTGGAGCAGCACGTCGGTAAACCCGCCGGTCGAGGAACCGACGTCGATCGCGACCACGCCGGTGACATCCCACCCGGTCGCATCAAGCCCGTGCGCGAGCTTGATCCCGCCGCGCGACACCCAGGGATGATCGCGCCCGCGCACGTCGAGCGCGGCATCGTCGGCGATCGTCTGCCCCGGTTTGTCGATCTTGCGCGTGCCGACGAACACCAGCCCCGCCATGATCAGCGCCTGCGCGCGCGTCCGGCTTTCGACAAGACCGCGATCGACGAGCAGCTGGTCAACCCGAATCTTGGTCATGCGCGTCTTTCTCGGGCCTGGGGGCGGGTGGCAGCCACGCATCGCCCCACGCCTTGATCGCTTCATAGGTCGGCCCGAGCGCGCGCCCCGCTTCGGTGAGGCGATACGCCGCGCGCTTGCCCGTCGGCGGCACGCGTTCGAACACTCCCGCCGCAACCAGAATCCCGAGCCGCGAGGTCAGCGCGGCGCGCGAGATATCGAGCCGGTCGAGGAAGTGTTCGAAATGCTCCACCCCGAGGAACGCCTCGCGCAGGATCAGCATCGCCCAGCGATCGCCGAGCACGCGCGAGGCGCGCCCGATCGGACAGGGCGCGCGCGAGGGAATGTACGCCTTCATCACGGCCCTCCTAACAAGCTTGCGCCGCTTCGCCAAAACCGCAATAGTCTGTATTGCGGACTTTAAGGAGATTCGCGATGGCATCCGTGTTCGAACAGCGTTTTGCCGACAATGCCGAGGCGGTCGACTATATGAAGAAAGTGGCGGTCGGGCAGTCGGGCTTCGCGCGCTTTCTCGGGGTCGAACCGATCCTGTGCTGGGACGGCAAATCCGAACTCCTGCTCCACGTACGCCCCGACATGACGCAGCATCATGGCTTTGCGCACGGGGCGATCGTCGGGCTGATGGCGGACAATGCCTGTGCTTGGGCGGCGAGCACGGTTGCGGGGGATGTCGTGACCGGAGCCTACAGCATCAACTTCCTGGCACCGGCACGCGGCACGCGGCTGCGCGCGATCGGTAGTGTGGTGAAGGCGGGTAAGCGCCAGGTGATCGTCCGCGCCGATGTCTGGTCCGAAAGCGCCGAGTCGCCGCCCGTGCTGACCGCAGTGGCGCAGGCAACCGTCGTCCCGGTCGGATGATAAAGCGCCCGGTCCGGCCCCATTTGCGACGGATCGCGCGCACATTTCGGATCGTCGCACGCCGCTGTCCGCTTGGCGCAAGACTATTGCCTATCAATTAAGTGGGAATATCTTTGCGGATGGGAGGCGTGGTCGCGCGGCGTCCCCCTAGAGCAAGGGCGGCCACGTCTCCTCCGCCCCGATCCCGGGGGTTTTGGGAGAGAATCGATGGGTAGCTTTTCGAGTTTCGACCCCGTTCAACCGACCATTCTGACCGTACCCGGCCTGGGCGGCTCTGGCCCCTCACACTGGCAAAGCCTGTGGGAGGACGCGCGCCCCGACACCGTCCGTGTCGAACTCGGGATGTGGAACACGCCGCACCGCAATGCCTGGGTGACCAAGCTCGACCAGGCGATCCGCGCGGCACAGGCACCCGTCGTGCTGGCGGCGCACAGCCTCGGCTGCCTCGCCGTCGCCTGGTGGGCGGAACTGACGCGGCAGCCGTATGGCTGGCCGGTCGCTGGTGCCTTGCTTGTCGCGCCCGCCGATGTCGACCGCGCCGATGTCCAGGCCGAACTGGCGACCTTCGGGCCAACGCCCGTCACCCCCCTGCCCTTTCCGTCGATCGTCGTGGCGAGCAGCGACGATCCGTGGATTTCGATCGAACGCGCGCACAGCCTCGCAGTCGGATGGGGCAGTCATTTCGTCGATGCCGGACCGCAAGGGCATCTGAACGCCGCCAGCGGCATCGGCTGGTGGCGCGAGGGCCAGGAATTGCTCGACCGGGTGATCGGCGCGTCGGCCGACCGGAAGGGCAAGCCGCTTACCCCCGGCGATGCCCGCTCGATCCTCGCGATCAACGCCACCGACGCGGCGCAGGCGCATTATTTGCCGGGTTAGTGGGCCGCTAACCCCGTTCGTCCTGAGCAACTGTGTTCAGGCGAACGGGACAAGGTGCGCGACAGGAAACCAGCAAAACCCTAGTCGAAAAACAGATACGCCGGGTCGAAATCCGCGAAGGCGCGCAAGCCGTCCCAATCGAGGATTTCGACTTCGCCATGCCGAAACGCAACCAGACCTTGCTCGCGCAATTGGCGCAGCATCCGGTTGGCATGCACCGCCGTCAGCCCCGTTGCATCCGCCAGATCGACTTGCGTCAGCGGCAGCGCGAAGGTGCGATCGGGCGCCATGCCGATCCGCTCCAGCCGGACATACATTTCGCAAAACAAATGTGCGAGCCGGACAACCGCGCTGCGCGCGCCGACCGAGACGATCCATTCGCGATTGATCGCGGCATCGATCAGCGTCGATCGCCACAGCAACTCGGTGAGCGTCGGCGATTGCGCGGTCAGCGCGCGAACCGCGGTGTGGGGAAACATCGCGACCTTCACATCGGTCAAGGCCGCGACCGAATGTTCGAGGCGTTTCAGCGGATAGGAATGCAAATCGACGAAATCGCCGGGGATATGGATTGCCAAAATCTGGCGCCGTCCCTCCGGCGTGTCGCGATAGCGCTCGACAAACCCTTCGAGCAGCAACGTGCATTGCGTGAGCGGAACCTGTTGCCGGACCATGATCTGTTTAGCGGTGAACGTCGCGGTGCGGGCAACGGCGGATTCGAGCGCCGCCGCCTCCTCCCCGTCGATAACGGGGGTGCGATGAGTTTTCAGAAACAGGCTGGTGTACATCAGTATCCCCTCGCCGGAACATGCGCATCGGCAGGACGTTCTGTCCAGTGGGAGACCAAAAATGTCCAGAACGCCGTATGATACGCCGATTTTCGCGGCTGCCGAACATGGCATTGTCGTCCTTGATGGCCCCGATGGCCTGGCCACCTCGCTGACGCCCGCTGCAGCGCGGAAATCGGCGCACCATATCGCGAGTGCCGCGGAAATAGCCGAGAAGGAACCCGACGCGGAATCGCCATGGCGTTCATCATGACGCGAAGCGGTGCGTTAACCGGGGCGGTGTAACCCTGGTCTGATGCCGTTCCGCAAACTCTTTCTCAGCCGCTGGTCCGCCTTGCTTTGGGCCGCTGGCATTCTGTGGACGGCAGAGGATACGGTCGGGTTCGGACCACGCACAGCGACGCCCCATCACGTTGCCGTGGCGACCGACACTGACGCGACCGGTGTGGCGGTCAACAGCGCTGATCTCGCGCTGCTCGCCAACGTCATGCAGGGTGACTGACTCCGACGAAGAGAAACGCCGCGGCGCCCACAAGACACAAAAAAGCCCCGAGATGGCGCCAGCCGAGCGGCTCCCCCAACACCGTCACCATAAATACACCGAACACGACCAGCGTGATCACTTCCTGCGTAACTTTGAGCTGCCCCCCGCTCCACCCGGCGGCGAATCCGATCCGGTTGGCGGGCACCGCAAGGCAATATTCGAACAGCGCGATGCCCCAGCTGATCAGGACCACCACGAACAACGGCTTCGACATGCCGCCTTTCAAATGCCAGTACCACGCCGTCGTCATGAAGCAGTTCGATGCGATCAGCAGCAGGATCGTCGGCATATGGAATTCCTGTAAAACGCCGACCCTAGCCGCGCGGTGCAGCCTTCAGCATAATAGTACGGATATGCCAGCGGCGGTGTTCCGCGCTCGCGCCATCGACATCGGTGCGGTGCAACGTCACGCTGCCAATCTGATAGACCGGTGTCTTGCCCTGCTTCAACCGCGCGTAAATCTGGACGGGCACCGTCACCGAGCGCTGCCCCGCCCCGGCGTCGATCGCACTCGGGCCGCCGACATTGGCGTGATATTCGCTATAGCGCGCGAAATCGGTGGCAAAGGCGTTGACGGTCTTTGGACCAACCACGGTGCTGTCGCGTAGCGCGAAGGCCTCGCGATACTTGCCCTCGCCGATCAGCGCGTAATAGGTCTGGACGACATTGGCCGCACCTTGCGCACTATCAGGGGTGAAGGGCGCTTCGGACAATGGCGTGCGATCATCGGGCAAGCCGCCCGGCGTGCCCGGTGCCGGCGGCGCGAGCGGGGCAACTGCCCTCGCCACGGCCACCGCCGGCGCCTTCGGCGCGTCGGCCCCGACCGGCGCGCGTTCCCTGGCACTGGCACCATAGGCATCGACCGCGTCTTGCGCCTGCAAGGCAGCCGCATTGATATCGACGGCGACATTGCCATCGTCAACGACGGGCGCACACGCCCCCGCCAACAGCACGGACACGGCCACAACCACGAACAGAAGCTGGGGACGCGGCATAAAAAGCTACTCGCCGGAAAAGGATCGCCTTAGGACGATGGGGGTTCCTTAACGATGCGCCGCCCCACCCGTTCCGTACAATCGACCCAACCCCGCTCAGCGGGCGTCGAACCGCGCGAAACGTTCGTTGCCGACAAAGCCCAGCCGGGTGACGCCAGCCAGCTTGATCACCGCCAAAGTCTGGTCGAACCGCTCGTAGCGCGCCTCGGCATTCGCAGCGATCTGCAAATCGGCATCGGGCTCGGCTTGCAGCGCGGAGAGTCTGTCGGGCAGCGCTGCGTCGGCAATCGCCACCCCGTCCCACGCCAGCCGTCCATCCGCCCCGAGATCGAGCCGGTGCACGCTGTGCGGCCCGGGATTGCGCAAGCCCGGTTGCGGCAAGTCGATCGGCACTTTGTGTGTCATGATCGGGATGGTCAGGATCATCATCACGATCAGCACCAGCAGGACGTCGATTAGCGGCGTCATGTTCATCGCGACCAGCGGCTGGCTTTGCGGGACGTGGATGGGGGCGAAGGTGCGCGTGCGCATTGGCATAACTCCCGCCAGGTTATGATACAGCGTATTACAACCTGACGGCGCCGCAAGCCCTAAGAATCGTTGGCTGGTCTCGACCCGCCGGAGTAACGTGGTCGGGCCGAAATCGACCCGATCCCACCCCTGTTACGGCCGCAAGGCCGCGTCGTCGCGGTCGCTCAGTTCGTCATCCTCGACGCTGTCGTCGTCGAGTTCGTCCTGGACGTCATCTTCGTCCTGATCGTCCTCGTCTCCGTCCTTCTCACTGTCGAGGTCGTCATCCTCGTCACCGAGATCGTCGTCTTCCATGTCGAGTTCGTCTTCATCATCATCGTCATTCTCGGATGCGATGTCGGGGGCAAGGTCGGTCAGCAGCGTACCGTCGCTTGGCCCGTCGCGCGTCACTTCGAGGATTTCGGCGCGCTGGCTCTCATCATAGCCCTCTTCATCAAAGCCGTCATCGCCGGTGCCGCTGCCCGGAACCTGATGTCCACCGCTGCTCATCCTCTGTCTCCCGGCCGCCGGGGTTGCTGCACTTGGGCGGCATAAACAGCGAACCGCGCGCAACCGCTTCGGTTCCCGGCCGTCCCCAAGATTTACGATCAACTGGGGCGGAAAAGCCGTCCGCGCTCGACGATCGCGGCAGTCGCCAGGCCGACCAGACCGGCAAGGAGGAAGCCGCCATGCATCGGCCCCGTGGTGCCGTCGAAACTCAACCCGATCGCCCAGCCGATCACTGCGCCGAAGGTGATGCCGACAAAGCCCTGCACGCTCGACGCAGTCCCGGCGATCCCGCCCATATTTTCCATCGCCATCGCCGACATGTTCGAGGTGGCGAGACCGAAACAGGCCATGGTGATCGCCTGGATGACGACGAACACGATCAGCGGTTCATCGCCCAGCCGCCCGACCATCAACCCGGTTGAGGACGACATGATCATCACGACCAATGCCGCTTGCGAGATGCGCCGCATGCCGACGCGCATGACGATCCGCGAATTGAGCAAGTTCGCGGCCGCCATCGTCCCCGCCGACGCCGCGAACACCCCGCCAAGCCAAGCAGGCTGGTGAAAGACCTGCGCCATGATCGGCTGGATCGACGACAGATAGCCGAAGATTGCGCCCTGACACACCATCGCGGCGAGCGTGTAGCCGAGCGAATAGCGGTCCGACGCGGTCACCCCCCATCCGGCGAGCGTCGCGCGGATCGACAAGGGCTGCCGGTCCTCGCGCTTGAGCGTTTCTGGCATGCGCACCGCGAACCAGATCAGGCACAACAGCGCGCCGCCGGCGATCACCTCGAAAATCAGCCGCCACGATCCGACGAGCAGGATCCCCTGCCCGATGCTCGGCGCGACGATCGGCACCGCCATGAACACCATGAAGGCAAGGCTGGTGACTTGCGCCATCGCCCGGCCCGAAAAACAGTCCCGAATGAGCGCGATCGTCACGACCCGGCCCGACGCGATCGCGAGGCCGCTGGCAAAGCGCGCCACCAGCAACAAGGTGAAATTTCCCGCCAGTCCGGCGAGCAGATTGCCGATGATATAAGCGATCAGCCCGCAAATCAGCACCGGCCGCCGCCCATAGCGATCGGTCAGCGGCCCGTGGATCAACTGCCCGATGCCGAGCCCGATCACAAACACCGTCAGGATCAACGGCCCCTCGCGAATCGCATCGACGCCCAGGCGCTGCGCGATATTGGGCAGGGCCGGCAACATCGTATCGATGCCGAGCGCGGCGAGCGCCATCAGCGCAGCGATCAGTGGCACGAATTCAACCATCCGGATCGGCGGCGAATCCTGCATCGGGGGGTGATCAAGCGCAGACATGCCGCGCCAATGCCCGACCCCGCCGCGAAGGTCACCCCGCAAAACGCGCACCCGCCGCGCCGGATGCCGCAACTGTCATGGAACGGTCGCGATCGCGGACCATTCTGTAAGTCCCATCAGGAAAGGATTTTACGATGAGCGTTTTCGGCATGATCAAGGATGCGATCTGGGGCAAGCAACCCGAACCTGCCGCCGCAGCGCCGGCTCCTCCGGCAGCGGCCCCCGCCGCAGCCGCTGCAGCCACGCCTGTTGCCGAAGCGGCACCGCCCACGCCAAAAGCGCCGATCGATGTCACCGCGATTCTGACACAGAAAGCCGCCGAAAAGGGCCAGCCGCTCAACTGGCAGACCTCGATCGTCGATCTGATGAAGGTGCTCGATCTCGATCCAAGCCACGAAAACCGCGTCTCGCTCGCCCACGAACTCGGCTATGACGGCGATATCGAGGACAGCGCGACGATGAATATCTGGCTACATAAGCATGTGATGGCCAACCTCGGTTCGTAAACGCTTGACGAAAGCAGCGGCAAGCCTTTAGTGTGTTAGTATTATGCTACACGAAAGGCTTGCCATGCTTCGCACCCTGCTTTGCGCCTTGGCGCTCGTCCCGCTCGCGGCGTGTGGCGACGGTAAAGAGGGCGCGTCCTTCTCGATCGATAGCTCGGATTCGGACGGAAACGCCTCAGGCGCCAGCATCGACGGCAAGGGCGAAGCGACGATCGACACGCCGTTCTTCAAGGGCAAGGTGACGCTGCCCAAACTCAAGCTCAACGCCGACAATTTCGACATGAACGGCGTCCATCTCTATCCCGGATCGACCATCAGCGGCATGAATGTCGACGTGAAGGATCGCCCGGGTAACAAGAATGACGGCCGCGTCCGCGTCACCTTCGCCAGCCCCGCCGCGCCGACGACGGTGCGCGACTGGTTCAAAGGCAAGCTGAACGCGGCGGGCTTCAAGCTCAGCGACAAGGGCAATGGGCTGACCGGCACGACCGATGAGGACAAGCCCTTCACGCTCGAACTGACCCCCGACGGCGGGGATAAATCGAACGGCATCATCACGATCGAGTAAGCAACGCGCGGGCGAAGCCAAGGGGTGGGCGCGCGGCACATTTGGCGGTATCGGTGCACTTTCCCAAGTGTAACGGACGTTCCAAGATGCTCGAAAGCCCCACCGCACACGTGCCCCCCCTTTCGCTGACCGATGAAGCCGCCAACCCCGCTGCCTTTGCCGCCGCGCTGGGCGGATCGTTCGAGCGCTTCGGTTTCGCGGTCGTGTCTGATCATGGTGTCCCCGCCGATCTGATCGCACGGGCCTGGGCGATGACCGAAGCGTTCTTCGCGCTGCCCGAGGAGACCAAACGCGCCTATTTCGCGCCCGGCGGCGGCGGCGCGCGCGGCTATACGCCGTTCAAGACCGAGATCGCCAAGGGCGCCAGCCACGTCGACCTCAAGGAATTCTGGCACGTTGGGCGCCAGCTGGCCAAGGGGCACCGCTTCGAGGCGCAAATGGCGCCCAACGTCTGGCCGGACCAGCCCGAGGGTTTTCGCGAGACGTTCATCGAATTGTTCGCCGCGTTCGACACAGCGGGCGACCGGTTGTTGTCGGCGATCGCGCGGCATCTCGGGCTCGCGCCCGATTGGTTCGACCACGCCGTGCGCGACGGCAATTCGGTGCTGCGCCTGCTGCATTATCCCCCGATCCCCGCCGATGCGCCGGGCGTGCGTGCGGGCGCGCATGAGGACATCAACCTCATCACGCTGCTCTTGGGGGCCGAGGAAGCCGGCCTCGAACTGCTCGACAAGACTGGCGAATGGCTCGCGATCAAGCCGCCCGAGGGCGCGATGGTCGTCAATGTCGGCGACATGCTGCAGCGCTTGACCAACCACGTCCTGCCCTCGACCACGCACCGCGTCGTCAATCCAGCCCCCGAACGGCGCGGCCATTCGCGCTATTCGATGCCCTTCTTCCTCCACCCTGCGCCCGATTTCCTGATCGAGACGCTGCCGAGCACGATTACCGCCGAGCGGCCCAACCGCTATCCCACGCCGATCACCGCGCATGATTATTTGCATGAGCGGTTGGTCGAAATCGGGCTGGTGAAGGCGTAAAATCACGTCACCCCGGCCTTGTGCCGGGGTCCACTCCTCCGCTAGCGCGACACTCGTTGATCGGTGGACCCCGGCACAAGGCCGGGGTGACAAAAGGAAACCAATGACTAAACCGCTCCGCATCGCGCTCGCTGGGCTCGGCACCGTCGGTGGCGGCGTCATCCGCTTGCTCGACACCAATGGCGCGTTGATCGCCAGGCGCGCTGGGCGACCGATCGAAATCGTCGCGGTGTCGGCGCGTGATCGCTCGAAGGATCGCGGCGTCGACATAACGCGCTTCGCATGGGTCGATGATACGACCGCGCTCGCGAATGTTGACGCCGATGTGGTGGTCGAATTGGTCGGTGGGTCCGACGGCCCTGCCCTCGCCCTCGCCCGCGCGACGCTGGCGGCGGGCAAGAGCTTCGTCACCGCCAACAAGGCGATGCTTGCGCATCACGGGCTAGAGCTCGCGCGCGCCGCCGAGGCCGCGAACGTGGCGCTAAAGTTCGAGGCGGCAGTCGCCGGCGGTGTGCCGGTGATCAAGGGTCTGCGCGAGGGCGCGGCGGCGAACGAGATCGAGCGCGTCTACGGCATCCTCAACGGCACGTGCAATTTCATCCTGTCAAAGATGGAGGCGGAAGGCCGCGACTTTGCCGATGTGCTGGCCGAGGCGCAGGCTTTGGGCTTTGCCGAGGCCGACCCGAGCTTCGATATCGACGGCGTCGACGCCGCGCACAAATTGTCGCTGCTGGCGAGCCTCGCCTTCGGCACGCAGCCCGCCTTTGCCGATGTCGCGGCGAGCGGCATCCGCCACGTGCTCACCGCCGACATCGCCGAGGCGGCATCGCTCGGCTACCGCGTGCGGCTGCTGGGCTTGGCTGAATCGGGGCCAGCGGGGCTGTTCCAGCGCGTCCATCCGCATCTGGTGCCAATCGATCATCCGCTGGCGCACGTCACCGGCGCGACCAATGCGGTGGTGGCGGAGGGCAATTTCGTCGGACGGCTGTTGTTCCAGGGGCCGGGCGCGGGCGACGGGCCGACCGCTTCCGCCGTGGTCGCGGATTTGATCGATATCGCGCGCGGCGAGTTCGGGCCCGCCTTCGCGATGCCCGCCGCTGCGCTGATCGAACAAGCCCCCGCCGACAGCGGCGAGCGGCGCGGACGCGCTTATGTGCGCTTCACCGTCGCCGATCGCGTCGGGGTGCTGGCCGAGATTGCCGCCGCAATGCGCGATGCCGGGGTCTCGATCGAAAGCCTGATGCAGCGCGGCGCAAGCCATGATGAGGGCGGGGCCGACGGATCGGTCCTCGTCGCGATCGTCACCCACGAAGGCCCCGAGCGCAGCGTTGCGCAAGCGCTGGAACGGCTGCGCGGATCGCAAAGCCTCGTCGGCCAGCCGCTGTGGATGCATATTTTAGCGTAAACCGTTCTCGCCGATACCCCAAATGGCTAGGACCGACGTGCACCCGCCGACGGCGCGCCGTCGTCCGCTACCAAATGCTGGAGCACGCGCTTTTCGAGGACTAGCACCGCGCTGGCACCGTTGGTCCGCACGATCACCGCGTCGCCGAACGGCTGTGCCGCCGCGCGCACCGCCGCCGCCAAGCGCAGGAATTCGGGTCGCGCTCGCCCGCTGACGCCGTGCAGCGCACAGAGCTGCCGCCAATCGCGCACGAAACTCTCCAGCAGGGTCCCGAATTGCATGGCGCGCGCTGTGGCGTCGGCGGTGTCGGTCGCGCCGGTCAATTCCGCGCGCAAGTCGTCGAGCAGAAACTGTACTTCGGCGGCGGGCATGATCGGCGCGCGCTGGTCGCCTTCGCACAGCAATTGCGGACGGCCCGCAGGGTTCCAGGCGAGCGTGCGCCACTGCGCGCGCGGCGGAACGACCCCGCACGCGAACTGCCAGAACGCCGCCGTGCCCGTGGTGTCCGCAACCAGATGGATTCGGTCGGCGCTGGCGCCGTTCTCGACATGGTGCCGTCGCCAATTGTCGAAGATCCACGCTTCACCGGCCGCCATGTGGACCGCTTGGCCGTCGCAGTGGAAGCGCACTTGCGGCCAGGTGACGATCGGGATGTGCACCCGCACGCGCGAATGCCAATGGTAATTGATGTCGGCATGTTCGGGCACGCGCGCACCGGCGGCGAGGCGCATCAACCGCGACCGGCTCCACACCACGCCAAAGCCTGCGAGGACTTGCTGCAAATACGGCATCTCGGCCAGCCAGCGCGTTGGTGCCATCTGCCCCGCATGCGAGTCGGTCTCGCCGCCGTCGACGCTGATCAACCGCGCCGCGCTGTTACCGGGCACACCGTCGGGATGCGGCACCCATGCGTCGGCCGGCAAGGCGGCGACCTCGGCCTGCAGCCGCGCCACGTCGAAAAGCACGGGGAGCTGGAAGAACGGGCGCGAGAGTCGCATGGATCAGTTCCTATCGTCGGTCACGGCATCGCCCAGCGTGTCGCGCAACGGGCCAAGCCAGGGTGCATAATGGCGCCATTGCGTCAGCCCATCACGGCCGATCGGTTGGCGCACTTGCTCGGAACTGGGGGTGCGCACGCTGCGCTCTGTGGTGTGGAAGGTGAGGCACCCGGACTCGAACGGCAGGCCGGCGTGCGCCAAGAGCCGCCGCACGCTGGTATCCAAGTCGTCCACAACCTCCTCATACGCGAGGCGCAGCACGCGGCCCGGCAGCACCGCGTCCCAATGCCGCATCATGTCGCGATAGGCCCGATAGTAATGTCCGATATCGTCGAGGCCGTAGCTGAATTCCTGATTGGTCGTGCCGAACAATTGTTTGAAATTGCTGAAGCCGCACGCCATCGGTTCGCGCCGCACATCGATGATCGTCGCACCCGGCAGGATCAGGTGGATCAGGCCGATCTGCCAAAAATTGTTGGGCATCTTGTCGATGAACAACGGCCGGTCCGTCCGGCGATAGGTGCGGGTGTCGGACAGGAAGCGCGCACCGAGCGCGTGCGCATCGGCGGCGGTCAAGCGCTGCAGCGCCTCCGGGTGCAGCGGCAAGCCGCTCTCCGGGTCGCTGCCGCACAGCTCGGCCGCGTATCGGCTAATTTCGGTGAGTTCCTGCGTGCCCTCGATCTGGGAATGCGATGCCAGGATTTGCTCGATCAAGGTCGAGCCCGAACGCGGCAACCCGACCACGAAGATCGGCGCCGGATCGGCCACGCCCCAGCCGGCGCGCGCGGCGAAGAAGTCGGCGGTGAAGGTCTGCGTCAGGCGCTGCGCGCACGCGGGCGCGGCGAGCGGGCGATAGCGGCTGGTGCGGCGGCGCAGCGCGTTGCCGCGCGCGTAATAGGTCCAGGACTCGGCGTAATCCGCGCGATCCTCAAGCGCCTTTCCCAGTGCGAAACACAGGTAGATCCGGTCCAATTCCGCAACATCGGGCGCCGCCTCCGCCGCACGCAGCCGCGCAACCTCCGCGTCGCCAAAGCGATACGTCTTCAAATTGCCAAGCCCAAACCACGCCACGCCATAGTCGCTGCGCGCCGCCAGCGCGGCATGGTAGTCGGCAATCGCTTCGTCGCGCCGCCCGACGATCTTCAGCGCATTCGCGCGCCACAGCCGCAATTCAGCGATTTCGGTTGCCGATTCCGGTGGGTCGGCGAGCAACCGTGCGTACAGGTCGATCACCGGTTCGTGATCGCCCAATCCGACACAGGCCGCGGCATAGAGCTTCAGATAGGCGCGATTGTCCGGGTCCTGACCGAGCAAATGTTCGGCCTCCTGCCGCGCCGCGCGGTGCTTTTGCTGGTGCAGGAGCGCCATCGCATAATCGAGCCGCGCCGCATCATAGTCCGGTGCGCGATCGAGCACCGCACGCAGCACCGATTCGGCCTCTTCGGTTGCGCCGCGATCGGAGCAGAGCCGCGCCAGCAACCGTTGCGCGCCAACATTGCCCGTGTCCGTGTGCAGATACTCGCGCAAGATCATCTCGGCGGGCTCGGCATCGCCATCGGCAATGAGGCTGTTCGCCGCCACGATTGCCGCAGGGAGCTGCCGCAGCGTCGCCAGATGCTGGGCCGCGGCGGCGGCTTGGGCGGCGTCGCCGAGCATGCGGTATAGCTGTTCCAGCATGTCCCAGCTTGCCGGGAGCGTCGGATTGAGGCGCACCGCTTCGTGGAGTGCAGTGATGGCGCGCGGCGCATCGCGCAACAGGACGAAGCAGTGGCCGCGTTCCTGATGCAGACGGCTGAACCGTGGCTGCAGCGCCTCCAGCCGCGCCAGCGTCGCCAGCGCTTCGCGCAGCTGGTTGCGCCCGCGCTGCTCGCGCGCTTGCTCTAACAACGCATCGCGATCGCCCAGGCCGCCGGGTGTGGTCACCGCGCCGCGCCGCGCCGCAGGAACGGTGCCAGCCAGTCGGGGTCGGGCTGATCTGCATCATAATATTCGAACACCAGATGCACTCGATCGCTCGACCCACCGTTGCGCACCCAATGCGGACTTAGATTTGCGACCTCGAACGCGTCGCCCGCCGCAAAACAATTTTCTTTGCCGCCGAAGTAAGACACTACGGCGGGATTGGTCAGGATCGGGACGTGGATTTTGTGCGGCCATTTGGCGGCGGGATTGGCGTCGATATGCGGATGGATCACCCCGCCGGCCGGCATCCGCGCCAGCATCACGCGCGGAAACACCCCGCGGGCATAACCATAATCGCGCACGGCTTGCGCCAGCACCGGCTCGAGCACGGCGCGCCAGTCGCGCCACGCGGGGCGATCGTGCGAGCCGCGCCAATCGTGGGGATGGTCGATGAAGCGAAAGACGATGTGGCGCGTCCGATCGAGCGCTTCGAACTTGTTCGGCTTGGCCGCATTCTCGGCGTCCCACACCGCCTCCGGGATCGCCAGCACGGCGGCGCGCAGCGCGCCGATGTCGACACGGCCAAGCGGGCGGACCGCAGTGGTTTTGCGCGGATTGGCGGCGGGCGTCATCGTAACCCGTCGAAGCTGTAGCCGAACACATCCAGATCCTGCGCGTAGCGCGCGGCGACGCCGGCCATCAAGGCTTCGTCATAATAGCTGCGATAGTCGGCGTGGCGACTGTCATTGACGCGGTCGAGCGCGCGCGTGGGGATGCCGATCCGGGCGCAGATCGCCTCATGGGAGTGCTGCATGTCTTCGACGCGGCCGATCATGTCGGTCGCCAGCGTCGCGCCATCCGCGCCCAGCAGCAGCGCGGCTTGCGGCTGGAACAGGATATGCTGCTCGGGCGGCTGCTCGAACAGAAAGTGGCGCATTACCGCGCGCGGCCGCTGCGCAAAGTCATCGCTGCCGCGCAGCATGAAGGCACAATAGGAAACGAAGCGGTCGAACGGATTGCGCACGAAAGCGAATTTGAAATAGTCGCCAAAAGCCGCCTCCCCCAAATAGGGGCGTATTTGTTGCAGCGACAAATGGCCATGCCGGATCGCCGCCAGCGCGGGCCACGGGAAGCGCTTGTCGACGAACAGCCCAACCTGTTCGAGATCCCCGTCGACCAGGTGCTCGCGCAGCGCTTGCCGCACGGCATGAGTCCCCGTCTTCGGCACCGCTGCAAACAGGAAGCGGTGGTGATGGGAGATGATCACGCTGTGTCGTACCCCGCTTGGTGGCATCGGTAGGGCACCCCGCCTCGTGGCGAGGCGGGGTGCCCTAAATGCCGTCGTATCAGAACTTGAAGCCGAACCCGGCCAGATATGTCGTACCGCTTTGCGTCTGGTTGTAGAGATAGCGGTTCTGGCCCCAGAATTGCGTATCTTTCTGGTTCGTGAGGTTGATTGCGTTGAAGGTGACCTGGAGCTTATCGGTGACCTTCACGAACGCCGCGGCATCAATATAGGTGCTCGCTTCAAAGCCGCGGGTATCGGCGCTCATCGGGTCGGTACTGGTGCCGGTGAACCAGCGGCTGCGGTGGCTGAGCGATCCGCGGACGCCCCACAGGCTGGTATCGTAATAGAGCGTGGCATTGTAGCTCGTCTTCGAAAAGCCGGTGATCTCCTTGGGCGTATCGACATAGGTGAAGTTGCCGGTCACGCCGAAATTGTCGAACGGTGCGGGCAGGAACGAAAACTGCGCCTGGGCCGAGAGTTCGACGCCTTTCAATGACTTCGTGCCCGCGATATTGATCGGCATCGAGAATTCCGCGACATTCGTGCTGGCGGTCGCACCCGGAATCGTGCTCGATGGAACCCCGGTCTGGCTGAACGGGATATTCGTCAGGGTTTGCGAGCTGATGAAGTTCGTGACCCATTTCTGGAACACACTCACCGACAGCAAGCCGACCTTGCCGAAGTAATATTCCACCGCCAGATCCAGCGATTTATCCTTGAACGGCTTGAGGTTGGGGTTGCCGCGTGATGCCGTGATCTTGCCGTTGTCCTGGAACGCACTGCCCTTGGCAGCGATCGAATCGAGGCTCGGGCGGTTGACGTTTTCCGAGGCGGCAAACCGCACCACGACATCCGGTGTCAGGTCGAACACTGCGTTCAACGCCGGCAAGACGCCCGAATAGCTGCCGGTCACGTCGGTCGTGCCGAGATAGGCGTAGCTGTCGCCCTGAATCCAGCCGGTGCTGTGCGTTTTGGTATGATAGCCGCGCACGCCGATATTGCCGCGGAAACGGTTGCCGAACAGCTGACTATCCCAATCGGCCTGCAAATAGCCGGAAAAGGTGGTTTCGGTGGTGGTGTAGACGTTCTCGATATCCTGCAGAACGCCGCCCGTTCCGTCGGCCTTGGGCGCGAGGCGATGATACTCGTTGTACTTCGCAAAGCCCTTGTCATAATTTCCGACCAGCCACGATCCCGAATTGTTCGTAAACACGTCGGTGATGTTCGCGACCGACGTGCCGCGCGTCACCCCCGAGGTGCCGTTTGCCCCGCCATCGTAATAATAGCTCGCCCCGTCCTGCCAGAAGCGGTGATAGGCGGCACCAGCGCGTAACGCCCACACGTCACTCACCTTGTACGTTGCGTTGAGCAAGCCTTCTTGCAGTTCGGACGCGTTGTAGAACGAGCGATAGTAGAAATTGTCCATCGCGTAATTGGCGGGATTGGTGAGGTCGGTGCCCGGATAGGAGAAAGTGGCCGAGCGGCCGTCCGTGCCGTAATTGGCGACCAGATTGCCCTTGGCGCGCATGTAGAATTTATCGTCATAGGGCGTGTCGTAGGTGGACTTTTCGTAGCCGCCATGCCCGTCGATCGTGAGACGGTCGGTTACGTTCCATTTCCCGGTCAGCACCGCTTGGTTGAACTTGTTCTTGTTCAATTCGCGGCGATGCTCGCTGCCAAGCGTGACGTTGCTGGCATCGGTGCTTGTCACATAATTGCTGCCGTCGACCGTAAAGTCGTTGAGGACCGTCGCCTTCTGGAACTGCGCGGGCCACGGGCTGCCCTTCGCGGTGTCCAGCGTGGTCGAGCCGAACCCGTTGAGCGGTCGCGTCGCGAGGTGCAATTCGTCGCGATGCGTGGTGAATTCGCTGTGCAGCACATCAAGCGTCAGCAGCACATTGTCGACCGGATTCCACTGCACTGCGGCGGTGATGCCGAGCCGCTCCATATCCGCATTCCAGGAGGAGATGCGGTTGCCATCGGCGAAATAGAGGTCGCCAGTCAGGAACCTGGTTTGCTTCGCGGCGGAGAGATGTGAAATATCGAGCCCGGCATTGACCAGATTGACGGCATCGCCGGTTGCGACCCCATTGACCATTTCGGTCTTGCCGAGGTGGCTGTAATTATAGGTATTATGGCCTTGCTCGGTGGTCTTGCGCTTGGAGTAAGCGACCGAAACCGCAACGCCGAAGCGGTTGTCCCAATTCTGGCTGAGGAAGCCGACCAGGCGCGGCTGCGCGTCCTTGGTATATTGATTGGTGCCGAGCTTGCCCGAGATTGCGCCGGTAAGCCCCGGCTTGGCATCGAACGGCTTACCGGTGAACAGCCCGATCGTCCCGGCCATCCCGCCTTCCTTCTGGGCCGCCTGGAAGGTTTTCTCGACTTCGACCTTGGAGAACAGTTCCGAAGCGAAGATGTTGAAATCGAACGCGCGGTCGCGCGAACGCTGGCCGCGGCTGTCCTGTGCCGAATCGACGTTGCCCAGCACTTCCATGCCGTTGAGCTGCACGCGCGAGAAATCCGCGCCAAGCCCGCGCAACGAGATCCGCCGACCCTCGCCGGCTTCGCGCGTGATTTGCACGCCTGGCAAGCGCTGGAGCGACTCGGCGAGGTTGAGTTCGGGGAATTTGGCGATGTCGTCGGCGACGATCACATCCTTCTGGATCACGGCGTCACGCTTGATCCTGCGCGCGTCGCGCAGCGATTTGCGGTAGCCGGTCACGACGATCTCGGCGTCCGGCGTGGCGGCCGCTGGTGGATCGACTGCGACTTGCGCCGCTGCGACCCGCGGAAACCCGATTGCGACCACCGCCGCAACCGTCGCCAGTAACAGACTCTTATAATTGGGCCGTTGGCCCCGAATCGCATAGGTCGTAATCATGAAATGCCCCCCGCATCTGGTATGAACCAGACGCCCTTGCGCAGAATCTCGCGTCAGCTCTGTGACAATCGCGGATAAAATGATCCGCGATCGAACTTTTCTGCCCAAACGCCGGCCGAAACGCCGAGTGCGTGGTCTGCGGGCGTCCCCGGCGAGCACGTGCCGCTGGTAGCGGATCGGGCGCATTTTCGGCGTCACGCAAACGCCATATCGATGGTCTAGACCTGTGTCATATTAAGAGGCTTGTTTCGCCCGTTTAATCGTGGCGACGCCCGCGTCGGGTTGGTGACAGGTCGATCAGGAGCATGACGATGGTGACGATGCAGGATCGACGCAGTTTCATCCGCGCGATGATGGCAACCGCGGGGGCGGCGGCGGGCTTTACCCCGGCGATTGCCCGTGCCCTGGAAATTTCGGCCCATCGCCGCACCGGCACGATTCAGGACGTCGAGCATGTCGTGATTCTCACGCAGGAGAACCGCTCGTTCGATCATTATTTCGGCACGATGCGCGGCGTGCGCGGCTTTGGCGACCGTTTCGCCATTCCCGCCCCGCCGCTCGCAGGCGCGCCGGGGCGCACGGTTTTGCTGCAGCCCAACGAACATCCCGGCGCAGACCCGGCCTTCATCGCGCCGTTTCGGCTCGATACGTCGGTCGATTTTCGCCGCTATCGTCCGCCCGGCACGCCGCATGGCTTCACCGACAGTCAGGCCGCGTGGGACAATGGCCGGATGGGCGCATGGCCTCAGCACAAGCACAATCACGCGATGGCGCATTTTACGCGCGAGGATCTGCCGTTCCAATATGCGCTCGCCGAGGCCTTCACGCTGTGCGACGCCTATCACAGCGCGATCCACCTGTGCACCAACCCCAACCGGCTCTATATCTGGACCGGGACGCACGATCCCGCGGGCAAGGCCAATGGCCCGGCGATCGACAATGGCTATGACAGCATCGGTTCTGATCCGCTGCACCACGGTGGCTATCGCTGGACGACCTATCCCGAGCGGTTGATGGCAGCAGGGATCGGCTTCCAAATCTATCAGGACATGGCCGACAATTTCACCGACAACCCGCTGGTCGGCTTTCAGCGCTATCGCCAGGAGCAAGGCGCGGCGGCGGGTCTGCTCGCGCACCGGACGATGACGACGCGCACGCTGGACGATTTGCGCGCCGACGTGCTTGGTAAGCGCTTGCCGCAGGTTTCGTGGATCATCGCGCCCGAAGCGATGTCGGAGCATCCGAGCGTCTCCACCCCGTTGCAGGGCGGGGACTATACCGCGCGCGTGCTCGATGCGCTCACTGCCAATCCTGACGTGTGGGCCCGCACCGTGCTGCTGCTCAATTTCGACGAGAATGACGGCTTGTTCGACCATGTCCCGCCGCCGGCTCCCCCTGCACGCGTGGCGGGGCGGATGGTCGGCGCGACGACCATACCGGCGGATGACGAATATCACATCCACAGCCAAAAGCCCGAGGACGCGGCCTATCTCGACCGGCCTTACGGCCTTGGCCCGCGCGTGCCGCTCTTTGTGATCTCGCCCTGGAGCAAGGGCGGCCATGTCGCGTCGGAAGTGTTCGACCACACCAGTATCTTGCGTTTCCTTGAAGCGCGCTTCGGTGTTCAGGAGCCCAATATCAGCGCGTGGCGGCGCGCGGTCTGCGGCGACTTGACTTCCTGCTTTGATTTCAGCGCGCCCGACACGGTGGATTTCATGACGACGTTGCCGGGGACCGCCGCTTTGTCCGCGCGTGTGGCGCAGTTGAAGGAGAGCCAGCCGCCGCTGCCGGTCGAGACAGTCACGCCCGTTCAGGAAACCGGGATCCGGCGGCGGCGGGCGACCCCGTACGATCTCGATGCGCGGTTGCGCGTCGCGGGCGACCGCAGCACCTTGGTCTTCGCCAACCATGCGGCGCGGCGGGCTGCGGTCTTCCACGTCTATGACGTGACGCGACTGGAGGATGTTCCGGCGCGCTATACGGTCGGGGCCGGGCAAGTCCTGGCGCACCCCCTGCCGACCGCGGGCGCGGTTGCGGACCTGTTCGTTGTGGGTCCCAACGGCTTTCATCGCCGCTTGCGCGGGCGGAGCGATGTTTTTTCGATCAGCATCGTGGCCCGCGGCGCTGCCCTTCCTGCGCTGCGGTGTGAGAATCTTACCAACGCCGCGCTGTCGATCGCGATGACCGATCTAGCCTATGGCGTTGCGCCTGCTTCGATCGTTCTAGCGGCTGGTGCAACGCGCAGCATTCCGCTCGATCTCTCCAACAGCCATGGGTGGTACGACCGGGAGTTCACTGCAGGCGGCCAGTCGTGGCGGACGGCGGGTTGTATCGAAGATGGCAAGGCTTCCTATTCGGATCCCGCGGCGGGCGGGGCGGGGCCGCTTCGGCTGGCGTCGTCAGCCTAAAGGGCGGCTTGGAGCGGGACCGGCGGTCACTGCCGGCCCGGAAACGGCGCGGATGGTGCGACCTTCGCGACTTTACGCCGACCTCGGGGCCCGATCGACCTTTGCCACCCCGACCCACCCCCGCTACAGCCCTGGGCATGACACACCAAATCCACATCATCGGCGGCGGCCTCGCCGGGTCGGAAGCCGCCTGGCAACTCGCCGAGGCGGGGTTCCGCGTAAAGCTCTCCGAAATGCGCGGCGCCCCTGTCGATAAGGGGGGCGAGATGACCCCGGCGCACCAGACCGACGGCCTCGCCGAACTCGTTTGCTCGAACAGCTTCCGCTCGGACGATGCAGACAGCAATGCCGTCGGGCTGATCCATCAGGAAATGCGCACATTGGGCTCGCTGATCCTGCGCGAGGCGGATATCCACAAGGTCCCGGCCGGCTCGGCGCTGGCGGTGGACCGCGATGGCTTTTCAGCGGGCGTCACCGCCGCGCTGACCGCGCATCCGAACATCGAGATCGTCCGCGAACGCGTCGACACCCTGCCCGACAGCGGCCCGGTGATCGTGGCGACCGGCCCGCTCACCGCCCCCGCCCTCGCCGATCAGATCGGCGGCGCAACCGGCAAGGACGCGCTCGCCTTCTTCGACGCGATCGCGCCGATCGTCCACCATGACAGCATCGACATGGATGTGGCCTGGATGGCGTCGCGCTGGGACAAGGGCGATACCAAGGATTACATTAACTGCCCGATGACACGGGACGAATATCTCGCCTTCCACACCGGTTTGATGGAGGGCGAAAAGACCGAGTTTAAGGAGTGGGAGGACGTCCCTTATTTCGAGGGCTGTATGCCGATCGAAGTCGCCGCCGCGCGCGGGGTCGATACGCTGCGCTATGGCCCGATGAAGCCCGTTGGGCTGGATGATCCGCGCACCGGGCGCTGGCCCTATGCCGTGGTGCAATTGCGGCAGGACAATGCGAGCGGCACGCTGTGGAACATCGTCGGCTTCCAGACCAAGCTGAAACATGCCGAGCAAGTCCGCCTGTTCCGTACCATTCCCGGCCTGCAGAATGCCGAGTTCGCAAGGCTCGGCGGGCTGCACCGCAACACCTTCATCCGCTCGCCCGAATTGCTGGATGCGACCTTGCGGCTGAAGGCGCGCCCCAACATCCGCTTCGCCGGGCAGATCACCGGCTGCGAAGGCTATGTCGAAAGCGCCGCGATCGGCTTGCTCGCCGGGCGCTTCGCCGCCGCCGAGCTTGGCGGTGCTGCGATGACCCCGCCCCCGGTCGAAACCGCGCTCGGCGCGTTGCTCCACCACATCACCGGCGCGGCGGTGGCCGAGACCTATCAGCCGATGAACGTCAATTTCGGCCTGTTCCCGCCGATTACCGGCCGCACCAAAAAGGCCGACCGCAAGAAGATGTATACCGAGCGCGCGCGGACCGCGCTGGGGGTTTGGCTGGCGGCGTGATCACTCCCCTCTCGGGAACGGAGGGGAGATCGCTAACTATCGTCGCCCTCGGACGCTTCCGCCTTCGCTGCGCCCACCGGCGGACAATCGCGCCGCACCCTTGGCGGCTTGCGCTTCACCGCGGTGGTGGCGAATTCGGTCGCGTTCATCGCGCCCGATTTGTCTGCATCGGCGACCGCGAATTTGGTCTCGGCCTTGATCGCCCATTCGTCGAACGACAGCGTGCCGTCATGATTGGTATCAAGCTTGGCATAAGCTTTCCGCCGGTTGGCGAGATATTCCTCACGCGTCACCGCACCGTTGCGGTCCTTGTCATACCGATCGAAGCGCTTTTGCTCGCGGGTGCGGTCGCTCGCTTGCGGCACGCTGTCGGGCAGCGCGCCGTCTGCTGCGTTCTGCGCAAAGGCAAGCGGGGCGGACGGGAGCGCCGCGACCGATCGGCCACTGCGATTGAACAGCACCACCCCCGCCGCGACCAGCGCCAATGTCGCCAGACCGCCCACCAGATACCGCCACATCGCGCGCCCTCACGCTGATCGAAGGCGCGACGCTATCGCACTCGGCGCGTCGGCGAAAGCCTATCGGCCGGTCAGCCGATGCCAGGCAAGCCGAGCGACTCGCTTCGGTGCGCCACGCGGGACGCTTGAACACGCCGGGGACGCCAGATCCATCCGGGCGATATGCGCCAGCGCGCCGAGCGGCCGCCCGGCGCGGCTCCAGCGCTGTGCCGTCGCCGCACTGAGCGGTGCCGCGGCGAGGGAACCGGCGCTCGCCGCGATCTCCGGATCGCTCAGATGCGCCGCCAGGTCGACCAGCGCCCACCCCGCACCCGCGTCAGCAATTCGGTCTTCGATCGGGCAACCAAGAATGGCGCCAGCTGCCTCAAACAATATGATTCCGCGCTTCTGCGCATGCGCCATCAGCACCGCCTTGGACAGCGGGTCCGATTCGAGCAACGCCTCCCACCCGTCGATCATGTCCGCCAGTCTTGTCCCCGTCACCCCATGCGGTAGCACCTCGGCAGCCAGCGCTTGCAACACCGGTTGCGCCGGCGGCGGCGCAGTGTCGAGCGCGCAGAGCGCGTCGTGCCACCAGGTCAGCCGCATTTGGCCGACCAACGGCTCGCGCGTCGTCCGCAGGATCTGCGCGAGCGTAGCGTCGAGCGCGAACAGCGCAGAAAGCCCCGCACGGGAGGACGACGGCGCGTAGGATAGCGCCAGCGCGCGCTCAGGATCATCGTCACGCATTGCCTGCATTATCCTCAAAATCCGGTCCGGACATTTCCAAATTCTTAACGCAGTTCATGCGAAATACCGCCAGCGTTTGAGGCAACGGCATGTCGATACCATCTCTCCGTGCGAGGTTTCGCCTCGCCAATTCGTTCAAACGGCTGCGCAGCGATCAACGCGGCGCGGCGCTGATCGAGTTCGCGTTTGTCGTCGGCCCGTTCATGGCGCTGCTGATCGCGGTGCTGCAAACCAGTCTCACCTATTTCGCGCAACAAAATCTTGAAACAACCGCTGAGAAATCGGTCCGCCAATTGCTCACCGGTGCCGCGCAAAACAGCAATATGACGCAAGCCCAGTTCAAGGCGCTGGTCTGCACCAAACTGCCCGCTTTCATGAAATGTTCGAACCTCATCGTCGATGTGCAGGTCGCATCGAACTTCTCGTCGGCAAACATCGGCGTGCCGACCCTGACCTATGACAGCAATGGCAATATCAACAATACTTGGGGGTATAGCCCCGGCGTCCCGGGCCAGATTACGGTCGCCCGCATCATGTACATCTGGGACGTCAGCAAAGGACCGCTCGGGTTCGATCTGTCGACGATGTCGAGCGGCAAGCGGCTGCTCATTGCGACATCGGTTTTCAAGACGGAGCCCTATACATCATGATCGTCTTCGCCACGAAACCGCGCTGGCTTGGCCGCTTCGCCCGCGAGGAGCGCGGCGTCGCACTCCTGGAGTTTGCCTTCGTGCTCCCGTTTCTGGTCCTGCTGTTCCTCGGCGGGTTTCAGTTGATGGACGCTATTTCTGCCTATCGCAAAGTGGGGAACACCGTACGGACGCTGGCCGATTTGACGACCCAAAACACGACAATGACCGCGACGCAGGCCGACGAAATCTTGAACGCATCACAGCAAGTGATGGCGCCGTATTCACCGTCAAGTGCGTCATTGCGGATCAGCCAGATACAGGTTGATGCGGCCGGCCGGGCGACCATCAGCTGGAGTAGAGCGCTGAACGGAACCGCCTATGCCAACGGTACCGTTGTCACGATGCCAACGGGCCTGGCAACGGCGAGCACTTACTATATTTTCAGTGAAATCAACTACACGTACACGCCCCGCCTCGCATCGACGTTGATCGGTACGATCCCACTGACACAGACGATCTATATGTCGCCGCGCAATTCTGAATTCGTTGCTTACAATTGATCAGTATTCTCCGGGATAATCTACCATGATTTCTGTTCAAAATCGATTGCTGGCGATGTTGCGACGGTTGACCGCGGACCGCCGTGGTAACGTTTTGATGATCTTCGGCTTCGCCTTGGTGCCGATCGCGTTCGCAACGGGCATGACCGTCGACTATGCGACCGCCGCGCGGGCGCAGACGCGCCTCAATACCATTACCGATGCCGCCGCATTGTCCGGGGTCGTGCCGGGGATGCTTTCAAAAACCCGCGCCGAATCCGCGGCGGCAGCGATCAACATGTGGTATTCGCAACTCGGGTTGACGAAATGTTCGGGCACGACCGTACAACGAGTGATGTTTAGCACGTGCACCGGGACCAACGCTGCCTGCCCTCAGAGCAGTGTCGGTACATCGGACAATGGCACGGTCTGGAAAGGCTATGATGGCACACTCTGCATCACGGTCACCGATACCAATACGGTCGGCCTGAGCCGCTCGATCACCATGAGCTATGCCGCGACATCGAAAAACGTCTTTGCCAATTTGCTCAACATGGTCGATATTCCGATCGGCGGCACCACGACAACCAATGCGAAAGTCGCGCCGAACATCGATTTCTACGTCATGCTCGACACGTCCGGATCGATGTCCTTTCCCTCGACCTCGGCGGGGATCACCCAATTGCGCAGCAAGACCGGCGGGTGTGCGTTCGCCTGCCATTCTACCAACGACAGCACTGCGCGCGACGCGTCGAACAAGCTGACGGATTATTACGGCGTGGCGAAATCCTTCAACATTCCGTTGCGGGTGGACGAAGCCAAGACCGCCGTCTCGGGCATGATGACGCTCGCGACGAGCACCGGCAATAACAACAATGCCGATTATCGCGCCGCCCTGGTATCCTTCGCCGCTGCCGATTCGCGGGCCAATAACAGCTTCAAGACGTTGAAGTCGCTGACGACCGATCTGGCCAGCGTCGGCACGGCGGCCAGCAATGCCTCGACGTCATTATACTATAAAAACAATTGCCCGACTTCGAGTTTTTGTAACTCGGATGCCGATACGGCGTCGAGCGACGCGTTCAATCGCGTCAACCTCTTGATGCCGACCCCCGGCAACGGCACGAATGTCCTTGGCGATAAGCCGCAGGAAATTCTGTTCATCGTCACCGACGGCATGCGCGATGAGGGGCGCTCGAGCGGGCGCCCTGAAGTCGCGTTCGACCCGACATGGTGCACGACGGTCAAGACCCGCGGCATCCGGATCGCCATTCTCTATACCGAATATCTGCAAAGCTCGATGGACGGCGACAGCTGGTCGCAGTCCAACGTCGTCCCGTATCTCTATCAAGTCGAACCGGCGCTGACCGCCTGCGCGACGCCGGGGCTGATGTACAAGGTAACGACCGACGACGACATATCGTCCGCGCTCAACCGCTTGTTCCTCGCGGCGGTATCGAACGCGCATATCACCAACTGAGATCACGACACCGCGGACCCCCCGCGGTGTCGAATCCCCTCAGCCCCGGTGCACGACCTGCTTCACTGCCGCCACGATCTTGTCGGCGGTGACGAGCATCAGTTTCTCAAGGTTGGCCGCATAGGGCATCGGCACGTCCTCATTGGTCACGCGCAGCACCGGCGCGTCGAGATCGTCGAACCCTTGCTCCATGCAAATCGCCTGAATTTCCGACGCGATCGAGCACATCGGCCAGCCTTCCTCGGCGACGACCAGGCGATTGGTCTTCTTGAGGCTCGCCAGCACCGCTGCGGTATCGAGCGGGCGCAGCGTACGCAGGTCGAGCACTTCGACATCGACCCCCTCGCCCGCCAGCTTTTCCGCTGCCTCGAGTGCGAGCCCGACGCCAATCGAATAGCTGACGATCGTCACGTCGCTGCCCTCGCGCATGATCCGTGCCTTGCCGATCGGCAGGACATGATCGCCGACCGGCACCTCGAAGGTGCGCCCGTACAGCAATTCGTTTTCGAGGAAGACGACCGGATCTTCGGTACGGATCGCGGCCTTGAGCAAGCCCTTGGCATCGGCGGCGTCATACGGCGCAATGACGATCAGGCCGGGGACGCTGGCGTACCACGGCGCATAATTCTGCGAATGCTGCGCACCGACGCGGCTGGCGGCGGCGTTGGGGCCGCGGAACACGATCGGGCAGCGCATCTGGCCGCCTGACATGTAATTGGTCTTCGCCGCAGAATTGACGATATGGTCGATCGCCTGCATCGCGAAGTTGAAGGTCATGAACTCGACGATCGGGCGCAAGCCCCCCATTGCCGCGCCCGTGCCGACCCCGGCAAAGCCATATTCGGTGATCGGCGTATCGATCACGCGCTTGTCGCCAAACTCGTCGAGCAACCCCTGCGTCACCTTATACGCGCCCTGATATTGCGCGACTTCCTCGCCCATCACGAACACGCGCGGATCGCGCCGCATTTCCTCGGCCATGCCGTCGCGCAAAGCCTCGCGGAGCGTCATCTTGACCATTTCGGTGCCGGGGGGAATTTCTTCCCCGCTCCCTGCAGGAGAGGGGGGAGCCGCTTTAGCGGCGGGGGGTGAGGGTGACTTGGGTTGCGGTTCATCACCCTCACCCCGCGCGCCTTGCGGCGCTTGCCCCTCTCCCGATGGGAGAGGGGGAGAAGATTCCTCACCCTCCACATCCAACGTCGCGATGACCGTCCCGACCTTCACATTGTCGGTGCCCTCAGCAACCAAAATCTTGCCGATCGTGCCTTCATCGACCGCTTCGAATTCCATCGTCGCCTTGTCGGTTTCGATCTCGGCCATGATGTCGCCGGATTTGACGACATCGCCTTCCTTGACCAGCCATTTGGCGAGCGTGCCTTCCTCCATCGTCGGGGAAAGCGCGGGCATCTTGATTTCAATTGGCATCAGTAGGTTTCCACCAGCACGTCGGTATAAAGCTCCGCCGGATCGGGCTCGGGCGTTTGTTCGGCAAAGTCGGCGGCTTCGTTGACGATCTTGCGGATTTCCTGCTCGATCTTCTTCAGCTCGTCCTCGTTGACGCCCTCGGCATCAAGCAGTTTCTTGACGTGATCGATCGGGTCGGACTTGTCGCGCACCGCCTGCACTTCGTCGCGCGACCGGTATTTCGCCGGGTCGGACATTGAATGGCCGCGATAGCGATAGGTCTTCATCTCGAGGATGATCGGCCCCTTGCCCGCACGCACCCACGCGAGCGCTTCCTCGGCCGCACCGCGACATGCCAGCACGTCCATCCCATCGACTTGGATGCCGGGGATGCGGAAGCTTTCGCCGCGCCGGAACAACTGGTCCTCGGCGGAGGAGCGATTGACGCTGGTACCCATCGCATATTGGTTGTTTTCGATCACATAGATGATCGGCAGCTTCCATAGCTCCGCCATGTTGAAGCTCTCATACACCTGGCCCTGGTTCGAAGCGCCGTCGCCGAAATAAGCTAGGCAGACGCCGCCATCCTCGGAATATTTGTGGCTGAACGCGAGCCCCGTGCCGAGCGACACCTGCGCGCCGACGATGCCGTGCCCGCCGTAGAATTTATGCTCGACGCTGAACATGTGCATCGAGCCGCCCTTGCCCTTCGAAATCCCGGCGGCGCGGCCCGTCAACTCGGCCATCACGTCCTGCGGCGGAATCCCGCACAGCAGCATATGGCCGTGGTCGCGGTAGCCGGTGATGACGCTGTCTTTTTCGGTCAGCGCCGATTGCAGCCCGACCGCGACGGCTTCCTGCCCGATGTACAAATGGCAGAACCCGCCGATCAGGCCGAGGCCGTACAACTGCCCCGCCTTTTCCTCGAAGCGCCGGATCAGCAGCATCTGCTTGTAGAATGCGAGCAGCTCGTCCTTCGACGCGGCATAGGATTGCGGCTCGTCGGGACGCTCGCGATTCGGCGCTGGCGGCTGCGACTTTCGAGCGGCTTCGGGTTTAACGGCTGGGGCTTTTGCCACGTCGGGAGAACCTCATATCCGGGGGAGGAAGCCCCGCCTATAGGCGCGAAGCGTCCCGCTTATCAATCATCGCCGGGCCGAGAAGTTGCATCGCAGAAGTTTCCGCCACCCAAGCACTTCGATGATTGCCCCGCGCGCGGCGATGGCCGTAAGGCACTGGCAGATGGCTGACTCTACCCACCCCTTACGCATCGCGCGCTTCCGCTCGTACTGGGCAGCGCGCTTCACGATGACGATCGCGCAGAATGCGATGATCATCGTCATCGGGTGGCAGACCTATACGATCGCGCGCACCACCATGTCTCCGGCCGGGGCCGCAGCCCAGCTCGGGTTGATTGGGCTGCTGCAATTCTTGCCCTTGTTCGTGACGACCCCGATCACCGGGCTTGTAGCCGACCGCTTCGACCGCCGATGGATTACGCGCGTAACGGTATCCTTACAGGTGCTCTGCGCGCTTCTTTTGGCGCTCGCGACGCATCAAGGCTGGATTTCGTTGCCGGTGCTCTTCACCGTCGCGGTGCTGCTCGGCATTGCGCGCGCCTTTGCCGGACCGGCATTCGGCGCGCTCGCGCCCAACCTCGTCCCGCGCGAAGTGCTGCCGACGGCGATCGCGCTCAGCTCGATCTCGTGGCAAGTCGGCACGATCATCGGTCCGGCGATCGGCGGCTTTGCCTATGCACAGGCGCAATCGGGCGCTTATTGGTTGGCCGTCGGGCTGTTTACCACCGCGTTTGCGTGCCTGATGACGATCCCACCCGTACCGCAGCCGCCGCGCTCGACCGCGCACCCCTTGCGCCAGATTGCCGATGGCCTGTCGTATGTCGGCCAAAACAAGCTGGTGCTCGGTGCGATCACACTCGATCTGTTCGCGGTGTTTCTCGCGGGCACCACCGCGTTATTGCCAATCTACGCGCATGACATTTTCAAGGTCGGTCCGCAGGGGTTGAGCATGCTTGCCGCCGCGCCCGCCGTCGGGGCATCGATCGTCGCGATTCTGTTTTCGATCCGCCCGCTCAAGACCAATGTCGGGCCGCGCATGCTTATTGCGGTGCTGGTCTATGGCAGCGCGACGATCGTGTTCGGCGTCGCGCATCTCATCGTGCCCGCTTATGCCTTTCAGATCGGCGTGGCCGCGCTCGCCGTAGCGGGGGCGGCCGACATGTTCTCGGTCTATATTCGTTCCTCGTTGATCCAGCTCCACACGCCCGATGCGATGCGCGGGCGCGTCGGTGCGGTGTCGCAACTGACGATCTCCGCCTCAAACGAGCTGGGCGAGGCCGAATCGGGCTTCCTTGCGGCGGCCCTTGGTCCGGTCGGCGCGGTGCTGGTCGGTGGCGGCGGGGCGATTGTCGTGACGCTCCTATGGACCTATCTCTTTCCCAGCCTGAAGAATGCCAAGACGTTCGATCCCCCCGTCAGCCGGCGGGACGCCCAAACACTCGACCTGGAGGCCACGCCATGAAAGCCAACACGATCCTCGATACGATCGGCAACACCCCGCACATCCGCATCCAGAAACTGTTTCCAGGTGCCGAAGTGTGGATTAAATCGGAACGCTCCAACCCGGGTGGATCGATCAAGGACCGCATCGCGCTAGCGATGATCGAGGCGGCCGAGCGCGACGGGCATCTGCAACCCGGCGGCACGATCATCGAGCCGACCAGCGGCAATACCGGCGTCGGCCTCGCGATGGTCGCGGCGGTGAAGGGCTATAAGCTCGTGCTCGTCATGCCCGAGAGCATGAGCCTCGAGCGCCGCCGCTTGATGCTGGCGTACGGCGCGACCTTCGATCTGACGCCGCGCGAAAAGGGCATGAAGGGCGCGATCGAGCGCGCGCTCGAACTCGTCGAGCAGACGCCCGGTGCGTGGATGCCGCAGCAGTTCGAGAACCCGGCCAACATCGACGTGCATGTCCGCACCACCGCGATCGAGATCCTCAACGATTTCCGCGATTCGCCGATCGATGTGATCATCACCGGCGTCGGAACCGGCGGCCATATTACTGGCGTTGCCGAGGCGTTGAAGAAGGAATGGCCGAACCTGAAGGTCTATGCGGTCGAACCCGCAGCCTCGCCGGTCATTTCAGGTGGCGCGCCAGGCCCGCATCCGATCCAGGGCATCGGCGCGGGGTTCGTCCCGGCGAACCTGCATACCCAGGCGATCGATGGCGCGATCAAGGTCGATGCCGCCATCGCCAAGGATATGGCCCGCCGTGCCGCGGCTGAGGAAGGCATGCTCGTCGGGATCAGCTCGGGCGCGACGCTCGCCGCGATTCTGCAAAAATTGCCCGATCTGCCCGAGGGAGTGCGCGTCCTCGGCTTCAATTACGATACCGGGGAACGGTATCTGTCCGTACCCGACTTCCTTCCCGAAAGTTAAGGTCGCGCTAAGTCCATTTTGACGCTATCTTGCACCGCAACGGTCGGGGGACCGTTGGGGGACGGGGTTATGCGAAATGCGATGATTTGTGTCAGCGTCATGCTGGCATTGTTACAGGCGTGGCCAGTCATTTTCGGCCATCGTGGGGGCATTGCTCCCACGGCGGCACCCCCACTGGCCGTCGCACCGCGCGTGACGATGGCGGTTGCAAAGGCCTCGACGGCACCAAAAATGATGCCGGCAGTGGCATCGGCACCGACTCCGAAGACGTGCTATCAGCAGTACCGCGCCAAGTTTGGACAATGTGCGGCGGGCGACCGGGTGTGCCATATCAAGACCGCCGACCAATGGGACCTGTGCGAAGCGACGGGTATGTGGCCGCAATAAGCGGTGGCTCTGCCGGAACAATTCTGATCGCGTTTCGCTTTTGGGGACGACTGCGCTAAACGCGCTCGCCACCCCGGTCAGGAGCCGTTTTTGTCCCCGCCCCCCCGCGCTCGCGCTTTGCCGGAACGCACGCCGCAGGCGCCTCCCGGTCGCGCCGTGCGCGGCGTCATTGTGGCGATTGCCGCGCTGGCGATCGGCGCGCCGACGCTGATCGTCCTGACCGCGCCACCGGTCGCGCGCCACCGCGCGCCCCGCGCAGTACCGCAACGGATCGTGTCAAAGGCCGAACTTCCGCCGGTCGAGCCGGTTGCCTTTCAGGATCTTGAGCCCGCCGACGCCCGCGCCTTCAACGCCGCCGTGCCGTTCGTCGACGGCCCCAACCCCGCCGCCCGCCCCTTTAAATTCCCCGGCGACGACATCCAGCGCGCACGCGCGATCGACTGCATGGCCGCGGCGGTGCTGTACGAAGCGGGCGACGACCCCGCCGGGCAACGCGCGGTCGCGCAAGTCGTCATCAATCGCGTGCGCCACCCTGCTTTCCCCAAGACGATTTGCGGAGTCGTTTTCCAGGGGGCTGAGCGATCGACCGGGTGCCAATTCACCTTCACCTGCGACGATGCGCTGGTGCGGCATCGCTGGGTCGACGCGCAATGGGTCCGCGCACGCCAGGTCGCAACTGCTTCGCTCACCGGGGCGGTGTACAAACCCGTCGGCTATGCGACGCATTACCATACCGACTGGGTCGTGCCCTATTGGCAGTCGAGCCTCGACAAGATCGCCGCGGTCAACACGCATTTGTTCTTTCGCTGGACCGGCTGGTGGGGCACGCCGCCCGCGTTCAACCGCCATGTCTCGGCGGACGAACCCGTAATCGCCGCGCTCGCCGCTTATTCGGATGCGCATAAGGGGGCGATCACGCTGGCGACGAGCGAGGATTTGTACGTCGATCCCGTCGCCGCCGCGACACCGCTGCCGACCGCGCTGGCGAGCGAAGAGAACAGCTTCCTGCTGACGCTCGACACCAAGCGGATTTCGCCCGACGGCTTTGCGCAACTTGCGGCGCGAACCTGTGGCGACCGGCCCTATTGCAAGGTGATGGCATGGGCCGACAAAGCCAAAACGCCCGCCGCGCTGCCGCTCCAGCCCGCGCAAATTCAAGCGATGGCGTTCAGTTATTTGCGCGACCGCGCGAGCGGTTTTGAAAAAGCGCTGTGGAATTGCACCGAGTTCCGCCGCGCGGATTCGTCGCAATGCATGAAGCAGCAGATCTATGTGCCGACGGGGCGCAGCGCCGAGAGCTTCAGACTGGAAGCGCTGCCCGGCGCGACTCGCGCTTCGCCGGCGGTGGCAACGGTCCCGGAACTCGCAGGTGTGCGGCGTAAGATTGAAGGGCCGACGGCGAAGGCAACGCCGGTATCCGAGGGGAAATAGCATGATCCTCCCCCGGAACCGGGGAAGGTGGCGAGCGTAGCGAGACGAAGGGGGTCTATCCGCGAGCGCGGCGCTCGCGGATAGACCCCCTCCACCCTTCGCTGAAGGCTCAGGCGTTGGAGCGAGATCGTGTCCCCCGGACACGATCTTGTCCAGCCGGGGGCTGGCCAAAGCTCCAACGCCCTCCCCCGGTTCCCGGGGGAGGATTACAGCCTCACGCCGCTTCGAACATCTCCGGTGGCAGCGCCATCATCGCCTCGGCACCTGCTTCGATCTTGCGGCGCAGCGCGCCCGCCTCGGGCATGACGCGCTCGGCAAAGTAGCGCGCGGTTACCAGCTTGGCATCGAGGAACGCTGGATCCTCCTCGCCCGCCGCCTTCAGCCGGGCTGCGGCGGAAGCCATCCGCAGCCACATCAGGCCAAGCGCAACGATCCCCATCAGATGCATGTAGCTATGCGCGCCCGCGCCGACATTGTCGGGGTTCTTCATGCCATTTTGCAGGAACCAGACCGTCGCCTGCTGCAATTCGCCATTGGCCTTTTCGAGCGCAGCCGCGAAATCGGCAGTGGCGGGATCGCCCTTGGCGGCCGCGACATCGTCGGCGACAACCTTGAACAGCGCCTGCACCGCGCGACCGCCATTCTGTGCGAGCTTGCGCCCGACCAGATCCATCGCCTGCACGCCGTTCGTGCCTTCATAGATCATCGCGATCCGCGCATCGCGGACATATTGCTCCATGCCCCATTCGGCGATGTAGCCGTGCCCGCCATAGACCTGCTGCGCATTGGTCGCGATGTCATAGCCCTTGTCGGTGCCATAGCCCTTGATCACCGGGGTCAGCAGGCCAAGCAAGTCGCCCGCAAGCTGGCGCTCCTCGTCGCTTGGCGCGGCGTGTTCGAGATCGGCCTGGAGCGCACCCCACAGGCAGAGTGCGCGGAGGCCCTCGGTCAGCGCTTTGGCTTCCATCAGCATCCGGCGCACATCGGGATGGACGAACAGCGTGTCGGCCTTCTCGTTCGGCTCCTTCACGCCGGTCAGCGCGCGACCCTGGCGACGGTCGCCGGCATAGTGCACTGCGTTCTGATACGCGACTTCGGCAACGCCCAGCCCTTGCAATCCGACACCGAGACGCGCCGCGTTCATCATGATGAACATCGCGGCGAGGCCCTTCATCTCATCGCCGACGAGCCAGCCGGTCGCGCCATCGTAGTTCATCACGCACGTCGAATTGGCGTGGATGCCCATCTTGTGTTCGATTGATCCGCACGAGACGGCGTTGCGCGCGCCCAGCGACCCATCGTCATTCACCAGCACCTTGGGCACGACGAACAGCGAAATGCCCTTCGAGCTTTCCGGCGCACCCGGCGTCTTTGCCAGCACGAGGTGGATGATGTTCTCGGTCAAGTCATGCTCGCCCGAGGAAATGAAAATCTTGGTGCCGGTGATTGCCCACGAACCATCCGCCTGCGGCTCGGCGCGGGTCCGGATCAGCCCGAGATCGGTGCCGCATTGCGGCTCGGTCAAGTTCATCGTGCCGCCCCATTTGCCGCTGACCATGTTGGGGACGTACTTCGCCTTCTGGTCGTCCGATCCCTTGGCCAGCAACGCGGCGGTCGCGCCGTGCGTCAGGCCCGGATACATCGCAAACGCCATGTTGCCCGAGCTCATATATTCGAGAAACGCGGTCGAAACGACGTGCGGCATCGCCTGCCCGCCAAATTCCTCGGGTGCGGACAGCGTACCCCAGCCCGATTCGACATAGGCTTGATAGGCTTTCTTGAAACCGGCCGGCGTGGTGACCGATCCGTCGGCATGCCGCGTGCAGCCTTCCTGATCGCCCGAATAGTTGAGCGGGAACAGCACTTCGGCGACGAATTTGCCGCCTTCGTCGAGCACGGCATCGACCACGTCGGGCGTCGCATTGGCGAAACCGGGAAGATTGGCATGGCTTTGCAGGCCGATGACGTGATCGAGAATGAAGCGCGTGTCGCGGACGGGAGGGGTATATTTTGGCATGATTAGTCCTTGGAAGGGGGAATTCAGTCCTTCAGGCGGCCTTGCGCGCCGTTGGTTTCAAGCAGGGTGACAAAATCGGTGAGCTCTTCGATCGCCGCATCGATATCGTATTTTTGTGACTGGAGCAGCGTCATCCGGTCGCGGCAACGCGCGATCGTGGTCGCTTTCTGTACCTGGCGGCCGTCGCCAATGTCGTACAAATCGATCATTTCACGAATTTCGCCAAGGCTGAAGCCGACGCGCTTGCCGCGCAAAATCCACGCCAGCCGTGCACGATCGCGTTGCGAATAAATGCGCGCCGTGCCCCGGCGCTCGGGTGCGATCAGGCCCTCGTCTTCATAGAAACGCAAGGCGCGCGCGGTGACGCCGAATTCGGCGGACAGGTCCGAAATCGAGAAGTGATCGCGGTCCGGGTGCAGATCAATGACGGCGTAAGCGGCGCTGCTAGACATGGCACTTTATCTAAGTGCCCTTTACGTCAACGTCAAGCGCATCAGCCGCCTGCGCACAGCAGCCGACCCTTGCCATCGCGCAGCGTCGACGCCTCCGAAACCGACTCGCTGAGCCGAACAACATCCAATGCCGCGACCGAGGCCCGTCCGACGCAGACCTTCTGGCACGCGTCCGGTAATCGAGCCGGAAAGACGATCCGGTCGCCCTCGAAGCGCGCGTCGAAACTGCACGCGCTGGCCTCGCTGCCCCGGCCAAGCGTGACATGCAGCGTTTCACCGACTCGCGTGACGATGCCTGCGCCGCCACAATGTTGCTGTTCGTCATAATCGACGAAAACGCCGATGCGGTACGCCGTCGCGGTCGGCACGATGCAAATCCGATCGCTCTCGCGGGCGTAGAGTCCGGTGATGTCGGTATTGGCGGGATCGGGCATGACGCCCGCCTGGATCGCGGCCGCCTCCAACCCTTGCGGCGTCGCGGTGGCGGCCGGAGGCTTGGGATCGCTACGATGGCAGGCCGCCAGCATCAGCACGGCCAGAAGTGCGGTGCGCTTCACTCGACCAGCGCCAACCGATCGCCCTCGATCCGGCGATAGAAGCAACTGCGCGCGCCGGTGTGGCAGGCGGGGCCGACCGGATCGACGATCAGCCACACCGCATCCTGATCGCAATCGATGCGGATTTCGGTCACGTGCAGGATGTTGCCCGACGTCTCCCCTTTTTTCCACAACGCCGCGCGACTGCGCGACCAGAAATGCGCCGCGCCCGTCTCCACCGTTAGCTTGAGCGCCTCGGCATTCATATGCGCGAGCATCAGGAGCTCGCCGGTGTTGCGATCGGTCGCAACGGCTGTGATCAGCCCCGCGGCATCGTACTTCGGATCAAGGTCGAGCGTGGTTTCACGGGAGTCAGGCATGGGATGGGCATAGCGCCCTTCGCAGGCGCGCGTCACCCCGGCTGGCGGTTGCGAATCGTCTCACCGCAGCGCCTGCGTCCCCACGATCACCGCGCCTTAACCACCATTGCGGGTGGCGAGCCTTGCCAATACCGATCATCGCACTCTGCAAACCGCTGCAATCAAACGCGAAATTACCAATGCGACCAATCGCTCTCGCGCGTGTGACAAAAGCGCGACAAACCCGGCCTGCGCCCCTATATGCCTCCTCGAAGCTCTACTCCCCCCCCTGAAGGGCGTCATGCTGACCACGAACCCCCACGAAGACGACACGCTGCACGAAGAGTGCGGTATTTTCGGAATTTCCGGTGCGACCGATGCCGCACGACTGGTTGCCCTCGGGCTGCACGCGTTGCAGCATCGCGGGCAGGAGGCGGCTGGCATCACCAGTTTCGACGGTGCCGAATTCCACACCCACCGCGCGATGGGCCACGTCGCCGGCAACTTCGACCGCGAAGAGGTGATGGTCCCGCTGCGCGGCACGGTGGCGTGCGGGCATGTGCGCTATTCGACGGCCGGGGAGACCGCACTCCGCAACGTCCAGCCGCTTTATGCCGATCTCGCCTCGGGCGGTTTTGCGATCGCGCATAACGGCAATCTGTCGAACGCGATGCGGCTGCGGCGCGATCTGGTGCGGCGCGGGTCGATCTTTCAGTCGACCAGCGATACCGAAACGATCATCCACCTTGTCGCCACCTCCAATTACCGCACCGTCGTCGACAAGTTCATCGATGCGTTGAAACGCGTCGAAGGTGCCTATTCGCTGATCGTGATGACGCCGGAGGGCATGATCGCGTGCCGCGATCCGCTCGGCATCCGTCCGCTCGTAATGGGCCGGCTCGATACGCCGGGCAGCGAGGGCGCTGTCATCTTCGCCTCCGAAACCGTGGCGCTCGATGTCGTTGGCGCGACCTTCGTCCGTTCGATCGACCCGGGTGAGCTGGTGATGGTCAAGGGCACCGAGATCACCTCGCACCGCCCGTTCGCGCCACAAGCGCCGCGCCCGTGCATCTTCGAATATGTCTATTTCTCGCGGCCCGATTCGATCTCCGAGGACCGCAGCGTCTATACCGTGCGCAAAGCGATCGGCGCGCAGCTCGCGATCGAGAGCCCGGTCGAGGCCGATCTGGTCATCCCCGTTCCCGATTCGGGCACGCCGGCCGCGCTCGGTTATGCCCAGCAATCGGGCATCCCGTTCGAGCTCGGCATCATCCGCTCGCATTACGTCGGACGCACCTTTATTCAGCCGAGCGACAAGGTCCGTCACCTTGGCGTCAAGCTGAAGCACAACGCCAATCGTGCGCTGATCGCGGGCAAGCGCGTCGTGCTGATCGACGATTCGATCGTGCGCGGCACCACCAGCCTCAAGATCGTCGAAATGATGCGCGAAGCGGGCGCGGCCGAGGTACACATGCGCATCGCCAGCCCGCCGACGGCGCATTCGTGCTTCTATGGCGTCGATACGCCCGAGCGCGCCAAACTGCTCGCCGCGACCAAGAATCTTGAAGAAATGGCCGCCTATATCAAGGCCGACAGCCTCGCTTTCGTGTCGATCGATGGCCTCTACAAGGCGCTCGGCGACCCGCAGCGCAACGCCATCCGTCCAAGCCATTGCGACGCCTGCTTCACCGGTGATTACCCGACGACGCTGACCGACCAGGACGACGTATCGTCGGTCGATCAATTCGCGTTGCTGGCTGAACGGGTGATTTGACAGACATTACCCCTCCCCTTCAGGGGAGGGGCTGGGGTGGGGCCTCTCCGCGAGTCCAAGGCTGCGTTTGAGGCACGGCCCCACCCCCAACCCCTCCCCTGAAGGCGAGGGGCTTCAAGATGGAGCCTAGCGGAATGACCGACAAACCTCTCGCCAACCAAATCGCGCTCGTCACGGGTGCCAGCCGGGGAATCGGTGCGGCAACGGCGCTCGCTTTGGGTGCGGCAGGCGCGCATGTTGTGCTGACCGCGTGCACCGCCAAGGGGCTGGAGGATGTCGAGAACGCAATCTTCGACGCCGGTGGTTCGGCGACGATCGCGCCGCTCAATCTGACCGAGACCGACAGCATCGCGCGGCTGGGCAGCGCGATCGGCGAGCGCTGGCCCGCACTCGACATTCTCGTGCTCAACGCCGCCATGCTGGGGCAGCTCGGCGCGGTTCCGGCGATCGATCCCAAGGAAATGGCGCAAATCCTGACGCTCAACGTCAGTGCACAAGCCGCCATGATCGCCGCGTTCGATCCGATGCTGCGCAAATCGGCGCACGGTCGGGTGATCGGGCTGACCTCCAGCGTCGCCCGCAATCCGCGTGCCTATTGGGGCATGTACGGTGCCTCCAAGGCGGCGTTCGAGACCCTGCTTGCCGCCTATGGCGACGAAATGGAGCAGATCAGCAAGGTCCGCACCGCGATCATCGACCCGGGCGCGACGCGTACGGCAATGCGGCATAAGGCCTATCCCGGCGAAGACCCGAAATCGGTCAAGGAACCGTCAGTCGTCGCCGATCGGATCGTGGCGTTGCTGGTCGAGGATTTCACGACCGGGCATTTCGAACGGGTCGGCTAAGCGCGTTTCACCAGCGTTACCTGCGCGGCATCGATCCCCTGCCCCCGAAACCCCCCTTCGCAGTACATCAGATAATAGCGCCACAAGTCGATGAAATGCCGGTCGAATTGCGTGGGCAATCGTCCCGCAGCGACGGCCGCATCGAACGCGATCCGCCACCGCCTGAGCGTTTCGGCATAATGCAGGCCACAGGTGCGGTGGTCGGTCCATTCGAGGCCCTCTGCCTCGGCCAGCGCGCGAAAGCGGCTTTCCGACAACAGCATTCCGCCGGGGAAAATAAAGCGCTGGATGAAATCGACATTGGCGGCGTACGCCTCGAAGATCGCGTCATCGATCGCGATGTACTGGATCGCCGCACGGCCACCCGGTTTCAACGCGCGCGCGACCGCGGCGAGATAGGCGGGCCAATAGTCCTGGCCGACCGCCTCGACCATCTCGATGCTGGCCACCGCGTCGTATTGACCGACGACATCGCGGTAATCGGTGCGCGACACCGTCACACCCGATAACCCCGCCGCCGCGCTGCGGTCAGCCACCGCCCGCTCCTGCTCGGCCGATAGCGTAATCGCATGGACCGCCAGGCCGCGCCGCGCCGCCGCCTCGGCAAAGCTGCCCCACCCGCAGCCAATTTCCAGGATCGTGTCGCCCGGTTCGACCGCGAGCCGGTCGAGCATCGCATCGATCTTGGTCGCCTGCGCCGATTCGAGGCTTTGCGCCGGCGAAATCGGTTCGTCGAACAGCGCGCTCGAATAGGTCAGGCCGGGATCGAGCCAAAGCGCGTAAAAATCGTTCCCCAGATCGTAGTGGAATTCAATATTGCGCCGCGAACCGGTGCGAGAATTACGCCGTAAGCTGTTCCGTAATCGACGCAAAATACGGATCGCCCCGCCCGAGCGCGCAGTCTTCCCGAGCGTCCGGCTATTGCGCATGAACAGCTCGAACAGCGCGGTGGGATCGGGGCTGGCCCATTCGCCTTTCGACCAGGCGACATACCAGCCGGCCGATCCGCCCGTGGCAAGGCGCAGCAACGCCCGCCAGCTACGCAGATCGACGACAGCTTCCGGCCCCGGCGCACGCCCGCCCAGCAGCCGCACGCGCCCATCCGGCGTCGTTACGGTGAGTGACCCGTGGGCCAGCCCCGCATCGATCCGGTCGAGCAAGCGGTGAAACAGTGTCGCGAAGGCCCCTAACATCGCGCACCCCCTCGCACCGACGGCTGCGCGCCGCAACGGGGTTTCAGCGTTGTTGCTTCACCGCTGCCAATGCGCGCTCGCGGCCTTCGCGGTGGCCGATGATCTTGGCGGGGTAGGCGCGCGGGCGAAACCCCGCCTCGTCGGGATCATGGATCGCCTCACCGCGCACGCCCGACAATTCCGGCACCCAGCGCCGAATATAGGCGCCTGCATCGAATTTGGGCGATTGCACCAGCGGCGCCATGATTCGCACGAACATGTTCGAATCGACTCCCGTGCCCGCGGTCCATTGCCAATTGACCGCGTTCGACCCGTAATCGGCATCGACCAGACAATCCCAGAACCAGCGTTCGCCTACACGCCAGTCGATCAACAAATGCTTGATCAGGAAGCTCGCGGTGATCATCCGGACACGGTTGTGCATCCAGCCGGTCGCCCAGAGCTGGCGCATCCCGGCGTCGACGATCGGATAGCCGGTGCGGCCTTGCTGCCACGCTTGCAGGTCGGCGTCGGCGGTCGCGCCCGTCCGCCACGGCAGCGCATTGAGCGTGTCGCGGGCATTTTTCGAGCCGTAATCAGGAAATTCGCGGATGATGTTCTGCGCATAATCGCGCCAGCCGATTTCGCCGAGGAAGGTATCGACCGATCCGCCCGCATCGGCGACCGCGTGCCACACTTGCGCGGCCGAAACCTCACCGAAGTGGAGATGCGGCGACAGGCGCGAACTGCCCTCGATCGACGGTAAGTTTCGGGTTTCGCCATATTGGGCAGCATGGCGTTTGAAGGCGGTCAACCGGGCACGCGCGCCGTCCTCGCCCGGGGTCCATTCCTCACCGAACCCGGCCGACCAGTCGGGCTTGGTCGGCAGCAAATTCCAATCGGCGAGGGTATCGCTTTTCGGCCAGGGCGCTGGCGCAGGAAGATCGGTCGGGGCGTGGGTCGGGTGGGGTGGCGGCATCGTGGTCTTCAGCGCCCGCCAGAACGGCGTAAAGATCTTATACTGCCCGCCGCTGCCGGTGGTGATCGATCCGGGCGAGGACAGGTAATTGCCGTCGTGGCAGACGAGATCGAGCCGCTTCGCCACCGCGCGCTCGGCATTGCGCCACCACGGTTCGTGGTGACGGATACAGTGGACGCGCGTCGCCCCGGTTTCCTCGGCGATCGCGGCCAGCACCACATCGCTCTCGCCCCGCCGCAGGATCAACCGCGAGCCCTTCGCGCGCAGCGCCGCATCGAGGCTGGCAAGGCTGTGCTGCAACCACCAGCGCGACGCGCCGCCCATCGCATAGTGTTTCGGGGTCGCATCATCGAGGATATAGACCGGGATGACCGGCCCCTCCGCGATCGCGGCGAGCAAGGCTGGCTGATCAGCCAGCCGCAAATCGCGGCGCAGCCAGAGGAGAATGGGGTTAGTCAAGAAAAATGGCTCGCACAAAGACACAAAGGCACAAAGAGGACTCTCACTGGAAAGGGCTTGCGTAATTATTGATCAGACGCCTGATCCCGTCCTTGAAAGTCGCTGCACCAAAATTCATTAATAGACCGAGCGGGAGATCCATCAAACGTAAATAGGTGATGACCTGTTTGGAATGAACCGGCGCATAATGTTCGGTCGATTTCAGCTCGATCAACAGCTGCCCTTCAACAAGCAAATCCGCGCGAACCCCCTCTTCAAGCACGATTCCGTTAAATCGGATCGGCACCGGCTTTTGGCGCTCGACGAAGAGTCCGCGATCGCACAGGCTTTTGGTCAAGCAAGCCTCATAGACCGATTCGAGAAGGCCCGGCCCAAGCGCTTGATGCAATTGGAACCCACAATCGACGGCAGTGCTAGCCAACTTTTCAAGAGCTTCGCTCACTGCCTTCCCTTCATTTGTGTCTTTGTGTCTTCGTGCGAGAAAGCCTTACTCGACCGATGGCACCGTCTCAAATGCGGCGTTCCTCGGCACCAGCACCGCCCCCAACGTCAAAATCGCGCGGACGTGCGCGGCGGCAAGCGTAGCGATGTCCGCACCGTATCCACCCCCCACGGTACTCGCGAGCGCGATGCCGCGGTCGCGGGCGGCGCGAGCGACCAGCGTTTCGCGCGCCACCAGCCCCGCATTCGTCAGCGCAAGACGCCCGAGCCGGTCATCGGCCAACGGATCAATCCCCGCCTGATACAGGATCAGATCGGGGCGATACGCGTCGAGCATCGGCAGCAACGTCGCGGCCAGCATGTCCAGATACGCTGCGTCGCCCGTCCCGTCCGGCAACGCCACGTCGAGCGTCGATCGCGCCTTGCGCGCCGGAAAGTTCTTCTCGGCATGGATCGAATAGGTCGCGATGCCGGGGCGTCCGGCGGTGAGCGCGGCAGTGCCATCGCCCTGATGCACGTCGCAATCGACGATCAGGATGCGCGCAACGTCGCCTTCCTCGAGCAGGCGCACCGCCGCGATCGCGAGGTCGTTGAGCACGCAATAGCCGGCCCCCGTGGCGGCAAGTGCATGGTGACTGCCACCCGCGCTGTTCGCTGCGAATCCGCGCTCCAGCGCCAGTTTCCCGGCAAGCCACGTCCCGCCCGGCACCATTTGCGCGCGCGCCGCGACCGCGGCGGTCACGGCGAAACCGATCCGCCGCTCCTTTTCACGCGGCACGCGCGCGGCGATCACTTCGGCGACATAGTCCGGATCGTGCACTGCCTCGATCCAGCGCGGCGGCATCGCCTCGGGCTCGTGCCAGTGGATCGCTGCCCCCTCAGCGCGCAACAGATCGCGGATCGCGGCGTTCTTGCTGAGTTGGCTCGGATTGGCGCTTTGCCCGGCGGCGACATAGGCTGGGTGATGGACGACCGTGATCATCACGCTTAGGTAGGCGCGACGCTGGCTCAGACCAATGGAGAGATGCTTGACCGATCCTTATGTGCGCCCCGATGTCGCGGGCTTTCTCGCCTTTCTCAACGCCCTGCCCGGCCCGAAGATGCACCAGCTCGAAGCCCCGGCGGCGCGTGCAACCTATGCCGCGATGAAGGACATCGCTGATCCGCCGGTGGGCGATCTCGGCACGATCACCGATCTGACGATCCCCGGACCCGCGGGCGCCATTCCGGCGCGGCTGTTCGACGTGGCCAAAAGCCGCCTGCCGGGGCCGATCGTGCTGTTCTTCCACGGCGGCGGCTTCGTGATCGGCGATCTCGACACGCATGCCAGCTTCTGTGCTGAAGTGTCGCGCACGCTCGATCTTCCGGTGCTGGCGGTCGATTACCGACTCGCGCCCGAAGCGGTCTGGCCCGCGGCTCCCGACGATTGCGAAACGGCGGCGCGCTGGGCGGCGGGCAGCCCGGCGGCACTCGGGCGCAAGGTCACCAGCCTGGTGACATGCGGCGACAGCGCAGGCGGCAACCTCGCGATCGTGGTGGCGATGGCACTCCGCGATGCGCCCGCCGCCGTGCCGGTGATCGCGCAGCTGCCCTTCTATCCCGCGACCGACACGACGCAGGAATACCCGTCCTACAGCCAGTTCGCCGACGGCTTCCTGCTGACCCGCGACAGCATGGAATGGTTCAATGCCGCCTATCAGGCGGAGGCGTCGCATATCCGCACCTCGCCGCTGAAGGGTGATCTCACCGGCATGCCGCCAGCCGTGGTGGTGACCGCCAGCCTCGACCCGATCCGTGACCAGGGCCGCGCTTATGCCGCCGCGCTCGCCCAAGCCGGCGTCGCGACCGTGTATCGCGAGGCCGTCGGCAACATCCACGGCTTCATCACGCTGCGCAAGGCAATCCCTTCGTCGGTCGGCGATGTTGCGGCGGCACTGACGGCAGCGAAGCTCGTCATCGCCGAAGCAGAAGGCGCACGAGTCATGGCCCAAGCGGCGGACGGCGCGGCAGCGTGAGCGACCCGACGAGCCTCCCCTATCGCCCCTGCGCCGGGATCATGCTGCTCAATCGCGACGGCAAGGTCTTCGTCGGACAGCGGATCGATGCGATGGTCGAGGCGTGGCAAATGCCGCAGGGCGGGATCGATGATGGCGAAGATGCCGAAATCGCCGCCCTGCGTGAGCTCGGCGAGGAGACTGGGATCGCGCCCGCGCACGTCGAACTGATCGCGGTCGCGGCCGAGGAACTCTATTACGATCTGCCCGAGGATCTGGTCGGCAAGGTGTGGAAGGGCAAGTGGCGCGGCCAGCGGCAGCGCTGGTTCCTGTTCCGCTTCCTGGGCGATGATGCCGACGTGAACATCGCCACCGCCCACCCCGAGTTCAAGGCGTGGGACTGGATCGCACCCGAAACGCTTCCCGACGTCATCGTGCCGTTCAAGCAGCAGCTTTACCGCGAGGTGTTGGCGGCGTTCGCCCCACATTTGGCGCGATGACCGGACTGAGCCAGATCGAGCGCGCGGCGGTTACCCACGTGGGGGCGCAATCGATGCTCGCGCAAGTCGAGCGCTGGGCCGCGGTGAACAGCGGCACGCGCAATCTCACTGGCCTCGCACAAGTGGCGGCCATGCTCGTCGAAGCGTTCGGCGTCTTGCCGGGTGAAATCGCGCTGGTGGCCGGCGACACTGCCGAGAGTGTCGGCGCGGATGGCGCGGTGGCGGTGCTCGATCACGGCAAGCATCTGCATCTGGTGGTCCGCCCGGAGGCACCGATCCAGTTGCTGCTGACCGGGCATATGGACACGGTCTACCCGATCGATCACGCCTTCCAGATGCTGACGTGGCTGGATGAGGGCACTCTGGGCGGCCCCGGCGTCGCGGACATGAAGAGCGGCCTCGCGGTGATGCTTGCCGCGCTAAGCGCGGTCGAAGCGAGCCCGCTCGCCGACCGGATCGGCTATGAAGTCGTAATCAATTCCGACGAGGAAACCGGCTCCTTCTCCTCCACGCGCCTGATCGCCGACGCCGCACGCGGGAAGATTGCGGCGCTGACCTACGAACCCGCGCTGCCCGATGGCACGCTCGCGGGCGCGCGCGGCGGGACCGGGAATTTCTCGATCGTCGTGACGGGCAAGAGCGCGCATGCCGGGCGCAACCCCGACGAAGGCCGCAACGCGATCGTTGCCGCGTCGGACCTGGCGGTACGACTGTTCGCGCTCCGATCGCCGACGCTGGCGGTGAATCCGGCTCGAATCGAGGGCGGTGGGCCGAATAATGTCGTGCCTGATCACGCGGTACTGCGAATCAATTTCCGCCCGCAGGACCACGCCGAAATCCACCGCGCGCAAGCCGCCCTCGACCGGATCACCGCCGAGGTCGCGACGCTCCATGACGTCCACATCGCCGTCCACGGTAGTTTCAACCGCCCGCCCAAACCGATCGACCCCGGTGCGGCCAAGCTGTTCACTTTGGTCAAGGAGTGCGGGGCCGCTCTCGGGCTCGACATCGCCTGGCGCGCGACCGGCGGCGTGTGCGACGGCAATACGATCGCCGCGTGCGGCATACCAGTTGTCGATACGATGGGCGCGCGCGGCGGGGCGATCCATTCTCCGCAAGAATTTCTGATCGTCGCGTCGCTCGCCGAGCGCGCCGCTCTGTCTGCGCTGACGATCCTGCGCATAGCCGAAAAGGGTGCCCTGTGACCTTCGTGATCCGCGCCGCGCGCGACAGCGACCTGCAACCGCTTTACGAAATGGCAAAGCTGACTGGCGGCGGTTTTACCAATTTGCCGCCCGATCGCGCCGCGCTCAAGATCAAGCTGGTGCGCAGCGCCGCCGCCTTCGCGCGCAGCGACGACGCCAAGGCCGACGACCTGTTCGTGCTCGTGCTCGAAAACACCGCGACCGGCGAGGTGCGCGGCACGTGCCAGATTTTCACCCATGTCGGGCAAAGCTATCCCTTTTACAGCTACCGGCTCGGGACGCTGACGCAGCATAGCAAGGAGCTCGGCCGCACCTTCCGCGCCGACATGCTCGGGCTGACCACCGATCTGGAGGGGTGCAGCGAAGTCGGCGGGCTGTTCCTGCATCCGGGCGAACGCGCCGGGGGCCTCGGGATGCTGCTCGCCCGCGCGCGCTATCTGTTCATCGCGCAGCACCGTGCGCGCTTTGCCGACCGGATCCTCGCCGAGCTACGCGGGATCATCGACGAGGCGGGCGGCTCGCCCTTCTGGGACGGCCTCGCCGGGCGCTTCTTCGGGATGAATTTTCAGGACGCCGACCAATTCAACGCGGTGCGCGGGCACCAGTTCATCGCCGATTTATTCCCCAAGCACCCGATCTACATCGCGATGCTGCCCGAAAGCGCGCGCGCGGTGATCGGCCTGCCGCACCCTTCGGGCCGGGCGGCGATGCGGATGCTTGAGAACGAAGGATTCGCGTATGAAAACTATGTCGACATCTTCGACGGTGGTCCGACGATGATCGCCAAGACCGATCAAGTCCGCACGATCCGCGATGCGCAACCGGCACGCATCGTCGCGATCGACGACGATGGCGGCGATGCAGCGTTGGTGGCGCGTGGCCTGCTCGCCGATTTCCGCTGCGCCTACGCGACGATCCGGGCAAGCGCCGATGGCGTGGTGCTGGGGCGCGAGGCTGCGGCCGCACTCGGTGTCGGCGAAGACGATATGATCAGCCATGTCGCGCGCGCGTAAGTGTCGGGTTAATTGACACGTAACCACGTTTCTTAACGCGCAACCGCACGGAACCGCGATTGGCCCGCTGCTTGCTTAAGATTCTGGCATGTGGATCAAATTCTCCCGCCTGTTCGTCATCAAGAACAAGTTCGAAGCGTTCGCGGTGATTTACGCGCTCGCGCTCGGCGCGGTCGAGCGCGGGGTGCATTACCTCGACCAATATCCCGGCTTCGGCGGCTGGCTGTTGTTCGCCGTCTGCCCGATCGCGGTGTTCATGGCGGGCGCGCGGATCCTCGATTCGGTCGAGCGCAACGCCGCGCTTTGACGCGAACTTTAGGCGCCAACAGGATTAGTTGATCGCACGACGGCGTTTCTGCACTATCTGCAGCGGACCATGACCGTTGCCCTCACCCATCTTCAGCGCCTTGAGGCCGAAAGCATCCACATCCTGCGCGAAGTCGTTGCCGAGGCCGAGCGCCCGGTGATGCTCTATTCGGTCGGCAAGGATTCGGCAGTGATGCTGCATTTGGCCAAGAAAGCGTTCTTCCCCGGCACGCCCCCCTTCCCGCTGCTGCATGTCGACACGACGTGGAAATTCCGCGCGATGTACGAAATGCGCGCGCGCGCCGCCGCCGATGCGGGGATGGAGCTGATCGTCCACCAAAACCCCGAGGCCAAGCGGCTGGGGATCAACCCGTTCGACCATGGCAGCCGCCATACCGACCTGTGGAAGACCGAAGGGCTCAAGCAAGCACTCACCGCCGGCGGATTCGACGTTGCCTTTGGCGGCGCGCGGCGCGACGAGGAGAAATCGCGCGCCAAGGAGCGCATCTTCAGCTTCCGCTCGGCCAACCACCGCTGGGATCCGAAAGCGCAACGGCCCGAGCTGTGGCACCTCTACAACGCTAAAAAGGAGCGCGGTGAGAGCATCCGGGTGTTCCCGCTGTCGAACTGGACCGAGCTCGATATCTGGCAATATATTCTGGCGGAGAACATCGAAATCGTGCCGCTCTACCTCGCCGCCCCGCGTCCGACCGTCGAGCGCGACGGGATGTTGTTGATGGTCGATGACGATCGCTTCCCGCTTGCTTCAGGCGAAGTGCCGGTCGAACGCTCGATCCGCTTCCGCACGCTCGGCTGCTATCCGCTGAGTGGTGCGGTGGAGAGCGAAGCAAGAACATTATCCGCGGTGATCCAGGAAATGCTGCTGACCACCACCTCCGAACGGCAAGGTCGCGCGATCGATCACGATCAGTCCGCCAGCATGGAGAAGAAAAAAGCGGAGGGGTATTTCTGACATGAAGGGCACACTTCATGTCACCCCAGCGAAGGCTGGGGTATCGCGCCGCATCGACCGGCGCGCGATACCACGAGATCCCAGCCTTCGCTGGGATGACGGAGTTGGGCAATGACGACTTACACCCCGGACTCGCTCATCGCCACCGACATCACCGCCTATCTCGCCCAGCATCAGCGCAAGTCGCTGCTGCGCTTCATCACCTGCGGATCGGTCGATGACGGCAAATCAACGCTGATCGGCCGCTTGCTCTACGACAGCCGCGCAATCTTCGCCGATCAGCTCGCCGCACTCGAGGACGACAGCAAGCGTGTCGGCACGCAGGGGCAGAATATCGATTTCGCGCTGCTGGTCGATGGCCTCGCCGCCGAGCGCGAGCAGGGCATCACGATCGACGTGGCCTATCGCTTCTTCGCGACCGAAAAACGCAAGTTCATCGTCGCCGACACGCCAGGGCACGAGCAATACACCCGCAACATGGTGACGGGTGCCTCGACCGCCGACGCCGCCGTCATCCTGATCGATGCGCGCAAGGGCGTGCTGACGCAGACGCGGCGGCACAGCTTCCTCGTGAAGCTGCTGCGGCTGCGGCATGTCGTGCTGGCAGTGAACAAGATGGATCTGGTCGGGTATGATCAGAGCGTGTTCGACACGATCGTCGCCGATTATCGCGCCTTTGCCAGTGCGATCGGGATCGAGCACTTCACCGCCATCCCGATCTCGGGCTTTGCCGGCGACAATGTCGCGACCGCGTCTGCCGCGATGCCGTGGTATGCTGGCCCGACGCTGATCGAGCATCTCGAAACCGTCGATGTCGAGGCCGACGCAGCGCAGGCCCGCCCGTTCCGACTGCCGGTGCAATGGGTCAACCGGCCCGATCTCGATTTCCGGGGATTTTCTGGCCTCATCGCCAGCGGCAGCGTCAAGCCCGGCGACCCGGTCCGCATCCTGCCCTCGGGCCGCACCACCACCGTAGCGCGGATCGTCACGATGGACGGCGACCTTGACGAAGCCGTGGCCGGCCAGTCGGTCACGCTCACGCTGACCGACGAAGTCGATTGCTCGCGCGGCGACGTGATCGCCACCGCCGACGATCCGCCGCACGTCGCCGAGCAATTTCAGGCGACGCTCGTGTGGATGGCCGAGACGCCGCTGCTGCCCGGACGCTCCTACTGGCTCAAGCTCGGCGCCCAGACCGTTTCGGCGACGGTGCAGGAGCCGCGCCACGCGATCGACGTCAACACGCTGGCCGAACTTTCGGTCAAGACGCTTGGCCTCAACGATATCGGCGTCGCGGAAATCTATACCGACCGCGCTCTGGTATTCGAGCCGTTTGCGGACGGCGCCGATCTCGGCGGCTTCATCCTGATCGACCGCGGCACCAACGCGACGGTTGCGGCGGGCATGCTCAACTTCGCGCTGCGCCGCGCGCAGAACGTCCATTGGCAAGCGATCGACGTCACCCGCGAAGCGCACGCCGCACAAAAGGGCCAGACGCCGCGCTTGTTGTGGTTCACCGGCCTTTCCGGGTCGGGCAAATCGACGATCGCGAATCTGGTCGAAAAGAAGCTCTTTGCGCTTGGCCGCCACACCTTTCTGCTCGATGGCGACAATGTGCGGCACGGCCTCAACAAGGATCTCGGCTTCACCGATGCCGACCGGGTCGAGAATATTCGCCGCATCGGCGAACTGGCCAAGCTGATGACCGATGCCGGGCTGATCGTGCTCAGCGCCTTCATTTCGCCGTTCCGCGCCGAGCGCGACATGGTGCGCGCGATGCTACCGGGGGATTTCGTCGAGATCTTCGTCGACACCCCGCTGGCCGAGGCCGAAGCGCGCGACGTGAAGGGCCTGTATGCCAAAGCGCGGCGCGGCGAGATTGCCAATTTCACCGGCATTTCGAGCCCGTATGAAGCGCCCGAACAACCCGACATCCGCATCGACACCACCCGCGAAACCCCGGAAGCGGCGGCGGAGCGGATCGTCGAGCATATCATGGGCGTATGGAGTCCCAATTTATGACCCAGACCTCTGACCAAAACGACGCCGAGCTCGCGCGTTCGGTTGCGCTCGCGGCGGGCGCGGTGCTGCGCGGCTTGTGCGTGGCTGGGGCCTGTCCCGATGCCGAACTCGGCGACCGCGGCGACAAGGATGCCAATACGCTGATCCAGCGCTTGCTCCGCGCCGCCCGGCCGGAGGATTTCATCCTGTCGGAGGAAGCCGCCGACGATGGTGCGCGCTGCGCCGCCAGCCGCGTCTGGGTGGTCGATCCGCTCGACGGGACGCGCGAATTTCGCGAACGCCGCGATGACTGGGCGGTGCATATCGGCTTGGCGATCGATGGGGTCCCGGTGACCGGCGCGGTCGCCCTCCCGGCCCAGAATCTCGTTTTCGCAAGCAACGATCGGCCCGATGTCCTGCCCCCCGCGCCGCTGCGCCCGCGCATGGTCGTCAGCCGTTCGCGCGCGCATCCGATCGTGCTTCGGGTCGCCGAGGCGATCGGGGCCGAGCTCGTGCCGATGGGGTCGGCGGGTGCCAAGGCGATGGCCGTGGTGCGCGGCAATGCCGAAATCTACCTCCATGCCGGCGGCCAATATGAGTGGGACAATTGCGCGCCGGTCGCGGTCGCACTGGCGGCAGGGCTGCATGCCTCGCGCATCGACGGCGCTACGCTCGTCTACAATTGCCGCGATCCGTTGCTGCCCGATGTGCTGATCTGCCGCCCGGAATATGCCGCGCAAGTGCTGGCGGCGGTGGCCGAGACAATTCCCGTGGTGGGATAGCGATCCGCAATAGGGATGATTGTTCCGGCGGGTGATCCACGGTAAGCGCAGCCCAGCGTTGGGTCGCGCGTCTCGGGGGAGAACATCGCGGTGCGACTATTTTCGGGCCTGTTCCTATTGCTTGCCGGGGAGGCGTTGCTGGCTGCGGCGTTCCCCGGAAGCCTGCTCGTCGTCAGCCTTCAGCGCGGCCACGAAGCCTATCTGGATTCGCAGGACCGGCAATCGCTCGCTGCCTTCGCATCCCTGATCGCGACCGGGATGCAGGGCGGGACTCCAGCGCGGGCCGCGCTCCAATTCACACAAAATGTGTTAGACGATAACAGCCGGCCGGGCGACCCGCCGCCACCGCTGCGCGGCCGCATCGCGCTCTATGCGCCCGATGGAAAATTCCTGGCGGGTGCGCAGCCGGATCGCGAAGGCGTAAGGCTTGAGCGCCCGGTCATGATCGACGGGCGTTCCGTCGCGATCGCCAAGATCGTCGGGCCGCGTGCCTCCACAACGGCAAGCTTCGCGTTCGTGCGCGATCAGCTGATCGGGATCATGATCGCGATGACAGCGATATTTCTGTTGCTGCTGCTGGCGGGCTATTGGATTGCGGTCCACTGGTCGCGCCCGCAAATGGCGTTGTTCCGCGCCAGCCGCGCGATCGCGCAAGGTGATTTCGACACCGAGTTAACCGAGACCGGCCCGGCCGAAACGCGCGCAACGATGCGGAATCTGGGGCGCGTGGCACGCCAGTTCAATCGGCTCGAATCCGCCCGCAGAACGTGGCTGGTGGCCGTGTCCGAAGAGTTGCGTGTCCCGGTTCGCGCGCTCGGCACCAAATTGGCGAGCCTTGCCGACCAGGCCGCGCCAAGCGACCCCGAAGCCTTTGCCGAAGTGACCGAGCGCGTCCGCCGCCTGGCGGAAATGGCTGAGGATCTCCACGCCGTCGCGCTCGCCGATCTCGGGCGCTTGCCCGTTACCTACAGCACGGTCGATCCGGTCGCGCTGATCCACAATGCGGTGTGGAGCAATGGCCGCCGTGCGAAACTGCAGCAGGTGTCGCTCGAAACCGGCGCGTTGCCGGCCACGACCGTCCTGGTCAAATGGGACGGCGCGCGGATCGAGCAATTGTTCACTGCGCTGATCGAAAGCAGCCTGCGCTACACGCCGGCCGGCGGCCGCATTTCACTAGGGCTGGAGGGGCGGCGAGACGCCTGGCGGCTGATCATTGATGACAGCGCACCGGGCGTTGACGTGGCGCTCGCCCAGCAACTGTTCGAGCCGTTTTACCGCACGACCAAGGCACCGGGCGAATCGGTCACCACATCGGGATTGGGCCTCGCCACCGCGCAAGCGATCGTCGAGGCGCATCACGGGCGGATCGAGGCGGGCAATTCGCCGCTCGGCGGCCTGCGCGTCACGGTCGTCCTGCCCGCGGCCCCGCCGACCGCCTGACCGGTTATACGGCGACCGGCCTGCGCGCGAACCACCCATAGGCCGCGATCAGGCCATAACACAGTGCGGGGAGCAGCAGCGCGAACCGGAGGCTACTTGCATCCGCGATTAGGCCAGTCAGCGGCGGGATGACGGCCCCACCGACAATCGCCATTGCGATGATCCCCGATCCTTCGGCTGCGCGCTTGCCCAATCCTTCGCTGGCGAGCGAGAAGATCGTCGGGAACATGATCGAATTCATCAATCCGATCGCCAGCAGGGACCAGCCCGCAATTTGCCCCGTGGTGTTGGCCGTAATCAGGATCAGCGTAATCGATCCCGCCGCCACGACAGCCAGCACCTTGCCCGGCGAAACCAGTCGCAGCACGACCGTTCCGATGAAGCGGCCAATCATCGCACCGCCCCAGTAAAAGCCGACATAGGCCGATGCCGCGCCGGCACCGATGGCGAAAACGTTCGCCTGGACAAGATAGCTGACGATCAGCGAACCGATCGCGACCTCGGCCCCGACATAGAGGAAAATACACGCAGCACCGAAACCGAAGCGCGGTCGCGCGAACAGATTGAACGCGCGCAGGACGCTGCCGCTATCTTCGACGACATTGGGCAAGCGGTTGCGCCGCGTCCATACGACGCCCGCCACGATGACAAGCGCGAGTGCGAGCGCCAGATAGGTATTAACGACGACCTGTGTTTCCGCCGTGCGATAGGCGTCGAGCGCCGCGCCGGACAGCGTCGCCGGGTCGACCCGCGCAAGGCTGCCAAGGATCAGATATCCGCCGACAATCGGGAAGATTGTGGTGCCAAGCGAGTTAAAGGCCTGGGCAAAGGTCAGGCGGCTATGCGCGGTTGCGGGTTTGCCGAGCAACGAAATGAGCGGATTGGCAACCACCTGCACCATGGTGATGCCCGCCGCGAGTACGAACAGCGCGAACAGGAACACGCCGAACGTGCCCGATTGCGACGCCGGAATGAACAACAGACAGCCCGCCGTCATGATCGCCAGCCCGATCGAGGCGGACCGCAGATAGCCCGCCTTGCGCACGATCGCGGCGGCAGGAATCGAAAAAATGAAATAGGCCGCGAAAAACGCCGACTGCACCAGCAGCGCCTGAAAATAATTGAGCGTGAACAAGTCTTTCAACTTGGGGATAATCACATCGTTCAGGCTGGTGATGCCGCCGAAGATGAAAAACAGCGCAAAGACGAAAACTTGCAGATCCGGGGCATTCACCCCGGTATCCCCTGCGGCCGCGTCGCTCGGCTGGGCAACAGTGCCCGAAGTCAGCGCCATATCATAATCCCCTCACCCGGCCTCGATCCGTCGGGGCCTTTGATCACGCTTAGCCGGATAGCATCCGGCGTGTCGATCCAAGCGCATACGAATGAGCACGCAATCCGCATGCGCCGCAATTTGGAATGTAGGGAAATGGTGCACCCAGAGCGATTCGAACGCCCGACCCTCAGATTCGTAGTCTGATGCTCTATCCAGCTGAGCTATGGGTGCGTGGAGAGGCGCTGTTAGAGGCATCTTTGCGGTCGCGCAAGTGCGTTGCGCGAAGGTTTTCGTCGGCATAGAGCATAAGGCGATGAACAGCCCCCTCCCCCTTGCTCGCGCCGCCTGCCTGCTCGTGTCATTCGCGCTGGGCGGATGCGTCGCGCAGACTTCCAGTCGCTATCCCTCGCTACTGCCGCGCGCGATCGAGTCGCGCAGCGATGCCGAGCCGGACGTCCTCGTCGGCTTGGCCGAGTCCGATTCGACCGTCGATGCCGCCCTGCCCGAGCTTCGCGCAACGATCGCGGCCGCCATCGCCGATTTTGCGAAGGCCGCACAGACCGCCGACCGGCTCGCCAGCACGGCGCAGGGCGATTCGGTCGGCGGCGATCGCTGGATCGCGGCACAAACCGCAATCGCCGAACTGGACGGCTACCGCGCGACGCTGTCGTCGGCGGTGACCGATCTCGACACGCTCGCGCTCAACCGCGCGGCGGAGGGCAAGCCCGACTATCCCGCGCTCACTGCCCTGCACGCGACCGCCCAGGCCGCATTTGACGAACAGGCGGCGCGGATTACCGCGATTTCCGATCGTCTGCCCGCCGCTTAGCGACCGACCTTGAGCAGCGGCAGGATCGTCGAATAATCGTCGGTCCACGGCGTAAAGTCAGGGCGCGTTTTCACCGGTAGCCACGAGGCGTCATAGGTCTTCAGGACCCGAAGCGCTTGCCGATCACGCGAAAGGGCGATCCACAACGACTGGGTCGCGGCTGCGGTATCGCTGGGGCCAGGCGTGTAGGCCAGCTTGGCCGCATGCCACCCGCCATCCCTCGCCGCCGCCGCGACGACCGGCTCGAGATCGAGGAAGCGGTTCGAGATGTGGACCAGCAGCAGACCGCGCGGAGCCAGGACACGGCCGTACAGCGCGAACGCTTCGCGCGTCATCAAATGCATCGGCACCGAATCGGATGAAAATGCATCGAGCGCGAGCAGATCGAGCGAGGCGTCGTGCTCGCGCACAAGGTTCAGCCGCGCATCACCGAGCACGATCCGCGGGTTTGGCAGACAGCGCGACAGGAAGCTGAACTGCCCGGTATCGCGTGCAATCCGCACCACGGTCGGGTCTATCTCGTAGAAGCGCCAATCCTGCCCCGGCCGTGCATAGCAAGCGAGCGTGCCGGCCCCCAGCCCGACCACTCCGACGCGCGCACGCGCACCGTACAGCGTTGGGAGCGCCAGCATCGCCTGACCGACCCCAGATCCCGGCACGTAATAGGCGGTCGGGGTCCGCTCCTTGTCGGACGAACCGCGCAGCTGCGTGCCGTGCACCGTCGTGCCGTGCGCCAATTTCCGCTGCGTCGCGTTGCCACGCACGGTATAGATGCCGAAATAGCTGCGCGTGCGCGCGCCGGGTTCGAGCGAGATCCGCACGGCATGATAGCCGCCGAACGCAATCAGCGACCCGAGCATCACGATCCCGAACGCGCGGCGCGACCCGATCGCGACCAGCCCGATGCAGAGCATCACAATCAAGGCAACTTGCTGTATCGAGCCGACGCTGTCGGTCGGGCCGGAAAGAGTGATCACCGTCGCGACCAGGCCGGACACCGCGATTGCCACGCAATAGAGTGAAATTCGCCCACGCTGCGTATTGCCTTCCCACAGCCGCCGCACCGGGCCGATCAGATATTTCTGCGGCATCAAAATGCCCGCCAGCAGCAGCAAGATGGGATATTCGTAGGTCCAGTCGAACACCAGCGGGGCGATCAGCGCGGCAAACACGCCGCCGAGCGCGCCGCCGACCGACATCGCCAGATAAAAACCGGTCAGCCGGTCAGGCTCGGGCCGGATACGATAAAGCCCGGTATGCAACGCGACCGACAGCAGAAACAACAGCGCCAGCGCCATGATCGCGCCGAGCAGCGGGATCGCCGACAATCCGCCGACCAGCAATCCGCCGAACAGCAAGAGACCGATCGGTGCGATCCGCGTCTGGATGTCGGCGGTCATGCGCTCGGTCGCGAAAGCGATCGTGAAGCTGAGCAGATACAGGCCGAGCGGCAGCACCCACAGCAGCGGCATCGCGACGATGTCGGTGGTGATCAGCGTCGAGGTCGCCAGCATCAGCCCCGAGGGCACGAAGGCAAGTAGCACCCAATGCGCAATCCGCCCGCGCGTCGGCGGTGGTGAAACAGCCACGGGTTCGGCGGCAACCACGCCACCACGCGGCAGCGTCGCAGCGCACAACGCCACGAGAAGCGCGACAAGGATATAGCCGCTGCTCCACAGGATACGCTGGCCGTACAGCGCCATCCCGGGTTCGACGAACAGTGGGTAAGCGATCAGCCCGGCGAAACTGCCGAAGTTCGAGGCTGCGTACAGCGCATACGGATTCGCATCGGCGCGCGACAAGCTGAACCAGCGTTGCAGCAGCGGCGCCTGCGCCGAGATTGCGAAAAACAGCGGCCCGATCGAAATGCCGAGCAGATACGGTACCCAGATTGCGGGCTGCGCGGTCGGCGACAGGTCCATCGCTTTCAGCCCGATCGGCAGCCACAGCGCCGCGACGAGCAACACGCCGAGATGCATCATGCCCTGCGTGCGCGGGCTCAGCCGCCCGAGCCAGTGCGCATAAGCATAACCGCCCAGCAGCAACGCCTGATAGACCAGCATCGCCGAATTCCACACCGCCGAGGCACCCCCCAGCCGCGGCAAAGCCATCCGCGCAACCATCGGCTGGACGAGGAACAGCAGGAACGAACCGGCGAGAATCGTCAGCATGAACAACGGGCGCGCGAAGCGTGCGGACATCAGGCAGGCCTGTATGGTGAAGGACGGGTGATGCGATAGAGGATGTGGCGCTTGAGCGGGCTGTCATCGGCCACGCCCGGGTGATCGAAATCCTCGTCCGGATAGCGCGTCATGCCGAGCCGCTCCATCAGCCTCCAGCTCCGCGTATTGGCAAGGACAGTGATCGCGGTGATGCGCGGCGCGTCCAGATTCGCCCAACCCCAGGCGAGGCTCGCCGCTGCGGCTTCACGCGCATAGCCCTGCCCCCACGCGTCGTGGCGCAACCGCCAGCCGATCTCAATTTCGCCATCGAGGAAAGCGTAGCCGGGCTGCAATCCGCAAAAGCCGAGGAAGGCGCCATCGGCCTTACGCTCGGCCGCCCAGAAGCAATAGCCGTGCTCGCTTTGTCGCGCGACCATCCGATCATAGCCGGCGCGTGCATCCGCCATCGTCGCCGGCGGCCCGAGATAGCGCATCACGTCCGCATCCTGCCCCATCGCATGAAACGGCACGATATCGGCCTCACGCCACCCGCGGAGGATCAGGCGTTCGGTCTCGATCATGCCGGTCGCAAAATTTCGTACAGAACGGTGCGGCGCAGCGGATCGCCTTCGGCAAAATTCGGATGGTCGAAATCGCCGCCGGTGACACGGTCCATGCCGAGCCGCTCCATCAGCATCCGGCTCTTCGCGTTGCGCGCCGCGGTTATCGCAACAATGCGGTCTTCGGCCAGGTTCGCCCAGGCCCAGTCGATGCTGGCAGCGGCCGCCTCCTTGGCAAAGCCTTGCCCCCAATACGGTACGGCCAGCATCCAGCCAATCTCGAGCACGCCTTCGATCGGCGACCCCGGATTACCGCGCTTCAGGCCGCAAAAGCCGATCACCGCGCCATCTGCGCGCCGCTCGACTGTCCAGAAGCCGATCCGTTCGTGACGAAAACTGTCGTGCCGGGCGAGCGTCTCGTCGCTGGCCGCCGCATCCTTCACCGGCGCGAGATCGGCCATCACCTGCGGGTCCGCCCACATCGCATGCAACGCGGGCCGGTCAGATGGGTCGGGCACACGCAGCCGCAGCCGCGCCGTCTCCACAACCGCGTCGATCATTTTCCCAGCAGCCGCGCAGCATGCGCCGCGTGATAGGTCAGCACCCCCGAACAGCCCGCGCGCTTGAACGCCATCAGCGTCTCCAGCACCATCGGATCGCGCTCGGCCGCACCCGCCGCAACCGCCGCCTCGATCATCGCGTACTCGCCGCTGACCTGATAGGCGAACACCGGCACTTCGAACGCCGACTTCACGCGTGCGACGATGTCGAGATACGGCAAGCCCGGCTTGACCATCACGCTGTCCGCACCCTCGGCGAGATCGAGCGCGACTTCGCGCAAAGCCTCCTCGGCATTGGCCGAATCCATCTGATAGGTCTTCTTGTCGCCCTTCAGCAGCCCGCGCGAGCCGACCGCATCGCGGAACGGGCCGTAGAAGGCGCTGGCGTACTTCGCGGCATAGGACATGATCTGGACATTGTGATGCCCTGCCCCCTCCAGCGCATCGCGGATCGCGCCGATGCGACCGTCCATCATGTCCGACGGCGCGATGATATCCGCCCCCGCCGCCGCCTGATTGAGCGCCTGTGCGACGAGCACTTCGGACGTCGCATCGTTCATCACATAACCGGCGTCGTCGATCAGCCCGTCATGCCCATGCGCAGTGTACGGATCGAGCGCGACGTCGGTCAGCACGCCGATCTCGGGCACCGCGTCTTTCAACGCGCGCACGGCGCGGCACATCAGATTGTCGGGGTTGAGCGCTTCCTCGCCGCCCGCGCTGCGCAGATGCCCCGGCGTGTTGGGGAATAAGGCGATGCACGGAATCCCGAGATCACGCGCTTCCTTGCCCCGCGCGACAATCCCGTCGACCGACCAGCGCGATACGCCGGGCAGGCTAGCGATCGGCTCCTCCACCCCCGTGCCGTCGGCGATGAACAACGGCCAGATCAGATCGGCGGGAGTCAGCACCGTTTCGGCATGGAGACGGCGGCTCCAGGCGGAGGCGCGAGTACGGCGAAGGCGGAGGGCGGGATAGTGTGCGGTCATGGTCGCGACTTGTGATGGATCGGCATGGGGGACGCAAGCGTTACGCAGCCGAAATCCTTGAGCCGCCCCCTCCCCCGACGAAAGCCTATTGCCGATGCGCGTGATCAAATCCGCCGCGATGATTGTCAACGCCAAGTCCCGCAAAGGGCAGGATCTGTTCGAACACGCCTGCGCTGCAATGAAAGGCCTGCCCTTTCCGGTCGATGCGCATGCCGTCCATGACCCCAAGGATCTCGAAGCGACGATGGATGCGGCGCTTGCCAGAAAGCCCGATCTGATGATCCTCGGCGGTGGCGACGGGACGGTCAGCGGGCTGGTCGACAAGCTCGTCTCGACCGACATTGCGCTCGCAGTTCTTCCGCTCGGCACCGCGAACAGCTTTGCCCGCACACTCGGGATACCGCTCGACATCGATGGCGCAATCGGTGTCATCGCCGGCGGGCATTTCAAGCGAATCGATCTCGGCATGATCGACGACGATTATTTCGCCAATGGTGCCGCGATCGGTATCGCGCCGCAAATCGCGCAGAGCATTCCGCATAATCTTAAGAAATATCTCGGTCGCGTGGGCTATCTCGGCTGGGCAGCGTGGGAGTTTTTGCACTTCAAGCCGTTCACGTTGATCATCGGTGAAGGTCCCAGCGAGCGCCGGATCGCTGCAGTCGAGGTGCGCATTTCGAACGGACCCTATCACGGCGGCACCGAAGTCAACGACAAAGCCGCGGTCGATAACGGCGTCATCGTCGTCCAGGCGGTGACGGGCCATGTGAAGCGCCGCCTCGTCAAGAATTGGGCGGCGTCGCTGCTGCGGCTCGACGCGCGGCATGAGACGACCGAGGAGTTCATCGGCACCAGCTTGCGCATCCGTACCGAGCCGCCGCTGCCGATTTCGATCGATGGCGAAGTGCTCGCCACCACCCCCGTCACCGCGCGCATTGCGGCGGGGGTCATCGAGGTGATGGTGCCTGCCCCCGAAGCGGCCGCCTAACTCGCCGGGTGCAGCCGCCCGACCGGTTCGCCGTCCCCGCCCTGTTCGGGCGGGGCTTCGGGCGGCACGACCATCCGCTGCGCGCGCCATCCGCCGTAGCGGTAGTACCACGCCGCCATCGCCAGATTGGCGAGCGAACCGAGCGGGAAGCTCCACCATAACGAATCCGCGCCGAGGCTGTGTTCGAACGCGAGCGCGAAACCCAAACGCACCGGGAACAGCGACACGATCAGCATCGTCAGCGGCGCCCACACCGCGCCATTGGCGCGCACGGTCGAGAACAGCACCATCGTCATGCCGAACACGATGAAGTTCCAGCTCGCCAGCACCTGAATATGGCGCGCGATCGGGATTGCCGGGCTGTCACTGCCGAGGAACACCGCCATCACCGGGCGATCGAACGCGATGATCGCGACCACCATCGTCGTGGTGATGAGCGCACTGAACAGGATGCCGGAGCCTGTGATCCGATCGACCCGGTCCCACAGCCCCGCGCCGATATTTTGCGCCGCCATGCTGCTCACCGCCGCACCGACGGCGAGCGCGGGCATCTGGACATAACCCCATAATTGCATCGAAACGCCGTACGCCGCGCTGGTATCGACGCCGTAGCGGTTGACGAGGCCGGTCATCGCCAGCGCCGCCAGCGAGACGACGAGCATCTGCGCGCCCATCGGCAAACCCTTGGCCAGGATCGTTCGCGCCAGCGCCGCACTGGGGATCAGCCACGTGATTTCATGCCCGCGCAACCGGATCGGCAAATCGCGCACATAGACATAAGCGAGCAGCCCGAACGCGGCGACATACGAAGCAATCAGCGTGGCAGTCGCCGACCCGGCAATCCCCAATGCCGGCATGCCGAACCAGCCGCGGATAAAGATCGGGTTGAGCCCGCTGTCGAGCGCGACGCTCAGCACGGTGAACCATAAGGGCGTGACCGAATCGCCAATGCCGCGCAGCGCCATGCTGAGCAGCACCAGCAACATCGATGCCGGCAGGGCGAGGAAAATGACGCGGAGATAGGCGAGCGCCAGCGGCATCACGCTCGGCGGCGTTGCCAGCGCGTGCAGGATAGCGGGCGCGAAGATCCATCCGAGCGTCGCGATCACCACCGCGCCGCTCATCACGATGCCGATCGATGCGCCGAACGCGCGCCGCGCCGCCTCGACATCGCGTCGTCCCATCGATTGGCCGATCAGAATGGTCGAGGCCATGCCGAAGCCGAACACCGCGGCGAACATCAGGAACATGATCGTGTTGGCGTTCGCCGTCGCCGACACCGCGCTCTCGCCCAGAAACCGCCCGACCCAAATCGTGTTGATCGACCCGTTTAGCGATTGCAGAATGTTCGAACCGAGCGTGGGGAGTGCGAAGGCGAGCAGCGTCGCGGCGATCGGGCCGGTGGTGAGGTCGCGCTGGCCGGGACGAGTGGGTGCGCCAGTGCGCGTTGGAGACGTTGCCATCGTTGCTCTTATCCCGCCCTTACGTATTCGTCACCCCAACCGCGCCAGCGCCGCGCTCAGCCGCTCGGCCTCGGCGGCCTTGTCGGCATGATCGGCACGCGCTTTCTCGACCGCTTCGGGTTTGGCGCGCTCGACAAAGCTCGGGTTACCGAGCCGCCCGGCGAGCGCATCGCGTTCCTTCGCCGCCGCCTCGATGCCCTTGATCAGGCGCGCGCGTTCGGCGGCGATGTCGATGACCCCTTCGAGCGGAAGAACGAAGGTCGTCGCATCGACCACGACCTGCAACGCCCCGCCGCTCGGTGCCGCTCCGGTCGCAACATCGATCCGCGCCAGCCGCGCGATTGCAGCGGTCTGCCGTTCGATCCTCGCGGTGGTCTCGGACGATGCGTCGAGTACATGCACCGCCATCCGCACACCCGGCGCGATACCGAGCTCGTTGCGCGCGGCACGCACCTCGCTCACCAGCCGGATCAGCCAGTCGATTTCCTTGCTCGCTGCGGGATCAATCGATTGCGCGTCAGCCATCGGCCACTGCGCGACGATCAGATCGTTCTCGCGAGCGCCCATCGCGTGCCACAATTCTTCGGTGATGAACGGCATGAACGGGTGAAGCAGCACGAGGATCTGGTCGATCACCCAACCGGCGACCAGCTTGCTCTCGGGATCGATGCTGCCCTTTTCGTCGCCGTCGAACACCGGCTTGATCAGCTCGAGATACCAGTCGCAAAACCGGCTCCACACGAACTGATACACCGCATTCGCCGCGCCATCGAAGCGCAGATCGGCGAGCGCGAGGTCGACCGCCTGAACACACCCGATCGTCTCGGCGATGATCCATTTGTTGACCGCGAGCGTCGCGTCCGGCGCAATCGCCGAACTGCTCGCGCCGATCCCGTTCGATTGCGCGAAACGGCACGCATTCCACAACTTGGTCGCGAAGTTGCGATAGCCCTCGACGCGCTTCTCATCCATCTTGATGTCGCGGCCCTGGCTTTCCATCGCCGCCATGAAGAAGCGCAACGCGTCGGCGCCGTATTTGTCGATCAACCCGAGCGGATTGACGACATTGCCCTTCGACTTGGACATCTTCTGCCCGTCCGCCGCACGGACGAGGCCGTGCAGGTAGAGTTTCTTGAAGGGCACATCCTTCATGAAATGAAGGCCCTGCATCATCATGCGGGCATCCCAGAAGAACAGAATGTCGAAGCCCGAGATGAGCACGTCATTGGGATAGCGGCCGTGGAGCGTATTGAGCCCCTCCCCTTCAGGGGAGGGGTTGGGGTGGGGCCGTCCCGCGAGCGCAGGCTCGGTGAGACGGAGAGGCCCCACCCCTTGCCCCTCCCCTGAAGGGGAGGGGTAAGAAGAATCCGGCCACCCCATCGTCGCGAACGGCCACAGCGCGGAGGAGAACCATGTGTCGAGCACGTCGTTATCCTGCCTCAGCGCTACGCCCTTACCGGCCTGCGCCTGGGCATCGGCCTCGGTCAGCGCAACATGGATCGACCCGTCCTCGGCAAACCAAGCCGGTATCCGATGCCCCCACCAAAGCTGCCGCGAGACGCACCACGGCTGGATATTCTCCATCCAGTTGAAATACGTCTTTTCCCACGTCTTGGGCACGATCTCGATCGCGCCCGAGCGCACCGCCTCGATCGCCGGTTTCGCGAGCGTTGCCGCATCGACATACCATTGATCGGTCAGCCACGGCTCGATCACCACGCCCGAGCGGTCGCCGTACGGCGTCTGAATCGTGCGCGGCTCGGCGTCGTGCTCCTCGCCGTCCTTGTCGATGTGCGGGATCAGGAAGCCCTCGGCCTTCAACTGCGCGACCACAGCCTTGCGCGCCTCGGCCGTGGTGAGGCCAAGGAACACGTCGGGGATCAGCTCGTCCGCAACCTGCACCACCTGCGCCTTGGCATCGAGCATATTGAGCATCGCGCCCGCCGCGATCCCGGCCCGCTTGCCGACTTCGAAATCGTTGAAATCATGCCCCGGCGTGATCTTCACCGCGCCCGAACCCAGCTCGGGATCGGCATGGTCGTCGGTGATGATCGGAATCAGCCGCCCGGTAATCGGCAGCCGCACCTGCTTGCCGACGAGATGCGTGTAGCGTTCATCCGCCGCATTCACCGCCACCGCCATGTCGGCGAGCATCGTCTCGGGCCGCGTCGTCGCGACTTCGATGAAGCCCGATCCGTCGGCGAGCGGATAGCGCAGCCGCCAGAAGCTGCCCTTGATCTCGCGCGTTTCAACCTCGAGGTCGCTGATCGCGGTGCCGAGGCCGGGATCCCAATTGACCAGCCTTTTGTCGCGGTAGATCAGCCCTTCCTTGTGCAGGTCGACGAACACCTTGAGCACGGCCTTTGAAAAGCCCTCGTCCATCGTGAAGCGCTCGTTCGCCCAATCCATCGAACAGCCAAGGCGGCGGAGCTGCTGCGTAATCTCGCCGCCGCTCTCTTCCTTCCACGCCCACACTTTTTCGACGAACTGCTCGCGCGTATAGTTCGTGCGCTTGTCCTGCCGCTCGTTCAGCTGCCGCTCGACCACCATTTGCGTGGCGATCCCGGCGTGATCGGTGCCCACCACCCACAACGCATCCTTGCCCTGCAACCGCGCGTGGCGCGTCAGGATGTCCTGCAAAGTATTGTCGAGCGCGTGCCCGATGTGCAGCGAGCCCGTCACGTTGGGCGGCGGGTTGACGATCGTCCACGGCTCGGCACCGGGGCGGTCGGGGTGGAACAGCCCTTCCGTTTCCCAATGCGCGTACCAGCGCTGTTCGATTTCGGCGGGGTCGAAGGTTTTGGCGAGTTCGGTCATAATGCGGAGGCTTTAGCCATGACATCCGCATTCGTCACCTCGGACTTGTTCCGGGGTCCACCGTGCAGCAAACAATGCGCCAGAGCATCCACCGGTATAGCCAGCCGCCTGGTGGACCCCGGCACAAGGCCGGGGTGACGGATTGTTATTTGGCCCCGGTATATTTCCCCATCCAGCCCAGCACTTCGCCATACCATTGGCGGCTTTCCTTGGGCTTGGTCACCCAATGGCTGCCGCCCGGAAACACCACCAGCCGCGACGGAATGTCGCGACGTTGCAGCGCGGTGAACGCGGCGATCCCCTGCGTATAGGGAATGCGGTAATCGCCCTCGCTGGTGAGGACGAGCTGCGGCGTCTTCCACGCGGTGACGTAGTTGACGGGGTTCCATTTCTCGAACGCGGCGGGGTCCTCGAAATAGGCCTTGCCGCCATGTTCCCACTCGTCGAACCACAATTCTTCGGTCTCATACGCCATCGCGCGGGCGTCGAACACGCCGTCATGCTGGACGATGCATTTGAAGCGATCGGGCCAACGCCCCTCGATCCAGTTCATCATGTAGCCGCCATAGGACGCGCCGAGCGCGCAGGCATTGTCCTTGTCGAGCCAGTCGAACTTGGTCGTCGCCGCGTCGAGGCCCTTTTGCAGATCCTCGAGCGGCCAGCCGCCCCAATTGCCCCGAATATCGTCGCTGAACTTCTGGCCGTAACCGGTCGACCCGTGGAAATCGACCGCGACCAGCCCGTACCCTGCCCCCGCAAACACCGCCGGGTTCCAGCGATATGACCAGCTGTTGTTGCTCGACCCTTGCGGCCCGCCATGCACCATGAAGGCGATCGGCACCTTTCCGGTGCTACCCGCAGGCTTCACTGCATAGCCCCAGACGGTATCGTTGTTCGCGCCGGTGAAGTTGAAACGCGTAACGGTCGGCATCTCGACGCCCGCTAGCTTCGCCGCATTGACCGACGTCAGACGCGCCGTCTTCTTGCCCGTCAGCACATAGAAATCGTCCGGCGCGGTGAGCGAATTCATCGCGAACACCACCCCCTTGGCGGTCGGCACGACGGCGGAGACATTGCCCTCGGCGGTCAACCGCGTGACCTTGCCGCTCGCGGGCGACACCGACCAGATCGGCGTTTCCTGCGTGTCCTCGGCCGTGACGAAGATCGTCCTTGAATCGGGTGCCCAGGCGATCGACCCGACCGAGCGATCCCAGCTTTCGGTCAGCGCCGTAACCTTGCCGCTCGCCAGATCGCGCAGCATCAGCACTTGCCGGTCGGCTTCATAGCCCGGCCGCTTCATCGCGAACCAGGCGAGCGATTTGCCATCGGGCGATGCGGTGGGCAGGTTGTCCATCCCGTCATTCGCATCGGTCAGATTGGTCGGCGCGGCAGAGCCATCGGCGGGGACAGAGAAAATGTCGAGGTTGGTCGACAGTGGCTCGATCCGCCCCGCCTCGCGCAGCGCGAAGAAAACGGTCTTGCCATCCGCGCTCCACGACACTTCCTCAGCCCCGCCGAACGGCTTGGACGGCGCGTCGCCGACCAGTTTCCCCTCGATCGCCACGCCGTTGCCGGTCGCACTGCTCGCGGTCAGCGGCAGCACGAACAATTGCGAGCGCGTCCCGTCCGACCAGCTCGCCCAATGCCGCACGAACATCTGGTCGTAAACGCGAGCATTGCCGGCGTTCGCGTCCTTTTTGACCATCGCCGGCTCCAGGCTCGGCGCGCCCGGCAAGCGGTCGGCCCAGACGAGGAGTTTGTCCCCGCTCGGCGAAACCTTGAAGCCGCCCATCCCGCCCTTGAACTGCGTCAGCCGCGTCGCCGCGCCGCCAGCGATGCCGACCGACCACACCGCATCGTCGCCGCCTTTGTCGGACTGGAAATAGACCGTCTTGCCGTCGTTGGAGAATTGCGGCGCGGTCTCATTCACCTCGGCCTCGGCGGCGAGCTTCTCGGGCGCGGCACCCGTCTTGGTGAGATCAAGCCGCCACACATCGAATCGCCCGCCATCAATCGTCAGATCGGCCTCACGCTGCTGCCACACCAGCCAATGCCCGTCGGGCGATACCGCGGGAGACGAGACGCGCGACAGCGTGGAGACATCGTCGATGGTGAGTTGGCGAGCGACCGCGGGGGCTGCGATGCCAAAAGCGAAGGGGGCGGCCGTCAAAGCGGTCGCGGCAAGAAGTCTGTTCATGCCGCCGAGTTACAGCAGAACCCCGCCCTTCCCGCAACCACGCTTACTTGTTGGTGATGCGTTCGATTTCGCGCGCGACCATCGTCTCGACCATCGGCGGCAAATTGGCATCGAGCCAGTCACGCAACATCGGGCGGAGCATCTCGCGTACCATCCCCTCTAGCGTATCCGAACCCGCGACCTCGGGCTTCACGATCATGCGCGACAAAGCGTCGAGCGGGCCGCGCGTCGCGACGGCCGTCCGCTCCGACAGGATCGAATCGGCAGGCCCGGCAATAGGGGGTGGAGCTACGGCAATCGAAGCCTCTGCCTGCGCCGGAACAGGATGATCCGGCTCGGGCTCGGGCGCAGGTTCGCTCAGTTCGAGGATCTCGTCATGACCGAACGGCGCCGGGTCGGAGCGCGCGGGCAGTGTCCGCGCCGGGCGCTTGGCGCGACCGGGTGCCGCGTCATTCTCCTCGGCGATGATCCGTTTGATCGACGAAAGGATGTCCTCCATCGACGGCTCGGCGCTCAAATCCCCCATCGACCACACCCTCGTCAAAGTCCGTCACCGCCGATCAGCGGTTCTTTGTCGCCTCACCTGCGGTAATCGGCGCGCTCCTGTCAACGCCTCCATTCAGAATCGGATCGAGCGGACGCGTGACTTGCGACCCTTGCGCCTGCGTCGCATTGGTCCGCGTGCCGGTGATAATCGGATCGGGATCGGACGCGAAGTCCCAAATATTGTTGCGCACGCGCTTCGCATTCACGCTCGGATCGTACAGCGGACCGCCCTCAAGCCCAAGGTCGCGGGCCTCGGCCTTGCCCATTGCGGCGAGCAGCGCAAAGCCGGCAACATAGGCGTCACGACGCGCGGTCACCAAGGTTACCTGCGAATTGAGCAATTCCTGCTCGGCATTCAGAATGTCGAGGATGGTGCGGTTCCCGACGCTGTTTTCGGCGCGCACGCCTTCCAGCGACAGTTTGTTCGCGTTGACCGCAATTTCGCTCGACGCGATCACCTGCAGCGATGATTGCCACACGGCATGAGCCGATCGTGCCTGCGCGACGACGGCACGTTCAGCCTCGGTGACTTGCTCAAGCGCCTGCGCGCGACGCTCCTGCGCTTGGCGAATCCGCGCCGACGGCGCACCGCCCTGGTACAGCGGCAAGGTGAAACGCAGACCGAGTTGGGCCGAGCGATCATATTGCGTGGCGGCGACGTTTGGGCTGAAATTGCCAAGCGACCCGAAATAATTGGTATAGCTGCCGCCGGCAAAGGCATCGACCTTGGGCAGACGGCTCGCATGGGCAACCTTGACGTCGTACGCGCTCGCGTCGCCATTCTTCTGCGCGGCCAATAAATTTGGATTATCCGACAACGCGATGTCCACGGCAGCTTCCGGGTCCGACGGCAAATTGGGCAAAGGCGGCGGGGTGTCGAGCGTCGCGGGCGCGGAACCGACCAACCGAATGAAACTCTCCCGGCTGCTGATGAGGCGCGCTTCGGCGGTCTGCAACTGGCCGCGCGCGATCGCCGATCTTGCATCGGACTGTGCGACATCGGTCCGCGTCAAATCGCCAACCTGGAAGCGATCCTGCGATGCCCGCAAATTGACTTCGAGGACCTTCACATTCTGCCGATTGAGCGCAACGATCGCTTCATCGCGGATCACGTCCATATACGCCCCGACGACCGCCGAAAACAGATCGGCCTCGGTCCCGCGCAGTGTGGCCTGGCCGCCCTGCACGCGGATATCGGCCGCGGCGATCCCGTTCTTCACTGCGCCACCGGCATATAGCGAATAGGTAAGGTTGGCTTGCGTCTGCGACGTGCGCGCGGGCGCGGTGAAAGAGGTCACCGGCAGCACGACCGCCTCGGTGTAACTGCTTTGCAATTGTACGCCAGGAAAGGCGCTGGCGCGCGCGATCGGTACATTCTCGTCGATCGCGCGGACATTGGCCCGCTGTGCGGCAAGCGTCGGGTTGGTCTTATACGCTTCGAGCAGCGCCTCACGCAGCGTGTCCGCCGACGCCAGAGCAGGGGCCACGCCCAGCGCTAGCAGCGCTGTACCGGTCAGGAATGGAAGAGATCGCATCGCTCGCAGCTCTTTTTTCGCGTTAGAAGGTAAAGGTGCGCGGCCGCGCGAAGCCGGGCAGCGTCACGCAGTCAATGTCGGCAAAATCCAGCAGACCAAAGCCGCCTGCGGTGCGTCGCCCCGCGCTCAGCCGAGTCACGCCACGATCCAGAATCCCCGCAACGACGCGTCCACCGACCGCGACCTGTTCGATCAATCCCGCCGGAATTTCTTCGACCGCACCATCGACGACAATCACGTCATATGGCGCGCCGGGGGCATGACCTGCCTCAAGCGGGCCTTCGATCACCGTAACCGCAGCGACATCCGCCAGCGCTGCGCGCGCAAAGCCGGCCAACGTAGGATCACTCTCGACCGCGACGACCTCGGCAACCAACGCAGCGAGCACTGCGGCGGTATAGCCCCCCGCCGCGCCAATCAGCAGCACGCGGTCGCTGGCGCGGAGTTCCGCCTGAGTCAGCAAACGCCCGGTCGCGATCGGCACGTTCTGCGCGCGACCATGTCCGAGCGGAACCGCGGTGTCGCGATACGCGACCGACGCCAGTTCGGCCGGCAGAAACGCCTCGCGTGCAACGGTGTCCATCGCGGCCACAACGCGAACGTCGCTCACCGCATTGGTGCGCAATTGGCTTGCCACCATCGCGTGGCGCATCGCCACAGACTCCGAATCGCGCATATTCAGTTTCATTGTGCCACCTTTATCGGACACCCGGTTTCGCACAACTGTTTTAGGTATGCAATACACCGATTGACGAAGATCGCTTCTATCGCGCTGCAGCGGGTTCGCCAAGCGAGCGATCGCCGCATTTTTACAGGTGGTGGTTGACAGTGGGGGCCGTCCCTTGCATCTGCCGCGCCTCGCAAAGCATTGAGGCCCGATGGCGGAGTGGTGACGTAGAGGACTGCAAATCCTCGCACCCGGGTTCGATTCCCGGTCGGGCCTCCAATTTTGCTGGATTTGACCATAAAGCCGTCAGGCTCCGGTTAACGCGCGTTCCAATATGGCGATGAAGGGCTTATCGGCCGGCGGCATCGCCAGGCGGTGCAAGGCGGAGGGCGCGTGCCACGCCAGCGCCGCCGCATCCAGTGCCTGGGGTTCGCCCGTCCAGTCACGGCATCGGTACAGCAGCAACAGCAAATGCCGGTCGGCGAGCGGTTCGCTGGCAAAAGTCAGCGGACGCAGCGCGCCTTCCGCGACGGTAATGCCCAGTTCTTCGGCGATCTCCCGCACCAGCGCAGCCTCGGGCGTCTCGCCCGCCTCGACCTTGCCGCCGGGAAATTCCCACAAACCTGCCATCTGCTTGCCTGCGGGGCGTTGCTGCACCAGCACCCGCCCCGCCTGATCGATCAGGGCCACGGCGACGACGAACAGGCTGGCTTGGGTGACGGCTTTAGCCATTCGTTAACGCTCCTCCTTTAGATGTAGCGGCCTTGGATTATTCACGGGCGGAACCCGCATGATCGTTGGGACACTGAAACGACTGCTGGGTAACAAACGGGGTGGGACCGCGATCGAATATGGCCTGATCGCGGCGCTCATCGTCATCACGATGGTGGTCGCCTTCATCGAAGTCGCCAATACCACCACCGGCATGTGGGGCAACGTCAACAACAAGATGGAAGCTGCGCGCGCGAGCGTGTGAAAATCCACCCCTAAAAAAAGTTCCGAGCTGTTTAAACTTTTCTCAACCCTGCTCTCCTACACCAGCGAATGTTGGTCCGGTCCTCCGGTCCGACCGGGTACTGAAGCAACCACCACTGGAGACCGGACATGAAGACCATCCGCAATTTCATTAAGAATTCCAAGGGCGCGACCGCCATCGAATACGGCCTGATCGCAGCGCTGATCGCAGTTGCCGCCATTGCAGCGATGCAGGGCCTGGGCAACCAGCTGAAGACCACGTTCACCAACGTTTCGTCGAACATGAAGGCTACGTAAGCTTCTTACGATACCCCTCTAAAGATCGGGCGGCGAACCTTTCGGTTCGCCGCCCTTTTTTGTCGTAACGCTCGCCGCCGCGCTTAAAGGCGCCCCATCGCCAGGAACTTTTCGCGCCGCCCGCGCCGCAGTTGCGCCGGATCCTGGCCGTCGAATTTCGCCAGCGCCGCCGCAATCGCGTCGCCCAGCGTCGCAATCGCCGCCGCCGGGTCACGCTGCGCACCGCCCAGCGGTTCGGGCACGATCGTATCGATGATGCCGAGGCCCTTCAGATCCTGCGCCGTCACCTTCATCGCCTCGGCCATCTCTGCTGCTTTGTCAGACGTGCGCCACAGAATCGACGCCCCAGCCTCGGGCGAGATCACCGAATAGATGGCATGTTCGAACATCAGCACGGTATTGGCCGCCGCAAGCGCGATCGCACCGCCCGAACCGCCCTCTCCCACGATTGCTGCGACCATCGGCACGCCGAGCGACAGGCATTGCTCGGTCGAGCGCGCAATCGCCTCGGCCTGGCCACGCTCTTCGGCCTGAACCCCCGGAAACGCACCCGACGTATCGACCAGCGTTACCACCGGCAGACCGAAACGGTCGGCAAGCCGCATCAAACGGATCGCCTTGCGATATCCCTCGGGCTTTCCCATGCCGAAATTGTGGCGCAGGCGGCTTGCGGTGTCGTCGCCTTTCTCATGCCCGATGACGAGGATGCGTCGCCCGCGAAAGGTCGCAAAGCCGCCCAGGATCGCCTGATCGTCGCCAAACGCGCGGTCGCCGGCCAGCAGCATGAAATCGTCGAACAGCCCGGCGACATAATCCTTGAAATGCGGCCGCTCACCGTGGCGCGCGACTTGCGTTTTCTGCCACGGCGTCAGGCGCAAATAGGTGTCGCGCAGTAATTTGTCCGATTTCGCCTGCAACCGCCCGACCTCGGACGCAATGTCGACCGTCCCCTCGGCGGCGGTTTCGCGCAGTTCGTCGATCCGGCCTTGCAGCTCGGCGATCGGTTTTTCAAAGTCGAGGAAGCTTGCCATAGGCCGGGGCGGTTAGGCCCCGCGCTTGCGCGCGTCAACGCGCGCGGTCGCTTCGGCGAGTGGATGGCGAGCATTGACCAGCTCGACCAGCCGACTCGCGTCGACATGCGTGTAGATTTCGGTCGTTGCGATGTCGGCATGGCCGAGCATCGCCTGGAGCGCGCGCAAATCGGCACCCCCCGCCAGCAAATGCGTCGCAAAGGCATGCCGCAGGACATGCGGGCTGACGCGTTCGGGCGGAATGTCGGCCTCGGCGGCAAGCCCCTTCAGCAATTGATAAAGCCGGATACGACTGAGATGGCTCTTGCCCGAGGGGAACAGCCACGGGCTCTCCGGCGGGACGTGCGCCCGCCACAGCGCGACTGCGGCGCGCGCGCGGTCGGACAGCGGCACCAGCCGCTCGGTGCCGCCCTTGCCGCGCAGGATCAGATACGGACGGTCGGGCGCGATGGCACGGCGTGGCAGCGACACCAATTCGGTCGCGCGCAGCCCCGATCCGTAGAGCAGTTCGACCAGCGTGGAGAGCCGCACATCATTCGGGTCGGGCGGATCGCGGGCGATTCGCGCGGCAATGGCGTCAAACAGCCGGTCGATATCGGCGATGTCGAGAATCTTGGGCAAGCCACGCGATGCCCCGGGCCGCGGCAGCGCCGCACCGGGATCGTCGGTGCGCAGCCCTTCATCGGCCAGAAACGCAAAAAACCGGCGCAGCGCCGCCGCTTTACGCGCGACGCTCGCTTTCGACAGTGCCAGCCATTCGCCACCCAGCCGCGCAAGGTCTTCGGGTGCCGCGACGCTCAACCTTCCATGCAGAAAGCCCGACGCCAGCGCGAGATCGCTGCGATACGCCGCGATCGTGTTCTTCGCCGCCCCCGCCTCCGCCGCCATCATCTCCAGGAAACGGTCGATCAGCGCGCGATCCTCGCTCGCTGGCAGCATGCCGCTCAAAGCCCGAGCGACATCCGGCTGATCGCCTCGACTGCGACCATCCGCGCCTCGCCCGGCATGCCGACCGCCTGCAGCGCGCTGCAGATGTGATAGACCGTTTCGGGCGCGACGCCGTGCCACAGCCGCGTCTGCATCCCGATCGCGGCGAGCAAAACGACGGTCCCCGGCTCCTGATCACGCGACGCCTGCTGGATCGCGCGGGTCCAGCTATCCTCATCCGCGATGCGCACGCCGAGCGATCGCGCTTCGCTCTCAATGTCGTTCGCGCTCATCCGGCCGGTCCCGGCGGCACCTGCAAAAAACATGCGTTGCTTCAGGGCTTCGGGATCGTTTGCACCGGCATAGGCACCGATATCGGCGGTGCTCAGCGCCGGTGCTGCCGGATCGACCAGCGTCAACATCGCCCACGCATTGCTGCCGCGCGCCGCTGCCTCGCGCCAGCGAAGTGCACGCGGATCGAACCCGACGCTCAGCATCGACGCCACGAGGCGATCGACATCGGGCTCCTTCAGTGTTGTCGTAATGCGTGCCGCCGCCCCCGCCGTCAGCACCAATCGCGCGTAGCGCGCTTCATACGTCTTCGGTTCGTCCCACAGCCGCTTCAGTGCGTCGGCGCGCCCCGCGGCGTCGGGCGCTTCATAGGCGGCGCGCAGATCGCGCGCGATACCGACCTCGGCCAGCGACTGGTCGTCATCGCCCTCGATCGCGCTGTAAAGATCGACCAGCGCCGCGCCCGACAAGATCCCGCGTGCCGCCGCCAGTTCGGCGACCGCCGCCCGGACATGCGGTTCAAGCGCAGGCGACAACGCGCGCCAGCCTTGCACCGCGCTGGAGCCCGTCGCCAACACCGTCGCGGGAATTTCGACTCCCGTCGCGGTGGCAAGGCCATAGCGCCACGCCGTCAGCTGTTCGACGCCGTCCCACTCGATCGTCACGGCCTGACGCCCGCTCTGTCCGGCGCCCGCGACCTTCTGCGCCAGCAACAAGTCGATCCCGCCAGCCAGACCCGAGCGACGCGCCGCGGCGATCATCGGTTGCGCGCGCGCACCCATCCCCGACAGACCGGTGCACATCGCCTGCGCCAGCACCCAGCCGCGCTCGCGCCGCAGCGTCGCGCCGGCATCGACCATCGGGCACAACGCCGCCGGGTCGCCGGTTGCGAGCGCCGCCTGCATCGCCGCCTCGAACAGTTTGGGGGTGTAATTCTCACTGTCGACGGCTTGCGCCATGGCCCGCGCCGCGACCGATTCGCCCATCCGCGTCAGCAGCCACGAACGTTCCGCCGCGAAATCCGCGCCGTTCACCCCGCGCGGCGTGTCGACCCGCGCGAGCAACGCACGCCGCAGCGCAATCGATACCCAGCGCGACGCGATCGGTGCGTTCAGGCGGCGCATCAAGGTTTCGAGATAGCGGCCATCCGCACGCCCGAAGGCGCGCGGGCCCATCGCGCCCTCGGCCGGCCCCGCCGCGCCAACACGGGCGAGCGAGCGCTTGGCATAATCGGGCATATCGGCGCGCACGAAGGCCGCAAAGTCGGTTGGGGCGGGTGGCGTCGCCATGGCGGTTGGGGTCGCGCCCGAACTGGGGGGAGCGAGTGGTGCCTCCACCGCGCCGGGTAGCACAGGCGCAGGCGCTTGCGGCACGGCCACGGTTGGCTGCGCCACCGGCGCTGGCGTCGTCGGCCGCGGACGCGCGGCCTGCGTCGGCGCAGGCGTCGGCTCGCCAAAGCCCGGCGGCAGGATCGATTCGGGCTTATCCTGCCCGAGCGCGGGAATCGCCAGGCTCGCCGCCGCGATCAGCGGCAGCGCGGCCAGTACGATCTTATTTCTGGAGATTCGCAACCGGCACGGCCTTTTCGACATGCTTCAACGGCTTTTCATGCGCGATCGCCGACAGGCCGAACAGCACGCCCGCCAGCACGACCACGACGACAAGAACCAGCACGAGCAATCGGGACATAAGCGAGGGACCTGTTACAAAACATTCGGGGCGGCGCCCGCACAGGCCTTTTGCCCGAGACGCGCCTGCGCTGTATAGCCCCGACAACGATGTTGCAAAGCCCTGCCCCCCCTCAACCCGAAACGCCGAAGTGGAACGGCCAGCCGATTGTGCTGGTGGGCCTGATGGGCGCGGGCAAATCGACCGTTGGGCGCCGCCTTGCGACGCGGCTTGGCCTGCCCTTTGTCGATGCCGATACCGAGATTGAGGCGGCGGCCGGCATGTCGATCCCCGATATCTTTGAACGCTTCGGCGAACCCTATTTCCGCGACGGCGAACGCCGCGTGATCGCGCGGCTGATGAACGGCGAGAAACGCGTGATCGCCACGGGCGGCGGCGCGTTCATCGATCCCGACACGCGCGCGGCGATCCTCGCGCGCGGTTTTGCCGTGTGGCTCGATGCCAAGCCCTCGGTGCTCGCCGACCGCGTCTCACGCCGCGACACGCGGCCCTTGCTGCGCGGGCGCGATCCGCTCGCCGTGCTTGAGGACCTGGCGCGCGTGCGCAACCCGTTCTACGCGCTGGCGCCGTTACGCGTCTCCAGCCAACGCGCGCCGCACGACGCGACGGTCAACACCATCCTGAAAGCCCTCGGCCAGTTATGACGACAATTCCGGTTTCGCTGGGTGCGCGCAGTTACGATGTGGTGATCGAAGCGGGGCTCCTCGCGCGCGCCGCTGACTGGCTTGCGCCACTGTCGCGCGGGCGGACGATGGCGATCGTCACCGACGCGAATGTCCTGCCGCACCTCGCCACCCTCCAAGCCGCGCTAACCACCGCCGGCGTGGCGAGCGAAGCGATCGTGCTGCCGCCGGGCGAATCGACCAAGAGCTGGGCGCAGCTCGAGGCGCTGACCGACCGGCTACTCGATCTCGGCGTCGAGCGCGGCGATCATGTCATTGCGCTCGGCGGTGGGGTGATCGGCGATCTGGTCGGCTTTGCGTGCAGCATCCTGAAGCGCGGCTGCGGCTTCGTGCAAATCCCGACGACTCTGCTCGCGCAAGTCGATTCGTCGGTCGGCGGCAAGACCGCGATCAACGCGCGGGCGGGCAAGAACCTGATTGGCGCGTTCCACCAGCCCGCTTTGGTGCTGATCGACCCGCAAGTGCTCGACACGCTGCCGCTGCGGCAAGTCCGCGCGGGTTATGCCGAGGTCGTCAAATACGGCCTGATCGACGATCCGGTGTTTTTCGCGTGGTGCGAGGCGAATGCCGCCGCGCTGATTGCGGGTGACCCGGCGGCGCGCGAACATGCCATCGCGCATTCGGTCGCCGCCAAGGCGCGCATCGTCGCCGAGGACGAACGCGAGACGACCGGCGCGCGCGCTTTGCTCAATCTTGGCCATACCTTCGGCCATGCGCTGGAGGCCGAGGCGGGCTTTTCTGACCGGCTGCTCCACGGCGAGGCGGTTGCGGCGGGGATGGCACTGGCGTTCGGCTATTCCGCCGCGCACGGCCTTGCGCCAGCGGCAGATGCCGAGCGGGTGGCGGCGCATTTGCGGGCGGTTGGCTTGCCCGATGGCGTGGCGGCGGCGGGGATCGATGCGGACGGCGAGACGCTGGTCGGCCACATGTTGCATGACAAGAAGATGGATGCGGGGACGCTGCCCTTCCTGCTGGCGCGCGGGATTGGCGGCACGTTTTTGGACAAGTCGGTCGAGCTCGCCGACGTGCGGACGTTTCTGGACGCTGGTTAAGCTTCCCCCCATTCACGCTTCCCCAAGGCCGGGGCCCAGTTGCGAGCGGCTATTTGGAGAGCGCAGGCCTAACCCGATAAACCTCCGCGACTGGGCCCCGGCCTTCGCCGGGGAAGCGCATTGTTAGAAGGTAATCCCATGCCCCAAGGCATCGCCAAGGCGAACCTCCCGACCAAGACCTGCCCGGTCTGCGAGCGCCCCTTCACGTGGCGCAAGAAATGGGCGCGCGATTGGGAGAAGGTCGTTTATTGCTCGGACCGGTGCCGCAAGACCGGGCTCTAGCCTGTTGGAGATGCCTGTTTTTGTGGCTAAAGTCACACAGAGTCGCACCATCACGCGGGTTTTCTTGGCTCCCGCGGCAGGATGAGTTCGACGGTTTGAAAGAGCGGACCGCGAGCATGACAGGCTGGCGCGATGTAGGACAGTGCGAAGGACCGAACGTGGGTGGTCAGCGGACATTGTCCTCCGGCTATGCATTCGGCATAAGGACGGGGTGCTAAAGGTTCACTCCGCTCCGCTGGTCAAGCCTAATCCCCAGTTCGGTAAGGAGTTGGTCTACTGGCTTGGGCCTGCTGGCGACCATAGCATCCCGTTCAGGCAAGCATTGGATGAGATCACGTCGATTATTGCGCACGCCAAACCGTCCGCGCTCGACCTCCCTCTCTATGAAGAGGGCGAGGATTTCGTGGAGGGAGAATTACATTTCGGCGACGATATTGTCAGCGTATACTATGAGTATTCTTTGGGCTATCTCCTGCTCGGGAGCAGCGACGCCAGCGCGCTTGGCGAGATCGAATTCCTCACCCGCGCGATCACGAAGGTAGCGTAGGTCCGGTTCTGTGAAGGATATCGGATGCCGGCAGGCGTACGATATCCTCCAAAGCAGGAAGCCGCGGGCCACGCGTGCTGACCTATGGGGATTTCGGTTTTCGCCGCGT
>NZ_BMDW01000009.1 GCF_014636175.1 Sphingomonas psychrolutea | reverse complement strand
GAATAGGCTCGCACCGTATCCTCCCTGCTCAGCCCGCAGAGTGAATCACAAACGCAGCCCAATGGGAATCCTCACGATTCAAGACGGGCGAGTCAGACTCTAGCTCAAACCCACAACAACACGATTGGCACCACCGTGCCGAGCATGAGCAGGACGATCGAAACCCGCCGCATCGCACGGTTGGCGAGCGCGATCACGATCCCCATGATCGTCGAAATCGCCAGCGCGATCGCCAGCAATACGACGAAAATCTTGAGCGGCAGCGGGGAGGGGCGCTTTGGCCCAGTCCGGGGGGCCTCGACCCGCGGCTTCGCCGCCTCGCCCGCGGGCTTGGGCTTCTCTGCACGCGGTTCACGCGGCGGTCCCTGGTCCTTATGCACGCTTGCCAGCCAGACAATCCAGTTCGGCGGCGGACCGCCATAGCCCTTTGCCTCTTGCAAGCGGAACGTCTGGAGCGCCCCGCTGATCGCGAACAGCAGGATCATCGGCGCAAAGAACAGGCCGAGATAATGGTGATAGCGGCGCAGCAGCCGGAGCGTATTGGGTCTCATGGCATCATCCTAGGCGAACACCCCACACGCAGCAATCGCGCGTGTCAGGCAGGCGCGAATTCCCCATCATCGTCCATCACATGCAACACACCGTCGGCAATCGCGAAATACGCCCCGCGCAGCCGCAGCGTGCCCGCGGCTTCGCGCTCGGGGATGCAGGGGAAGGTGCGCAAATTGGCGATGCTGACGCGCACCGTCTCGAGTTCGAGCGCGTGCAGCGCATCCGGGCCTGTCCCGTGCGTGGCGATCACTCGATCGCGCGCGTCGTCGAGCATGTCGACCCAATGCGCGATGAACCCGCCTTCGCCCGGTGCCTTGCCGTCGAACGCCTGAGTCAGCGCGGCATGCACGCCGCCGCACGACCCGTGGCCCATCACGACGATTTCGGACACTTGCAACTGAGTCACCGCGAATTCGAGCGCGGCCGAGACGCCATGCCGCTTCCCGTCGAGTTCGAACGGCGGCACCAGATTGGCGACGTTGCGCACGACGAAGATCTCGCCGGGCGAGGTGTCGAACACCTGCGCCGGGTCGACTCGGCTGTCCGAACAGGCGATGATCATCACCTTGGGGCTTTGCCCTTCGGACAATTCGGCCCAGCGATCGCGCTGGCGAGTCCAGTCATGGACACGAAACCGGCCATAGCCAGCGAGCAGTTCGGTAAAATCGGCCATGCCCGCGCTGTACGGGCGAGAGGGAGGGGCTGGCAAGCGCACGCATCAGTCGCTATCTGCTTAGGCATGAATGAGATGTCCCCGCTCGCCCGCCTGCCCCGAGAGCGCAAGCCAGACTGGATCCGGGTCAAGGCTCCCGGCGGCACTGCCTTTGCCGAGACCAAGGCGATGATGCGCCGCCTCAACCTCAACACCGTGTGCGAGGAAGCGGCCTGCCCCAATATCGGCGAATGCTGGACCAAGAAACACGCGACCGTGATGATCCTCGGCGACACGTGCACGCGCGCCTGCGCGTTCTGCAACGTCAAGACCGGCATGCCGCGTGCGGTCGACATGCTCGAACCGCAGCACACCGCCGATGCTGCCGCTGAGCTCGGGCTCGAACATATCGTCATCACCTCGGTTGACCGCGACGATTTGCCCGATGGCGGCGCGTCGCAATTCGTCAAGGTGATCGAGGCCCTGCGCCGCACCACCCCCAACACGACGATCGAAATCCTCACGCCTGATTTCCGCAACAAGCCGCAGGCCGCGATCGAATCGATCGTCGAGGCTGGCCCCGACGTGTACAACCACAATCTCGAAACCGTACCGCGGCTCTACCCCACGATCCGCCCCGGTGCCCGCTATTACGCGTCGCTGCGGCTGTTGGAGAGCGTCAAGCGCCACGATCCCCGCATCTTCACCAAATCGGGCGTCATGCTGGGCTTGGGCGAGGAGCGGCTCGAAGTGCATCAGGTGATGGACGACATGCGCAGCGCCGAGATCGATTTCCTGACGATGGGGCAATATCTGCAACCCACCCCGCGCCACGCCAAAGTGATCGATTTCGTCCCGCCCGCCACGTTCGATGCCTATGCGGCGATCGCGCGTGCAAAGGGGTTCCTGCTCGTCGCGGCGTCGCCGCTGACGCGGTCGAGCTATCACGCAGGCGATGATTTCGCCAGGATGCGGGCGGCGCGCGAGGCGAAACTTGCCAAGGCATAACGAAACGCGCCGGCTGCCCTACACGCCCGAACAGATGTTCGATCTGGTCGCCGATGTGGCGCGCTATCCCGAATTTCTGCCTTGGGTCTCGGCGATCCGCGTCCGGTCAAACACCGACACCCAAGTGGTCGCCGACATGATCGTGGGCTTCAAGGGCCTGCGCGAGACCTTCACGTCTAAGGTCGATAAGGATCGCCCGAACCGCATCCATGTCGAGTACCTCGACGGTCCGCTGAAATATCTGCGCAACGACTGGATTTTCCGGCCTGACGCAAATGGCTGCGCGGTGGATTTCACCGTCGATTTTGCGTTCAAGAACCGGGTGTTCGAAATGCTTGCCGGACAAGTGTTCGGCAGCGCCTTGCGCAAGATGATCGGCGCGTTCGAGGATCGCGCGGCAGTGCTTTACGGCGCCGCGTCGGCGTCCGGCTCCGGCTCCGGCGGCATCAGCAGCTCGAGCGCACACAGCGCCGCCTGAAGCCGCACGCCACCGCGCCCGAGATCGCCGAAATCCTTGCGATCAGCGACAACATTGCCCGGATCGGCCCCGCGTTCGGCCCGCGCGAACACGACCGTCCCAACCGGCTTCTTCTCGCTGCCACCGCCTGGCCCCGCCACCCCGGTGATCGCGACGGCGACATCCGCACCGCTTGCCTCGAGCGCGCCTTGCGCCATGCTCCACGCGGTCGCGACCGACACCGCGCCGAACGTCTCCAACACGTCGATGCTGACGTGGAGTATTTCCAGCTTGGCGTCGTTCGAATAGGTCACGAAGCCGCATTCAAACATCTCAGACGACCCTGCAATCTCGGTGATTGCCGCCGCGACCAGCCCGCCGGTGCAGCTTTCGGCGAGTGTCACGCGGCGTCCGGCTGCAAGGTTGGCGGCGACTACCTTGCGCGCGGCATCGACCAGTTCTGCGGGCAGGATCGTGTCCATCATCGCGTCTCCGGAATCCGCACTGTCGCGGCGGCTTGCGCGGCAATGCCCTCGCCACGCCCGGCAAAGCCGAGCCGCTCGGTCGTTGTCGCCTTGATGCTGACCTGATCCACGCCGACCTGCAAGAGCGCCGCGATGCGATCACGCATCGCACTGCGATGCGGCCCGATTTTGGGGGCCTCGCAGATCAGGGTGAGGTCGATGAAGTCGATGATTCCGCCGCGCGCCGTAATCAGTGACGCGGCATGCTGGAGAAACTGCGCCGAATCGGCCCCGCGCCACTGCGGATCACTCGGCGGGAAGTGCGTCCCGATATCGCCCGCCGCGATCGTGCCGAGCAACGCATCGGTGATGGCGTGGAGTGCGACATCGGCATCGCTATGCCCCGACAAGCCCTTGTCGTGCGGGATCAACACTCCGCCGAGCCACAATTCCTCGCCCGCCTCGAGCCGGTGGACGTCGAAACCGGTCGCGGTGCGCGATCGCATCGACGCCGCCAGCCGCGCTTCGGCGGCGGCGAAGTCGGCGGGGTGGGTGATTTTTTCGAGCATGGGGTCTCCGAGAACAATCGTGACTTCATGGCCAGTATCGCGGACCATCTGAGCGTCGTCGGTCGGTTCAGGCCCAGACCAACCACGATGCGCCGCAAGGACCGCATCAAACACAAACGCCTGCGGGGTCTGGACCCGATACAAATCAGTGCGTGGAACGGTTTCGCCGATCATCCCGTCGTAGCGTACGAGCGTATCGGCAACAGGGAGTGCGGGGATCGCTCCCTCATACGCATCGAGCGGCGCAAGCAGCCGATCGATGACGTCCGCCGACAGAAACGGGCGAGCGGCATCGTGGATCAGCACGCGCTCAATCTTAACTCCAACCGTCACCCCGGCCTCGTGCCGGGGTCCACCGCTGTTCACGCCTACCGGCTGCAAATCGTGCGGCACGGTTGACCCCGGCACAGGGCCGGGGTGACCGGTAGAGGAGGCCAGGGCTTCCAATCCCGCCAGCACCGACATTCGCCGCGTCGCACCGCCGATCACATATTCGACATCGCCGACCGCCTCGCGCAACGCCGCTTCCTGCCCCGCACCGATCACCACAACGACGCGATCGATCGCCGGATGCCCGCGCAGCGCCGCAAGACTGTACGCCAGCACCGGCTTGCCGCCGAGCAGCGCATATTGTTTGGGCGCCGCACTGCCCGAGCGCACGCCGGTGCCGGCGGCTACGATGATCGCGGCGGTCTTTCCAGAGGTCATGGGCGTGCGCCTAGCCCAACCGACGCGGCCCCGCCAGCCCACCCCGTGCGCCCACCCCGCGAGCCTTGCCGCAACGCCGCCATTCGGCTACGCGCTGCCTGATTTTAAGGCAAACCCGATCCCGTGACTCCCCAGACCCTTGCCCCCTTGCAGATCGGCCCCGTGACGATCGCCGCGCCGGTGATCCTCGCGCCGATGACGGGTGTCACCGACATGCCGTTCCGCACGCTGGTGCGCCGTTACGGCTCCGGCCTCAACGTCACCGAGATGGTCGCGAGCCAGGCTGCAATCCGCGAGACGCGCCAGTCGCTGCAAAAGGCGGCATGGCACCCGATCGAGGACCCCGTGTCGATGCAGCTTGTCGGCTGCACGCCGTATGAAATGGGCGAAGCGGCAAAGCTAAGTGAGGATCGTGGTGCCGCGATCATCGACATCAACATGGGCTGCCCGGTGCGCAAGGTCACCAATGGCGATGCCGGCTCGGCGCTGATGCGCGATCTCGACATGGCGGGCGCGATCATCAAGGGCGTGGTCGATGCCGTCAGCGTGCCCGTCACGCTGAAGATGCGGATGGGCTGGGATCATGCCAGCCTCAACGCGCCGCAACTCGCGCAGATCGCGCAGGATCTTGGCGTCAAGCTCGTCACCGTCCACGGCCGCACGCGTAATCAGATGTATAAGGGCAGTGCCGACTGGGCCTTTATCCGCACCGTCAAGGATGCGGTGTCGATCCCGGTCATCGCCAATGGCGACATTTGTTCGATCGAAGACGCCGAAGCCGCGCTCGCGCAATCAGGCGCTGACGGCGTGATGATCGGGCGTGGATCGTACGGACGCCCGTGGCTGCTCGGCCAGGTGATGGAATGGTTCGCGCAGGGTCGCCGCGTCGCCGATCCGTCGATCGAGGAGCAATATACGGTGATCGCAGAGCATTACGATGCAATGCTCAGTCACTATGGTATCGAGACCGGCGTCAACATGGCGCGCAAACATATCGGCTGGTACACGCGCGGCCTCCACGGATCGGCGGAATTCCGCAACAAGGTCAATCAGATCCCCGATCACAAAGTCGTGCAAGCGATGCTCGCCGAATTCTACGCCCCCTGGTGCAGCCGCGCCGCCGCGTGAGCGAGGCTCGGGTGAACAAAAGGGGCGCGCCCGATTTCGGTGATCTGTTTGCCGCGCTCCCGGTCGCGGTTTTGGTCATCGATCCCGACACGCGCATCGTACACGCCAATGCCGAGTGCGAAGCGCTGCTCAATTTATCCGAGCGCGCGATGCTGGGGCAACCGCTCGCCGCGGTGATGCGGGCGCCCGAGGAGCAAAATCCGCGCGACAATCACGGCCTCGCCGCATTCGATACCGAAATCGCGCTGCGGCGCGGCGCGAAGATCCGTGTCGATTATATCGAGACGCTGATCGCCGATCATCCCGGCTGGCGCACGATCACGCTCCACCATGCCGCCACCTCGCGCCGGATGGGCCATAGCGCCGACCGCGCCGCCGCCGCGCGCGCGGCGATCGGCGCAGCGGCGATGCTCGCGCATGAGATCAAGAACCCGCTTTCGGGCATTCGGGGTGCCGCGCAATTGCTGTCGAAGGGGAAGGGGGCGGAGGAGCTGACCACGCTCATCACCACCGAAGTCGACCGCATCGCCGCCTTGATCGACCGGATGCAGGATTTCACCGATACGCGGCCGTTGAAACTGGCACCCGAGAATATCTACCCGCTGCTCGATCATGCACGTCGTGTCGCACTTGCCGGGTTCGGGCGGCACCTCACGATCGAGGAGCGCTTTGACCCGTCGCTGCCGCCGGTCCAGCTCGATCGCGACGCGACGCTGCAGGTCGTGCTCAATTTGCTCAAAAATGCGAGCGAGGCGGTGCGCGATCAGGCCAATGGGCGCATTACGCTGGCGACGGCATACCGCCACGGTATGGCGATCGCCCCCGCGCCGGGCAAGCCGCGCACGCCGCTGCCGATCGAGATTTGCGTGATCGACAACGGCCCTGGCCCGCCCGCCGACATTGCCGACCATCTCTTCGACCCGTTCATTTCGGGCAAGCCCGAGGGACAGGGGCTCGGCCTCGCGTTGGTCGACAAATTGGTGCGCGACATGGGCGGCATCATTCAGTTTGCGCGCGAAGGAACCCCGCCGATGACGGTCTTTCGGATCATGTTGCCCCGCGGCCTTCAAACGGGCGGGACGGCATGAACCGCACCGGACGAATCCTCGTCGTCGATGATGACGCCGCGATCCGCACTGTCGTGGGGCAGGCGCTCAAGCGCGACGGCCACCGCATCACCACCGCCGCGTCGATCGCCGAGGCCGAGGTGCAGCTTGCCGCCAACCCACCCGATGTGCTGATCAGCGATGTCGTCCTGCCCGACGGCAATGGGCTCGATCTGGTCGACCGCGTCGTGCGGCAGCATCCCGGGCTGCCCGTGATCGTGCTGTCGGCGCAGAATACGCTGACCACCGCCGTGCGCGCGACCGAGGTCGGCGCGTTCGATTATCTGCCCAAGCCATTCGACCTCGATGCCCTGTCGCGCACCGTGCAGAGCGCGCTCGCGCGCGGATCGGGCGGCGCGGTGGAGCCGATCGACGCCGACGATACCGCGCTCCCGCTGATCGGGCGCAGCCCTGCGATGCAGGACGTGTACCGAATCATCGCCCGCGTCGTGTCGAACGATCTGACCGTGCTGGTGTCGGGCGAATCAGGCACCGGCAAGGAGCTCGTCGCGCGCGCGATTCATGATCTGGGGCCGCGCCGCCGATCGCCCTTCATCGCGCTCAACATGGCGGCGATCCCGCGCGAATTGATCGAGGCGGAACTCTTCGGCCACGAACGCGGCGCTTTCACCGGCGCGCAAGCGCGCTCGGCCGGGCGGTTCGAGCAAGCCGCGGGCGGCACATTGTTCCTCGATGAAATCGGTGACATGCCGATGGAGGCGCAAACCCGGCTGCTGCGCGTGCTGCAATCGGGGGAATTCACCACGGTCGGCGGCGCGCGTACGATCCGCGCCGACGTGCGCATCGTCGCGGCGACCAATCGTGAGCTCTCCGTTTTGGTCGCGAACGGGCAGTTTCGTGAGGATTTGTTCTACCGCCTCAACGTGGTGCCGGTCATGCTCCCGGCGTTGCGCGGGCGTCGGCAGGACATTCCCTTGCTCGCGCGCCACTTCCTCGATCGCGCCGCCGAGGATGGCTTGCCGCGCAAGCAGCTTGATCCCGATGCGATCGCCGTGCTCGAAGCCTATGACTGGCCCGGCAACGTCCGCGAACTCGAAAACATGATGCGGCGCGTCGCCGTGCTCGCGCGCGACGAGCGAATCGACGCGGATGAGATCCGCGTGATGCTGGGCGGGGGCTTAGGTGGCGTCATGCCGTCGGCGTCGGCGCTGGGTGACGCCGGGATCGACGCCGCGATCCGTGCGCGGATCGAGCGCCTCGCGATCGAGGAACCCGCCGCGCTCGACGACGGTACGCTCTACGATCGCATCATCGCCGAGGTCGAACGCCCGTTGATTGAGGCGCTCCTCGCGCGCCACGGCCAGAACCAGCTGCGCGCGGCGCGCGCCCTTGGGATAAACCGCAATACGCTGCGCAAACGGCTCGATATTCTGGGAATTGACCCCTGAATTCGCGTTATGTGGGCGGTCGGTCGGTTCGTCACCGCGACGGATGACGCATTTGTGTGTTTTCTCGGCAACGGTTGCGTTGTAGGAATGTCACGATGAGGGACGCTTCGGCTTCGAGTTTGCACCAGCGCGACGAAAAGCGCGGCTTGACGATCGCGTCCTTTGCCGAGCTGGGTGTGCTGCTGATCGCCGGTGCGATCGCCATCGGCAGCTATTTTATTATTGCGTCCGGGACCGGCCCGCAGAAAATTTTGACGCCGCCGGTCGTCGCGCTGTTGCTCGTCGCCAATTTGCTGCCCGGGATCGCATTGCTCGTCCTGATCGGGCGCCGGATCGCGATGCGTCGCGCGGCGCGCTCGCCGATCGGCGGGCGCGCCCGGTTACACGTCCGGCTGGTCGCCTTATTCTCGGTGATTGCGGCGGTACCAACGCTGTTCGTCGTCGTGTTCGCCTCGCTTCTGTTCCAATATGGTGTCCAGTTCTGGTATTCCGATCAGGCACGCGCCATGATCGAGAACGCCACCGGCGTCGCCAAGACGTCGTATGAGCAGATGCTGCACCGCTGGCAGGATGCGACGGTGACGTCAGCCAATGCGATCTCACAGGATTTCGTCGGTCCCGACTTTATCGAACGCACCAAATCCCCGCAATTCGTAGCCTATTTCAATCGCGAGATCTTCTTCCGCAGTCTCTCCGACGGCTTTCTGTTTGTCTATTCGCCCGGCGGAAAGTTTCAGGAAATCGCCAGCCTTAACCCCGATCGGCTCGATCTGGCACAGGAGGTGACGCCGAACGATATCGCCCGCGTGGAGCGCGATGTGCCGAGCATCACGACGGTGAAGGGCGATCGGATCAAAACGCTGACGGTCCTGCCCGGCACGACCAATGTCTTCTATCTGACGGTGGCGATATCGGACGTGCGCGTGATGGAGGCGCAGTCGCGGCGCAGCGTGGCCTTGCTATCGAGCTATCGCGATTTGCTGGTGCGGTCGCAATCGCTCCAGCTGAAATTCAATGCCGCCTTGTTGGCGATTTCGCTGCTGATCGTCGCGCTGGCGGTGTGGATTGCGCTGGAAGCGGCGGATCGCTTGGTCCGACCGGTCGGCGAGCTGGTCGGTGCGGCGCAGCGTGTCGCGGGCGGCGATTTGACCGCACGGGTGCCCGCACCCAAGGTCGAGGATGAGATCGGCACCTTAGGTCTCGCTTTCAACCAAATGACGGAGCGGCTGCAGGCCCAAACCAACACCTTGGAAAGCCGCCGCGCGTTGATCGAGGCGGTGATGTCGGGCGTTTCCGCTGGCGTCATCTCGGTCGCGCACGACGGGACGATCCGCCTGATCAACAGTTCCGCGGTCGCATTGCTCGACGGTGCCAACGATCTGCCGGTCGGAAAGCCGCTCGCCATGATCTCGCCCGAACTCGCCACATTGCTCGAAGGTCATGACCGCGAGGCGATCGTCGAACTCGGCGCGGGCAACGAAGCGCGCACGCTCGCGGTCAAGGTGACGCGTGCGGCGGAAGGCCCGATCCTGACCTTCGACGACATTACCGGGCAATTGCTCGATCAGCGCCGCGCCGCCTGGTCCGATGTCGCGCGCCGCATCGCGCATGAGATCAAGAACCCGCTCACCCCGATCCAACTCGCCGCCGAACGGCTCCAGCGGCGCTACGGCAAGCAAATCGACCCTGAGGACACGACCTTCGCACGCCTGACCGACACGATCGTGCGGCAAGTCGGCGATCTGCGTCGGATGGTCGATGAATTCTCGTCCTTTGCACGGATGCCAAAGCCGGTGTTTCGCGCCGAATCGCTGGTCGATATCGCGCGCCAGACGCTGTTTCTCCACGAAGTCGCGCATCCCGGCATTGCCTTCACGCTAGCGCATGACGATCCCGGCCCGACGCTCGTCTGCGACCGCCGCCAGATCGGCCAGGCGCTGACCAACATCGTCAAGAATGCGGTCGAGGCGGTCGAGGCCAATCTCGACGCGCGCGAAGCGCGCATCGCGATGACGCTGAACGAGGCCGACGGCCGCATCACCATCGGCCTCGCCGACACCGGCATCGGCCTTCCCGCCGCGCGCGACCGCATCGTCGAGCCCTACGTCACCACCCGCGCGCGCGGCACCGGGCTGGGCCTCGCGATCGTCAAGAAAATCGTTGAGGAGCATTTCGGCACGATCGCGTTTGACGATCGCCCCGGCGGCGGCACGATCGTGACCGCCAGTTTCGACACAGCCATGCTCGCCAATCTCGATAGCGACCATTCGAACGACGGCAATGGGGGCATTGTCGACGCGCGCATCCCCGAACTCCAGCAGAACCGGACCTGAGCCCATGCCCCTCGACATCCTTGTCGTTGATGACGAACGCGATATTCGCGATCTGGTCGCCGGTGTTCTCGAAGACGAGGGCTATGGTGCCCGCACCGCCGCCGACAGCGATTCGGCGCTCGAGGCGATCTCGGTTCGGCGCCCGTCGCTGGTGCTGCTCGACGTGTGGTTGCAGGGCTCGCGGCTCGACGGGCTCGAACTGCTCGACGAGATCAAGCTGCGCGATCCGTCGATCCCGGTGCTGATGATCTCGGGCCACGGCAATCTCGACACTGCCGTCGCTGCGATCCGCCGCGGTGCCGCCGATTTTATCGAAAAGCCGTTCCAGGCCGAACGGCTGCTGCTGATGGTCGCGCGCGCGACCGAAACAGAGCGCTTGCGCCGCGAGGTGGCGAGCCTGCGCGCCGTCGTCGGGCGCGATAGCGATCTCACCGGCAATTCCGGCGCGATCAACGGCGTGCGCGCCACGCTGAAACGCGTCGCCTCGACCGGCAGCCGCGTGCTGATCATGGGTGCGGCGGGCGTCGGCAAGGAAGTCGCCGCGCGCTTGCTCCACGGCTGGAGCCAGCGCGCCGAGGCACCCTTCATCGTCGTCAACGCCGCGCGCATGACGCCCGAGCGCGTCGAAGAGGAGTTGTTCGGGGTAGAGGAGGGGGGGCAACTCGTCCGCTCCGGGCTGCTCGAACAGGCGCATGGCGGGACGCTGTTCCTCGATGAAATTGCCGACATGCCGATCGCGACGCAAGGCCGGATCCTGCGCGTGCTGACCGAACAAAGCTTCAGCCGGGTTGGCGGGCAGCGCGTGGTGAAGGTTGATGTCCGCGTCGTCTCTGCCACTGCGCGCGAACTGACGCACGAAATCGCCGAAGGCCGCTTTCGTGAAGACCTGTATTACCGCCTCAACGTCGTCCCGATCGCCATTCCCGGTCTGGCCGAACGGCGCGAGGACATTCCCCCGCTGGTCGATCACTTCATGGCGCATTACGCCAATGAACGCCGCGTCCCGACCCCCGCCGTGATGCCCGAGGCGATGGTCGCGCTGCAGAATTACGAATGGCCCGGCAACGTCCGACAGCTCCGCAATGTCGTCGAGCGCACGATCATTATGGCACCGGGTGATCGCATCGGGCGGATCGACCTCGATATGCTCCCCGCCGACATCTTGGGCGATCCGGGCGAAATCGGCGGCGGCAACACCGCGATCATGGGCTCCCCCTTGCGCGAGGCGCGTGAAACATTCGAACGCGAATATCTGCGCGTGCAGATCCGGCGCTTTTCGGGGAACATCTCGCGCACCGCGAACTTCATCGGGATGGAGCGGTCGGCATTGCACCGTAAGCTGAAGCTGCTCGGAATTACTGAGGTGCGCGAGGAGTAGCGGCCAGGCGCACCCGGTCCGTCGGTCGCGCGCAGATTGGCGCTTGTCTTTTATCTGCCGCGCAGACTTCATCAAACCGACGCCAAAGGTTAATGGCGACGACGCAATCCACGCCTAGCCCCGCCGCAAGCTGTTTTCTGCTTTTCCCGGGGGGGCCCCAATGTCCAATCGTTACGCGCTTCAAGCTGCCATTTCTTTGTTCGCCCTTGCGACCGCCGTCGCCGCGGCTCCGGCCTTCGCCAAGGATGCCGCGCCGGCCGCGCCTGCCGTCGCCGCACCGGAGGATGCCGGCAGCGATATCGTCGTCACCGCGAAATCGACCCGGTCCGCAACCACGCTTCCCGGTACCGAAATCCAGAAGCTGCTACCGGGTATTTCGCCGCTCAAGGCGATCCAGACGCTGCCCGGCGTGCTCTACATCACGGCCGATCCGTGGGGCTATAACGAGCAGAACGCGCAAATTTTCATCCACGGCTTCGCGGGCAACCAGCTCGGCTACACGATGGACGGGGTTCCGCTCGGCGACCAGAGCTATGGCAATTACAACGGCCTTTCGCCGCAGCGCGCGGTGATTTCGGAGAATGTCGGTCGCGTCGTCGTGTCGACCGGTGCGGGCGATCTTGCGACCGCATCGAACAGCAATCTCGGCGGCACGGTCGAGACGTTTTCGTCCGATCCGCTCAAGCGCCTCGGCGCGCAGGCGACGCAGACCGTGGGCAGTTATGGCACGTCGCGCACCTTCGTTCGGATCGACACCGGCACCTTCGGTAACGGGAACTCCGCCTACCTCTCGGGCGCGCGGCAACGCGCTCGGGCGTGGGATTTCAACGGCTTGCAGGGCGGGTATCAGGCGAACGCCAAGTTCGTCCATGACGACAAGGTCGGCAAGCTGACGCTCTATTTCGACTATAACGATTTTACCCAGCCGAACGAAGACGCGACCACCTTCTTCAAGCCATCGGCCGGTGGCACCGCCACGGCGGTGCAGCTCTACACGCCCTATACCAAACCCTTCTTTTACCCGGACTTTGCCGGATATCGGAATCCCTATCTGAGTGCGCTCGGCAATTCGCCGGCGGCAGAGGGCGGCAATTACCGCAACTATTATTCGGATGCGCAGCGCACCGATTATCTGGGTTATGCGCGCTACGATGCGCATCTGTCGGATCGGATCAATTGGTCGACTACAGGCTATTTCCATCACAATGATGGGGCCGGCGTCGTCGCCGGTCCGCTTGGCCAGTCGATCACGGTGGCGCAGGCTTATCTCGATCCTGCCTACGCAACGCTCCCGACCAATTGCCGTTTCAGCGGCAACAATAACGGCGTCCGTCCGGCGGCATGTACGGCGCTGACCGACTCACAGGCTGCAGCGGCTGGTGCCGCTCTGGTCGTCGCAACTGGCGGTTCGGGCCTGATCACGCGCACAACCGAATATCGCATCGATCGCGAAGGCATCATCTCGGCGCTCAACATCGATCTTGGCGACCACAAGATCGAATTGGGCGGCTGGTTCGAACATAACAGCACGACGCAGTGGCGCCGCTGGTATGCTGTCGATGTCAACAATCCGGGTTCGAGCTCGCCTTACATCCGCCCGCTCAGCGCCGCCGCGCCGCTGTTCACACAATATCAGGGTGAGGCGCGGATCAACCAGCTCCAGCTCCACCTGCAGGACACGTGGCAGGCAACCGACAAACTGCTGCTCCAGGCCGGGTTCAAAACCAGCGCGCAATGGGCCGATGGCCGCTTCCCGGTTCAGCCCCGCGCCGGATCGCTTTCAGGCCTCGCCGGCGGCCTGCCGCAGGGCAAGATCAATACGCTCCGCTGGTTCCTGCCCGCGGTCGGCGCCAATTACGATTTCAACGGGCATGAGCAGCTCTATTTCAACGTCCAGAAGAATTTGCGCCAGTATCAGGCGTATCTGGCGGGCGGTGGCGGCCCATGGTTCACGGGCAGCCAAGCGGCGTTCGACACCTTTGCCACGCAGGGCAAGCCCGAGAGCAGCTGGACCTATGAAGGCGGCTTCCGCACAAAACGCAGTTTTTCCAACGGGATTGGGCTGGAAGCGCAGATCAACTATTACCACGTCACTTTCATCGATCGGTTGCTGGCGATCTCGACCAATCCGGGCGGCATTGCCGGTGGTGGCATCACCGGGGGCACCTCGATCCTCGTCAATGTCGGCAACGTACACACCGATGGTGTCGATGCCGCCTTCACGCTCCGCCTCGGTCGCGCTTTCTCACTCTACAACGCGACCTCCTACAATCTCTCGAAATATCGCAGCGACTATTTCTCAAGTGCGATCGGCATCGGCAACGCTACCGGGACCTGCATCGGCGGCTATCTCGTCACCGGCGGGGTCGTTCCAACCTGCGGCAAGCAATTGCCCGGCACGCCCAAATGGCTGAACAAGACCGTCGCCACGCTGTCGGTCGGCCCATTCGAGGCGCAGGTGTTTGGCGATTATGTCGGTCGCCGTTTCAGCACCTTCACCAACGATGCGAGTGTCTCGGGCTATTTCCTGACGTCGCTGCGGCTGGCCGCACGCCTTCCCGAGGACGTGCTGCCACGGCGTAAGATCGAACTGTCGCTCAACATCACCAACCTGACCGACGAAAAGGGCGTATCGACCTTGTCGATCGGATCGGCCACCAACAGCTATTCGGCCTATCCGATCGCGCCGCGTCAATTCTTCGTGACGCTGTCGGCAGCCTATTGAAGCGCGGCAGGGAAGCGGTGGCGGCACCAGGGGCCGCCACCGCTTCCCGCTTTCCTACACGCCTACGCCCGTGCGATACTGGCGACGCTCTTTAAAATCGCTGCCGACCCGCGTGATCTGCGGAATGCCGAGACGCTCGAATATGTCGAGACTAGGTCTACGGGCTGATCGCCTGCGCAAAAACACGCCAATGGCCTAACCTTTGTGACTTTACGCGATCGGTTGTCGGTCACGCGCATCGCCCATGGACGAACCGTATGCGGCTCCCTAGATTAGCATTGTGCATAACGCGCAACCTCGACGCCGGAACCGGCGCACCGCAGGAATCACCTGCCAAAAACATAGGATCGACCGATGGCCGACAAACATACCTCGCTGCAAGACCTCTTCCTCAACGCGCTGCGCCGCTCGAAAACCCCGATCACGATGTTCCTCGTTAAGGGCGTAAAGCTCCAAGGCATCGTTACCTGGTTCGACAATTTTTCGGTTCTGCTGCGCCGCGATGGCCAGTCGCAATTGATCTACAAACACGCGATTTCGACGATCATGCCGTCGAACACGGTCGATATCGACGCGATCATCAACGCCGTGGGCGAGGCCCAGAAAAAAGCGCCGTTGCTCCAGGAAATCTTCCTTAACGCGGTGCGCAAGTCGGAAGATAATGTGACGATGTTCCTCGTCAACGGCGTCATGCTGCAGGGGCAGATCGCCGCTTTCGACCTGTTCTGCATGCTGCTCCAGCGCGACGGCATGGCGCAGCTTGTCTATAAACATGCGGTCTCGACGATCCAGCCCGCACACCCCCTCAATTTGGCTGATGAAACAGCAGGTTCGGACGACGATTGACCCCAAATTTCACTAACGGATTTGAACGTGATCGCGACGACGTAGCGCGCGGTGCCAAGGCTGTTGTCATATACCCCGATACCGGCGCATCGACGCGCGATGCCGAGGCGCGGCTGGCCGAGACGGCGGGCCTCGCGATGGCGATCCACGTCGAAGTGGTCGAGCGCGTCGCGATCAAGGTCCGTGCGCTCCAGCCCTCGACTCTGATCGGCAAGGGCCAGCTTGAGGCGCTCGCCGCGACGGTGCGGATGGTCGAGGCCGAACTCGTTGTGTTCGATGCGAGCTTGACCCCGGTGCAGCAGCGCAACCTCGAAAAGGCGTTGTCGGCCAAGGTGATCGACCGCACTGGCTTAATCCTCGAAATCTTCGGGGAGCGCGCCGCGACCGCCGAAGGGCGGCTCCAGGTCGAACTCGCGCATCTCGATTATCAAGCGGGGCGGCTGGTGCGCAGCTGGACTCACTTGGAACGTCAGCGCGGCGGTTTCGGCTTCCTCGGCGGCCCGGGCGAAACGCAGATCGAGGCCGATCGGCGCTTGATCCGCGACCGGATGGCGCGGTTGAAGAAGGAGCTCGAACAGGTCGCCCGCACCCGCGGCCTGCACCGCGACCGCCGCCAGCGCGCGCCATGGCCGGTGATTGCGCTCGTCGGTTATACCAATGCCGGAAAATCCACACTTTTCAACCGGATGACGGGCGCTGACGTCATGGCAGAGGATCTGCTGTTCGCCACACTAGACCCGACGCTGCGCCAAATCGCGTTGCCCGGCATCGACAAGGCGATCCTGTCCGACACGGTTGGTTTTGTCTCCGAACTGCCGACGCAATTGGTCGCGGCGTTCAAGGCGACGCTTGAGGAAGTCGTTTCCGCCGACCTGCTGATCCACGTCCGCGACATCGCGCATCCCGATACGATCGCCCAGCGCGACGACGTTGAGTCGGTGCTGCGGGATATCGGCGTCGATCTCTCGGTCCCGCGGATCGAGGCATGGAACAAGCTCGACTTGCTCGACGCCGACGAGCGTGAGCAAATGGTGGGCGAAGCGGCGCGGCGCGACGATGTCGTCGCGCTGTCGGCGCTGAGCGGGGAAGGGGTCTCGGGGCTGCTCGACACCGTTGCCGCGTTGCTGACCTCTTCACACCGGCGCTATACCATCATGCTTGATGCCGGGGACGGCGCCGGGGCGGCATGGCTCCATTCGCACGGCGATGTGCTGGGGCAGTCGGTCGAAGGTGATCTCGCGGTCTATGATGTCCGGATGGACGAACGCGAATATGCGCGGTTCAGCCAGCGCTGAGGGCGTCGATCCGGGCTTGCTCCGTGGCTGGCTCGCTGCGCGGTCGGTGGCGCGGGGCTTGCCCGCTCCGATGGCGACGCATGGCGGCTGGCGCGTGGATACGAGAAGCGATGCGGAATGGTGTCGCTACGTGTTCGCGGCACCCGATAACCGCATTGCCGACTTGGCGGCAACGATCGGCCGGCCTGACGTGCTCCTCAAACTGTGTGCCGCCGATGCCGTTCTGGCCGCGCTTCTGCCCGCTGGGTGGCAACTTGATCCATGTTCGTGGTTCATGACCGCGCCTGAGATTTCCGTCAGAACGGCTCTTCCAACAGGCTATACCGCCACCATTCAAACCACCGAGGGCGCCCACCAAATTGCGATCACCGCCCCCGACGGGTCGCTCGCGGCGAGCGGCTACGCTGCTGAAATCAACGGGGTCTTCTGCTATGACCGGATCGTCACCAGCGCCGATCATCGGCGGCGCGGCCTTGGGACGGCGGTAATGGCGCTGCTTGGCGCGCAACGGGCCTTGGATACCTCCAGGCACGCACTGGTTGCCACCGATCAGGGGCGGGCGCTGTACGAAACCCTGGGTTGGCGCATGCTGGCGCCTTACGCTACCGCATTCCTCCCGGCTGCTAGCTGTCGGCCATCGGATATTTGACCGACTGCCACAACGCTTCCTTGGACGCCAACGGCAATCCCGCGAAACGGTCACCGGCGGAGGTTTCCATTGCCTTAAAGCGCTTCGAGAATTTTTCGTTCGCGCCGCGCAACGCCGCCTCTGGATCGACCCCAAGCTTGCGCGCCCAATTCACCACCGAAAACAACAGGTCCCCAATCTCGTCCTCAATCTCGGCGGGCGTTGTCGCACCCTCAATCTCGACAATCTCTTCGTCGATCTTCGCACGCGGGCCACTTGCATCGGGCCAGTCAAAGCCGGTCCGCGCCGCGCGTTTTTGGAGCTTTTCAGCGCGGAGCAGGGCGGGGAGGCCGATTGCCACACCGTCCAGCGCCCCGGATTCTCCCTTGGCTGAGCGTTCCTCAGACTTGATTTGTTCCCATAGCTGGTGCCCGCCATTTACCGCCTCGCCGAAGATGTGCGGGTGGCGGCGCTCCATTTTGTCGCTGATTGCAGCCACGACGTCGGGCAGCGCAAAATGCCCGGCTTCCTCGGCCATTCGTGAATGGAACACCACCTGGAGCAGCAAGTCGCCGAGTTCATCCTTCAGATCCGCCATATCATCGCGCGCGATGGCGTCGGCGACTTCATAGGCTTCCTCGATGGTATACGGCGCGATGCTCGCAAAATCCTGCGCGACGTCCCATTTGCATCCGGTCTCCGGATCGCGGAGTCGGGCCATAATCGTCACGAGACGCTGGATCATCGTGAGGGGACCTCCGATAGCGTAAGCCGATTCAGTCCGATAATATGTATTATGTTAAACATATACCCGCTTTTCATTTCACGCCTCCCACGCTTCCGCCACCCCCAAAGGCGTCTTGCCACAGCATCACCAGCACGAACATCACCCCGAAGATCGCCACCCATGCCAGCGCCATTTTGAACGTCTGTGCGATCGGCAAGCGTCGCGCTGCAAGCGCGCTGATCGGCAAGATCAACATCAGCGCCAGATACAGCGCATTGATCCCCGTATCGTTCATGCCGCCAACTCCAGCCCGTCATAGCCCGGCTCGACGCCCGGCGGCAGTTCACCGACCAGCGTCGCATAGTCCATCGATTGGTCCATATGCGTCAGCACCGCGCGGCCCGGCTTGAACCGCTCGATCCAGCCGAGCGTGGTCGCCAGATTAAAATGCGACGGATGCGGATGTCGGCGCAGCGCATCGACGATCCAAATATCCAGGCCTTTGTAGAGAACCTCAAGATCAGCCGTCATCGCACTAAGATCGGTCGCATATCCGATCGACCGGCCGGCGCTTTCAAAGCGTAGACCGGCGGACTGGAACGGTCCGTGCGGCTGCTCGGCAACGCGCACGGCAATATCACCAATGGTGATCGCATCGGGCAAATCTTCGATCGCGACCGTCGGCGGATAGCCGTCCCAACCGTGGAAAACATAGCGGAACCGCCGCATCAGCGTCTCTTTCAAATTCGGCCGCGCGATCCCGCGGACCGGATGCCCCATCGCGTGAAAGACCTGACGCAGATCATCGATCCCGTGGGTGTGATCGGCATGATCGTGTGTCCAGATCACGGCATCGAGCGTGGACACACTCGCCGCGAGGAGTTGCTCGCGCATGTCCGGGCCGGTGTCCACGAGGATGCGGGTCGTCGCGGTTTCGATCAGGATCGCAGCCCGCATGCGCCGATTGCGCGGCTCGTTCGGGTCGCACGCGCCCCAATCATTACCGATCCGCGGCACGCCCGATGACGTGCCCGATCCTAGGATCCGCACCTTCATGCGCGCGTCTTGGAAAACAACGCCTGAAAATTCGTAGCGGTCGCTGCCGCCAGTGCGTCGAGCGGGTCGCCGCGCAGTTTTGCCAGAAAGGCGGCGGTATCGGCAACGAAGGCTGGTTCGCCGGTCTTCCCGCGATGCGGCACCGGCGCCAGAAACGGCGCGTCGGTCTCGATCAATAACCGCTCCAGCGGCAATCGCGCGGCGGTTTCCTGCAAATCCTTGGCATTCTTGAAGGTCACGATACCCGAAATCGAGATATAGAAACCGAGCTCGAGCGCGATATCGGCGAACGCTCCACTCGCGGTGAAGCAGTGGATCACGCCGGGATAGGCCCCCTTCCCCATTTCCTCGCGCAGGATGTCCGCAGTGTCCTCTTCGGCATCGCGCGTGTGGACGATAATGGGCAATTGGGTCTCACGCGCCGCGGCGATGTGCGCGCGAAAACTGGCGCGCTGGCGGTCGCGGTCGCTGTGATCGTAGAAATAATCGAGCCCGCTCTCGCCGATGCCGACGACGCGTGGATGCTGCGCGCGCTCGACGAGGCGCGCGGTGCCGACATCGGGATGCTTGTCCGCCTCGTGTGGATGGATCCCGACCGTCGCCCAGACATCACGCTCGCGCTCGGCGATCGCGATTACGTCGTCCCACTCGCTCTCGCGCGTCGCAATGGTCAGCATCGTGGTGACTCCCGCCGCCCGTGCGCGGTCCAGCACATCCTGCTGTTGCTCCGCCAAGCCCTTGTAGTTCAGGTGACAATGGCTATCGATAAAGGTCACGCCGCGACCTCCGTCGGCATATCCAGCCGCGGGAACAGCGCCACCGGTTGATCGAGCCGATGCCCGCCTTCGGCGAGCGGTGAGTACCAATGCGAGCCGATCGCCGCCGGGGTCCGCAGTGCCGGGTCGATTCCCATCGCATCGAGCAGTTTCGCAGCACTTGCCGGGATCACCGGCGCAATCGCCACCGCCAACTGCGCAATGCAGATGTACAGCGTCGCCAGCACGGTCTCCATCCGCTCGGGATCGGTCTTCTTGAGCGCCCACGGCGCCTGTTCGTCGATATAGGCATTGCAGGCGAACACGCCCTGAATCCACGCCTCAGTCGCTTGCGACAGTGCCAGTTCTTCGAAAGCGCGCGGCATGATGTCCCGCACGGTCTTGTCGACCAGATCGAACAGCGCGCCATCGGCCTCGGTGTGGCCATGGATCGCGGGCAGGTGCGCATCGCAATTCTTGAAGATCTGGCTGAGCGTCCGCTGCGCGAGATTGCCAAAGCTGTTCGCGAGATCGGCATTGGCGCGCATCACAATCGCTTCGGGCGAATAGCTGCCGTCCTGACCGAAACTGATGTCGCGCAGCAGGAAGTAGCGCAACGCATCGACGCCATAGGCCTCGGCCAGGGCGAGTGGATCGGCGGCATTGCCCGCTGACTTGCCCATCTTCGCGCCATCGCGCGCGAGCACGAAGCCGTGCCCGAACACCGATTTTGGCAACGCCAGCTTCGCCGACATCAGGAAGGCGGGCCAGTAAACCGCATGAAAACGCACGATATCCTTGCCGATCATGTGCAGGTTCGCCGGCCAGAAGCGCGCGAAATCGCCCGTCAGGTCGGGATAGCCAAGCCCGGTGATGTAATTGGTCAGTGCGTCGACCCAAACGTACATGACATGCCCCGGGCTCCCCGGCACCGGCACGCCCCAGTCGAAGCTGGTGCGCGACACCGACAGGTCGTTCAATCCGCCCTCGACGAAACGGACTACTTCGTTGCGGCGGCTCTCAGGGCGGATGAAATCGAGGTTGGCGGCATAATGGTCGAGCAACGGCTGCTGATATTTCGACAGGCGGAAGAACCACGTCTCCTCCGCGGTCCACACCACCGGTGTGCCCTGCGGCGAACGCTTCCCCCCTTCCCCGTCGACGAGTTCCTTCTCGTCGTAAAAGGCTTCGTCGCGGACCGAGTACCAGCCTTCGTAGCGATCGAGATACAGATCGCCGGCATCGGCCATCGCCTGCCAGATCGCCTGGCTGGCGGCGTAGTGATCGGTATCGGTGGTGCGGATGAAACGGTCATGGCTGATGTTCAAGGCCGCCGCCATTTCCTTGAAATATCCGGACATTTCATCCGCGAGCGCGCGCGTTTCAATGCCCCGGTCGCGCGCCGCCTGCGTCATTTTCAGGCCATGTTCGTCGGTGCCGGTCTGGAAGCGGACGTCGCGCCCGGCCTGACGCTGAAACCGCGCGATCGTGTCGGCGGCGATCGCCTCATAGGCATGGCCGATATGCGGCCGCCCATTGGGATAATTGATCGCGGTGGTGATATAAAAAGGTTCGGTCATGGCGGCGTCCTAAAGCATCGGCTGCGCCAATTGAAGCCTTAGCCGCCGCCGATTTACCGGGCGAGCCGCGCGACGATCCCGGCCATCTCATAGACCGTTGCCTGCGCATCGAGCGTCAGCGCGCGCGCCGTTGCCGCCAGCGTGCGCGCCGCATCATAGCCGTCGAGCGCGGTGCGCAGCCGTTCCCCCCGTAGCCTCGGCGCGGCGGCGGCGATGAAGGCGGGTGCGCGCTCGAGAAATGCCTCATAGCGCGGCTGTGCTGCCTTGAGCGCAAGGCTCCTGGCCAACTTCACCCGGCGGCGATTGTCGGGATCGCCGCTTTGCGCGATCGCGCTCAGCGCGGCGTCGAGCGCGGCGAGGTCGAGTCCGGCAAAACCCAGCGCGCGCCCCGGCGAACCGTGCGCCATTCGGACCAGCGCCGCGATCTCCGCCGGATCGGCCGACGGCAGCCGCTCCCGCAGCACCGACGTCATGGCGTCATCACCGAGCGGATCGAAGCGCAACTGCCGGCAGCGCGAGCGAATCGTCGGCAGCAAGCGCCCCGGCGCGTGGCTGATGAGCAGGAAGATCGTGCCCTGCGGCGGTTCCTCAAGGTTCTTGAGCAAGGCGTTCGACGCGCCGGGCCGCTCAAGATCGTCGACAGCATCGATGATGACGACGCGCCGCTCCGACATCGACGGGCGCGTCGCGAACATCGGGCCGAGGCCGCGCACCTGTGCAATCGGGATCGAGCGCGCCAAATCAAGGCCGGTCTTGTCGCCCTCCTTTGGCTGACGTGTCAGTTCGCGATAATCGGGGTGTGATCCGGCGGCGATCAGCTTGCGCTGCACATTGTCGTCGGGAACCTCGAACCCGGGCGGCAACACCGCCCCGGCCCCCTCCGCCAGCAAGCGCAACGCCGCCGCGCGCGCGAAGCTGGCTTTGCCGATCCCCTCCGGCCCGGCGAAGAGCCACGCGTGGTGCAGCGACCCGCTCGCCACCGCGGCGGCAAAGGCGGCGTGCGCGGTATCGTTGCCGATCGGCAAGCTCATGGCAGTAAATCGGCGATGGCGGCGAACACCGCTTCGGCGACGCTGTCGATGGCGTGGTCGGCGTCGATCCGCCGGAACCTGTCGGGCTCGTGCGCCGCGAAGCGTCGGAACGCGGCGGCGACATCGGCGTGGAACGCCTCCCCGCGCGCCGCGAACCGATCGGCCGCCGCACCGTCTCGGCCCGCGGCGCGCAATCGGCCATGGTCGGGCGCCAGTTCCAGCAGCAAGGTCCGGTCGGGCAGAAGCCCCCGCGACCCGAAGCCGTGCAGCGCAAGCACCGCCGCATCGTCGATCCCGCCCGCCACGCCCTGATAGGCGCGGCTGCTGTCGATAAAGCGGTCGCAAATCACCCAGCGTCCGGCCCCGAGCGCGGGACGGATCGTCTTTTCGACATGATCAGCGCGGGCCGCTGCGAACAGCAAGGCTTCGCTATGCGCGCTCCACCGCGTGACATCGCCTTGCATCAGGAGCGTGCGGATCGCTTCCGCCCCCTCGCTGCCGCCCGGCTCGCGCGTCAGCACCGCATCGATCCCGCGCGCGGCCAGCGCAGCAGCAAGCCGCTTGGCTTGAGTCGATTTGCCCGCGCCCTCGCCACCCTCGAGCGAGATGAAACGTCCCGTCGTCATCGCCTCACCCGCCGAACAGCCCCATCAACCCGGCCCAGGCGCGACCAAAAAAGCCAGCCTCATCGACATCGGTCGCAGCCACCAGCGGCAGGCGCTGCGGCGGCAAATCCGGCGTGGTGACGATCAAATCGGCAATATGCTGCCCGGCCTTGATCGGCGCCTTGATCGGGCCGTCATAGCTGACGGTAAGCCGCATCTCGGGCACGGCACCAGCCGGCAGCGTTGCGGTCAAATTGGTCGGCGCGACCAGCCCGACGCTGCTCGCGCTGCCGAGCTGGACTTCGGCGGTTTCGATCTGCTTGCCTTTGGCCAGGATCGGCTTGGCCTGCCACGCGCGGAAGCCCCATTCCATGAATTTGACCGATTCCTCAGCGCGCTGGCCGTACGTGCCAAGCCCGGCCATCACCATCACGAGACGACGACCGTTCTGCTCGGCCGAACCCGTGAAGCCATAGCCCGCTTCATCGGTATGGCCGGTCTTCAGGCCATCGGCCCCCGCAACGCGCCCGAGCAAGGGATCCCGATTGGCCTGGTCGATCGGCTTGGCATCGCCCAGCGTCTTACCCCAGGTGAAGCTGCGCAGCGAGTAGAAGCGCTTGTAGAGATCGGGATGATCCGTGATCGTCGCACTCGCCAGTTTCGCGAGGTCACGCGCGGTGACAAAGGTGCGCCCTTCATCGGGCCAGCCGTTCGACGTGCCGAAATGGCTGTTGGCGAGACCGAGTTTCGCCGCCGCCCGGTTCATGCGATCGGTAAACGCACTTTCGGTGCCCGAAATCCCTTCCGCGAGGACGACGCAGGCATCATTGCCCGACAGCGTGACGATCCCCTTCAACAGATCGTCGACGCTCGGCTCTTCGCCGACGCCGAGGAACATGGTCGATCCCTGGCTATGCCATGCCCGCCATGTCTCTGGCCGGACCGGGAATTTTTGATTGAGCTTCAATTCGCCCGACTTGATCATGTCGAACGCGACATAGACCGTCATCATCTTCGCCATCGAGGCAGGCGGCATCCGCCGATCGGCATCCTTGGCATACAGGATCGCACCCGAGGACAGATCCTGCAGATACGCGACCGGCGCGGGGGTTTGATAGTCAGGCGCGGCGACCGCAGGACAGGTCGCGGCGATCGCGACGGTGGCGGCAGCGAAGACTTTATGGCGCAAGGACATTGGGTTCGATCTCGATCTGGTCATTCGGAGTGGAGAATTCTGGCATCGCCATAGCCGCGCCGCGCGACGCCGTCACGCGCGCGGGCAGCATCGGCGGAATGTGCGAACGGGCCGAGTTGCACGCGGTACAGACCGCCCGAGGCTGCAACGCGTCCGCCCAAATCGCGCGCCAAAGCGGTCGCGCGGGCGGAGGAGGAAAGCGCCGCCACCTGAACGTACCAGCCACCGACGGCACGCTGCGACGGCGCTGCAACGGGCGCCGACGCGGCGGCGCGCACTGGCGGGCGCGCAGGCGCGCGCGTTGGTGTCGTGGCCCGTTGCGGGCCGCTACCCCCGGGCAAATTGCGCCGCAGGGCGGTGAGCAAGGCCGGCGGCGCGTCGAGCCTGGCCGAGGCAGATCGCCCCGACCGCAACGCCATCTCGTCCTGCGGGCTCGATACGACGCTGCGCACCCGGACCGCCGCGCGGTCTCCGACCCCGAGCGCCTGTGCGGCACCCGGCGACAACGCCACCAAGCCGCCGCCCGTCTCGCGCGCGACCACCAACGCCACGATCGTGCGTCCGGTATCGAGCGCGGTGAGTTCGACAAGCGCCCCCGCCGGCAAGCCTGCGTAACCGACGCCAACCGCGACCTTGCTCCAGCGCGCCTCAGGCTGCTCGGCCATCAGCGCGGCATAGCCGACACCATCGTCATGCGTCTCGCCCGAGGTGCCGCGCGGGCCGCGATTGCCTGAGACTTCCGGCGGCACGTCGGACGGGCGTGGTACCTGGGCAATCGCTGCTGCCGACGACAGCTCCGGGTTCATCGGCACGCGGTCGCCAGCAACGTCGATCCTACGCTGACCGGCCCCCGGTGCACCCGCAAGCGCTGAACCCGGAGGCAAAGCGATCGCCGGGCCAACGCCATAACCGCCGCCGCACCCAGCGAGCAAAAGCCCGAGCAGGAGCGGCATGCTATTGCTCGACGGCATCGGCAAGCAAACCGACCGAGAGCGCGTAGAAATTGGAGCAATTATAATCGAGGATCACGCGGTAGTTTCCCGTCAGCAGATACGCTGTCTTGCCCGGACCATCGGGTTCGATCAGCGTCGCCAGCACGCGATCATCCGGCCAACCGCGAGACATCGGTGCTATACCCAGCGTGCGCCATTCGGCCATTGTCTTCCACGCGCTGTGCCGTGCGAACACTTTCAGGCAGCGTGGTGAGATCAAGCGATTGGCGAGCTGGCTGCGGTCGAACGTCGGCGGCACCGATACAGCCAAGCCCCACGGCTGCCCGGCGCGCCATCCGGCATTGGCGAAATAGTTTCCGATCGACGCCAGCGTGTCGGCCTGGCTGCTCCAGATATCGGCGCGCCCATCGCCATCGCCGTCGCGCGCCAGCCGCAGATACACCGAAGGCAGGAATTGCGGTCCACCCGTTGCGCCTGCCCAGCTGCCAGTCAATTGCGAACGGGCGACGCCGCGATCCATCATTTGCAACGAAGCGATGAATTCGTCGGCGAACAGACTGCGCCGCCGCCCTTCATAGGCCAAGGTCGCCAGCGCGCGCGGCAAATCGAATCCGCCCATCACCCGGCCATAGCTCGTTTCATGGCCCCAGATTGCCACCATGATCGACTCAGGCACACCCGTCTCCTGCTCGATCCGCTGGAGCCGGGACCGCGCCGAAAGATAGGCTGCACGCCCGCTGGAAATGAGCGCTGGCTCAAGGTGCTGCGCCTTGTACGGTGCGAAATCGGGGATTGGCGCATTGGGATTGGCACCGGGCTGCTGCCGGTCGAGATCGATCACGCGCTGGTTGAGGGTAAGCGTCGGAATCACCGCATCGAGCGTCGCGCGACTGACCCCTTTCGCTTCGGCCTGCGCGCGCAATTGCAGCAAATAAGTTTGGAATCCGCTCTCGTCCTGCGCCACCGCCGGACCGCCAAGCGCAAAACATACCGCGATTGCAATGGCTGCTATCCGGATTCGTCGTCCTAAAGGTTTAATGCCGAGCATACGGCATTAGTGGCACAGCCGCCCGTCGACATGAACCCCCAAAGGCCGCCCGCGCACCACAAACCTTGCACAAGTCATCGTTCGCTGGCTAAGCGGAGGCAGCGCGGAGAGATGGCCGAGTGGTTTAAGGCAGCGGTCTTGAAAACCGCCGTGGGTGCAAGCTCACCGTGGGTTCGAATCCCACTCTCTCCGCCACCGCCGCATCCAAACCGGGTCGCTCATTCGAGCTCAGCATTTGCCCCGACCAACCGTGCAAAGGCGTGGTCATCGAGCGGATCATAGAATTGGCAGCCGGCCTCGAAATCATCGACCCACATGATCGTCGCCATGACCTGACCAAGCCGCGGCAAGGTCAGCCAGATCGTCGCGCCTTTTTGCATCGGCGAATAGGTGTGGAGCTTGGCACCGTGCAGCGACACGTTGGTCACCTTGCACAAGGCGCGATCGAGACCGCCGCGTCCGACCTTGGCGTCGAGCGAGGTCGGCGCGCGCCGGCTGCGGCGGCGGTCGGGCTTTATCGCGGGCTCGAATTCAGCAGCAATCATGGGATGTCCCTTCCCGCAACACCTGCGAGAAGGAAATCCTATGCAATTATCGCTAACGCGCCGTTAACGACGCGGCAGAACGCTTACTTTTTGCCGATTGCCGACATGCCGCCGAAACGCTTGTTGAAGCGCGCGACCTGGCCGCCTGCATCGAGCATCGTGCCACGCCCGCCGGTCCAGGCCGGATGCGCCAGCGGATCGATGTCGAGCGTCATGAGATCGCCTTCCTTGCCCCACGTCGTGCGGGTCTGGAACTGCGAGCCGTCGGTCATCTGCACCGTGATGGTGTGATAATCGGGGTGAATGCCTTTTTTCACGTCTAATTCTCCGGGTAAGCCACTGGTTACCGACCAGCAGCGAAGGCGTGGCACCTATCAGAGCACCGCGCATGACGCAACTCTTGTCGGTCTCAGCCCGCCTTGGGCGGGTCGGCGATCATCGCGGTGAAAGTGGCTTCCGCCGCCAATTGTCCGTCGATCGTCGCGCGACCGGCGAACTTACACACGCTCGAGCGCTTCTGCACGAATTCGACCTCCAGTTTAAGCAGCACGCCGGGTTCGACCGGTTTGCGAAACTTCGCTCCGTCGATCGCCATGAAATACACAAGCTTGCCCGACCCCGCGAGGCCGAGCGATTCGACCGCGAGGATCCCGGCGGCCTGCGCCATGGCTTCGACGATCAGCACGCCGGGCATGATCGGACGTCCCGGGAAATGCCCCTGAAAGAATTGCTCGTTGATCGTCACCGCCTTGATCGCGGTGATCGACCGGTCGAGGATCAGCTCCTCGACCCGGTCGACCAACAGCATCGGATAGCGATGCGGCAGCGCCGCCATGACCCGCGCGATATCGAGCGGGCCAAGCGCGCCGCGATCTGCCGTTTCGCTCACCGATTGTGGCTCAGCGGCCGACCGGCGGCTTGGCCGGTGCAGGCTTCGCACCGGGTGCGGCAGGCGCCCCACCGGCAGCCTGCGCCTGTGCGCGGCGAACGGCGGCGAGGTAGACGAGCTGCTGGAACTGCTGCTGCAGCTGCTGTGTCTGCTGGCTCGGCTGGTAACCCGCGGGCGGCGTGATCGGCACGGTCGGCGCAGCGGCGTCGAGCGCGGCCTTGATATCGTCGGTCACGTCGACCGCAGGCGCATTATACTGAACGGTACCGGCCGACAGCAACAGGCTGATCTTCTTGGCCTCAACGACGGTCTTTACCGCTGCCGCATAACGCTGCGAAATCTGCTCGATCGCATAGGCCTGGGCCAGCGTAGCGGGCGAGCTGAGGCGCGCCGCATCAGCCTGACCGGCCTTCTGTGCGGCTTCGAGCTTGGCGAGGATCGGGCTGTTCGACCGCTGCGCGGCAGCGATCTCGTCTTCCGACAAACGCTTGTCCTTATTGAGGTCGAGCGGCGCGCCGATCGTGGCGAGTTCAGCCTGCAGCGCCGTCTGGCGGGCATTGGCTTGATCGAGCTGCGCCTTGTAGGTCGTGCCGATCGTCTGATTGGCGGCATCGAGCGCCTTGGCGGTCAGAATGACGGTTTCCGGATCGGAAATCGCGACGCCGCCGACCTGCGCCTGCGCCGTACCCGCGATTAGGAAAGCCGGCGCGATCGCCGCGCAGCCGAGCAGAAATGTCTGATACATCTTCATTAGAACTGTGTCCCTACGTTGAACGTGATGAGTTTGGTGTCGTCGCCTTTGTCCTTGAGCAGGGCATAGGCAAGATCGATGCGCAGCGGCCCGAACGGCGAGTTCCAGTTGACGCCACCGCCGACCGAAATGCGCGGCCGCGGCGAATCGCCGACGAAGCGCTCGAGGAACGGCGCCTGCGAGCTCGTATAAAGCGTGTTGGTCGAAGAGCCGACGCATGTCCCGCCTACGGTTGCCGAATACCCAACCTTACAGGTTGTAACCAGGCCCGGGTTGGTCGCGTCGATGTTCGGCACCGTATAAAAGGGGTCGCCGTTGCTGGCCAAAACATTCGTAACCAGCGGTTGTACGACGCCGCCGACGGTCGCGAAGCAATTGTTTCCCGTGGTGCCGGCCGCGCAAAGCCCGATCGTCGGCAACGGACGTGTGATACCGAACAGCGCGCCGGCTTGCACATAGATGGACGGCCGCAAGCCAAGCTCGCGCGCACCCGATGGCAGTGGGATTTCAAGCTCGAGCTTGCTGAGATAATACGCCCGCCCACCCAGCGCATCGTCGACGAACTGTGTGCGATCGGTTTGCAGGGTCTGATTTCCGGTCGCATCGGTCGTATATTGAATCCGCTGAATCCGCGGGCCGACCCCGCGAATGTCGAAACCGCGGAAATCGGGTTCGCCGAGATAGAAACGGTCGGTGATGCGGACCTTGTCGATCCCTTCCCCACGGCTCTTCTCCAACGAGCGGATGTAGCCGCCCTCGACGTTGAGCGATGCGATGAAGCCGCTACCGATATTGACGAATTTAGAGCCTTCGAACTTCGTGCGGACATATTTCACGTCGCCGCCGAGGCCGGCAAAGTCCTGGCTGATAATGGCGCGCTGACCGGCCGTCGGGCGCAGGCGGCTGTTGAGGCTGTCATAGATCAGCGAATAGCCGACCGAAGACGTGACGCGGTTACCGATCGCGTCGCACAGATAGCGCCCCGCCTTGATCGGATCGCACGCCAGAACGCCGGTTACCGGATTGGGGGAGAAATACGAATTCTGATCGAGGCCGACCTGATCGTAGGACAGGCCATAGCGTGCCGCGAGCTGGACATATTCAGTCAGTGGCACGCCAGAGCGGATCTGAAATCCGGTCGATACCTGCGTATAGGTCGTCTGCCGTTGATTACCGATAAAGTTGAAGGCGTTGTAATCGCGCCGGAAAATGTCGCCGCCGATCGCGATATTTTTGTCGAACAGATATGGTTCGGTAAAGCCCAGCTCGACCGACTTGGAATAGGTCGAATAATTGACGCTCGCGCGCAATTCCTGGCCCTTGCCGCGGAAATTGCGCTGCCGGATCGATGCCTGGATGATGAAGCGCTCAAGGCTCGAAAAGCCCGCCGACAGCGACAATTCACCGGTCGATTTCTCTTCGACATTGGCGGTCAGCACCACGCGGTCGGGCGCGGACCCTTGCGTCTGCTTGATCTCGAACTTGTCCTGAAAAAATCCGAGCGAGTTGATGCGATCCTGCGAGCGCTTAACCTGGAAACTGTTGAACGCATCGCCTTCCGCCAAGCGGATTTCGCGGCGGATCACCTTGTCCTGCGTCTGCGTGTTGCCGTTGACGTCGATCCGCTCGATATACGAACGCTTCGCCTCGGCGATGTGGAAATTGATCCCCATCGTCAGCGTCTCTTTGTCGCGCAGGAAGTCGGGGTTCACGTCGGTGAAGGCGTAGCCGAACAGGCCGGCCGCCTCGCTCAGCGAATCGACCGAGGTCTCGACCTTCTTCGCATTGTACCAATCGCCCTTATTGATCCCGAGATTGGCGGCGAGCTTCTTATTATCGAAATCGCGAATGTCGCTGTCGACCGTCACGTCGCCGAATTTATACCGCTTACCCTCCTCCACCACATAGGTGATGATGAAGTCCTTCTTGTCCGGCGTCAGTTCGGCGACCGCCGAGGTCACGCGGAAATCGGCATAGCCCTCGGTCAGATAGAATTGCCGCAATTTTTGCTGATCGTAAGCGAGGCGATCCTGATCGTAGCTCGTGTTCGAGCTGAGCAAGGTGATCAACCGTGCTTGCTTGGTCGCCATCTGCTCGCGCAGCTTGTTGTCGGAATAGACCACATTGCCGAGGATGTTGATCTGGCGGACCTTGGATTTCGGCCCTTCGCTCACCTCGAAAATCACATCGACGCGATTCTGGTCGAGATTGACCATCTTTGGCTCGACGACGGCGGCAAAGCGGCCCTGGCGGCGGTATAATTCGACGATCCGCGCCACGTCCTGCCGGACGGCGGTACGCGTGAAGATTTGGCGGGGAGCGAGCTTCACCTCCTTCTTGATCTTGTCTTCCTTCAGGCGCTTATTGCCCTCGAAGATCACGCGGTTGATCACCGGATTCTCGCGCACGCGCAGGATGATGTCGCCGCTTTCGGCACCGGCGATAATCACGTCGGCGAACAGGTCGCTCGCGTACAGATCCTTGATCGCCTGATCGAGCGTCTCGTTGGTATAAACCTGCCCGCTGCGCAGCTTGGTATAAGACAGCACCGTCTCGGGCTCGAGCCGCTGCGCACCTTCGACGCGGAGCGTCTTGATCGTGCGCGTTACCGGGGGCGGCAACGGCACCGAGACGGGCGGCGGGGGTGCCGTTTGCGCCGCCGGGGCGGTCGGCTGACCAGTGGTCTGTGCCGACGCCGCCACGGGCAGGCCCGCCAGCATCGTGCCGGTAAGCAGCACGGCGGTGGCCCGCGCTCCGAAATTTGAAACCTTGATCGCTGTCACATCCCACCCCAAGTCGGAGAAAATTCCGCGTGGCCGAAAACCGTCGGCCCGCCCTGCCTTACCTGCGTCAACCGATCAACCCGCGCAGCGTCGTCCATACGCCGAACGCGCCGAGATCGTTGAACGTCACCGTCACCATCAACGCCAAAATCGCGGCCAAACCACCGCGAAACGCCCATTCCTGCACGTGCGGCGGGACTGGCCTGCGCCGGATCGCCTCGATCGCATAGAAAAACAGGTGACCGCCATCCAGCAGCGGGACTGGCAACAGGTTGATGAATCCCAGATTAATGGAGATCATCGCGATGAACCAAATGAGATAGGGCGTGCCGAGCGACAGCGTTTCGCCCGACATCTTTGCGATCCGCAGCGGCCCGCCCAATTCTTCGACCGAACGCCGGCCGGTAATGATCTGGCCAAGCCCGTCGACCGTCCCTTGCAACGCCTCGACCGTCGCGCGCACGCCTGCGGCCGGTGCTTCGAGCAAGCCGACCTTGCGTAGCGCGGGTGCGCCCGGGCCGATCCCCAAGCGCCCGATCTTCGATTCGTTGCCGAACCGGTCCTTCTGCTTCAACGCACCGATCGTCACAGCAATCTGCAACGGTTGGCCGTTGCGGAGCAGCGATACTGCGACGCGCTCGTTCGGGCGCATCACGGTGAAGCTCGCCAGATCGGAAAAGGTCGCGACATCGCGACCGCCGAGTGACGTTATCCGATCTCCCGTTTGGATCCCCGCCACCGCCGCCGCGCTGCCGGGCTGGACCAGCCCGACCGTGGCGGGCGTCGCGTCTACACCATAGGCCATCGCCATCCCCGCGAGGATAACGATCGCGACGATGAAATTTGTCACCGGCCCCGCGGCGACGATGATCGCGCGCTGCCAGACCGGGCGCGCCTGCAGGCTACGCGCGCGCTCTTCGGGCGGCAGTTCCAGCCATGCCGGATCGGGCACGCTTGCGGGGTTCAAATCGCCCGCGAATTTCACATATCCACCAAGCGGCAGGACGCTGAATTTCCAGCGTGTGCCGCTTTTGTCGGTCCAGCCGAACAGCTCTCGGCCGAAGCCGATCGAAAAGGCATCAATCTTGACGCCGAACCAGCGCCCAGCGAGATAATGCCCCAACTCATGCAGAAAAATAAGCGGCCCGAGCACCAGCGCGAACGCCAGGATGGTGAGCAACAGGCCAGGTGATTGGCTCAAGCGACGGTATCCTTCAAAAACGCCCCGTTGCGAACCGCGATCTGCCGACGCGCGATGCTGCGTGCTTCGGTATCGACCGCAAGGACATCGCCCAATGTCCCCGGCGCGGCCGGATCGTATGCCGATAGCGTATCTTCGACGATTGCGGCAATTTCGAGGAAGCCGATACGCTTATCGAGAAAGGCCGCCACGGCGATCTCGTTCGCGGCGTTCAGGATCGCCGGGCGTGCGCCACCCGCATTGAGGGCGTCACGCGTCAAGCGGATCGCGGGGAAGCGCAGCGGATCGGGGGCTTCGAAATCGAGCCGCCCGATTGCGACCAGATCGAGCGGGGCCATTGGCGTCGCCATTCGATCGGGCCAGGCCAGGCACGACGCGATCGGCACGCGCATGTCGGGCGGCCCCAATTGCGCGAGCGTCGAGCCATCGACATATTCGACCAGCGAGTGAATCACCGATTGCGGATGGATTACGATCTCGATCGCGTCATGCGGTACGGGGAACAGCCGCGCGGCCTCGATCAGTTCCAGCCCTTTATTGAACAAAGTCGCCGAATCGACCGAAATTTTCGCACCCATCGACCAATTGGGGTGCGCTACCGCCTGTTCGGGCGTCATCGCGCGCATTTCTTCGGTCGAGCGTTGGCGGAACGGCCCGCCGCTACACGTCAGGATGATCCGCCGGACGCGCTCGGGCCTACTCGCGTCGAAGCATTGAAAGATCGCATTATGCTCCGAATCGGCGGGCAGCAACGTCGCGCCCGACGCCTTGGCCGCCGCCAGAACGACATCGCCGGCCGAAACCAGCGGCTCCTTATTCGCGATGATGACGGTCTTGCCGCGCGCGATCGCCGCCATCGTCGGCTCGAGCCCGGTGCAGCCAACGATCGCCGCCATCGTGATGTCGGCACCAAGGCTCGCCGCCTCGATCACCGCCGCGCGCCCGCCAGCGCAACCAATATTGGTCCCGGAAAGCGCCGCCCGCAAATCGTCGAGGCAGCGCTCGTCGGCGACCACGGCGAGCTTCGCGCGCGTGCGGATCGCCGCCGCGGCTAGGCGCGCGACATCGCAATTGGCGGTGAGCGCAAACACTTCGAACCGGTCCGGCGCGCGCTCGACCAGATCGAGCGTCGATGTGCCAATCGACCCGGTTGCCCCCAAAATTGTAATCGACTTCATCGGTACCGTCTTCACCACCAATAGAATTTTGGCAACAGCACCAGCACAGCCGCGACCGGTGCCACCGGCACCAGACCGTCAAGCCGGTCGAGCACGCCGCCATGCCCTGGCAGCACCGTCCCGCTATCCTTGACCCCTGCCGTCCGCTTGAGCCAGCTTTCGTACAAATCGCCGCCCTGCGCCAGTACCGCGAGCGCCGGCGTTGCAAGCGTCAGGCGGAGCGCAAGGCCGTAGCGATAATGCAGCAAGGCCGCCAACAAACTGGCGAGCAGCACGCCCCCGGCGAGCCCCGCCCAGGTCTTATTCGGGCTGATTGTCGGTGCCAGCTTCGGTCCGCCAATAAAGCGCCCGGCCGCATAAGCCCCGATATCGCACGCCCACACCAGAGCGAGCGCCCAAATCGTAAAGACCACGCCCTCCTCCTGCCGCCGGATCAACAGCAACGCCATGATCGGCAGCCCGACATAGAGAATACCACGCGCCAGGCCGCTCCGCCGTGTGGTGATGACGACGAAAAAGGCAGCGCCTGCCAACAGCCCGAGCGCGAAAAACCCGGGGCCGACGCCGAGCACCGGCATCATCACCGCCAGCGGCACCGACAAAGCATATTGCGACAGCCGCTTGGTGGCGGGCGGGGTTGCGTGAAGATCGGCCCACTCCCCCATCATCACAACGCCCAGCACCACGCACAACAGCCAGAACGGAATTCCACCAAACCACACAGCGGCCAGCGCGACCATAATCAGCGCCACGCCGACCAGCACGCGCAGCATCAGGTTGGACATGCCTTTCGGCGGAACCTGCGACGTCACAGACCGCCGAACCGCCGTTGCCGCTGCGCGAACGCCGCAATCGCCTGCGCCAGCGTGTCGCCGTCAAATTCGGGCCACAGCGTGTCGACGAACAGCAATTCGGCATAAGCGGCCTGCCACAGCAGGAAATTCGACAACCGCACCTCGCCCGAGGTGCGGATCAACAGATCGAGCGGCGGCAAATCGTGGGTCTCGAGTTCGCCTTCGAACATCGTCTCGTCGATCACCGACGGATCGAGTAACCCATCGCGCGCGCGTTCGGCCATTCGCCGCGCCACCGCAGCGATCTCTGCCTGCGCGCCGTAATTGAGCGCAATCACAAGGATCGGGCCGTCATTGACCGCCGTGCGGGCGACAGCATTATCGAGCAGTTCGACCAGATCGGGCGTGAAGCGGCGATAATCGCCGATGATCCGCAGCCGAACATTATCGCGCACCAGCTCCTCAAGATCGCTTCGGATGAACAGCCGCAGCAACCCCATCAAGTCGCTGACCTCCTCCTCCGGTCGCCGCCAATTCTCGCTCGAAAAGGCGTACAGCGTCAGCGCCTCGATCCCGAGGGCGCGTGCCGCGCGCGCGACGCGGCGCACCGCTTCGATCCCCTGGCGATGCCCGGCAATCCGCGGCAAATGGCGCTTTTTCGCCCAGCGACCGTTGCCGTCCATGATGATCGCGACGTGGCGCGGAAGCACCTCGGCCCCAACCGCAGTCGCCCGATCGGCTGCCGGGGCGGCAAACGGCCTCACTTGCCCAGGATTTCCTTTTCCTTGGCGGTCGCGGCGGCGTCGATCTCGGCGATCGTCTTGTCGGTCAGCTTCTGGACTTCGGTCTCGAGCTTTTTGCGCTCATCCTCGCCGAACAGGCCCTTTTTCTCATCGACTTTCAGCGAATCCATCCCGTCGCGACGCACGTTGCGCGCGGCGATGCGCGCTTCCTCGGCATATTTCCCGGCAAGCTTGGCGAGCTCCTTGCGGCGCTCCTCGGTCAGATCGGGGATCGGCAAACGCAGCGTGGTCCCGTCGACGATCGGGTTGAGCCCGAGCCCAGCCGAGCGGATCGCCTTGTCGCATGGGCCGACATTGCTCTTGTCCCACACCTGCACCGATAACATCCGCGACTCGGGCGCGGACACGGTCGCGACCTGATTGAGCGGCATTTGCGCGCCATATACTTCGACCGTCACCGGATCGAGCAAGGATATCGATGCGCGACCAGTGCGCAGGCCCTGCAGATCGCCCTTCAGCGCCTCCACGCTCCCTGCCATGCGGCGTTCAAGATCGGCCTTTTCGTAAGCGGCCATGGTCATTCTCCTATGCTGGGCTGGACCGTCGTCGAAACGCCCTCACCCCGCAGAACCGCGGCAAGATTGCCGGATTCGCGGATGTTGAAAACGACGATCGGAATATTGTTGTCGCGGCACAAAGCAATCGCGCTCGCATCCATAACCTTCAAGTCCTGCGCGAGAACGGTCCCGTAGCTGACGGTATCGAAGCGCTTTGCGGTCGGGATCAGTTTCGGGTCCGCGTCATAGACGCCATCGACCGATGTGCCCTTGAACAGCGCATCGCACTTCATCTCTGCGGCGCGGAGTGCCGCTCCGCTATCGGTCGTGAAGAACGGGCTGCCGACGCCGGCCGCGAAGATCACGATCCGCCCCTTTTCCAAATGCCGCTCGGCGCGGCGGCGAATGAAGGGCTCACAGACCGATGCCATTGGAATCGCCGATTGCACGCGCGTCTCGACGCCGATCTGTTCCAGCGCGTTCTGCACCGCCAGCGCATTCATCACGGTTGCGAGCATGCCCATATAGTCGCCGGTCGCGCGGTCCATGCCACGCGCCGCGCCGGAAATGCCGCGAAAAATGTTGCCCCCACCCACGACGACGCACAGTTCATAGCCCTGATGCTTAACATCGGCGATTTCGGCCGCGACGCGCGCGATGACGTCGGGATCGATCGACAGACCGCTGCTGCCCATCAGGACTTCGCCCGACAATTTCAGCAAGATACGTTTATAGCGGGGGTTGGTCACGGGGTTCCAGGCTGCTGAAGGTGGGCGGCGCGAACCTTATCTGCGGCTCGCCGGGATTGGAAGCGCGGAAACCGTGCAGATCGCGGCTGGCCGGTGCGAGGAACGCGAATGTGACAAGGGGCTGTACCGTTCCCGGCACAGCCCCTGCTTTGTCTGCGAAGCGCGAGTCTTAGGCGACCGGCTGCGGCACACCCGAAGCGGCGGCGACTTCGGCGGCGAAGTCGCTCGTTTCCTTCTCAATGCCTTCGCCGAGCTGGAAGCGGACATAATCCTTGAGTTCGATCGACTTGCCCGCCGCCTTGGCGGCATTGGCGACGACGTCCGAAATCTTGGTTTTGCCATCCATCACCAGCAACTGGCTGACGAGCGCGTTTTCCTTGCAGTATTTGGCAATCGCGCCATCGACCATTTTGGCGACGATGTCGGCGGGCTTGCCGCTTTCCGACGCCTTCTCGGTCGCGATCGCGCGCTCGCGCGCGACAATCTCGGGGTCGAGGCCGTCCTCGTTGAGCGCCAGCGGGAAGGCTGCTGCAATATGCATCGCGATCTGCTTGCCGAGCGTCTGTAGCACCTCATGGTCAGCATCGCTTTCAAGCGCAACCAGCACGCCGATCTTGCCGAGGCCCGGTGCTGCAGCGTTGTGGATGTACGGAATGACCGCACCCTGCGTGACTTCGAGGCGCTTGGCGCGGCGCAGATTCTGGTTCTCGCCAATCGTCGCGATGTTGTTGGTCAGGATTTCCTCGACGGTCTTGCCGCCGAGATGCGCCGCCTTGATCACATCCATGTCATCGCCCAGTTCGAGCGCAACCGAGGTCACGTCGCGGACGAAGGTCTGGAACTGATCGTTCTTCGCGACGAAATCGGTTTCGGAATTGACCTCAACCGCGGCACCCTTGGTGCCCGACACTTCAACGCCGATCAGGCCCTCAGCGGCCGTACGGCTCGACTTCTTGGCGGCGGCGGCAAGGCCCTTGGCGCGCAGCCAATCCATTGCCACTGTCATGTCGCCGGCGGATTCGGTCAGCGCCTTCTTGCAATCCATCATGCCCGCGCCGCTCTTCTCGCGCAGGTCCTTCACTGCTGCTGCCGTGATCTCGGCCATGTCAAAATCCTTCTATCTTGAAAAAACGCATATAGGCGGAGCGGGGCCAAAGCCCTACCCCGCCCACATGTCAGTTCGGAGACGCTTACGCGTCGATCTGGCGCTCGGCCTCGGCGACCATCTCGGCCTGCAACGCCGCATCGGTTGCAGGCGTAATTTCGGCGGCAGGAGCCTCCGGTGCCACGGTCAGCGCTTCCTCGGCGGGCGGCGCTTCCATCGAGCCGATGTCCTGACGGCGCGCAAGCTGCTCGTTGCCGCCACGCGTCGCGGCGATCGCGATCGCTTCGCAATACAGCCGAATCGCGCGGCTTGCGTCGTCGTTCGCGGGAACCGGGAAAGCGATTCCATCGGGCGAGACGTTCGAATCGAGGATCGCGACGACCGGGATACCCAGCGTGTTGGCTTCCTTGATCGCCAGCTCTTCCTTGTTTGCGTCGATCACGAACATCACGTCGGGAATGCCGCCCATGTCGCGGATACCGCCGAGCGACAGCTCAAGCTTGTCCTTCTCGCGGGTGAGCTGGAGCACTTCCTTCTTGGTCAGGCCGTGCGTGTCGCCCGAAAGCTGCTCTTCGAGCGTCTTGAGGCGCTTGATCGAACCCGAAATCGTCTTCCAGTTGGTAAGCATGCCGCCCAGCCAGCGATGGTTGACGAAATGCTGGCCCGAACGCCGCGCTGCTTCTGCAACGGGTTCCTGCGCCTGACGCTTGGTGCCGACGAACAGGACCTTGCCACCCGACGCGGTCGAAGCTGCGACGAATTCAAGGGCGCGTGCGAACAACGGCACGGTCTGCGACAGATCAAGGATGTGGACGCCGTTGCGGTCGCCAAAGATGTAAGGCTTCATCTTCGGGTTCCAGCGATGCGTCTGGTGGCCGAAGTGCGCGCCCGTTTCGAGCAATTGCTGCATGGAGACGACAGGTGCCGCCATAAGAGAGTTCCTTTCCGGTTGATCCTCTGGGAAGCGAGTAATCCGTGATCGGGGTAAAACCCCGGGCGGACACCGGTGATGTGTGCTTCCCATGCGGTGTGAAGGCGGGTCGGTTAGCGGAAGCACTTAGGAAACGCAACTCCGTAATCACCCTTGACATAGGGAACGTAAAAAGAACATATCGTGTTTGTGAGCGGAACAAGGAACCGTTTGCGTGCTAGCCGGTTGCGAGAACGTGACCCGTCACCGTGAAGGATGGAGTGGAAAGATGGCATTTGTCGGTTTTCTGGTTTTCGCAAGCGCGCTCACCGCGAGCGTCGCGGTATTCTGGCTGACGCTGGTGCCCGCCCTGCCGCGGATCGCGGCCATTTTGCGCGACGGTGTTGGCCCGTTCTCTCCGGCTGTTCCGGTCCTGATCGTCAGCGAAGCTCGGCTTCGCGCGCGGACCCGGACGGTGACCCACTTGTCTCGCCCGCAGTGGCGCGCAGCCGCCTGACGCGCGCATAGGCTGCGATGCTGAAGGGCAGCGTCGCAAGATAGGCGGAGCACAGGAAGGTCAGCGTGTGCCACGGCGCCGAGACCAGCGCAGCGCCCAGCAAGACGACGACGGCAATTGCTTCGAACCGAATGTTGTGGCGAAGCTTTAGTGACGACCAGCTATACGTCGCGACGCTCGACACCATCAGCACCGCCATCACCGCGACCCATGGGCCGACGATCAACGGCGACCGCCACAGGTCGAGACCGGTCCAGAACCACAAATACATTGGCAGCATGGCAAGCCCCGCCCCGACGGGTGAGGGCGACCCGGTCAGGAAACCCGCCGATTTGTGGGGCTGATCCGCCACATCGATCGCAGCGTTAAACCGCGCGAGGCGCAACGCGCAGAACACTGCAAACACCAACGCAATCAGCCAGCCGACTCGCGGCAAATCCTGCAACGACCAGAGATACAGGATCAAGGCGGGCGACACGCCAAACGAAATCGCGTCGGATAAGGAATCGAGTTCTGCACCGAATCGACTCTCGCCGCGCATCATCCGCGCGATTCGACCGTCGATCCCGTCGAGCACGCTGGCGATCATCACCATCACCACGGCGGTTTCCCATTGCCCGGCAATCGCGAAGCGGATTCCGGTCAGGCCCGAACATAAGGCAAGCGCAGTGACCGCATTTGGCGCAACGGCGCGCAGCGGAAGCCCGCGCGCCGTCGGGCGGCGCAAACTCCGGGTCATGATCGCCGTACCCGGCCGATCATTGCGCGATGCCAGTCGCGGTGTTCCCACCAACGCGTCCGAGAACCGTTTCCCCCGCCACGCTGCGCTGGCCGAGCACGACCTGGCACGCGCAATCGTCAGGCAAATAGACATCGACCCGGCTACCGAAGCGGATCAGACCAATGCGCTGGCCGGCGGCGACCATATCGCCTGCCTTCACGAACGGTACAATTCGCCGTGCCAGCAATCCGGCGATTTGGGTAAACCCGATCCGGCGCGCGGTTCCGCTCGAATCCGGGCGCCCCTCGACCAGAATATGCTGCCGCTCATTATCTTCGCTGGCTTTGTCGAGTTCGGCATTCACGAATTTGCCAGAGATATAGATGACTTGCTTGATCGTTCCCGCAATCGGCGTGCGATTGATGTGCACATCGAACACCGACATGAATACCGAGACGCGAATCAGCGGGGCATCGCCCAGGGCATTCGGTCCGGCGAGTCCGCGCGGCACGGGCACGCGCTCGATCATCGAGACGAGTCCATCGGCCGGCGAAACGATCAACCCTTCCCCGCTTGGCGTTACGCGCACCGGATCGCGGAAAAACAACGCCACCCAGAGCGTGAAGCCGATCAGCGGCCAGGCGACGAACCAGCCCAGCGACACCCAAGCGACGAACGAAACCACCCCCGCGATCATAACATATTTGCGCCCCTCCGGATGGAGATCGGGCACCCGCCATTTGACGGCTTCGGCGGGGAGGGCGGGTTTTTCAATGGGTGACATGGCCCGGTCCTACCCCACCCCCCTGCCCGCGACAATCGCGAACCGGGGGGGGCAAGTCACGCTCGATCGACGTCACGCCCGCGCCGGGTTGATCGCCGCCCGCCTTCCTCCTAGACGCTGGCGCAAACCTCCCCACAGGAAAGAGCGTAATGGCGAAGATCAAGGTTAAGACGCCCGTCGTGGAAATCGATGGCGACGAGATGACGCGGATCATCTGGCAGTGGATCCGCGAACGCTTGATTCTCCCCTATCTCGACATCGATCTCGATTATTACGACCTCGGGATGATGACCCGCGACGCCACCGACGACAAGGTTACGGTCGACAGCGCCAAGGCGATCCAGAAATATGGCGTCGGCGTGAAGTGCGCGACGATCACTCCCGATGAGCAGCGCGTCGAGGAGTTCGGCCTCAAAAAAATGTGGAAGTCGCCCAACGGCACGATCCGCAACATTCTGGGCGGTACGATCTTCCGCGAGCCGATCGTGATCAAAAATGTCCCCCGCCTGATCCCGAGCTGGACGCACCCGATCGTCGTCGGTCGCCACGCCTTTGGTGATCAGTACCGCGCGACCGATTTTCTCGTCCCCAGCCCGGGCACACTGCGGATGGTGTTCCACGGTGATGATGGCACGGTGATCGACGAGGAAGTGTTCCGCTATCCTTCCCCGGGCGTCGCGCTGGCGATGTACAACCTCGACGATTCGATTCGCGATTTTGCGCGCGCGTCGATGCATTATGGCCTCAATTTGAAGTGGCCGGTGTATCTGTCGACCAAGAACACCATCCTCAAATATTATGACGGTCGCTTCAAGGATCTGTTCGCCGAAGTGTTCGAAGCGGAATTCAAGGACAAGTTCAAAGAAGCCGGGATCACCTACGAGCATCGCCTGATCGACGACATGGTCGCCTCGGCGCTCAAATGGCATGGCGAATTCGTCTGGGCGTGCAAGAATTATGACGGTGACGTCCAGTCGGATCAGGTTGCGCAAGGCTTCGGCTCGCTCGGGCTGATGACCTCGGTGCTGCTCACCCCCGATGGCAAGACGGTCGAGGCGGAAGCCGCGCACGGCACCGTGACGCGCCATTTCCGCCAGCATGAGCAGGGCAAGGCGACCTCGACCAACCCGATCGCCTCGATCTTCGCCTGGACCGGTGGCCTGAAATATCGCGGCAAGTTCGACGACACCCCCGACGTGACGCGTTTTGCCGAAACGCTGGAGCAGGTGTGCATCCAGACGGTCGAGGACGGTCACATGACCAAGGATCTCGCCTTGCTGATCGGGCCCGATCAACCGTGGATGACGACCGAGCAGTTCTTCGAACAGGTCCGCCTCAACCTCGAAATCAAGATGGGCGTGCAAGGATAAGCTGACAAACGCGGCCATTCGCGCCAAGGTGCGCGAATGGTCTCCCCCCTCTCCAATAGTGGCTTTAGCGACACGCTCGTCATTCTCGGCGCAGCGGGATTGGTCATTCCGGCGTTTGCGCGCGCGAAGATCAGCCCGGTGATCGGTTTCATTCTGGTCGGCCTACTGGTCGGGCCATTCGGCCTCGGCGCGCTGGTCGGCGACTATCCGTGGCTTTACCATATCACCATTTCCGATCCGCACGCGATCGAACCGTTCGCCGAATTCGGCATCGTGCTCCTGCTATTTTCGATCGGGCTCGAGCTGTCCTTCAAGCGATTATGGTCGATGCGGCGGCTGGTGTTCGGGGTCGGCGCGGCGGAATTGATCGGCGCGGGCGCGGTCATCGGCTTCGGACTGCATCTGCTGACCGGGCTCGATTGGGCGGGCGCGATGGCGCTCGGCATCGCGCTCGCTTTGTCGTCGACCGCATTGGTTTTGCCGATCGCCGGGACGACGGGACCCGTTGGACAGACTGCGTTCGCCATGCTGTTGTTCGAGGATCTGGCCTTGGTGCCGATCATTTTCATCCTTGGCGCGGTCGGGCCGATGGCGGCGGCGGGTGGCATGATGGGCTTTGCGCGAGTCGGCGGGGCGGCGGTGCTGACGCTTGCGATCCTGTTCATCGGCGGTCGCTTTTTGCTGCCAAAGCTGTTCGCGCAAGCCGCGCGCACCAAGAGCCCCGAACTGTTCCTCGCGGCGTCGTTGCTCGTCGTGATCGCCGCGAGCCTCGCGACCAGTGCCGTCGGCCTGTCGCCGATCGTCGGCGCGTTGATCGCCGGGCTGCTGATCGCCGAGACCGATTACCATAGCGAAGTCGAGGTCATCACCGCGCCGTTCAAGGGTCTGGCGCTCGGCGTGTTCCTGATCACGGTCGGGATGAGCGTCGATCTGCGCGCAATCCTGGCGGATTGGGGTGCGTATTTCGTTGGCATTGCGACGGTGGTCGCGGTCAAGGCGGCAGTGACCTTCGTGCTGCTGCGGCTTGCTGGCATTCGCGGCGGGGTGGCGGTGGAGACTGGCGTGCTGATGGGCAGCCCGTCCGAAACCACGCTGATCGTGCTTGGCGCGGCGGCCCAAGCCCAGCTGATCGCGCCGGGTCCTGCCAGCTTCTGGCAGACCGTCACCGCGATCGGCTTAACAATCACGCCGCTGCTGTCGATGCTCGGCAAGCGCGCGGCGCGCGGGTTCGAACGGCGCGGCGAGCTGCCCGACGCCGAGATTTCGCCCGAAGGCCCCGGAACCGTTATCATTGGCTTCGGCCGCGTCGGGCGGATGGTGTGCGATATGCTGGCCGTCCACGGCCAGCCTTATGTCGCGGTCGAGGCCAATATCGATGCGGTGACGGCGGCCCGCGCCGAAGGCTATCCGGTGATTTTCGGCGATGTCGTGCGGCCTGAACTGGTTGACCGGCTCAACCTCGGGCGCGCCAGGGCGCTGATTTTGACAATGGACGATCCGGTGCTGAGCGTCGCGCTGACGCGGCGCGTGCGTGGCTGGGTGCCCGATCTGACGATCGTGGCGCGCGCGCGTGATACGGCGCACGCCGCCGAACTGTACAAGGCGGGCGCGAGCGACGCGGTGCCCGAGACGCTGGAGTCCTCGCTGCAACTGGCCGAAGCGGTGCTGACCGATCTCGGCGTCGCGGTCGGCCCGGTGATCGCCTCGATCCACGAAAAGCGCGACGCCTTGCGCCAGGAGATCAAGGCGGCAGCGGAGATGGTAGCGCTGCCGCGGCTGAAGCGCGTACGGCGGGCCGCGGCCGCGGCCGCAGGAGATGCTGCGGAAGTTTAGGCTAAGTTTAGGGACAAAAGCATGTTTTCGGGCGCGGTTGGATTTGCCTGATTTTGGTGCAAAAGTCACAAGAGTCGCACCAACGCGTGGTTTTCTTCACGCTGGGGTGATCGCGGATCGACGGTTTGAAAGAGCGGCAGCGATTGTGCCATAAAGGCCGCGTGTAGGACATATGTGGACGCCTGCGGGCGCGAAGCGAGTCCGGTATCGAGCACCCTTAGCCGGAAGGTTCTGTCGATGATCCGAGGACGTTTCTATCGCCGTGCGGTCGTCGCTGCCCTGTTCGCCACGATGCTTGCCGTTCCGCATCGTCCGGTGATCGGCGCTCAGGCCAAGCGCGGCGACAAGTCTCTCAAAACAATCGAACTTTCAGGCGACTATATCATTCCTATCGTCGTGAAAGGTAAGTCTGCACGCCTTAAGGTCGCGGCCGATGCACTGAAATGGCCAATCCTCAACGGCGGGTTCGCCAACGCGCTCGCGCTGAAATCGGGGCCGTTCAAGGGCAAGGGCAAGACCGAAGAGGGCGATTCCATTACGATCAGTTCGAAAGTGGTCCGCAGCCAATATGGCGACTCGCGCAAGCGGCAACGCGCGCTGTGGGCCGACCGCGATGTCTTCACCGGCTTCGACGGCGTGGTCGGCCCAACGGGCATCGGCTATGATGTCGTGCGCATGACCTTACGCGCGGCGTCGCCGGGCGAACATATCATCACTCATCCGCTGCGCAGCTTCCCGCTTTTTGGGCTGGTGACCGCCGCGTTCGAGATCGATGTCGCTGGCGAACGCGTTAGCGTCGATTTCAACCTCGACCGCCACGACACGCTCGTCAACGCATCGACCGGCAAGCTGCTGGCCGATCATTATGGCGGCGCGCTCAGCGGCGATCCGGTGCAGTACCGGCTGTTCAACAGCGAGCGCCGTCCGGGACGAAGGCTGGTGCTCAACCAGCCGTTCCTGCTCGACGGTTATAGCGTTGGCGCTATTGCGGTGCGGATCCGCCCCGAGGCGAAATCGAGCATCCCCGACAGCACCGTCGTGCCCGACCCCGACGAGATTATCGTGACCGCAAACGCCAAGAAGAAGCCGCGCTACGCGATCACGCTCGGCACCGATTATCTCAAAAACTGTTCGTCGATCACCTTTGACCTGCGCGCCAAGACCGTTGCACTGGCGTGCACGTGAACGCCGGGGTTCCGGCCTGATCGCGATGCCAGGCAGCGCACCGACCCGCGAAGGTGTTGCTCCATCGCATCGGCTGCGTCGCGTAATCTCCCCCGCGCGCCATCGAGGCTTGACCGGTACGCCGTCGAACGGCACCGCGAATATTGCACTTTCATGAATAAAGGGGGGCCTTTCCGTGCGCCATTCGATTCTTCTCGCCACGACCTTTCTGGTGGTGTTCGCCACGCCCGCGCTCGCGCAAACCGCACCTGCGGAGACGCCACCGAGCGCGCCCGCCGCAGAGGGTAAAGGCCTCGACGACATCGTCGTAACCGCTCAGCGGCGCTCGGAAAATTTGCAGAACGTGCCATTGTCGGTCACCGCGATCCGCGGCGACAAGCTCGACGCGATTTCGTCGGGCGGTCCGGACATCCGCTTCCTGTCGGCGCGCGTACCGAGCCTGATCGTCGAATCGTCGTTCGGCCGCACTTTCCCGCGCTTCTACATTCGCGGTCTCGGCAATACCGATTTCGATTTCAACGCCTCGCAACCGGTCAGCCTCGTCTATGACGATGTCGTGCTCGAAAACCCGATCCTGAAGGGGTTCCCGGTGTTCGATCTCGACCGAGTCGAAGTGCTGCGCGGGCCGCAAGGGACGCTGTTCGGGCGCAACACGCCAGCCGGCATCGTCAAGTTCGATTCGGTCAAGCCGAGCGCCCGCACCAACGGCTATGGCCGCATCTCCTATGGCAGCTATAACGGCGTGAACGCGCAAGGCGCGGTCGGCGCGCCGATTATTGGCGATACGGTGACCGCGCGCGTGTCTGCACTATATCAGCGGCAAGACGGCTATGTCGACAATGTCGTCCCGTCGGGCACGACCAGGAATCGCTTCGAAGGCTTCAAGGAATTCGCCGGGCGCGCGCAAATCGACATCAAGCCAACTGAGAATTTCGACATCCTGCTCGCCGGGCAATTGCGCACGTTGCGCGGCACCGCCCGCCTGTTCCGCGCCAATGTCTTCACCAAGGGGCAGACCGGGCTCAACGCCACGTTCGACCGCAATCGCGTGTCGACCGATGGCAAGAACGAGCAGAAGGTCGATACGCAGAACCTGTCGGCGCACGTGACCTATAATGCCGGGCCGGTGTCGCTGATTTCGGTGACGAGCTATTGGAGCGGGAACGCAACATCGGTTGGCGATGTCGATGGCGGCTTCGGTGCCAACTTCCTGCCCGCCGGTGCCTATGGCCCAGGCAACATCCCCTTCACCGCCGAAACGCGCGACAGCGTACCGCGGCTGCGCCAGTTCACGCAGGAATTCCGCATCGCCAGCAATGGCAACGGCCCGCTCAGCTATCAGGCCGGGGTGTTCTATTTCAGCGAGCAATTGCAAATCGTCAGCGAGAATTATTCGACGCTGGGTGACCCCAACAATGCGCCGGGCGCGGTCAACATTCTGGTTTCGCAGGATCAGGACAGCAAGGCCTATGGCGTATTCGGATCGGCCACGTACAAATTGACCGACCGGCTGAGCGTGACCGGCGGAGTGCGGTATAACAATGACAAGCGCAATTATTTCGTCACGCGCACCAAGGACACGCAATTCCCGAACTTCCTGCAGGATCCGCTCGGATCGGTGCGGCGGTCGGTGTCGGGCGAAAACGTTACCTGGGACGCAACCGCCAACTTCAAGGCGAGCGATGGGGTCAACCTCTATGCTCGCGCGGCCAAGGGCTATCGTGCGCCGAGCATTCAAGGGCGCATCCTGTTCCCCGCCAACACCGCCAACACGCTGGAGGACGGTGTCACCACCGCCAAGTCCGAAACGGTCCAGTCGTGGGAGGCGGGCGTCAAATCGACCTTCCTTGGCGGACGCGGCCGCTTCAATTTCAACGGCTTTTATTATGACCTCAACAATGCGCAGCTGACCGCAGTCGGCGGCGGGGTGAACGCCAACCGCTTGCTCAACGCCAAGAACGTGCGCGGCTATGGGCTTGAGGCGGATGCCGAGCTGCGCCCGATCCCGAACCTGACGCTGACCGCAGGGCTCAGCTACAACCACACCGAAATCCGCGATCCCAACCTGACCACCGCGGCGTGCGGCGTGCAGGGCGCGGACGGCGTGGCGTTGTGCACCGTGCTCGATCCGGTAGTGGTGCCGACCGCGCCGTTCACCGCAGCGATCGTCAACATCAACGGCAACAGCCTGCCGCAATCGCCGCGCTGGATCGCCAATTGGACCGCGCGCTGCGGCGTGCCGGTCGGCAATGGCGAAGTCTATGCCTATACCGACTGGGCGTATCGTTCGAAGATCAACTTCTTCCTGTACGAATCGGTCGAATTCCAGAGCAAGCATCTGCTCGAGGGCGGCCTGCGCGTTGGCTACAAGACCGATCGCTTCGATGTGGCGGGCTTCGTGCGCAACATCACCGACACGACGCAGGCAGTCGGCGGAATCGACTTCAACAACCTGACCGGCTTCGTCAACGAGCCCCGCATCTTCGGGGTCGAGGCAGGGTTCAAATTCTAATAGCTGTGATCGGTCACGCCGCCGCCGCGGTGGCGTGACCGATCAGCCTGCCAGCGCGGCCTTGACCGCGTCGATGGAATCGGCGGCCTTGGCACCATCCGGCCCGCCGCCCTGCGCCATGTCGGGGCGTCCGCCACCGCCCTGACCGCCGAGCGTTGCCACCGCGATCTTAAGCAGATCGACCGCGCTCTTCGTGCTGACCATATCCTCGGTCAGACCGACCGCGACCGAGGCGCGGCCTTCGTTCACCGCGACGATCATCGCAATGCCAGAACCACCAAGGCGTTGCTTCATGTCATCGACTGCGCCGCGCAGGCCCTTGGGGTCGAGACCGTCGACGACTTGCCCGAGGAAATTGATCCCGCCAATCTGTTCGGGGCCAGCTTGTGCCGCCCCTGCCCCGCCGCCGAGCGCCAGTGCTTTCTTGGCCTCGGCGAGTTCGCGCTCCAGCCGCCGGCGGTCCTCGACCAACGCGAGCACGCGCGCCGGGACCTCGTCAGGCGAGGATTTGAGCGCAGTCGCGGCTTCCTTGAGCTTATCGTCGCGTGACGTGAGGTACGCGCGCGCCGCCTCGCCCGTGAGCGCTTCAACGCGGCGGATGCCCGACGACACTGCGCCTTCGCTGACGAGCGTGAACAGGCCGATATCGCCAAGCGCGCGGACATGCGTGCCGCCGCACAGTTCGAGCGAATAGGTGGCCTGGTCCTCGATGCCCATAGAGACGACGCGGACTTCCTCGCCATATTTCTCACCGAACAGCGCCATCGCGCCCTCGGCAATCGCTTCGTCGGGCGTCATCAGGCGCGTGCTGACCGTGCCGTTGGCGCGGATGTGGTGGTTCACATCGGCCTCGACTTGGGCGAGCGCGGCGGAATCGATCGCGCTCGGCTGCGAGAAATCGAAGCGCAGGCGTTCGGGGGCGACGAGGCTGCCCTTTTGCGCGACGTGTAAGCCCAGGCGCTGGCGGAGCGCTTCGTGGAGCAAATGCGTGGCGCTATGGTTGGCGCGAATGCGGTCGCGACGGGCGCGGTTGATCGTCAAGTGGAGCGCGTCGCCGACGGCGATCGTTCCTTCGGTGATTTTAGTGCGGTGCGACCAGAGGCGGCCGAGATATTTGTGCGTGTCCTCGACGTGCCCAAGCACGCCCGGTGCTGTGAGCGTACCGGTGTCGCCGACTTGCCCGCCGCTTTCGGCATAGAAGGGCGTCTGATTGACGACGATCTCGACGGTTTCTCCAGTCGTTGCGCTGTCGACGCGAGCGCCTTCACGTACGATCGCGATGACCTGGCCCTCGCCTTCTTCCGACGTGTAGCCGATGAATTCGGTGCCGCCCGAGCCTTCGGCAATGTCGAACCAGACATCGTCGGAGGCGCGCTGGCCCGATCCCTTCCACGCGGCGCGGGCGGCGCGTTTTTGTTCGGCCATCGCCGTGTCGAAACCGGCGCGATCGATCCCGAAGCCTTGCGCGCGCAGCGCGTCCTCGGTCAGATCATAGGGAAAGCCGAAGGTGTCGTAGAGCTTGAACGCGGTTTCGCCGGGGAGCGTCGCGCCGGGGGCCATGCTTGCGGTCGCTTCATCGAGCAGGCGCAGGCCGTTGACGAGCGTGCGGCGGAACTGCGTTTCCTCCTGCAACAACGTCGATTCGATCGACGCCTGCGCGCGCACCAGTTCCGGATAGGCCGCGCCCATCTCCGCGACGAGCGCGGGCACCAGCCGGTGCATCAACGGCTCCTTCGCGCCGAGCAGATGCGCATGGCGCATCGCGCGGCGCATGATCCGGCGCAGCACATAGCCGCGGCCTTCATTGGCGGGCAGCACGCCATCGGCGACGAGGAAGCCCGAGGTGCGCAAATGATCGGCAATCACGCGGTGGCTCGCCTGATTGTCGCCGGTCGTCGCGGTGCCGGTCAGCGCGCCCGACGCTGCGATCAGCGCCTTGAACGTGTCGGTGTCATAATTGTCGTGGACGCCTTGCAGCACCGCAGCGACCCGCTCGAGACCCATGCCAGTGTCGATCGACGGCCTCGGCAACGGCGTGCGCGTGCCATCGGCCGATTGGTCGAACTGCATGAAAACGAGGTTCCAGATCTCGACGAAGCGGTCGCCATCCTCGTCGGGGCTCCCCGGAGGACCCCCGGGAATGTGATCGCCATGGTCGAAGAAAATCTCCGAACACGGCCCACACGGTCCGGTATCGCCCATCGACCAGAAATTGTCATTGGTGGCGATGCGGATGATGCGATCGTCGGGCAGCCCCGCGATCCGCTTCCACAGATCGAACGCCTCGTCATCGGTGTGATAGACGGTGACGGTCAGCCGGTCGGGGTCGATCCCCCATTCCTTGGTCAGCAGCCCCCAGGCGAGCGTGATCGCGCGCTCCTTGAAATAATCGCCGAACGAGAAATTGCCGAGCATTTCGAAGAAAGTGTGGTGCCGCGCGGTGTAGCCGACATTGTCGAGGTCGTTATGCTTGCCGCCAGCGCGCACGCACTTCTGGCTCGAGGTGGCGGTGACATAGGGTCGCGATTCGAGGCCGGTGAAGACGTTCTTGAAGGGCACCATCCCGGCATTGACGAACATCAGCGTCGGATCGTTCTGCGGCACCAACGGTGCGGAGGCGATCTTCGCATGGCCGTTGGCGGCGAAATAATCGAGGAAGCTGCGGCGGATGTCGTTGGTGGAGGTCATGACGCAGGGCTTAGGCGAGGCGGCGGCGTATCTCAAGCATGGCCCGGTTCGGCGTGTTACGATATGAGCATGCGACTGGGGGATTTGCCATGCGTTTGCTGATGATCGCGCCGATGCTGTTGCTGCTCGCGCCGAGTGCGGAAGTCGCGGTCGCGGCACAGGACGCGCCGCTCCACACCATCTGTGGCGACGATACCGCCGCGCCGAACGTCGAACGGATTTTGCCCGGGTTCGGCGCGGGGGCGCTGACGATCGCGACCACAAAGCCGCAAGCGCAAGCGTTCTTCAATAACGGTCTGCAATTGAGCCATGCCTTTGCGCATGACGCGGGTCGCGGTGCGTTCAAGGAAGCGGCGCGGATCGACCCGACGTGCGCGATGTGCGTGTGGGGCGAGGCATGGGCGGGCGGGCCGACGATCAACTTCACCGTCGATGCCGCGACGCAAGTCAAGATGGGCAAGCTGATCGACAGTGCGATTCCGCTCGCGGCGAACGGGCCGGTGCTGGAGCGGCAAATGCTGGCGGCGCTCGCGCTGCGCTACAAGGATGGCGGCGGGAAGGGTTCAGGCGACATCGCCTATGCCCGCGCAATGGATGCGATCGCGCTGGCGCATCCCGAGAGCGACGAATTGCTGACGCTGGCGGCGGATGCGTGGATGATCCCGGCGGCGCTGGCCGATAACAAGATCGGCATGCCGCGCGCGGTCGCGCTGCTGGAGGTGGTGCTGAAGCGCAATCCGAACTTCACCCCGGCGATCCATTTTTACATCCATGCGACCGAGATGAGCGGGTTTCCGGGGCGGGCCGAGCGGTATGCCGATCGGCTCGGTGCGCTCGCCCCCGCCGCGAGCCACCTTATCCACATGCCGAGCCACACCTATTACTGGATCGGCCGCTATCAGGATGCCGCCGACGCCAATGTCCGTGCGGCGGCGCTGGGGGTGGCGGAAGCGCGCGATCTCAAGCCGCCGGTGCCTGATGCCGAGACCGCGGCGTTCAAAGCGCCCTATCATGGGCATAATGTCCATTTCGGGGTGGGCGGCGCGCTGATCTCGGGCGATGCCAAGGATGCACTGGCGTTGAGCGCGCCGGTGCTGCGCGGGCTGGCGCAACAGCCACCGACCTCGCCGTATCAGCAGATGATCGGCGCGACGGCCTATTTTGCGCAAGGCCGCTTCGCCGATCCCGCGGCGGTGCTGGCGTTACCCGAGCCCAGTGCGAAATTCCCGTTTCTGCGCGCCTATCGCCATTATGCCCGCGGCGAGGCCTATGCACGGCGGGGCGATGCGAACGGCGTCCGCGCGGAGGCGGCGGCAATCGCGCTTGATGTCGGGCCGACGAAGCATGACGATGGCAGCCTGCAGGCGGCGATGCTGATGCGCATCGCCAAGGCCGTACTGGAGGGGCGCGCGGCGATGCTCGACCACCGGCCTGATCTCGCGGTGCGGGCGTATAAGACGGCGGCGAAGATTGAGGAATCAAAGGCGATGCACGGCTATGACGATCCGCCAATCTGGTGGTATCCGGTGCGACGCAGCCTTGCCGCGGCTTTGCTCGCGGCCGGCAAGCCGAAGGACGCGCTGCGCGAGGCGAATGCGGCGCTGGCGCGGCGCCCGCTGGATCCGGTGACACTGTCGGTGCGGGGGGATGCGCTGGCGGTGTTGGGGCAGAACGACGCGGCAGCGAAGGATCGGCTGGCGGCTGTGGCGCGGTGGCGCGGGGATAAGAGCGCGTTTTCGGCTGCGTTAATCTGACCGAAACCCGCCCGCCTGATTCGCGCTTCCCCGCCGAGGGCGGACCCCGCCGCGCGGACGGACGCAGGCAAGCGCAGCGCCCGCCATATCCCGCCAACGACGGGGCCCCGGCCTCCGCCGGGGAAGCGCCGTTCTGACACAACAGGTCTCTCGGCGGGAGTCTCCCCGCCCCCTCACCCGAACGGCGCGTCCAGCGACAGCGGCGGCACACTGAACCATTGCGGACCGCTGGCCGTCATGTGGAAGCAATCCTCCAGCCGCACGCCGAATTTGCCGGGCAGATACAGACCGGGCTCGTCGGAAAAGCACATGCCTTCCGCGAGCGGCGTGGTCTCGCCGTGAACGAGGTTGACCGGCTCGTGCCCATCGAGACCGATGCCGTGGCCGGTGCGGTGCGACAGGCCGGGGAGCTTGTAACGCGGGCCATAGCCGAGCGATTCGTAATAGGTCCGTACCGCATCATCGACCGCGCCAGCGGGCGTACCGATCTGCGCGGCGGCGAACGCTTTCGCCTGACCGGTGCGGACATGGTCCCACACCTGGCGCTGTTCCTTGCTTGCCGACCCGAAGACGAAGGTGCGTGAGACGTCCGATTGATAGCCCTGCACCGTGCAGCCGCAATCCATCAGCACGATTTGCCCGTCGGTAACGATCTGCGGATCGCGGCTTCCATGTGGATAGGCGGCGGCCGCCCCGATCAGGATCAGCGCGAATTCGGGCTCGCCGCCGAGCGCGCGCGTAGCGGCGTTCATTAGCGCGGCGATATCGGCGGGTTTCATGCCCTTTTCGATGCGCGGATAGGTCCAGCGATAGGCGGCGATGGTGACGTCGGTCGCGGCCTGCATCAATGCGATTTCGGGCGCGGTCTTGCGCATCCTGAGCGCCCGCACGATCGGGTTGGCGCTGACGATTTTGGCAGCCGGCAGCAGATCCTCCATCTTGCTGCGCAAACCGTCCGAGACAAAGAACCGAACCGTTTCTTCAATCGCAACTGCCTTACCCAACAGGTGCTTACGGTCGATCCAATCGGCGACACGCGCGATCGGGTCTTCGTCCTCGTCCCATGCCCAGACTTCTGCCGGAATCGCTAGGGTTTGCCGGACCGACGGCTCTTCGAAATAGGGCGTTACGATGCAAGGGTCGCCCTCGGCAGGGATAATCGCGCAGGTGAGGCGCTCTCTGCGATGCCATTCCACGCCAGTGAAATAGACCATGGACGACCCCGGCTCGATCACAACTGCGCCCACACCATGCAATATCATTAGCGCTTGCGCGCGGGCGATGCGGGCGCGGCGTTCGGGTACGCCGATCGGCGCGGTGCCGCCGGTGATCGCGCGCAATCCCGCCAGATCGGGCGCAGCGGCGCGGAGCACGCCGGTCGCGGAAAGGGCCGGGATGGCGGCGGCAGCGGTGGCGAATGCGCGTCGGGTCAGCTTCATCGCGGCACTGTGCCAGCACGCCGCAGCCGCCGCAACGCGTCAATCCGGTGGCGCAACGCTTGACCCCCGCATCATTCTCCCGTTGATGGCCCGGACTGTAACACCGGGGGCCGACACGTGGCGAAGCGACTGACGACCTATATCCTGATCGGGCTGGTGCTCGGACTGATCGTCGGCTGGGCGATCAACGTCCAGATTGCCGACAATACGCCCGAGGGGGCAGCGCGGCTCAAGGAAATCGGCGCAGGCTTTTCGATCGTCACGACGATTTTCCTGCGCTTGATCAAGATGATCATCGCGCCGCTGGTCTTTTCGACGCTCGTCGTCGGCATCGCGCATATGGGCGACATCAACGCGCTCGGGCGGATCGGCGGGCGAACGATGGCGTGGTTCGTGACCGCATCGCTGGTGTCGCTGAGCCTTGGCCTCCTGCTGTTCCACGGCATCGAATTCGTGATCGACGCGGTCGCGCCGGGCAGCGGGTTCGGTTTCAAATTGCCCCCGCCCGATGCGAGCGTGGGCCTCGACGAAAAGGCGTTCAACCTTACCAATTTCGTCACCCACATCGTGCCCTCATCGGTCGTCGATGCAATGGCGACCAACGAGATCATCCAGATCGTGTTGTTCTCGGTGTTCGCCGGCGTTGCGCTGACCGCGATCGGCGAAAGGGGCGCGCCGATCGTGCGCGGGGCCGAGGCGCTCGCGGCAATGATGCTGCAAATCACCGATTACGTCATGCGGCTCGCACCACTGGCGGTGTTCGCGGCGATCACCGCGACGATCACGGTCAATGGCCTCGGCATCGTGTGGACGCTCGGGCTGTTCGTCGGGAGCTTCTATCTCGGCTTGGCGGTCTTGTGGCTGCTGCTGTTCGGTGCTGCGTTCGTCGTGATCGGGCCGCGCGCTTTCAGCCTCGCGCGCTATATCCGCGAGCCGATCCTGCTCGCTTTCTCGACCGCATCGTCCGAGGCGGCCTATCCGCGCACCCTGGAGGCGCTGGTGCGCTTCGGCGTGCCGCGCCGCATCGCCAGCTTCGTGCTGCCGCTCGGCTATTCGTTCAATCTCGACGGGTCGATGATGTACATGACCTTCGCGACACTGTTTCTCGCGCGCGTGTACGGCGTGGATTTGCCGCTCGGCACGCAAATCGTGATGCTGCTGGTGCTGATGGTGACGTCAAAGGGGATTGCCGGCGTGCCGCGCGCGTCGCTCGTCGTGATCGCGGCAGTGATGGGGCAGTTCGGCATCCCGGAGGCCGGGCTGTTGCTGATCCTGCCGGTCGACCAGTTCCTCGATATGGGGCGATCGGGCACCAACGTCGTCGGCAATGCGGTGGCGACCGCGGTGGTGGCGAAATGGGAGGGGACGCTCGGCGCGCCGGAGGAACCCGAGATCGAACCACCCCATGCGCCGCATTCGCCGCATGGGGTCGTTTGAAGGAGAAGAATTCACGCGAAGGCCGCGAAGAGAAGAAAAGGGAGCGAAGTCGAAATTGGCGCGGAAGCGTCCTTAGTCGGCTATCGCATATCGCCCGATCCTCTTATCGTTCGCGGCCTTTCTTCTCTTCGCGCCCTTCGCGTGAACCGCCTTCTTCTTTTTTCCAGGCAGCAGCGGCTCAAGCGTAAGCGTACGGCCCACCCTTGGCGAGCGCCGCCTGATAAGCCGGGCGCGCGTGGATCTTGTCGAGCCAGGCAATCGTTGCCGGACGCGATTCGTCGAGGCCGGCGCGGCTGCGCGCAGCCTCGAGCGGGAAGCTCATCATGATATCGGCGCCGCTAAGCTCGTCCCCCGCAAAATAGGGACGGCTCGACAATTCGGCCTCGACATAATCGAGATGGATATCGATCATTGGCTGAATGCGCTTTGCGGCGGTCTTGCCCACCAGCGGAATGCGGTTGACGACCAGCAGCACGAGCAGCGGCGGCATCATTGATCCTTCGGCATAATGCAAAAATTGCCGATAGCGCAGCGTATCGGCGCGATGCGCGGGCGGCCCCAATTTGCCGTCGGCCAGTTCGACCAGATAATCGATGATCGCCCCGGTTTCGACGATCGTCTGCCCGGCATCGGTATCCTGCAACACCGGCGATTTGCCGAGCGGATGGACGTGTTTGAGCTCCGGCGGGGCCAGCATCGTCTCTTTGTCGCGCTCGTAGCGCTTGATCTCATAGGGCAAAGCGAGTTCCTCGAGCATCCACAAGATGCGCTGCGAGCGGGAGTTCTCGAGATGATGGACGATGAGCGGCATGCGGCGTCTCCGGATTTCGACTGATGTCATATCGTAGCAGTCCAGTCTCAAACGCCCAAGCACGCACACCGCGCGCGTAATATGAAAGGCCCGCCGTTGCCGACGGGCCTTCCCGGTTTCTGCGCCGGCAACACGCTGACGCGCGCCGTCTTGGCTGGAACGGCGGCGTGCACGCCCGCCGTCCCCGCGCCCGACCTGCCGACCCGGCAGGGCGAACGCGAACCTCACATCTCGTCGTCGCCCTCATCAGGCTCGGGACCGGACATCATTTCCTCGGCAACCTTGTCGGTGCGCGAACGAATCGCCGCCTCGAGCCGATCGGACATTTCGGGATGATCCTTGAGGAAGGTCTTCGAATTTTCGCGACCTTGGCCGATGCGAACGCTGTCGTACGAGAACCACGCGCCCGATTTCTCGACGAGCCCGGCCTTGACGCCGAGATCGAGAATCTCGCCGATCTTCGACACGCCCTGCCCGTACATGATGTCGAACTCGACTTGCTTGAACGGTGGCGCGACCTTGTTCTTGACGACCTTGACGCGGGTGGTGTTGCCGATGATCTCGTCGCGATCCTTGATCTGCCCGGTGCGACGAATGTCGAGCCGGACCGAAGCATAGAATTTGAGCGCATTGCCGCCCGTCGTCGTCTCGGGATTGCCGTACATCACGCCGATCTTCATGCGCAGCTGGTTGATGAAGATTACCATGCAACGCGAGCGGCTGATCGAGCCGGTCAGCTTGCGCAAGCTCTGCGACATCAAACGCGCCTGCAAGCCGACATGGCTATCGCCCATTTCGCCCTCGATTTCCGCACGTGGCACCAACGCCGCGACCGAATCGATCACCAGCACGTCGATCGCGTTCGAGCGCACCAGCGTATCGACGATCTCAAGCGCTTGCTCGCCCGTGTCGGGCTGCGACACGATCAGCTCGTCGATATTGACGCCGAGTTTCTTGGCATAGACCGGGTCGAGCGCATGCTCGGCATCGACGAACGCAGCGGTACCGCCACCCTTTTGCGCCTCGGCGATAACATGGAGCGCGAGCGTCGTTTTCCCCGAAGATTCGGGACCGTAAATCTCGATCACACGCCCGCGCGGCAAACCGCCGACGCCGAGCGCGATGTCGAGCCCGAGCGACCCGGTCGAAATCACTTCGACCTGCATCGTCTGTTTGGAGCCCAGCTTCATCGCCGAACCTTTGCCGAACGCGCGGTCAATCTGGGCGAGTGCGGCCTCAAGCGCCTTTGCGCGTTCGTCCTTGGCCTTTTCGGCGGCCTTGTCCGTGGATGCTGCCATTTTGCTGTCGATGACCTTTAACGATACCGCCATTGGGAGCCTCCACCGCTAGACCGAACGCGCCATGCGTTCAATGTGTGTTGGAGTCTGTATCGCGTTTGTTCTTAAGGAACAAGAGTAGAACGCGATTTATTTTCGTGCGCGCGCGATCATCCCAGCGCGTCGAGCGCCTTTGCCACGCCGTCCATTGTGAACGGTTTGGGCAACGTTGGGCGATCACGATATGCTTCGGAGACGGTATCGTGCGATCCGCCGGTCGCGAACAGGAACGGAATGCCCCTGGCCGCGAGCGCATCGGCGATCGGGAAGCTCTTTTCGCCACCGCGCAAATTGACGTCGAGAATGGCAGCGTCGATCCCGCCCTCCGCGATCCGTGCGAGTGCGGCATCGACACTGTCGACAGAACCGGCCAGCGCCTTGCCGAGCACCTCCAGAAAGTCCTCGATCATCATCGCGATCAGCGGCTCGTCTTCGACGATCAGGATAGTATGTGGTGCACCCATTGCCTCGCCTTACCCGCCGCCAGCGATGGGCGCCATATCATTTCGCAAGTGCAGCCGCGCGCAACAGCACCGCCCGCGTCGCCTCGGCAAGCTCTTGCACCGAAAAAGGTTTTGCGAGGAAATCGACATTGTCGAGATCGATCGACTTGCGGATCGTCTCCTCGGCATAGCCTGACATGAACAGGATCGGCAGATCGGGATAGCGCGCACGGGCGTGGCGGACCATCGTCGGGCCGTCCATCAATGGCATCATCACGTCGGAAATCAGCAGATCGGGCCGGGGATGGGCGGCGAGCAGTTCGAGCGCAGCCTCGCCATGCTCGGCGGTCAGCACGGTATAGCCCTGCCGCGTCAGCGCGCGCTCCGCAACAGCGCGGACCATATCTTCATCCTCGACCAGCAGGATCGTACCGGTGCCCCACAAATCGACCGGCTTTTCCTTCGGCAGCACGCGCGGTGGCGTCGGCTCGACCAGGGCCCCTGCGGTGTGGACGGGGAGATAGATCTTGAACACCGCACCGGCGCCGCCTTTCGCCCCGCCTTTTACATTCTCGGCGAAAATGTAGCCGCCCGATTGCTTGACGATCCCGTACACCGTGGACAGGCCGAGGCCCGTCCCCTTCCCCACTTCCTTCGTGGTAAAGAACGGTTCGAAGATTTTGGGCAGGATTTCGGCAGGGATGCCGCCGCCGGTATCGGCGACTTCGAGCACGACATAATCGGCGGCGGGCAGGATGTCGGACCCGAGCTTGCGCACTTCGCCTGCGGTAACCGCATAGGTCTGGATCGCGAGCGTGCCGGTGCCGCGCGAATCTTTGGACATCATCGCGTCGCGCGCATTGACCGCGAGATTGACGACAACCTGCTCTAGCTGCCCGGGATCGGCGCGGACCGGCGAGAGATTGCGACCGTGCTTGACGGTGAGTGTCACGGTCTCGCCGAGCAGACGTTTGAGGAGGTTGGAAACCTCGGAAATCACATCGGGCAATTGCAGCACTTGCGGGCGCAGCGTCTGCTGGCGCGAGAAAGCGAGCAATTGCCGCGTTAGGCTGGCGGCGCGGTTCGAATTGGCGCGAATCTGCTGGATGTCGTCATAATCGCTATCGCCGGGTGAATGGCGCATCAGCATCAGGTCGCAATGCCCGATGATCGCGGTCAGGATATTGTTGAAATCGTGCGCGACGCCGCCGGCAAGCTGCCCCACGGCCTGCATTTTGGTCGCCTGCGCGACTTCGCGTTTGAGCCGGGTTTCCTCGCTATTGTCCTTGAGGCTGAGCAGAACCGCGGAATTGCCGAGGCCGCGCGCCCCTGCGATCGAGAGTGCGACCGGCTCGTCGGGATGGTCCTTCAGCCGCACCGCAAGATCGGTCGAATGCGTCGCACCACCGGCGAATTTGCGGATCGCGTCGGCCACCACGCCTTTGTCCTCGCGCACGACCAGATCTCCGGGATAGATGGGCGGGCTGTGCGGATCGACCGAAGCGGCGCGCGCAAACGCATCATTCATCTGCAAAAAGCGCCCGTCGCCGCCGATCAGCGCAATCCCGAACGGCATTAGCGAGACGAGGCTCTTGATATGGGCGCTGGCGCTTTCGCCGATCGCGGGTTGGCCGCTTTCCTCCTCGTCGATCAGCGCGACGAGCATCGGTGCATCCTCGCCGTCGAGAAACGGGATTTGCAAAACGCGCAAAGGGTTTTGCGTCAGCCCCTCGCGTTCGAAGCGCGCCATGCCGTTCGCATCGGTGATCAGGAATTGCGCGAAGTCGCGGCCGATGATCGCACCTTCTTCATGCCCCATCGCGCGTGCGCGCAGCACGCGGTTGGCGGCGCGGATGCGGCCATCTGGCTTGATCAGCGCAGCCATGATCCCGGCACTGCCGAGCCGATCACCGGTCGCGCCCGCGATCAGATTTTCCATGGTTTGCGCCAAGTCGAGACCTTGTGGCGCGTGGAAGCGCCAGACGAGCAAATTCTCATCCTCGCCCGCGCGGGAGACATGCGCCGACAAATTGGTGCCGTTGATCAGCAGCCGATCGATCGCCGCGTCGCCGTCACGCCACGCGGCGCGCCCGGCATTGCCCAGGCGCTCGACCCCGCTCGCATCGAATGGCAGACCGGGCGGTGTCGGAAAGCCCCCGAACACCGCTTCATATCGGTTGTTGGCGCAGACTAGCCGCCCGGCGCGGTCGGTCACCGCAATCGCATCGGGGCTGCTCTCGGCCAGCGCGCGCGCAACGCTCCAGTCGGGCTCGAGCGCGGTTGAGGCCGAGGCCGGGAACAGGCGTCGGAACGCGATCAATCCGCCCGTCACGACGAGCGCCGCGGCCAGAAAGGCGGCGGCGACAGGGACGCTACCAATCAGCCCGAGAATCACGAGCGCGGCGGCCACGCCGCAGCCGATCGCGATCAGCGCGGCGCTGCGAAAGGCGGTGGACTGCGGTATCGCGGGGAGCGTGGCCATTGCGTCATGCTTTGGGGGATCGGCCGGGGGCGTCAAGAGCTAAGCGGCGGACCGACGGGGGTTTGCGCGGCGGATGCCGCTGTCATCCTTTCGCTTCCTTAAACCGGCGCTTCCCCGGCGAAGGCCGGAGCCCAAGAGCACGCGCCAAGCAAGCGGGTGATGCGCTTGCCTACCACACGGCTTGCGACTGGGCCCCGGCCTCCGCCGGGGAAGGAAAGGCCGCTCAGCGCGTTACCAGACTTTGACTCGATCGCCCGGCGCCAGATACATCTTGTCGCCCGGCTTCACCCCAAACGCTTTGTACCACGTATCAACGTTGCGCACTTCGGCGGTGCGGAACGGGCCGGGCGAATGCTCGTTGGAAATGACCTGCGAGCGCAACGCCGGTTCGCGGAACTTGATCCGCCACACCTGGGCATAGCCGAGGTAGAAACGCTGATCGCCGGTCAGGCCGCCGATCACCGGGGCGGGCTTGCCGCCGAGCGAGCGGTGATACGCGTCGTACGCGAGCGCCAACCCGGCGAGATCCGCCATATTCTCGCCCAGCGTCAGGCCGCCCTTGATGTGCAGCCCCGGCAGCGGCTCATAGGCGTCGTACTGCTTGACGAGCTGGTCGGTCATCGCGGTGAAGCGTTTGACGTCTTCCGCGGTCCACCAATCGGCCAGCTTGCCAGTCGGATCATATTTGCGGCCCTGATCGTCGAAATGATGGCTGAGCTCGTGGCCGATTACCACACCGATCGCGCCATAATTGATCGCCGGATCAGCCTTTGCGTCGAAAAACGGTGCTTGCAGGATCGCCGCCGGGAAGACGATTTCGTTCATCGGCGGATTGGCATAGGCATTCACCGTCATCGGGGTCATGCCCCATTCGGTGCGGTCGATCGGCTGGCCAAGTTTGGCGAGATCGCGCTTATATTCAAATACATTGGCGGCGGCGACGTTGCCGACCAGATCATCGCGTTTGATCGTCAGCGCGCTATAATCACGCCATTGCGACGGGTAGCCGATCTTCGGGGTGAAGGCGGCCAGCTTGGCGTGCGCCTTGACCTTGGTTTCGGGCGCCATCCAAGTGAGGTTATCGAGCCGCGTGCTCATCGCCGCAATGATGTTCTTGACGAGCTGATCCGCCGCCGCCTTGGTCGCAGGCGGGAAATAGGTGGCGACGTAGCTCTTGCCGACGTCCTCACCCAGCGCCTGACCGACGGTGCCGACGGCGCGCTTCCAGCGCACCGGCTGCTGCGGCGCGCCGCTCAGCACGGTGCCGTAGAAGGCGAAATTGGCGTCGTTGATCGGCTTGGCGAGATAGCCGGCGTAGGACCGCATCACCTTGAGCGTCAGGAAATCCTGCAGCATCTGTAGCGGCGCATCGGCATAGGCCTGCGCCTCACCCGTCACTGCGCTGGGCATGCCGACAAGGAAATCGGCTTGCCCGGCGGTGCCGACGGTCTTGAAATAGGCGTCCCACGGGAAGCCGGGCGCCTTCGCCGCAAAATCCGCCATCGCCCATTTATTGTAGGTCAGGTCCGAATCGCGCGATTTGATCCGGTCCCAATGCGCGGTCGCGAGTTGCTTCTCGAAGGCATAGACCGCGGCGGCCCTCGCCGGGGCGTTCTCGATCCCGGCGAGGGCGAGCATTTGTGCCTGATATGCCTGATATTTCACGCGCGTGTCGGCGAGCTTGGGGTCGTCCTTCAGATAATAATCGCGGTCGGGCAGACCGATCCCACCCTGGCTGAAGCCGAAGATATAATTTTCGGGGGCCTTGTCGTCCTGCTGCACGCCGCCGCGGAACAGCCCGCCGACGCCCTGCTGCTCGAGCTTGGCCATTTCGACCGCCAGCGCAGTCTTGTCGCCCGCCGCCTGGATCTCGGCGAGCCACGGCTTTATCGGCGCGATGCCCTTCGCGTTGACCGCGGCTTCGTCCATAAAGCTGGCGTAGAAATCGCCGATCTTGCTGCCGGGGGCCTTTGCTGCGGCCTCTAGGATCGTATGCGTCTGGTCGAGCGAGCGATCGCCGAGCGCGTTGAACGCGCCCCAGCTGGCCTTGTCGGCCGGGATTTCGGTCTTCGCTTCCCAAGCGCCACCCGCATATTTTACGAAATCGTCGCCGGGCGTGACCGCTTTGTCCATGCCGTCGGTGTCGAGACCAAAGCTGCCGATAAAGGGCTTGGCGGCGGGGGCGGCCTTTGCAGCGGCCTTGGGCGCGGTCTTGGCCACGCCCGTGCCGGCAATCGCAGTCGCGAGTGCACCGGCCGAGGCGAGAGCGATGAGATACGAACGCTTCATCGGATATGTCCTGATCAGAGAGAATGGAGGCGTGGCGGCGTCACCAGACGCGCACACGGTCACCAGGCGCAAGGTACAGCGCGTCGCCCGGCTGCGCACCGAACGCCGCATACCACGCATCGACATTGCGGACCTCGGCGGTGCGGAACTGACCGGGCGAATGCGGATCGCTGAGCAATTGCGAGCGCAGCGCGGGTTCGCGGAACTTGCTGCGCCACACTTGCGCATAGCCGAGATAGAAGCGCTGATCGCCCGTCATCCCGCCGATTACCGGCGCAGGCTTGCCACCAAGCGAACGGTGATACGCATCATAGGCCACGGCGAGGCCAGCCAGATCGGCCATATTCTCGCCCAGTGTCAGGCCACCCTGAATATGCTGGCCGGGAATCGGCTCATAGGCATCGTACTGCTTGACGAGCTTGTCGGTCAGCGCGGTGAAGCGCTTGACGTCCTCTGCCGTCCACCATTCGGTCAGCTTGCCGGTTTTGTCATATTTGCGGCCCTGATCGTCGAAATGGTGGCTCAGTTCATGGCCGATCACGACCCCGATCCCGCCATAGTTGATCGCCGGATCAGCCTTGGCATCGAAGAACGGCGCTTGCAGGATCGCCGCCGGGAAGACGATCTCGTTCAGCACCGGATTGGCATAGGCGTTGATCGTCATGGGGGTCATGCCCCATTCGGTGCGGTCGATCGGCTTGTCGAGCTTGTGCAAATTGCGCAGATATTCGAATTCATTCGCCGCTGCGACATTGCCGACGAGATCACCGCGCATGATCTTCACGCTGCTGTAATCGCGCCATACCGACGGGTAACCGATCTTGGGCGTGAAGGCGGCGAGCTTCTCGTGCGCCTTGATCTTGGTATCGGGTGCCATCCATTCGAGCTTGTCGAGCCGCACGCTCATCGCCGCGATGATGTTCTTGACGAGCTGATCGATCGCCGCCTTCGATTTCGGCGGGAAGTAGCGCGCGACATAGACCTTGCCGATTTCCTCGCCCAGCGCGCCGCTGGTTGCCGCGACACCGCGCTTCCAGCGCAGCTGCTGTTGCGGCGTGCCGCTCAGCACCGTGCCGGTAAAGGCGAAGTTCGCGTCGACGACCGGCTTCGCCAGATAATTGGCATAAGAACGCAGCACGCGCAGCTTCATGTAATCCTGCAACACCGACAGCGGCGTATCGGCAAACACCTTGGCCTCGCCCGCAATCGCGCTCGGCTGGCCGACCAAATAATAAGGACGACCCGCCATGCCATTTTGCGCGACATAGGCTGCCCACGGGAAACCGGGCGCCTTGGTCTCGATATCGGCAAAGGTCAGCTTGTTGTAGCGCTTGTCGGCATCGCGCGATTCGATGCGGGTCCAATGCACCGTCGCGATCGCCTTTTCGAAATCGAAGATCGCGCCCGCCCGCGCCGTTGCATCGGGCGTGCCGACGAAACCGAGCATCGTGGCGAGATACGCCTTATACTTTTCGCGCGTGTCGGCGAGCTTGGCGTCATCCTTCAGATAATAATCGCGATCCGGCAGGCCGAGCCCGCCCTGACCGAGATTGACGACATAAGTCTGCGGATCCTTGCTGTCCTGCCCGACGCCCATGCCGAAGATGCCGCCGATCCCGTACCGCGCGAGCTTGGCCATCTCGACTGCGAGTTCGGTCTTGTCCTTGGCCCCGTCGATCTGCGCGAGCCACGGCTTGATCGGATCGACGCCCTTTGCGTTGATCGCGGCCTCATCCATGAAGCTTGCGTAGAAATCGCCGATCTTGCTGCCCGGGGCCTTCGCGGCTTCATCGAGGATCGCGCGGGTCTGCTCGTTCGACACATCCTGCAGCACGTTGAACATGCCCCAGGTTGCGCGGTCGGCGGGAATTTCAGTGGTTTTGAACCAAGTCCCGCCCGAGAAAGCGGCGAAATCGTCGCCCGGCTTAACGCTGCGGTCCATGCCGGCAATATCGAAGCCGAAGGCGCCGATCTTCGGCCCGGTCTGGGCTTTGCCCGCTACCACCTTCTTCGCTGCTGCCGGCTTAGCTTTTGGAGCTGGTTTGGCATAACTGGCACCGACCAAAGCGGCGGAAGCGAGCAACGAAACGGCGATCAGCGAACGGCGCATGCGGTAATCCTTCTTGGAGAGGAGATTGCCGCGTGTTGTACCCAGACCATACGCCTAGTCAATTCGCCTGATTCGGCCCTAATCGATGCGCCCGGGCGCGCCATTTTCGCGCCACGCGGAACCGCCAGAACAGGCCGCTCGCGACAAAGCCGAGACCGGCCAGCCCGATCGCCATCGCGATCAGCCCGACGATCGTGGCAGGCCCGCCCTGCGCCACCAGCCAGTGCAACCACGTGGCATTCGCCTTTACGTTGGCGGCGAGCGGTTTCCCGAGATACGGGTCGAAATGCAGGATCCAGTGCCCGATCAGGAAAGCGCCATAATAGATTGGCACCGTCGTCAGCGGGTTGTGCAACAGCGTGGTCGCAACTGCTACGGGGACGTTGGCGCGCACCGGGAGCGCCGAAACCGCGGCAACGGGCGCATGGACGAACGGAAACAGGATGCCGGTGAACAGCCCGAGCGCGACGCCCCGCGGCACCGACCGGCGATTGAAGCGCCACAGCGACGGCACAAGAATGCGCCCCGCGACCGGCCGCAAATAGCGATTCGCCTCGATCCGTTCGCGCGTCGGGATGTGATGGTGGAGCCGCGCGAAGACCCGCGCAACGATCCCAGGTCTGATCGCTGCCTCAGCCACGGTCGCGCATTAACCGACCCTGCTCGCGCTTCCAGTCGCGCTCCTTGGTCGCTTCGCGCTTGTCATGCGCCTTCTTGCCCTTGGCGAGTGCAAGTTCGACCTTGGCGCGGCCCTTGGAATTGAAATAGATCATCAATGGCACCAGCGTCATGCCGTCGCGCGCGACTGCGCCATGCATCTTGTTGATCTCACGCTCTTTCAACAAGAGTTTGCGCGCGCGCTTGGGCTCGTGGTTGAAGCGGTTGCCGTGGCTGAATTCGGGTACATTGGAATTGATCAGCCAGACTTGCCCGTCTTTCACCTCGGCATAGCTCTCGGCGATCGATCCGGTACCCGATCGCAGCGACTTCACTTCGGTGCCGACGAGGGCAATCCCCGCCTCGTACACCGTGTCGATCGAATAATCGTAACGCGCGCGCCGGTTCTCGGCGACGATCTTGGTTTTTTCGAAGATGGGGGGTTTTGGGCGCGCCATAAGAGCGGCGATGTAGGCGTTGCGATGCACAAGCGAAAGCCGTCTGCGTAATTTACCGGATATGGCATGCGCGCGCTAACCGCTTATCTATGCATTGGGCCGATTGTACGCTCGCGCCACAGCCCGTTCCGGTGTAGGATGTGCCATGTCCGATCTTGCTGCCCCCAAATTCGCTTCTCACATCTTTCAGGTCGCGATCGACGCGGCGGACATCGATTTTATGGGGCACGTCAACAACGCCTCGTATCTCAAATGGGTACAGGACGCGGTGGTGAGCCACTGGCAGCGCTTCGCGCCGGCCGACGCGGTCGCCAGCCACGCCTGGGTCGCGCTCCGCCACGAGATTACCTATCGCAAGCCGACCTTCCTCGACGATGAAGTGATCGCCACCGTTCTGCTCGAGAAGGTCCAGGGCGCGCGCGCTTTCTACGAAACGATCATCAAGCGCGGTGAGGAAGTGCTGGCCGAGGTGAAATCGAGCTGGTGCTGCCTCGACGCAACCACGCTGCGACCGGCACGGCTGGCACAAGGCGTGATCGACAAGTTCTTCGCCAAGGATTGAGCCGCGCGAACATCGCGCGGTCCTAGTGCTTCGCGCCCGGTTTCAAATGCAGCAAGCCTGCAACGGCCGCGCCCGCTGCGAGCCCGACCAACGCACCACCAAGCGCGCCGACCGCCCATTCGACCACGCCGACGCCGCGACCCACGCCAACTGCCAGAGCATGAATCACATGCTCTGGCGCGGCAAAGCCGAATTGGGCGAAGCCGTGGATCAGGATTCCGCCGCCTACCCACAACATCGCGCCGGTGCCGATCACCGACAGCGTTTGCAGCAACACCGGCATCGCTGCGACGAGTCCGCGCCCGAACCCGGCGGCAGCCCCGCCCGATCGGGCCAGATGCAGCCCGATATCGTCCATCTTCACGATCAGCCCGACTACGCCGTAAACCCCGACCGTGACCGCCGCGCCGACCAGCGCCAGCACGCCTGCCTGGGTGAGCAGCGGCGAACCGGTCAGTTCGTTCAGCGTGATGACCATGATCTCGGCCGAGAGGATGAGATCGGTGCGGATCGCCCCGCTGACCTGTCGCGCCTCGAGCACGGCCGGGTCCTCGATCGCGGCGACCTCTGCGATCGCGTGTTTGCCTTGCACCGCCTTCAGGATTTTCTCGGCCCCTTCAAAACTGAGATACAGGCCGCCCAGCATCAGGATCGGCGTCAGCGCCCATGGCGCGAAGGCGCTGAGCAGTAGCGCGACCGGCAGAATGAAGAGCAGCTTGTTGCGCAGCGATCCGAGCGTGATCTTCCAGATGATCGGCAGCTCGCGCGCTGGCGACAGGCCAACGACATAGCCAGGCGTGACGGCGGCATCGTCGATCACCACGCCCAGCGTCTTGGTACCGGCCTTGCCCGCAGCGGCAGCAACATCGTCAGCCGACGCCGCCGCCAGCCGCGCGAGCGCCGCGATATCGTCCAATAAGGCTACAAGTCCGCCCGGCATGTCCCGCTCCTATTTTGTCAGGGTCGCGGTGAAAGCGCGGCCATCGCCGAATCCACCGCCGCACGGCTCGCCGCGCTCGGCCACATCATCGGCAAACGCAACGCTTCCGGGAAGCCCGGTCGCATCCGCGTCACCGCATATTTGACCGGCCCCGGCGACGCATCGGTGAATAGCGCCAGATGCAGCGCGAACAACCGGTCGTGCAGCGCCAGCGCGCCGATGTAATCGCCGCCCGCGCACGCCGCCTGAAATTCGGCGCACAGCCGTGGCGCGACATTCGCGGTGACCGAGATGCAGCCGACCCCGCCCATCGCGTTGAAGGCGAGCGCGGTCTCGTCATTGCCCGAAAGCTGGCAGAACCCTGCCCCGGCCCCGGCGCGCTGACCCGAGACGCGCTGGAGCTGCCCGGTCGCGTCCTTGATCCCGACCACGCTCGGGAGTTCCTGCGCGATCCGTGCGACGGTTTCGACCGCGATGTCGGTGACGGTGCGGCCGGGCACGTTGTAGAGGACGATCGGCAAATCGCACGATCCGGCGACCGCCTCGAAATGGCGGAAGATCCCCTCCTGATTGGGGCGATTGTAATAGGGCGGCACCATCAGCGCGGCATCCGCCCCCGCCGCCTTGGCCGCGGCAATGTTGTGGATCGCGACGCGCGTGTCGTTCGATCCAGCACCGGCGATAACGGGCACGCGGCCTTTGGTCTGATCGACGCACACCGCAACGATGTAAAAATGCTCCTCGGCGCTCAGCGTCGCCGCCTCGCCCGTGGTGCCGACGGGGACGAGCGCGGATGACCCTTCGGCGATCTGCCACTCGATGAAATCGCGATAAACGCCCTCGTCGAAACGGCCGTCAGCGGCAAACGGCGTGACGAGCGCCGGGATCGATCCCGAAAACATGGTTGATATACTCCTGCGGGACGGGATTCCGTCGCATTTTTCGAATAAGATACGCGACAAATACGGACGGGAGGCATAGTCTGTCCACATGATTGCATCTTTGATCAAATCGGGGTTGCTGCTGGCAGGGGTTTCGACCCTGGCCATCTCCTTGGGTGCCAATTCGGACGCGGCGCAGGATCAGCTTGGCTGGGGCCGCGCGACGCAAGTTTTGACGGGCACGACGGCAAGCAACGCCGCGCTTGCCTCGGCGATCGCGGAATGGAAATCGCTCTCGGCCGGAACGGGCTATGGGTTCGACAGCTATGCGCGTTTCCTGCTCGCGCATCCCGGCTGGCCGGGCGAACTGGCACTGCAGCGCGCGGCAGAAAAATCGCTCGATGCGGCGGGATGGTCGCCATCGAGCGCCGTCAGCTTCTTCCGGCGTTTCCCGGCGCTGACAAGTGCGGGCAAGACACGCTTTGCCGAAGCGCTGGCGGCGATCGGTGCGCGTGAGGAGGCCAATGCCGCCGCGCGCGCCGCCTGGGTATCGGGCGCGTTGTCGGTGGCGGATGAAGCGAAGATCGCGACGAGCTTTGCGACAGCACTGTCCCCGGCCGATCAGGATGCGCGGATGGATATGCTGTTGTGGCAAGGTGCTACCGCCGCCGCCCAGCGCCAGCTTGCGCTGACCAGCCCGTCGCGCCAGCCGGTATTCGCCGCCCGGCTCGCATTCAAGACCAATGCGCCCGACGCGTCCGATCGTGCGGTGACGACGCAAGCGCTCGGCATGGCCGACCCCGGGTGGCTCGCCGACCGGGCAAGCTGGTTCCGCAACAATGGCGCATCGATGAGCGCGCGCAGCACGCTGGCGCAACGTCCGGCCTTGGCGACCGCGCCCGCCTCCCCCGGCCAATGGTTCGAGGTGCTGTGGACCAATGCGAACGCCGCCGCGCATGACGGGCAAGCGACGCTCGCTTACGACATCGCACGACAGGTCGGCGATGCCTATCCGACCGGCACCGACGTGTCCGCGCGCCCCTATGGCGAGCGCGACGACTATACCAATTTGACCTGGCTCGCCGGGCAGACCGCACTCAAGCAACTAGGGCGACCGGCCGAAGCAGTGACGCCGTTCCTGCGCTATGCGACTGGGTCAAAAGCCCCGGCGATCCAGGCCAAGGGCCTGTATTGGGCAGCACGCGCGGCCGAGGCCGCCGGGCGGCGTGACGAGGCCAACGGCTATTACACACGCGCCGCCGCCTTCCGCGACGTGTTCTACGGGCAATTGGCGAGCGAGCAGCTCGGCCAACCTTTGACAGCACCCGGCGATCCGATCCTGCGTGCGGTCGACCCCGCGGTTCGTGCTGCCTTCTACGCACGCGAAACCGTGCGCGCCGCGCAATATCTCGGCACGACGGGCGCGTGGGAGGACCAGACCGCCTTTGTCCGCCAGATCGCGATCGACGCCAAGAGCGACAGCGACCATGTGCTTGCGACCGAACTCTCGCGCACGCTCGGGCGGCCCGACCTCGGCGTGATGGTCGGGCGCAGCGCGCTGCAGAACGGGCTCAGCGATTATTCGACGATCGGCTTCCCCAATGTCCGCGTCCCCGCCGCGAGCCAGGACGACTGGACGATGATCCACGCGATCGCACGACAGGAAAGCCAGTTCGATCGCGCCGCGATCAGCCATGCCGGCGCGCGCGGACTGATGCAGTTGATGCCGGGCACCGCGCGAGAGCAATCGACCAAGCTCGGCCTGTCCTACGACGCCTCGGCACTGACCAGTGATACCGATTACAACATCATGGTCGGCTCGGCCTATTTCCGCCGGATTTACAGCCTGTTCGGCAGCTATCCGCTCGCGGTCGCGGCGTATAATGCCGGCCCCGGAAACGTGAACAAATGGCTGCGCGCCAATGGCGATCCGCGGATGCCCGGCGTCGACATGGTCGACTGGATCGAAGCGATCCCGATCTACGAAACGCGCAATTACGTGCAGCGCGTGCTCGAAAATGCGGTGGTCTACGATCTGATGAACCCCCAGCGCTCGCGCTCGGCCGGGGCTAATCGGCTGAGCTGGTATCTGGGCAAGCGGACCGCGGGCTGAGCGTACCGCCTCCGATGGACGACCGACCCAATTACATCACGCCCGCTGGCTATGCCGTGCTGAGCGCGGAGTATCGCCAGTTGCTCGGCGAGGAACGGCCGAAGCTGGTCGATGTCATTTCCTGGGCTGCCGGGAATGGCGACCGCTCGGAAAATGGCGACTATATTTACGGACGCAAACGGCTGCGTGAGATCGACCGGCGGCTCGGCTTCCTTGCGCGGCGGATGAAGGCGGCAAAGGTGATCGATCCCGCCGCCCAGCCCGACCGCAGCCGCGTTTGGTTCGGCGCGACCGTCACAATCGCCGACGTCGACGATATGGGGGATAATGCCGAACGGATCCTGACGCTGGCCGGTGACGACGAGACCGACGCGACGGCGGGTCGGATCGGCTGGAACGCACCGATCGCGCGGGCGCTGCGGGGCGCTGCGATTGGCGATGTGCGGCGCGTAACGCTTCCAGCGGGAGAGCGCAGCTACGAGGTTTTAGCGATCAGCTACCCGTGAAACGTGCTGCATAAGCGACGGAAACTGCGTGATTTGCGATGGACGCCGAATATGCCGCGCCGCGTTCTGCATCCGACGGTGCTATACGACGTATCGTCGCGCGGGTCTCGCGTCGCGGCGGGTTAAGGGCGGATTATGATGATGCAGCGCGTGTTTGTCAGCGGGAAGGTCCAAAAGACCGGGTATCGCGACTGGGTCGTGCGCAAGGCAACGGATCTCGGTGTGGTGGGATGGGTGCGCAACCTCAAGGATGGGCGCATCGAACTGCTGGTCGCAGGCGAGGACGAAGCAATGACCGCGCTGATCGACGCCTGCCGCGATGGGCCGCCGCTCGCGCGCGTCGACCATGTCGAGGCGCGCGCCGATACCGAACGCTTGCCCAAGGGGTTCACCAAGCGCTTTACCGCCTAGCAGCGGCCATAAGCGGCGAGCGCCGCTATGGGGCGGAGCTTCACTGCATCAGGCGGCAATTTGGCCATGCGATCGAGCGTTAGGGTCGCACCGATCCGGTCTGCCAGCACGGCGCCGACGAGATAGCCAAAGCGCGGGGGAAAATTCCCCTGCTTTGCCGATCCGAGGAACGGGCGGCGTAATACCGGTCGCGCGTCGAATCGAGCCGTTTGCGCACGAAGCAGATCGCCTGCGCGATGCGTCCGGCAAGTTCGGCGCGGGCAGCATGGGGTATCGCGGACGTCGCATCGTCGAACTGTGCGAATGCGGTGGCCTGATCGGAAAAGTCCGCCGCCACAGGCTGCCGCGTCGCGATACACGGCAAGCAAGCCCGCGAAAAGCGCAAGACCCAAGCACATGGGGGAAACCTTCTCCCCCAGATTTGATGCCGATTGTTGCTCGTGATAAACATGTCCCATGACGCTGCAAGAACGCATCAGTGTGTCGACCGCCCCCGAACCTTATCGGGTCACGCAGCGCGACTACAAGCTGTTGGATGAATCGGGCGCTTTCGTCCGATATGCGAAGACCGAATTGATCGAGGGGAAAATCGTTGCCGTGAACGCGCAACACGCCCCCCACATTCGCGTCCAATCTACCTTGTTTCGAGCGTTGGCAGACGCTTGCGATGCGATCGCGGACGGTCCGAAAGCATGGATCGATGGGTCGATCGATCTTGCCGAATTCAGTATGCCACAACCCGACATATTTATTGCCGACACCTTGCCGGACAAGGGTGCAGTGCCCTTATCCACCGTACGATTGATGATCGAGATTGCCGACACGTCGTTGCGTAATGACCTGAACGTGAAGACGCCGCTATACGCGAACGCAGGTATCGCAGAATATTGGGTGGTCGATGTCGAAGGGCGCGTGATCCATCAGATGTGGGGACCGGTAGCCGAGCGCTATGCAGAACGGCGCACGGTTGCTTTCGGGGAGCGCATTGAGGCGGCAACGGTTGCCGGCCTGACGGTCAATACCGGAATATTGTGATCGATCACGTCACGTTCGGCGTGTCGGATTTCGCGCAATCGTGCGCATTTTATGATGCGGCCTTCGCACCGCTCGGAATCGCGCGGCTCGTGAACGTTCGGGATCGGGCGGACGTCGCAGCCTATGGCGACGATCGGCCGTGGTTCTGGATTGTTGGTGAAGATCCGACGCGCGGGAAACTGCATCTGGCGTTGAGCGCACGATCACGCCTGATGGTCGAGGCATTTCATGCGGCCGCGTGCGCGGCGGGCGGGCGCGACAATGGCGCGCCCGGACTCCGCCCGCAGTACGACAGCAATCACTATGGTGCCTTCGTGCTCGACCCCGATGGTAACAATATCGAAGCCGTTTGTCGGCTGCCCGGCTGAGCCGTCACCGCGTCAGCTTCTTATACGCCAGCCGGGTCGGTCGGTCCGCCGCATCGCCCAGGCGGCGGCGCTTGTCGGCTTCGTAGCTCTCGAAATTGCCTTCGAACCACTCGACATGGCTGTCACCCTCAAACGCCAGGATATGCGTTGCGAGGCGATCGAGGAAGAAGCGATCGTGGCTGATCACCACGGCGCAACCCGCGAACGACTCGAGCGCCTCTTCCAGCGCGCGCAGCGTTTCGACGTCGAGATCGTTGGTCGGTTCGTCGAGCAGGAGGACGTTGCCACCCTCCTTGAGCATTTTTGCCAGATGGACGCGGTTGCGCTCACCGCCCGACAACTGACCAACCTTTTTCTGCTGGTCCTGGCCCTTGAAGTTGAACGCGCCAACATAAGCGCGCGTGCCGAGTTCCTGCTTGCCGAAGCGGAAAATTTCGAGCTTGTCCGAAATCTCTTCCCACACCGTGTTGGTCGGGGTCAGATCGTCGCGCGACTGATCGACATAACCGAGCTTGACCGTCTGGCCGACTTCGATCGACCCGCCATCGGGCTGTTCTTGCCCGGTGATCAGCTTGAATAAGGTCGACTTGCCCGCGCCGTTCGGGCCGATCACACCGACGATCCCGCCCGGCGGCAGGACGAAGTCGAGATTGTCGAACAGCAGTTTGTCGCCATACGCCTTGGTCAGGCCCTTGGCCTCGATCACCTTGCCGCCAAGCCGCTCGGGCAGCTGGATCAGGATCTGCGCCTTGCCGACCGCGCGGTTTTCCTGCTTCTCCATCAATTCGTCGAACGCGCGGATACGAGCCTTTGACTTGGTCTGGCGCGCCTTGGGGGTTTGACGCATCCAGGCGAGCTCGTCCGAGATCGCCTTGGCCTTGCCCTGCTCCTCGCGATCTTCCTGCTCGAGCCGCTTGACCTTCTTTTCAAGATAGCCCGAATAGTTCGATTCATAGGTGTAGTAACGGCCGCGATCGAGCTCGAGCACCCAATTGACGACATTGTCGAGGAAGTAGCGATCGTGGGTAACGAGGATCACGTTGCCGACATAATCGCGCAGATAGTTTTCAAGCCACGCGACGCTTTCGGCGTCGAGATGGTTGGTCGGCTCGTCGAGCAGCAGGATGTTGGGCTTTTCGAGCAGCAGCTTGCACAAAGCGACCCGGCGCTTTTCACCGCCTGACAGATTGGTGACGGAACTGTCGCCGGGTGGGCAGCGCAAAGCCTCCATCGCGATTTCGAGCTGGTTGTCGAGGCTCCAGCCGTCGACCGCGTCGATCTTTTCCTGCAACTCGCCCATTTCGGCGAGCAAGCCGTCGAAATCGCAATCCTCGGGCGGATCGCCCATGATGGCGACGATCTCGTTATAGCGATCGACCATTCCGCCGATCGGGCCGGCACCGGCGCGAACGTTGCCGATCACGTCTTTGGTCTCGTCGAGTTTTGGCTCCTGCGGCAGATAGCCGACCTTGATGCCGTCGGCGGCCCAGGCCTCGCCGGTGAAATCGGGGTCGATCCCGCCCATGATCTTCATCAGCGTGGATTTGCCTGACCCGTTCGGCCCGATGATCGCGATCTTCGCGTCGGGCAGGAACTGGAGCGAAATGTTGTTGAGCACCGGCTTGGGGGCACCGGGGAAGGTCTTGGTCAGGCCCTTCATCACATAGCTGTACTGCACGGCCATCGGCTGCGGGCTCCGGGATAGAGAATGGGTGGAAATGTCGAGGCGGCAGATAGCGATGCGCGGGGGCGTTGGCAACGTGGGCGCGGTGCGGTAGCTTGCTCGCATGGAACGGATCGACATCTCGGACGACCGGCGCGTGGCCGATCTGGTCGAAGCGGTAGAGCGCGGCGACGAGGTGGTGATCGTGCGCGATGGCGTGGTCGTGGCGGCTGTCATCGCACCGACCCCGCCTACGGTCGTCTCCGAGCCACGACGGTTCGATATGGCGGGTCTGGAGGCGCTGCGTGCGAAATATCCGTTGCGCATCGGGGACGCCGGTGCGCTGATCCGCGAAATGCGCGACGAGGACGATTGTTGAAGATCTCTTTCGACGCCAGCGCAATCGTGGCGATGATCGCTAGCGATGTCGGATGGACTGCGATATCGGATTGGTTGATCGCCGACGATCCCGCCGCATCCTATAGCGACTTTTGTTGGGGTGAGGTGCAGTCGGCATTGGGAAACCGCGTCAGGAGCGGTGAATTCACCGCGGAATATGTGCACGGCCTCATTGCCGAGTTCAAAGCCTATGCCGTCCGATGGACGTTCGTACGCGTTACCAGCGCCGATATCGACGACGCCACGCATATGGTTGCCGATTTTTCGCTCGGCTTACGCTTGCCCGATGCGATTCACATTGCTGTCGCGCAACGCCTCGGGCTTACACTGGTATCAACCGACATCCGCCAAGTCCGGGCTGCTGCAACGCTCGGTATCGCTGCCATCAACCCCTTGCACACAGACGGGACCCACTCTTGACCAAGCTTCGTGCCCTCGCCCCTTCGCTCCTGCTCGCCTCGACGCTCCTTGCCGCGCCCGCCTTTGCACAGCGCACGGCCCCAGCGGCGGCGGTAGTCGATCCCGCGATCGCGAAGCTGCGCGACGCGGCGCTCACCGACGATGTCGCCTATGACATCGTCGAAGGGCTGACGACCGAGATCGGCCCGCGCCCGGACGGATCCCCGGCAGAGGAACGTGCGCGGCAGTGGGCGGTCGCGAAGCTCAAGGCGCTGGGCTTCAAGAACGTGCGGATCGAGCCTTATGCATTGCAGAACGTCTGGGTGCGCGGCGCCGAGACCGCCGAGATCCTGTCCCCCTACCCCCAGCCGCTGCGCCTGACCGCGCTCGGCAATTCGGGTGCAACGCCGCCCGAGGGCCTGACGCTGCCGGTCGCCTATTTCGCGAGCTTCAACGATTTGCTGCTTGCCCCCGCCGGCAGCCTGACGGGGAAGATTGCGTTCGTCTCCAATGCAATGCAGCCAACGCAGGACGGCTCGAGCTACGGCTCGCAAGGTGCCGCCCGCTTCGTCGGGCCAAACATCGCGGCGACCAAGGGGGCGGCGGCGATCGTGATCCGCTCGATCGGCACCGATCACGGGCGTGGGCCGCATGCCGGGAACACCAATTTCGCGCCCGGCGTGACGCCGATCCCGGCGGCAGCACTGTCGGTGGCGGATGCCGAGAATCTCGAGCGGATGGTCAAGCTTGGAAAGCCCGTCACGCTGCATCTGACACTCACCCCGACCGTCGCGCCGACGCGCCTGTCGGGCAATGTTGTGGCCGAAGTGCCCGGGACCGATCCGGCGGCGGGCACGATCCTGATCGGCGGGCATCTCGACAGCTGGGATCTTGGGACGGGCGCGATCGACGACGCGTCGGGGGTCGCGATTACGACTGCCGCCGCCAAGCGGCTGATGGATGCAGGCAAACACCGCCGGACAATTCGCGTCGTGTGGTTCGGGGATGAGGAAACCGGGGGCTTCGGCGGCATTGCCTATGCCAAGGCGCATGCGGGCGAAGTGCACGCGCTGGCCGCGGAATCGGATTTCGGGGCGGACCGCGTGTGGCGCTTCGAAACCAATTTGCCTGAAACGGCAAAATCTCTCGCGGATCGCCTTGCGGTCGCGCTCGCCCCGATCGGAATCGTGCGCGGCAGCGGTGTGGGCGGTGACGGGACCGATGTCGGGCCGATGCTCAGGACCGGGGTGCCCGCGATCGACCTCAACCAATCGGGTCTGCGATACTTCGATTGGCACCACACGCCAGAGGATACGCTCGACCGCATCGATCCCGAACAACTGCGGCAAAATGTGGCGGCGTGGACGACGATGCTCGCTCTTGTCGCCGACGCGCCCGAGACGATGGGGCCGGTCACGCCGAAAAAGTGATCAAACTCACCCCGTCGCAAATACGGCGAAACCGTGGCGAATTGGGAACTTTGCGGCGGTTTGGTGATTGACGCACCCAAGCAGGACGCTATGCCACCGAACTTCGCGGCGGCAGTGGACTGCTTCGAACCCTATCTATTGCTTGGGAGCAATTGCATGAAGAAGATCGTTCTTGTTCTCGTCGCCGCTGGCCTGGTTTCACTCGCCGCGTGCAACAAGAACCCTGAAGCTGCCGCCATCGAAAACAACGCCGACATGATGGCCGACGGGATCGACAACAGCGCGTCGGCGATGGACCAAATGGCCGACAATTCGTCCAACGCGATGGCGTCTGACATGATGGAAAATAAGGCTGACGCGATGCGCGACACCGCCGACAACGTCCGTGATGCGGGCGAGGCCAAGGCCGACAACGTTACCAAGTAAGCCAGTCGTGGGGCGTTGTGCCCTGCCCTGACCAAATCGGGCGCTTCCCATGCGGGGAGCGCCCTTTTTCGTGACGCTACTCGGCCGTCATGGCGTCGAGCGTCGCGAGTTGCTCGGCAATATCGCGGCGATACCCAGCCTCGCGCGGCGATAGCGCAAGCGCGCGCGCCCAATAGCGTCGCGCCTTAAGAAAATCTCCGGTCTCGGCATAGGCAAGCCCGCGAAAGTAAGGTGGCGCGGGATGTTCGGGTGCGAGCCGCGTCGCCTGATCAAAGGCGAAGCGCGCAGCGGGCGAAACCTCGCCGTCATGCTGCGCGAGCGCGGTGCCCGCGCCGGTCCATAGCGTCAGGCTGCGCGGATAGGTGTTGAGGCCCAGCAGTACGACCTTGGTCCCGCTGGTACGACTGCCGCTGCGCATCAGCGCATCGGACGCGACGAGAAACGCGCCGTCGCCGGTAAATTGCCCGAGCATCGCCGCGCGCAACGCCGTCGATGCCGGGTCGATCACGACCGGCTCGCGTCCGGCGACAGCCGAATGGCCCGTCAGGTTGGCATGCTGCTGGAGCGCATAGCCGCTCGCGCCGAGCAACACTGCCGCCGCGACAAAGCCCCACAACGGTCGCGCGACTCCGGCGCACCACAAGCCGAAGGCGGCGAGAAGCGCGATCAGCGCCAGTGATATCCAGCCGCTCATGGCGCGAGGGACGGTACGAACATCGAAACACCGTAAGCGATTTTGTCGACGGGCATAAGTGCAACCGTCGCACGTCCGGCGCGTTGGCAGCGAAACGTTTATTTGGGAACCGCACATGAAGAAGCTGATCGCCTTCGACCTCGACGGAACGCTGGCCGAGAGCAAGCAGAAGATCGGCGCCGACATGGCGGGGCTGCTCGGCAAATTGCTCGATCGGGTAGCCGTGGCGGTCATTTCAGGCGGCGACTGGCCGCAATTCGAAAAGCAGGTGATCGCGGCGATCCCGCCGGGCGCTCCGGTCGAGTATCTGTTCATCATGCCAACGACCGGAACCAAATTGTACCGGTTCGAAGCGGATCGCTGGCACGCGATCTACGCCGAGATCTTCGAACCCGCCGAGCGCGATCACATCCTGCACGCGATCGACAAAGCGCTGCAGACGGCGGGGCTCGCCGATGAACGGATCTGGGGCGAACGCGTCGAAGATCGCGGCAGCCAGATCACCTTCTCTGGCCTTGGCCAGGAAGCGCCGCTCGATGCCAAGAAGGCGTGGGACCCGGATTTCGCCAAGCGCAAGGCGCTGCAAGTGTCGCTGCGCGCCGCCTTGCCCGATCTATCGGTCAATATCGGCGGCTCGACCTCGCTCGACATCACCCATGCTGGCATCGACAAGGCTTATGCGATGCGTCGGCTGTCCGAACATTCGGGCATTGGCACCGCCGACATGATGTTTCTCGGCGACGCGATTTACCCCGGCGGCAATGACGATGCGGTGCGCGCGGCCGGCATGGACACGCTGAAGGTGCGCGATGTCGAGGAGACGATCACCGCGGTTAGCGCGATGGTCGCGTGTCTAGCGGTGCGTTAACGCCCGATCAGGCGACGGGCGATCGAATCGGCGACGTCGGACGCGGGCGCACCGGTGCGGTCGCTTTCGTCCCACACTTCGATCAGCCGCTCGGGGATGCGCGCGATCCGCGCCTCGACTTCGGCGCGGTCGCCAAGACCCAGATATTCCAGACCGACATTGATGATGCCGCCGGCGTTGATGACGTAATCGGGCGCATAGAGGATCCCGCATGCTTGCAGCGCTGCACCCTCCGCCGTGGTTTCGAGCTGATTGTTGGCGCCACCCGCCACGACCGTCGTACGCAGCGCCGCGATCGAATCGGGCGTCAGGATCGCGCCGAGCGCGTTGGGGCTGACCACATCGGCCGCGATCCCGAGAATCGCATCAGCCGCAACCGTCTCCGCGCCGAGTTCGTCGGCCAGCGCCCGCGCGCGGTCGGCATTGACGTCCGCCAGCGTCAAGCGCGCGCCGTCTTTCGCAAGCAAGCGTGCCAAACCACCACCAACGCTGCCGACGCCCTGGATCGCGACATGCACGCCTTTCATGTCGCTCGCGCCCAGCCCGCGCTGCGCCGCCGCCTTGACGCCGAGGTAGACGCCCATCGACGTCGAAGGCCCTGGATCGCCACCTGCACTGCCCGCCGCCACGGGCAGGCCCGACACATGCTTGGTCATCGTCGCAATCGTCTTCATGCTCGCTTCGGACATGCCGACATCCTCGGCCGTCACATAGCGCCCGCCAAGCGATTCGACCGCGCGGCCGAACGCTTCGAGTTGCGCCGGGGTAATCGCGTCGCCGGGGTTCGCTGCCAGCACGACCCCTTTGCCGCCGCCCATCGGTAGACCCGCCATCGCATTCTTGAAGCTCATCCCGCGCGACAGGCGCAGCGCATCGGTGATCGCGCGGTCGCTATCGGCATAATGCCAGAAACGCACGCCGCCCGCCGCCGGCCCGAGCTTGGTCGAGTGGATTGCGATGACAGCGCGCAGACCCGAGGACGGGTCGGTGAAGAGGTGCACGCCCTCATGATCGTCGAAATCGGCGAAGCCCCATCCGGTCGTCACGATGTTTGATGTCCTGGCTGAAAAAGAAGTGGGGCGACCGACGGGACTTGAACCCGCAACATCCGGCATCACAAGCCGACGCTCTAACCAATTGAACTACGATCGCCGCAGAGCATGCGCCCCTAGCCGTCCGCAGGGGCCAGCGTCAAGAATGGAGCGTCAGAATTTGCCTTCGACGGTGAGGACGTGGCCGCGCGCCGTTGGTTGAAATCCGCTCAGCTCCAATTGTTGCACCGCGGTGGGGTCGGTCGGCCTGACGGTCAGTTCCGCACGGAAACGTCCCGTTTGCCAGAGTCGCACCAGCGCCTGTTCGGTTCCCGACTGGCTGGCGAGCGGCAAGAGCAGCGCACCACCATCGCAGCGCGCCGTACCCGACAGGCCCTGCGCGAGGTTGATTCCGGCAATGTCGCGCCCCAATGTCGCTTTCACGCGCCCCTCGGCCATGTCGCAATTGCCATCGGTGAAGCGTACGCTGACATCGTCGAGATCGAGCCCGCTGACCGGGAAGCGCGCGAACACCGCTCCGCCCGTCAACACCGCCGTCATGTCGTCCACGCCGATGCTGTGCCGCGACACGCTGACCGCGCCATGCACCGCGCGCGTCGTGCTGGTCGAATGCCCCGCAAGATCGACTCGCGCGCGTCCCACGAACAGCGGCCAGGGCGACAGCGCCGCGCCGAGATCACCCAGCGCGATGCTGCCGACCCCCGCTTCACGCACTGCGCCGAACCACACGCTGCCGGTCGCCTCGCGCGCGGCGAAGCCGGTGCGGGCGAGATCGAATTGGCCGAGCACCAGCCTGAGCGGCAACAAGACAATGAGCGCGATCACGAAAACCGCGCCGAACAACGCAAGCGGACCCGTCGCGAGGCGAAAGCGTGTCATTGGCCTTGCGCCTTCACGGTCATCTGCACCGCGACGGTGCGGTCGCCATTGTCGGTCGTGGCGAGCTGGTCGATCAGCACGCCCGACGATTCGAGTCCCGCGATCCAGCCGATCAGCGCGCCGGGGCGCGCCGAAGCGATCGCAATCGCGACGCGGTCGCTGCCCTGCGGGGTGACGTTGGTCAGCGCGAAACCGGCATCGTTAGCGCGCGCGCGGATTACCGATTCGAACGGTCCCTCGAGCGGCGCGGCGCGGTCGGCCTGCATCTGCTTGACCGCATCGACGCGGACTTGCGTTTCGCCCAGCGCGATCACCGCATCGGCATGCCGCGCCTTGGCTGAGGCGAGCGCGTCGCTGAGCGGCACGATCAGAAAATACGCGAAGGCCAGAAGGACCGCGACGCCTCCCCCCAGCACCATATATTGCTCACGTTGGGACCGCGCGCGGTACCAGCTCAGAAGTTGCTCGGTCATCGTGGCTTCACCATGATATCCCCGGAGAGGCGGCCGCTGCTCGACTGGAATTGTCCCATCGGCGTTGCGTCAAAACCAGCGGCGTCGAGGCTGCGCTGAAGCTGCAGGATCTGCCCTTCGTTCTGCACCCCGACCGTCACGCGCATCGCGCCCGCCGGATCGAAGGAGAGCGTGCGTACCTCGGTTCCTGGCGTCGCGCGGATCGCCCCAAACACGGCGGCGGCAGTGCGGCTGAAGCCCATGCCGCCACCGCGCAGCCGCTCGATCCGCGCGGTCAATTGCCGGTCGGCATCGCTGACTGCCTCACCGCGCGAAATGCCGGTGCGCGCGAGGAGGTCGGCGCGGCGTTCGAGTTCGTCTGCGGCACTGGAATAGATCAGTACCTGCACCAACGTGATGAGAAGGGTGACTGCGAAGATCGCCACGCTCAACCAGCCGAGCCGACGAATCAGCCCCCAATCGACGCCGATAGAGGTGCGTCGCGCGAAGGCGCCCTGCCGTAAATCAAGCGACGGCGTGGCGACGGCGGCGACGATCGCTGCCTCCAGCGCCTCGCGCGGCATCACCTCTGGTGCTGCCCCGCCGGTGATGAGTTCGGTCAGCCGCGCTTCATCGGCAAAACCGCTGGTCGGCCCGCGCACCACGCCTTCCCCGCCAAGATCGGCGCGAAGATAGCCGGAGTCGGGGCGCGGGAGCAGCATCGGGGCGGGCAGCACAAGTTCGGGATCGATGCCATTGGCGGCAAGCTCGGCGAGCCACGCTTGCATCTGGGTGGTGGCGACCACGCCGATCGGGCGTTCCAGATTGGTGCCCTCACGCCCGACCGCGACGTGGAGCTCGCCGATCGGGGTCGCGCTGGCGTCGGCGGCGAGCATCCGTGCCGCCGTCACCGATTGCGCGAGCGAGCGATCGGGCAGTTCGGCCCAGTGCAACGTCACCGCATCAGCGGGCACGACCGCAACGTGCGAATCCTCGCTTTCCGCAGGCAAAGTCGGGAATCCCTCGCCACGCGCAGCCACGACATTGTCGGCGATGCGCAGCCAGCGCCACGGCACATCGTGCGTCGGCAGAAAGAGGACGAGAGTATCGCTCATGTTCGCTCGCCCCATTGCCGCGATACGAGCCGCGCGGGAAGGGCCGATGCATCGATCAGCCCGGTTTGTTGCAGGATCGCCCCGTTCAGCGCGACATCGACTTGCAGCGAGAACCACACGGTCTTGATGTCGGTCTGCCCCGCTGCATCATCCGACGAGCCTGCTCCGGTGATGATGGCCTGTGACCAGAAGGCGCTGGTCGTGTTGAACCCCTGCGGGGGACGGCGCAGCAATCCTTGCCGAACCGCCTCTATCGAAAGATTCGGGCGGAGCATCGCCAGCAACGGTGCTTGCTCGGGCAGGATCGTGTTGACGTTGATCTTCGATGGCGCGGCCTTGGGCAAGGCGCAGATCCATGGGCGGAGCTTGTCATAGTCGACGCGCGATACCCCAGCGACCGCGCGCAACTCACTCGGGTCGCTCATCAGCGTGTTGCCAGTGCGATACCCTTGCTTGCCGCCGCCATAAGCGCCGTCCTCCGCGCCGTCCTGGATCGCATCGCTGTCGCTGTCGATCCAGTCAGAGGCGGCGGCCGCAATCGCGTCGGGGGAGCGCGCAGCCGGATCGACTAGGCGGATCAGCCGCGCGAACTGCACGCGCGCGGGGGTAAATGATGCATACACGCCGGGCCCGGTCTCGACGACCAGGCTGTTGAGGTTGAAGCAATTCCCGCCATCGACGACCATCGCAGTCGCGGTGCCGTTGGGGATTGGCAACGGGATCGGTTTGCCGCTCCATCCGCCTTGCAGCGTGACCCGATTCTCGGCCTTCAGCAATAGGTCGGTCACTTTGACGACCGCCAGCGTTTCGGCGGCGAAGGAGTAAGCGCGCGCCTGATCGAGCGCGACCGCATTGCCGCCGAGCCTTGTTGCCAGCCGCAGCTTTTCGAGCGCGGTCCCGGCCAACACCGCGATCACCGCGACGAGCAGCAGCACCGTAAGCAGCGCGGCCCCGCGCTCGGAGGGACGATCAGCGCGCTTGGGCATCGACGCGCTTTCCGTACCCGGTGCCGACGAGGAACAGCTGGCGTGTCTCGACGCCAGTATCGCGTTGCACGCGCAACTCGATCGCCGCGGGGACCGGGAATTGCGGCGTGCTGGTCCAGCGATCACTCCACGCGCCGTCGATGCGATATCGCAGCGCCACTTGCCGGACATGGTCGAGCATCGCGGTCGGCGGCAGCGGGGTTGCCCCGTCGAGCATCGGATAGGCAATCCGCACCAGCGCACCGTCGATGATCGCGTATTCGACCTTCTGCTCGGACGCGCGCCGCGTTCCGTCGAGATTGCTCCAGCCAGCACGAACGAAGCTGAGCAGCGTACTGCCATTAGCACCCGATTCGCCGGTAAAGACGGGCAGCACTTCGCCGCCCATCCCGCGCGTCTGCCGGATCGCGGCCTGCGCCAGATCGGCGGTGAGGATCGACGACAGCCGGTTCATCGCCGAGATCTGCTCGAGCTTCGCCCCCGTCGCGCCTTGCGCGCGGACGGCAAAGGACAGGAGCGAAACACCCGCGGCCGCAAGCAGCCCGAAGATCAGCAGCGAGATCATCACTTCGATCAGCGTGAAGCCACTTTCGCAGGTAGTTCGGGCGGGCAAAGCGCTCACTGCTTCGTCACCCCGTCGCGCACCACCGTCAGGTGCCCGGCGTTGCGCCCGCTCGCATCCATCACCGACACGTCGATGCGCAGGATACGGCTATCGCCGGTCGGCTGCGTCACGCGGGTCCAGCTCCACGCGCGACCACCATTCTGTTCGACCCCGGTCGCGCTGCCGATCGTCGGCGCGCGCGCATCGGTCAGCGCTTCGATCGCGATATTGCGCGCGACGATCTGCGCCATCAGCGTAGAATTGAGCGTCCCCGCCCCGCGGATCGTCGCGCCCTCGAGCCGGATCAGCGCGAGCGCGGCAAGGCTGAACACCGCGAGCGCGACCATCATTTCGATCAGCGTGAAGCCGTATTCCGGGCGCGACGGCTTACCCACCAATCCGCACCTTGCCGTCGGTGCCGACATGGACGACGATCGTCTGATCCGAGCGCTCCAGCGTAACGTCGAGCGGGCGGTCGGCGATGCCGGTCGGATCGAACAACACACGGTCGCGGCTATTTTCCCCGCTTGGCTGGGCGCTGGTGCCCTTGCTCCATTGCGTCACGCGGAGCGGACGCTCGGCCATCGCGACCCACGCGCCGTCGCGGCGTTCGTCGAAACCATAGCCGCCCGCCGACACCCACACGCTGATCGGCTGCGCGCCAACGATCGCAAGATCGTGCGCGGCGCGGGTGCGTGCAGCGAAGCGCTCTGCCTCGTCGGTCAGCCGCCCGCGCGGATCGGGCAAGGCAAGCACAACCGCCGCGCTGGCCAGGCCGATGATCGTAACGACGATCATCAGCTCGATCAGCGTGAAACCGTGTTCGTCGATCGAGGCGCGAAATCGGGTCAAGAACGGGCTATTGCCAACTGCCGATATCGGCATTGGGGCCCTCGCCGCCCTCTTTCTTATCGGCGCCAAGTGTCCAGACATCGACCTCGCCATGCTGGCCCGGCGCGGCGTAGAGATAGGGGCGGCCCCACGGATCGTTAGGCAATTTCTTGATATAGCCGCCACGCTGATACTTTGACGCGTCGACATCGGCCGGCGGCGAGACGAGCGCTTGCAGGCCGTCTGTGGTGGTCGGATAGCCATCGTTCTGCAGCTTGTAGAGATCGAGCGCGCTTTCGATCGTCGCGATATCGGCCTTGGCCTTGGTGATCTTGCCGCGATCGCCGAGCGGCAGGACGTTGAACGTCACGATCGCGGCGAGCAAGCCGAGAATAACGATTACGACCATCAATTCGATCAGCGTAAAGCCCTGTTCGGATGGGCGAACCCGGAGAGTAGCGGGGGAATCAGACATAACAGACCTCATTGTCCGGCCAGCGTGTTGAGTTGCAGGATCGGGAGCAGGATCGATAGCACGATCGTCGCGACGACGCCCCCCATCACGACGATAATCAGCGGCTCAAGCAGCGACAAAGCGGTGGTGGTGAAGCGGTCGAACTCGCGCTCGAGATAGTCGGCAGCGCGCTCCAGCATGTCGTCGAGCTGCCCGGCGGTCTCGCCTGACGCGGCGAGATAGGTCAGCAGCGGTGGGAACACCCCAGTCCGCCGCATCGCCGCCGACAGGCTGCCGCCGCCCCGTATCGATTCGATGATCTCGTCCGAGGCTTGTTTCAGCCGAAGGTTATGGATCGTGCCGCCGGTCAGCGTAAGCCCTTCGAGCAGCGGCAGGCGACTCGCGACCATGGTCGCCAGCGTCCGCGCCATCCGCGCGGCGTGGAGATCGCGCAGCAGGCGTCCAAGCAGCGGGAGCTTGAGGATGCGGGTGTCAAAGGCGAGCTTGATGCGCGGGTTCCTGAGCGCGCGCCACGTCCCAAAGGTTACTAAGGTTAGGCATAAAACCAACAACCACCAATAACTAACAAGGAAACTTGACACCCCCATCACCGCGCGCGTGAGAAACGGCAATTGCTGCCCGACGGTGTCGAATTGCTCGACCACTTGCGGCACGACGAACACCATCAACGCTGTCACCACCGCCATCGCCACCACCGCCAGCACCGATGGGTAAGCGATCGTGGTCAGGATCTTACCGTTCATTTCGGCCTGCCGTTCGAGCAGCACCGACAGGCGTTCGAGGATGACCGGCAGCGAGCCCGAGGTTTCGCCGGCCGAGACCATCGCACGGTACAAAGCCGGAAAGCTCTTTGCCTCGCGCGCCATCGCCTCGTGCAGGCGCCGCCCCTCCATCACGCCCGAATGGACTGAATCGACGATCGCACGGACATGTTCCTGCTCGGTCTGGCGGCTGATCGTGCGGAGCGACTCCTCGAGCGGCGAGACGCGGTTGAGCGTCGCAAGCTGACGCGTGAAGAGCGTCAGCTGCTTGGTGTTCATCTTCGCGCGACCAATCCGCAGGTCGGACAGCAACGGCTTGCCTTTGGCGGGGCGACCCGAGCCCGGTTCAACCTTGACGACATAGAGCCGCCGCCGATCGAGCAGTTCGCGCGCGTCATCGATCGACGGCGCGGCAATATGCCCGCGCACTTCGCGGCCTTTGGTGTCGATCACGAGATAGTCGAAATCAGCCATTTGCCGCTTCGGGTTCCGGCGCCACCAGCGGCGCCTCGGCATCGGCCATGTCGCGGCGTGAGACGCGCACCGCTTCTTCAGGCGTAGTGACACCGTCGCGAACCAACTGGCGTGCAGCCGATCCAAGCGTGGGCGCATGGAGGAAGGCGTGGCGCGCGATCAGCGCCTCGTCGCCGCCGTCGTTGATCATGCGGCGGACGGTCTCGTCGATGCGGATCGCTTCATACACGCCGACGCGCCCCTTATAGCCGGTTCCCTGGCAAAGCTCGCAGCCGACCGCTTCATAGACGATCGTGCCCGCATCGAACCCGAGCAGCGCCGACACCGAACCCTCGGCCTGCACCGGCTTGCGGCAATTTTCGCAGAGCCGCCGGACCAGCCGCTGCGCGATGACCGCGCGGAGCGTCGAGGCGAGCAGGAACGGTTCGACCTTCATGTCGCGCATCCGCGTAATCGCGCCGACTGCGTCGTTGGTGTGGACGGTCGAGAGCACCAAATGCCCGGTGAGCGAAGCCTGCACCGCAATCTCGGCGGTCTCGCGGTCGCGAATTTCGCCGACCATCACGACATCGGGATCCTGCCGCAGGATCGCGCGCAAGCCGGCCGCAAAGGTCAGCCCGACTTTGGGATTGACTTGCGTCTGGCCGATCCCGTCCATCGCATATTCGACCGGATCCTCGACCGTCAGGATATTACGGCTGCCATCGTTGAGCAATCGCATCGCGGCGTAGAGCGTGGTGGTCTTGCCCGATCCGGTCGGCCCGGTGACGAGGATGATGCCGTTGGGCTCGGTGATCGCCTCTTTCAGCAACTGGTTGATCGCCGCCGTCATGCCGAGCACGTCGAGCGTGATCCCGGCATTCTCCTTGTCGAGGATACGCAGCACGACGCGTTCGCCCGCTCGGGATGGCAGCGTGGAGACGCGCACGTCGAGCAATTTGCCGCCCAGCGTCAGGCCGATACGACCATCCTGCGGCACGCGCCGCTCGGCGATGTCGAGCCGTGCCATCACCTTCACGCGGCTGACGACCACGGGCGCGACATGCGGCGGCATCCGCAGCGTCTCGCGCAGCACGCCGTCGATCCGCATCCGCACGACCAGGCCGGTTTCGTACGGCTCGATATGGATGTCGGACACGCCGTTGCGCGCGGCATCGGCGATGATGCCGTTGATCAGGCGAATCGCAGGGGCATCGTCGGCGGTGTCGAGCAAATCGTCGGCGGTGGGCAGATGATCCGCCAGCATGTCGAGCTCGTCGCCCAGACCGAGCGTGCCTGCGGCCATCGCTGCGGCCTGACCGTCCATCGCATAGGCTTCGGACAGCAGACGGTCGAACTCGCTTGCCGAAACGAATCCGACGTCGAACGGGCGCGCAAGATGGCGCCGCAGTTCGAGCAGGACCTTCGGATCGGCGCCTTCGCGCATGGCGACGGCAAAGTGCGAGTCGCTGCCGGGATCGAGCACCACGCCGAAGCGGCGGGCGAAGGCGTAAGGAATGGTGATGTTGGGGATGGCTACCGCGGCGTCGGCTGTTGGATCGCCCATGGCGAGCGTTTGGCGAAGATCGCTCATAGCTTTATTCCTTCCCCGGCGAAGGCCGGGGCCCAGTCTTGCGGCGCAACGTTCCCGGGCGCTGCGCTCGAATTCCACAGCCTTCGCAACTGGGCCCCGGCCTTCGCCGGGGAAGAATCAAGACAGCGACCGCGCACTCATCGACTCCGCTTGGTTTTAATCACGCTGCTCGAGCTACGTTGGATCGGCACCGAAATACGCGGATCCTCGATATTCCCCGGAACAGGCGCACTCGGGATCGGCGGGGTCGCGCCGAGATAGTCGCGGACGAGCTGGTCGATCGACGGTTCCTCATTGGGAGTCGCCAAGCCCTGCTGCAGGCGCAAATAGCCGTAGCGTTGCTCGGTCAGCTTGCGGCTGTCATCGGCGCTGCGCAGGATCGTCGGGCGGATGAAGATCATCAGGTTCGTCTTGGTGCGCGACTTCGCCTTCGATCGGAACAGATTGCCGAGCCCCGGAATATCGCCGAGCAACGGGATTTTCTCGATCGTGCGGCGCTCATTGTCGTCGAGCAGTCCGCTGATCACGGCAATGTCGCCATCGTCGACGGTGCGGACGGTTTCGACTTCGCGCTTGTTGAGGATCAAATCGCTATTGTCGCTGGACACCGGCCCCGCGATCGAGCTGACCTCAAGCCGCAAATTGAGCTTTACCGTGCCGCTCGAATTGACTTGCGGGCGCACCGTCAGCTCGATCCCGACATTCTCGCGCTGCGTGGTGCGGAAGGCATTGTCGAAATTGGTCGACAGCGCTTGCCCAGTGGTGATCGGGATTTCCTGTCCGACCAGGCTGTGCGCTTCCTGATTGTCGAGCATCACGAGATGCGGAACTTGCAGCAGATTGGAGGTCGTGTCGCTTTTCACCGCGTTGATGATCGATCCGAACACCGTGTCGCCGATCTTCCCTGCCCAGCCGCCAAAGCCGCCGCTCGCGCCGAGGATCGACTGCAGCGCCGATTGCTGCAGCGAATCGCTGGCGGAACTGTTCGAGCTGGTGGTGACGGTGCTGCCGTTGATGACGGTGGTTTGCGTGTTGAGCTGCCGCGCACCGATCGCGCCCGCGATCGTCAGCAGGCTCGGCGCAGTGTTTTTGAAACTGGAGGCGGCGAACACCCCGCCCTTGATATTGGCGATGGCGAATTGTGCGCCGAGCTGGCTCGCGGTCTGATCCGACACTTCGGCAACGATCGCCTCGACCAGCACCTGTTCGCGCCTTGTATCGAGCTGCCGTACGACATCGGCAAGCTGGCGCTGCACCTCGGCGGGCGCTGCGATAACGATGGCGTTGGCCCCGACGAAGCGCGTGACGACCGAGGCCGAGCGACCGCCCGCCGTGATCGCCGCCTGACCTTGCTGGCCACCGCCACCGCCACCGACATCCTGTTGCACGGCCGGGGTGTTGGCGGAACGCGAACTTGGCTGGAATCCGCTGCCCCCCCCCTGCTGGTTGCCGCTACTGCCGAAATTCGACGCGGAAAGCTGCTGATTGGTGATCGGCGACGGCGTTTGCCCGACAAGTTGCTGGAGCACGGGCAAGAGCTGCTCGGCATCGGCGTTTTCAAGAAAGATAACCTTGATCTCGGTCCCGTTCTTCGCGCGCCGATCGAGATCCTCGGCGACCGCGGCGAGGCGCGCGACCGAATTGGCGTCACCGCGAATCGCGACCGAATTGGAACTGGTGATCGCGACGATGCTGACACCTGCCGGGGCGCCCGCACCCCCTGCCCCGCCGCCACCGCCCTGCCCGGTCAAGGCTTGGAGCGCGGTCGCGATTTCGCGCGCCCCGGCATTCTTCAGCGCGACGACGCGCGTCGCTGAGGTATCGGCGTCGATCCGGCGCAGCACTTCGCGGACGCGGCGGATATTGTCGGCGAAATCGACGATGACGAGGCTATTGCCGCCGCGGTTCGCGGTGACCGAGCCTTGCGGCGAGACCAGCCCGCGCACGGTATCGACTGCGGTCGAGGCCTCGATCGAGCGCAAGCGCACCACTTCGGTGACAAAGCTGTTCCCGGCCACTCCGCGCGCGCCGACGCGGCTTGGCTGCGACGCGGCACTGTCGGTCGGCTGGATGCGGAAGGCACCGTTGCCCGTTGGCACCGCGATCAAGCCGTTCGAGCGCAGTGTCGACAGAAAGATCTCGAAATATTCGGATTTCGAAACCGGATGATCGGTGACGACGGTCACCTTGCCGGTCACGCGCGCATCGATGATGAAGGTGCGACCGGTGACGCGCGCCGCATCTGCGATGAAGGCGCGAATATCGGCATCGCGAACGTTCATCGACGTTTGCGCAAGCGCAGGGCCGACACAGGTCAGGGCCAGCAACGGGGCACAGAAAAGTCTTGGGATCAGTTTCTTCATGGCCCCGCAATCGTGATGGCAAGTGGAACAGTGTCGCCGGCGCGCTCGACCGTGATCGAGAGCGTGCCGCCTTTGGCATATTGTGCGCCGATACGCTCGATATCGGCTTGGCCGCCGACGGGTCGTCCGCCGATTTGCGTCACGACGTCGCCATCGCGCAACCCTGCGGCGCGAAAGCCCGCACCGGCGCCCTGCGATCGCACCGTTAGGCCGTTAACGCGGCCATTGTCGATCCGCGGGATAAAGCCAACATCGGATTTGAGCTGCGCAAAGGTAACCCCTTGCGCGCCGATCGCGCTGGGTGCCGGTACGCCACCCGGCGACGCGGCACCGCTGCCGCCGATCAATGGCGGACCATTGGGTAAAGGCGCCGCGGTCGGGGCCTGATCAGGCTGAACGAGGAATAGGTCCTCGGAGGCGCCGCCGCGGTCGATCGTGACATGATCGAACGCGACCGCTTTCAGCCGGACGCCGGGCATGATTTCCTGACCCACGCCGATGCTTTGCTGGATGCCATCGGGCCCGGCAATGATCGCCGAGCCCCCGCCCTGCGCCTCATCGAGCCGCGTGCCGAACAGCGTGAGCTGGAGCGTGGTCACCACGCTCGGCCCCGCCGCATCCCCGCCGCTGATGAGGAAGAACGGATCGAAACCGCGCAGAATCGTCTGCGGCGATCCGGTGATATTGCCCTGCTCGGGCCGCCAAACGCCGACCGGTCCGACCGGCGTCAGCACCGCCCAGACAAGGCGCGCGCACTGCACCGCGAGCAGCGCGATCAGCAGCAGCTCGACGACAGAATAGACTTTTGTGACGGGTACGCGTCGCAAGAAGGCCCGCGCCCGCGCATCCAATACCAACCGCATGCGGCACTCATCCTCGATCGTGACCCTGCTAGGCGGGGAGTGTTACAGTCCTGCGTCATTCGTGTGAAGCTGTTCGCCATATACCGCGACGACGCAAGCGACTGGAAAAGTCGCGACCGCTTTGGCAAGAGGCGGCGATGACGCACTCGCTCAATCTCGGCTCGGGTCACCCTTCTGAGGCGGTGGTCGCGCACATCATCGCGCAGGCGGGCGTGCAACGCGTGCCGAGCCCAAAGCTTACCCTTTTCATCCGTCGCAGCTTTTTGGATGCCGCGACGTGCGCGGCGGTCTGCGCCGCGGTCGACGCGACCCGGCGACCGTCGACGGTATCGGATTTCAACGGCGACCCCACCTATCGTACGAGCGAGACCTGCGACCTTGCCCCCGAAGACCCGCTGACGATTGCGCTCAACGCCAAGATTACGGCCTTTACCGGCCTTGATCCGGTGCATGGCGAGCCGATCCAGGGGCAGCGCTATGCGGTCGGCCAGGAATTCAAGCAGCACACCGATTATTTCGAGCCGATGGGGCAGGATTTCGAAAAATTCTGCGGCGTTGCCGGCAACCGGACATGGACCGTGATGATCTATCTCAACACGCCCGATGCAGGGGGTGCGACGCGCTTCAAAGCGATCGACAAGATCGTTCACCCCGAGATGGGTAAATTGCTCGCGTGGAACAACCGCCGCCCTGACGGCACGCTCAATCCAGCTACGCTGCACCACGGCATGAAGGTCCGTGCGGGCACCAAGTATGTAGTAACAAAGTGGTTTCGCGAACGCCCGTGGGGTTGGGCGACCTGACCGCGCGGCTTCGGGACACGTCTTATTTTCGTCATTTAACTGATACGTTTCTGTCACGAAAATACACTTAGCGCGTCACATCCCTTTTCTAGAGCGACCTCGATGAGGATGCGAGGGGGCGAGCCGACTCGCGACTGCATCGTCTGATCAAAGCCGCCAACCAGGCGGTTCAGCGAGCTGGAGACAGGGAACATGACCACTTCGAATCTGCGTCGCATGTTGATTGCGACCGTATCGATCGCCGCGCTCGGTGGCTGCGGCGCGAACGACATCGCATCGCCCGGTACCGGCGGCAATATCAGCATTATCAACAACCCCGCGCCGACCCCGGCACCCACGCCGACCCCGACGGTGTCGCTCGTCACCCCAGCCACGGGTTGCCCGACGATCGCCGACGCACAGGGGCTGAGCGACCGCGGCACGATCACCGGCCCGACCGGTACGTACCGCGTCTGCGCCTTGCCGGCGCGGATCGTCTCCAGCATCAACCTTACGCGCATCCCGGGCCTGCTGTATTTCCTACCGGGCCGGGTCGATGTCGGCTATGACAATGGCCCGACGCCGCTGAGCTCGACCAACACCCGCGTCGTAACGCAGCCCGATGGCACCAGCCGCACGCTGACCGCCGATTCGAACGTCACGCTGACGATCCAGCCGGGCGTGGTGATCTATGCCGCGTCGGGGGCAACCTGGCTCAACGTCAACCGCGGCAACCGCATCAATGCCGTCGGCACCGCGACCGCGCCGATCGTCTTCACCAGCCGCGACAATGTGCTCGGCCTCAACACCGACAGTTCGTCGGGTCAATGGGGCGGCGTCGTGCTTTCGGGCCGTGCGCAGATCACCGATTGCGCGGTTCCGGGCACACCGGCGCTTGCAAATGGCAGCTCGCCCAATGCCGGCACCACCGCGTGCGAGCGCCAGACCGAAGGCGCAGTGGATCCGGCGCTGTATGGCGGCGCGAACAACCTCGATAACAGCGGCCGCATCAGCTACGCGCAGATCCGCTATTCGGGCTTCGTCCTGTCGGCCGCGACCGAATTGCAGTCGCTGACCACGCAAGGCGTCGGCGAAGGTACGGTCATCGACCATATCCAGTCGTTCAACAGCTCGGATGACGGTGCCGAATTCTTCGGCGGCCATGTCGCGATGAAATATTACGTCTCGATCGGTGCCGAGGACGACAATCTCGATACCGACGTGGGCACGAAGGCGAACTTCCAATACGTCATCGTCGCACAGCGCGCGGGCAGCCTCGCTCAGGGTGCCGATGCGATGATCGAGGCCGATACCGACAACAATTCGGTGCTCGACAATCCGCGCCAGAACACCACGGTGTCGAACGCGACCTTCCTCGATCGCACCGGCCCGGGCAATGCCGATCAGGCAGCGATCCTGCTGCGTGGCGCGACCGACTATACGCTGGTCAATTCGATCCTGACGACCAACCCGTCGCACTCCTGCTTGCGGATCAGCGACTCGCGCACCGCAGGCGCGACCGTCGATGCGACGACCGACGAGAACGGCGCCCCCGTGTTCCGCTCGGTGGTCATGCAGTGCCTGACCACGCGTCCGTTCATCGGCTCGCCGCTCAGCGGCCAGACGCTGACCGATGCCGATGTCGCTGCCATTTTCGGTTCTGGCAGCAACAACAATAATGCGACGACCTATACGCCGACGCTGACGAATCTGTTCATCAACGGCGCCAATGAAACCGCCGTCACCGCGTTCGACCAGACGACGCTGAACGGTCGGGTGTTCAACGGCATCACGATCACGCCAGCCGGTTTCTTCGACCGGACGACGTATATCGGTGCGGTCAGCGGCGCGAGCGACACCTGGTATCAGGGTTGGACCTGCAACAGCACGACTGCGGCGCTCGGCACCAGCCTGTCGGGCAACTGCACCACGCTGCCGACGATCTGATCGAGGCTGCGTGACATGGGGCGGAGAGTCGCAAATGCGGCGCTCCGCCCCTTTTCGGACTATAAGAGGGGGTTGACGATGTCGAAGCCAGTGCGCTTTGCGAGCCTGTTGCTATTTTCATCCGCGCTGATCGCGCCGTCGGTCGCGCGGGCGCAGACGTCGCCGAGCGCGCCGACTTCGGCCACGCCAGCCCCATCATCGCCCGCCGACACCGTCGACCAGACCTCGGCCCCGGGAATACCCGCGACGGCGCCGGAACAGGCTCCCGAACCGCCCGCTCCCGAGGTTTCGGTCCCCGGTGGCAATACCGACATCGTCGTGACCGGATCGCGCAACCGCAATATCGCGCGCACCGCGCCGCAAGTCGTCTCGGTGCTGTCGAGTGCGGACATTGCGCGTACCGGCGAGGGCGACATTGCCGGATCGCTGTCGCGCGTCACCGGGCTTAGCGTCGTCGGCAACGGCTTCGTCTATGTCCGCGGGCTCGGTGATCGCTATTCGCTCGCTTTGCTCAACGGCTCGCCCTTGCCCAGCCCCGAGCCGCTCAAGCGCGTTGTCCCGCTCGATATCTTTCCCACCAGCGTGATCGCCTCCTCGCTCGTCCAGAAAAGCTATTCGGTCAATTTCCCAGGTGAATTCGGCGGCGGCGTCATCAATTTGACGACCAAATCTGTCCCGAAAAAGCCATTCCTGACCATCGGCGCGGGGATCGGGTTAGACACTGTCACCACCGGACAACTTGGCTACACCTATTTCGGCAGCTCGAGCGACTGGACCGGGTTCGACAATGGCCAGCGCAACACCGCGCCACTCCTCGGCGCGTTCCTGAAGAGCGGCGCGCAGATCGCCGATTTGTCGAACGCCGCCAACACGGCCATTGCCGCGCAGCTGATCGATGGCCGCAACGCCGTCATTCAGCGTAACAAGGCGCTGCCGCCAAATTGGAGCGGCAATATCACCGGTGGCAAATCGTTCGATCTCGGCACGACGACCTTCGGCGTGATCGCGACCGCAGGCTATAGCAACAAGTGGCGCACCCGCGACACCACCCAGCAGACCGCGAACGCGACCGATCTGTCGCAGCTCGACCGAAATTTCGAGCGCGTTATCACCGACGATCGGGTGGTGGTGAACGGCTTGCTCGGCCTCAGCCTCGAATTCGGGCCGAACAAGATCCGCGAGACCACGCTCTACATCCGCGACACGCTCAAGCAGACGCGCCTCGGCGTGGGCACGACGGTGCGCAACTTCGGATCCAATATCGTCGTGCAAGAGCAGGATACCGCCTGGTTCGAGCGGCAGTTGATCGACACGCAATTGGTCGGCGAGTTCAAGCTCAATCCCGATCTCTCGCTCGATGTGCGCGGCAGCTATGCCAACACGCAACGTGAGTCGCCCAACGAGATCGGCCTGACCTATGCGCGTGACGCAAACTTCGCCTGTGACAACACCAGCATTAACGGATGCTACGCCAATTCGCTCGGTGTCGGCGCGCGCCCGAATGGCGCGACGATCGGCTTTTCCAACCTGAACGAAGATCTGTTCGCCGGCGGTATCGACCTCGGGTATAAGATCATCCCCGAGATCACCGCGACGATCGGCTATGCCTATACCGATACCAAGCGCCGCACCGAGGTGCGCGAGTTTGCGTTCCGACAGAACGGCCAGATCCCGCAAGCGGTGACGTTGCTGCGTCCCGATCTGCTGCTCGGGTCCACGGTAATCACGGCGTTTCCGGGGAAAGATTTTTATGTGCGGCTCGAGGACAATCTCGGCGGCAACCCGACCTTTGATGCCAAGCTGCGGATCCATGGCGCCTACGGCCAGGTGCAAGCGCAGATCACGTCGAAATTGAGCGCCACGCTCGGCGTGCGCTACGAAACCGCCAAGCAAACCGTTGTACCGGTCCAGGTCTATACGGTCACGCCGATCCTGCCGCCGGCGACCAACCTCAACCGCAATTACTGGCTGCCGGCCGCGACGCTCACCTATCAGCTCGCACCCGACATGCAGGTGCGCGTCAGCGGATCGAAGACGATCGCGCGTCCGCAGTTCCGCGAACTCGTGTTCCAGACCTATTTCGATCCCGAACAGAATACCGCGGTGCAGGGCAACCCGCTGCTGGTCGACAGTCAATTGTACAATGCCGAAGCGCGCTACGAATGGTATTTCGCCCGCGACCAGCGGATTTCGCTCGCCGGTTTTTACAAGCGGATCGACAAGCCGATCGAGGTGTATGCCGACGACAATGGCAACACGCTGACCAACCGCTTTGCCAACGCGCCCAAGGCCGATCTTTACGGCGCCGAAATCGAGACGCAGAAATACTTCCCGCTGAATTGGCTGTCGAATGGGGATTTTTTCACCAAGCGGCGCTTGCTGACGATCGCCAACTATACCTACACCAAGTCGAAGATCCTGGTCGGGCCGAACGACCCGATCAATGCCTATCCGCTGTCGCTGACCAATGCCAACCAACTGTTCCGCAACGGCACCCCGCTGACCGGACAGTCAGACCATCTGGTCAACCTCCAACTCGGGCTGGAGGAAAAGGATCACCTTTCGCAGCAGACGTTCCTGCTATCCTATGCCAGCAAGCGCGTGACGCGGCGCGGTCCGTCGGGCCAGCCGGATATTTACGAAGAACCCGGCATCCACCTCGATTTCGTCGCGCGCCAGGGCGTCAGGATCGCTGGGGTGGAGACCGAAATGAAGTTCGAGGTGCGCAACATCCTCGGTACGAAATACCAGGAATATCAGGAAAGCGGCGACAACCGCGTGTACTATAACCGCAACAACGTCGGCACGATTTTCAACCTCGGCCTGAGCGTGAACTTCTGATCGCCTAATACTCCCTCGTTCCGCCGCAAGGCGGGGCGATGGTCGGCTACGAAAAGGCCCGCCGCTCCAATCCGGAGCGGCGGGCCTTTTCGGTAATGGTGGGCGCGGCAGGGATTGAACCTGCGACCCCACCCGTGTGAAGGGTGTGCTCTACCACTGAGCTACGCGCCCGCTGCCCGGCGTCGATGCCAGGGGAAACGGATCAGAACCGGCTAACCACCGTTCGATGACCACGCCCTTAAAGCGATGCATACGGCCTTGTCTAGTCCAACGCTGCGTGTGTCCGGCGCTATCGCCGCAGCAGCCGCCCGAGCGTTTCGTCAAGCGCCGAGAGGAAGCGCGAACGGTCGGTCTTGGCAAAGGGTGGCGGACCGCCGATCGCATCACCGCCGGCGCGCAGATCGGCCATGATCGCGCGCACCGCAATCGCATTGCCGATCGAGGCAGCGGTGAAAGGCTTGCCAGTGGGGGCGAGCACCGCCGCCCCCGCCTTGAGGCAGCGATCCGCCAGCAGGATGTCGCCCGTCACCACCACACTTGCCACGTCGGCGCGCTCGGCGATCCAGTCATCGGCTTCGTCGAACCCGGCCCCGACCACGATCCGCGCCAGCAACGGATGAATCGGAATCCGGATCGGGCTGTTGCTGACGATCGTTACGGCGACTTCGCGGCGCAAAGCGACCTTGTAGATCTCATCCTTGACCGGGCAGGCGTCGGCATCGACGTAAATGTGGAGCGGCATCGCGCGATGCTAGAGCAAAAGCGCGGGCGGAGCGAGCAAGACGCTTCGCGCGAAGGCTGTTCTTCTTGGCGAGGCTGCGCCAAGACCGGTCCTTCGACACGCTCGGGAAGGACGCGACGCACCATGCCGCTTTACGAAATCGACGGGAAGCGCCCGACACTCGGCGAACGGGCATGGGTCGCGCCCAGCGCCGATCTGATCGGCGATGTTCAGCTTGGCAACGATGTCGGCATCTGGTTCGGTGCCGTGATCCGCGGCGACAATACCCCGATGATCGTCGGCGACCGCAGCAACATCCAGGAAGGCGCGATGTGCCATTCCGATCACGACGCGCCGCTGACAATCGGGACCGATTGCACGATCGGCCACCACGCGATCCTGCACGGCTGCACGATCGGCGACCGCGTCCTGATCGGCATGGGGGCGATCGTGCTCAACCACGCGACGATCGGCGACGGCTGCATCGTCGGCGCGGGCGCGTTGGTGACCGAGGGCAAGGCCTTCCCGCCGAACAGCCTGATCATCGGCTCGCCCGCGCGGGCCGTCCGCACGCTGGACGAGACCGCCAAGGCGATGCTGCAAGCGTCAGCCGATCATTATGTCGCCAATGCCCGCACCTATGCGACGGGGTTGAAGCGGGTCGATTAAGACCCGCTCGTTGCCCATTTTGCGATGTCGGCGCGAATGCGGGCGTTGACCATGCGCCGCGCCGCCATCGACGCCACTGTCGCCTTCGCGCTGCCCCGCGCCGCGACGGGCAAATTCGCCGTGGCAAACGCGGTGATCTTGCCCGGCATCGCGGGATCGTCGGACCCGCCGCCAAGGCTGGTCACGAAGCCGGCACGGTTGCTGGTTTCGACCAGCGTGTTGATCAGCGCCATGTGCGAGACCGCGAAATCGAACGCCAGATCGGGGTGCCCGTTGGCAATTGCGTGGAGCAAACTCGCCTTTTGCGGCGTGCTGAGGCGCTCGCTTTCGAGCAGGCTCAGCGCCCGCTTGGCCAACGCATCGTCATCAGCCGCGCCAAGCAAGCGCACATAGCCGTTTTTCACCACTGGGTTTTTCTCGGCAAGCGCCAGCGCCAACAGCGCGTCCCATTCGCCCGAGGTCGCGTTGCTCGCATAAGTGCCCAGGATCGGCGCGCGGATCGCTGCCGGAATCGCCTGTGGATCGCTCGCGAGCGCCGCGACATAAGTACGCGCCTTGGCCGCGACATCGGCATTGCCGACATCGCCAAGCACCGCGATCAACGTTTCGCGCAGTGTCGACACCAATGGCGATTCGTCCTTGCCCGCGGCAAAGCCGACGCGCTGCATAACCGGGGCCAGCGTCGCCGCCACCCGACCGTACATCGCCGCGCGCGCGGGGCCCTTGGGTACGCGGCGGCTGAGATCGGCGAGCTGACCCGCAATCGTCTGCCACAGCAGCGGATTGGCGTCGGCTCCGACCGCAGCCACATCCGCGAAATAGCGGTCGAGCTTCTGGTTGCCGCCCTTGGCCAGCGCGAAATCGTCGCCGAGCGTGCCGAGCTGATCGGTCAGCGCGAGGGTGTTGAAATCGCGCACGATCGCGGCATGGCCCGCCGCGCTATACGACACACGGACATAGCTTTGCTTGTCGCGGTTGAGCACGAGCGTCCCGCAGCCCGCCACGGTGACCGGTGTCGCGGCCGCACCGCGTACGGTGACGCTGGTGGTCGGCCGACCGACCATACCGAGCGTCAGCGGCACGCGCCAATTCTGCACCTGTTTCGCGGTCGCGTCATAGCCGAAGCGGCTTTGGGTGAGCGTCACGCGCGTGCTGCCGGCGATGCAGCGCGCACCCGTCATCGTGACGAGCGGAACGCCGGGTTGCAGCGTGAAATCGTGCGCGACCGGCGCAACGGGCTTGTCCGCCGCCGCCGACAATTCGGCCCAGAGCTGGTCGGTCGCGGTGTTCGAATATTTGTACTTCGCCATATAGCGGCGAATGCCGTCGCGGAACGTGTCGGGGCCGAGCGTCGCCTCCATCATGCCGATCACGGCCTGGCCCTTCAAATAGGTGATGCCATCGAACGCTTCGCCGATCTGATCGACGGTTTCGATCTTGCGGATGATCGGGTGAGTCGCGGCGGTCGCGTCCGCCTGCAGCGCGCCTTCGCGGTCCTGCGCGACCGCAGTGGCAGCGGCGTACCATTCGGGGTTGAGATCGACGCTGCTCTTATTTTCCATCCACGAGGCAAAGCCTTCGTTCAGCCAGAGATCGTCCCACCACCGCATCGTGACGAGATCGCCGAACCATTGGTGCGCCATTTCATGCGCGACGACGGTGTAGATGCGCTGCTTGCCGCTTTGCGTCGCGCGCTTCTGGTCGTACAGCAATTCGGGCTCGAAATAGAAAATCGCGCCCCAATTTTCCATCGCGCCGAAAAATTGCGAGGAGCCCGGCCCGGCAATCATGTCGAGCTTGGGCAGCGGATAGGGCTGACCGAAATAGTCATTGTAATAGGTCAGCAGGCGCTTGGCCTGCGCCAATGCATAATCACCCTGATCGACCACCCCGCGCCGGGTGATGATGCCGATCTCGGTCTTGCCCGCCATCACTGTCTTGCGCTCGACATCGCCCATGCCGAGGAACAGCAGATAGCTCGACATTTTCGGGGTTTCGGCAAAACGGTACAGCGTGGTGCCGTCGCCCTGCTTGGTGACGCTGCTGGTTGGCATGTTCGAGAAAGCGGTCTGGCCGCCCGGGGCGACGGTGCTGAGCGCGAAGGTGGCCTTATAGGCTGGTTCATCCCACATCGGGGCGAAACGGCGGGCGTCGGGTGCCTCGAACTGCGTCACCAGCATGCGCGCGGCCGCGCCGTCCGGATTGGTATAATCGATCGCGAAGAAGCCAGCGGCCGAGGTGTTGATCGTGCCGGTCCAAGCGAAATGCAGCTTATGCTCGCCCGCGGCGACGAAGGCGGGCGAGGTCAGCGTCAATTGCTGCTTCGTGGCATCGAGCGTGAACGGCATCGCTTGCCCATCGAGCGTGGCGGTAGCGATCTTCAGATCGGCGGCGTTGAGAACGATCGTCTTGGTCGCACGTGCCACCGTGATCGTGACGTCTTCCTCGCCCGAAAAGGTCATCGCTTTCGCATCGGGGCGCACCGTGATGTCGTAGGAAACAGGCGCGACGCCAGCGGGCAATTGCCCGACCGCAAAGGCAGGCGTTGCGGTTCCGAGCAGCAGGGCGGTGGCGAGGGAAAGCTTCACTTGGTTACTCCGGCAACAATCAGATTTCGCCCTTAGCGCTTTCAAGCGGCTTGGCAATCGACTGGGGGCAAACGAGAGGTGGCAATCGAACTGCGGCTGGACAGTCCTTTCGGTTGCGCTATGAAACCGACATGAGCATTCCCCCCCTGTTCGATCGCTTGCGGCTCCCCGTCATTGGCTCGCCGCTGTTCATCATTTCCGGACCCGAGCTGGTCATCGCCCAGTGCAAGGCCGGGATCGTTGGGTCGTTCCCTGCGCTTAATGCGCGCCCTCAAGCGATGCTCGACGAATGGCTGCACCGTATTACCGAGGAATTGGCCGCCCATAACCGCGACAATCCCGATCGCCCCGCAGCACCCTTTGCGGTCAATCAGATCGTGCATCGCTCGAACGAACGGCTCGAGGCCGATCTGGCGACCTGCGCCAAGTGGCAAGTGCCGATCGTAATTACGTCACTCGGCGCACGCGAAGACCTCAACACCGCGGTCCACAGCTGGGGCGGCATCACGCTGCACGACGTAATCGACGACCGTTTTGCGCGCAAAGCGGTCGAGAAGGGTGCCGACGGACTGATCGCGGTGGCGGCCGGTGCCGGTGGCCATGCCGGTCGCTTGTCGCCCTTCGCGATCATCCAGGAAATCCGGCAGTGGTTCGACGGGCCGCTCGCTTTGTCTGGCTCCATCGCGACCGGCGATGCGGTGCTCGCCGCGCAAGCGATGGGCGCGGATTTCGGCTATATCGGATCGCCCTTCATCGCGAGCGTCGAGGCCAATGCCGAGGCCGCGTACAAACAGGGCATCGTCGAGGGCAAGGCCGCCGACATCGTCTATTCCAACTTGTTCACCGGCGTACACGGCAATTATCTGCGCGGATCGATCGCCGCGGCCGGGATGGACCCCGACAACCTGCCCGAGGGTGACCTGAAGACGATGGATTTCGGCACGGGCAACGCAGCGAAGCCCAAGGCGTGGAAGGAAATCTGGGGATCGGGCCAGGGCATCGGCGTGATCGACCGGATCGAGCCGGTCGCCGACATGGTCGATCGGCTGGAGCGGCAATATCTCGCGGCGCGGGCGCGGCTGAAGCTCTGATCGTTCGGGCGTCGGCGCAGCGGCCTTAGAAGGCCATCGCCAAGCGGTCGTGCATCGATCGCACGGGGCTGACGAACGCTTCTGCCTCGTCGGCTTGCGCATCGTCGAGCCGCGCGACGCGGCGGTGAAGATCGGCACTCGCTTCGATCAACTGGCGCGCCGCAGCGGGCATCGCCGAAAGTGCTGCAGGCTCGCTAAGCGGGGCAGACCCGAGCCGTCGTGACGGGTCGAGCGCCTCGCGCGGCGCCATCTCACCCGCGTCGACCGCGCGTTGCGTCAGCAGCCAGGCGATGACGTGCATCAGCCGCGTCGTCACCTTCAGCGATTCGCAGCTGAACGCGACGCGCACAAGTGGATCGAGCGCCTCGCGATCGCTGCGCCCGCCTTCGTCGAAATAGCTCCGCGCCTCATCGGCCAGCACCATCGCGTCGATGTAGAGCGTGTCGATGACGCGTCGTTGCATCCGTGAATCGTAGCGTTGGCCCCTCATTCTGGTTACGTCCCACAAACACAGCGCTAACGGTATAGCCGTCTCAGCGACCAACAGCAGAAAACTGTCCCAATCCGATGCATATCGGCATCCGGTTTAAGCGATGATGTCGGGGATCAGCTGATCCTCGAACATCGCGATTTCATCGCGTAACCGCAATTTGCGTTTCTTGAACCGCGCGAGCTGGAGCTGGTCGGGCGATCCCGCCTCGATCAGCGCCGCGATCGCCGAATCGAGATCGCGATGTTCCACCCGCAATACCTCCAGGCGTTTGGCAATCAGGCTGTCGTCCATAAGGTCCCCACTCGATGCGCCGGCCCATAGCAAAACACGGAGGTTGAAACCGCATAAAATCGGCCCGTCGCACGATTGCGCTGGCATGTCGCGTGTCGGCGAATCGGGGGGAGACAATTAACCGCAAGCGTGTTCTACTCACTCCCCCAAGCAGTACATGAAGGAGGTACGCATTCCATGCAGACCGCGCATCAATCGGCCCTGACGGCCAAGCATGCAGTCCTCGATCGCCAGATCGCAGTCGAAACGCAGCGTCCGCTGCCCGACGCCGTGACGCTTGCAGAACTGAAGAAGCAGAAGCTTCGACTCAAACAGGAATTGATGCAGATTTAGCGGATCGCGCAGGTCCGGGCGCATTGCGCCCGGGCCGAAGCCGTCAGCGCTGCGTGCGCGTGAAGATCGGTTTGACGAACGTTGGCGTATGCGCCCCCTGCCCGACTGGCTTGCGCGCAAGCATTGGATCGATCTGACGATCGAACGCTACCCCGATACGACCCGCCGCCGACCAGGCGATTTGGCCGCAAACCCAACCAATACCCCGCACGTCGACTTCGACGCGCTGTCCCTGGGCGAGGCCGTCGGGAAATTCCGCCATCAACCCGCCTTGCGACAGGTTCCGGACACGCACCGGCCGAGCGTCGGTTTCACCACAGACACGAAGATCCGCCATCAAAAACAGGCTGTCGCGCGCGACCTGACGGTTGTGTGCCGCGTTCTCGATCGCGGAGTCAAAAGGATCGTTCGGAAATTGGTCCATCGCGTGAATCTTACCGGTCTCCGTTCCGGCTTCCCATAACAGCCCAATCGTGTCGAACTGCTTAAGGCACGGTGCGCACTTCAGTCCTCGCGCGAAATTTTTTCGTGGCGCTCGTGGCGTTCCTGCGCTTCGACCGTCATCGTCGCGATCGGGCGCGCCTCCAGACGGGCGAGCGAAATCGGTTCGCCGGTGACTTCGCAATAGCCATATTCGCCTTCGTCGATGCGGCGAATCGCCGCCTCGATCTTGGAAATCAATTTTCGCTGGCGATCGCGCGTGCGCAACTCGATCGACCAGTCGGTCTCGCTCGATGCGCGATCGGTCAGGTCGGCTTCGCGCAGCGTATCGACTTGCAATTGCGACAGCGTCCCCGCCGCCTCGCGCAGGATCGCTTCTTTCCACGCCTGCAGCTTGGCGCGGAAATAGGCCTGCTGCCGCGGGCCCATAAAGTCTTCGTCCGCGCTTGGCCGGTAGCCATCGTCGCCAACCGGCGGCATCGGAAACTTCTCGGATTCTTCCAATCGATTCAAGACCGTTGCCATCCCACTATCTCCCATCGGTCGCGCGACGCTTTGCGCGCCTCTGGACCGCCCCCGGTGCCAACTCCCTGACGAGCGGGCCTATAGCCATGCGATCCGCGCTCCACAAGCAATCCTGACGCCTTATTGCATCACTTTCGATGGACCGCAGCCGTGCTGGCGCCCTGTCGATTCTTCGAGCACGCTCGCCACATGCCATCCGGGGGACAACACATGGGGGGCCTAGGTGCAAAGCCGTCCCTGAACCGCTGTATCATAATGAAACGTTAACCTTACCAAGGATCGGGACCAATCGGGGAAACCAGCGAAGTATCTCTAAAGTTTGGTTAATGCACTTGCACTTAATGATTTGTTGGGCACTTTGGCGGATAGCGGCGGAATGGCCGAAGTAATCGGGGCTTTGCCTGAAACGGCGGCAGTAGCGAGAGAGTAAACTTATGTCGGTGCGGATGGCCTTAGCCAAACTTTGTGCCTGCGCGTGCGGCGGGGCCGTCATCGGCGGTGGCGCCGTGCATGTCGCAGACGGTGCCAAGGCGCGCAGCGGCTACACGCACAAAGCAACCAAGCGAATCGTTCGACGGACGACAACGGTGGCCGCACGCGGCGCAACCGGCGTGCGCGTTCGCCGAGTCGTGACGCAGACTCGCACGGCGGCACAACCGCAGGTGGTGGTGGTCACCACCCAAGGCGCACCGATCCCGCTTCCACCCGCCTTCGTGCCCTCGGGCGGTTATTCGGGCGGTGGCGGCGGTGGCGGTGCGGCGGTTGTCGGCGGCGGCGGGTTCGGCGGCGGCGGCGGCTTTTTCGCGGGCGGCTTTTTCGGCGGCGGCGGCGGATCGGGCGGTGGCAGCATCGTGATCTCGTCGACCTCGACCGGGTCGTCGAGCGGTTCGGGGTCCGGGTCGAGCTCGGGATCGAGCGGCACGGTAATCAACATTTCTTCGGGCGGATCTAGCACTTCGACCTCGACGGGCGGGTCCTCGACCAGCGGCGGATCGACCTCGACCGGTGGCTCCTCGACCTCGACCGGCGGATCGTCGAGCGGATCGGTGAGCAGCACCTCGTCATCGGGCGGAAGCGGTGGATCGTCGACCAGCACTGGCGGCGCGACCGTATCGAGCACATCCTCGACCGGTGGGTCCTCCTCGGCCTCGGGCGGATCGAGCGGCAATGTCTCTTCGGCATCGGGCGGCAGCAGCGGCAACGTATCATCGTCGTCGAGCGGGAATGTGTCGTCCTCGTCGGCGTCGAGCGGGAATGTGTCGTCAGCCTCTTCGACCAGTTCGAGCTCCAGCGGCAATGTGTCGTCCTCGGCATCGACCTCGTCGAGCGGCAATGTCTCCTCGGCCAGTTCCTCCAACGGATCGAGCACCAGCTCCTCGGCCAGTTCGAGCAGCTATGGGTCGAGCAGCTATGGCTCGTCGACCGGTGGGTGGAGCTCGAACGGCGGCTATGGCTCAAGTGGTCATAATGGCAGCTCGGGCAGCACCGGGTCGAGCGGCGGCCCGCCTGCCCCGGTCCCGGCACCACCGATGGTGCTGCTGTTCGGCGCGGCAGCAGCCGCGCTGGTCGCGCGCAAGCGCTTTGCCAAGCCGACCACCGTCAACGCCTGATCGGCGTCACACGCTTCTCGACCGGCTCCCGCGCGGCAGCACGGGGGCCGGTCTTGCGTTGAGTACACCGGGTTGCACGTCGGCCAGCGCAACGGCATAGCCCGGTCATGCACGACATCCGCTTCATCCGCGAAAATCCCGCCGCTTTCGACGCTGCTCTCGCGCGACGCGGGCTCCCCGCGATCGCCGCCGAATTGGTCGACCTCGACGAGCGCCGCCGCGCGCTGTCGACCGAGGCGCAAGTCGCCCAGGCGCGGCGCAACGAAGCCTCCAAGGCGATCGGCGCGGCAAAGGCAGCGAAGGATGAAGCGACCGCGGCGCCGCTGATGGCCGAAGTCGCAACGCTCAAGGAACGGCTCCCCGCGATTGAGGCTGAGGAGAAGGATGTTGCGGCGCAGCTCAAGGCCGCGCTGAACCTCATCCCCAATCTGCCCGCCGACGATGTGCCGGGCGGCGCGGGCGAGGAAGACAATGTCGAAGTCGCGCGCTGGGGCACGCCGCGCGCTTTCGATTTTTCACCCAAGGAACATGCCGACCTCGCCCCGGCGCTCGGCATGGATTTCGAGACCGGCACGCGGCTTTCCGGCGCGCGGTTTACGTTCCTGCGCGGCGACATGGCGCGGCTGCACCGCGCGCTCGGCCAGTTCATGCTTGACGTGCAGACGCGCGAGCATGGCTATACCGAGTGCAACCCGCCGGTGCTGGTTCGGGACGAAGCGATGTACGGCACCGACAAACTGCCGAAGTTTGCCGAGGACAGCTTTCGCACGACCGACGACCGCTGGCTCATCCCCACCAGCGAAGTCTCGCTCACCGCCAGCGTCATGGGCGAGCTGCTCGACGAAAGCGCGCTCCCGCTACGGCTCACCGCACTCACCTTGTGCTTCCGCTCCGAGGCGGGTGCGGCGGGGCGCGACACGCGCGGCTTTATCCGCCAGCACCAGTTCGAGAAATGCGAGCTGGTCAGCATCGTCCGGCCCGAGGATAGCGAGGCCGAGCACCAGCGCATGGTTCGCGCCGCCGAGACGATCCTCGAACGTCTCAACCTGCCCTATCGCAAGCTGCTGCTGTGCACCGGCGACATGGGCTTTGGCGCGCGCAAGACCTATGATCTGGAGGTCTGGCTGCCGGGACAAAGCGCGTATCGCGAAATCAGCTCGTGCTCGAACACCGGCGCGTTCCAGGCGCGGCGGATGAACACGCGCTACCGTGTCGCGGCTGAGAAGAAGACCGAGTTCGTCCACACGCTCAACGGCTCCGGCCTCGCGGTTGGGCGCACTCTGGTGGCGGTGCTTGAGAATTATCAGAGTGAAGACGGCAGTGTCACCGTACCGGAGGCATTGATGTCCTATATGGGCGGTATCGACCGGCTGGAACCGATCAACAAGTAACGCCGTCACCCCGGCCCTGTGCCGGGGTCCACGGTGCCTCAAGCAAAACCGCCCGCCCCAAGCCCGTTCGCTTGCCTCCCGGTGGACCCCAGCACAAGGCCGGGGTGACGAAAGGATAAGACCGATGCGCATCCTGCTCACCAACGACGACGGCTATCACGCGCCGGGCCTCAAAATCCTCGAAGCAATTGCCGCGCAATTCTCCGACGATGTGTGGATCGTCGCGCCGGCCGAGGAGCAATCGGGTGCAGGGCATTCGCTGACGCTCAGCCGCCCGATCCGCGTGCGCAAACATGCCGAGAAGCGTTTCGCCGTCGCCGGCACACCGACCGATGCGGTGATGATGGCGCTCGCCAAGATCATGCAGGATCACACGCCCGATTTGATCCTGTCGGGCGTCAATCGCGGCGCGAACCTCGCCGAGGACGTGACCTATTCGGGCACCGTCTCGGCCGCGATGGAGGGGGCGCTGGCGGGTGTGCGCTCGATCGCGCTGAGCCAAGCGTACAATCGCGAGGGGCTGGGCGACACCGTTCCCTTCGACGCCGCCACCGCGTGGGGTGAACGCGTGTTGCGCCCGCTGATTGCTGCGCCGCTCGAACCGCGCACGCTCGTCAACATCAACTTTCCGGCAGTCGCGGCAGATGCGGTCAAGGGCGTGCGGATCGCGCAGCAAGGCTTGCGCGATTACGGGCGATTGCAGATCGTCACCAATCGCGATCCGCGCGGCTATGACTATCACTGGTTCGCGCTCGGGCCGACGGTCGAGACACCGGCGCATTCGACCGATCTCGAGGCGGTGGCCGATGGCTATGTCGCGGTGACCCCGCTGCATCTCGACCTGACACATCGCCCGTCGCTCGCTATGCTGGGGGCATTATACGGGTGAGGGGGACGGGCATGGACGAGCGGAGCAGGACGATTTTTGGTTTTTTCCTCCTGATCCTGACGCTCGGCGGCTGCATTCCCAATCCCGATCGACCGCAACGCGGCTATGATCCGCGCGACGACCAGCGGCCCTATGAACCGGCGGGCGGGCGGCCCTACGATGCGCCGCAAGACCCGTATGAACCGCGCCGGATCGACGATGGCGTCTCCGCCCTCCCCGCCCCGCCACCGGCCTGGCAAGCGCGCCCGGTCACGCCCGACGCCGAGACGATCGGCGCCAGCAGCTATGTCGTGCGCCCGGGCGACACGCTGCGCGCGGTCGGCGACCGCACCGGCGCCGGATCGGAAGCGATCGCCCGCGCCAACGCGCTCCCCGCCCCGTTCGTGATCCGCGCCGGCCAGCGGCTGGAGATTCCCGGCGGGCGCTATCACCTCGTCCGCGCCGGACAGACCGGGATCGCGATTGCGCGCGCCTACGGTGTCGACTGGTCGCGGATCGTGGCTGCGAACGATCTTGCCGAGCCCTATATCCTACGCGTCGGGATGCGCGTGCTCATTCCGGGCAGCGTGGGCGGCAGCAGCGCGGCGGAACGCGCCGCCGCCTTCCGGCTCGATATCGACGACATCGTGACGGGCGGCGAGCCCGCGCTCGCGGCGAACGATCGCCCGGTCAAGCCGAGCGCGTCGCCGCGCCGCGTGCTGTCCGCCACGCAAGCGATTACCGAGCCGAGCCGCTTGACCAGCGGCTTTGCCTGGCCAGTGCACGGCCGCATCGTCGCGCGCTTCGGGCCGAGTGGGGCGACCGGCGAAAAATATAACGGCGTGAAGATTGCGGTGCCGCTCGGCACGCCGATCCTGGCGGCGGCCGACGGCGTGGTCGCTTATGCCGGATCAGGCGTGCCCAATCTCGGCGGGCTGGTGATCGTCAAGCATGGCGATGGCTGGACCACCGTCTACGGCCATGCCAGCCAGTTGCTCGTTCAGCGCGGACAATCGGTCCGGCGCGGTCAGACGATCGCGCTATCGGGCGATTCGGGCGTGGCGGACCGGCCCGAGGTGCATTTCGAAATGCGCAAAGGGCGTTTGCCGGTCGACCCGCAGCGGCAATTGCCGGGGATTTAACGCTCATTCCGCTTGTGACTCCCCTCCCGCTTGCGGGAGGGGCTGGGGGAGGGCATGTGAGGGGCGAGCAAGACAGCCCTCCCCTAACCCCTCCCGCAAGCGGGAGGGGGAGAAGATATCATGACCGAGCACACCTCCGATCTCCTCCGCCTCCTGTCCGAGCGCGGCTACATCCATCAACTGACCGATGGTGCCGCCCTCGATGCGCTCGCCCTCAAGCAAGTGGTGCCCGGTTATATCGGCTTCGATGCGACCGCGCCGTCGCTGCACATTGGCAGCCTCGTCCAGATCATGATGCTGCGCCGCCTGCAGCAGGCCGGGCACAAGCCGATTGTGGTGATGGGCGGCGGCACGACAAAGGTCGGCGATCCGTCGGGCAAGGACGAGTCGCGCAAATTGCTCGACGATGCCGGGATCGCCGCGAACATCGCGTCGATCCGCCGCGTGTTCGAACGCTTCCTGACTTTTGGCGACGAGCCGACCGATGCGATCCTGATCGATAATGCCGAGTGGCTCGACACGCTCGAATACATCCCATTCCTGCGCGATGTCGGGCGGCATTTCACGATCAACCGGATGCTGGCGTTCGATTCGGTCAAGCTCCGGCTGGAGCGCGAACAAGCGCTGACCTTCCTCGAATTCAACTATATGATCCTGCAAGCCTATGATTTTCTCGAATTGTCGCGCCGCGTCGAATGCCGGTTGCAGATGGGCGGATCGGACCAATGGGGCAATATCGTCAACGGGATTGAACTCACCCGTCGGATCGACGGCGTCGAAGTGTTCGGGCTGACCACGCCGCTGATCACCACCGCCGATGGCGCGAAGATGGGCAAGACCGCCAGCGGTGCGGTGTGGCTCAACGAAGACCAGCTATCGAGCTACGATTACTGGCAATTCTGGCGCAACACCGATGATCGCGATGTCGGGCGTTTCCTGCGGCTGTTCACCGATCTGCCGCTCGACGAGATTGCCAGGCTGGAGGCGCTGCCGGGTGCCGAGATCAACGCCGCAAAGGTTGTGCTCGCCAATGAAGCGACGGCGTTGTGCCGCGGCGATGCGGCGGCGCGGGACGCGGCGGAAACCGCGCGGCGCACCTTTGAGGAAGGCGCCGCCGGCGATGCGCTCCCGACCTTCGCGGTTTCGGGCAGCATCGGCATTGTCGATGCTCTGATCGGCCTCGGCTTCGCCGCGTCCAAGGGCGATGCCAAGCGGCTGATCAAGGGTGGGGGCGCGCGGATCGGGGCAGCCAAGGTGAGCGACGAAACGATGATGATCGTGGTCGGCGACGATCCCGTCCGCCTCTCCGCGGGGAAGAAACACCACGGATTGCTCGTTCGCGACTAACCCTCGAACATTCTTTTTGAAAATCTCAGAAAGTAGAGCGCGGTAACCCCTTGTTAAGCGGCTTCGTTGCGAGCTGCTTCATACCCCTGTCGTACTTTTGGATGGCCGAACAGAGGGGTCTGACAATGGCAATGGCACTGGCTTTGCCGGTCACGGACAACCGTGCGCTGGCGCGAGACGAAGTTCATTACCGCGCACGGGCGTTCGGGCCCGATGCGCGTCCGGTGTCGCTGCTGATCGTCAATCTCTCGGCGATGGGGCTGATGGCCCGCGCGGACGTTGCCTATGCGGTGGGCGAACGGTTGCGCATCACCTTGCCGGTGGTCGGGGTCGTCATCGCTGAACTGCGTTGGTCGCTCGGCGGGCGGATCGGCTGCGAACTCGACCAGCCAATCGATCTCGCCGATTATTACGATGTGCTGGCGGTGATGCTGAAGGCGCGGTGATCTTCCCGCGAGGCGGTCTTGAAGAAGAATGATCTTTTTTTGGCCTTCGGCCCGTCCCGCTCACCCCGAGCGCAACAACGCAACCCCGGCATCGCGCTCGAACAGATAGAGCGCGGTTCGCGCCGCTTGGCCGCGTGGTCCCTCCAGGCCGCCGTCGCGGTCAATCAGCAGCCGCGCATCGTCGGTCGCGACGGGCAGCAGCGTGCCGAGCATCTCGGGCGTCGCAAGCCGGAACCCCGCTTCGCCCGATTGCCGCGTCCCGAGCAATTCGCCCGCCCCGCGCAGCCGCAAATCCTCCTCCGCAATGCGGAAGCCGTCGGTTGTCTCCCGCATCAGCGCAAGCCGCGCGCGCGACGTCTCGCTCAAGGCCCCGCCCCGGATCAGCAGGCAATTCGACTTGCCCGAGCCGCGCCCGACGCGCCCGCGCAATTGGTGGAGCTGCGCCAGCCCGAAACGATCGGCATGTTCAATCACGATCAGGGTAGCATTAGGAACATCGACGCCGACCTCAATCACTGTCGTGGCGACCAGCACGCCGATCTGGCCAGCAGCGAACGCCATCATCACCGCGTCCTTTTCGGCGGGCTTCATGCGGCCGTGGACCAGCCCGACGCGATTGCCAAAGCGCGCGCGCAGCGTCTCGGCGCGTGCCTCGGCGGCGGCCATGTCGCTTTTCTCGCTTTCCTCAACGAGCGGGCAGACCCAATAGGCCTGGCCCTCATCGGACAGGTGCCGCCCAAGGGCATCGACGACATCGCCGAGCCGGTCTTCGGAAATGACGCGCGTCTCGATCGGCTGGCGGCCGGGCGGCATTTCGTCGAGCTGGCTCACATCCATCTCGCCGTAATTTGCGAGCGTCAGCGTGCGCGGGATCGGCGTCGCAGTCATCGCCAGCAGATGCGGTGCGGCCTTGGCCTTGGCTTGCAGCATCATGCGTTGCGCGACACCGAAACGGTGCTGCTCGTCGACCACGACCAGCCCGAGGTCCTTGTATCCGACCGCCTCCTGAAAGATCGCGTGCGTGCCGATCAGGATATCGATCGTCCCCGCCGCGAGCCCCATCAGCGTCGCCTCGCGCACCTTGCCCTTGTCGCGCCCGGTCAGCACCGCGATTTCGACCGGCAGCCCCGCCAGCATCCGCCGCAGCGATTCGTAATGCTGGCGCGCAAGAATTTCGGTCGGGGCGAGCAACGCCGCCTGTGCGCCCGCCTCGACCGCGGTCAACATCGCCAGCGTCGCAACCAGCGTCTTGCCCGATCCGACATCGCCTTGCAGTAGCCGCAGCATCGGCTGTGCCTGTGCCAGATCGCCCTCGATCTCGCGCACCGTCCGCGCTTGCGCACCGGTCAGCGCATAGGGCAGCCGCAACGCCTCGCGCAGCTTGCCCGTCGCCGCGAGCGCCCTGCCGCGCCGCGCGCGCGACGATTGTCGCACCAGCATCAGCGCAAGCTGATTGGCGAAAATCTCGTCATAGGCGAGGCGTTCGCGCGCGACCGTGTCGGAGGGATCGGCATGAATCCGCGCCAGCGCCTCGCGCCACGCCGGCCATTGCTGCTTGGCAAGCAGCCCCGGCTCGATCCACTCGGCGAGCGACGGCGCACGCTCGATCGCTTGCGCGGCGAGCTGGGCCATGCGTTTGGAGGTAAGTCCCTCCGACAGCGGATAGATCGCCTCGCGTTCGGGCGTGTCGCCCGCTTCCTCGAGCGGCAGGACATAGTCAGGATGCACGATCTGCAATTCCTGGCCGTAGTGTTCGAGGCGTCCCGAGACACGGCGCGGCTCGCCGATCGGCGCGAGCTTCTTCGCCCAGCCCGCATGCCCGCCGAAATAGACCAAGCTGACATAATTGCCGAATGTGTCGGTCGCCTGCACCCGCGTCGGCCCGCGCCCGTTGCTGGAGCGATACGATTGCGCGGTAAGGGTAATCGCGATGATGCGGCCCGCATCGGCCATATCGAGCTCCTCGCGTGGCACGCGATCGACCCAGCCGGTCGGCAAATGGAACGCCACGTCGACGACGCGCGACAGCCCGAGCCGATCGAGCGGCTTGGCAAGGCCAGGCCCGATGCCCTTTAGCGCCGTCACTTCGGCGAACAATGGATTGAGGATATCGGGTCGCATGACTATCTGGGGAGCAATAGCCCCAGCCGACGGTTGCTCCAAGCGCCGCCGGCCAATTGTCGTTGGAAATATATGGACCGCGAAATCCGCCTGAAACGCCTCCGCTTCCGCGCCTGGCACCGTGGCACCAAGGAAGCCGATTTGCTGATCGGCGGGTTTTTCGATGCGCGCTCAGCGGGGTGGAGCGAGGCCGAGATTACGTTGGTCGAGGAGCTGCTCGAGGAACAGGACGTCGACATCATGGCGTGGGCAATCGGGACGGCGGTCCCGCCCGAACGCTATGTCGGCTCGATCGTCGCGGCGTTGAAGACGCTGAACTACGTGCCGATCGCGGAGTAACCAAACTCCCTCTCCCCTCCGGGGAGAGGGCCGGGGAGAGGGGCAGTAACGCGCACGCCCTTCCATGACTGCCCCTCTCCCGCGCTTCGCTTCGCTCGCTTGCCCTCTCCCCGCAAGCGGGGAGAGGGAAATCAAGAATGCCCGACCTCAACAAGATCCTTACCGCCAAGACCCCCCTGACCCTCGCCGGTGTCCCCGCCGGGTTCGAGCCGTGGCTGCTCGCCGATCTGGCGCGCGCCGCCAAGACCCGCGCCGTGTTCATCGCGCCCGACGAAGCCGCGATGCGCGCAATCGCCTCCACCGCGCCGACCTTCGCGCCCGAACTGGAAGTGCTGACATTTCCCGCCTGGGACTGTCTGCCGTACGATCGCGCCTCCCCGACGCTTCGCGTGATGGCTGAACGCATGGCCACGCTGCACCGCTTGCAGCAGGTGCCGAAAGGCCCGCAGCTCCTGCTCACCACGGTCAATGCCGTCGCGCAGCGCACGCTTACCCCGTTTCGCATCCGTCAGCTCGTCGCGCGCCTCGCCCCCAAAGAGCGAATCGGGCGCGACCGGCTTGCCGCGCAATTGCAGGCGAACGGCTATGTCCGAGTCGAGACCGTCGCCGATGCGGGCGAATTTGCGGTGCGCGGCGGGCTGGTCGATCTGTTTCCGAGCGGCGAGGAGCAAGCGCTCCGGCTCGATTTCTTCGGCGACGAAATTGAAAGTGTCCGCACCTTCGACCCGGCCGATCAACGCACCACCGGGCGGATCGACGGCTTCGTGCTGCTGCCAGCGTCCGAAACGCTGATCGACGAGGACAGCATCAAGCGCTTCCGCGCGCGCTATCGTGAACGATTCGGCGCGACCGCGACTGGCGACCCGCTCTATCAGGCGATCAGCGACGGGCGACGGCTGGCGGGGATGGAGCATTGGCTCCCGCTGTTCGAGGACAAGCTCTCGACGTTGTTCGATCATCTGGGCGATGACGCGGTGATGCTGCGCGATGCGGGCGCGGTCGCGGCGGCCGAGGCGCGGTTCGAAGCGATCACTGATTATCACGGCAACCGCGTCAAGGCGCAGTCGAGCGACCCCGGCAGCTACCGCCCGCTCCCCGCCGACGCACTGTATCTGACCGCGACCGATCTGGCCGACCGGCTCGAGCGTGCGCCCGCGCACCGCATCACCGCCTTCCACGAACCTGAAAGCGCGACGGTGCTCGATTTCGGCGTCGACGGACCGCGCGATTTCGGCGCGGAGCGCGCGAACAGCGTAAACGTCTATGAAGCGGTGGTCCATCACCTCAAGACGATTCAGCGCGACGGGCGCAAAGCGGTGCTCGCCAGCTATTCGACCGGCGCGCGCGAGCGGCTGGCGGGCTTGCTGGGCGATCACGGCGCGACGAACCTCAAACTGGTCGACACGTGGCAGCAAGCGCTGGGTGCGGGTGAACGCAGCGTCGCGCTCCTCGTCCTGCCGCTCGACCACGGCTTCTCCAGCCCGCAAGTCGCGCTGCTGACCGAGCAGGACATGCTCGGCGACCGGCTGGTGCGGCGCGCAAAACGCAAGAAATCGGCCGATGCGTTCCTGGCCGAGCTGGCGATGCTCACCCCGGGCGATCTCGTCGTCCATGCCGATCACGGCATCGGCCGCTATGAGGGACTGACCTCGATCCCGGTCGGTCACGCGCCGCACGATTGCGTCGCGCTGACCTATGCCGGTGGCGACAAACTGTTCGTGCCGGTCGAAAATCTTGAAGTGCTGACCCGCTACGGCTCGGACAGCGATGGCGCGAGCCTCGACCGATTAGGCGGCGAAGCGTGGCAGCGCCGCAGAGCGAAGATGAAGGAGCGCATCCGAGAAATCGCCGGTGAGCTGATTGCGACCGCCGCCGAACGCGCGCTGCGCCCGGCCGAGACGATCGAACGTGACAGTGGCTATTCGGCGTTCGTTGACCGCTTCCCGTATGAGGAAACCGAGGATCAGGATCGCGCGATCGAGGATGTGATGGCCGATCTGGCCAAGGGTACTCCGATGGACCGGCTCGTCGTCGGCGATGTCGGCTTCGGCAAAACCGAAGTGGCGCTTCGTGCCGCCTTTGCCGCCGCCATGTCGGGCCAGCAAGTCGCGATCGTGTGCCCGACGACGTTGCTTGCGCGCCAGCATTTCAACAATTTCACCGCGCGCTTCGAAGGCTTCCCGCTCAATGTCGGGCGCTTGTCGCGGCTCGTGCCGACGGCGGAGGCGAAAGCGACCAAGGAGGGCCTGACCAACGGCCAGATCGACGTGGTCATCGGCACCCACGCGATCCTCGCCAAGGGGATCGAGTTCAAGCGGCTCGGCCTCGTCGTGGTCGATGAGGAACAGCGCTTCGGCGTCACCCACAAGGAGCGGCTGAAGGGCCTGAAGACCGACGTCCACGTCCTGACGCTGACGGCCACGCCGATCCCGCGTACGCTGCAAATGGCGATGTCAGGGATTCGCGAGCTCTCGGTGATCCAGACCCCGCCAGTCGATCGACTCGCGGTGCGGACCTACATCATGCCGTGGGACCCAATCGTGCTGCGCGAGGCGTTGCTGCGCGAACATTATCGCGGCGGGCAAAGCTTCTTCGTGACACCGCGGATCAAGGATCTCCCCGATATCGAGGACTTCCTGACAAAACAGGTGCCCGAAATCCGCTACGTGGTCGCGCACGGGCAAATGGCGCCAACAGAGGTCGAGGAGCGCATGTCGGCGTTCTACGACAAGAAGTTCGAGGTTTTGGTCTCGACCACGATCGTCGAATCCGGGCTCGATATTCCGAGCGCCAACACGATGATCATCCACCGCGCTGACCGCTTCGGGCTGGCGCAGCTCTATCAGCTGCGCGGGCGCGTCGGGCGCGCGAAGACGCGGGCTTATGCCTATTTGACCACGCCTGAGAACCGCATCCTGAGCGAAACCGCCGAGAAGCGGCTCAAGGTGCTGTCCGATCTCGACACGCTCGGCGCGGGCTTCCAGCTCGCCAGCCACGATCTCGATCAGCGTGGAGCGGGCAATCTGCTTGGCGACGAGCAATCGGGACATATCAAGGAAGTCGGCTACGAACTGTACCAGTCGATGCTGGAAGAGGCGATCATGGACGCCAAGGCCGGTGGCCAGCGGTTGCGCCCGAAGGATTTCTCACCCCAGATCACCGTCGATGCGCCGATCCTGATCCCGGAGGATTACGTTCCCGATCTCGATTTGCGGATGGGCCTGTATCGCCGCCTCAACGATGTCGAGGACCAGAACGCGCTCGAGGCCTTTGCCGCGGAAATGATCGATCGCTTTGGGAAACTGCCCGATCCGACCGACAATTTGATCCGCATCATCGAAATCAAGCTCAACGCCAAGAAGGCGGCGGTCGCGAAGATGGATGTCGGGCCCAAGGGTGCGCTGGTCACCTTCTTCGACAACAGCCCGCCGAATATCGAGGGTCTGCTCGCCTGGGTCGCGAAGCTCGACGGCGTCGCGCGGTTGCGGCCCGACAGCAAGCTGGTGGTGACGCGCAGTTGGGGCGATCCCAAGGCGCGGCTGCACGGCGCGTTGCAATTGTCCAAGGGGCTGGCGAGGGCGGCGGGGTAGGCGTCCGATGAGGTCAGGAATAATAGTGCTGACTCACCCTCGCGCGCCACTTGAGAAATACTTCTCGTAACGCGTCCTGCTCGACCGGGTCGACTTCCTTTTTTAGCTCATGAATGAAAACATCAGTGACCCCATTATCAAAAACTCCTCCGCTAACACCCGTTTCTTTGAATATTAAAAGAGGAAGATTAAGACCAAACAGAATCCCCGCCTCAAGATGATTCCATGCTGTCGGAATTAGCATCTTGTTTTGCATATTAATTTCAGCAGATTTCTCGGTTCCAGGTTTTATAATTCCCTTTTCGACTTCTATCTGTCCAAATCCTAAGATAACTCCACCGGAACAGTGTTTGGCGATCACCGCCACTTCCTTCAAAGGAAAATCCGTAGGATAGTCTTACCGACCCAGCGCACGCGGTTCAAGTCGCATCTCGTCCAAAAGATTGATTATGCGCTGCCTCTGCGCGTCTTGCTCACTGTTCAGCGTCGTTGCGTACGAAACAAAGACCGGTATTTTCATATGCCACCATCGCGTTAGAACTCGTATCTCCACGTATACACCACGTTGCACGACATGTTGGCTACTTTTCCAAGAGAAGGCGTAAAAGTACTTCTGTGGTCACGGCCTCCGAACACAAGAACCCTTGATAGATCTGGCACCCTTCCTTCGCCAGCGCCTCGAGTTGCGCGTCGGTCTCGACCCCTTCCGCAATCACCGTCAGCCCGAGCGAGCGCGCCATGTCGATCACGCCGCGCACCACGATCCGGTCGCGCGGAGATCCGGTAATGTCCTGCGCCAGTTTCTTGTCGATCTTCAGATAATCGAGCGGCAGCGCTTTCAGATACGCGAGGCTCGAATAGCCCGTGCCGAAATCGTCGATCGCAATCCGGCATCCCGTCCCGCGCAGCACCGACAACAGCGTCGAGGCGATGCTAAGGTCCTCGATCAACCCACTCTCGGTGATTTCCAGCGTCAGTCGGTTGCGCGGGAAACCACTGGCATCGACCCGGTCGAGGAACAAATCGGCGAACCCCGGTCGCGCAATGTCGGCGGCGGTCAAATTGAGCGCGAGCCGCACGCCAGCCAGCGCCGCTGGCCACGCCGCGGCCTGCGCCAGCACCAGCTTCTGAATATGGTCGGACAGCCCGATTTCGAGATCGGCGCGTGCCGCGGCGGCAAACAATGTCTCCGCCCCGATCGACCCGAGCACCCCGTGTTCCCAGCGGGCCAGCGCCTCCACACCAACGATCGCGCCGCTGGAGACAGAGACTTGCGGCTGGAACAGAATGCCGATTTCGCCGCGTTCCATCGCGCGATTGAGATCGACCGCGAGCCGGTCGATCGGCGCACTCCCGCTTTCCGCCCTGCTATCGGCAAAGCGCATGGTCGCGCTGTCGGAATCGCGCGCCTCGGCCAACGCCTCGCTCGCGCGGCGCAGCAGGGTGGCCGCGCTGTCGTCGGCAAGCGCCTCGGCCAGACCGATCCGGCAGCCGAGTACCGCGATCGATTCGCCCGTCACAAACGGCCGCGCGAGTTCCCCGACAATCCGCTCGAGCGCAAGGTCGATGCGGGTGCGCAGCGATGTTGCAGCAACGACAAAGGTCGATCCGCTCATCCGCGCGATCAAGGCATCGCGACCCAGCACTTCATGGACGACATCGTCGATCCGCTTCTGCGCCGACCGCAGCAGCGCATCGCCCGCCGCGCGGCCATAAGCGGTGTTGACCATGTCGAAACGGTTGAGCGCGATCAGCATCGCGTGCAGCGGCACCACCTCCGCATTCGCCAGCCGCCGCGTCAGCCAGCGCCGCGCGCTTCCGGCATCGCGCGCGCCGGCCAGCGCCTCGCGCATCTCGGCGGCGGGCTCGGGCGCACTGCCGAGCGGCTCGACCACCGCATCGATGTGTTGTGCCGCCATGTCGAGTTGCAGATGCTGCACGACCCGCCCCATCCCCGTGGCATCGTGCGCGAATGCCGTAGCCGGGCGCGCGGGGGTCATCCGTCGCAACGCCGCCAGCGCTGCGGCGCGGTCGCCAGGATCGAGCCGGCGCAGCAAGGCGCGCGCACCGGATTCGTCTTCGATCCCGAGCAAGGCCGACAGCCCCGGCGTCAGGATCAAAAGGCGCGTGGCCAAATCGTAGCGCCAGCCGAGCGGCGCGAAGGCCGGCCCCGCCTGCCATTCGCGCGCCATCCGTTCGGCATGCCGCGACGCGAAGCGCAGCGCCTGGAGCAACTCCGTATCGCTGAACGGGCTCGCCAGGAAATGCGTCGCGCCCGCATCGTACAGGGCCGCAATCGTCACGGTCTCCCCCCGGGAGACCAAAGCAAGCATCGCGCCGCCATTTGCCTCGACCGCGCCGCCCAGCATCGTTGCCGCCGCCAGCCCGTCGCCGGGGGCGCCGCGCGCGTCGATCACAGCGACCGCGGCCCCGCTGGAAAGAAAACGCCGCTCGGCCCCACCTATGCGGCGCGCGGCGACGACTTGCCATCCGGCGCCCGCCGCCAGCGACGCCAGCTCATCGCGTTGCCGAAAAGACAGGATGAACAGCGGTGCTGGGGCGGCGGTCATGGCGCAACCCTAATGCGGGACGGCACGTTAAAGAAGAGGCACGCAATCGACCCGGTTAATCGGCCCTATTAATGGCCCTTGTTACCGCCGACACGAACGCTTAGCTCCACACAGCATGGACATTGGCCCCGCCCTCATCGACCGCCACGGCCGCACGATCAGCTATTTGCGAATTTCGGTGACGGATCGCTGCGACTTGCGTTGCCGTTATTGCATGGCCGAACAGATGACGTTCCTGCCCAAAGCGGCGGTGCTGAGCCTAGAGGAAATCGCGATCATCGCCGAACGCTTCATCGCGCGCGGCATCACCAAGATCCGCCTCAGCGGCGGCGAGCCGCTGGTGCGGCGCGATGTCGGGCAATTGGTCAAGCGCCTCGGCCTGCATGTCGGCGCCGGGCTCGACGAACTGACGATGACGACCAACGGCAACGCGCTCACCGAGCATGCCCCGGCTTTGGTGGCGGCGGGGATGCGCCGGATCAACGTCAGCCTGGATAGCCTCGATCCTGATACGTTTCGCTACATCACGCGCCACGGCGATGTGGCGCGCGTGATCGGCGGCATCCGCGCCGCGCGCGACGCAGGGCTCGCGGTCAAGATCAACATGGTCGCGCTGAAGGGGCTGAACGAGCAGGAAATCTCCCCAATGCTGCGGTGGTGCGTCGAGGAAGGCCTCGATTTGACGCTGATCGAAACGATGCCGCTGGGCCAGATCGACGAGGATCGCACCGACCGCTTCCTGCCGCTGACCGCGGTGTTCGACGATCTCTCAAGCAACTTCGCGTTGATGCGCGACACCTATCGCAGTGGCGGACCGGCCCGCTATTGGCGGGTTGCGGGGACGGAGACGAAGCTCGGACTTATCTCGCCGCTTACGGGCAATTTCTGTGACACTTGCAACCGCGTTCGGCTGACCACGGAGGGCGTGCTCTACACGTGTCTCGGTCATGACGATCAGGTCGATCTGAAAGCGATCCTGCGTGGCGAAGGTGTTGGCGGGCTTGATGCCGCGCTCGACGCGGCGATGCTGACCAAGCCGGCGCGGCATGATTTCGACATCTCGGCAACGGCACCCGCCGTCGCGCGCCATATGAGCGTCACTGGCGGATGACTCTGCCGCAACGCCGCGCGCTGGTTGCCTCCCCGACGCCGCCCGCACAGGCGGCAGCGGCAATGCTCGCCGACGCACATGACTGGGTCGCGCCGCAGGATGCCGAACTGATCGTTGCGCTCGGCGGTGACGGTTTCATGCTGCAGACGCTCCACGCAATGCTCGAACGGCGCAAACCCGTCGTACCGGTATTCGGGATGAACCTCGGCACGGTCGGATTTCTGATGAACGAATGGCGGGCGCACGGGCTCGATACGCGGCTCGAACGCACCAAGCCGTTCAAGGTCGTCCCGCTGGCAATGACCGCGGTAACGGTTTCCGGTGAGACGGTCTCGCTGCCGGCGATCAACGAAGTCTCGCTGCTGCGCGAAACGCGCCAGACCGCGCATTTGGAGGTCACCGTCAACGACCGGATCGTCTTGCCCGAACTGGCGTGCGACGGCATTTTGGTGGCGACCCCGGCCGGCTCGACCGCGTACAATCTGTCGGCGCAAGGCCCGATCCTGCCGCTCGGGTCCAACATGCTGGCCCTGACGCCGATCAGCCCGTTCCGCCCGCGGCGCTGGCGCGGCGCGATCCTGCCCGACAAGGCGCGGATTAGCTTGCGCGTGCTCGACCCGGCCAAACGCCCGGTCAGTGCCGTCGCCGATCAGCGCGAAATTCGTGATGTCGCGTTCGTGGAGATCGTGATCGATCGTACACGCGAGCTGACGTTGCTGTTCGATCCCGAACACGCCCTCGACGATCGCATCACGATGGAGCAATTCGTCGCTTGAGGGCGGTGAGGATTTCCGCCGTGGCTCCCTGAGTAGGATTCGAACCTACGACCAAGTGATTAACAGTCACCTACTCTACCGCTGAGCTATCAGGGACCATGGCGATGGCGGGGCTATAGCAGCGAGTTTCGCGAACGCGCAAGGCCCGTTTTTCTCTTTTCGAAATCAACGCTTGGCCGCACGATTTCCGCCGCCCGTCACCCTGCGTTCATGTGTGGCGAGATACTGTTTTGCCAGTACATCACGATCGCCGGAGCCTTGCGCACGATCGTTCGTTCTGCGCTTTATGGATTGTCGGCACGGTATGCCGCACAGGCCGAGTCATTGGAGACCGAAATGCCGCTACCTTCCCCCACCTTGCGCAAGACGCTGGCCGTCGCTCTTGGCGCGACGACCTTGCTGATCTCGGCATGCGCCACCGAATCAACCTATCGCCCTGCCGTCGGCCGCGGTTTCGAACGATCGGGCTATAGCGATCGCCAGATCGAAGAGAATCGCTTCATGGTCAGCTTCTCCGGCAACAGCTACACCTCGCGCGAGACGGTCGAGAAATATCTGCTGTACCGCGCGGCCGAGCTGACGGTGCAGCGCGGCTTCGACTATTTTGTCTTCGTGGACCGTGATGTCGATCGCCGGTCGCGAACCTACTCCACCCCACGCTTCGGCGGCGGATTTGGCGGAGGCTTTGGCTATGGCGGCGGCTTTGGCGGCGGCTATTGGGGCCCGAGCTGGCGCTATCGCGGCCGTGGCTTTGGCTGGCGCAGCTGGGACCCGTTCTTCGGTGACCCCTTCTTCGATCGCGGCGTCGATATCGACACGATCGACAAATATGAGGCCAATGCCGAGCTGATCGTCGGGCGCGGTCCCAAGCCCAAGGATAACATCCGCGCCTTCGACGCGCGCGACGTGATCAAGAACCTCGAACCAACGATCGTCCTGCCGAAATAAGGCTGCGCGCCGCCGCTCCAGGTTACGCCCCGGAGCGGCGGTCACCGGCAAAGCTCGCCACGATCCAGTCATAGGTCGCTGCGATTGGCGGCACCTGTCGCAGGTCGCGGTGAACGACCAGCCAGGCACTGCGCGGCTCCAACGCCAAAGGCGATGGCATTTCGACCAGCCCGACCGCGACGGCATCGCGCCGCGGCAAGATCGCGATGCCGAGCCCGGCGATTGCGGCGTTCAACAGGCCGCGCGTGCTCCCCGTCCGGAGCACGACGGCGCGGGCCAGCCCCACTTGCCCGGCCCACAAATATTCGGGCATGCGACCATAGCTGTCGTCATACGTAAGAAGCCGTTCCTGCGACAGATCGATCGCGCTGACCGCGCGCCCGGCTAGGTAGGCCGCGCTGGCGAACAACCCCAGATCGATCTGACCGATCTTGCGGATCAACAAGCTGTTCCCCTCCGGTCGCGACATCCGAATGGCGAGGTCGGCATCGCGCGCGGACAAGCTGATCAGATGTGCCTGGGATTGCAAATCGACGCTAACCGAGGGTGATGTGGCGAACAGCCGCCCCAAGGCCGGGGCCAGCCGTTCCGCAATTACGAATTCGGTCGCAGAAACGGTCACCGTTTCCCGAACAGCGGGCAGCCGGGCTGCGGTCGCGGCGAGCATGATCCGCTCCGCCCCCTCAATTTGTGCGCGCGCCAGCGTGGCGATTCGTTCTCCCGCCGCGGTCAGCCGTGCGCCCGGCTGGGCGCGGTCGATCAAGCGCGTCTGGAGCAGCGCCTCGAGCGCGTCGATCCGGCGGGTGACGGTCGATACGGCGACTGCGCGACGACGCGCCGCTTCGGTAAAGGAGCCGCTGTCCACGACGTCGAGCAACCAGCGAAGATCTCGGCTGTCCATCGCCCTAACATGCTCTCCCCTTGCGAAAGCCGCAACGTCGAATTGCATAGCTTGCGACTGACGCAAGGGCGGTCGGCGTCCTATCTCTCGTGTCGCAACCGCAGGAGAGACCCAATGCGCCCGATCATCTTGTTCGCTGCCCTATCGCTGATCGCATCGCCGCTCGCCGCGCAGACCGCCCCGCCGCCTGCACCAAGCGCCGACACGCCGGTGGCAGTTCTCGTCTCGATTCCGATCCCGGCAGGCGTGCCGCGCACGGCGATCGCAGACGGCATGGCAAAGGCGGTGCCGCAATATCGTGCGGTGCCCGGCTTGGTGCGCAAGCTGTTCACGATCGGCGACGATGGCGGCTTTGGCGGGATGTACCTGTTCCGCACGCGCGCCGCCGCGCAAGCTTGGTTCAACGACGCGTGGTTCGCGCGCGTCGCCAAGACCTATGGCAGCACCGGCAAGGTCAGCTATTACGACGTGCCGGTGGCGCTCGACAATGCGCCGCTGCCGGAAAGCGTTGCGGCGAAATAACCGTTCGACCGGCGCCGCGTCCGCGCGGTGCCGGTTACAAGCGCGGACTTATACCGCGCCGTGACAATGCTTGTATTTGCGACCCGATCCGCATGGGCATGGCGAATTGCGGCTGACGGTGCCTTCCCACGCCGCCGGGTCCTGGCCGATCGCGCTGCCATCGGGTTGTGGGATCGATAGCGGCGGCAAGCGCGTGGTGATGAAACCGCTACCGGCATCCCGATCATTCGTATCGTCGTCGCCACTGAACGGGTCGAAGTGCGACGTGATGAAATCGGGCAAGCTCGGCAGCGCCGGCGCTTCCTCGATCTGGAACTGTGCGAAGGCGATCGTCCGGGTAACATCCTCGCGAATGTTGGTCAGCATCCGTTCGAACAGCGAAAACGCTTCCTGCTTATATTCGTTAATCGGCGTCTTCTGCGCATAAGCGCGCAAATGCACGACCTGGCGCAGCGCATCGAGAGTCGCGAGATGCTCCTTCCAATGATGATCGAGATTCTGCAGCAGGATCGACTTTTCGACGCGAATCCAAGTTTCCGGATCGAGTGACGCGGCCTTTTCGCCGACCATTGCGTCGGCCATTTTCTGGACACGGTCCTCGATGATCTCGGGATCGATCGCTTCTTCCTGCAACCACGCTTCGATCTGCGGCTCGATATTGAGCGTCTCCGCAAGCCCTGCCTTCATCCCGGCAATGTCCCACTGCTCGGGGTAAGTTCCCGGCGGGCACGCACCACCGACGATCGTATTGACCGTCTCGGCGCGCATATCCTCGACCACGTCGCCGACGGTATCGGCATCCATGATATCGGCGCGCTGTTCATAGATCACCTTGCGCTGATCGTTCATCACGTCGTCATATTCGACGACCTGTTTGCGGATGTCGTAGTTGCGCGCCTCGACCTTTTTCTGCGCGGTCTCGATCGCCTTGGACAGCCACTTGCTGCCGATCGCCTCGCCATCGCCGATGTTCGAGCGCATCATCTTTGCGAACAGCGTGTCCGGCCCGAAAATGCGCAGCAAATCGTCGTCGAGGCTGAGGTAGAAGCGCGAAAGGCCCGGATCGCCCTGGCGACCGGAGCGGCCACGCAGCTGGTTATCGATGCGGCGGCTCTCATGCCGTTCGGTGCCGAGCACGAACAGCCCGCCCGCCGCCAGCACTTCGGCCTTTTCGACCGCGATCTGCGCCTTGATCCGGGCGACTTCGGCGTCGCGCGCGGGCCCCTCGGGCATTTCGGACAGCTCATCCTCGACCATGAATTCGAGGTTACCACCCAGCTGAATGTCGGTGCCGCGCCCGGCCATGTTGGTGGCGATCGTAACGACGCTCTTGCGGCCGGCCTGCGCGACAATATGCGCCTCGCGCTCATGCTGGCGTGCATTGAGCACCTCATGCTTGACGCCTTCCTTGACGAGGAACTCGCTCAGCAATTCAGACTTTTCGATCGATACCGTGCCGACCAGCACTGGCTGGCCGAGATCGGCGTGATGCTTGATCTTCTTGGCGATGGCGGCGAATTTATCCGCAGTGTCCTTGTAGAATTCGTCTTCTTCATCGACGCGCTTGACGCCGACGTTGGTCGGGATCGTGACCACGTTCATTTTGTAAATGTCGTAGAATTCCGCAGCCTCGGTCGCCGCCGTACCGGTCATGCCGCTGAGTTTGGGGTACATGCGGAAATAATTCTGGAAAGTGATCGACGCCATCGTCTGGTTCTCGGGCTCGATTTCGACGCCCTCTTTCGCCTCGATCGCCTGGTGCAGGCCGTCCGACCAGCGCCGACCGTCCATCATGCGGCCAGTGAATTCGTCGATGATGATGACCTTGTCATCCTTGACGATATAATCGGTATCCGCCCGGAACATCATATTCGCGCGCAACGCCTGGTTGAGGTGATGCACGACCTGTGTATTCTCGAAGTCATAGAGGTTGGCGCCCTCGAGCAGCCCGGCGGTCTCGAGCATCCGCTCGACCTTTTCGGTGCCGTCCTCGGTCAGGATGATCGACTTTTGCTTCTCGTCCTTTTCATAATCCTCAGGCGCGAGCTCCTTCACGACGAGATCGACCGAGCGATAGAGGTCGGATTTGTCGTCGGTCGGGCCGGAAATGATCAACGGAGTGCGGGCTTCGTCGATCAGCACCGAATCGACCTCGTCGACGATCGCCATCGCGAACGGCCGTTGGACCATCGATTCGCGGTCATACTTCATATTGTCGCGCAGGTAATCGAAGCCGAATTCGTTATTCGTGCCGTAGGTGATGTCGGCGGCATACGCATCGCGGCGCTGCTGGTCCGACAGGTTGGGCACGATCACGCCCACCGTCATGCCGAGGAAGGTGTACACTTGCCCCATCCACCCGGCATCGCGCGCGGCGAGATAATCGTTTACCGTGATGACGTGGACGCCCTTGCCCGGCAGCGCATTGAGATAGACCGCAAGCGTCGCGACCAGCGTCTTGCCCTCGCCGGTGCGCATCTCGGCGATTTCGCCGCGGTGGAGCACGATCCCGCCGACCATCTGCACATCGTAATGCCGCTGGCCGAGCACGCGTTTAGCAGCCTCGCGCACCGTCGCGAACGCCTCGGGCAGCAAAGCGTCGAGCGTTTCGTCTTCGGCGAGCCGCGCGCGGAATTTCACCGTCTGCGCGGCAAGCTCCGCGTCGGACATCGCTTGCATCGTCGGTTCGAACGCCCCGACCTTGTCGACGATCGTGCCGAGCGATTTGACATACCGGTCGTTCGACGACCCGAAAAGCGATTTGGCAATGCCGCCGAGCATAAGGATTTCCTGAAATAAAGAGCTGTGGCCCGCGCGCAGCGCGGTGCCGAAGGAATCGAGGATGGAAGCGCGGTTAGCGCCGCCCGATCAAGCCCGCAGGCGATCCAGGTAGAGGCGTGGGGCAGCAACCAAGATCGCCGGGACATCCAACGCTGCGAAACGCGAAACGATGCCGAACGCACCAAGCAAATGTGCATGACCTGCCGAGCGTAAAGCTACGACGACGGTCGCACGCTGAATGGGGGTCGCGTGCGCGCGCCGCGCGATCTGTACATCTGCCGGCCGCACGCCGACGACCGCGCCGGTTAGGGCGGTCAGCAACGCGGAGAGGAGCAGAAGGAACGGCATGACTGTCTGTGATCTAGGGACTAACTGGGCCCGCGTCTAGCGGTCGACGCAACCCTTTGCTCACTCCGGCAATTGCCAGACAATCCTCCGTCGCCACGTCGACGGCAGCGCGACCCCGGCGGCATTACGGGCCGGGAAAAAGCGCGCCCGGGTCAGGCCGAGACGACAGGTCGCCTGGTCGAGCTCTGCGACGCCGCTACTTTTGGTCACAAAACATCCGATGACCGTGCCGCTCGCATCGATCTGGAGTTTCATCGCAACGGTGCCGTGCTGCCCGGTGTTGAGCGCTGCCACCGGATAGTCGTCCGACGTGATCCACGCCGCCACATCGCGAGCGATCGGGCCGTGCGGAACGGAGAGTGGGACTTGCGGCAGCGAGTCGGCTGTCGAGGCCGGGACCGAAGTGAAGGGAGCAGGCGTCGGGTTCGGGCGTGACATCGCCTGACGCGCCTGTGCGATCATTCTGCCGAGCGATTCCGACTCCGTCGCGATTCCGATCGACAGCAAGACGATCGCGGCCATGCCCAACCCGGCGCAGATCATCAACATCAACGCCTCGCGGCGCTTGCCCTCACCGAGCATGAGCCGGTTCCGCACAAGCGCAACGAAGCGACGGTGGATCACACAAAGCCCGCTCGCGCTGAGCGGCGCGACCAAGACTTGCGAAAGACGGCTTTGTTGCATAACGTCGCGAGAGCATAACCGCGCTTTTACTTGAAGATGTTATGAGAGGCGGACGGTCACCGGTGTTCCTATTTCGGAGAAGCGATTCA
>NZ_BMDW01000008.1 GCF_014636175.1 Sphingomonas psychrolutea | reverse complement strand
TCCACATCGGTTCTTCCAGATCAGGTGTCGCAACCCTCTGGAATCATACCGGAGCTCGATCGTCCACTATCATTACGCCGCCGTTTCGAGACAGCCTCTAAGCAAGGCGAGTTCAGCCCGGCCACCCCGGTTTGGCGTTTAACTCGCCGCCGGGGTGGATGCCAGCAATCAGCCTGCGGCAGGCGAACGGCGACCGCCGCCGCCGCCTTGCGCGCCACGACCACCACCATTGCCGCCAGGACGGCCCTGGCCAGGCCGACCTTGACCGCCGGGGCGACCTTGGCCACCGGGACGGCCTGGACCACCAGGACGACCGGCACCAGCCGGACGATCCCCGGTCGGGCGCGCGGCGTGTGTTGCCTTGGGCGGCGCGCGGTGACGGCCCGATTCGTCGCGGCGTTCGAACGTGTCGGACCCGGCCGGACGCGCCGCCTTGATCCGCGCGGCTTCGGCCATGAAGCCTTCGGGCAGCGGCAACATTTCGGGCTTCACGCGCGTCAGCTTTTCGATGTCGCGCAGATACGTCCGCTCGTCATCGGCGCAGAAGCTGATCGCGATGCCCGATGCGCCGGCGCGCGCGGTGCGGCCGATGCGGTGGACATATTGCTCGGGCACGTTGGGCAGTTCGAAGTTGAACACATGGCTGACGCCCGACACGTCGATCCCGCGCGCGGCGATATCGGTCGCGACGAGCACCTTGGCCTTGCCCGATTTGAACTCGGCGAGCGCGCGTTCGCGCTGCGGCTGGCTCTTATTGCCGTGGATTGCGTTCGATTCGATGCCGTTGGCGGCGAGCAATTTCACGACGCGGTCGGCACCATGCTTGGTACGGGTGAAGACCAATGAACGCTCGACGGCTTCGTCGCGCAGTAGGATCGTCAGCATCGCCTGCTTTTCACCCTGGTTGATGAACACGACCTTCTGGTCGACGCGCTCGGCCGTCGTCGCGACCGGCGCGACCTTGACGGTCTGCGGATCGTTGAGGAACTGGTTGGCCAGCTCGCGGATCGCATTGGGCATCGTCGCCGAGAAGAACAACGTCTGGCGCTGCTTGGGCAGCATCCGGACGATCTTGCGCAGCGCGTGGATGAAGCCGAGGTCGAGCATCTGATCGGCTTCGTCGAGCACGAGGATTTCGAGCATCGCAAGGCTGACGAAGCGTTGCTCGATCAGATCGAGCAAGCGGCCCGGCGTGGCGACGAGGATATCGACGCCGCGTGCCATGTCCTGGCGGTTCTTGTTGATGCTGGTGCCGCCGAAGACGGTTGCGACCGACATTTTGGAGAATTTACCATAGTCGCGCGCGCTCTCGGCGATCTGGCTGGCCAGTTCGCGCGTCGGGGCGAGCACGAGCATGCGGCAATGCGTCGGCAGCACGCGCTTTTCGTTATTGACGAGATGCTGGATCGACGGGAGCACGAAGGCTGCGGTCTTGCCGGTGCCAGTCTGCGCGATGCCGAGCAGATCGCCGCCTTCGAGCAGGATCGGGATCGATTGCTTCTGGATCGGGGTGGGGGTGGTATAGCCTTTGGCTTCGAGCGCGCGGACGAGCGGCTCGGCCAGGCCGAGTTGTGCGAAAGTCATAGTAGTTCGGTCCATTGCATGTGCCATGGACGCACGCCTTTTGGGCGCACGGATGGCGGGGGAGGATGACACCCCGCGTGAAAAGGGAAGTCCGTTGGATAACGACCGAGGCGGAGCTTGGACTGCCTTTGCGGCACATCCGATCACGCTGCATGACGCCTCGATGGAGCGCCATTACGCAGGGAACGGAGAAAAGTCAAGATGGCGCGGATCTCGGGGAGAGGTTGTGGCGCTCACCCCAGCTTCGGGCGCGCTCCGCTGCCGATCGATGGATCATGGCCCTCCAGTAGCTGCTCCTTGACTTCGGCCCAGTTGGCTAAGCCGTAGTGAAGCGGATCCGGCACATCGAGGATCGTTGCGCTCGTGTCGATGTCAGAGAGGTAGACTTCGTACGGCGGCAGCAGCCGCTGGTCCGCAATGTCGTAAAAGACCGTGAGCCGCGCGCGACTGGTCCGACGGCCATTATCGCGCATCATCGCAAGATGTCCCGAGCGCAACCGGATGAGCATGCCGACCGGGAAGACGCAGATGCTCTTCATGAACACGAAGAGCAGCGCCGGATCGAAATGCCCTGACCAACTGGCCATCGCGGCGACGGCCGCGACGGGCGACGAGGCGTCCTTATACGCGCGTTCCGAGGTGAGGGCATCATACACGTCGCAAATCGCCCCCATCCGCGCCGCCAGGCTGATGTCGTCGCCGACAAGGCCGAACGGATAGCCGCTGCCATCGACCTTCTCATGGTGATGGAGGCAGACGTCGAGCGCAGTCGACGGAACATCGCCTGCTTGCAGCAGGGCGTGCCCGATTTCCGGGTGTCGGCGCATTTCGTCCCACTCCGCCGGGGTCAGCCGCCCCGGTTTGTTCAGAACGTCCTTGGCGATGCGGATCTTGCCGATATCGTGGAATAGCCCGCCCAGCCCCATCAGCCGTACATCGTCGGCCGCAAGACCCAGTTCGCGCGCGAAATTGATCATCAGCGTGCCGACCGCGACCGAATGAAAATAGGTATAGCTATCGCGCGTTTTCAGCCGCATCATCCCGAGCAGCATCGGACGATTGCGTTCGAGCGCATCCGTGATCGACCGGACCACCCCATCGAGTGGGCCGGTCTCAAGGCGCGCGCCATTGCTCGCGCCGTCGAAAACGGCTTTCATAAAGGCGCGGGCATCGTCGGTGACGTGCTTCGCTGCCGTTAGATCGGCCTCGCGTCGCACGATGTCGTTTTGCACCTGCACTCGGCGCACGCGCCCGGGATGGACGGGCCTTGCCGATCCGACACAGCGATCGAGATCGATCATCACGGCCTTGACGTTGCTGCGACGCAGCATGGCGATCTGATCGAGGCTGGTCAGCAAAAAGCGGGAGCGCCAGAATGGCTGCGCCAGCCATGGCCCGTCGATTGCGTGGACGTACATGCCGAGTGTGATCTCGCGCACGGGAACGCGTTTCAGCATCCGCCGGATCGCCCGCGACGGCAGCCAGCGCGCACTTTCCGGGCTTCGTGCTGGCAGTAACGCCGTCCGTCCATCAATCTCATCGCCCCTGCCCCGGGGCCGACCGCGCCCCATTTCAGCGCATTATAGACGGCGCTCAGAAGGGGACGACGGTCTACGCTAAAACGATGAGCCTTAGCTTGGCGGTAACCGCACCGATGCGGTTACCGTTCATAGGCCTTGGGCAGTGCCCCTTCGCCCGGCAGCATGTAGCGATCGCGCAACGCATCCTGGCGTGTGCGCAGCGGTTGCTTGATCCCGTCGATCCAGACTGCGTTGACGCCCGTTCCAAGTTCCAGCGGATCGCCGTCCCAGATCACCACGTCGCCGCGGCGACCAGCCTTCAGCGAGCCGATCTCGCCGCCCATGCCGATGACCTCGGCCGGGATCGAGGTGATCGCGGCGAAGGCGGCGTTCCAGTCGAGCCCGGTCGCGCCAGGCAGCTTGGTCAGCGCAACGAGATTGCCGGCATATTGCTTTTCGAGCCGTGCCTGACGCGCTTCATTGTCGTCGATCGTGCCGATGCCGACGAGGACGCCCGCCGCCTTCATTCGCCCGATGTTCGATTGCGTCGAGCCGAGCTGGTCAAAGGTCGCGGGCAAATCGGTCAGTGCCGAGGCGATGACGGGGATGTGTGCGGCGGCGATCTGCGGGGCGACGAGCCAGCCTTCGGCGGCGCCGACGAACACCAGTTTGAGCGCCGGATAATCGCGCTTCAGATCGATCAGCGCGAGCATGTCCGAGGCGCGTTCGACATGAATCAGCAGCGGCATCGTGCCATTCGCGACCGGTACCAACGCGGAGGCATCGGCGCGCGTAAGCAACGCGTCCTTGCCCTGATCGGGATAGGCAGCGGGAGACCGGACATAGTCCTTCACTTGCGCCAGCGCGTTGCGGAACATCGCGATCATCGCCGGGCGGCTGTTGCCGCTGCGCGACCCGCCGCCGCCATATTCCATGAACTGGAAGGCGCGCGCCTTGGTGATGGGCGCACGGTCAACGCCGAGATCGATCACCGCGCCCAATCCGGCGAAGATCGACCCGTCATTGTCGGGCGCGACGATGGCGCGCGTGATGCCCTCGGCACGGTTGAGCGGAATTGAGGAGGTCGCCGGGTTGACGGCGGGGGCGACATCGATCGCGGCGTGGAACGGGCTGCCGCGCGCGGCGGTGTCGTTGGTTTCCTCGATCCCGTCGGATTCGACGATGCCCATCCGCGTGAAGCCCGCGACGATGCCGGGGGTGACCCATTTGCCGCCGGCATCGACGCTCGGCATGCCCGCCGGGACCGCGACCGACTTGCCCGCGGCGATCACGCGTCCGCCCTGGACGACGACAGTGCCGCCCTCGATCGGGGCAGAGCCGTCGCCGATTACGAGCTTGGCATTGGTGATCGCAACGCTTTGCGCGGTGGCTGGCGTCGCGAAGAACGCGACGCTGAGGAGCAGGAGGCGTTTCACTTCACATCTCCCGAGCCGGGCTGGCCAAGTTCGAAATCGGACACGGGTCTGAGCTTCGGATTGCCTGAATCGTAGAGCAGCGCGCCGTCGATCCACACTTTTTCGGGGCGGGTGTACACGCTGAACGGATTGCCGTTCCACAACACGACATCGGCCATCTTGCCGGGCTTGAGGCTGCCGGTCTTGTCGGCAATGCCGAGCGCCTTGGCGGGATTGTAAGTCAGCCATTCCCACGCGACCGCGTCCGAAATGTCGATCCCGGCGCGCCGCCCCGAGGCGAGCGCCTTGGCGACTTCCTGGTTCAAACGCTGGATGCCGTTGGCATCGTCCGAATGGATCATGCCGCACGCACCATTTTTTTGCAGCAGCGCGAGATTCTCGCCGATCGCGTCGTACGATTCCATCTTGAAGCCCCACCAATCGGCCCAGACGGCGGCGCAGGTGCCGTTGGTTTTCAAAAGATCGGCGATCTTGTACGCTTCGACTGCGTGGTGGAACGCGCTGACATGATAGCCGAATTCCTTCGCCATATCCATGACGATGGCCATTTCGTCGGCGCGGTAGCAATGGTTCTGGACGAGGATTTCGCCCGACAGTACGCCGCGCAGCGTGTCCATCGCGATGTCGCGACTGGGCGCTTCGCCGCCGTCCTTTTCGTATTTGTCCCATTTGCGCTTATATTCGACGGCCTTGGCCCAGGTCTGCCGGTCGACCGCAACATTGCCCATCCGGGTCGAGGGTTCGCGCCCCTTGCCGCCATAGACGCGCTTCGGATTCTCGCCGCACGCCATCTTGAGGCCATAGGGCGCGCCGGGGAATTTCATGCCCTGTTCGGTGCGGGCATAGACGTTCTTGATGACGACCGAGCGCCCGCCCATCAAATTGGCCGAGCCGGGCAAGATTTCGAGCGTGGTGACGCCGCCATTGGTCAGCGCGCGGCTGAAGCCGGGGTCTTGCGGCCACACGCTATGTTCGGCCCAGACGTCGGCGGTGACCGGGCCGGTCGCTTCATTGCCGTCGGAATTGGCCTGTACGCCGGGCGAGGGATAGTCGCCGAGATGGCTGTGAATGTCGATGATGCCGGGGGTCAGCGTCTTGCCGGTGCCATCGATGACGGTCGCCCCCGCGGGCGCCGCGACGCTCTGGCCGAGGCTGACGATCTTGCCATCGGCGAACAACACCGATCCATCGTCGATCCGCCCGCCTTCGCCGTCGAAGATCGTGACGTGGGTGACCAGCGTCGGCACGCCGGGATAGGCTTTGTAGGTCGAGGGAAAGGGGTCGTGGCTATAGCCCTTGCCCATGCCGGGGCCAGGCTTGGAGGAGGCGGTGGCGGGTTTCGCCCCGCCGTCGCTCGCACAGCCGGCGAGCAGCGCGCACGTCGCGACTGCCGTGAGCAAGGTTCGTGAAGTGGCGGTCCTGGCGTTCCGGATCATGCAGTCCCCTTGGCCTTTGGCCGTTTGGTTTTCGCCCCGACAATCCGGACTTTCCGATGAGGTGTCAATGGATTGAGGCGTTTCCACATAATCGCCACATTCTGCCCCAAAAAAGCCTTGATTCATTTCCCAGTGAAAGAGTATGAATTGATCGTGCTTGTGAAGTTGCGGCGGGACACCGTGACTTGGGCACCGAATCGGAGACGACGATGATGAAAAAGATCATGCCGCTGGCGCTCGTCGCCAGCCTCGCGTTGCCGCTCGCGGCGTGCGACTGGTGGGGTAACGGCAAAACGGCGGATGCGAGCCTGAATGACACCGCGCCTGCCAATGCAAGCGAGATCGACAACGCAACGCTCGGCAACGGCGCAGACGGAAGCGATGAGGCTGATAATGCGACGCTCGTCGATCAGGCCGGACCCGAGACGAATGCAGTCGCAGGCAACACGCTGTAAGGAGTCGCCCTGTCCTTGAAAGGGACGGGGATATCAGGCCCGACGGGACGCCGTCGGGCCCGTTATGTGCCTGCTAGAGCGAGCGCCCGATCAGTTCCTTCATGATCTCGTTCGTGCCGCCGAAGATGCGCGTCACGCGCGCCGCGCGCCACGCGCGGGCGATCGGATATTCGTTCATATAGCCGGCTCCGCCATGCAGCTGCAGGCACTTGTCCATCACTTCCCATTGCAGATCGGTGTGCCACAGCTTGGCGGCGGCACCTTCCTCATTGGTCAGCTCCCCCTTCAAATGCCGCGCGATCGCCCAGTCGAGATGCGCCCAGCCGACCTGGAGCTTCGCCTTAAGGTCCGCCAGCACGAAGCGCGTGTTCTGGAAATCGAACACCATCCCGGCAAAGGCCTTGCGCGTCTTGGTGAATTCCACCGTTTCGTCGAACGCCTTTTGCGCCGAGGCCTGCACCGATACCGCGATCGACAAACGCTCCTGCGGCAATTGGCTCATTAGATAGATGAAGCCCTTGCCTTCCTCGCCCAGGCAGTTGGTGATCGGCACGCGGACATCCTCGAAGAACAACTCGCTGGTGTCGGCTGCCTCCATGCCAATCTTGTTGAGCTTGCGGCCCTTCTTGAAGCCGTCGCGGTCGCTTTCGACCAGGATGATCGACATGCCCTTCCACGCGGGCTTGGCGTCGGGATCGGTCTTGGCGACGACCAGCGTCAGATCGGTATTTTGGCCGTTGGTGATATAGGTCTTGGAGCCGTTGATGACGTAATGGTTGCCGTCCTTTTTGGCGCTGGTGCAGATTGCCTGCAAATCGCTCCCCGTGCCCGGTTCGGTCATCGCGATCGCGGTGATGACTTCGCCCGAGACCATCTTGGGCAGCCAGTGTTGCTTCTGCTCCTCCGAACCATAGGTTTCGATATAGCCGGCGACGATGTCGGATTGCAGTGAGAAGCCGGCGGGGACGCCGTTATACGACATCTCTTCATCGACGATCGCATTATAGCCGAAATCGAGGCCGAGCCCGCCATACGCCTCGGGCGCGGTCGGGCAGAGCATCCCGATTTCGCCCGCTTTCATCCAGAAGGATTTGGGGACGAGCTTGTTTTCCTCCCATTCGTTGACGTGCGGCACGCCTTCCTTTTGCAGGAAGCTGCGCACGGTCTGGCGAAACGCCTCATGATCCTCGGTATAGGCGAAGCGTCCGGGCACGGTGTCGAGCGACGACATGGGATAGGTCCTCTCTTGCAACTTGTTTTGACCGGTTTGGGGGGAGTTTCCGGAAGCGTCAACTCCCTCCGTTGGTTTCGAGCGAAGTCGAGAAACATCACCCATCCGGCGAATGGCTTCTCGACTTCGCTCGAAGCGAACGGATAGGGTGTGAAAAACGCTAGGAGAGCGCGCATGAAACTGGCCAGCCTCAAATCGGGTCGCGACGGGCAACTCGTCGTCGTATCGAACGATCTCGCCTGGTGCGCCGATGCGGCGCATATCGCGCCGACGTTGCAAGCGGCGCTCGACGATTGGGACAGGCTCTTGCCCGATCTGCAGAACCTCGCGACCGATCTCGAGCATGAGATGATCCCGATGCGGCGCTTCCACGAACATGCCGCTGCGTCCCCGCTGCCGCGCGCGTATCAATGGGCCGATGGCTCGGCCTATGTGAACCATGTTGCTTTGGTGCGGCAGTCGCGCGGCGCGGATTTGCCCGACAGCTTCTGGCATGATCCGCTGATGTATCAGGGCGGCTCCGACGGGTTCCTGGCCCCGCGCGACCCGATCCCGTTCGCGGACGAGGCACTGGGCTGCGATTTCGAAGCCGAAGTCGTCGTCGTCACCGGCGACGTAGCCTTGGGCGCGAGCCGCGAGGATGCGCTGGCCAGCGTGCGGCTGGTCGGGCTGACCAACGACGTCAGCTTGCGCCATCTCATCCCCGGCGAACTGGGCAAGGGCTTCGGCTTCTTCCAATCGAAGCCGGCCAGCGCCTTCTCACCCGTCTTCGTGACCCCCGATGCGCTCGGCGCGTGGTGGCAGGAGGGCAAGCTGCACCGGCGGCTGTGCGTCGATCTCAACGGCACGCCGTTCGGCCGCGCCGATGCAGGCGAGGACATGACCTTCGATTTCGGCACGCTGATCGCCCACGCCGCCAAGACGCGGGCGCTGTGTGCTGGGACGATCATCGGTTCGGGAACCGTTTCCAACCGCGGTGCCGATGGCGGCCCGGGCAAGCCGATCGCCGAGGGCGGAGTCGGCTATTCGTGCCTCGCCGAAATGCGCACAGTCGAGATGCTCCGCAGCGGCAGCCCGCACACGCCGTTCCTGAAAGCGGGCGACACGGTGCGCATCTGGGCCGAGGACGACAAGCGCCACCCGATCTTCGGGGTGATCGAACAGACGGTGGTGGGTTGAGGCGCGAGCTAGCTCCCCTCCCTGAAAGGGAGGGGAGCTAGTGAAAATCGTGGCTCCTGATCGGGATCAGGTCACCATCACCGCGCCGTTCGCGCGGGGGCCAGCTTTCTAGCGCGCGTTGTGGGGTGGGTTTCCACTCGGGCTTGCGGTCGCGCGGATCGATCGTGCCGCCATGCGTCGCGCCGTCGCCGGGCATCGTCATGTCGGGCAAATCCAAGTCGCCGATCTGGCGCAGTAACCCGGTCAGATCGGTAATGCGGTCGGCGATGACGTGGATCGTGCCGCTTTCGCATTGCACGCGGCCTGTGATGCCGAGCATCGCCGCGCCCATCACGGTGCGGCGCTGTGCTTCGAACTTGTCGGGCCACAGGATCGCGTTGGCGATGCCGGTTTCGTCCTCCAGCGTGACGAACACCACGCCCTTGGCGCTGCCCGGGCGTTGCCGCACGAGGATGAGGCCGGCGACTTCGATGCGGGTGCCGTCCTTTAACCCCTTCAAATCGCCGCAGCGGGTGATGCGGCGCAGATCGAGTGCGCCGCGTAAGAAACTGACTGGATGCGCGCGCAGCGACAATTGTGTCGCGCGGTAATCCTCGACCACTTCGCGCCCCGCGGTGAGCGCGGTGAGCGTGACCTGCGGTTCGGCGGCGGATTCGGTCGCGGCGAACAACGGCAGCGGCTTTTCGCCGAGCGCCTTGACTGCCCACAGCGCTTGCCGCCGGTCGAGTCCGAGGCCGTGAAAGCCATCGGCCTGCGCGATTTTCTCGAGCGTGCCGCGCGACACGCCGGTGCGCCGCCACAGATCCTCGACCGACGCGAACGGGCGCGTGGCGCGCGCGAGCAGGATGCGGCCGGCGTCTTCGCCCGACAGGCCGAGCACGATGCGCAGGCCGAGGCGGAGGGGGATCCCTCTCCCAGCGGGAGAGGGAGGGAGGAGCGAAGCGACGGAAGGGTGAGGGTGATCAGGAGCTGTCGCCCTCACCCTTCCCACGCCTTCGGCGTGGGCCCCTTCCCTCTCCCGAAGGGAGAGGGAACTTAAAACGATCGTATCCCAATCGCTGCGGTTCACACACAGCGGTTCGATCACCACCCCATGCTCCCGCGCATCGCGGACGATTTGCGCGGGCGCGTAAAAGCCCATTGGCTGCGCGTTGAGCAATGCCGCGCAGAATATATCGGGGTGATGGCATTTCAGCCAGCACGAGGCGTAGGCGATCTTGGCGAAGCTCGCGGCATGGCTTTCGGGAAAACCGTAGCTGCCAAAGCCCTTGATCTGTTGCACCAGCCGTTCGGCAAAGGCTTGGGTAATGCCGTTGCGGCGCATGCCCGCGATCAGCCGTTCCTCGAATTCGCCGACGCCGCCGGTCATCTTGAAGGTCGCCATCGCCTTGCGCAATTGATCGGCCTCATTGGGCGAAAAGCCGGCGCCGATGATCGCGACTTGCATCGCCTGTTCCTGGAACAGTGGCACGCCGAGCGTTTTCTTGAGGACGCTTTTGAGCTTCGGGCTGGGATATTCGATCTCGATCTTGCCGCTGCGCATCTGTTCGCGGCGTTTGAGATAGGGGTGGACCATGTCGCCCTGGATCGGGCCGGGGCGCACGATCGCAATCTGGATCGCGAGGTCGTAGAAATCGACCGGGCGCATCCGCGGCAACATCGACATTTGCGCGCGGCTCTCGATCTGGAAGGTGCCGAGCGTATCGGCCGCTTGGATCATCCGATAGGTCGCGGGATCGTTGCCCTGCAGCGTGGCCGATCCCATCGTGACGACCTGCCCCTTATGCCGTTCGAGCAAAGTAAAGGCGCGGCGCAGGCACCCGAGCATGCCCAAGCCCAGAATATCGACCTTCATGAAGCTCAGATATTCGATATCGGCCTTTTCCCATTCGATTACGCGGCGGTCGATCATCGCGGCGGGCTCGATCGGGATCAGCGAATCGAGCCGGTCGCGCGTCAGCACGAAGCCGCCGGGATGCTGCGACAAATGCCGCGGCGTGCCGAGCAATTGCTGCGCGAGCTCCAGCGCCAGCGCGAGGCGCGGTTCGCTCGGATCGAGGTTGAGCGCCTTGACATGTTCGTCGGGCACGCCGTCGTTCGACCAGCCCCACACCTGGCTGGCAAGCGCGGCGGTCATGTCCTCGGGCAGGCCGAGCACCTTGCCGACTTCGCGGATGCTGCCGCGCGCGCGGAAGCGGCTGACGACGGCGGTGAGCGCGGCGTGGTGGTGGCCGTACGTCTGATAGATCCACTGGATCACGTCCTCGCGCCGTTCATGTTCGAAATCGACGTCGATGTCGGGCGGTTCGGCGCGGTCTTCGGACAGGAAGCGTTCGAACAGCAATTGGTGGACGACGGGGTCGATCGAAGTAATGCCGAGCACGAAGCAAATCACCGAATTCGCCGCCGATCCGCGCCCCTGGCACAGGATTTCCTGGCTGCGCGCAAATTGCACGATTGAATGCACGGTGAGGAAATAAGCGGCATAGTTCCAGTGACGGACGAGCTTGAGTTCCTTGGTCAGGAGTGTGCGATAGCGTTGGCTCGGGCGCGTGGGGGTGAAGCGGGCGTTGAGCGCGCGCCATGCCATCTTCTCGAGCGATTTCTGCGGGGTGTGCGCCAGCATCACGCGCTCGTCGGGATATTGGTGCTTCAGCTCGCGCAAGGAAAAGGTGCAGCGCTCGACGATCGCTTCCCCCGCCGCGAGTGCGTGCGGCAGATCGCGGAAGCGCCGCGCCATTTCGCTGGGGGGTTTCAAATGCCGGTCGAGGCTGCGTTCACGGCGTAGGCCGAGGTCGTCGATCGTGCATTTCTCGCGGATTGCGGTCACGACATCCTGCAGCATGCGCTTGTCGGGGTCGTGATACAGCACATCGCCGGTCGCGAGCGGGGTGAGGCCGAACCGGCGCGCGGCCTGAGCTAATGCGGCGAGCCGTGCCGCCTCGCGCGGGCGGCGGTGATGCGTGAGGCAGACATGCCCGCGATCGGGGAACAGCTCGGCCATCCAGCGCAAATTGACCTCGTCGGCGGGGGTCGGTTCGGGGTCGAGCCCTGGGACGAGGGCGGCAACCAGACCCGCGGCATGTGCCGCGACATCGTCCCAATGGAGGAAGCATTGGCCTTTCTCGCCGTGCTGCGGATCGGCGCGGCCCTTGCCGATCGTCAGCAGCGTCGTCAGGCGGCTCCACGCGGCGCGATCCTGCGGCCAGACGAGCAATGCGGTGCCATCGACCAGATCGAGCCGACAGCCGGAGACGGGGCGGATGCGCAGGCCCTGCTTGGCCAGTTCGTCACAGGCATACAGCGCGCGCACCACGCCCGCGACCGAATTGCGATCGGTCACGCCGAGCGCGGCCATGCCCATCACCGCGGCGGTCGCGAACAGATCCTCGGGCGAGGAGGCGCCGCGCAGGAACGAGAAATGCGTCGTCACTTGCAATTCGGCGTAGTTCATTGCCGGAAACCGGGGAAGTGACTATAGTAAGTGACCAGTTTGCAAGAGGCGACGATCGTGACGAAATCGATGGGCGCGGCAGAATTCAAGGCCAAGTGTCTGGCGATCCTCGACGAGGTCCAGGCCACCGGCCAATCGATCACCATCACCAAGCGCGGCAAGCCGGTCGCGACGGTATCGGCAGTGGCCGAAAAAATGCCCTCTGCGCCGCTGTTTGGCATGATGAAGGGAACGATCAAGATCCTGGGCGACATCGAAAGCCCGATCGATCCTGATTGGGAGGCCAAGTGGGAAGCCAAATGGGACGAGCGCTTGCGGGATGACGGCCTGCCCCGATGATCCTGCTGGATACCCATGCCCTGATTTGGCTGGCGGCGGGTACAAGCGACCTCGGATCGAAGGCGCTTCGAGCGATCGAAGAGCAGCCCGAACGGCGAATGTCGGCGATGGTCGCCTGGGAGCTGGCGATGCTGGTCGATAAGCGACGCATCGCGCTCGAAAGTCCGCTGGATATTTGGCTTGATCAGGCAATGCGGGGGTTCGGGATTGTCGAAGTGCCGGTTACCGGCGCGATCGGCCGCGACGCTGGGGGATTGCAAGGCAACATCCACGGCGACCCGTGCGATCGGATCATGGTTGCGACGGCACGCGCATTGGGATGTCCGCTCGTCACATCCGATCGCGCGATTTTGCGCTACGCAGCGAATGGCCATCTCAAGGCGATCGACGCGCGCCGCTAAGGCCGTATTCACCCGAACGACCCGTGGATGAACCAGCTGAGATCGCCGGTTTCGCTGCGCTCGCCATCGCCGCGGCGGAACAGCCAGAAACGCTGACCAGCCTCGTTTTCAACCTGAAAATAATCGCGCACGCTGTGGCGCTCGGAGCTGCGCTTCCACCATTCGCCGCCGATCCGTTCGGGGCCGTCGGCGCGCACGATGCGGTGGGTTTCACCGCGCCAAGTGAAGCGGCGTGGCGGCTGATCGGGCAGTTCGGCGATGACATGGTCGAGCAGTTCGGGCCGCCTGAGCAAGCGCGGCGGGCGCGGCCAGCGGATGTGCCAGGGATGATCGGGCGCGCGCGCGTCGAGCCGGCGGACGTCGCTGGCCTTCAAATCGCGCTCGGCGGCAGGCGGCGGATCGAGCGCGGGGACGGCGTGAAGCGCGCGTTCGGGGACATCGCTTTCGAGCGGGGCCATGCGCCACACCGCCGCTTCGCCGATGCGGTTGGCGAGCGTGTCGATCAGCGGCGCGAGATCGGGCGCGCGCGCCTCCAGCGTTTCGGTAAAGGGCTCGGCGCCGAGCGGATCGGCGCGGCGGACATGGAGCGTCAGCGCGTCGATGCCGTAGCCCGGCGCGATCTCCTCGATCCGCCGCAGTGTCAGGCGGAGCAAATGTCCGGCATCGCGCGTCGGGCGGGCGAGGCCGATGCGCAGGCGTTGCGGGACGCCGTCGATCCGGTCCGCGACCAATTCGATCGCGCGCGCGCCGAGCCCGGCTTGCGCGAGCGCGGTGACGAGGCGCGGCATGAGCTCCTTGAGCCAATGGTCGATCGCGTCGGCGGTGGCGATCGGTTCGGCGAAGCGCTGGATCACGGCAATCGCTTCGGGCGGGATGACCGGGTCGAGCGGCTCGGGCAAGCGTCCGCTCGCTTGGTCGAGCCGCGCGATCAGCCTGCCGCCGAAGCGTCGCGCCAGCGGCGCGCGGGGGAGCGCGGCCAGCTGTCCGACCGTATCGACGCCGAGCCGCTTGAGCAGATCAATCGCGCGCGGCTCAAGCCGGAGCGCGGCGGTGGGGAGGGGCGCGATCGCGTCGAAATGCGCGGCGGGGGCGCACAGCTGGGGGGCGTAGCGCGCGAGCGCCCAGGCCGCCCCCGGCGTATCCGCGACGGCAAGGCGTGCGGTGAAACCGGCGCGCGCGAGCAACCGCACAATGCCGCGCGCCATCCGCGCTTCCCCGCCGAACAAATGCGCGGTGCCGGTGATGTCGAGGAACAGGCCGTCTTCACCCGATATGGCAACCAGCGGGCACCAGCGCCGTGCGGCGCGCAGCGCGAGATCGCGCAAGGCGGCCCGGTCGCCCTCCGGATCGGCGGGGCGGATGTCGAGCTCGGGCACCAAAGCACGCGCTTGCGTTGCCGCCATGCCGGGGATGATTCCGAGCGCGCGTGCGGCGGGGGAGGCGGCGGCGATGACGAGTTTGTTGCCTTGCTGGAGCGTGGTGACGAGGGGGGCTGGCGCCTCTCCGCTAATACCTCCCTCCGTCACCCCGGCCTTGTGCCGGGGTCCACTCTTCAACTCGCGCGACAGATATTTTTGCGCGGTGGACCCCGGCACAAGGCCGGGGTGACGGCGGGGGTGTGAGGGAGGGGAGGAGGGAACACCGCGCGTGTTCCGCACCGGTGTCCTACCCTCATCCGATGGCATCGGCTTGAACGGATGTGCTGCGTCCCCCCGCGCCCAGCGCGCGCCGGGGCGCCAGCCGCCGACGCGGGGCGTGGCGGATCGGGCAGGGTCGGGCGGCCCAACTTCTGAAGGCGCAGCCTCAGGCCGCGCGACGATACGCTCGGCCGGCACCGTCAGCCGTACGATCCGTTCGATCGGCCAATCGGGCAGGTAGAGCGAGGCGACCCGTTTCATCGCATGCCTCCATCGTCCATTCGGCGGATTCGCCGCCGCGTTGGCGGACCAGTTCCACCCGCCACATCGCGCGCCCGACCCCGGCGACGCCAATCGGCAGCGCGGCCGAGGGGGCCGATGCGATCCGCCAGCGCGTCACCGCCGCCGAAGGCACCGCCAGTGGATTGCCGCCGCCTTTATCGCTCGCCGCCCGCGCGTGTCGCTTCAGCAGCAAGGCGACGGTCTTGCCGCCCTCGGCTGCCAGTTGCAGCCGCCGCGTATTGGGCATGGCGGCGCGCTTCACCTCGCCGACCACCGCGCCGAGGCCACGGTGGCGCAGTCCTTCCTCCATCAGCGCCAGAAGTTCGGCATCGTCGGCCGCCTCGGCATAGATCAGCCGTTCGGGCGCGAGTCCCGCTTGATACAGGCCGGGCGCAAACAGATCGCGCCGTCGCACCACCCACAGCACCGGCCCCCAGGCGCGCGCCGCGATCCCGGCCATGAACAGCGTCGCGGCGGCATCGTCGGACGGGCTGGGGCTGGCCGCCGCGATTTCGTGGAGCGAATCGAGCCGCAGCCCGCCCGGCGCCAAGGCACCGTCGATCGCGCCGATCCCGAACGGCAGCACCGGGCGCCGACGCAAGCCGTCGCCTGCGACCTTCTTCAGGCTCTCGCGCAATTCGGCAACGATTGCGGCATGGGCCAAAGTGGCGGAGGGAAGGGCGGCGGAGGACACAGGACACGACTCGCAGAAGCAGGATTGTTCTTATTTTGTTCCTTTTCGGCCCACTGAGTCAAGCTGCTGAATCACCGGAACGGGACAGGCCGTCGCATTCCGCCCACGCGAGCCTCTCGCCAAGCCTCGCGAAATTTTATAACAACGATGTGATAGAACGAATCCACGTGCCGACCGTATATGAGAGCACGTTCCGCTGGAGAGATCATGGCAAGCGACCGCGTCCCTGCCCATTTGAAGCCGAATCTGCCGCCACTGTCGCTTTACGTGCCCGAACCCAAGTTCCGGCCCGGCGACACGGTCGATTTCACGCAAGTGCCGATTCCCCCGGCGGGGCAGGCGCGCCGCCCCGATATCGCCGATCCCGCCGATACGTTCCGCGAGCTTGCGTTCGATCTGGTCCGTGTGCTCGACGATTCAGGGCAAGCGGTCGGCCCGTGGAATCCGCGGCTGCCGCCCGATACGCTCCGCGCGATGCTGCGCAGCATGGCGCTGGTCCGTGCGTTCGACGAACGCATGTTCCGCGCGCAGCGGCAGGGCAAGACCAGCTTCTACATGAAGTGCACAGGCGAAGAAGCGGTCGCGGTCGCCGCGGCCTTTGCGCTCGATTATGAGGACATGTGCTTTCCGTCCTACCGCCAGCAGGGCCTGCTGATCGCGCGCGGCTGGTCAATGGTCGACATGATGAACCAAATCTATTCGAACACCGCCGACCGGCTACAAGGTAAGCAATTGCCGATCATGTATTCGGTCAAGGAAGCCGGGTTCTTCTCGATCTCGGGCAACCTCACCACGCAATATCCGCAGGCGGTCGGCTGGGCGATGGCGAGCGCCGCCAAGGGCGATACGCGGATTGCCGCGACCTGGTGCGGCGAGGGCTCGACCGCCGAGGGCGATTTCCATTCGGCTTGCACCTTCGCGAGCGTCTACCGCGCGCCGGTGATCTTCAACGTCGTCAACAACCAATGGGCGATTTCGAGCTTCTCTGGCTTTGCCGGTGCCGAATCGACGACCTTCGCGGCGCGCGCGGTCGGTTACGGGATTGCGGGCTTGCGCGTCGACGGCAATGACGCGCTCGCGGTTTACGCTGCGACCGCCTGGGCCGCCGAGCGCGCGCGGACCAATCAGGGGCCGACGCTGATCGAGCATTTCACCTACCGCGCCGAGGGGCATTCGACCTCGGACGACCCGGGGCAATATCGTTCCGCCGGAGAGCCGACTGCCTGGCCGCTCGGCGACCCGATCAAGCGACTGAAGGAGCATCTGATCGCGATCGGCGAATGGGATGAGGCGCGTCACATGGCGCAGGATCTGGAGCTCGCCGAATCGGTGAAGCGCGCGCAGAAGGAAGCCGAAGCCAATGGCATTCTTGGCCACGGCCTGCATCAACCGCTCGACACGCTGTTCGACGGCGTGTTCGAGGAAATGCCGTGGCATTTGCGCGAGCAGCAAGCGCAGATGATCGCCGAAGAAACCGCCAGCGGCCGGCCATGGGCGCGAAAAGCATGAGCGCGTCGATCGGCGGCGCAGCCGCATCATCTTTGTCTTCCTTCTTCCTCCGCGTCTCCGCGTCTCCGCGTGAACAAAAAGAAGGTTGGATCACGCGGAGACGCGGAGACGCGGAGAAGAAGAAGTTTTTTGAGGCCGCTTGCGCGGCGGGTGTAGCAGTATGACCGACACACCAGAATCCACCCGCATGAACATGATCCAGGCGATCAATTCCGCGATGGATGTGATGATGGACCGCGATCCCGACATTGTCGTGATGGGCGAGGATGTCGGTTATTTCGGCGGCGTGTTCCGCGCGACCGCCGGGTTGCAGGCGAAGTTCGGCAAGACCCGCGTGTTCGACACGCCGATCACCGAATGCGGGATCATTGGCGTCGCGGTCGGGATGGGCGCTTATGGCCTGCGGCCCGTGCCTGAAATCCAGTTCGCCGATTATATCTATCCTGCGCTCGACCAGCTCGTCAGTGAAGCGGCGCGGTTGCGCTATCGCTCGGGCGGAGAATTCACGTCGCCGATTACGGTGCGATCGCCCTTCGGCGGCGGCATCTTCGGCGGGCAGACCCACAGCCAGTCGCCCGAAGGCATCTTTACCCACGTCTCGGGCATCAAGACCGTCATCCCCTCGACCCCCTATGACGCCAAGGGCCTGCTGATCGCGGCGATCGAGGATAACGATCCGACGATCTTCTTCGAACCCAAGCGCATCTATAACGGCCCGTTCGACGGCCATTGGGACAAACCGACGCAGAATTGGTCGCAGCATCCCGCGGGCGACGTGCCGACCGGCTATTACAAGATCGAACTTGGTAAGGCGAAGATCGTTCGTCCGGGCGAGGCGCTGACGGTGCTCGCCTATGGCACGATGGTGCATGTCGCCCTCGCGGTGATCGAGGAAGCCGGCGTCGATGCCGAGGTGATCGATTTGCGCACGTTGGTGCCGCTCGACATCGAAACGATCGCCGCATCGGTGCAGAAGACCGGGCGCTGCATGATCGTGCATGAAGCGACGCGGACCAGCGGGTTCGGCGCGGAACTGTCGGCGCAAGTACAGGAACGCTGTTTCTACCATCTCGAAGCCCCGATCGAGCGCGTAACCGGTTTCGACACGCCCTATCCGCACAGCCTGGAATGGGCGTATTTCCCGGGCCCCGTCCGCATCGGCGAGGCGCTCAAGAAGATCATGAAGGACGCACGGTAATGGCGCGGTTCACGTTCAAACTCCCCGATATCGGCGAAGGCATTTCCGAGGCCGAGATCGTCGCGTGGCATGTGAAGGTCGGCGACCGGATCGAGGAAGACCAGCAAATCGCCGACATGATGACCGACAAGGCGACGGTCGAAATGGAATCGCCGGTGTCGGGGATCGTGGTCGAACTGGCGGGCGAAGTCGGCGAGTCCGTGTCGATTGGTGCTGCGCTGGTGGTGATCGAGACCGCGGGGGATTTCTCGGCGTCGGAAGCGCCTGCGCTCGAGCCGCTGACCGATGAAGTGAAGGTCGCGCCGCTGAGCGAAGATCAGGTTGAGGTAGCGAAGCAATATGAGGCGGAGAATCCGGGAGTGGGGGCACCTTCTTCTCCCGCTCCCGCTTCTTTTACTGCTTCCCCGGCGGAGGCCGGGGCCCAGTCGCGCGCGTTTGGTAACGACGCGCAGCCCTCGTCAACATCGACCTTCGCAACTGGGCCCCGGCCTTCGCCGGGGAAGGAGGAAGACCACGCCGCGGCGCGCGTCCTCGCCTCCCCCGCGGTGCGCGCCCGCGCGGCCGACCTCGGCATCGACCTTGCGCAGGTGAAAACCGAATCCGACCGCGTTCGCCATAGCGATCTCGACGCGTTCCTGCGCTACGGACAGGGACAGGGCTATCACGCCCCGCACGCCAGCCACGCCCGCCCAGACGAGGCGATCAAGGTCATCGGCATGCGCCGCCGCATCGCCGAGAATATGGCGGCGTCGAAGCGCGCGATCCCGCATTTCACCTATGTCGAAGAGATCGACGTCACCGCGCTTGAGGCGATGCGGGGCGATCTCAACGCCAATCGCGGGCAGCGCCCCAAGCTCACACTACTCCCGCTGCTGATCGCGGCGATCTGCAAGACCGTGCCGGCGTTCCCGATGATCAACGCGCGCTACGACGATGAAGCGGGTGTGGTGACGCGGCATGGTGCAGTGCATCTCGGCATGGCGACGCAGACCGATGCTGGCCTCACTGTCCCCGTGATCCGCGACGCGCAGGACCGCAACGTCTGGCAACTCGCGACCGAGATCCTGCGTCTCGCCGAGGCGGCGCGCGCCAACAAACTGAAGCCCGACGAGATGGGCGGCGGCACGCTCACCGTCACCTCGCTTGGGCCCTTGGGCGGGATCGCGACGACGCCGGTGATCAACCGCCCCGAAGTCGCGATCATCGGCCCGAACAAGATCGTCGAGCGCCCCATTTTCGTCGGCGACGAGATCGTCCGCGCCAAGCTGATGAACCTGTCGATCAGCTGCGACCACCGCGTTGTCGACGGTTGGGACGCGGCGAGCTTCGTCCAGGCGTTGAAGCGGTATCTTGAGACGCCGGTTCTTCTTTTCGCCGACTGAACCGCCGACACATTCTTGCGACAATCCGGGCTTAGCTGCGTCCTGCAGTCGGGCGATGGGAGTGTGGACGATGGCGAGTTGGATTTTGGTGCTGGCATTGCTCCAAGCGACAGCGCCGCCGTCCCCGCAGGTCCATACCGAGCCGCTGGCTGGTCGCTTGCCGCCGCTCGATGAACCAGGCGAGCGTGGGCCGGAGTACTTCCGTTCGCGCGGACCGCTGTTCATCAGCCCGATGGGCGAACCGTTTCGCGGCCCCGATCCCGTCCGCATCTGGTTCGATCCTGCCGATGCGAACCACGACGGCGTCGTGACGCAAGCCGAATTCGTTGCCGATGCCGATCGCTTCTTCCTGATGCTCGACCGCGAGCATGACGGCGAAATCGATCCGGGGGACATCGACTATTATGAAACCGTGCTTGCGCCTGAAATCCGCAGTGGTGGCCCGGGCGGCGCGTTTCCGCCCGGTGGTGGGGGTCGCGGTCCTCGCGGCAGCAAAGGTGGCAGAGGTGGTGGTGGCAGGCCCCCCGGCGGCGGCGGCGGCGGTGGTCCGGAGGGCGGGCCGGAAGGCGGACCGGAGAGCGGTGGCGGAGCGAGGTCGCCAGCGGTCGGATCGTACGACGCGTTCGCCCAGGGTGCCGCCCGCTTCGGCTTTTTCGGCTATCCCGAACCGATCACGGCAGCCGACGCCAATCTCAATCGCGGAGTCGATATCCGCGAGTTTCGCGCCGCCGCCGAACAGCGCTTTACTTTGCTCGACAAGCGGGGGGACGGACGCCTGACGTTTAACGAATTACCCCAGCTTGCGCCCGGCGGACCGGGGGGGCGTCGACCGGGCGGGCCGGGTGGACGCCGCGGTGGCGCGATGCCGTCGCGCGATGGAGACGAATAAAGAGTTTGTACGCTTAGCGGGCGCGTCGGCTATCAGAAGCGTGCCCATTCGCACCGCCTTGCGCAGGGCGCGTCTCGCTATGCTATCCTTCGTCGCAGCGTCCGGCGATCAACCGGGCGCGGGCAGGAAGGGCGTTGGCCATGAAGCGTGAAGTACGGTTCCCCAATGCGGCCGGCGTTATGCTCGCCGGGTCGATCGAGCTCCCGCCGGGGCGGATCCGCGCGGTTGCGGTGTTCGCCCATTGCTTCACCTGCACCGCGCGCAGCCACGGTGCGCGCCGCGTCAGCCTCGCGCTTGCCGAGCAGGGCATCGCCACGCTGCGCTTCGATTTCACGGGCCTCGGCGATAGCGAAGGCGCGTTCGCCGACAGCCATTTCACCGCCAATGTCGACGATCTGGTTGCGGCGGCGACCTTTTTGGGAAGCAATATCGGCGCGCCCGCGATCCTGATCGGCCATTCGCTTGGCGGCGCGGCGGTGATCGCGGCGGCGGAACGCATTCCATCGGTGAAGGCGGTGGTGACGATCGCCGCGCCCTTCGATCCGGCGCACGTGCTGCATCTCATCAAAGGGACCGAGGATATTGGCGCGCAGCATACCGACGTGTCGATCGGTGGCCGCCCGTTCCGGATCGGTCGCGATTTTCTGGAATCGGTCGCGGGGCAGGATCAGGCGGCGCGGCTCGGGCGGTTGAAACGCGCCTTGCTGGTGCTGCATTCGGCGACCGATGCGACCGTCGGGATCGAGAATGCGCGCGCCATTTTCGAGGCGGCCAAGCATCCCAAGAGCTTTGTCGCGCTGAATGGGGCGGACCATTTGCTGACTGATACCGAACAGGCCAGCTATGCCGCGATGATCATCGCGGCCTGGGTGCAACCCTTTCTCGGCCCGGCCATGCCGATCGACGCGGTGCCCGAGGGGCATGTCCGCGTCACTTCGACTGAGGCGAAGTTCGTGCAGATCGTCGACTCCTCAGGGCATAGTTTTCTCGCCGACGAACCCTTGGCGGTCGGCGGCAGCGATCTTGGGCCGACGCCGTATGATCTGCTGCTCTCGGCGCTCGGCACGTGTACCGCGATGACGCTGCGGATCGTCGCGGCGAACGAGAACATCCCGCTGACCGGGGTCTCGGTGACGCTCAACCACAGCCGTCGCCATGCCGACGATTGCGCCGCTGCGGCCGGGGGCAAGCCGAAGCTCGAAGTGCTCGAACGCGTCATCCGGCTGGAGGGTGATTTGAGCGAGGCGCAGCGGATGCGGATGCTGGTGATCGCCGACAAATGTCCGGTCCACCGCACGCTCGAAAACCATCCCCGGATCGAGACGCGGCTGCTATAGCCTATTCGATGGCGCGGCTTATCCTGTTCAACAAGCCGTATGGCGTGCTCTCGCAATTCACCGATGCCGGATCGGAGACGGCGCGCGCGACATTGTCGGATTTCGTGGCTGTGCCCGGCGTCTATCCGGCGGGACGGCTCGACCGCGATAGCGAGGGGCTGTTGCTGCTGACCGATGACGGGCGCTTGCAAGCGCGCATCGCCGACCCGCGCTTCAAGCTGCCCAAGACCTATCTGGTGCAAGTCGAGGGCGAGCCGGACGAGGCGAGCCTTGCGGCCCTTCGCGGCGGCGTTGTGCTGAAGGACGGGATGACGCGCCCCGCCGAAATCGAACGGATCGACCCGCCCGAGCTGTGGCCGCGCGACCCGCCGGTGCGGTTTCGCAAGAGTGTGCCCGATTGCTGGCTGCAGGTCACGATCCGCGAAGGGCGCAACCGGCAAGTGCGGCGGATGACGGCGGCGGTTGGGTTGCCGACGTTGCGGCTCGTGCGCTGGCGGGTCGGGGAGTGGACGCTCGAAGGCGTAATGCCTGGCGCGTGGCGGGAAGTTGGGGTTTGACCCCCTCTCCCGTTCGCCCTGAGCTTGTCGAAAGACACCTATCCGCCCGCGCGCGGTGTTTTGGAGGAGCGGTGCTTCGACAGCCCCGGACTGAGTCCGGGGACGAACGGAAATGGGTATCGCCCGTGCGCCGTTAGACGATCTCGAAGAGTCCGGCAGCGCCCATTCCCCCAGCCGTACACATCGACACGACCACATAGCGCACCCCACGCCTGCGCCCCTCGATCAGCGCATGACCGACCAAGCGCGATCCGGTCATCCCGAACGGGTGGCCGATCGCGATCGCGCCGCCATTGACGTTATACTTTTCCGGATCGATCCCGAGGAAGTCGCGGCAATAGAGGCATTGCGAGGCAAACGCTTCGTTCAATTCCCACAGCCCGATATCGGCGACCGACAGCCCGGCGCGCGCCAGCAATTTGGGGATTGCGAAGATCGGGCCGATGCCCATTTCGTCCGGTCCGCAGCCCGCCGCCTGAAAACCGCGATACAGGCCGAGGATCTCGCGCCCCTCGGCCTTGGCGGTCGCATGGTCCATCACGATTTGCGCCGAGGCACCGTCCGACAGCTGGCTGGCATTGCCTGCGGTGATGTTCTGCCCGGGGCCAGTGAACTCGCCGCCGGGCCAGACGGTCTTGAGCCCCGCCAGCCCCTCAGCCGTCGTCCCGACGCGAATGCCTTCGTCCTGCGACAGCAATATTGTCTCGCTGCCGGCCGGCTCACCGCCTTTGCCGAACAGCGCCCGCTCGACCGTGATCGGCGCGATTTCGGCGGTGAACGCACCCGTTTCCAGCCCGCGTACTGCGCGTTGCTGGCTCATCGCGGCATAGGCGTCCTGCGCCTCGCGGCTGATGCCATAGCGCTCGGCGACGATCTCGGCGGTCTCGATCATCGGGATGTAGGCGGCGGGTTCCTGCGCGATCACCGATTGGTTGACGTAGCGCGGCGCATCCTTGGTCACGGTAAAGCTGACCGATTCCATCCCGCCCGCCAGCGCGACATCCATTTCGTCGCAGATGATGCTCCGCGCGGCGAGCGCCACCGCCGTCAGGCCCGAACCGCATTTGCGGTCGAGCGTGAAGGCAGGCACGCTTTGCGGCAGGCCGGCCGCAAAGGTCGCCATGCGTCCGGCATTGCCGCCCTGGCTGCCCCATTGATTGCCTACGCCCCAGAAAATCTCGTCGATCCGCGCCGGGTCGATGCCAGCGCGCTCGACCGCCGCGTTCATCACATGCGCCGCCAGCACGGGTGCTTCGGTTGCGTTGAAGGCGCCGCGATAGGCTTTGCCGATCGGGGTGCGGGCGGTGGAAACAATTGCGGCTTCGCGCATGGGAATGGCCTTTCGCTTGGGGCTTCGGGGCGTACCGTCTGCACCGTTTCTCCACAAGCGCGGGATCAGCGGTGGATAGGGTTGGGATAGTGTCCCTTGTTCCTCCCCTCCCTGGAAGGGAGGGGATTGAGGGGTGGGTCGGTGTGGGCGGCGGCGTGACTTCTCCACACCGACCCACCCCCAGCCCCTCCCTTCGAGGGAGGGGAGGCAAGAAGAGTTGACCCCTGCGTACCCGGAGCCACTATGCCGCTTATGAGACACATCCTGATCGTCGATGACGACCCGCACATTCGCGAATTGCTCGCTTTCGCGCTGGGCAAGGCGGGGATGAGCGTGGCGGAGGCGGCGGATGGTGAGGATGCGCTGGCGGCGCTCGCGCGGCGGATGCCCGATCTGATGGTGCTCGACATCAACATGCCACGGCTCAACGGGCTCGATCTGTGCCGCAAATTGCGGGCCGAGGGCGGGGCGGGGGCGACGCTGCCGATCCTGTTTCTGTCCTCACGCGATGACGAGATCGACCGCATCGTCGGGATCGAGATCGGCGGCGACGATTATGTCGTGAAGCCTTTCTCTCCCCGCGAAGTGGTGGCGCGTGTCGGCGCGATCCTAAAGCGCGGGACCGCACCTGCCGTACCGCCCAAGGCGGTGACCCGCGCGCGCCTGTCGCTCGATACCGAGGCGTGGGAGGCGCGCTTCGACGATGCGCCGGTGCTGCTCACCGCGACCGAGTTTCAGTTGCTGCTGCTGTTCGCGACGAGTCCGACCAAGGTTTTCTCGCGCGATGCGATCATCGATCGGCTGCACGGGCCGGGCTTTGCGATCACCGATCGCACGATCGACAGCCATGTCCGCAATTTGCGCGGCAAGTTTCCCGAGGTCGATCTGATCGAGACGCGCGCCGGGATCGGGTATCGCATCGGCAGTTGCCGTTGAGCCTTGATGTGATCGGGGCGCTGAAGACCTTTGCCAAGGCGCATTGGCCCAAGCTGCGGCTGCGCGTCATCCTGTTCGGGACGTTGCTGTTCGTGGCGACCTTGCCCGGCGTCGCGGCGCTGTCGCTGCGCGTGTATGAGAATACGATTGTCCAGCAGACCGAATCCGAACTGATCGCGCAAAGCGTGGTGCTGGCGGCGGCGTATAAATCGGCGTGGCGAGACGGTGCGCCGGACCCGGTCCCACGCCCGCTTGCGCCCGAAACGCCGGCGATCGATTTGCGCACCGATGCGGTGCTGCCGTCTGCGCCACGCGGGGGGCGCGCGCCCGGTCCGCCCGACCCCCATGCCGAGCAGGTCGGGCAAATGCTCCGCCCGATGGTGAGCGATGCGGTGGCGGTCACGCTGACCGCGACGCGCCTGCTCGATGCGCGGGGCACGGTCGTGCTCGGCCGCAACGATGCCGGCCTTAGTTATGCGAAGCTGGCCGAGGTGCGCGCGGCGCTGCGCGGGCGTCCGGCGACCGTCCTGCGCGAACGCAGCGCGGTGGAAATGGCCGATTGGCGGGCGATGCTGAGCCGGGCCTATGCGATCCGCGTCCATCATGCCCGCCCGGTGATGGCTGGCGGCAAGGTGATCGGCGTGGTGATGGTCACGCGCTCCCCGCGCGGGCTGTTTATCGGCATCTGGCAGGATCGGGTGGCGATCCTGCTCGGTTCGGGGGTGATCTTCCTGACGCTGCTCGTGCTCGCTGGCTTGCTCTCGCGTGGCATCGCGCGGCCGATCTCGGCGCTGGCGCGCGCGAGCGACGATGTCGCGCGCGGCGTGCCGGTGGTGCCCGAGACGCCGGTGACGGCGGCAATCGAGATCGCGCAACTTTACGACAATTTCCGCGGTATGGCCGAGCGGATCGAGCGCCGCTCGCGCTATCTGCGCGATTTCGCCGCCGCGGTGAGCCACGAATTCAAGACGCCGATCGCCGGGATTCGCGGTGCGCTTGAACTGCTCGGCGATCATGGCGCCGAGATGAGCGCAGCGGAGCGCGCGCGTTTCCTTGGCAATGCGACGGCGGATGCCGATCGGCTGGCGCGGTTGGTGCAGCGGCTGCTTGATCTCGCGCGCGCCGACATGGCGACGATCGATGCCGATGCGCGCGCCGATGTAGTGGCAGCGGCGCGGCGCGTGGCAGATTCGTTTCGGAGGGAAGGCTTTGCGGTCGGCGTGGATGCGGGGGTGGTGCCAGACGCCCGGGTCACCAGCGAAGCGATCGAGACGATCCTCGAGACTGTCGTCGAAAATGCGCGGCAGGCGGGGGCTTCGCTGGTGACGATCCGCATCGAAGCGATCGACGGTGTGCGTCTGTCAGTGGTGGACGATGGACCGGGGGTGGCGGCAGCGGACATCGCGCGCATCTTCGAACCCTTCTTCACCGGGCGGCGCGAGGAAGGCGGGGCGGGCCTGGGCCTCGCGATCGCGCGCTCGCTGCTGGCGGCGAGCGGCGGGACTATCGTGGCCGAGCGGGTGGCGACGGGGGCGTGTTTCCGGATCGGGCTCGTCGCGGCGATCTGACTCTAAATCGTCACCCCGGACTTGTTCCGGGGTCCACGGTGCCGCAAGCAACCACCGTCGCAAGGTGCGGCCCGGTGGACCCCGGAACAAGTCCGGGGTGACGACCAGCCGATGACCGCGATAATCTCCTACGACACCATCATCCTCGGCGCAGGCGCTGCCGGCCTGATGTGCGCGCTTACCGCCGGACAACGCGGGCGCCGCGTTTTGCTGGTCGATCATGCCGAGGCGATCGGCAAGAAGATCCTGATTTCCGGCGGCGGGCGGTGTAATTTCACCAATCTCCACACCGCAGCGGATCGCTTCCTGTCGGCCAATCCGCACTTCGCCAAATCGGCGCTTGGCCGCTACAGCGCGCAGGATTTCCTCGCTCTGGTCGAACGCCACGGCATCGCCTGGCACGAAAAGACGCTCGGCCAATTGTTCTGCGACGGCTCGGCCAAGCAAATCGTCGCGCTGTTGCAGGATGAATGCGACCGGGGTGCGGTCGAGATCGCGCTCGGTCAGCCGATCCGTGACGTGGAGCATGCCGACGGTCGCTACCGCGTCACCGTCGGCGACCGCACCGCCACTGCGCCGGCGCTCGTCATCGCCACTGGCGGCCCGTCGATCCCGCAAATGGGCGCGACTGGCTTCGCCTATGACCTCGCGCGCAAATTCGGACTGAAAGTGGTCGAACCGCGCCCGGCTCTGGTGCCACTGACGCTGGGCGGCGACGAAACGCTGTTCCGCTCGCTCTCGGGTGTCGCGGCCGAGGTGGTTGCCAAAGCGGGCAAGGCCAAGTTTCGCGAGGCCGCACTCTTCACCCACAAGGGATTGAGCGGTCCGGCGATCCTGCAAGTGTCGTCTTACTGGCGGCACGGCGAGCCGGTCGGAATCGATTTCCTGCCCGATCTCGCGCCGGGCTGGCTCGTCGCGGTCAAGCATGCCCGCCCGCGCGCGCGGCTCGACAATACGCTCGGCAATCATTTGCCTGCGCGCCTCGCGGATACGCTGGCCGACCGGATCGGCATCGACGGCGAACTCGGCACCCACACCGACAAGGCGGTCGCGGCGGCGGCGGCGCAACTCGCCGATTGGCGCTTTACTCCTAACGGCACCGAAGGCTTCGCCAAGGCCGAGGTAACGGCGGGCGGCATCTCCACCGCTGAACTCTCCTCGCAGACGATGGAAGCGCGCAAGGTGCCGGGGCTTTACGCGATCGGCGAGGCGGTGGACGTTACCGGGTGGTTAGGGGGCTACAATTTCCAATGGGCCTGGGCGAGCGGTTGGGCGGCGGGGATGGCGATCGCTCGCGATTGACTTTTATGAGGCAGTGTGTATGATGCGCACTCATGAAAAGTGCCGATCTCATCCGTGAGTTGAAATCGGCAGGGTGGGTGCTCGATCGGGTTCGTGGCTCGCACCATGTGTTCACCCATCCGGATCGCGGCGGCCATGTTGTCATCCCGCATCCGAAGAAGGATTTGGGGCGCGGATTGGTTGCGGCGATCCGCAAGCAGGCGGGAGTGTAGGAGGTCATATGCGCTATCCCATCGCGATCGAACCGGGTGATGACACCACTGCGTTTGGCGTCGTAGTGCCGGATTTGCCGGGCTGTTTTTCTGCGGGCGATACGCTTGACGAGGCACTTGTCGGTGCCGAAGAGGCGGCAGCGGCGTGGATTGATGCCACGCTGGACGCCGGGCTGGCGATTCCGCGTGCGAGCAGTTTGGATACGCTGCGGCTCGATCCGCAGTTCGCCGGGTGGAGTTTGGGTGTCATCACGCTTGATGCCGCGTTGTTCGAAGACACGATCGAACGCGTCAACGTCACCCTGCCGCGCCGGGTGCTGAAGCGACTCGACGCGATGGCACAGGCGGCGGGGGAGAGCCGGTCCAGCTATATCGCGCAGATGACGCTGGAAATGCCGGATCGATTGGCGATCGACCGCGCGATCTGATCGGCGTTTCGGCACACGTGCATTTCCCGCACACCCGTGCTATACGCCCGCTTTGGCGCGCGCCCCCGCCGCCCCCAGATCCGGAATATCATGCCCTTTTCACACCTCCCCACGCTTCTTGGCGAAGCATTATCCGCGCGTGGTTATGCCGCGCCCACCCCGGTCCAGGCCGCCGTCATCCAGCCCGAGGCCGAAGGCCGCGACTTGATCGTTTCGGCGCAGACCGGATCGGGCAAGACCGTCGCCTTTGGTCTCGCCATCGCGCCGCAATTGCTGGGTGAGGACGGTCTCCTGCCGTCGCCGCGCGCGCCGCTGGCGCTCGCCATCGCGCCGACGCGCGAACTCGCGCTGCAAGTCAGCCGCGAGCTCGAATGGCTCTACGGCAAGGTCGGCGCGCGCATTTCGACGTGCGTCGGCGGGATGGACGCCAGCCGCGAGCGCCGCAGCCTCGCGCACGGCACGCATATCGTGGTCGGCACGCCGGGCCGCTTGCGCGACCATATCGAACGCGGTGCGCTCGATTTGTCGAACCTCAAGGCGGTCATCCTCGACGAAGCCGACGAGATGCTCGACATGGGCTTCCGTGAGGATCTCGAACTGATCCTCGACGCGTCGCCCGGTGAACGCCGCACGCTGATGTTCTCGGCGACGATGCCCAAGTCGATCGTCGCGCTCGCCAAGCGCTACCAGAAGGATGCGTTGCGCATCTCGACCGTCGGCGAAGATCGCGGCCATGGCGATATCAGCTATCAGGCGGTGACCGTTGCCCCCGCCGATATCGAAAATGCCGTGGTCAATTTGCTGCGGCTGCACGAGGCGGAAACGGCGATGCTGTTCTGCGCGACACGCGACAATGTGCGGCATTTGCACGCCGGGCTGATCGAACGCGGCTTCGCCGCGGTCGCGCTGTCGGGCGAGCATAGCCAGAACGAGCGCAATGCCGCGATGCAGGCGCTGCGCGATAAACGCGCGCGGGTTTGCGTGGCGACCGATGTGGCCGCGCGCGGGATCGATCTGCCGTCGCTGTCGCTGGTCGTTCACGTCGAATTGCCGCGCGATGCCGAGACGCTGCAGCATCGCTCGGGCCGCACCGGCCGTGCGGGCAAGAAGGGCACCGCGATCCTGATCGTGCCGTATCAGCGGAAGCGCCGCGTCGAGATGATGCTGCGCGGTGCGCGGATCGCGGTCGAATGGATGAATGCGCCGACCGTCGACGACATCCGCCAGGCCGACAAGTCGCGGTTGATGACGATGCTGATGGAAGACGTCGAAGTCGACGAGGACGATCGCGCCCTGGCGCAGCAATTGCTCGAGAAGAAGACCCCCGAGGACATCGCGGCAGCTCTGGTACGCAGCTATCGCGCGCGGATGCCGGCGCCCGAGGAAATGATCGAGCACAGCAGTGCCGGCGGATCGCCGCGTGAGGCCGGCAAGGAGCATCACCGCGAGGGCTTCGATGACACGGTGTGGTTCCGCATGGATATCGGTCGTCGCCAGAATGCCGATCCGCGTTGGATTCTGCCGCTGATCTGCCGTCGCGGGCACATCACCAAGAATGAAGTCGGCGCGATCCGCATCGCCGCGAACGAGACGATGTTCCAGGTGCCGCGCGGCATCGCGGCCAAGTTCATGGCGGCGGTGAAGCGCACCGTGGGCGAGGAACCCGAAGGTGCTGTCCAGTTCGAACAAGTCCAGGGCGGCCCGGCCGATGCCGAGCGGCCGAGCGCCGGACGTCGTGCCAACGGGCCGGCGCCGGCGCGGCACGAGCGTCCGACGCTCCGCCCCGCCGGGGCGGGTGGCGGGCATAAGCGGCCACGGGGGTAAATTCCTTATTCCTCCCCGGAACGGGGAGGGGGACCGCTCGGCTTCTTCAGCCGAGTGGTGGAGGAGCAGCCACAAGCGCGCCGCTCTGTAACTGCCCCTCCACCGTTCGCTGAATGCTCACGGTCCCCCTCCCCGTGCCGGGGAGGAACGGGAGTAGGAATTGAAGGCGGCGGCTTTCCCCGCTAAGCGCGTCCCATGAACGCACCCCAACCTAAATCGTGGATCATGGATATCGCCCCGTACGTACCGGGGCGGTCGACCAGCGACAGCGGCGCGCCTGTCGTCAAATTGTCGTCGAATGAAAATCCGCTGGGCACCAGTCCGCAAGCCGAGGCGGCGTTCGTCGCGCATGTCGGCGATCTGGCGCGCTATCCCGATGCGGGCGCGGCGGTGCTGCGCGAAGCGATTGCAGCGCATCACGAGCTTGACCCGGCACGCGTGATTTACGGCACAGGATCGGACGAAATCCTCCACCTCATCGCCGGGGCCTATGCCGGGCCGGGCGATGAAGTGATTCAGGTGCGGTACGGCTTTGCCGTCTATGAGATCGCAACTCGCCGCGTTGGCGCGACGCTGGTGATCGCGGACGACCGCGACCATGCGACCGATGTCGATGCGATCCTCGCCGCCGTGACCGATCGCACCCGGATCGTGTTCGTCGCCAACCCCAACAACCCGACCGGCACGTATGCCCCGGCGCGCGAGATCGCGCGGCTGCACGCCGGTTTGCCGCCGCACGTGATGTTGGTGCTCGATCAGGCCTATGCCGAATATCTGTTGCCCGAAGAGGACGATGGCGGACTCGAGCTTGCCCGCACGCAGGCGAACGTGCTCGTCACGCGCACCTTCTCCAAGATCCACGGCCTCGCCGCTGAGCGGATCGGCTGGGGCTATGGCTCTGCGCACGCGATCGCGGCGATGCACCGCATCCGCGCGCCGTTCTGCTGCACGACCGCGGGGCAGGAAGCCGCAGTCGCGGCGCTGGGGGCCGCCGATTTCATCGCCGCGTCGCGCGAGCATAACCGGGTGTGGCGCGCGTGGTTTAACGACGAGATCGCCAAGCTCGGCAATGCGGGCCTGCGCGCCGTTCCGAGTGCTGCAAACTTCGTGTTGGTCCTGTTCGACGGCGCGGTGAGCGCCGAGACTGCGTATAAGGCGCTGATGGAGCGCGGCTATATCGTGCGCTGGCTGCCGGGGCAGGGGCTTGGCAATGGCTTGCGCATCACGATCGGCACCGAGAAAGAGACCCGCGGCGTGATGGCCGCGCTGCGCGAGATCGTCGCCTGATAAAGGTTCTGGCCTTCGACGTCTTCGGCACCGTCGTCGATTGGCGTAGCAGCATCGCGCGCGAAGCGGCGGCGTTCTTCAGCCCGCTCGGTCGGAGGGACATGGATCCCGCCGCGTTCGCCGATGCGTGGCGTGGTCTGTATCAGCCTGCGATGGAGGAATGTCGTTCGGGGCGCCGCGCCTATACCCGGCTCGATGTTCTCAATCGCGAGACGCTCGATACGCTGTTGGCGCAGCACGATGTCCACGCGGACGATATGGCGGTCGCCGATCTGGCAATGGCGTGGCGTCGGCTCGATCCGTGGCCCGATGTGGTTGCGGGGCTGACGCGGTTGAAGGCGCGTTTTCCGATCGTCACGCTGTCCAACGGCAATGTCGCGCTGATCCTCGAAATGGCGCGGCGCGGGGGTCTTCCCTGGGATGCGATCCTCGGAGCCGAGGCGACCGGGGTCTATAAACCCATGCCGCAAGCCTATCTCGGCACGGCGGAGATTTTGGGCCTCGCGCCGGAGGAACTCTGCCTCGTCGCCGCGCACCATAGCGACCTTGCCGCCGCGCGCGCCTCGGGGTTGCGCACGGCCTATGTCGATCGCCCGATGGAATATGGCGGCCGTCCCGCACCGGACCGTGGGGCGGCGCAGGAGTGGGAGTATAGGGCGGGGTCGCTGGAGGAGCTGGCGGAGCAGATGGGCTGCTGATCCGCTACGCCTTCCCCGGTAGACCTTCTCCGGCGAAGTGCGAGCGGAAAGGCTCACCCAGCCGCCATCATCTCCTTCAACGGCACGCCCGCATCGGCGAGCAACGCCGGATCGACCACCGCGCGTGCCACCACTAGCGCCCGCCCCTGCACATAATCGCGCGTCGCGTTGACGCAGTCGAGCGCGATCACGCGGCCGTGCTTCAGGTAGATCACCGAGAAACTGCGCGCCGCCATCTCCCCGCGCACAACCAGCGCGTCGTATCCGGTCGACAGGCCAACCGTCTGCAACTTCAAATCATATTGGTTCGACCAGAACCACGGGACTGCGTCATAGGGTTGATCTTCCCCAGTCAGCAGTTTCGCCACCGTCGTCGCCTGGTCATTGGCATTCTGCACCGATTCGAGCCTGATCTTGGCGCCATCGGCAAAGCCATTGGCGTGCGCCGCGCAATCGCCGATCGCGAAGATGTCGGGCAGGCTGGTGCGGCACAGCGCATCCGTATCGACGCCATTGCCGCCCGCCGCACCTGCGGCCAGCAACGGTGCGACCGCCGGGATGATCCCGATCCCGACGATCACGAGTTCGCCGTGGAGCAGCGTGCCGTCGGCCAGCCGCACGCCGCTCGCCGCGCCGTCCTGTCCGACGATCGAATCGACCTGCATGTCGGTGCGCAAATCGACCCCGTGCGCGCGGTGTTCGACCTCGTAGAAATGCGACAGCGGTTCGCCCGCCACGCGTGCCAGCACGCGGGATGCTGCCTCGAGCACGGTGACGTGCTTGCCGAGCTTGGTCAGCACGGCGGCCGCCTCGAGCCCGATATAGCCGCCGCCTACGACGATCGCGCGCGTCACGCCGGGCAGTTCGGCCATCATCCGGTCGACATCGGCGCGCGTGCGCACGCCGTGCACGCCGCGCAGATCGTGCCCCGCACAGGTCAGCCGCCGCGGGCTCCCGCCGGTCGCCCAGATCAGCGTCTTGTAGCCGATCGTCGCGCCGTCCGCCGTTGTTACACTATGCGCGGCGGCATCGACCGACACCACCGTTCGCCCCGGCAGCAGCGTCACGTCGCGCTCGGCCCAGAAAGCGGCGGGGCGGATCAGGATCCGTTCGAACGGCTTGTCCCCCGCCAGATACTCCTTCGACAAAGGCGGGCGTTCGTAGGGCAGCTCTGGCTCGTCGCCGAGCAGCGCGATGCTCCCGACAAATTTGCGCTGGCGCAGCGCGATTGCGGCTTGCGCGCCGCCGTGTCCGGCACCGACGATCAGGACGTCATAGCGTGTGGGTGTTTCGGTCATGCGTTCCTTATCTGCCGCTGCGCGCCGGATCAAAAAACGGCATGGTCGCCGCGATCGATCGATGCCTCGCCTTTAACGGCTTTCGCATAGAAATCGAACAGCGTTTCGGTGCCTGTCGAAGGCGTTGCCGTCGCATCGTAGCGCCCGGTCGCAGGGTCGAGCACCAGCATCGATTCGGTCGCATAATAGCGCCCGATCCGCGCCAGCTCGGCCTTGTCGGCCAGCGCCGGGACCACGCGACCGAGCGTGCCGAGCACCGCGATGATCGTGTCGAGCAGCTTGATCGGCACCGATGTGAAGCGCGGTTTGCGCCCCAACAATGCGAACAACCGCTCGCCCTGTTCGCGCGGCGTAATGGCAGCGCCGGGCCCGCCGATCGGTAGAATGCTGTTATGGCGCTCGGGCAGATCGATACACTCGGCCAGATAGCGCCCGAGATCATCGTCGCTGATCGGCTTGCACGCGGTCAGCCGACCATCGCCGAACAGCAGGAACGGCTTGCCGCGGCGAACGCGCTCGATCTGGCCCGAAAGCGATTTGAAAAACGCCGTTGCGCGGACGATTGAATAGGTCACGCCCGATTCGATCAGCGCGGCCTCGAACGCCAATTTGGCGTGCTGAAACGCCAGCAGCGGCTTTTGCACGCACATCGCCGAGAGCAGCACCATGTGCGTTACCCCCGCCGCCTGCGTGGCGGTAAGCGCACTGACATGCGCACGGTGGTCGATCGCCCAGGCGTCCCTGGGTGCGCCTGTGCGCGAGGCGAGACAGGAGAGCAAAACGTCGAACCGCTCGCCGCGAAACCCGTCGCGTGCCAGCGATGCCGGATCGGTCACATCGCCGAAGCGCAACTCCGCGCCGGGCAGTATCGCTGCAATCTCGGTCGCGGACATCTTGCCGCCCGTCCCCGTCTTCGCGCGCACCAAACACACGACGCTATGCCCGCGTTCGACCAGCGCGCGCACCGTCGCCTGTCCGATCGTCCCGGTCGCCCCAAGGACGAACACGCGGCGCGGCGGGAGAGGGGATCGTATTTCGGCCATCGTTGCGCGGTGTTGCCGCAGGCCTGGGCTCGGCGCAACGGCTGTGGCATATCGGATCGGGGTTTTGCGTGATCGCGCGCGCGTCCCTAGGGTCGCGGCGATGAGTGGGCAGCACGCAGATTCGACACCGGCGTGGCCCGACCCGGCAGCCGTGGTGCTGACCTATGGCGTCGCGATGCTGTTGTTTTTCCGCAAGGTCATCGCCAGCGGCTTCGACCAAGGCTTCAGCGATCGCGCCGACGGCATCATCGAGATCAGCATTCTCGAACATTGGCGCAATGTGCTGGCGGGCGCGTCGACGTGGAACGTCACCAACTATTTTCATCCCTATCCGGCAACGCTCGGCTATAATGACGGCTATTTCCTGTACGGGATGGTCTATGCGTTCTGGCGGCTGGTCGCTGACCCGTTCCTTGCCGATACGCTCAACATTGCGACCTTCAAGACGATCGGCTTCTTCGCGGCCTATGCTTTGGTCGCGCGATCGCTGCGCTGGGGGCGGGGCGCTGGCTTGCTGGTCGCCTTCCTCTTCACCAATGCGAATGGCCTGATGGTCCAGGCCGGGCACGCGCAATTGCAGAGCATCGCGTTGTTGCCGGTGGCGATGATCCTTGCCGTAGCGGTGCGCCATGCCGAGCAAGCAAGGCGACGCGGCGCGGCGTGCTGCGCGGCCGCCGGGCTCGCGCTCCTGCTGGCCGCATGGCTGTTCACCGCTTTCTATATGGCGTGGTTCACGATCTTCTTCGGCGCAGTCTTCGCTTTGTGCTGGGTGGTGATGAGCGGGCAATGGCGTCCGATCGCCCTGCTGCGGTTGGCCGTGCGGCACAATCTGGTGCTGGAGGTGGGCGGCATCGTCTTTGCGATCGCAGCGATCCCGTTCCTGAACGTGTATTTGCCCAAGGCGCGCGAGACTGGCGGGCAATCCTATCAAGCAGTGCTCCCCTATCTCGTCCTGCCGCTCGATCCGGTGAACGTCGGCACTGCCAATTATATGTGGGGCTGGCTGGTGCGGTTATTGGGCAATGCGATGCCTGAGGGTGAACATGGCACCGGCATCCCGCTGCTGCTGTTCATCCTCGCAACCGTCGCTTTATGGCAAGCCGTCATACGGCGGCGCACGGTCAACGGGGGCGCGGTCGACGCCGTGTTTCGGGCGTTTGCGGCGGCAATCCTGTTGTGCTGGTTGCTCACGATCCGGGTCGGCGGTGTCTCCGCCTGGGCGCTGGTCTACGACCTTGTGCCGGGGGCGAAGGGGATGCGCGTCGTGTTGCGCTTCCAGCTGTTCCTGATCTTGCCGGTGCTGCTGCTCGGTATCGGTGCCTGGCGGACGCGCGCGCGCGATTGGGCCGGGCGGCGACCGATTTTGCTGGCGGGCATGGTCGCGCTGCTGATCGCCGAACAGTTCGGCAGCGACGTGCCGGTGCAAGTTAGCCGGAGTCAAGACGGTGCGGCATTGTGGTCGCTTTCGTCACCCCCGAAGGAGTGCCGTAGCTTCTACGTGGTAAGCGCGCGTCGCGATGCGCCGCTGTACGTCGATGCCGAACGCACCGCGCTATACCCGCATAACGTCGACGCGATGTTGCTGGCCGAGCATTGGCAACTGCCGACCATCAATGGGTTTTCTACCTTCAATCCACCCGACTGGGACTTCGCCGATCCTGATGCTGCCAATTACGACTCGCGGATCGCAACCTATGCGGTACGCCACAGCCTGAGCAAGGTCTGTCGCCTTGATGCCCGTGGACCACGGGTCTGGAGTTTTTTACGGTAAGATGTCGTGAGCATTACTGTAAAAATACTCCGATCCGACGATGTTTGTGCTTCCGCGACTCGGCAAACAATGCAATCCCTTAGGAAAGACATCGGGGGAACGCGCTATGATCCGACTGCAGGCCAGGCCGCTCGACACGCTGGAGGACGCCTTCGATCTGCTCCAGACCGCGATCGGCGTCGAGTTCGGCACGCTGCCGCCCTATCTCTACGCGCTCTTCTCGATCCCGCCGGGTAAGAACCCCGCAGCAGGCGCGCGAATCCGCTCGGTGATGCTGCAGGAAATGGTGCACATGTGCCTCGCCTGCAACATCCTGAATGCGCTGGGTGGGTCACCCACGCTCACCCCGCCGACCTATCCCGGGCCGTTGCCGGGCGATATCGGCCCGCACGGCACACCGCTCGATATCCATCTGCTGCCCTTGTCGCGCGATGCGATGAAACAGGCGATGAACATTGAGGAGCCGGAGAAGGTGCCCGATTTCCCGATCCTGAAGGCATCGCTCGCCGCCGGACCACAGGCGATGACGATCGGGCAATTCTATACGATGCTCGATGCCTATCTCGCCACCTTGCCGCCCGAGGCGTGGCATGTCGATCGCAACCAGATCACCGACAATCAGTTCTTTGCGGGCCAGATTTTCGCGGTCAACAATTACGCCGATGCCCATCTCGCGATTACGCAGATCATTTCCGAAGGCGAGGGTGCACCCGATGATCCGCTCGATTTCCAGAACGACATCGCGCATTTCTATCGCTTCGGTGAGGTGTTCTACGATCGCGTACTGACCAAGGCGCCGGGGACCGAGAAGGGCTATACGTGGGGCCCCGAGCCGCTCGGCGTCGATTGGGATGCGGTGTTTCCGGCGATCTCCGATCCCGGCGAGCATGACTTTTCGAACGATCCGCCCGCCGCGCAAGCCGCACAAGCCGCCTGCGATGACGCTTATGCGCTGATGGTCGATGAGCTGCAGCGGGCTGTCTCGGGCGAACCCGCGCGGATGGGCAACGCCGCGCAGGCGATGTTCGATTTGCGGATGGCGATGCTCGTCGCGTTCCGCACCCCGCTCGCCGATCCGACCAAAGTGTCGGGGCCGAGCTTCCTCTACAATCCCACCACCGAGGGAGCATTGCTGTGAGTGTCCTCGAAACCCCGCATATCCTGTTCCGCGGCAAAGTGGCGTGGGACCCGATCACCACCAACAATTACAGCACGATGTATGACGAAGCGGCGGCCTCTTGGGGGCAAATCCCGGCCGAAACCGCGCAAGCCTTTCGCGACGAGGCGATCACCGCGGTCGAGAATGGCAATTGGAACCCGGGGGGCACGCACCGATCGACCTTTTTCGATACGCAGATCAGCGGCGTCGATACCGGCGGCGGGGTCGTCACCGACGATCCGTTTGTCAGCGCGCCGGTCGGCTTCCAGGGGATGCTGGTCGATTGCGAGCCGTACGGTGCGTTCAGTTCGCAGCTATTTTTTGATGCGCTCAGTCTGGGGATCGCCGGGGGTTGTCGGATCTATGCGCCGCGCACCACGCGCTTCACCGCGCGCTACATCAACTTCCGCCGTAACGGTGCCAATCGCATGATCGCAGGCGTCGCCTCGGTCATTTGGCAAACGGCGTTCGCCAAGGCCGACGGGCTCCAAATCGACGCCTTCGATTCGCCCGCGCTGCAGGCGCTCAACACCGCGCTTGAGGATCCCGGCGTGCTCGGGCTGACGGTGCGGTGGAATTCCTATTTCACGGTCTATTATGATGATCCCGCGCTCGGTGATGCCAGCGATCCGGCCAAACAGAAACGCCGTCAGGCGGCGCGCGCCGCCGAATTGCAGGCCAAGTTGCTCGGCGGTGGTTTTCAGCCTAATCCGGCGCGCAGCGAGATTGTCGGCGTGGTCGGGCTGTGGCGCACGGGCGAGCCGATCCGCGAGCCGGGCGACCGCGCCTTGCTGTCGAGCGAGGGGGCGACCGCGTTCGGCACCGCCTTCGCGCGGATCGACGGCGACACGCTGACGCTCGACCTGGGCAACAGCGTCAGCGAAGTCGATCAGGCGCTGACCAAACAGAATTTGGGGCAGATCGATGTTGTCGCACGCGATGCCAGCGGCACCGATCTCGCGGTGCTCGGCAGCCTCGCCTATGCCGATTATGACAAGGCTGCCTATGATCGGGCGTCGGGTCTGGTGACGCTCAAGCTCGATCCAAGCGCCGCGGCAATCGCCGCCGATGCCGATCTGTGCCTGCGCCAAAGCAACGGAACGGTGCTTGCGACCGAGAGCGCGCTGCGTGCGATTCCGCTCACCCCCAACCTCTATCTCGATCAGGGCGACACCAAGACCGCCGTCGCGCAAGTCTATGCGCGCGGGGTGCCGGTCGGGGCAGGGGTACCGGTGACGATTGCAGCGTCCGCGTCGAGCGTGACGGTCACTTCGGTCGCGTCGACCGATGCGAACGGCCAAGTCGCGTTCGACGTGATCGGCAGCCAGGGGCAAGTCAACGGCTTCGTCTTCGTGCCCGGCGCGGATGCGGTGGTGCCGGTGAGCGGGATCGATCCGCAAGTTACCACCTATATGTATGCGCGGACATTGCCCGATAACGGGCTGGAACAGGTCCCCGCGACATGGGCCAACGTCTACAATGCCGTGCTGATCAATTGGTATGCGATGGCGCCGTGCATGGACAATTGGCTGCGGCTCGACGATCCGGCGCAAGTCCATGCTTATGGCCCGTTGCTCAAAACGCTGACCGACCCAGCGAATTTCGAAGCGTTCCGCTTCATGCCGGTGGTGCGCGACATGACGGCGGATTCGCGCGGGCTGCTTTACCGCTTCCTCGATGGACCGGCGCCCGGCGCGGCGAAGGTTGCAGAGAGGATGACGGTGACGCTCGTCGAGGAGTCGGCGCACGAACCGACCAATGCCGAACTCAGCCGCGCGATGCGGGGTAATTGAGCGCCTGTAGGTCTTACGCATTGGCTTTCGTGTGATAAAGCGTCGGGGGAGATCAGGCTTTCCCGGGCGCCCACGATGAATCCAGTTTACACCGCGCTTGGCACCACGATCTTCGAGACGATGTCGGCGCGCGCGCGCGCAACCGGCGCGATCAATCTCGGCCAGGGCTTCCCCGACGGGCGCGGGCCGGAGGATGTGCTCGCGGAAGGCGCGCGCGCGCTGCTCGAAGGCTCGAACCAATATCCGCCGATGGCGGGTACCCCCACACTGCGCCAAGCGGTGGCCGATCATTACCGCGTGCATCAGGGGCTCGATCTCTCGCCCGACGAAGTGATCGTCACCTCGGGCGCGACCGAGGCGTTGGCGGCGGCGATCTTTGCGTTGGTCTCGCCCGGCGACGAAGTGGTGATGTTTCAGCCGCTCTACGACGCCTATCTGCCGTTGGTACAGCGCGCGGGCGGCGTGGCGAAGCTCGTCCGGCTTGAGCCGCCCGAATGGCGCATCACGGCGAGCGCGCTCGCGGCGGCGGCGAGCGACCGCACCCGGCTCGTCATCCTCAATTCGCCGCTCAATCCGTGCGGCACGCTGGCCACGCCCGCGGAACTCGCGCTACTCGCCGATTTCTGCATCAGCCATAATGCCATCGCGATTTGCGACGAAGTGTGGGAGCATGTCGTGTTCGACGGCCTTGCGCATCGTTCGCTGATGACGCTGCCGGGGATGCGGGATCGCACCGTCAAGATCGGGTCGGCGGGCAAGATCTTCTCGCTCACCGGCTGGAAAGTCGGTTGGATGTGCGCCGCGCCCGCGATTGCGAGTGTGCTGGCCAAGGCGCATCAATTCCTTACCTTCACCACCCCGCCCAATCTGCAAGCGGCAGCCGCGTTCGGGCTGGGGAAGGACGCGGCCTATTTCGCGGATATGCGCGCGGGCTACCAAGGCTCGCGCGACCGGCTGGCGGCGGGCCTCGGCGCGCTCGGTTATGCCGTGTTGCCGAGCAGCGCGACCTATTTCCTCAACATCGACCTGACCGCATCGGGCATCGCGATGGGTGACGTTGCCTTTGCCGCGTGGCTGATCGAGGAGGCCGGGGTGGCGACGATCCCGGTTTCGGCCTTCTATGCCGAGGATCCGGTCACCACTGTCGTGCGGCTGTGCTTTGCCAAGCAGGACGCTACGCTGGATGCGGCGCTCGCGCGGATGGAAAAGCGGCCCTGATCTTGGGTACGATGGCGACCAGTGCGCTTGCGGCGAACACGATCAGATAGACATCGAGGAAAGCGCGGTGGCTCGAATGCGCCCAAAGTACGCTGGTAATGCCAGCAAACAGAATGAAATTGGCATAGACTGGCACGAACTCGCGCCACCGCGAGCGCGTCTGCCATAGGCCGACCAGGGCAAGGGCAAGGATGATCCCATAAGCTCCGCCTTGGATCAGATCCGTTTTCCAATCATGCCGCGGGCTGGGTAGCACGCCGAAAGCTGCGAGGTTCTTGCGGATCGCGCCGATGAGGAAGCGGCCTGGGTTGGCCATAATATAGTCCATGCCACGTCGCTGGAACCAAGCGCCCCGCGCTACTTCATCATTGCGAAACGCACCTATCGTCGAACGATCGTCTGCTGTCAGCGCCGCGCGTGCTGCGGCGGCGCTGAGGTCGATGGTTTGTCGCGGATAGAAATCGAAGGTATGCGGGTTGTTACCGAAATAGACGGCCGCGCCGAATTCGGTGCTGAGCGTCCAGTGCCCGGTCACACCGTGATTGCGGATCAGCCAAGGCGACACTGTTGCAACGATCGCGGCACCGCAGATCAGCGCGGTGGCGATCCGCGTGCCGAGCGCGTGCCTCGATTGTTCCGTCACGATCAGCCATGCCGCCGCGAAAACGGCAAAGGGCAAAACGATCGATCGCGTCAGGATTGCGAGTCCGAGCACGAACCCGGTCGATGCCGCCAGTGTCAGCGACCGCGATTGTTGCGTCGCGAATAGCAATACGGTGGCGAAAGCAGTCAGAAACGTCAGCAACCCCGTTTCCTGTAACGAAGTGTCATGCCACACATAATAAGGGTAAAGCGCCGCCAGCGCGGCCGCGGTCAAAGCAGCACCGCGCCCAAAAAACCGCCATGCCAACGCTGCTGCGCAGGCCACGGTCCCGGTGGAAACGAGTGCTTGCGCGATCAGGAGCGCCCAGAAATCGTGCCGCCCTTGAGTGGCAGCGGCGATGAACATGGGATAAAATGGAACCCGAAACGCCGTCGGATGACCGTTGGCGGCCGAATAGCCGTCACCGTTCGCAAGGGAATGCGCCAACGTATAATAGAAGAGGTAGCTGTTTTTCCAGAAGAACGCGCTTCCACTTGCCGCTCGCACGGCAATGCGAATGGCAAAGGCGAAAACAAGGATCACGCTCATCGTCAGCGCAAAACGACGTTTTACCGCTGCAAGCGACCGTTCCTGCGCGCTCATACCCGGTCGACCAGACCGCGTTCGGTAAGATATCCCGTCACAAGCCGCGCCGGGGTGACGTCGAAGGCGGGGTTCGCGGCATCCGATGCGGTCACGCGAATCCGCCCGCCTTCCCCGGCAACCCACGTTACTTCCTCGCCGGGTCGTTCCTCGATCGGCACGTCGGCACCGGTCGCGGTATCGGGGTCGAAGGTGGTGTAGGGCAGCGCAACGTAGAACGGCACAGCATTGTCCTTCGCCGCCAGCGCTTTCAAATAAGTACCGATCTTGTTGCACACATCACCATTGGCGGCCACCCGGTCGGTCCCGACGATCACCGCATCGACTTGGCCTCTCATCATCAAATGCCCGCCGGCATTGTCGGTGATAACGGTATGCGGCACGCCGTGCCCGGCCAGTTCGAACGCCGTGAGCAACGCGCCCTGGTTGCGCGGGCGCGTTTCGTCGACCCAGACATGCACCGGAAGCCCGGCATCGTGCGCCAAGTAGATCGGCGCGGTCGCGGTGCCGTAATCGACCGTCGCCAGCCACCCGGCGTTGCAATGCGTCAGGATGTTGAGCGGGCGTTCGGGGTGCTGCGCGTGGAGTGTGCGCAACATCGCGAGGCCGTGCTGTCCGATCGCCTGATTGAGCGCGACATCCTCGTCGCAAATCGCATCGGCGCGCGCGAAAGCGGCGGCGGCGCGGTCCGAAACGGGGAGGGGGCGAGCGGCCTCGACGATCTTGTCGAGCGCCCACTTGAGGTTCACCGCCGTCGGGCGCGCCTCGAGTAACAGCGCATAACTCGCCGCAAGCGCGCTATCGGATCCATCCTCGGCCAGCGCCATCGCCAAGCCGTAAGCGGCGGTGGCCCCGATCAGCGGCGCGCCGCGCGTCCACATCTCGCGGATCGCGATTTCGGCATCGCGGGCGCTGCGGAGTTCGACCCATGTGACCGCCCACGGCAGTTCGCGCTGATCGAGGATGCAGGCGCCCGCGCCGTCGGCGGTGCGCTTGATGGAGCGTTGATGGATGCCTTCGAGGATCATATCTTGTTTTTTACCCGCTTCCCCGGCGAAGGCCGGGGCCCAGTCGCACAGGTTTATCAACCGAGAGTTGTGCTCACCAAAAAATCGTTTTCGCTACCGGGCCCCGGCCTTCGCCGGGGTGGCGTGTACTTCATTGAAACTAGACACATCCCCCTCGCCACCCACTCGGTCGATCAACCGCGCTTCCATCCCCGCTTCCCGTGCCGCCGCCACCTCCTCGGGCGTGTCGGACAGAAACAGCACGTCGGCAGGCGTGTCGCCAATTGCCTCGGCGATCTTGGCATAAGACCCCGCCTCGCGCTTCGCCCCCATATTCGTGTCGAAATACCCCGAGAAGAGCGGCGTCAGATCCCCCGCGTCACTATACCCGAACAGCAATTTCTGTGCCGCCACCGACCCCGATGAGAACACGTAAAGCCGCACCCCCGCCGCGTGCCAGCGCCGCAAGCCCGCAACCGCATCGGGATAAACATGCCCGCGAAACGCGCCCGACGCATAGCCATCCGCCCAGATCATCCCCTGCAACGCTTTCAAAGGGGTCGCCTTGCGGTCCTCGTCGATCCAGCGGATCAGCGTCGCGACCGGATCGCCCGGCTCGGTCGCGGTAACCTCGGCCAGGATCGCCGCCGTCTCTTCCCGGTGCGCCGCGACATAATCGGCGACGCGCGCGCGGGCATAGGGAAACAGCACCTCCGCCACGAAGGCGATGCTCGATGTTGTCCCCTCGATATCGGTCAGGATCGCCGTCACGCGGGCTCCAGCCGGGGAAAGCGCGTCGCAATGTCGCTGCCGGTGAACGCCGCGACCCAGCCGTCGGGGTTCACGAACAGCCGGATTGCAGTGAAGCTGGGGGCCGCCCCCATGTCGAACCAATGCCGCATCCCGGCTGGCACCGAGATCAGATCGCCCGCGCAGCACAGCATGGTGAACACGCGCGCGTCATGGTGGAGCGTGAACAGCCCCTCGCCCGCGACGAAGAAGCGCACTTCGTCCTCGCCATGCGTGTGTTCGGACAGGAATTTCCCGCGCAGCGCGTCACGATCGGGATGGTCGGGCGCGATCCGCGCCACGTCGATCGAGCGATAGCCGCCTTGCGCGGTCAGTCGTGCGACCTCGTCAGCATAGACCGTAAGGATGTCGCTGTCGGCATCGAGCGGCTTGAGCGGCCAGCGTTCGAACGCCACGCCGATCTGGCCGAGCGCCGCCGCAATCGCGGTAGCGTCGCTGGTGTCGAGCAAGGCGCTCGTGCCGTCATCTTCGGCAAAGACTTGCAAGCGGCTCATCGGAAGCTCCTTTCAGCCAGCTCGGCGGCGATCATCCATTCGATCGCCTCGATCACGCGTTCGGCCTCCGCCATGTCGCGGCCCCAGCCGTACAGGCCGTGGCTGCGGATCAGATAGGCCGGGATCGCACCCGGTTCCAGCAGGCGCGGCGTGATGCCTGCGTCGATCACCGCCATGTCCTGGCTGTTTTCTACGATCGGCAGGATAACCGACGCATCGTGCGTCGCGATGCCGGGCAGCGCCTTCAGCATTTCGTGGCCCGTAAGCGTATAACCGTCCCCGGTCACGGCGCGGCTCAGCCCGACGGCGGCGGGGGAATGGCTGTGCAGGACCGCGCCGACGTCCGGGAAAGCGCGATACAAAGCGAGATGCAGCGCCGTCTCGGCCGAGGGGCGCTTGCCGTCGAGCGATTCGCCCGCTGCATCGACGCGCATCGCATCGTCGGGCGTCAGCCGCCCCTTGTGCCGCCCCGATACCGTGACGGCAAAGCTGCCATCGTCCAGCCGAACCGAATAATTGCCCGAAGTCGCCGGCGCCCAGCCCTTGCCGTCGAGCCACCGCCCGACCGCAACGATCTGGTCGCGCGCGGTTGTGAAATCGGTCATCGGGCCGGGTTCGGCGGTGGAGCGGGTGACGGGAATCGAACCCGTGTATTCAGCTTGGAAGGCTGCTGTACTACCATTGTACTACACCCGCGCGCCTTGTCGCGCAACCGTGCATCGACGGCGTTTGCCCTAGCGCGCCGCGGTTTGCGGCGCAAGCTGAAGCGCATTGACAAGATCGAGTGTCATGTGTACATGACTAAATGTCAGTGGTGCATATCGTTTGAAAGGGCTGATCACGATGACACTTGCGCATTTTATCACCGTCCTAGCCGGGGTTCTCGCGCTGCTTGGGCTGGTTGGAATTTTCGGTGGTGCATGGGCGACGCGCGCGCCGCAGCGCCATCGGATGTTCCGCGCGGGAAGCATGGCGATGGGGACGGCCGGGCTGGTCCTGCTCGTGGGTGGCCTCATCGGCGCGGCCGACACCGGCCAGCTATTCGGCGGGGTCATGTTGTTGATCTTCGGCACCGCGATCAGCTTGCCAGCACCGGAACAAACCGTCGCGCGCGCATCGCGCACCTGACGGGACTTGCCGAACGCGCTTGCGCCGATCACACTCGCGCTTCGCACTGCAGGAGCGCCGATGTCCGACGACCAGACCGTAATGTGCCCCGGCGGCGAAGGCGCAGCGGCGATCACGCTGCCCGCGCGGCCCGAGGCGCTGCGGCTTGCGGCGGAGACCACCGCCGTCGTCGTGATCGACATGCAGAATGCCTATGCGAGCGAGGGCGGCTATGTCGATCTCGCCGGGTTCGATATTGCGGGGGCGGCGGGCACGATCGGCAAGATCGCCACGGTTCTTGAAACTGCCCGCGCCGCGGGGGTGCAAGTGGTGTTCCTGCAAAATGGCTGGGACCCGGATTACAAGGAAGCGGGCGGCCCCGGTTCGCCCAATTTCCACAAGTCCAATGCGCTGAAGACGATGCGCAAGCGGCCTGAACTTTCCGGCCAATTGCTCGCGCGCGGCGGGTGGGATTATGCCTTGGTTGATGCGCTGACCCCGCAGCCGGGTGACATCAGCCTGCACAAGACGCGCTATTCGGCGTTCTTCAATTCGCAACTGGACAGCGTGCTGCGGTCGCGCGGCATCCGCAACATCGTGTTCGTCGGCATTGCGACCAACGTCTGCGTCGAAAGCACGCTGCGTGACGGCTTCCACCTCGAATATTTCGGGGTGATGCTGGAGGATGCGACGCACCATCTCGGCCCACCCGAAATGCAGGCGGCGAGCGTCTATAATGTCGAGAAATTCTTCGGCTGGATTAGCACGACCGCGGATTTCTGCGGAAGTTTCGGGCAGTCACCACAGGAGTAGCATAATGCCCTTCGAACCGATCAACCCCCCGCAATTCCCCACCCCGATCGCGCCCTATTCGGCCGGCGCGAAGGCCGGGAACACCGTCTATGTCTCGGGCGTGCTGGCGCTGGGCGAGGGCGGCGCGGTGCTGCATGTCGGCGATGCGGCGGCGCAGACGCGGCATGTGCTCGACGTGATCAAGATCACGCTGGAGGCGGCGGGCGCGACGCTGGAAGATGTGGCGATGAACCATATCTTCCTGAAGGATCTCGCCGATTATGCCGCCTTCAACGCGGTCTATGCTCAATACTTTCCGGGCGCGAAGCCAGCGCGCTACTGCATCCGCGCCGATCTGGTGAAGCCCGAATGCCTGGTCGAGATCGCAAGCGTTGCGCATCTTGGGTAAAACAGCTTCCCCCTGTTCCGCTTCCCCGGCGAAGGCCGTGGCCCAGTTGCGAGCGTTGCGTTGTTCAAGTGCTACGCGCAGTTTCCTTCCGTCCTGCGACTGGGCCCCGGCCTTCGCCGGGGAAGGGCAGGGGTGAGATAATGCCCCAAGCCGCAGGCCTCTATTACGAAACCCACGGGCCCGACGACGCCCCGCCGCTGATCCTGTCCTCGGGCCTCGGCGGATCAGCGAGCTACTGGAAACCCAACATCACCGCGCTCGCCACGCAGTACCGCGTCATCGCTTACGATCATCGCGGCACCGGGCGCAGCGACCGCGCGTTGCCCGAAGTGGTCACTGTCGACGATTTCGCCGCCGACATCCTCGCGCTGATCGACGCGCTCGACCTGCCGCGCGCGACGATTGTCGGTCATGCCGCGGGCGGTGTCGCCGCACTGGCACTGGCGCTGTTGGCTCCCGACCGGATCGACAAATTGGTGGTGGTCAATGGCTGGGCGTCGCCCGATCCGCACTTCCTGCGCTGCTTCGCTGCGCGGCTCGCATTGCTGCGCGGCAGCGGGGCGGAGGCGTATCTGCGCGCGCAGCCGCTGTTTCTCTATCCGCCGAACTGGATCTCGGCGAACGACGCCCTGCTAGAGGCCGAACTGCCCGAACAGCTCGCGCATTTTCCCGGTGCAGCGACGATGGAGAAACGGATCGCCGCACTCGCCGCGTTCGACGTTTCGGAACGGTTGCGCGAGATCCATCGACCAGTGCTGGTCGTGGTGTCCGACGACGATATGCTCGTCCCGCCGAACGCAGGTGTGGCCCTTGCCAACGGGCTGCCGATCGCCGGTTTCTGCCGTGCCGAGCATGGCGGGCATGCGGTCAACGTGGTCGATCCGGGCGCCTTCAACAGCTTCGTGCTCGCCTGGCTGGCGGGCGAAACCGTAGAGGAGTAACCCCATGCAAGTCGGCGTTTTCGTGCCCATCAACAACAACGGCTGGTTGATCAGCGAGAATGCGCCGCAATACATGCCGTCGTTCGATCTCAACAAGACGATCGCGCAGTCGGCGGAAAAGCACGGCCTCGATTTCCTGCTGTCGATGATCAAGCTGCGCGGGTTCGGCGGCAAAACCGAGTTCTGGGAATATGGCCTTGAGAGCTTCACGCTGATGGCGGGGCTCGCTGCGGTCACCGAAAAGATCAAGATTTTCGCGACCTGCCCGACGCTCGTCATCCCGCCCGCCTTCGCCGCGCGGATGTGCAACACGATCGATTCGATCAGCCACGGGCGGTTCGGATTGAACCTCATCACCGGCTGGCAGCCACCCGAATATACCCAGATGGGCGTGTGGCCGGGCGACGAGCATTTCCGCAATCGCTACAAGATGCTCGACGAATATGCGCATATCCTGCGCGAATTGTGGGCCGAGGGGGTGAGCGACTTCAAGGGCGAATACTATCAGATGGAGGATTGCCGCGTCCGGCCCAAACCGGAAGGCGACATGAAGACCATCTGCGCCGGGTCGTCCGACGAGGGCCTCGCTTTCTCCGCAAAATGGGCGGATTACGCCTTTTGCCTGGGCAAGGGCGTCAACACCCCGACGGCGTTTGCCTCGAACAACACTCGCCTCGCCGCCGCCACCGCCAAGACCGGGCGCGCCGTGTCGATTTTCGTGCTGATCATGATCATCGCCGCCGAAACCGACGAAGAAGCGATGGCCAAGTGGAAATCGTACAATGACGGCGTCGATGTCGAGGCGATCGCCTGGCTCGCCGATCAAGGCGCCAAGGACACGGTCAACAAGGACACCAACGTCCGCCAACTCGCCGCGCCCGAAGGCGCGGTCAACATCAACATGGGGACGCTGGTCGGCAGTTACGAAAGCGTCGCGCGGATGCTCGATGAGATGGCCGAGGTGCCCAATACCGGCGGTGTGTTGCTAACCTTCGACGATTTCGTGGAAGGGGTGGAGGCGTTCGGAACGCGAATTCAGCCGTTGATGCAATGCCGGGCGCATATCGCGGGGTGACGGGACCGTCCCGATTCCGCGCGAACGATCATCACCATCCTTTGCGTCGGGCGGTTGGTTAGGGCAAGATTAAGGGTATGAGCCCCGCCCGATGACTCCGCTGCGCCAGGTGATGTTCGTGGCCGGACTCGTGCTGGTCGCGCTGCCGCTGGCGGTCGGGCTGCTACCGCGCGCGCAAGCACCGAAGGCCGCGCCGCTCGCGGGGCTTGTCCCCGGGAAGCGCATCGCGCTGACCTTTGACGATATCCCGCGCGGCCCCGGCGCTTTCTACACGCCCGCCGAACGCACCACGCGGCTGATCGCGGCGTTGCGCGCCAGCGGCGTCCGCCAAGCCGCCTTCTTCGCCAATCCGGGGCGAATCGGCCCGAAAAATGACGGTGGCGCGCGGCTCGCGGCTTATGCTGCGGCGGGGCATGCGATCGCCGATCACACCTGGTCGCACCGTGATTTGCGCGCGATGTCGGCAGACGCTTTTCTTGCCGATATCGACAAGGCCGAAGCCGTGCTGAAGGGCCAGCGCAATTACCGCCCGTGGTTCCGCTTCCCCGGCCTCAACCAGGGTGGCCGCGATCGGGAAAAACGCCGTGCGGTGCTCGACGGCCTCGCCGCACGGGGCTTGCAGATCGCTTGGGTCAGCGTCGACGGGTCCGACTGGAATATCGAAGGCCAGACGATCGCGGCAAAAAAGGCCGGAAAACCGATCAACGATGCAGCACTTCGCGATCTCTATGTCGAGACGATGGTGCAATCGGCCGACTTTTCCGATGCGTTGATGCGGCGTGTCGCCGGGCGGCAAACCCCGCAAGTGCTGCTGCTTCACGAAACCGATATCGCGGCGCGCTATGTCGGCGATCTCGTAAGCGCGCTGCGCCAAGACGGCTGGACGATCATCACCGCAGACGCTGCCTTTGCCGATCCGGTCTATCACCAGACCGGCGATTTCGACAGCGCCAACGGGACGCTGCCGGAGGCGCTGGCATGGCAGCAGCGCTTGCCCGGCCCGCTTTATTACGAGCGCAACGACGTACCGCTGGCGAATCGACTGTTCGCCGAGCGCGTGCTCTACCGCCCGACCGGCGCCACGGTGCAGCAGGTCGCGGCGGTGCAATAGGCCGGATCACGCCGCGACCGGTTGCTCCACTGCGCGCCGCCCCACCACCGCCTCAAACCGCGCATGATAGTGCGGATGCTCGGTGCCCATGATCCGGTCCCACCAGGTGAAGTACAGCCCGAAATTATAGCGCCCCTCGGTATGGTGCAGGTCGTGATGCGTCGTCGTCGTCAGCCAGCCGGTCAGCGGCGCGCGCGTGAAGCCGGGCCACGCCAGCTCGAACCCCGAATGGCCGATCGCGTTGCGCGCGATCTGATGGCCGAGGAAGACGAAGATCGCCCAGGGCTGCATCGGCGCAACATGGCTGACGATGACGAACATCGCCGGGACGTAGATGCTCTCGAACACCGCCTCGATCGGCGCGAAGCTGTACGCGGCCCAGCTTGTCGGTGTGCGGCTGCGATGATGCGCGGCGTGCGCGCGCCGGAACAAGGCGCGCAGGTGCAGCGTGCGGTGCATCCAATAAAACCATGTGTCGTGCAGGATCACCATCGCCACGATCTGCGCGATCAGAATGCCGAGGATCGGTTCGCCCTGCGAAATCGGCAACCACCCCGCCCGATACATCGCGAAGGTCAGCAGATTGACCACCGAGAAGACGAGAATCGCTTGTACCGATTGGCCGAATTCGCGGCGGCGATCGGCGAGACTCGGCTTGGCGGCCTGGATTCGGCGCGGCTCGATCCAGCGGCGGATCAGCCAATAGAGGATCGCGACTCCCGCCGCCCCGGCCAGATAACGTTCGAATTCGATCTGCACCGCCCAACGCGTCTCATTGGCGATTTCGGACAGCATCGGCGTAAGCGAGGACAGCAGGGACATGGCGAGACTCCGACAAAGGCGATGCCACGGCGCTGCCCGTTTGCGCGGCGGCCGTCGCGGCGGTGCTGAAAATCTTCGATCGGTTTCGGAATCGATCGGCTTTTTTCAGTTGCGCACGATCTGCGCCCGGCGAAATTCGCTTGGTGCTTGTCCGGCTGTGTCGCGAAAGGCGCGGTTGAACGGCGCAAGGCTGGCATAGCCGAGGTCCATCGGGATCGTCAGGATCGGTCGATCGACTTGCGCCGGGTCGGCCAGCAGCGTCTTCGCCTCGTTGATCCGATGGGCGTTGAGAAAGGCCGAGAAATTACGATAGCCGAGCCGCTGGTTGATCAGCGCGCGCAGCCGATGCTCGGGCGTGCCGAGGCGAGTCGCCAACTGGCCGATCGTGAGTCCGGTCTCGCGGTAGATCCCGTCCGCCATCGCCGCGTCGAGCTTGCCCTTCAACACATGCTCGCTCGGGCTGATCCCGGTGGCGGGCGGCGTCGGCGTATCGGGATCGTGGAGCAGATCGGGGTCGCTTTGCAGCAGTGCGCCGCCCAGCGCGAAGGTCGCGATCAGGATCGCGATCATTTGCACCAGCGTGAAGCCGGGCGGCACAGCCTCGAAACCGAAGAAGAATTCGAGGACGATGACCGTGATCGCCAGCACCGCCACGACGATCACGAAACCGACTCGCAAGCGCCGCCGCTTCTCGATCAGATCGTCGCCGCGCTCGTGCAACGCGATCGCGATGGCATGCGCGACCAGGGCAAGTTGCGATACGCGCTGCACCTGCGCGACGATCAGCAAGGCGAGCCGCTCGCCGTCCCCGGCGTCGATGCGCCCCATGCCGAGCGTCGCCCAGCAAGAAAGTGCCATGATCAAGGCCAGCACGGCGATCCGGCGATCGATTTGCCGTTCGAACAGGACGTTCGCAAACACCCACAGCGCCAGCGGCACGAGCTGTGCAGCGAGCGGGAGCAGCGGCCAGAACGGTCCCTCCGCCATCGCCGACAGCGGCGTTTGCAGCACCAGAAACGCACAGGTGCACAGCAACAGGAAGCCGCTCGACAGCCGGATTCGGCGCGGCGTGGCAGTGCGCGCGATCACCAGCGCGACGAGCAGCACTTGCCCGATCGCGAGCAGGCGAACCGCGAAAATGACCAGAGTGATGCGCGTCATGGAGCGCGTTATGGCCGCGTCCGTAAACCTCGTCCATCGGGCAGTGCGGGGTAGGCATCGCCGCACAAGCGCGATAGACCGCGCGGCATGAGCCAGCCCGACCACACCCAATTCGACCTCACCCCCGACCAGCGCGAGATCCAGGATCTCGCGCGGAAGTTCACCGCCGACCGGATCACGCCGCACGCTGCAGAATGGGATGAGAAACACATTTTTCCGCGCGACACGATCAAGGCGGCGGCCGAGCTCGGCTTTGCGGCGATCTATGTCAGCGAGGAATCGGGTGGCATCGCGCTCGGTCGGCTCGAGGCGGCGCTGATCATGGAGGCGATGGCCTATGGCTGCCCCTCGACCAGCGCGTTCATCAGCATCCACAATATGGCGGCGTGGATGATCGATCGCTTCGGCTCGGCCGCGGTTAAGGACAAATATTTGCCCTCGCTGGTCACGATGGACCGAATCGCCAGCTATTGCCTGACCGAACCCGGCTCTGGCTCCGACGCCGCCGCGCTGAAAACCAAGGCGGTCAAGGATGGCGACCATTATATCGTCACGGGCACCAAGCAGTTCATCAGCGGCGCGGGCGAGAACGAAGTCTATGTCACGATGGTGCGCACCGGCGAGGATGGCCCCAAGGGCGTGTCATGCCTGGTGATCGAAAAGGACATGCCCGGAATCAGCTTCGGTGCGAACGAGAAGAAGCTCGGCTGGCATTCGCAACCCACGCGGCAAGTGATTTTTGACGGCGTTCGCGTCCCGGCGGAGAACCTTGTCGGCGGCGAGGGCGAGGGCTTCCGCATCGCGATGATGGGCCTTGACGGCGGGCGACTCAATATCGGCGCGTGCTCGCTCGGCGGGGGACAACGCTGTCTCGACGAAGCGATCGGCTATACCCGCGATCGCAAGCAGTTCGGCACCGCCATCGCCGATTTCCAAAACACCCAATTCACGCTCGCCGACATGGCGACCGATCTCGAAGCGGCGCGCGCGCTGCTGTACATGGCGGCGGCGAAGGTCACCGCGAACGCCCCCGACAAGACCAAGTTTGCGGCGATGGCGAAGCGGCTGGCGACCGACACCGGCTCGGCGGTGGCCGACCGCGCGCTGCAATTGCATGGCGGCTATGGCTATCTGATGGATTACCCGATCGAACGCTTCTGGCGCGATTTGCGGGTGCATTCGATCCTTGAGGGCACCAATCAGATCATGCGCATGATCGTCGGGCGCGAGTTGACGCGGCAGTGACGTCTCTGCTTTGCCCTTCCCCGGCGAAGGCCGGGGCCCAGTCGCGCCGTCCAAGCGTTTCGGGTGCTGCGCTTCGATTGCAAAACCTTCACGACTGGGCCCCGGCCTTCGCCGGGGAAGGGCCAAGGATATGACGACCTCTGACGTTATCACCCAAATTGAAGGCAAGGTCGGCCGCATCCGGCTCAACCGACCCAAGGCGCTCCATGCGCTGAACACTGCAATGTGCTCCGCCATCCTCGAAGCACTCGAGGCCTGGCGTACCGATCCGGCCGTCGAAGCGGTGATGATCGATCATGCGCCCGCGCCGGATGGCGACCCCAAACTGTCGCGCGGCTTCTGCGCCGGCGGCGACATCCGCATGCTGGCGGAATCGGGCGCAAAGGACGGGGCCGAGGCGCGCGCGTTCTTCCACACCGAATATCGCATGAACCACGCGCTGTTCACCTATGCCAAGCCGTCGATCGCCTTCATGGACGGCATCACGATGGGCGGCGGCGTCGGCCTTGCCTGCCCGTGCGATTTCCGCATCGCGACCGAGAATACGAAGTTTGCCATGCCCGAAACGGGGATCGGGCTTTTCCCCGATGTCGGCGGCGGCTGGTATCTGTCGCGTTTGCCGGGGCGAATCGGGCAGTATCTCGCGCTGACCGGGCATCGGCTCGACGGAGCGGAATGTCTCGCGCTCGGGCTTGCGACGCAGTATGTGCCGAGCGCCGCGCTCGACGATGCCAAGACGCGGATCGCGGCCGATCCGCAGCGCATGGCGGCGATCCTTGGGGAAAGCGCGCAATCTGCACCCGAAGCCCGCATTCTTGCGCAGCGCGAAACGATCGACCGGCTCTTCGCTTCGGACGAACTGGAAGCGATTTACGCCGCGCTCGAGGCCGATGGCGGCGAATGGGCGATGCAAACGCTCGCCACGCTTCGCACCAAATCGCCGCAAACGATGAAGGTCTCGCTCCGCCTGCTCCACGAAGGCGCGACGATGGCGACGTTCGAGGATGAGATGCGCCAAGAATATGCCGTCGGGTGCCGTGTCGTTCAGCGCCACGATTTCCTCGAAGGCGTGCGCGCGGTGATCGTCGACAAGGACAATGCCCCCAAATGGAACCCGGATACGCCCGAGGGCGTGACGGGGCATGTCCTCGACCAGATTTTCGCGCCGCTCCCCCAATCAGACGAATGGACGCCTGCATGACTTACCAAACCCTCCTCGTCGAACAGCGCGGCGCTGTGACGCTGGTGACGCTCCACCGCCCGCAGGCGCTCAATGCGCTCAACAGCCAGATCCTCGCCGATCTGCTCGCCGCTATGGCGGCGTTCGATGCCGATCCGTCGCAGGGCTGCGCGGTCATCACCGGCAGCGAAAAGGCGTTTGCGGCGGGGGCCGACATCAAGGAGATGCAGGCGCAGGGCTTTGCCGACATGTACGGCCATGATTTCTTCGCCGGATGGGACCGCTTCACGCAGACGCGCAAGCCGATCATCGCGGCGGTCGCGGGCTATGCGCTGGGCGGCGGGTGCGAGCTGGCGATGATGTGCGACTTCATCCTCGCCGCCGATACCGCCAAGTTCGGCCAGCCCGAGATTAAGCTCGCCGTCTCCCCCGGCATGGGCGGATCGCAGCGCCTCACGCGCGCCGTGGGCAAGGCCAAGGCGATGGAAATGTGCCTCACCGGCCGGATGATGGACGCCGCCGAAGCCGAGCGCGCGGGCCTCGTCAGCCGCGTGGTCCCCACCGCCGATCTGATCGACGATGCGGTCAAGACCGCGACGACGATCGCCTCGATGGCCCCGCTCGCGGTCAAAGCGAACAAGGAAATGGTCAACGCCGCGTTCGAGACCGGCCTGGCGATGGGCGTGCAGTTCGAACGGCGGCTGTTCCACGCGTTGTTCGGCACCGAGGATCAAAGTGAGGGCATGGCCGCGTTCGTCGAGAAGCGCCACGGGGTGTGGACCGGGAAATAGCCCGCCGGTTCTCGCGCCTCGGCTTGCGCGATCTCTAGCCTTTACCGTGCGCTAACCACTGCCGCGCTACCACTGCGGCAATGTTCCACGATACCGCCCTCGCGCGTGCGGCCAAGGCTGCCGATCCCCGCCCGCCATCCGCCGTCAGCACGGGCTGCGGGCTGGCGGGGCTGGCCGGTCTGTTCGTCTGGGTCGCGGTCGCGCGCCATTTCGGCATGGACGGCCCGTTTGCGGCGCTCGCCAACGTCGCCGCATGCGGACTGCCGATGGTGTTGTGGTCGATCTTCGTCGATAAGGTCCATCGCAGCCCCTCGACCGGGATCGACTGGTCCGCCGCGAAACCGTGGCGCGAGACGCTCGACATTTCGCTGACCAAACTGGCGGGCCTGTGGCTGACCTGGGCCGGGATCGCGCTGATCTATGGCACCGGGCGCTTTTACTGGACCAACCAATGGGGCGGCTTTCCGTTTGCGATGTGGTGCTTCGGCACGGCCGCACCGCTGCTGTTCCTCGGCTCGGTCCCGTATGTGCTGTGGATCGACCGTCGCCTCGTGCAGCCCAAGGATGGTGCCTGGGCGCTCGGCGCGTGGCTGATGGGGTTGAAGGAAGAGGTCGACAGCCCTGAAGAAAACCGCGAGGCGATCTACAACCATTTGCGCTCCTGGGCGGTGAAGGCGTTCTTCCTCGCCTTCATGCTTGCGGTCGTGCCCGGCGGGTTCGGCAATTTCGTTCGCGGGAACCTGTCGGAGGTGCTGCACAACCCGGTCGCGCTCGCCAATTGGCTGATCGGTTTCATGTTCGTGATCGACTGTGCGTTCGCAACCGTCGGCTATATCCTCACCTTCCGCCCGCTCGATTCGCACATCCGCAGCGCCAATCCCCTCGCGGCGGCGTGGATGGCGGCGCTGATCTGTTATCCGCCCTTCACGCTGATGGCCGATAACGGCCCGCTCGATTATCACACTGGCACGTACGGCGCGGATGGCTGGTCGATGTGGTTCGCGGGGCATCCGGCGATTTTGATTCCCTTGGGCGCGGTGCTGGTCGGCCTGACCGCAATCTACGCCTGGGCGACGATCGCGTTTGGGTTTCGCTTTTCGAACCTGACGCATCGCGGCATCCTGACGCATGGGCCCTACGCTTTCTCGCGCCACCCGGCCTATCTGTCGAAGAACCTGTTCTGGTGGATCGCGACGATCCCGGTGCTGACGACCGGATCGATGGTCGATGCCGCGCGCGCGACGATCCTGATGGCGGTGGTCAGCGGCGTCTATTACTGGCGCGCCAAGACCGAGGAACGGCATCTCGGGATGGACCCGGCGTACCGCGACTATTCGGAATGGATGGCGCGGAATGGCGCGGTTCCGCAGATTTTTGCTTGGGTCGGCGGGAAGCACTGAGCTTTCCAGCCCCTCTCCTTCAGGGGAGGGGTAGGGGGTGGGGGATGCCTCGCAGAGCGTATCGTCGGTTACAGCCCCACCCCAACCCCTCCCCTGAAGGGGAGGGGCTTTGGCTCACCTAAAACCGCAGCTCGTCATATACCTTCGAAACATCACCACCCCATTCGCCATGATATTTGTCGAGCAGCAGCTGCGCCGGCACCTTGCCGCTGCGCACAATCTCGCGCAGCGGATCGAGGAAGCCCGTCTCGTTGCTCCCGCTCGCATCCTGCCGGTTGCGCGACGAAAGCCCGGCGCTGGCGATATCGACCACTTCGCCCGCTATGTCGCGCAGACGGCGTCCGCCCGCGATCGGCGCGTCGAGCCCCAGCTTCGGCACCGACGAGCGCAGCGCCTCGCGCTCCTCCATCGTCCAGCCCTTGACCATATCCCACGCCGCATCGAGCGCGCCCTGATCATACAGCAACCCGACCCACAGCGCAGGCAGCGCGCAAATCCGCCCCCACGGCCCGCCATCTGCCCCGCGCATTTCGAGGAAGGTCTTGAGCCGCACTTCGGGGAAGGCGGTCGAGAGGTGATCGTTCCAATCGTCCAGCGTCGGCTTCTCGCCCGGCAGCACCGACAGATCGCCCTTCAGGAAATCGCGGAATGACAGGCCGGCGGCGTCGATATATTTGCCGGCGCGATAGACAAAGTACATCGGCACATCGAGCGCATAGTCGGCGTAGCGTTCGTATCCGAAGCCATCCTCGAACACGAACGGCAACATGCCGGTGCGCGCTGGATCGGTGTCCGACCAGATATGGCTGCGATACGACAGCATCCCGTTGGGCTTGCCCTCGGTAAAGGGCGAATTGGCGAACAGCGCGGTCGCGAGCGGCTGGAGTGCCAGGCCGACGCGGAACTTCTGCACCATATCGGCTTCAGACTGATAATCCAGATTAACCTGAATGGTACAGGTCCGCAGCATCATGTCGAGGCCCATCGTGCCGACGCGCGGCATGTGGCGCAGCATGATGGCGTAGCGGCCCTTGGGCATGATCGGCAGCTCGGCACGGGTCTTGTCGGGCCACATGCCGAGGCCGAGGAAGCCGATCCCGAAGCGGTCGCCGATCGCCTTGACCTGTTCGAGATGTCGCCCGGTCTCGGCGCAGGTCTCGTGCAGATTCTCGAGCGGCGCGCCCGATAGCTCGAACTGCCCGGCGGGCTCCAGGCTGATCGATCCGTCCGGCCCGTTCATCGCGATGACGTTGCCGCCCTCTTCGACCGGCACCCAACCGAATTCGGTCAGCGCATCGAGCAGATCGCGAATGCCGCCCTTTTCGGCGTAGCTCGGCGCGTGATGGTCGCCATCGGCATAGACGAACTTCTCATGCTCGGTGCCGATCCGCCAGCGCTCCGGCGGCTTCTCCCCGCGCGCGAAGCTGGTGACGAGCTGATCGTGCGATTCGATCAGCGGGGATGTCTTTACGGAGTCGAGGTGCGTCGTCATTTGCGCGCTTTAGCGCCCCGCTTGTCCGCCCGCCAGCGCGTTTCGATTCGCTACCAATCGCCCCTTGCTGCCATCCACAAAGCGACCGCTGCCGCTGCTGCCGTATCGGCGCGCAAAATGCGCGGGCCGAGCGCAATGCCGACCGCGCCCGGCACCAAGCGAATCGCGGCGCGTTCATCGCTATCGAAGCCGCCCTCCGGCCCGATCAGGATCGCCGCCGATGTCCCGCCGTCACGCATCGCTGCCAATGCAGGCTCTCCGCCATTCTCATCGGCGAAGAACAAAGCCCGCCCCGCCGGCCAATCGCGCAGCAAGGCGGCCAGCTTCACCGGCTCGGCCAGCTCGGGCACGGCGGTGCGCCCGCATTGCTCGGCGGCCTCGATCATATGCGCGCGCAGCCGCTCGCCGTTCAGCCGGTCGACCACCGTCCGCCGCGTCAGCACCGGCACCAGCCGCGCCACGCCCAGTTCGCACGCCTTTTCTGCGACCCAGTCGATCCGCCCTTTCTTGATTGGCGCGGCGCACAGCCACAAATCGGGCACCGTCTCGGGTCCGCGCAATTGCTCGGTCACGTCGAGCATCAGGTCGCGTTTGCCGACGCTCGCCGCAATCCCGAGCCACTCGCCGGACTTGCCGTCGAACAGCTTGACCGGATCGCCCACCTTCATGCGCATCACCGCGCACAGGTAATGCGCTTGCGGTCCCTCGATCCGGAGCGGGCCGAGCGCGAGCACTGCCTCGACGAACAAGCGCGGGGTTGATTGCGGGGGCCAGGCGGGGGTTGCGGGCATAAGCTGTCCTAGCGTGGGTTCTTCATGTTTTGAAATCTTCTTCCCCGGCGAGGGCCGGGGCCCAGTTGCGGAACGTCGGAATGCGGGCGGAAGCGCTCGATCTCCTCGGCCATCTCAACTGGGCCCAGCGCAGGATTGAACATGCCCCGCATGTTCAAGGATCGTCCGGGGGACGATCCGACCCTGCACTCTTCGTCGGGGAAGCGAGGAGGTACCTGTTACCGCCGCCGCCACACCGCCCGCACGATCACCGCAACTACCGCCGAAACCACCACCGCCAGCAGCGCCCACGCCGCCATCACACCGACGCCGCGCGCCAGCGCCCAGAGCAACGCCTCGAAGAACCGCCCAATCGCGACGGAGAGATGAACCACGCTGCCCGCCTTTGCTGACTGATGCCTCCACATCCGGCATTCCCGCTATCGCCGTGCTACCGCCCGATGTCGAGCGATCGCATCGGAAGGACTGTCTCCGGCCCGCGTGCTGGTGCATGGAGCGGAGCCATGACCGCGACCGATCTCACCCCCGATACCCAGCATAGCGGGCTGATCCGCTTGCTGCCCGCCGCCGCCCGCCCGTTCGCCTTGCTCGCGCGGTTCGATCGGCCGATCGGCTGGTGGCTGCTGTTCTGGCCCGGTGCATGGGGCGTGGCGCTGGCGGGCGGCGCGGTCGAGCGTTTCGATCTGATCCTCTGGCTGTTGCTCGGCAGCATCGCGATGCGCGGCGCGGGGTGCGTCTATAACGACATCGTCGACCGCGATCTCGACCGTCAGGTCGCACGCACCGCGGCACGACCGCTGGCAAGCGGGGCAGTGTCGCTCAAGGCGGCGTGGGTATGGCTGGTGATGCTGTGCCTGATCGGGCTGGCCGTGCTGCTGCAGCTGAATGTCTATGCCGCGGTGGTCGCGCTGCTCAGCCTCGCCCCGGTCGCCGCCTATCCCTTCATGAAGCGCATCACCTGGTGGCCGCAACTGTGGCTTGGCCTCGTCTTTTCCTGGGCGGCGCTGGTCGGGTGGAGCGATGTGATGGGGTCGCTCTTGCTCCCCGGCCTCCTGCTTTACGCCGGATCGATCTGTTGGGTGGTCGGCTATGACACGATCTATGCGCTGCAGGACCGCGAGGATGATGCGTTGATCGGGGTGCGCTCCTCGGCGCTGCGCATGGGCAATCGCGTCCGGTTGGGCGTCGGTCTGTTCTACATGGGCGCACTGGCACTCTGGGCTGGTGCGATCTGGGTGCTGCGGCCCGACTGGCTCGCCTTGGTCGCGCTGCTGCCGGTTGCACTGCATTTCACGTGGCAAGTCGCGACGCTAACCCCCGCCGACGGTGCAGGGGCGCTGCACCGCTTCCGTTCGAATCGCTTCGCCGGGTTGCTGGTCTTTCTGGCCTGCGTGGTCGTCGGCACGCCCTGGCCGTATTAAACGGATCCCCCTCCCCTTCAGGGGAGGGGTTGGGGGTGGGGCCGTGCCGCAAGACCCCAGCGACGAAGGTGTGGAGAGCCCCCACCCCAACCCCTCCCCTGAAGAGGAGGGGCTTAGCTAGTTGCACCGTCGCCCCCTCCAACCTAAGTCGCCAACATGCTAAACCCCGATCAAGCCCGTGAGCGCGCCGCTGATATCGTCACCCGTGCGACGGCGGCCGGCGCCGATGCCGCCGATGCGGTGTATGCCGCCGATATGTCGCTCGATATTTCGGTGCGGCTCGGGGCGCTTGAGGATGTCGGGCGGTCGGAAAGCGCCGAGCTTGGCCTGCGCGTGTTCGTGGGCAAGCGGTCGGCCAGCGTGTCGACGTCCGATCTCTCCTCCGACGCGCTGACCGCTTTGGTCGATCGCGCGATCGCCATGGCGCGCGAAGCCCCCGAGGATGCCTGGGCCGGCCTCGCCCCGGCGAATCGGCTGATGCACGGCGCGCCGCCGTTGCTCGATCTCGATGATCTCGCCGGCGGCGGCGACAGTGCCTCGCCCGAATCGCTGCGCGACGTCGCGCTGGAGGCGGAGGATGCCGCGCGCGCCGTTCCCGGCGTCACCAATAGCGAAGGCGGCTCGGCCAGCGCATCGCGCTCGATTTGGGCACTCGCCACCAGCCACGGTTTTGCTGCCGCTTATGCCGCAACGGGCTATGGCGTGTCCGCAAGCGTGCTGGCGGGCGAGGGCGGGGCGATGGTGCGCGATTATGCCTATAGCTCGGCGCGCCACCGGAAGAGGCTCGAATCGGCAGCGGTGATCGGTCGTCAAGCCGGCGACCGCGTTGTTGCGCGCGCCAACCCCGGTCGTCTCGCCAGCGGACCGATGACGGTGGTGTTCGATCCGCGCGTCGGCTCCAGCTTGCTCGGCCATTTGATCGGTGCGATTTCGGGCGGTTCGATTACGCGCAAAACGAGCTTCCTGCTCGATGCGCTCGGGACCCAAGTGTTCGCGCGCGGCGTCACCGTGCTCGATGATCCGCACCGGCCGCACGGCCTGCGCTCGCGCCCGTTCGATGGCGAGGGGCTGCCCGTTTCGCCCAGCACGATCATCGCCGATGGCATGCTGGAGGGCTGGCTGCTCGACAGCGCATCGGCGCGGCAATTGGGGCTCGAGCCGACCGGCCACGCCGCACGCGGCGTTGGCGGTGGCCCCGGTGTTTCGACCAGCAATTTGCACATGGCGGCGGGCAAGATTCCGGTCGCGACGTTGATCGAAGACATTACCGACGGCGTATTCATTACTGAACTGATCGGCATGGGCGTGAATGGTGTGACCGGCGATTACAGCCGCGGTGCCGCGGGCTTCCGGATCGAGAATGGCCTGCTCACCGGGCCCGTCGCCGAATTCACGATCGCGGGTAATCTGAAAGATATGTATCGTAATCTCACGCCCGCAAACGATCTCGAATTCCGCTACGGCACCAATGTGCCGACGCTGCGGATCGAGGGGATGACGGTGGCGAGTGGCTGATGCGGCGCTTGCCCGCGCGGTCGCAGCGGTCGCAGCCGAGGCCAGCGCGCTTGCGTTGTCGCAGTGGCGCACCGATTTTCGCCGCTGGGAAAAGAGCCCGGGCGATCCGGTCAGCCAGGTCGATCTCGACGTTAATACGTTGATCCGTGCACGGCTGTCGGCGCTGCTGCCCGATGCCGGATGGTTGTCGGAGGAAACCGCCGACACCGCTGATCGGCTTGCATGCGACCGGGTTTGGGTGGTTGATCCGATCGATGGCACGCGGGATTTCATTCGCGGGCGCGCTGGCTGGGCGGTGTCGATTGCGCTGGCCGAGGCGGGCCGCGTGACGATCGGTGTGCTCGACGCACCCGCGCGGGGGGAAGTGTGGTGTGCGGGCCTGGGGCAGGGGGCGCTCCGCAACGGTGTTTCCGTGAAGGTCGGCAACCGCCGCGATATTGTCGGCGCGCGCGTGCCGATCGACGCGCTGGCGGAGGACAGCGATCTGGTCGCGGTCGCCAAGCCCAATTCGATTGCGCTGCGCATCGCCATGGTCGCCGCCGATGAGGCGGATCTGGTCGCAACGCTGCGCTGGGGCCATGAGTGGGATGTCGCGGCGGCGGCGTTAATCGCCACCGAGGCGGGGGCGACGGTAACCGACGCGCACGGCGTTCAGCTCAGCTTCAACACCGCAAGCGCACTGGCGTTCGGCGTGCTGGCGACGACGCCCGCGATCCATGCCGCCGCCGTCGCGCGGTTGGCGGAGCGGGCGAAGGTACTGTCTGCCGGTAAAGACGAAGGAGGAGTTGCCCGATGACCACGACCAGGCTCGCCCCCATATCCGCTGCCGTGATGGCGGTATTGCTGCTGCTCCCGATTGCCGCCCCGGCTGCGCCAAAGCCGGCAGCCAAGACCGCCACGCCCAAGGCCGTGCTGGTGTCGATGAAGCAAGTCACCGTGACGATCGATCCGGCGGCGGATGCCAAAGCCAATGCGGATAAGATCGCGGCGTTTCAGTCGGCAACGCTCGGCATTTTCTCCTGCGCCGATGTCGCAGAGATCGCGCAGAGTGTTGGCGCGAGCGTGACCGATGCCAACGGCGTGCCCCTGACCGCGCTGCCCCCCGCTTTGCGCGAAACCGTCAGGACGATGAAGCTTGGCACGGCCACGCAAATGTTCGGCGATCGCAGCGAGGGCAAGGTCCGCGTGCTGGTCCTCTGCGCGCGCGCGGTCGAGCGCTAAACTCCGCTCTCGTCGCGATATTTGATTTCCAGAAACCGCCCGCGCGTCGCCAGCGAATCGAGATCGCCCTGCGCGATGTGCGTCGACATTTCGCTGATCTCGTCGTCGATCAGCCTTAGGCTGTCGGACAGCTGCGCATCGGGGCTCTTGCCGTTGCGCGCGACGCTGCGCAGCGCAGGCGGGACCTTGGCATAATCGCGCAGCAGATCGGGCAATTGCTCGCCGATCAGCTTGCGCAGTTCGGCAGCGGCAGGTTGCTGCTCGTCGAGCGTCGCAAGCTGCGGCGACAGCATGTCGAGCCGCACCCCGATCCCGTCGACTAGCGTCTGCGCTGGAGCGGGCAGCGCCTTGCGTTGCGTCTCAAGCCACGCGCCGGTCCGCGCCGGCAGCAATTTGAGCGGCACCGTGGGAAGCTGCTCGGCGCGCACCGTCGGGGTGAAATTGCCGAACAGCGCGAACAGTGTGACAAGGATCAGCAGCGCCCCGACCAGCAGCGCGCCACCCATGCCGATCGGCATGAACCAGCCGATCAGGATCGCCGCGACGATGATCGCAAGATCCGCGCCCGCCGCCAGCGTCAGCCGCTTCGCCACGCTCGTGGCTTGCCGCCGCCGGTCCGCCAGCGCGCGCCGTTCGGCGCGGGTGCGGTCGAGCACTTCGCCGGCGCGGGCAATCTGGCGATCGACATCGGTCACAGCGTCACTCCGCCTCCAGCTTGAAGCCGTCGGTCGGGCCCGACAGCTGGTTCTGCGCGGCACCCTCGGCGCGTGCGATATAACCCTTCGATTTCTCGACTTCGCTCGAGAGCGTGCCGACCGTCGCCTTCATCGACACCAACGCCTTGGCCTTGAACGAATCGATCGCGTCCATCGTGTCATAGATGTTCTGGAACGCGCGCTGCAGCGTTTCGACCGGGATGGTCGCGGCGGCGGCTTGTTCGTGGATCGTCGCGGTCTGCGATTTCAGCAGCTTGCCGGTCGCATCGATAATGTTCGCAGTGGTCGAATTGAGCGCGGTGATCTGGTCGAGCACGAGCTTCTGGTTGGCCAGCGCCTGCGCCACCGTCACCGCCGTGCGTAGCGCGGACACCGTCGTGGTCGAGGCGCGATCGACGCCCTTCACCAGCTCGACATTGTTCTTTTTCACCAGATCGAGCGCGAGATAGCCCTGCACCGTCACCGCCATTTGCGTGAGCAAATCCTGCGTGCGCTGGCGGACATAGAACAAAGCGCTCTCGCGAATCGCCTTGGCCTTGGCCGGGTCGCTATGATCGAGATCGTTGGCTTTTTCCTCCAGCCGGCCGTCCATTTCCTTCGACAGCACGATCATCTGTTCGAGCCGCCCCATCGCGGTCCACAGATTGGCGCGCTCGGTATCGATCGCGGCATTGTCCATCAGCAACTCGTCCTTGCCGCGCGACAAGGTCTTGAGGATTGCCGAAATGTGCGACTGCGAAGAACGGTATTTGTCGAAATAGGTGTTGAGCCCGCCGCCGAACAGCTTGCTCAGCATCCCCCGCCCGGAAATCAGCTTGCCGTTGACGCTGGGATCGAGCTTTTCGATCGTCCGGCGCAGTTCGGTCAGGTCGGCGCCAACGCCGCTTTCGCCGTCCATCGCCTTCACCGGCCGATCCAGAAAGCGATTCGACTGGTCGGCTGCGGCACGAATTTCCTTCTGCCCCATCGCCGCAATCGCATCGACGCGCTTGCCGAATTCGGGGGAATTCACGTCCTGCGCGACAAGGTCATCGACAAAATCGGCAACCTTCGCCTGCAATTTGGTGCGCACGCCATCTTCGATCGGCACCAGCCCGATCGCTTTTTCGGGTGTGACGACCGGCACGGGGGCGGGCGGTGTCAGCACCAGATCGCTCGTTTCGGTCTCTGCAGCGGTCGCCATGTCGTCCCTCCGGCCAATATCGCCCCTAGATGAAGCGGATCGCAGCCCGGTTCAAGTGTGTCATTATAGTAATACGCTACGTGTCACGCACTTTTCATCAAAACGACGCGAATCCGACGCGCGCCAACGATACCGCACCGCAACAATCCGCAAACAGAAAAGGGGTTTTGCGCAAATGACTCGTTCTTTCTCGCTCGTTCTGGTTGGCCTATTGCTCGGGTGCAGCTCGACCGCGGCGCTCGCCCAGTCCGCGGTGCAGCCGACCGCGCCCGATGCCGAGGGTGCTGACATCGTCGTCACCGCGCAAAAGCGCGAACAGAAAATCCAGGACGTTCCGATCACGGTGACCGCCCTGACCGGTGCCCGCTTGCAGGAACTTGGCGTCAACTCGCTCGCTGAAGTCGCACTGTATATTCCGGGCCTGCGCATTCAGGAGCAAAGCGCCAACAATCCGGGTTTCGTCATCCGCGGCATCACCTCGGACAGCGGCTCGTCGCAGCAGGGCGCGCGCGTTTCGCTCTATTACAATGGCATCGATATCTCGCGCACGCGCGGTGCGTATCAGGATCTGTACGATCTGGAGCGCATCGAGGTCGTGAAGGGCCCGCAGGCGACGTTGTTCGGTACTGCCTCGGCCGTCGGCGCGGTCAACCTCATTTCGGCGCAGCCGCGTGCGGGCACCTCGGCCGAACTCACCGGCTCGTACGGCAATTACAATCGTGGTCAGGTTTCGGGCTTCATCAACCTCGGCAACGATACGCTGTCGGGCCGCTTGGCATTTGCCTACAAATATCATGACGGCTTCGTCCGCAACATTGCGGGCGACCCCACGATCCCCAACCAGAATCAGGGTCGGATCAAGCAGGACGACCTCAACGGACAGGATCAGCGCGGCATTCGCGGCTCGTTGCGCTGGACGCCGAGCGATGCGATCACCGCGAGCCTCGTCCTCACCTATGACGGGCAGCGTAACCCCGGCACCGCCTTCCGTTCGCGCGCGCTCAGCCCCACCGGCGGCAATGGCGGCGACTATAGCTATGCCGAACTGTCGGGCTCGCCGTTCAGCGCGGCGGTGCTCGGCGATGCCAAGCTCGGCCTGAAGCGCGACGTGTATGACGCCAATTTCACGCTGACCGCTCAGATTGCACCGGGCGTCAGCTTCACCACCGTCAACGGCTATCGCAAGTTCAACAGCAACGAAGTGTTCGATGCCGATGGCGGCCCGGCCTGGTATCTCGAATTCGCCGAGGATGCGCGTGGCGATCAGTGGAGCCATGAAGGCCGCTTCAACTTCACCGGCCCGAAATATCGCGCGTCGTTCGGCTGGAACGCGTTCTTTGAAAACAATTTGCAGCGCGTTCCGTTCTCGACCGAGGAAGGCACGTACCTCGGCTGCTCGGTCACCCCGACCTTTGCCGGGATTCGAAGCCTGCTCGCCGCCAACGGCGTCGCTGGCTGTGTCGCGGCGAATGGCACGGTGACGGCCGCGCGCACCACGGCGGTGCTCACTGGCGGTGCAGCGACGCAGTTGCCGTATCAGGCGGTGTTCACCAATTACGGCACCAACGACACCTATTCGGTCTTCGCCGACGGCACGTGGATCCCCACTCCGCGGCTGGAAATCACCGCCGGGGCGCGGCTGCTGATCGAACAGCGTAAATCGGGCTACAGCTCGGTTCAGCCCAATTCGACGATTCTCGCGTCGCTCGGCATTCGGTCCAGCCTGCTCGGCACAGCGAATACCAATGGCCAGATCTTCACCGCGCAGAAGAGCTTCACCGCAGTGCTGCCGCGCGCCAACGTGCTGTATCGCGTCACCGACAGCGTCAACGTCTATGCGACGATCAGCAAAGGCCGCCGTTCGCCGGTGGTGCAGCTCAACGCGGCAACGGTCGGCGGCGTCGTGGTGCCCAATTTGCAGGTCGTGCCGGACGAAGTCGTGTGGAACTACGAAGCCGGGATCAAGGGCAAGGTCGGGCCGTTCACTGGCTCGCTCGGCGTGTTCTATCAGGATTACAATCGCTTCCAGGTTTCGGTCACCAATAATGGCGTGACGACGACCCAGAGCGCGGGCAAGGCGAGCAGCCCCGGCGTCGAGGCGGAGGGTAATCTGAAACTCGGGCGCTTCGTCTCGCTGTTCGGCAACTTCGCTTATGTCGACGGCAAGATCGCCAATAATGCCAGCTTTGGCGTCTTTTCGGGCGCGCGCTTCCGGCTGCAGCCGCAATATAGCGCATCAGGCGGCGTCACTGTGCGCGTGCCGGTGCAGGGGCTAACGCTGTATGCCACGCCGTCCGCGACCTATCAGAGCAGCGTGTTCTTCGAACTGCCCAATTCGGCGGCGATCAGCCAGGGACCCTACACCCTGGTCAACATCCGCGCCGGTGTCGAAATCGCCGGCGGGCGCTACCGCATCGGCGGATTCGCCCGCAACGCGCTCGATCGCAAATATCTGATCGATGCCGGCAACACCGGCGGCGGCTTCGGGATTCCGAGCTATATTCGCGGCGAACCGCGCGTTTACGGGATCGAAATCGGCGGTAAATTCTAAGCCGGACCGGCGGGTGGCGCGTTCCGGGGTGCCACCCGCCCATTCCCCCACCTTGTTGCCGTGCAACATTTGCGCTAGGGGCGCGCGCTACATCTCAAGCTAAAGCACCGGACCCATCTATGAGCCTCCGCAATGTGGCCATCATCGCACACGTCGATCATGGCAAGACCACTCTCGTCGATCAACTGTTCCGTCAGTCCGGCACCTTCCGCGACAATCAGCGCATCGAAGAGCGCGCGATGGATTCGAACGACCTCGAAAAAGAGCGTGGCATCACCATTCTCGCCAAGCCGACCTCGGTCGACTGGACGCCCCCGGGCGCCAGCGAGAGCATCCGCATCAACATCGTCGATACCCCAGGCCACGCCGATTTCGGCGGCGAAGTCGAACGCATCCTGAGCATGGTCGACGGCGTCGTCCTGCTGGTCGATTCGTCCGAAGGCGCGATGCCGCAGACCAAGTTCGTCACCGGCAAGGCGCTGGCGCTCGGCCTCAAGCCGATCGTCGTCGTCAACAAGGTCGACCGCAACGACGCGCGCATTCAGGAAGTGCTCGACGAAGTGTTCGATTTGTTCGTGTCGCTCGACGCAACGGACGAACAGCTCGATTTCCCCGTGCTCTATGCATCGGGCCGCAACGGTTATGCCTCGACCGACATGGATGCGCGCGAAGGCACGCTGATCCCGATGTTCGAGACGATCGTCAGCCACGTGGCACCCCCCGCGGTGGAAGTCGCCGGCGTGCCCTTCACCTTCCTGGTGACGCTGCTCGATCGCGATCCCTTCCTCGGCCGCATCCTCACCGGCCGCGTCAATTCGGGCGTGGTGAAGGTCAACCAGCCGATCCACGCGCTCAATAATGACGGTAAGATCATCGAGACCGGTCGCGCGTCGAAGATCATGTCGTTCCGCGGGCTCGATCGCGTTCCCGTCGACGAAGCCAAAGCGGGCGACATCATCAGCCTTGCCGGCCTGTCGATCGCGACCGTCGCCGATACGATCGCTGACACCAGCGTGACCGAGCCACTCCACGCCCAGCCAATCGACCCGCCGACGCTGTCGATGCGCTTTGCCGTCAACGATTCGCCGATGGCGGGCCGCGAGGGCACCAAGGTGACCAGCCGCATGATCCGCGAGCGCTTGTTCCGCGAAGCCGAATCGAACGTCGCCGTGAAGGTGACCGAGGCGGCCGACAAGGACAGCTTCGAAGTCGCCGGCCGCGGCGAGCTTCAGCTCGGCGTGCTAATCGAGACGATGCGCCGCGAGGGCTTCGAACTCGGCATCAGCCGCCCGCGCGTGCTGTTCGGCGAGGATGAAGACGGCAAGAAAACCGAGCCGTACGAAACCGTCATCATCGACGTCGATGACGAATATTCGGGCACGGTCGTCGAGAAGATGAATATCCGCAAGGCCGAAATGACCGACATGCGGCCATCGGTCGGCGGCAAGACGCGCATCACCTTCTCCGCGCCCAGCCGCGGGATGATCGGCTATCACGGCGAGTTCCTGTCGGACACGCGCGGCACCGGCATCATGAACCGGCTGTTCGAGAAGTATGGCCCGCATAAGGGCAATATCGAAGGCCGCAAGAATGGCGTGCTGATCTCGAACGGTGCAGGCGAAGCCAATACCTATGCGCTCGGCCCGCTCGAGGAGCGCGGTATCCTGTTCGTCGCGCATGGCGAGGCGCTGTATGAGGGCATGATCGTCGGCGAGAATGCCAAGCCCGACGATCTCGAAGTCAATCCGATGAAGACCAAGGCGCTGACCAACTTCCGCGTCAGCGGCAAGGACGACACCGTCCGCCTGACCCCGCCCAAGCGCGCGACGCTCGAGCAGGCGATCGCCTATATCGACGATGACGAACTGGTCGAAGTGACGCCGAAGTCGATCCGGCTGCGCAAGCGCTATCTCGACGCGAACGACCGCAAGCGCGCGAGCCGGGCCAAGCTGCAAAGCTGAGCCATCGCTAGCCGAGGCGAAAGGGGCCGGGCGCGCAAGCGTCTGGCCCTTTTTCTTGGGCACTTCTCAGCGTCTTTTGGCGAGGCTGCACCCCCTCCCGTTCGCCCTGAGCCTGCCGAAGGGCTTCGTGCCACCCGTCCGGCATCGCTGGTGGCACGCAAGGCTTCGACAGCCCCGGATCAAGTCCGGGGCCGAACGGCGGGAGAGTTTACCTCCGACGTCGTGCGCGGCATTCGCATTTGACCGTGCCGGGATCGCGGATAGAAATCGCGCATGGCTTACGAAACGGCAAAGTTCATCCACATCCTCGGCATCATCATGCTGCTCGGGAACGTCACCGCGACCGCAATCTGGAAATTCTTTGCCGACCGCAGCAAGGACCCTAAAATCGTCGGGTTCGGGCAACGCCTCGTCACGCTCACCGACTGGAGCCTCACCGTATGGGGTGCGGCGCTGACGATGATCGGCGGCTACGGTGCCGCTGCAATCGCGCAGATGGATCTCATGTCCGAACGCTGGCTGGTGCTCGGCCAAATCCTGTTCGTGGCCTCGGGCGCATTGTGGATCGGCATCCTCGTCCCGCTGCAAATTCGCATGGCGCGGATGGCGCGGGCATTCGAGGCTGGCGACACCATCCCGGACGCCTATTGGCGCGCCAGCCGCATTTGGTTCATCGTTGGCCTCGCGATTACCGTCCCGCTGGTCGCTGCCGCCTGGGTGATGGTGGCCAAGCCCAGCTGACCCTATTGCGTGTCCGCGCCGGATGCCGTGATCGCGTCCCATTCCGCCGCGCGCACCGGCGATACGCTGAGCCGCGACTGGCGCAACAATTCCATGCCGGCCAGGCGCGGCTCGGCCTTGATCGCGGCCAGCGTAACCGGCCTTGCCAACGGCGCGAGCGGGGCGATCTCGACTGAGACCCAGCGCGCTTCGTCGCCATCCTGCTGCGCTGTGCGCGTCACTTCGACCGTGCCGACAATCTCCTTCGGCTTGCCGCTGTGGTAGAAAAAGGCGCGGTCGCCGACCTGCATCGCCTTCAAGTGCAGCGCGGCCGCGGCATTACGCACCCCGGTCCATTCGGTACGCCCCTCGGCCAGCAAATCGTCCCAGCCATAGGTCGTGGGTTCCGATTTCAGCAGCCAATAGGCCATGTCCCGTCTCTCCTTCGCTGAACCCCGGTTAAACGGACCGTTCCGCACGCATTCAGGGCGACTCGATTATTCGATGCAACAGGCTATCCCATTGGTGCGTTGTTTGGCGATGCATGAGGGGCTGCTGGAACGAGGAGATTTTGCAGTGAACAGTGTCATGAAACAGATCGGTCTCGCCGTGGCGCTTGGCGCGACCGCGTTGACGGCAGCGGCCCCGGCCGAGGCACAGCGTTGGCGCGGCGGCTATGGCGGCGGGTATCGCCATTATGACCGCGACAATGGCGGCACCGCGATCGTCGCGGGGATCGCCGGGCTCGCCATCGGTGCGGCAATCGCGTCGAACCGCAACGATCGCTATCGCGACGATTATTATCGCGAGCGTGGCTATGATCGGTATTACGACGACAATTACTACCGCGCGCACAATTTTTATCCGAGCGACGGCTATTACGCCTATCAGCGTCGCGGCGACTATAGCCGCTGCTATATCGAGCGTCGCTACGATCGGTATTATGATCAGGAGGTTCGGGTCCGCGTTTGCCGCTGATCCGATCGCGCGGGGACGACACGGCGCGGGGCGCGCTCCCCGCGCCGTTTTCGTGTCTGGCGTTGCGCGACAATTTGCGTCATGAGCCGCGTCCATGAGCGACACAGATCTCCCGCCCGACCGCCTTTCTTCCAACCCGCGCAGCCCGCATTATGACGAGGCCGTGCTGGCCCGCGGCATCGGCATCCGCTTTAAGGGGCTGCAACGCACCGACGTCGAGGAATATAGCCGTTCCGAGGGCTGGATCCGCGTCGCGCTCGGCAAGAAGGTCGATCGCCACGGCAACCCGCTAACGCTGAAACTGTCGGGCGAGGTTGAATCTTTTTTTGAGAGTCCCGCGCCGGGCGGTGAGTCCGAAGCGACCGAATAACGCGCGGGCACCCCCGCATCCCCAACCCCGTTCGGGCTGAGCCTGTCGAAGCCCTCCTTGCCACAAGAGCCGTCGGATGTGTGGCAAGCAGCCCTTCGACAAGCTCAGGGCGAACGGGGAAGTGCGTCATTCTGAACGCGCGACTCGTTAGTGGACGAACCGCGCAACCACATCGCGGTACGACCGCGACACCTTAACTTGCGCGTTCGATTGCAGCACCAGGAAGCATTCGCCATTGGTGTGCGGCTTCACCTCTTTCACCAGATCGAGGTTGACGATCGTCGAGCGATGCACCCGCTGGAACCGGCGCGGGTCGAGCCGCCGTTCGAGGTCCTTCATCGTCTCGCGCAGCACCAGCGAATTGTCGCCGGTCTTGATTACCATATAATCGCCGGCTGCCTCGATCAGCTCGATCGTATCAACATCGACGCGGAAGATCTGGCCGCGATCCTTGATATTGATCAGCTTTTCGAAGCGGTTCGACGACACATGCTCGGCATCGCCAAGATTTTCGACAGATTCGGGCGCAATCTCGGCGATCACTTCCTTCAGCCGGTCGGCTTCTTCGACCCCGCGCTTCTCGGTCAGGCGCTGGCGCACGCGGTCGAGCGTGTCGGCAAGCCGCGATTCCTCGACCGGCTTCATCAGATAATCGACCGCGTCGGTCTCGAACGCCTTCAACGCATGGTCGGAATAGGCGGTCACGAACACGAACAGCGGCGGTTCGACTTCCATCAGCCCCTGCACGACCGAAAAGCCGTCGAAACCGGGCATCTGGATGTCGAGGAAGACGAGGTCGGGCTTGTTGGTCTTGATCGAGCGGATCGCCTCGCGGCCGTTCTGGCAGGTATCGATGATTTCGACATCGTCATGCGCGGCAAGGCGCAAGGCGAGGCCCTGGGTAGCAAGTTTTTCGTCATCGACGAGGATGGTGCGGATCGTCATGCAGAGTCTTTCCTAGGTTCCTCGAACTGGAACGGGATTTCAATTTCGACCCCGAAACCGCCCCCCGGGATCGATCGCGTCTCGAAACTGTGATCGGGCCCGTAAGCCTGAGCCAGTCTCTCCCTGATATTGGCGAGCCCAACCCCGGTTGAAAGGGATTGAATCGCCAACGAAACGCTTGACCGGTTCTTCGCCTCGTTCAAGCCGGGTCCGGTGTCGGATACGACGATCTGCACCCGATCCCCGGCGAGCCGCGCGACGACCGCGATTTCGGCACCATCCTCTTGCGGCGTTACCGCATATTTAATCGCATTTTCGACCAACGGTTGCAGCAGCAGCGACGGCAGCCGCGCCTTGGCGACGCGCGGATCGAGTTCGAAGCTCGGGCGCAAGCGTTCCTCGAAGCGCATCTTTTCGATTTCGAGATAGAGTTTCAGCGTCTCGAACTCCTGCTGCACCGTCACATGCGCGGTCGGCTCGTTCGCCAGCGTGTAGCGCAGGAACGACGACAGCCGTCCAAGCATCGCATTGGCGCGCTCGGTTTCCTTGAGCAGCACCAGCGTCGAGATCGAATTGAGCGTGTTGAACAGGAAATGCGGGTTGAGCTGGTAGCGCAGCATCGCGAGCTGTGCCGAGGATGCCGTGCTTTCAAGTGCTGCGAGCTGGTCGATCTGATCCTCGACGATCAGATAGAAATTGATCCCGAAATACAGCGCGGTCCACCCGGCAAGCACGGTAAAGTTGAGGAAGATCGCTGCCAAGACGCGGGCAAAGGTCAGCCCAGGCGGCGAATCGCCAACGAACGAAAATGAAAAGGCGTCGAGTACGGCGTAAAGCAAGGTCGCCACCCCCAGAGTCAGCACCGTCAGCACCGCCATCGCGAAGCGCGGCTGGCGGCGGTAAATATGGTACAGCGTCGAGAGCAGCAGCGTGACGCTATATCCGATGATCGATTCGAACATGATGGGAACCAGCAGCTTCAAATCCGCCGCCCCGGCGATGCTCGACACAGTTGGGGCGGCGCGAAGGATCAGATACCCGCTCCACCCGACCGCTTGCAGCGTCCAGAAGGCGCGGCTCTTATCTTCGAAGAACGGCCGCGAGAAAATCGTAGGGCGGGTGAACAGCGGCATGCGGGCCTTCTAGACCGGCTGGGATCGATGCGCAAAGTGCACCCGCCACCCCGGTCTTGTGCCGGGGTCCGCGGTGCCGCATACTTTGCCGACGTTGCGCTCGCGGACCGGTAGACCCCGGCACAAGGCCGGGGTGACGAGGTTTAGGAGAGAGAGCCATGAATCACCAGCCCGAGCGCGCGCAGTTCACCGCGATGGAACACGGCACGCAAGCCGATTGGACGCTGATCTCCGGCCATTTCGGCCAGTTCGCGCGCAGTTTGCCGAGCCGTGTGCTGACACATTTGAGCTTGCTCGACGGCGATTATGGCGGATTCCCGGTCGACCGGCTGCAACATTCGCTCCAGACCGCGACGCGCGCGCATCGCGACGGGCGCGACGAGGCCTATGTCGTCATGGCGCTGCTCCACGACATTGGCGATACGCTCGGCACCTACAACCATCCCGAGATCGGCGCGGCGATGCTGCGGCCGTTCGTGTCGGAGGAACTCCACTGGATCGCCAACACCCACGGCGTGTTCCAGGGCTATTATTTCTTCCACTATATCGGCGGCGACCGCGACCTGCGCGAGCAGTATCGCGGCCACCCGCATTTCGAGGCATGCGCCGAGTTTTGCGAGAAATACGACCAGGCGGCGTTCGACCCGGCCTATGACAGCGCGCCGCTCGCCTTCTTCGAGCCGATGGTCGGGCGTGTCTTCGCGCGGCCGATCACCTCGATCTACGCCAAGATTGGGGAGGCTGAGGCGGCCTGACCTCGGTTTCGTTGACGCCGGACATGAAAAAGGGCCGCTGTCCGGTTGGACAGCGGCCCTTTTCCGTCGCGTAATCGCTTAGAAAGCGACCTGCAGCGCGATCGACCAGCTGCGCGGCGAAGCGGGCTGGAAGGTCGGGTTGGAGCCGCCCAGGCCGGTCGCGGTGGTGATCCCGGTTCCGGTGACGAGCCCAGCGACGTTGGTCGGCAGCGACGATTGCGAACTGATCGACCCAAGGTATTGGTTGTCGAGCAGGTTGTTCACGTTGAGCTGCAGATAGGTCTTCTCCATGCCGAGACCGCCCAGGCTGAGCCGCGCGTCGAGATCGACCGTGTCATAGGCACCGAGCACGACGTCGTTCAGATCGGTCGCGGTGCGCGACGAGACATGCTTGAAGTTCATGCCGAACGACACCGGATCGAAGCGAACCTGCGAGCGCAGACCGTAGGACCAGGTCGGCGTTTCGACCAGCTTCTTGCCGGCGAGCGGCAGCGTGACGAGGCTGCTGATGACCAGATTATCCTGATACTTGGCGTCGATATACGAACCGTAGCCGCGGACCGAGAACCACTTGACCGGACGTACGTCGAGCGTCGCTTCCAGGCCCTTGATTTTCACCCGGCCGACGTTGCGGTCGATCGACAGACCGAATGTCGGGCTCGACTGGTCGAGATCGTTCGAGGTGACGATGCGGTTCTTGAAGTTGTTCAGGAAGCCGCCGAACGTCGCCTGTACCATTGGCGACGAGTACCGGATGCCCACGTCGTAATTGTTGGTGGTTTCGGGCGTCACATTGACGACCGGCGCGCGATAAAGGTTGTCGGTACGCGGCGCCGAAAGACCTTGGGCGAAGGCGGCATAGAGCTGGAAGCCGCCGCCTGGGTTTACGGTGAAGCCAACGTTTGGCAGGACCTTGCGATAGTTATACGACTTGCTGAACGGTGCGTACACGGCGTTGCTCGGCACGCCGCCCGTGAACACCGTGTTGTTCGGGATCAGGTAGTTGCCCAGCGTCGATGCCTGCGCCGAGGGGATGAGCGTCGTGCCGAGCACTTGCGAGGTGCAATACGGGTTGCCGCTCGACGCGAACGTGTAGCAATATTGGTTGAGCTCGCGGTGGAAGAACGGCGCGCGCACACCGAGCATCACTTCGAGGATATTGTCGAAGAACTTGCCGCGATATTCGCCCGAAACCTGGTTCAGCTCGGCGATCGAGAAGCGATCGCGCTGACGCAGGAAGTAGCCGTTGATGTCGTTTACCTGCGCCGCACCACCGCGACCGCCGAACGGGTTGGCGGGGTTGCCGATCGAATCGAGCGGCGTCCACTCACCGGTCTGACGGTGACGACCGTAATCCAGCGCGTACGCGATACGGATCGACTGCTTGTCGGCGAAATCCCAGCGCAGCGACGACAGCAGGGTATAGCGGTTGGTGTTGGTGGTGTTGGGCGCATAGAATGCGACGGTGTCGAGCGTGTCGCCGTCGCCGGAGAAATCGCGACCGACCGCGCCGCCGGCGCGCGCCTGCACCGAACTCTCAGACAGCGTGGTGAAGCCGCCGCCATTGGCGAGGACGTACTGGTAGCCGGCGTCGACCGTGAAGGTCAGGTTCGGCGTGATCGTGAACTTCGAGTTGAAGCGCACGTTGCCCGTGTTCGACGGGTTGAGGCGCACACCGGCATAGTTGGTGCAGCTAGTGTCCTGACCGCCAACCGTCTGCGTCGTCAGCTGATCCTGCCGCGTCACGAAAAAGTTGTTCGGAATGACGGTCGAGGACTGCGCCGTGGCGTTGTCGCTTTGTGCCGTGCCATTTACGAAGGTTGGGCGGGTGCAGAGCGGGTTGTTGTCGAAATTGAAGCGACCATCGCCCGCAAGCGGCGTAGCGACGCTGGTTCCCGTTGTGGTCAGGCCGGTCGTGCCGGTCGGGACGCCGTTCAGGTCGACTTGCGCCTGGAACAGCGAGAGCGAGCGGTACGAGGTGTTGCGGTTGCGGTTGTAATGGCCGGCCAGCGAGATGAAGTCACCGTTGCTGAAGCTCTTGTACAGACGCGCGTTGAACTGCTCCTTGTGCAGATCGCCGACGCCGCGATATTTTTCGGCCTGCAGGACCGAGGCCGAAACGAAGCCGCGGATGCCGGTGTTGAAGATGTCACCGGTCTGGATCATGCCGAACGCGCGCGAGATGCCGCGGCCCGCATAGCTCGTGCCATAGCTGCCACGCGCGAGCGCACCGAACTTCTCGCTGGGGACGATCGTGCGATAGTTGATCGTGCCGCCTGACGATGCCGCGGTCGGGCTGTCGACGTCGGTCGTGCCCTGGTTGACGTTGACCTGGTCGATGATCTCGGGGTCGAGCTGCTGGTTCGAGAAGATCGCATAGTTGCCGGTGTCGTTCAGCGGCAGGCCGTCGAACGTCAGCGAGATGCGGTTGCCGTCGAAGCCGCGGATACGGATGTTGCCGCCTGATGCACCGGTCGGATCGTTGTTGGTGAAGTTGACCGAAGGAACCTGGTTCAGCGCTTCGAGAACGGTCTGGCCCGGCGAAGAAGTCTGCAGGAATTCGTTGTTCAGGATCGTGCTCGCCTTTGGCGTCGTACCCGATGCAACGCCGGTCGAGCTGCGCGGCCCGCGCGTGCCCTTGACGACGATGTCACCCGAATCTTCCGATGCGATCGTGCCGGACGACTGCGCGAACGCCACACCCGGAATCAGCAGCGCAGCAAAGGCCACGCTCGTGAAAAGCTTCATCTTCATGATATTCCCCTTAGAATCTCGAAACTGCCTGGGGGCCGGCATTACAAACCGTACCACCCCATCGCGACTGCCCCTTGCACGCGATATATTTCGGTTGAATGACAGTCGAGTCATGTTGCCATGAGTCATGACAAACGCTTCATGCTGCGTTGCAAAAAAGCATCACAATCAGGCCGTTTCGGGATTATCGCGCGGCAGCGACGATCTCCGCCCAACGCGCCTCGTCGATCACCGAAACCCCTAAATCTGCGGCTTTTTTAAGCTTCGATCCGGCCCCCGGTCCGGCCACGACCAGGTCGGTCTTGGCCGATACCGAGCCCGCCACGCGCGCGCCCAGCGTCTCGGCCTGCGCCTTGGCTTCGTCGCGACTCATCGTCTCCAGGCTGCCGGTGAACACCACGGTCTTGCCGCTGACCGGCGACTCGCGGACGTTCGACACATAAGCAAGCGGCGAAACTTCGCCGAGCAAATCGGCCCAGGCATCGCGGTTATGTGCTTCGGCGAAGAAGTCGATCAGCGCCTCGGCGACGACCGGGCCGACCCCGTCGACCGATTCGAGTTCGGCGCGCGCCTCCGGCGTTTCCGGCGCGGCGGTGGCGATTTCGGCGATCCGCGCGACCGTGCCGAACGCCTTGACCAAATCGCGCGCGGTGACTTGCCCGACGTGACGGATGCCGAGCCCAAACAGGAAGCGCGCCGGATCGGGTTGCCGCTTCGCCTCAATCGCCGCGAGCAGATTCGCGGTCCACACCCGCCCATCCTTCTTGCGCGCTAGCAATTGCGCTTCGGTAAGACGGAAGATGTCGGCGGGGCTGTGGATCAGCCCGTCATGGAAGAAGTCCTCGATTTGCTTGAGGCCGAGGCCTTCGATGTCGAGCGCGGCCCGGCTGACGAAATGGCGCAGCCGTTCGATCCGTTGCGCCGGGCAAATCAGCCCACCGGTGCAGCGGATATCGACTTCGCCGTCTTCGCGCACCGCGTCGGACTGGCATTCGGGGCAGACGGCGGGAAAGGGCCACGCACCGCGGCTGGCATCGGGCGTGCGATTCTCGACGATTTGCGGGATCACGTCGCCGGCGCGCTGCAGCACCACGCGGTCGCCCGGCCATACGCCCAGCCGTGCGATCTCATCGGCATTGTGCAGCGTCGCATTGGTAACGACCACGCCGCCGACGGTAACGGGGGTCAGCCGCGCGACGGGCGTGAGCTTGCCGGTGCGGCCGACTTGAATGTCGATCCGCTCTAGCGTCGTCTCGGCGCGCTCGGCCGGGAATTTGTGCGCGAGCGCCCAGCGCGGTGCCTTGGCGACCGCGCCCAACCGCCCCTGCCAGTCGAGCCGGTCGACCTTATAGACGACGCCGTCAATATCGAACGGCAAGTCGGCGCGGCGGCGTTCGATCTCGGCATAGTGTGCGAGTGCCGCGTCCATCCCGTCGAACCGCACGAGCAGATCGCTGACCGGCAGGCCCCATTCGGCGATCGCCTGCATCACCCCGAACTGCGTGTCCGCCGGGAGCGCCGATGTCTCGCCCCAGCCATGCGCGAGGAAGCGCAACGGGCGGCTCGCCGTGACCGCCGCATCCTTCTGGCGGAGCGATCCGGCGGCGGCGTTGCGCGGGTTGGCGAATTGCCGCGCCTCCTTGGCCGTGTCTTCCGCCTCGGCGATCAAACGCGCGTTGAGCGCGGCGAAATCGGCCTTGGCCATATAGACCTCGCCGCGAATCTCGAAGATGTCGGGGGCGTCGCCGCTCAGGCGGGCAGGGATGTCGCCGATCGTCGCGACATTGGCGGTGACATCCTCGCCGACCTGCCCATCGCCACGCGTCAGCGCCTGCACCAGCCGGCCGTGCTCGTAGCGCAGCGAACAGGACAGGCCGTCGATCTTGGGCTCCGCCGTCAGCGCGACCGGCGCATCCTCGGGCAAATTCAAGAAACGCCGCACGCGCGCAACGAATTCGGTCGCCTCATCGGGGGAGAACGCATTCTCCAGGCTCATCATCGGCCGGGCGTGCGCAACCTTGGCCAGATGCGCGGCGGGCGCTGCGCCGACGACCAGCGACGGCGAATCGGCACGCATCAGCTGCGGAAACGCCGCCTCGATTGCGGCATTGCGCCGCGTCAGCGCGTCATAGTCGGCGTCCGAAATCTCGGGCGCGTCATCGGTGTGATAGGCGCGATTGTGGTGCGCGATCTCCGCCGCCAGCCGCGCCAGTTCGGCGGCTGCATCATCGTCGCTGGCGGGGAGGGGGGTGCTCATGCCGCTTGGGTAGCGGAGGGCGGCGCGCCGGATCAAGGAGCGATTGCTCGCCTATCTTCGCCCAACGCCCTTCCCCGGCGAAGGCCGGGGCCCCGTTGCGCAGCGTCCGAAATCCGGGCGATGCACGAGCCGTGATACGTCCCGCCGCTGCGCCCCGGCCTTCGCCGGGGAAGGCAACAGGGCGGGATCAGGGCGAGTTTAATCCTCGCTCGCATCCATTTCGGCGACGTGTTTGGCTTCCTCATTGACCGAGCGGCGCTCGGCGGTTTTTTCGGCGCGCGTCGCCATTTCGTCCCATGCCTTGGCGGCACGCAGAAAACGGCTGCGCACATTGTCGAGCGTGGCGGTGGAAGCGTCGGACTCGGCCTGGCGGGCACGGTCGCGATAGAAGAGGGCGGTGGTGTTCGTCGGAGGTCTCCGCGACAATAAGAGGACGAGCAAGGGTGCCGCCGCCGCTGCAAAAGCAGAGGCGTGCGACACCCCGTTTAGATGAGGCGATTATGCCTGTGCGAGCTTGACCGCCGACATCTTGCCGCGACGGTCTTCTTCCAGCTCGTACGAAACGCGCTGGTCACGATCGAGCGTCGCCATGCCGGCCGCTTCGACCGCGCTGATATGGACGAACGCATCGCCGCCGCCGCCCTCGGGCGCGATGAAACCATAACCCTTGTCGGCGTTGAAGAATTTAACGGTGCCGATAGCCATAACTGATTCCTTTGGTCCCGGCTCCGCCCGACTGGGGCGTGCCGAATGGGGCCGAGATCGAAGACGGAGGCGTCGTCCGGCCCCGGCCGGCGCATCCGATCGCTGCAGGTCAGCGGCGCGCGGGTGATCCGCAGCGAGCAGGCCGACCGAAAAGGGGGAAGCAAGAGAGCAAGAGCGCGCGTCCGATGCCATGCAAGCGGGAGCGCAGAAGGTCTCTCAGCCGCGCGATGCTTGGGGGCAGACTCGCACGATGGTTTTGCAATAGCAGATCGTTACGGGATTGTCGCGGGGTTTAGGTGGCGGCGGTCGCCCCTCTTCCCCCCTCCCTGGAAGGGAGGGGCTGGGGGTGGGTCGGTGTGGGGCTGGCGCTGCGTTCGATAACGAACCAACCCACCCCTACCCCCCCTTCCAGGGAGGGGGGGAACGCTACGCCGTCTCCAGCAGGCGCTCCGCCTGCGCCCTTGCTTCAGGCGTAATCGTCGCGCCCGACAGCATCCGCGCGATTTCCTCGCGGCGCGCGGCCTCGTCGAGTGCGGTCACCCCGGTGCGCGTTACGGTCCCGTCGTGGCTCTTGGCGATCAGCAGATGATGCTGCCCCCGCGCTGCGACTTGCGGGCTGTGCGTCACGACAAGCAATTGCGTGCCCCCCGCCAGCCGCGCGAGCCGCTCGCCGATCGCGCTTGCCACCGCGCCGCCCACGCCGCGGTCGATTTCGTCGAAAATCATCGTCGCTGCCCCGCCTTGCTCCGCGAGCGCGACCTTCAGCGCGAGGATGAAGCGCGACAATTCGCCGCCGCTCGCGATCTTGACCAGCGGCGCGAACGGCGCGCCGGGGTTGGTCGAGATTTCGAACTCGACTCGGTCATTGCCCGCCGCCGACCAATTCTCCCCCGCCGCCGCCGCGACCACGGTGCGGAAGCGCGCGGCATCCAGCTTTAGCGGCACAAGTTCGCCTTTTACCGCCGCATCCAGCCGCGTCGCCGCTTCAGACCGCGCGGCGCTCAGCGCATCGGCGGCGGCATCGTAGCGCGTCCGTGCGGCGGCAAGTTTGTCCTCAAGCGCGGCGAGTCCCTCTTCCCCGGCCTCAAGCGCCGCCAGCTTGCGCTCCAATTCGCTTGCCAATTCGGCCAGATCGTCGGGCTGAACGCGGTGTTTGCGCGCCATACCGCGCAATTCGAACAGCCGCGTCTCATCCTCCTCCAGCGTCGCCGGATCAAACCACAGATCGGCCTTCGCGATGCGCAGCCGGTCCTCGGCGACGGCCCCTTCGATCACCGCGCGATCGATCGCCGCCAGCGCATCGGCAAAGGCCGCATGGTCGCCGGCGATCCGCTCGAGCACGCGCGCCGCCTGGCGCAACTGTGACAGCCCGCCATCCGATCCTTCCAGCCAATTTTCGATTGCCGCCAAATCCTCGGCGATCTTCTCGGCGCGCTGCATCGTGCGGCGGCGATCGGCCAGCGTCTCCTCCTCGCCCGGCTCGGGCGCGAGCGCGCGCAGTTCGCCAACGGCATGTTCCAGCCATTCGCGGTCGCGTTGCGCGGTATCGATCCCGGCGCGCGCCGCCGCCAGCGCCCCCTCGGCCTCGCGCCACGCTTTATAGGCACGCGCGGTCGGCCCCGTATCGACTCGCCCGAACGCATCGAGCAAGGCGCGGTGGCCGCGCGCGTTGAGCAGCCCGCGATCGTCATGCTGGCCGTGGATTTCGACCAGCCACGTCGCCAGTTCGCGCAGCAATCCGGCTGAGGCCGGCTGATCGTTGACGAACGCGCGGCTGCCGCCATCGGCCTTGACGATCCGGCGGATCAGCAGCGGTTCGCCTGGCTCCACGTCGAGCCCGTTTTCAGTGAGCAAAGCGACAATCGGCCCATCGGCGGGCGGCGTATCGAAGGTCGCGGTGACGACGGCTTGCGCCGCCCCTTGCCGCACCAGCCCCGCCTCGCCGCGCGCGCCGAGCGCCAGACCCAGCGCATCGAGCAGGATCGACTTGCCCGCGCCGGTCTCGCCGGTCAGCACGCCCAGCCCCGCACCGAACTGCAGATCGAGCGCTTCGATCAGCACGACATCACGAATGGCGAGAGAGTTCAGCATCGTGCTGCTCCCTTTATCCGAGCTTTGTGTGTTCCGGTATCGTTCTTTTGATGATTCGCGCAGCGACGATGCCGCTCGTCTGCGAAAGCCGGAATCCAAGGTTGCACGTGCGTCATGCGACATTCCTGCTTGCGCAGGAAACCATAAATCGCCGATTCCGCTCAGCCGCCCGGATTGGGGTTGCCCGGGTTGGTCGACGAGCTTCCGACCGGTGCCGCGCTGGTGTCGCGCTTGATCTCGCGACGCTTCTTGATGTCGACCTGGGCCGGCGTCCCGGTATTGGGCACGACCGGTTCACCCGTCGCAATCGCCGCCACGGCGACCGGGGGGTGCTCGTTCGACAGTTTATAGGCGCGCGCATACCACCCAGTGCCGGGATAGTTCGCGCCGAGCACGGCGGTGGATTTGCGCGCTTCATCCGGCACGCCGAGCGCCAGATACGTCTCGGTCAAGCGCATCAGCGCCTCAGGCGTGTGCGTCGTCGTCTGATAATCGTCGACCACCTTGCGGAAACGCCCGGTCGCCGCGAGCCACTGTCCGCGTGTTTCGTAAAAGCGCCCGATCTCCATTTCCTTGCCGGCCAAATGGTCGCGCACAAGATCGACCTTGAGCCGTGCGTCGGCGGCATAGCGCGTGTTGGGGTAGCGCCGCATCAATTCGCCCAGCGAATCGAGCGCTTGCTGCGTGATCTTCTGGTCGCGCGTGACGTCGCTAATCTGCTCGTAATAGCCGAGCGAAATCAGATAATAGGCGTAAGCCGCATCGCGGTTGCCGGGGTGGATCGACAGAAAGCGCTGCGCCGACTGAATCGACGCGGTGTAATCATGCGCCAGATAGTAACTGAACGCACTCATCAACTGCGCGCGGCGCGCCCATACCGAATAGGGATGCTGCCGCTCGACCTCGTCGAACAAGGCGGCTGCGAGCTTATATTCCTTATTATCCAACCGCTTGCGCGCCGCCGTATAGAGCGTGCCGACATCGCGTGCGACGTACGGAATGTCGCCCTTGGTGCGGTTGCGCGCGCAGCCGGTGGTGACGAGCGCGGTTCCGGCGATCAGGACGACCGCGAGGCTGCGGAGGAGGGGCGAGCGGGTAAGGGGGGTACGCATCGGAGCCGGTCTTAGCGCAAGCGCGCGTCGGCAAACAATCCTTTTCGGCGAACGGATCGCTTGGCCCGAACGATGCGTTGTTCTATTCCTTGTCCGACTGGAGATCGCGCACCGTGACCGCAACCCTGCTCGCCACCAAACGCGTCGAAAAGCCCTGGGGCCGGACCCATTTATGGCCCGGTTTCGCCGATCCTGCAGCCGGTAGCGAAAAGATCGGCGAAGTCTGGTTCCAGACGCCGCATGCCGGCGAACCCGAACTGCTGGTCAAATATCTCTTCACCAGTGAGAAACTGTCGGTGCAGGTCCACCCCGACGATGCGCAGGCGCAAGCCGCGGGCTATCCGCGTGGCAAGGACGAAGCGTGGATCGTCCTCGCCGCGGAACCCGATTCGACCATCGCGATCGGCACGCTCGCACCGATGACGCACGAGGAACTCCGCGCGGCCGCGCTCGACGGGTCGATCGCGCACAAGCTCGACTGGAAACCGGTCAAGGCAGGTGACTTCATCTACAACAAGGCCGGCACGATCCACGCGATCGGCGCAGGGATCACCTGTGTCGAGATCCAGCAGAATGTCGATCTGACCTACCGCCTCTACGATTATGGCAGCGACCGCGAACTGCATCTCGATGCCGGGGTCGCGGTGTCGGATGCGGTGCCGTTCGTGCCGCTGCCGACGCCCGCGTCGGATGGCGCGGACCGCCAAGTGCTGGCCGAGGGCCCGAAATTCGTGATCGAACGCTTCGCTGGCGGGGACCGCGTGGTGGATTTGCCCGTGGGTGTGACCGCGTGGCTGGTGCCGATCGTCGGCGCGGGTGTGGTCGACGGCGTGGTGTTCTCGGCGGGCGAATGTCTCACCTTGGCCGGACGCTGCGAAATTTCGGGCGACGCGGGGAGCGATGTGGCGCTGGCCTATCCGGGGGATCAGCGGATTTAGCGTAAGGAAAGCCAAACGGCGAGCTCTGCCCGGTCGCCGACGTCGGTTGCGCTGTGGGTCTCACCGTCACCCCGGCCTCGTGCAGGGGGCCACTGCGCAGTACGGCACCACGCCGACCACCCCACGTTAACGCCTGTCATGCTATCGCCCGCATATGCTCCGCGTCCTCACGCTCTCGACCCTGTTCCCCGACGCGTCGCGCCCCAATTTCGGGGTGTTCGTCGAGCGGCAGACGCTTGGGCTGGCGGCGCACCCTGAGGTCGAACTCAGGCTGGTCGCGCCGGTCGGGATGCCGCCCTGGCCGCTGAACGCTCACGCGCAGTATGCCGGCCTCGCCAGATTGCCCACGCGGGAGACTTGGAAAGGCCTCGACACCCATCGCCCGCGTTTCACCACGCTGCCCGGCACCGGCGGACGCTTCCACGCAGGCGCGCTCACCCAGCGGCTGATCCCGCTGCTCACCGAGATCCGCCGCGATTTCGCGTTCGATGCGATCGACGCCGAATTCTTCTTCCCCGACGGCCCCGCCGCGATCGCGCTGGGGCGGCATTTCGGCGTGCCGGTATCGATCAAGGCGCGCGGCGCGGATATTCATTATTGGGGCAGCGCGCCTGCCACGGCGCACCGAGTGATCGCCGCAGGCCAAGCGGCAAACGGGGTGCTGGCGGTCAGCGCGGCGATGCGCGCCGACATGGCGGCGCTCGGCATTCCTGCGAACACGATCCGTGTCCACCACACCGGCGTTGATCTCGACCGCTTCGCCCCGCGCGACCGCGTTGCAGCCAAGGCAGTCTATGGCGTCACCGGGTCGCTGATCGTGTCGCTCGGCGCGCTGATCCCGCGCAAGGGGCATCACTTCGTGATCGAGGCGCTGGCGTCGCTGCCCGATGCGACCCTGCTGATCGCAGGCGAGGGACCCGAACGCGCCGCGCTCACTGCGCAGATCGCGTCGCTTGGGCTGAGTGACCGCGTGCGGCTCCTCGGATCGGTGCCGCACGTCGATCTTCCCGCCTTGCTCGCCGCCGCCGACGTAATGGCGCTGGCCTCCTCCTCCGAAGGCCTCGCCAATGCCTGGGTCGAGGCGCTCGCGTGCGGCACGCCGATCGTCATCACCGCTGCCGGCGGGGCCGGGGAGGTGGTGACCCACCACGCTTATGGCCGGATTGTAGCGCGTAACGCGCCCGCGTTCGCTGCCGGGATCGCGGAAGTGCTGGCCAATCCGCCCGCGTCCGAAGCGGTCCGCCGCGGGGCGGAGCGCTTCACCTGGGAAGCGAATACCGCCGGCCTGTATGAGCATTTGGCGAGCTTGGTGACGCGGTAGCTGCCAAGCTTGCCGTTTCCCGCTTCCCCGGCGAAGGCCAGGGCCCAGCAGGACAGGCTTGTGTTGGCGAGAGTTGTGCGCGCCAATCGACGGCTCGCAACTGGGCCCCGGCCTTCGCCGGGCAAGCAAACAAAAATAAAGGGCTAGTGCGACCCGGTCTCACTGCACCGCTGCGGCGGGTTGCTTCGCCAACCACGCCTTCGCCTGCGCCGCACTCAATTCGACCAGATCGCCCATCACCACCGGCATGTCGATCACGTGGAGGCCCCATTCCTTCAGGATCCCCCCACCAAACACGATATCGCCGACGATCGTGTCGGTGCGCTTGTCGGCGGGTACGGCGTTGACGGTCACCGCAAGGTAACTGAACTTGCCGCTCGCGACGCATGCCGTGCTGAGCAAGCCGGGCACTTTGACGAACGGCGTGGTGACGGGCGCGCCGTCGCTTGACCACGGCCCTTGCGGCGCGCTCGCAATCCCCGCGCCCTTCGCGCCGAGATAAGCGTCGGTCGTCGCCGAGCCACCGCCCAGCGCCGCCGGATTGACGCACGCCGCCATCATCTCCGGCTGCGGCACCACGCCGAAGCGGCTGTTCGGCGGCGGCGGTGCATCGGCGCGGAAGCTCACGTAACTGACCACACAGCCGGTATCGCTCGCGCGGTGGCAGAGCGGCGTGGATTTCAAATCACCGCCAACGTCCTTGCCCATTGGCACCGCAACATTGGTGCCGGGGATCAGCACCGAGATGATCTGCTTCTGCACCGGCGTTCCCTCGATCGCGTCGGCAACCAGCGCCTTCAGCACGCCCGACCCCTGGCTATGCCCGATCAGCACGACCCCGCGCCCGTGATTGTCATAGGCCAGATATTCGTCCCACGCCGCCTTGACGTCGTTATACGCCATTGCGCGGTCGGCGCTGACCGCCCGGCCACTCAACAGCGCTTGCAACGCCGATAACGTGACTTGCCGGTAGAGCGGCGCGAACACGCGGCAATGCTTGGCGAAGCGCGCCGCCTGATACGCCGCGACGGCGTTTTCCTCCGGCCCCGCCTTCATGTCGCTGTTCGGCGTCGGATCGAGCGAGACGGTCGGATAGACGTAGAAACAGTCGAAGGTCGGGTCCTGGGCGGCGGCAAAGCGTTCGATGCTGCGCGATCCGTCGGGCCTGACGATCGTCGCGCTCTGGTCGGCGCTGCACGGGTCGGTGCGGCCGGGCCGGCACAGCCAGCTTTGCGCGTCGGTGTAATCGGGCGTCGCCGCCGGGGTGGCAACCGGAGCGGGCGCAGTCGGCGCTGTCTGGGCCAGCGCCGGTGTCGCGATCAGCGCAATCGCTGCCAATAATGCTCTCATGTCCGACTCTCCCCCAAACAGTTTGGACAAAGGATAGCCGCACGTGGCGCGCGGTTAAAGCGGATAGAACGCGCCGATGACCCAGCGACCTTCGCCGCGCAGCACCGCCCAGGCGCGCGCGGCCGCGCGGCTGTCCATCGCCTCGACGCCGATGCCCTGCGCTTCGAGTTCGCGGGTGAAGGCAGGCGGCGGGCGCTGCAGCGTCGCGCCGGTGCCCAGCAACAGGAATTCCGCACGCGGCTCGGTCGCTAGCACCGCACCGAGCGCGGCGGCATCGAGCGTTTCGATCGGTGGCGGCGTCCATTCCGCCACCGCCTCGGGCGAGATCGTCAGCGCGCGATACACGCCCTTGAAGCTGCCCGCCTCGACCTTGAACCCGCCTGCGGAGAAGCCGGTGATGATCGGCCCGGCACCGCGCTCGGAATCGATCCGCATCAGCGGGTCGGTTGCTTGACCGGTACCGCGGCCTCGTCCGTCAGCTTCGGATCGGGCCGCAGCCCCAGCGAAATCAGCAGCGACGATGACACGTAGATCGACGAATAGGTCCCGACGAAAATCCCGAGGATCATCGCGGACGTGAAGCCGCGCAACACATGCCCGCCGAAGATCAGCATTGCGAACAACGCGAGCAAGATCGTCAGCGAGGTCATCACGGTGCGCGGCAGCGTTTCGTTGACCGACAAATCGACGATTTGCGACATGTCCATCTTGCGATAGCGGCGCATATTCTCACGAATGCGGTCATCGATCACGATCTTGTCGTTGATCGAATAGCCGATGATCGTCAGCACCGCCGCGACGATGTTGAGGTCGAATTCGAACTGTGTCAGCGCGAAGAAGCCCAGCGTCATCAGCACGTCGTGGACGATCGCGACCACGGTCGAGACGCCGAACTGCCATTCGAAGCGGAAGATTGCGAACAGGCCGATGCCAAGCACCGCGAGCACCACCGCGAGGATGCCGTTCTGGATCAGTTCACCCGATACCTTGCCGCTGACCGAGCTTTGCTGCGAGAAGGTCGCGTCGGGGAAGTCCTTGACCACGGCCGCATGCACCGCATCGACCACGCGCGCGGTGGCGCCTTCATCAGTGCTGTCGACCGGGGGCAGCTTGATCGACACGGTCTTGCCGTCGAGGCCGATCGCCTGCAGCCGCGCCTCGCCGAGCTTCAGCCGGTCGATCGTGGTGCGCAATGTGTCGGTCGAGGGGGCGGTCTTGAACTTCTCCTCGATCGTCAGGCCGCCGCGGAAATCGACGCCGAGGTTGAGGCCCTTGGCAAAGACCACAACGACCGCCGCGATCGTCAACGCCATCGTCAGCGCAAACGCCCAGCGGCGCAGCGACACGAACGGCAGGTTAGTATTGTCGGGGACGAGTTTCAGCAGGCGCATTTACAAAGCCTCGTCATGCCAGCGTATGCTGGCATCTTGTGGGGGCAGGCGCAGCACCTGCCACGTGGAGACCCCAGCCTTCGCTGGGGTGACGGAAAAGAGGATCATATATTCATATCCGTCGGGCGGGTGCGGCGGATCCACTGCACCACCAGCATCCGGGTAAAGGTCACTGCGGTGAACACAGATGTCAGAATGCCGATCAGCAGCACGATCGCAAACCCGCGCACCGGGCCGGAGCCAAAGGCAAGCATGATCAGTGCCGAAATCGCGTGCGTCGCATTCGCTTCGAAAATCGTACGGCTCGCTTCCTTATAGCCGAGCTCGACCGCCTGGATCACCGATCGCCCGCGCCGCCGTTCCTCGCGGATGCGCTCGTTGATCAGCACGTTGGCGTCGACCGCGGTCCCGATCGTCAGCACGAACCCGGCAATCCCCGGCAGCGTTAGCGTGCCGCCCAGCACTGCCAGCACGCCCATGATCACCACGACGTTGATGATCACCGCATAATCGGCATAGAAACCGAAGCGACCGTAGGTCAAAATCATGAAAATCACGACGAGCACGACCGCCAGCGCCGATGCGGTGAGGCCCGCATTGATCGAGTCCGTCCCAAGCTCTGACCCGACGCTATGCTCTTCGATCACTTTCAGCGTGATCGGCAGGGCAGAGCTGAGCGCGATCGCGAGATTGTTCGCCGATTCGACGGTGAAGCCACCCTCGATATAGCCTTGTCCGCCCAGGATGGGGGTGTTGATCGACGGTGCCGAGATCACCTGCCCATCGACCACCACGGCAAAGCGCTTGCCGACATTATTCTGGGTGATCCGCGCGAATTTCGCCCCGCCGTCGCTGTTGAAGGTGAAATCGACGATCGGCCGATTGTCCTCCTGCTTGAACGATTGCTTCGCGCTGACCAGCTCATTGCCCGTCAGCACCGCTTGCCGCTTGACGATGATCTGCGCGCCCGGTCCCTGCTCGGGATAGGGCAGCACTTGCGTGCCAGCGGGCAGGATCACGCCCGGGCTGTACGGCGTGTCGGACACCATCTTGAACTCGAGCTTGGCGGTCTTGCCGAGCAATTCCTTCAGCGCCTTGGGATCCTTCTCCCCCGGCACCTGCACGTCGATCCGGTCGGTCCCTTGACGCCGCACGTCGGGTTCCTTGGTGCCGAGCTTGTCGATGCGCGAGCGCACGACGTCGGTCGCGGTCTTCATCGCATCGTCGATCGCTTGCGTGATGCCGGCTTGCGTCGGCGTCATGACGATCCGCTGGCCGTCGGTGACGGCCACGTCCCAGTCGCGCTGCGCGGTATAGCCGACGCCGGTGGTCTGCTTGCTCAACCGCTCGCGCGCCGCATCGATTTGCCGCACGTCGCGCAGCAGGAAGCTCAATTTGCCGCCATCGGTGGCAATGTCGCCGATCGAAATGGCGGGGGCGGTCGCCATCGCGGTGACGATCTGCTCGCGCTTGGCCTCGACTCGGTCATCGACGAACTTCTTGGTATCGGCCTCGAGCAGCAAATCGACGCCGCCCGCCAGATCAAGCCCGAGGTTGATCCGCGGCAGCGGTACGCCCCAATTGGCAGTAACCGAAGACGGGATCACGCTCGGCACCGCAAGCGCCATCAGGCACCCGAGGAACAGCAGGATCGAGACGACCTTCCAGCGCGGGAAATCGAGCATTGGCTCAGTCGTTCGCTGGTTTGCCGGAGCCCGAAGGCGTCACTTCGGCAAGCGTCGCCTTGACGACTTTGACCTTCAGCGTTGGCGCGATCTCGACTTCGACGAAGCGCTCCTCGACCTTCACGACCTTGCCGACGATGCCGCCCGCCGTGATGACCGAATCACCCTTCTTGACCGCGCCGATCGTCGCGGCCTGCGCTTTCGCGCGCGCTTGCTGCGGGCGCAGGATCAGGAAGTAGAAGACGACAAAGACGAGCAGCAACGGCGCGAAATTGACGACCATCGCAAGAAAGCCATCGGGTTGCACGGCGGCGCCGGCGGTTTGGGCAAAAGCAGGGGTGGCGAACATGGGCTACCTTGGTAAAGCAGGACCCGATTGCACGAAACGGCAAGCGGGGATGGCGCGACCTTGCGGCCTCGCTACAAGCGGCGCGCGCTATCATCACTTGAACGCGGGTGCAACGGGCGTTGCTGCGCGCACCCTTCGGAGACTGCCATGACGATCCTAGTAATGGGCCATATCAAGACCGCCCCCGGCGACGCCGCGCGGATGACCGACCTGCTCACCGCGCACATGGCGACGACCGCCGCCGAGGCCGGCTGCGCGCTTTACAATTTCGCTTTTGACGCCTCCGACCCCGATACGATCCGCATTTCCGAACGCTGGGACAGCGCCGAAGCGCTCGCCGCGCACGGTGCCGCCGATCACCAGAAAGCCTTCGGCCGCGCGCTGCGCGATTTCACGGTCGTCGAGATCAGCGTGAAGGCGTGGGATGGTACCTTCTGGCGCACGCTGATCGGCGACTGACGCGTTCGCTGCGTTTCCGTTTGAGGCCAAAACCCGCGTGCTGCGTTGAGCCACGCGATGGGAGACCGCATGTTCCGTTATCTGGCCGCCGCCGTGATGCTGATCGCCCCTGCCGCTGCTTTGGCGGAGTCGGGGCGCGAGCAATTGACGCAAACCGCGTTCGCCGCGCGCGACAGGACCGTCGCGCTGGCGCAGATCGCCAGTGTCGAGGCGGCGGCAGCGGTCAGCCTCGCACGCGCCCCGGGCGATAGCGAAGCGCAGATGACGCGCGCGATGGCGGTCAGCTACCGCGCCAAACTGACGCACAGCCGTAGCGACGCGCTCACCGCAAAGGCGCAGTTCGAGGCGCTGGCTGCGAAGAACCCGCGCGATGCCGAGGCGCAGGCCGCGCTCGGTGCCTGGCATTTGAACGCGATCGAGGCGCTGGGTAGCTTCACCGCACGCGCCGCGCTCGGCGCGCGCAAGGCGACCGGCCTCGCGGCGCTCGACCGCGCGATTGCGCTTGGCGGGGGCCGCGCCTTGTTCCCGGGGCTGGCCGCCTTGCTGCGGCTGGCGACCGATCCGTCGGATGCTGCCGCCCCGGCTTTGCTCGATGCAGCGAGCCGGGGCGCCACCCCGACCCCGCTCGACCACTTGATCCAGCGCCGCGCGGTACAGATGGCGACCGTGGTCAAAGGCGGCGACACCAAGCTGATCCAGGCGCTCGCCAAGCGGCTGTTGCCGCTCGGCCAGTTCAAATGACGGACGCTGCGGCCACACAGTGGCTTGCATCTGCGCGCCACCCGGCTTAAGCGCGGCCCCCTCGGTCGGGGCGTAGCGCAGCCTGGTAGCGCATCACACTGGGGGTGTGAGGGTCGCAGGTTCGAATCCTGTCGCTCCGACCAAGAGGAACCGCTTCATCGCGCCAAGGCTTAGGTCACAAGCGCGCGACCACGCCCGCAACCACCACCATCACCACAGGTGCCGCCGCCAGGGCAAGCCGCCACGGCGGTGCCGCCCCCGTCTCCCGCCGCGCCAGCGTCAGTACGGCTGCAATCCCCACCGCCGCGATCGTCCAGAAATGATAGCGCACTTCGGAGGCGACGCTCAGCGGCAAATAACTGAAGCCGTACAGCACACCCGACCAGGCGAGCGCCACCGCCGGGTCGCCGTCCGCGAGCGACGGACGCAGCACCAGCAGCCCGATACCGAGCGCGAGCCAGCACGCCGGCCAGCCGAGCGGCGTCGTCAGGAGCCACGTCGCCGCGTGCGCGATGCCAGTCCGCACGGCGCTCGGCGGCAGCGCGAAGCCCCACGGGTTCGGGTCCGACGTGAGCGACAGCTCCGGCACGTCCGAATCGTGCACGATGAAGCGCAGGTTGCGATCGAAATGCGCCAGCCGGTGCTGCGCATAGGCAAGCGGATGGGCGAGCACCGCCGCCGCCCACCATCCGTACGGGCCGTGTCCGCTTTGCAACGGCGTCCGCAACGTCTCGAACCCGATTCCGCACGGCGCGGCACCCCACCAGGCATAACGATCCCATGATACGGGCGAATAACAGGCCGCATTCACCCCGACCGGATCGGGCGTTGCGGTCGGCGGGAAGACATCGACCCCGCTGTAACGTCCGATCCCGCCGAGATCGTAAATCACCAGCGACAGTTCGACTCCGCTGCGCTTGGCGTGGAGTGCTGCATTGGCGAGCGGCAGCGCCAGCACCAACGGCACCGCCGCCAGTACCGCACTCGCGGCCAGCCGCGGCAACGTCCGCCGCCGCGCCGCCGGCAGCGCCAGCAGCAGCACGGGCAGGCACGCCGGCACCGCATTGAAGCGCAGCGTCGCCGCCGCGATCAACACCAAGGCCGCCGCCAGCCGTATCCGCCACGCGCCGGGTTGCGCGACCGCCAGCAGCCCGCTCGCCAGCAGCAGCGCGCCAGCGAACAAACTATCCTTCAACACCGTCCCGACGAGTATGAGCGCGATCGGCGAGAGCGCGAGCATGCCAAGCATCGCCACCGGCAACCAGCCTCCGCGTCCCGCGCCGCGCCGATACGCCGCTTGCATCCACAGCCCCGTGCCGCCCCAATATAAGACAATTTGCAGCACCAGCATTGGCGCCGGCCCCGCGCCGAAAATCCCCAATTGCCGCCACAGCCAATGCATCGCGGGCGGGTGCCAATCATCATATTGGCCGCTCAGCGCCTGGCCATATTGGCGGATCGCGTCCCACGTCATGATTCCGGGCCAGAAGAGCAGGGCGTGGCCCAGCGCAAGCAGTAGGACGGCATTGATGCAGATTAAAATCGGGCGGGGCATGGTGATCGACCTGAATAGCATCGCCGCGTGGTAGCATTCCACGCGTGCGATCGACACTTGCAAACCCGTTCCAAAGTATGACAGCAACGCAAGGCGGATCTTTAGGGAATGCCGCGTCGGAAGGAGAGTAAACCGTTGGTCCAGGCCATCTTGATTGCTGACGATCATCCGATGTGCGCCGCGGCACTCGGTATGGCGGCGCGTGAGGTCGCGGCCGATGCGATGATCGAACAGGTCGGAACGCTGGCCGATGCGGTTGTGCAAACCGAGCAGCGAAAATTCGATTTGATCCTGCTCGACCTCATGCTTCCCGATGTCCAGGGTCTCGCCGGGCTCCTGATGCTCAAGCGATTGCAGCCTGGCGCGCGCATCGCGATCGTCAGCAGCAGCGATCAGCCCGCCGTAATGCGCCGCGCTGCGCGCGAAGGCGCCAGCGGCTTCATGCCCAAAAGCGCTGCGATGAGTGCGATGGTCGCGGCGATCGCGGCGGTATTGGCGGGCGGGCAATCCTTTCCGCCGGAAATGTTCGTCGAGGGGGGTGGCAATGAGGTGGCATCGCTGATCGGCGAACTGTCACCGGCTCAGTTCCGCGTGCTGCGTGCGGCGGCCGATGGCAGCCAGAACAAGCAAATCGCTTATGAACTCGGCATCGCCGAAACGACGGTCAAGACGCATTTCGCACAGATTTTCCGGAAACTCGGCGTTACCAACCGGACCCAGGCGATCCTTGCGCTTCAGGCGCTCGATATCGCCGCCTGATCGCGCAACTTGACGCGCGCATGCGCAATCGCGTCGATCGTCACGATCGCACAAGCGGCGATCGGCTCGTTGTCCGTCTGGCCTTCCCGCTCGATACGGTGACATTGACGCGCGAGTTCGAGCGCACCGACTCCGTCCGCCGCGCCGCGCAAGGCGTGCGCTTGCGCGCGCGCAGCTGCGGCGTCGCCTGCCGCGAGCGCGGCGATGATCACTTTCGTCCGCTCGGCGATGTCGCGCTCCATCATCGCCAGCAAGATATCGGCCTGCCGCATACCGACGGCCACGCACAGATCGGCGATGCGCGCATCATCGAGCACGCACGCCGCCGGGCGTGATTCGGTGGCGGCGGCGATCAAGCGATCGATCGTGCCGATCAGTTCGCCCGCTTCGAACGGTTTGCGAATATAGTCGTTGGCGCCGGCGGTGATCGTCATCTTGGCATGCCACTCGCTGCGCCGGGCAGTGAGGATCAGCACCGGCAGCTTGGCAAACATCGCCGATTCGCGGATTTCGCGCAAAATGGTGAGGCCGGTCTTGCCGGGCAGCGCACAATCGAGAATCGCGAGGTCGGGTCCGTTTTCCCACAACGCTTCCAGCGCGTCGTCGCCGTCGCGCACCGCCACGACGACATGGCCGCGTGGCGCGAGCGTGCGGGCGACGATTTGGCAGAGCAATTCGTCGTCGTCGATCATTACGATCCGCGCCATTTCAGCAGCCCCCTGCCGCGACGCGGCGCAAGTCGGTCCGCGCGGCATGCAGCATCTCTGGCAGCAGCGCCTGTGTGGCGGCGTCGTCGCCCAGCCGCTCGTCGAGATCGGCGGCCATCGTGCCGAGTTCGGCCTTGCCGAAAAAGGCCGCGGTCCCTGCCAGTCTGTGCAACGCGTCGCGCAGATCTTCGATCGCGCGCGGCGTCAACGGCGTAGCCAGCGCGGTATCGAGCATTTCGAACATCCGCTGCATCCGGGCATCGAATTGCGCGATCAATTCGGGGTCGGTGCTGGCCGGAACGGCATGGGCGGCGACGACTCCGGTATCGGGCGCAATCGCCCAGCGCCGCACGATATGGTCGAGTGCGGCGAGCTGTACCGGCTTGGCAAGATGGTCCTGCATGCCCGCTGCGTGGCATGCATCCACGTCGCTGGTATAGGCATTGGCCGTCAGCGCGACGATCGGCACCGCCGCCGCCGATGTGCCGCCGCTGCGAATCCGCCGTGTCGCCTCGATTCCGTCAATCTCCGGCATCTGCATGTCCATCAGCACCAACCCGAAGGGCTGCCCTTGCAAAAACGCGTCCTGAACCATGGCCACGGCCTCAGTCCCATTGCGCGCGATCACTGGATTATGGCCGAGACGTGTCAACATAGCCTTTATGAGAAGCTGATTTACGTCGTGATCCTCCGCGACCAGAATCCGCGTCGCGGCGATCGGCGGCAGGATCGGGATCGGATCGCTGGCAGACGCCGGCGGCGCGCTGGCAATGTCCGGCGCAAGGCTCAGCGGGATTCGCAGGGTGACGGTCGTCCCGACTCCCAGCGCGCTGAACAGCGACAACCGTCCACCCATCAGCTTGGCCAATTCGGTCGAGATGGCGAGGCCAAGGCCAGTGCCGCCATACCGGCGATTGGTCGCTGCGTCGGCTTGGACGAAATCCTCGAAAATGGCGGCCTGACGGTCGGCGGCGATGCCGATGCCGGTGTCGCCGACCGAGATCACCAGTTCGTCACCCGAGACCGCGACGCCGAGCAGGATCGCGCCTTCGGCGGTGAACTTCGCCGCATTGCTCAGCAGGTTGAGAATGATCTGGCGCAGCCGCAATCCGTCGCCGATCACGCTTGCCGGAACGTCGTCGGCGATGGTGGTGCGCAGATCGATCCCGGCACGCGTTGTCAGCGGCATGATCAATTTGGCGCAACCGTGCGCCAAATGCCGCAAATCGATGCGATCCTGCGCCAGCGTGACATGCCCCGCCTCGATCTTCGACAAATCGAGAATGTCGTTAAGCAGCCGCATCATCGAATTGCCTGAATCGGCGATCATTTGAAGCTTCTGTTGTTGATCGGCTCGCGGTGCCTCCGCCAGCAGCAACTCGGTGAAGCCCAGCACGCCGTTCATCGGGGTACGGATTTCGTGGCTCATATTGGCCAGGAAACTCGATTTGGCCTGCGCTGCCACTTCGGCGTGCCGGCGCGCGCGGTCGAGCTCGAATTCCAGTTCCTTGCGCACCGAAATGTCGCGGACCGAACAGATGATCTCGCGCGGTTGCTGCGTGTCGGGGTCGCGGACCAGCCCGCTGTTCGATTCGAGCCAGACCCAGGTTCCGGCGCGCGCTTCGTCCATCGGTTCGGAGCGGTACGCGATCACCAGCCGATCGACCTCGCCCGCGGCAAGCGCGCGATAGGCGGCGATCACCAGGGCGGCGTCGTCGGGGTGGAAGCGCGTGAGCATATCATAGCCGATGAGGTGGCGCGGCGCGACGCCGATCATTTCGCCGACCGAGGGCGACGCGTACAGGCATATCCCGTCAAGCGAGAGGCGGAACACCGCATCGGTCGCGTTTTCGGCAAGCAGCCGCAATTGCTCCTCGCGCTCGGCCAGGATCACCTCGGCGCGCTTGCGTTCCGAAATGTCGATATTGACGCCGATGAAGCCGATCCGTTTACCAGACACATCAACTTCGGGCGCGGTGATCACCTCGATCCAATGATCGCTATTGTCCTTGTGCCGGAACCGGAATTCGGTGCGCAACTCGCCCGTATCCTGGACGGTCTCGGCCCATTGCCCCGACACGCGCGCCAGGTCGTCCGGGTGGATCGCCGCACCCCAATCCGACCCCATCGCCTCCTGTTCGGAAAGGTCGGCGAGGCCCTGCCACGCGGCGTTCACATACGTCACGCCGCCCTGGAGATCAGCACGGAACACGCCGGCCGGGGATAGTTTGGCCAACGCCTCGAACAGCCGCTGGCTCTCGGCCAGTGCATCGCGGGCCGCGCGCTGTTCGGTAATGTCGACGATCGCACCGATAAACCCGCTAACGTGACCCTCATTGTCGAACTCTGCGGTATTGACGACATGGACCCAGATGATGTCCCCATTGGGACGGCGAAAGGCCACTTCGCGCTGGCGCACTTCGCCGGGCGTGAAATTGACCCACGGGGTTTGCCGGAAATAGTCGGTCGGGTCCGCCAGCGCCGCCGTCCAGCCGGTGTCGAGCAACGCCTCGGCGTCCATGCCGATCATGTCGGTCCACGCCTTGTTGACATAAGTGATCGCACCGTCGGCCGCGGCGACATAGACCCCGACCGGCGCCGCTTCGGCGACGCGGCGAAAGCGCGCTTCGCTGTCGGCCAACGCGCGTTGCGTCGCGACGGCATGGGTAATGTCGCGGATCGTGCCGATCGTGCCCTCGAAAGCGCCGTCCTTCCCGGCCAGGCGGCGCAGCGTCACTTCGATTTGGCGGCTCTCGCCCGATCGCGTGTAGAACCGCTGGTTGAGCGTGGCCTCGGTCACGGCGCCGCTGACGATGTTGGGATAGCCTTTCCCAGCTTGAATCTTGTCGTCGGCGTGGAGCAACCGCGTCGTCGGCCAACCGAGACTTTCCGCAACGCTATAGCCGGTCAGCGTTTGCCAGGCGGGGTTCAGGAAGATCCAATGCCCCTCGGCATCGGTGCGGAACACCACTTCCTGCATGGTCGAGACGAGCGTGTCGGAAAAATCGCGGCTCCGCTTCAAATCCGCGCGGTCGCGGTCGCGCCCCGCCAGCGCCGACGCGAACGGCAGACCGATCGCAAACGCCGTGACCAGGAACAATTGCAGGATATGGATTTGCGTTGCCAGCGTTGCCTGGATCAAGGCGATTGGCCCGCTTCCATTCAGCGTCCCGGCGGTCGCGATGACCGTAACCACCGTGATCGCCGCCGCCGTGCCGAGCACGCCAAGCCGGAAGGTCGCGACGATCACCATCGGCAGCCCGAGGAACAACAGCGGATAGGTCGTCTGCCCGAACACGATCATCGCCACGATCGCATTGCCCCCCAGGATCAGCACGATTTCGCTGACAGGGGCGGAACTGATCATGTCGCGTCGCGACCACGCCTGCATCGCGATCAGCAGGATCGTGCCCAGGATCACCATGCCGAGCCCGTCGGCGATCGACCATTCGAACCACAATTGCGCTATCGGGCGTCCGGTCGGCACCGTGATCCACAGGGCTGCGGCCAGCCCGGCCAGCAGCGGCGCCGCGATTCCGCAACACAAGACGAAGCGAAACACGTCGGGCAAATGCGTCATGTCGGGCACGCGCTTTTGCCAGCGCAATACCAGCCAGCACCCGCCGGCCGCCTCCGCACAGTTGATCGCAGCGAGCAGGATATTGCCGGGGAGTTGAAAGTGATCCAGGCTGTTCGCCGCTAAATAGCCGAGAAACGCCGCGCCGATCCACGCTGCGGCGGTCTGTCGTCGGCTCTGCAGCAGTACCACCGCCAGCACTGCGTTGGGCAGCCACAGGGGCGAGATCGTCGCGCCGCCGTGCGTCAGGGCGACGCCCCCCCACGACAGGGCAAAGATGATCCCGGCAAACACCGCGCGCGCGCCGATCCAGCGCAGGCGCTGCCCGGCCGGGGAAATCGCAGCGCTTTCGTCGATCCTATCCATTCACCCCTGCTGGACGGCTTTGGTTAAACCCACCCTAATACGGCCGCGTCGCCGCTTGTTAGGCGCACGGATTTGCGCTTTGTTGCGTCTTCTTTCCGTATCACAAACCTTTTTATAGCATCCGATCCGCAAAAGGGGCTTTTTGAATGACCTTTCCACGCTTGGCGCTGGCGGCTGCGTGCCTCCTCGCCACGACCGTTCTCTCCGCGCCGGCGCTCCGTGCACAGGTCGCGCGGCCGGCTTTGGCCGAGCCGAGCTTGTCGCCCGATGGCAGCTTGATCGCGTTTGCCTCGGGCGGCGATATCTGGGAAGTCGCGGCGAGCGGCGGCATCGCCCACCCGCTCGTCACCGATGCCGCCACCGAAAGCCGCCCGCTGTATTCGCCCGACGGCACCCGCCTCGCCTTCACTTCGACGCGCGGTGGCAGCGCGAACCTCTATGTGCTCGATCTCGCCAGCGGCGTGGTGACCCGGCTGACCTATGCCGAGGCGGGCGAGGAGCTCGACGCCTGGTCGCCCGACGGCAAATATCTCTATTTCGCCAGCGGCGTGCAGGATGTCGCGCGGCAAGCCGATATTTTCCGCATCGCCGCCGATGGCGGAACCCCGATGCAAGTCGCGCGCGAGGCATTCCTCGCGGAATTTCAGGCAGCCCCTTCGCCCGACGGGACGATGCTCGTGCTCAACGCACGCGGCTTGAGTGGCGGGCAGTGGTGGCGCAACGGCACCAGCCATATCGACGAGACCGAGTTGTGGCTCAAGCCCGTCGCTGAGGGTGGGGCCTATCGCCGCTTGCTCCCCGGCGGCGAGAAACATGCCTGGCCGATGTGGAGCCGCGATGGCCGCAGCATCGTCTATATGTCGGCGCGCGGCGGCGTCGAGAATCTGTGGCGGGTCGGCGTCGGCGAAGGTGCCGCGCCCGAGCAACTGACGCGCTTCACCGATGGCCGCTTGCTCTACCCGTCCATGGCGGCGAACGGCGAGGAAATCGTGTTCGAACGCGATTTCGGCGTGTGGCGCTTCGATCCTGCGACCGGCCACACCGCCGCCGTGCCGATCACCTTGCGCGGGGCCGCCAGCGCCACGCCGAAACGGCACGAGACGCTCGCCAGCTTTCAGCGTCTCGCGCTCTCGCCCGACGGGCAGAAGCTCGCCGTGATCGGCCACGGCGACGTCTTCGCCGCCCCGGCCAAGGACGGTGGCCCGGGCCAGCGCATCACCACCACCGCCGGCGCGGAGCGCGAAGTGACGTGGTCGCCCGACAGCCGCCGCGCGCTCGTCATTTCCGAACGCGGGCTCGATCATCGCCTGGTCGAATATGATGTCGCGAGCGGACGCGAGACGATGCTGACGCAGCACGGCATCGCTTCGACCCCGGCTTATTCTCCCGACGGCAAATCGGCCGCCTACGTCCTCGACGATCGCGAATTGCACGTCGTGACACTCGCCAGCGGGGGCGATCGCACCGTCTTCACCGGTGCCGTTTCGACCGACGAACGCGACGGCCCGCGCCCGGTCTGGTCGCCCGATGGCCAATATATCGCTTTCCCCGTGCTCGATGCGCGGGCGTTCGTGAACGTCCTTGTCGTGCCAGCGGCGGGTGGTGCGGCACGCCCCGTCAGCTTCCTCGGCAACGGGCAGATGGGCGGCATCGCCTGGTCGCCCGACGGCAAATACATCTTGTTCGACACCGCGCAGCGCAGCGAGGATTCGCGCATCGTCCGGATCGATCTTCTGCCCAACGTGCCGAAGTTCAAGGAAGATAAGTTCAGCGACCTGTTCAAGCCGGGCAAACAACCCGGCACGACTCCCGACACCCCCGGCGATCCCGCCGCTACGCCCGCACCGCCCGCGCCACCGCCGCTGCCCGCCGCCGCCAAGAAGGGCGCGGCCGTGCCACCGCCCGCGCCGAAAATCCCGCCCGTCACGATCGTTTGGGCGGGCTTGCGCAATCGCGCGACGATCCTCCCGCTCGGCCTCAACGCCGATACGCCCGTCATCAGCGGAGACGGCAAGACGCTGGTGTTCCGCGCGCGGGAAAAGGGCCGCGCCAATCTCTACAGCTACAATCTCGACGAACTCGCCGACGAACCGCCGGTCGCGCAGCAACTCACGCAGAGCGAGCGGCCCAAGGGGGATTTCGCGCTGACCGGCGACGGCAAGACGCTGTATTATCTCGATGGCGGGCGGATCGTCTCGACCCCGCTCGACAGCCCCAAGCCCAAGCCGATCGCCATCGCCGCCGAAATGGATGTCGATTTCGCGTCGGAAAAGCAGATCGTGTTCGACGAAGCGTGGAGCGTGCTCAACCGCACCTTCTTCGATGCCGCCTTCAACGGCCATGACTGGGCGGCGCTGCGCGCGCGGTATCAGCCCTTCGTCTCCGGCGCGCGCACGCCCGACGAACTGCGCCGTATCATCGGCCTGATGATCGGCGAGTTGAACGCCTCGCATAGCGGCATCAACCGCCCGTTCGCTGGCCCCGGCGCGCTCCCGACCAACCGCGTCGGCGATCTCGGGCTGCGGTTCGATCGCGTCGCGTATGACGTCGGCCGCGGGCTGGTGGTGCGCGACGTCGTCACGCTCGGCCCGGCCTCGATCGAGAAGATCGTGCCCGGTGACCGCATCGTCAGCGTCGGCGGGGTGGCCGTCGGTGCCAAGGGCAATCTCGACGCCTTGCTCGAAAACACCGTCGGCCGCCGCGTGCGGATCGGGATCGAGGGCGCAGGCGGACCCCGCACCGTCACCGTTCGCCCGGTGTCGGTCGGCACCGCAGCGGGGCTGGCCTACCGCCAATGGGTCGAGGGGCGCCGCGCGTTGGTCGATCGGCTCTCGGGGGGGAAGCTCGGCTATGTCCATATTGCCGACATGTCGTCCGAATCGCTCGATCAATTGTATCTCGATCTCGATGCCGAAAATCAGGGCCGGCAAGGCGTCGTCGTCGATATCCGCAACAACAATGGCGGCTTCGTCAATGGCTATGCGATCGACGTGTTCGCGCGCAAAAACTATCTGACGATGACGCCGCGTGACCGCTTCCCCGTCCCCGGTCGCCAAGCGCTCGGTCAGCGCGCGCTGGGCAAGCCGACCGTGCTCGTCACCAACGAATCCTCGTTGTCGGATGCCGAGGATTTCACCGAAGGCTATCGCGCGCTGGGCTTGGGCAAGGTGGTGGGGCAGCCGACCGCGGGCTGGATCATCTTTACCGGCGGCGAGCAGCTCATCGACGGCTCCTCGGTGCGCACGCCCGGCACACGGATTCAGGACGGGCGCCGGCAGGATATGGAAATGCACCCCCGCCCGGTCGATCTCGCGGTCGAGCGCCCGCTGGGGGAGAGTGCGGCGGGCACCGATGCGCAGCTGAGCGCGGCGGTCGATGTGTTGTTGGGAGAAGTGGGGGCGGGGGCGAAGTAGGAGCGCCGGGTCACCCCTAATACCGTCACCCCGGCCTTGTGCCGGGGTCCACCGGGCCGCGAGCGACGTGGTCGAAAACCTTGCTCGTCCCTCGCTGCACAGTGGACCCCGGCACAAGGCCGGGGTGACGCAAGAACGGCTGTCCTACAAAACACCAAATAGGTTATCCATCTCCTCCCAACAGGAGGAACCCTATGACCATCGACCACCTCATCGACGCCGTCCTCGATCGCGAAGGCGGCTATTCCAACCATCCTGCCGATCGCGGCGGGGAGACCGCCTTCGGCATCACCGCCGCCGTCGCGCGCGCGAATGGCTATGACGGCGCGATGCGCGATTTGCCGCTCGCCACTGCGCGCGCGATTTACCGCCGCCTCTATTGGCTCGGCCCGCGCTTCGATGCGGTCGCGGCCCGCGCCCCGCTCGTGGCGGCAGAACTCTTTGATACCGGCGTCAACATGGGCCCCCCGGTCGCCGCCGCTTTCCTGCAGCGTGCGCTCAACGCGCTCAATCGCGGCGCGAGCGATTATCCCGACATGCCGGTCGACGGCCGCATCGGCGACATCACGCTCGCCGGGCTCACCGCCTTTCTCGCGTGGCGCGGGGCAGGGGGCGAGCGCGTCCTGCTCAAGGCGATCGAGGCGTTGCAAGGCGAACGCTATGTCGCGCTCGCCGAGCGCCGCCCGGCCAATGAGGCCTTTCTCTACGGCTGGCTCGCCAACCGGATCGGTTAGCAAGAATGCGTTTATGCCTAAACTTAGGCGTTGTTATATTTCGCGTACCCAAGCGTGAGCGGGGGTGCTAGATGAGCGTCCAACGTCAAAGATTTGTGAGTTTGTGGAACGTGATCCAGGTTGATTACGGAAAATTCTTGGCAAGCCATCGAGCGCTTTCAGGATTCGTGCAATTTGCGAATCTGACGTTAAGCGTCGGCAACTGCGATCTTCCCGGCGAATGGGCAGATTGGGTGATGGAGGCAGTGGACAATCTTCTTGGCGAATGCGACCGCCTAGGGATTACCGTCAGCAAACTGCCGCTAAACAGGCTTAAAATGCATCTAGAGAAAAGGCCTGCGCGGTTCCGCTCTAGCGTCCCTTCAGAAGTTAGATACGTGACTGACTTTCATGCGCTCGCTAACTCAGCGCTAACTACGTTGCATGATGAACTATCCACAAGGATAATGTTTTCAATATCATCTGATGATATGTCGTATTACTCTGACGAACAGAGATTATTTGGGGAAGCGGTTCACGCTGCATTTCCTTCGGCGTCGTATGACATCCAAGAGGCGGGCAAGTGCCGCGCGCTCGGGCGTTGGACGGCGACTGTCATGCATCTAATGCGCGCGCTTGATCCTGCAATTCTAGCATTCCAAAGCGCGCTAAATGTCAGCGTGCCTAAGGAGAACTGGCAACAGATTATTGATCAAATTGAGGCTGCCATCAAAGGCCAAGGCCATAAGCATCCGGACCATCAATGGAACTCGGAGGCTTCCGCCTTTTTCCGTGTACTAAAGGATGCTTGGCGCAACCACGCCATGCATGGAAAAGACCAGTATGACGAGGAGCGCGCCAGCGCGGTATATGACAGTGTCCGGGGCTTTTTGCGCCACCTTGCTACAAAGATCTCCGAATGACCGGTGCCAGCGTCGGTCGCACGACGCGCGCCCGCATCGACTCCGACAACCGCCAAAGCTATTATAGGAAATGGCGATTATTGTTTCGGACCCAGCACCCGGCTTACCTAACCTCTCCTTTTTTGGGGACGCTAGCAGCCGCGATAAAACTTTCATGGTTGCTGGCGGGTTCGCCGTCGCGGGAAATCGGATCAACGAAATCGAGGATGCCATTGCGGCGCTACGTGACGACGCCGGGATAAAATCCGAGTTCCACTGGTCAGATTACCGGGGCGGCAAGCGGCAAGATGGCTACGAAAAGCTAGTCCAATATGCATTCCGGTTGATCGCCGAACGCAAAGCCGCCTTGCATATTATTATATCGAATTTTGACGAGTTTAATCATAAGGCCAAAGAAGGAGAAAATCGGGATTCATCTATCAATAAAATGTATTTCCAACTTCTCCTACATCGTGTTGCGAGGTACTACGGGAAAACCCGCGCAATCCACGTACGCCTTGATGCGGGGAATGATTCAAAAGATGTCTGCGCATTACGTGGCGCGGTATGCGCAAAGTCTTATTATCAATATAAGACTAAAGCGAATTGCATCCGCACGATAGAACCTGTCTGCTCTAGGCGTGTCGGGATAGTTCAAATGGCGGACGTTGTCATGGGAGCAATCTCCGCCAAACGGAACGACGTAAAACATACGTCACCAAAAGGTGAACTTGCCAATTTTGTGCTGAAAGCTTCAGGCCGACATTCGTGGAATACCGACACTGCTTACGCTGCTCGGTTTCTGACTGTGTGGCACCATACGCCACGATAGGTCCCCCTATGCCCTATCTCAGAGTCTAGCTCTGAGCACGGCTGTACTGGCCAGCGTATTTGGGCATAGGAGGCCTATAACTCAACATAGCACAGATTGCGAGAATCGCAAGATATAAAGGAATCTTTATGTCTTGAACGGGGGGTGGCGTTTTTGCTTCGATAGCATCTCCTCAACCGCCTTATCGGCCTCTGTGAGGCTTAGTTCGCCATCGTCCACGAGCCTTTGAGCGTCCGCTATGAAGCGGGCGCTCTGCTCCTCCTGGGTCTCTTGATGCTTCTTTTCCGGCATGATGATCAGGCCTCACGAGTTGTTTGATAGGTGAGCCGTTTGCCGACGACGCCAGTTAGTAGGATGTTGGCACGCTCGGTGTCGCCAATGCCGTGAGCAATGCGGTGGTTATAGCGGAACTCAAACTCTGCCAAATAGCGATGCAGATGCTGCTCGCCGCAATGCTGATAAACGCCCTTCATCCCGCGCTTGAAGATGCTGAAATAGCCCTCCACGGTGTTGCTGTGGATAGCCGGATTGGCAGGATCGACATACCGGCCAGCGCTGTGAACGGTGACGCCATGCGCCGCAAAATGCTTTGAAACGGTGGTGTAAGCCATCGCTTCGTCGGTCATGACCACGGCTTCGCGGGCAATGTTCGCCTTCACGATCGGCATGAGGGTGGCGGCGTTGACCTTGTCCACAACCATAGTGCGGGCTTTGCCGGTATCGCGGTCGATCAGCGCCAACACTTTCATCTTGTGGTGGAACGAACGCTTGACCGGCGCGCCCTTGATGCGACCGATGAAAGTCTCGTCCACTTCAACGATACCGCCACCCGAACCGAACGCTGAGAAATCATCCGAGCGCATCGCTTCGCGGATACGCTGCGACATAAACCAAGCGGTTTTGAGGGTGACGCCAAGGGTGCGATGAAGCTGGTTGCTCGAAATGCCCTTCTTGCTGCCAGCGATCAGATACATTGCCTGAAGCCAGATACGCAGCGGGACGTGCGAAGCTTCGAAAATGGTGCCGATCTTGACGGTGAAGGGCTTGCGGCACTGGTAGCACTTATAGGCCCCAATGCGGGTCGATTTGCCGCCCATCAAACCAATCCGGTCAACGCCACCGCAATGCGGGCACACAGGGCCTTCCGGCCAAACGCGCGCCTCTACGTAGGCGTAAGCCGCTTTTTCGTCGTGAAAGTGGGGTTCAGAAAGTGCCGACATGGTTCAGAGCCTCGTTCAATGAAGCCCTTTTACCGCCATTTTGATGGGTACGTCAAGTATAATAACGCCTAAACTTAGCCTAAACTTCCGACTTGAAACAGGAGACTGACATGGGACTTCTTGACGGCATTATCGGCCCGATCGCGGGCATCATCGACAAGATCATCCCCGACCCCAAGGCGCGTGACGAGGCGAAATTGAAGCTGCTCGCGCTGCAAGGCTCGCAGGAAATGGAGCAAGTGAAAACACAGATCTCGGCGATCATGGCCGAAGCGCAATCGCCCGACCCGTGGACCAGCCGCGCGCGGCCAAGCTTCCTCTACGTCATGTACGCGCTGCTTCTGTGGGCGATCCCGATGGGTCTGATCGCGGCGGCGCAACCGCAAATGGCGAAGGACATTGCGGCAGGGATGAACGCGTATCTGGCCGGTATTCCCGAGCCGCTCTACGCGCTCTTCGGGACGGGGTATCTCGGCTACACCGTCGCGCGGTCGTGGGGGAAAGCGAAGGGGGTGGATAAGTAGGTGTCGTTTAAGCCCCTCTCCTTCAGGGGAGGGGTTGGGGGTGGGGCCTCTCCCCGACTCTAAAGTAGCGTTTGAGGCACGTCCCCACCCCAACCCCTCCCCTGAAGGGGAGGGGCTTTAGAAGAATTGCCCCCACCCCCAACCGTGCTATCCCGCTCCATCACTCGTCCGTGGAGCACTCCCCCAAATGCGTCTCACCCTCACCGTCGCCCTCTTGCTCGCTGCCACGGCCACCCCCGCGCTTGCCGCGCCGGTCCATTCCTATGGTAGCCTCACCATCTCGGCGAAGGGCGACCGGATCGCGACGGTCGAGGCGGCGGGCGATGGCAAGACCAGCATCACGATCCGCAGCGTGAAGGGCGGCAAGGTGCTGCGCAGCTTCAATCCGTGTGCTGCGGCATGCGGCTTGTCGGGGCTGACCTTTTCGAGCGATGATCGCCTCGCGTGGCTCGCGCGTGATCGTGCCGGTGGTACGGTGACGCTGGCGGTCGACACCGGCGGCAAGTCGCGCACCGTCGCGACGATCAAGGGCATCGCGCAGACCCCGCGCTTCTCGCCCGACGGCAAACGCATCGCGCTTTTGGTGACGATCGGCGCGGCCAAGGAATCGGGCGCCGCGCAGGCTGGCGTACGGCAAGTCGGCGAAATCGGCGAGAAAAGCGACGAACAGCGTCTCGCGGTGTTCGATCTCGCTGGGTCGCCGGTCGCGGCGGACGCGGTCAAGCCGGTGTCGCCGGCCGATCGCTACATTTACGAATATGACTGGACGCCCGACGGTGCGGGTTTCGTGGTCACCTCGGCGCTCGGCAATGGCGACAATAATTGGTGGGTCGCAACGCTCGACGCGGTCGATGCGACGACGGGGGCGGTGCGCAATATCGCCAAGCCAAAGACCCAAATCAACGCGCCGCGCGTATCGGCTGACGGCCGCAACGTCGCCTATATCGGCGGACTGATGAGCGATTTCGGCTCGGTCGGTGGCGATATCTGGAGCGTGCCGCTGGCAGGCGGCGAGCCTGCGAACATGACCGTGCGTGCCGATTATACCGTCACCTCGCTCGATACGACCAGCGGCGGGTTGCGCGGCACGACGCTGCGCGGGTCGGATGCGACGCTCCTCACCAACGCCGCGATCGGCTGGAGCCGCCCGGCGACCTTCGCGGCCGGCGACGGCAAGGCGGCGTGGAGCGCCGATGGCAAGACCGTCGCGATGGTCGTGCAGGATTACACCCACGCCCCGGCAATCTTTGCCGGACCCGCCACCGCGCCGGTCCAGATCACGCACGATAACGACACGATCCCTGCGACGATGACTGCGCGCAGCATCACGTGGAAGAATGACGGCTTCAATGTGCAAGGCTGGTTGCTTGCCCCACTGAACGCCGACCCCAAGACGAAAGCGGCGATGGTCACGATCGTCCATGGCGGCCCCTCGGCGGCGAACGTGCCGAGCTTCGGCGGCGGCGGCGCGCAGGCGTTGCTCGACAAGGGCTATTACGTGTTTCTGCCCAATCCGCGCGGCAGCTACGGCCAGGGCGAGGCCTTCACCGCCGCCAACAAGCGCGATTTCGGTGGTGGCGATCTGCGCGATATTCTGACCGGCATCGACGCGGTCGAGAAGGTGGCACCGATCGACGATGCCCGGCTCGGCCTCACCGGCGGCAGCTATGGCGGCTTCATGGCGATGTGGGCCAACACCCAGACCAACCGCTTCAAGGCGATCGTCGCCGGCGCGGGCCTGTCGAACTGGGTCAGCTATTACGGCACCAACGGCATCGATCAGTGGATGCTGCCATTTTTTGGCAAGACGCTGTACGAGGATCGCAAGGCGTATGAGGATGTCTCGGCGGTCAATTTCATCCGCAACGCCAAGACGCCGACCTTCATCTATGTCGGCGAACGCGACATTGAGGTGCCGCCGACGCAATCGGTCGAATATTGGCACGGCCTGAAGGACATGGGCGTGCCGACCAGCCTCGTCATCTACCCGGAAGAAGGCCACGGCATCCGCAACCCGGTAAATGCCGCGGATGTGCGTGCCCGCACGCTCGCCTGGTTCGATCAATATCTGGCGGAGAAGAAGTAAATCCCTTCTCCCTCCGGGAGAAGGTGGCGCGAAGCGCCGGATGAGGGTCAGGGGCACTCGCGTCATCCTCACCCTTCCGTCGCTTCGCTCCTCCCTCCCTCTCCCAAAGGGAGAGGGATCATTTGAGCGCCTTCCCCGAATCCTTCCATCGGTCGAGGATCTGCGAATCCCCCGGCAGCGTGTCTGGCGCTAGCTTGGCCGCCGCGACCGGCGTCCCGCTTTGCGCATAAGCCGGCTGGATCGCGGCAGGGGGCGTGACCGGCACGGCTACTGCGGCCAGCGTCACCGGCGCGCCGATCCGTGCATGCGGCCCCGGCATCGGCTCGCCCCCGGCATAGCCTTGGCGGAAGGCGGCGGGGGTGCCCCAATAGCCTTGCCAGCGATGGAAGAAATGCGCGCCGATCGCCGCTGTCATCACCAGGCTGCGGTTCCACGACGGGGTCACGGCATAGGTATGGTAATGCGTCGCCATGCCGACCTCGGCCATGACATGCCCGTTGAGCGCTGCCGCCGCGACCTTCATCGCGCGCAGCCAATAGGCCTTGGACGGCGAACCACGATTCATCGCTCCGTCGCACGCGAAGCTGAACTGGCACCCGGCATGTTCCGAACCCTGAAACACCACCCCGCACACCGTCGCCGGAAAGGCCGGGTGCCGCGCGCGGTTGAGGATCACTTGCGCGACCGCTTGCTGCCCCGCATCGGGCTCGGTCGCCGCTTCATAATAGATCGCGGTGGTCAGGCATTGCAGCGCCCGCCCGCGATCGACCGCACTCGCCCGCGCCATTGAAAAGGGCGCCGCCGGGCGGATCGAGCTATCGGGCGCGAGCAACGCGGCCTCGGGCGGCAGCGGCAGATCGGGCAGCGCAATCGTGCCGGTCGCGCCCTGCGACTGCACCGGCGCTTCCTCCTCGGTCGCGTAGAAATAGGCGGCACCGGGGAAATGATCCTGGCTCTCATAGCCAACCGGCGGTGCCGCTGCGCGGCTGGCCTTGGCGCTTTGGTCGACGATCGCGCGGATCGCGGCGTGCGCCGATACCCCGGCCAGCACGATCGCGACCAGCCCTACGACGCCAAGCTTGCTCAGCCGCCGCACCTTCAACCAACCAAGGATCGCGCGCCCGTTCACGCCCCCGCACATAGCCGATTTGGCATGAAGAGGATGCTACCGAATTTGCCCTGTCTCGCGCTGAAACAGTTGATCGTTAACGTAAGTTTTTCGCGCGAGATTCCGGAGTTATTTCAACGCCGCGCTATCCAGTTTGAGCGCCTCCGCCGCGATCACCTCGGCATCGGGGTAGGTCTTGCGCAACTCCGGCAGGAACAGCTTGGCGTCCCCAACGATCACGACGCTCGCGACCGCCGGATCGAGCAGCTTCGCCGCCGCCGCCTGCACTGCCGCCGGATCGACCGCCGAGACGCGCGCGGTGTACGCGCCCAGTTCGCTCAGCGGCAGGCCCTGCACCACGTACCCGCCGACCGTGCCGGCAATGCCCGCGGTCGTCTCGGTCGCGCGGCCGAAATTGCCGACCAGCACGGCCTTGCGCGTTTCGAGCTCGGCGGCGGTGACCGGCTCTGCCCCCAGCCGCTTCATCTCCGCGAGGATGATCGATACCGTCTCGGGCGCGCTCGGATTCTTGGTCGAGGTGCGCCCGCTGATCGCGCCGGGCAAGCGACCCGCCTGCACCGAACTGCCCGCGCCGTACGCAAGCCCGCGCTTGATGCGGATTTCCTGGTTCAGCCGCGACGAGAACCCGCCGCCAAGGATCGTGTTGGCGACGGCGGCGGGATAGAATTGTGCGTCACTCCGCGCGATGCCGGGTCGGGCTACGACGACCCCGGCTTGCCCTGCGCCCGGCATGTCGACGACAATCACGCGCGGTTTGGGTGGGGCGGCGAAGCGGTCGCGCGTTCCGATTGTGCGTGTCCCTGGCTCTTTCCACGTCGCAAAATTAGCTTCAGCCAACCGTTTTGCGGCAGCGGGGGTCACATCCCCGACAAGAACGAGCGTCGTCTGACTCGGCATCCACGTCATGCTATAGGCAGACTGAATATCGCTTTTGGTAATCGCTTTAAGCGAGGTCGGCGTGCCCGACAGCGGGTGTCCGTACGGCGCATCGCCGAGCACCGCACGCGCCGCGACCAGCCCCGCCAGCTGACTCGGATTCTTGATCGCGACTTGCACCCCGTCGATCGTCTGCGCCCGCGCGCGCTCGATTTCCTCGGGCGCGAACACCGGATTGCGCGCAACATCGGCCAGGATGGCGAGTGCGGGCGCGGCCTGATCAGCCTTAACCGTCACATCGACGGTCGACCCATCATAGCTCGCGTCGCTCGAAATCGATCCGCCCAGCGTCTCGATCTGCCGCGCAATCTCGGTGGCGGAGCGGGTCTTGGTGCCCTTGGTCAGCAAAGCGGCGGTCAGATTGCCGACGCCCGCGCGGTCGGCCGGGTCGGTCGCGCCACCGCCCTGTGCCACGAGCAGCGCGGTCAGCAAGGGCAGTTCGTGCTTCTCGACCAGCACAACCCGCAGCCCGTTGGCGAGCGTGAATTCGTTCGTCACCGGCGCACTCGCGGCAATCGCGGGGCCAGCAGGTGGCGGCGCGATGCGGTCGGCCTCGCTTGCCGGGGTGACGATCTCGACCTTGCCCGGCGCGACGAGCTGCTTGGTGACGACGGTCTCCGCAACGTCGATCCGGTCGTTCTGCGGTGCCGCGACCGTCTTGTCTTCGGGCAGATACTGGATCGTCGCCGAACGCTGATCGCGCAGATATTTCGCGGCTACGCGCTGCACGTCGGCGGCGGTCACGCGTCCGATCGCGGCGAGTTGCCGGTCGGCCGCGCGCGGGTTGCGGTCGATGATCACCGAGGACGCGATCGTCCGCCCCTTGCCCTCGGCGGTTTCGCGCCCGCGCAGCGCGCTGGTCAGAATCTCGTTCTTCGCCTCGGCCAGTTCGGCGGCGGTGACGGCTTTCGTGCGAACCCGCGCAATCTCGCGGCGCAGCGCACTCTCGCCCTCGGTCGCGGTCTTGCCGCTCGCCAGGATCGCGATCACCGCAAGATTGCCCGGCCCTTGCTTCGAATCGAGATAGGTCTCGGCACTTTGCGCAAGCTGGTCGCGATAGACGAGCGTCTCGTACAGCCGCGAGCTCTCGCCCTGCGACAGGACGGCATTCAGCACCGACAAGGCAGGGCCGTCGGGGTGGCTGTCCGCCGGGATCGGATAGCTGATCAGCACGGCGGGCAGCGGGGTGTTCGGCTCCTGCACGACATAATGCGTCGCCTTGGTCCGCTCCGGCTCGACGACCGTCACACGCGGGATCGGCGCGGTCGGGCGCGTGATCTTCGCGAAATACTGGTCAATCCAGCCGTCCAGCTGACTGGCATCGAAATTGCCCGATACCACCAGTACCGCATTGTCGGGCCGGTAATATGTCGCGTGAAACGCCCGCACATCGTCGATCTGCGCGCTCTGCAGATTGTCGAGGCTGCCGATCGTGCCGCGCGCATAGGGGTGCTTGGTGTACGAAATCGCCGGGAAATAGAGCGAGAAGAGCTTGCCGTAAGGCCGCGCATTGGTGTTCTGGCGCAGCTCCTCCTTCACCACATCGCGTTCGGAGGCGAAGCTCTTCGGCTCGACCACGAGGCTCGCCATCCGGTCGGCCTCGGCGAACAGCAGGCGCTCGAGATGGTTCGCTGGAATCGTCTCGTGATATTCGGTGTAATCGTCGTTGGTCGAGGCGTTGTTGTTGCCCCCGACATCCTCAGTCAGCCGGTCCATCTGTTCGGAGACGAGGTTGCGCGTTGCTTTGAACATGAGGTGCTCGAACATGTGCGCAAAGCCCGATTTTTCCGCGGGATCATCCTTCGATCCGACATCGTACCACACTTGCACCGATACGTTGGGTGTCGTCGTGTCGCGGATCGCATAGACGCGCAGGCCGTTCGCCAGCGTGCGTTCGGTAAAGGCGATCGGCTTGATCGCGGGCGCGGCGGGGCGGGCAGGGGCCTTCGGCGCTGGCTTTGCGGTGGCGGCGAGCGGCAGCAGGGCGGCGCCCAGCAAAAGGGCGGCACGGGAAAGACGCATGGAGGACTCCGGACGGGGGAAATCGGATACGCGCAGTGTGTCGCGGTCAGCTGTGCCGTGTCAATCGCCTAAGACACGGTGCGGAGGAGATGCGGCGCATCCCATCCCGTTCGCCCTGAGCTTGTCGAAGGGCTCCGTGCATCACGTCCGGCGCTATTTGTTGGCCGCGGGGCTTCGACAAGCTCAGCCCGAACGGAATTCAAGCCGTCTAAATCAACAAAGTCACGGCGGGGAAGCCGCGAGCGATGGCTATTTCTTCCGCCCGCGCCCCGCATAGAGCAAGGCCGCAGCCAAGGCGGCCGAGCCGACGCCAACGCCGATCGCAATCGGCACGACCGGCCAAGTCTGCGGGCCTCCGGCGCCTGCGGCAATCGCGGCCTCCGCGGCATCGCGAACGCGCTTATGCTCGCGTGCTACCGCTTCGATTTCGTTGATTCGTTCGGCCATCACTCTCTCTCGCTTTGGCTCTTATAATCGCTCCGGAACGCATCCGCGAAGGTCTTGAGCCTTCCGGCAATAATGGCACTGCGCAGATCGGCCATCAAGGCCTGATAAAAATAGAGATTATGCTCGGTCATCAGCATCGCGCCGAGCATCTCGCCCGCGCGCACCAGGTGATGGAGGTAGGCGCGCGACCACGTCGCGCAGGTCGGGCACGCGCACCCCGGGTCGAGCGGGCCGGTGTCCTCGGCAAACTTCGCGTTGCGGATATTGATCGGGCCCGTACGCGTGAACGCCTGCCCGGTGCGGCCTGAGCGGGTCGGGAGGACGCAATCGAACATGTCGATCCCGCGTTCGACCGCGCCGACGATATCGTCGGGCTTGCCCACCCCCATCAGGTAACGCGGTTTGTCGGCGGGCAATTGTCCGGGCGCGAAATCGAGGCAGCCGAACATCGCTTCCTGTCCCTCGCCGACCGCCAGCCCGCCGACCGCGTAACCGTCGAAGCCGATGTCGATCAGCGCCGCCGCACTATCGCCGCGCAGCGTCCGGTCGAGTGCGCCTTGCTGGATGCCGAAGATTGCGGCGTTTTCGGCATGCGCGCCACCAGCATCGAAGGCACCGCGCGACCGCTTCGCCCAGCGCATTGACCGCGCCATCGCCGCCGCCTGCACTTCGGGCGTCGAGGTGGTCGGGACCAGTTCGTCGAACGCCATCACGATGTCCGAGCCGAGCAGCCGCTGGATTTCGATCGACCGTTCCGGGCTGAGCGTGTGGCGCGAGCCATCGATGTGTGATTTGAAGGTGACGCCATTCTCGTCGCGCTTGGTCAGATCGCTCAGGCTCATCACCTGATAGCCGCCGCTGTCGGTCAGGATCGGGTGATCCCACCCCATGAAGCCGTGCAGCCCGCCAAGCCGCGCCATCCGCTCGGCACCGGGGCGCAGCATCAGATGATAGGTATTGCCGAGGATGATGTCGGCCCCCGCCGCGCGGACATCGGCTGGTTTCACGCCCTTGACCGTGCCCACGGTGCCGACCGGCATAAAGGCGGGCGTGCGGATGACGCCACGCCGCATCGCGATCTCGCCGGTGCGGGCGGCGCCGTCGGTCGCGTGGATGGCGAAGGCGAAGCGGGGGGGCTCGGTCATCAAATGTCCCATTCCGTTCGCCCTGAGCCTGTCGAAGGCACCTCTCCAACTAGAAGACGTGCCTTGCGGCGACCGGGGCTTCGACAAGCTCAGCCCGAACGGAAAGGACTGGCGCTAGGAACGGCTTAGCGCTTGAACAGCGTCTCCGCCGTCGGCTCGGCGGCCGGCGCAGCTGGAAGCTCGCCATTTTCGGCTGCCTCGGCTTCGCGCGCCAGTTGCAGGCGTTGCGCGCGCAACTCGACGATCAGCGCTTCGCGGTCGCCCTCCAGCCGCGTGTCGACCGGAGCCTCGATTCCCGCTGCCTTCGCCGCCTTGGCAACCGCCGCATCGAGTTCGCGCTGCGTCGTCAGGCCGAGTGTCACCGGGTCCTTCGGCGTGATGTTGGCGATGTTCCAATGGCTGCGGTCGCGGATTGCGGCGATCGTCGTGCGGGTCGTGCCGATCAGCAGGCCGATCGCGCCATCGGTGATTTCGGGATGGTTGCGGATGATCCACGCAATGCCGTCGGGCTTGTCCGAGCGCTTCGACACTGGCGTGTAGCGCGGGCCCTTGGTGCGGCGGACTTGCTCGGGACCTTTCAGGATCTTGAGCGTATAATCCGGGTCGGCCTGACCCTTGTCGATCTCGTCCTGCGTCAATTCATGTGCGCGGATCGGATCGCGCCCGGTCAGCTTGGTCGCGGCGGTATCGTCGGCGATCGCCTGAATTTCGAGGATATGCAGCCCGCAAAACTCGGCAATCTGTTCGAAGCTGAGCGCGGTATTGTCGACGAGCCACGAAGCGGTCGCATGCGGCATGAGCGGCTGGGCCACGGGAAATTCCTTCAGAAACGGAAAGGGCCGCCCCTTTCGGAGCGGCCACTGTGCTGGCACTTAGTGTAGAGCGGTTGGGCGGGGAGGGCAAGCGCGGGTTGGGGATTCAGCCGTCGTCGTCCTGTGGGCTAAAATGCGCCGCCACGTCGCGGCGGGCGTCGAGCACGTTCACGATCTCGACGCGATCCCCGCTGTACCGAAAATAAATGACGTAACTCTTGTGAGGCGTGCTGCGAAGCCCAGGCGAGAGTTCGGCACGCTCCGTGCCAAGGGTCCCCGGCAAATCGGCAAGGCGACGACAATGCGTGACAATTCCAGTTCTGACCGCGTCGGCTGTCGCTCTATCGCTTTCAGTCGCGATGTACCGGCTGATTGATCGCAAGTCCTCTTCGGCAGATTCCGAGACGAGCAGGCGACGGGTCACTTCCGGCTTCGTTCCCATTCGTCCATGTCGAGTTTAAGGCGCTGTTCGACGTCCTCGATGGTATTCCATCCCCCGCGCGCGATCGATGCCTGAATCGTCTCGCGCAAGGCCGCGAGTTTGCTCTCGCGCTCCTGGACTAATCGCAGGCCTTCCACGACAACCTGATCAGCCGACCCGTAGCTGCCGTCTGCGACGACCGCTTCGACAAAGGCTTCCCAACGCTTTCCGACTGTCACGTCCATCACATCAACTCCCGAGCGTGGCAGTTTTATGCGATCACTCCCCTGGCTTCAAGCCGCGATCGCCTCGGGATGTTCGACCGGTACGAGCGCGCCGAGGAACTGCCGCGCGCTCGCTTCCCAGGTGAAGGTCTGGCCATAAGCGGCACAGGTCGAGCGGTCGCGGGTCAGCGCGGCGGCGATCGCGACGCTCAAATCCTCGTCCATCGCGCCGACCGCGTCGGTCAGCACGTCGACCGGCCCCGTCACCGGGAAGGCGGCGACCGGGGTGCCGCAGGCCAGTGCCTCGATCATCACCAGCCCGAATGTGTCGGTGCGGCTCGGGAACACGAAAACGTCGGCCGCGACATAGGCCGAGGCCAGTTCAGCACCGAAGAGCGGCCCGAGGAAATGCGCGTCGGGGAAGCGCGCGATTAGCGCCGCGCGTGCGGGACCATCGCCGACGATCACCTTGGTGCCGGGGTGGCTCGAAGTCAGGAACGCCTCGATATTCTTCTCGATCGCGACGCGGCCGACATAGAGCTGGATCGGGCCCTTGCCCTCGGCTTTCAGCGCGGCGATTGCCGGATGTGGCGCGAGATCGGGCGAGAAGGTCGACAGATCGACCCCGCGGCCCCAATGCCGGATGCGCGTCAAATCATGCGACTTGAGCGTTGCCGCAATCGACGGGGTCGAGGCGAGGATCGATTGCGCGGGCCAATGGAACCAGCGGATATAGCGCCACACCCATTCCGGGTTCACGCCGGTGCGCGCCGACACGTAATCGGGGAATTGCGTGTGATAGGCGGTGGTGAAGGGAAACCCGCGGGTCAGGCACCAGCGCCGCGCGGCCAAACACACCGGCCCTTCGGTCGCGAGGTGGATCGCGTTGGGCGCGAAATCTGCGAGCATCTTGCCGACGCTACCGGTGCTGGCAAAGGCCAGGCGAATCTCTGGGTAGGTCGGGCAGGGCAGCGAATAGAACAGATCAGGGGAGACGATCAGAACTTCGTGCCCCAGACGTTCCAATTCGGCGCGCACCGCCTGCAATGTGCGCACGACCCCATTCACCTGTGGGCTCCACGCATCGGTGGCGATCGCGATCCGCACCCCGGTCAGGCCGCCAACATCTCGATCTTCGCCACAACGCGCGGTGCCTCGCGTGCGGCGATTTCGTCGGCCCAGTGGAGCAATTCCATGCGGCCGTCGAAATGTTCGACCAAGGCGGTGCAACCCTCCACCCAGTCGCCGTCATTATAGTATTCTACGCCGCCGATGTTGCGATATTCGGCGGTGTGGATGTGCCCGCACACGACGCCGTCGACCCCGCGCGCACCGGCGGCTTGCGCGACGATTTCCTCGTAATTCGAAATGAACTGGACGGCGTTCTTGACCTTGGCCTTGGCGTGCTTCGACAGCGACCAATAAGGCAGGTTGAAGGTGCGTCGGTACGCGTTCACCCAGCGGTTCAGACCCATAAGGAACTCATACGCTACATCGCCGACATGCGCTAGCCAGCGGTGTGCGAGCGTGATCGCGTCGAATTCGTCGCCGTGCAGCACCAGCAGGCGGCGGCCGTCGGCGGTCTCGTGAATCGCTTTTCGCCGGATCGCGACCCCGCCGAAATCGAGTCCGGTGAACTGCCGCATCACCTCATCATGATTGCCCGGGATGTAGATCACTTCGGTGCCGCGCTTGGCGCGCTTGAGCAGGCGCCACACCACGTCGTTATGCGCCGTGGGCCAGTAAAATTTCTTCTTCAGCCGCCACCCGTCGATAATGTCGCCGACCAGATACATCCGCTCGCTGTCGACATGGTCTAAAAAGTCGATGAGCATTTCGGCGTTGCAGCCGCGTGTGCCCAAGTGAATGTCGGAAATCCAGATCGTGCGATAGCGGCGACGCTCGGTCGTGGCGCGCTCGGGGATGGCAGGTTGCGAATTGGCGAAGTCGCTGAAATCGGCGATCGTGGCGCCGGCAAGTCCTGCGAGAGCGATCTTGGTTACTGCATTCATGGCGACATCCCCAAGTCGTTGAATGCTTCAAGGCTATGGCCATAGATTGTTACAATCCGAATCGTCGGCCTTCACGCAACTGTCACATCGGAATGTGGTTGGGCTGCGCCGCCACCCGCGCAAGCCACGCCGTGACGGCGGGATATTGGCGCAGCGCGAACCCGCCTTCGTCGGCGACATGCGTATAGGCGTAAAGCGCGATATCGGCGACGCTGAAGCGGCCGGCGGCCAAAAAGGGTGTCTTTGCAAGGTGCGCATCCATCAGCGCGAGTGCCGCTGCGCCCGCCGCTTGCTTGGCCGGCACTTGCACGCGTTGCAGGTCGCTCAGCCGGTCCTCGCCGACGAACGCGTGCCAGAAGCGCAAAGTCGCGATATTTGGCTCGTGATTATACTGTTCCCAGAACATCCAGTGCAGCATGTCGGCGCGGTCGAACCGATCGTGCGGGATCAGCGGCGATCCGTCGGCAAGGTACAGGCACGCTGCCCCGCTTTCGGGCAGGAAATCGTCGCCGATCTGCAGCACCGGGATGCGCCCATTCGGGTTGACCGAGGCGAGGAACGCGGGCGACCGCGTCGCGCCGGCCATAATGTCATAGTCGCGCCGCTCTATCGCCACGCCGACATGCGCGGCGGTCAGGCGGATTTTGTAGCAATTTCCCGATTGCGCATATTCGTGAAGGATCAGCTTGGACATTTACGCGACTCCCTCCGCCATCACCTCGGCAATCAAATCCTTGCGGCTCAACTTGCCGATCATCGTCTTGGGCATGGTCAGGCGAATCACGACGTCATCGACGCGCTCGTGGCGGCCGAGTTGTGGGTTGAGCCAGTCGCGCAGTTCCGTACCCGTCGCGGTTGCGCCGTCGTTGAGCGTGACATAGCCGCGTGGTTGCTCGCCGCGGTAAGCGTCGGGCAGGCCGATCACCATTGCCTCCTTCACCGCAGGATGCTGATTGAGCAGCGCTTCGATCTGGCTCGGAAAGACCTTGAAACCCGAGACTGAGAGCATGTCCTTCAACCGGTCGACGATCTTGACGAAACCGTCCGCGTCGATCGTCCCGACATCGCCGGTGCGGAGCCAGCGGCCGGCAGCGTTCGTCACGAACACATCGGCATCGGCGTCGGCGCGGTTCCAATAGCCCTTCATGATTTGCGGCCCCATCGCGACGATTTCGCCGGGTTCGCCCTCGGGGGGATCCTGCGTCGGGTCGGCCTTGTCGACCAAGCGGAGGTGGGTGCTGGGGATTGGCTGGCCGATCGTACCGGTCTTGCCTTCCTGCTGATACGGATTGGCCGACAACACGCCCGAGCTTTCCGACAGGCCATAGCCCTCGACGACGGTCGCGCCAGTGACGGCTTCGAACTTGGCCTTCAATGGGCCCGCAAGCGGAGCGCCGCCTGAAATACACACCCGGAGCGAGGAGAAATCGGTCGCTCCGATCTTCGGGTGATCGAGCAGCGCCTGATACATGGTCGGCACGCCGGGAAGTGCTGTCGCCTTGGTCCGGTCGATCGCCGCCAGCACCGCGCCCGCCTCGAAGCGTGGCAGCATCACGATGCAGCCGCCGTTGAGCACGGTGCGGTTGAGAACGCAGGTGTTGGCGAAGACGTGAAACAGCGGCAGCACGCCGAGGATGCGGTCGGGCTTGCCCGGCTCAGGGTCGATCGCCATCACCTGACGCGCATTGGCCGACAGATTCTGGTGCGTCAGCATCGCGCCCTTGGGCCTGCCGGTGGTGCCGCCGGTATATTGGATCAGCGCGACGTCGTGCTCGGCGTTCACCGTCGCGCGGGTATGCTTGCCGTCATTGGCGATGAGCTTTGAAAAGGCGATGATCCGCGAGTCGTGCGGGCGCGGCGTGACCTCCTTGCGCTTGAAGAGGCGGTAGAGGATCGATTTCGATGTCGGCAATGCACCGGCAATCGACCCGACGATCAGCCGTTCGAGCGTGCTGCCGTCAAGCACCTTGAGCGCCGTCGGTAGCAGCGCGGTCGCGGACAGCGTGAACAGCACCCGCGTTCCCGAATCTGCGACCTGATGTTCGAGCTCGGCCACGGTGTAGAGCGGCGAGAAGTTCACCACCGTCGCGCCGATCTTGAGGATGCCGTAATAGGCTGCCAGGTAATGCGGGACGTTGGGCAAGAACAGACCGATCCGGTCGCCCGGTCCATAGCCGAGCGCCGTCAACCCCGCGGCGACGCGGTTCGCGCCATCGTGCGTTTTGGCAAAACTATAGTGCCGCCCGAGGAAATCGATCAGCGGCGCCTTCGCCATGCGTGCGCAGGATCGATCGAACAGATCGACCATCGACAGCGACGGAAACGCGCTATCCCACGGATTGGGGTGACGATAGGATGTGCGCCAGATGGCCTCAGGGGAGTGCATTGACACAGGTGTAAGCAAGCAACCGCTTGCTCGCAAGCTCAGCGAATGTGCTCGCCCGTCCATGTCACGAGTACAGAGACCGCGACCAGACCGAGATCCACTGCCGCTTTAACGTGATGCGGTGCACGATCGGTGGCGTCGTGCGTCAGGATCTGGATATCTGCGCTCGGGTGGCGCGCGACGGCGACCAATGCGAGCAAAGCGACGATACCAACCATGATTCGGCGATTGCGCACGAGCAATTCCTTACACCCAACGCATATCGTTAATCGTGGGCTGGGGCAAGACCGTTACGCGGCCAACCGATCCGGCAGAGCCCGCCCTCGCGCCCGATCCCGCCCCGCGCTTTTCGCGTCGAACAGCGCGCGATCAGCGCAGGCATAGAGCGCCTTCCAATCGGTTTCGCGCAGCAGGGGGCCGCTGCATGTGCCGATGCTGGCCGTGACGGCAACGTCGTAGGGCATGCGACCGGCGCGCAGCCGCGCGAGAATTTCGCCGGGTTCGACCGCAAACGCGCTGGGCGTGACGATGGCGAATTCCTCGCCACCGATCCGCGCGACGAGCGCACCGGGCGGGACCGCCTGGCGTAGCGTCCGGGCGAAGACACGCAACACTTCGTCCCCGCCATCATGCCCGATCGTTTCGTTGACTCGCTTGAAATGGTCGAGATCGGCAATCATCAGAATGTGCTCGCCATCGCGACCGATCGCCTGGTGCAGGAAGGCGCGACGGTTGAGCAAGCCGGTCAAGGGATCGGTATCGGCGAGCAACCTGGCGGCGATCTCGCCCTCGCGCGCTTCGTCGCGCTCGGCGCTGAGCAGGCGCATGCGATAGGCGATGGCGAGGCTCGACAGCAAAGCCTCGACCGACATTGACAGGATCGTCGAATTGTCGAGCCAGAAGCTGCTGCCGATCAGGTTGATCGCATTGGCGATGCGCAGGCACGCCAAGACGATCGGCGCGGCCCATGCCACGGCGAACAGCCACAAATAATTGCTGCGCGTAGCCCAGGCGCGCCACAGGATCGGTGAGATTACCGCCATCTGGCCGACAAACGCCCAGCAATAGACGGTGTCGAAGGTTCGAACATCGTAAGGCGCAAACAGGACATAGCCCAGGGTGGCCGCGAGCAGCGTCGCAGATGCCGCAGCGGCGATCCGCCCGGTCCAACCCGCGAAAACGCGCGGCTCGAAAAAGGCACGCGCAAAGACGAAGGCCGCGACCGAGGACAAGCCGAGTGTCAGATAGTTGACGCGAATGCGGTCGGTATTGGCGATGTTCGGCCACGCCCAGGCCAGCGCGCCCGATGTCGAGAAAGCATAGAGCAGGAGCGCGACGACCATCGCGCAATAGGCCAATTGGAACGGGTGTCGAAGCGCGACCCACAAAGCGAAATTGTAACAGAGCAAAGCGATGCACAGCCCGGCAAAGGCGGAATAAAGCGCGCTCATCTCGAGATCGAAGCGCTCGCTTTCGCTCGGAGTGGCGATCCGTGGCTCGCGCAGGATCGCGCGCAGATTCGCCGATCCTTCGATATGCCACAACAGTCGGACGAGGGGTGCCGGACGACCGGCCAGCGGTTGTTCGAGGATCGCGCCGAGTGCAAGGTGCGCGGTCGTCGCATGATCGTCGATCGTGGCGGCGACGATCGCTCCATCAGCGTAAAGCGCGTACAGCGTAACGCGCTTCTGCCACAGGCTCACATTGCGGATGCGGAGCGGGCCGGTGCGCGACACCGGGCCGGAGCGGAGCCAGAAATCGCCCGGGCCGAATCGAGTCTGCGTCGTGTCGCAATCGAAGCGGACCTTGCCAGCCAGCAGAGCGACCGGCGTCGCGCACGACGCATACTTGAAAAGCCTGTCCCGCAACGGCCATCTGCGCCTGCGCGGGACCGCCCGCCATCATCCCCGCAAGGGCCCCGATGCAGAGGGCTAAGATCTTGGAAAGAATGGCGCGGTGCATGCTGCACCCTAATCCGCCGATTCCGAACAGATGGTAAAGATCGCCTTCAGCGCGTGGCTGCCGCCAAACGAACGATGGACCCGGGACATGCGCTCCGGGCCCATCGCTGGATTTTGTCTATTTCGCCGAGGTCGTGTCCTTGTCGATTTTGGCGGCCGCGCTCTTCTTCTTGGGCTTCTTGGGCGGGGCGGGGGTGATTTCGAACGACAGCGCGCCGTCCTTCATCTTCACCGTCACCTCGCCGCCATGGACCAGCTTGCCGAACAAAAGTTCCTCAGCGAGCGGTTGCTTGATCTTTTCCTGGATCAGGCGGCCCATTGGGCGGGCGCCGTAGAGCTTGTCATAGCCCTTGGTCGTGAGCCACGCCTTCGATTCGTCGTCGAGGTTGATGTGCACGTTGCGGTCCGCCAGCTGCAATTCAAGCTGGAGGATGAACTTGTCCACCACCCGCGCAACCACTTCGGTCGGCAGATAGCCGAACGGCACGATTGCATCCAACCGGTTGCGGAACTCGGGCGTGAACATCTTCTGCACGGCCTGCTCATCCTCGCCCTCGCGGGTGAGGTTGCCGAAGCCCAAGGTCTCGCGCGCCATGTCGCTTGCGCCCGCGTTGGTCGTCATGATCAGGATGACGTTGCGGAAATCGACCGTCTTGCCGTGCTGGTCGGTCAGCCGCCCATTGTCCATCACCTGCAGCAGGATGTTGAACAAATCGGGATGCGCCTTCTCAATTTCGTCGAGCAGAAGCACCGAATGCGGCTGCTGATCGATCGCATCGGTGAGCAGGCCGCCCTGATCGAAACCGACATAGCCCGGCGGGGCACCGATCAGGCGGCTGACCGAATGCCGTTCCATATATTCCGACATGTCGAAGCGCTGGAGCGGGATACCCATGATGTGGGCAAGCTGCTTGGCGACTTCGGTCTTGCCGACGCCGGTGGGACCCGTGAACAGATAGTTGCCGATCGGCTTTTCGGGATCGCGAAGACCAGCGCGCGACAGCTTGATTGCCGACGCAAGCTTCTCGATCGCGGCATTCTGCCCGAACACGACACGCTTTAGATCGGTCTCGAGGCTTTCGAGCGCCTTGGTGTCGTCGGTCGAGACCGATTTCGGCGGGATGCGCGCCATCGTGGCGATGACTTGTTCGATCTCGCGCGTCGTGATGGTCTTCTTGCGCTTAGCAAGCGGCACCAGCATTTGCATCGCGCCGACTTCGTCGATCACGTCGATCGCCTTGTCGGGCAGCTTGCGGTCGTTGATGTAGCGCGCCGAGAGTTCGACCGCCGCCTTGATCGCGTCGGGCGTGTACTTGACCTTGTGATGGTCCTCGAACGCCGAGCGCAGACCCGCGAGAATCTTGATCGTATCCTCGATCGTCGGCTCGTTGACGTCAATCTTCTGGAAGCGCCGCAGCAATGCGCGGTCCTTCTCGAAGTGGTTGCGGAATTCCTTGTAGGTGGTCGAGCCGATGCAGCGGATCGTCCCGCCCGACAGCGCGGGCTTGAGCAGATTGGAGGCATCCATCGCGCCGCCGCTGGTCGCGCCCGCACCGATCACGGTGTGGATTTCGTCGATGAACAGGATCGCATCGGGCAGCTTTTCGAGCTCGTTGACGACCGCCTTCAGCCGCTCCTCGAAATCGCCGCGATAGCGCGTGCCCGCGAGCAACGCGCCCATGTCGAGCGAATAGATCACCGCAGGGAGCAGCACTTCGGGCACGTTGCCCTCGACGATCTTGCGCGCAAGACCCTCGGCGATCGCGGTCTTGCCGACGCCGGGATCGCCGACATAAAGCGGGTTGTTCTTCGAGCGGCGGCACAGGATCTGCACCGTCCGGTCAACCTCGGGTCCGCGACCGATCAGCGGATCGACCTTGCCCTTCTTGGCCTTCTCGTTGAGATCGACGCAGAATTGCTTGAGCGCGCTTTCGCTTTTGCCCTTCTCGCCGGTCTTTTGCGGCTTCTCTTCTTCGGCTCCCTTGGGCACGACGGCTTCGGGCGCTGTGGCACCCTTGCCGACGCCGTGGCTGATGAAGCTGACCGCGTCGAGCCGGCTCATGTCCTGCTGCTGCAGGAAATAGACCGCGTAGCTCTCACGTTCGCTGAACAGAGCGACGAGCACGTTGGCGCCGGTGACTTCGTCGCGGCCCGAGGACTGGACGTGGAGAATCGCGCGCTGGACGACGCGCTGGAAGCCGCTGGTGGGGGAGGGGTCGGTCGCCGCCTCCACCTTGAGCGCTTCCAGCTCGGTATCGAGATAGTGGCGCACAGTTGCGGTCAGTTCGGCGGTGTCGACGCCGCACGATTCCATCACTTTCGACGCATGTTCATCGTCGATCAGCGCGAACAGCAGATGTTCGAGGGTGGCATATTCGTGGCGGCGCGAGGACGCGGCTTCGAGCGCCTTGTGAAGCGTGGTTTCCAGCGCGGAGGCGAAGGATGGCATCGGTTCTTTACTCCATGCGGGTCGCTGGGGACGCGCGACCCTTTACGCCTATGTCGGAAGGCTGATCCGATGTGACAAGCACTTGAAATTCGCGTGGGGATTTCCTGCGGTCCAGACGCGAAGCGCTCATGACTTGAACAAATCGTGCGCGGTGGCGCGGTGGGTGACGGCGGTCCGCATTTTCTGCGCAGTCCGCGCGATCTCGCCTTCGAGCGCCGCGATCCGCGCTTCCAGTTCCTTGACCGACAACGGGTCAAGGTCCTGCGCGATCAGCGCAGCGAGCGGATCGCCCGCATGCTTCGGGAGAATCTCGTCGAGGTCCATGGTCAGGATCGTTGACCCGACGCGGCCCCATGTCAATAAGGCGCCGTACGTATAGGCAGGTAAAACGGGGCGCACGACCGATGGATGGAATTCCCGAGACAATGCGCGCGATCGACCCGGCAGAGCCAGGCGGCCCCGAAGTGCTGCGCGTCATCGAACGCCCGGTGCCAAAAGTGCGCGCAGACGAGGTGTTGATCCGCGTCGCGGCGGCGGGCGTCAACCGGCCCGACGTGCTGCAGCGCAAGGGTGGCTATCCGCCGCCACCGGGCGCGCCGTCGATCCCGGGGCTCGAAGTGTCGGGCATCGTCGTCGCACAAGGCGACGATCTGGCGGTCGACATGACGGGGCAACCGGTATGCGCCTTGCTCGGTGGCGGGGGCTATGCCGAATATGTCACGGTGGCGGCGGGGCAAGTGCTGCCGGTGCCGACGGGGCTTTCGATGATCGAGGCCGCGGCGATCCCCGAAACGCTGTTTACGGTGTGGACCAATTTGTTCGAACGCGCCTATGCGACCGAGGGCGACACCGTGCTGGTGCATGGCGGCACCAGCGGGATCGGCACGATGGCAATTGCGCTCGGTACGATCTTCGGGCTGCGCGTGATCGTGACGGCGGGATCGGACGAGAAATGCGCAGCGGCGCTCGGGCTCGGCGCGGCGCACGCGATCAATTACAAGACCGAGGATTTCGTGGCGCGGGTGAAGGAGATCACCGGCGGCAGAGGCGGTGGCGGGGGCTGCGCGGCGGTGCTCGACATGGTCGGCGGGGATTATGTGCCGCGCAACCTGCAATGCCTCGCCGATGACGGGCGGCACGTGTCGATCGCGGTGCAGGGCGGGCTGATGGCGACGATCCCGATCTTCGAGGTGATGCGCCGCCGCCTGACGCTGACCGGATCGACGCTGCGCCCGCGCGACGCCGCGTTCAAATCGATGGTCGCCGACGAACTCCACCGGATGGTGTGGCCGCATGTCGAGGCCGGACGGTTGAAGCCGGTGATCGACCGCACCTTCCCGCTGGAGGAAGCCCCCGCCGCGCACGCGCGGATGGAGGCGGGCGATCATGTCGGGAAAATCGTGCTGACGCTGTAGGGGCGGGGCGGAAAGTTAGGCTAAGGTTAGGCGTAAAACGGTTGTTTCCGCCGGTTGTGGCGCCGCGTAGCGGTGGGTGGCGAACAGCGTTCGTCTGGAATGCGCGTTTCAAGATGAGAAAGAGCCGAGAGCCCAGCATCGCAAATTTTTGCGTTGTAGGACAGTGCGCGCGTGGCCGCAGACGCCCAGTTGGAGCTCGAAATCCTCCCCCGCCGGGTGGAGGTGGCGCCAAAGGCGACGGAGGGGGAGGTTAGCGAGCAGCCCTCAATGTGCCTCCAAGCCCCAAGCGATACATGCGGTTGGCGACAGTCGCTGGGCTTGGCGTCACCGGTTTTTCCGCCCCGTTGAAGCGTATCGCCGACCTTCCCCTTCGCCACGCTTTGCGTGCCACCTCACCCCAGCACGGTTTTCAAATTCATGAACTCGTGCAAGCCGTACGGCCCCAATTCCCGCCCGTGGCCGGAGCGCTTGATGCCGCCGAACGGCGCGTGGGGGAGGCTGGCGAGCATCGCGTTGACCGCGATCATGCCGGCTTCGATGTCGCGTTCGAAGCGGGCGCGTTCGTCGGCGTCATTGGTCCAGATTGAGGAGCCGAGGCCGAACGGAACGGCGTTGGCGAGGGTGATCGCGGCGTCGATGTCGTCGGCCTTGAACAGCATGGCGACGGGTCCGAACAGTTCCTCTTGCGCGACCGCGTGATCGGTTGGCACATCGACGAGGATGCCCGCGGACATAAAGGCGCCTTTGCCGGGGAGTGCTTCGCCGCCGAACAGCAGCTTGCCGCCTTGCGCCTCGATCATCGCGATTTGATCGAGCACGGTCTGACGCTGTGCTTCGCTCGACAGCGGGCCCATGTCGGTCGCTGACTCCATCGGGTCACCCGCAACGACGGCCTGCATGCCCGCCGCGAATTTCTCGAGGAAGGCGTCATACACGTCGGCGTGGACGATCATCCGCTTGGCGCAGATGCACGATTGGCCGGTGTTCTGAATTCGCGCGGTCACCGCAGTTTTGGCCGCGAGATCGAGATCGGCCGAAGGCATGACGATGAACGGGTCCGATCCGCCGAGTTCCAGTACGACCTTTTTCAGCGCACGGCCCGCCGCCTCGGCGACTTGCATCCCCGCCCCTTCGCTCCCGGTGAGCGTCACCGCGACGATGCGGTCGTCGGCGATCAGCGCGGCGACCTTGTCGGATTTGATCGGCAGGTTCTGGAACAGGCCCGCAGGCGCACCTGCGGCGATCACTATTTCCTCGATCGCGGCGGCGACGCCCTGGACGTTGGAGGCATGCTTCAACAGACCGACATTGCCCGCCAGGATCGTCGGCGCGAGGAAGCGAACCACTTGCCAATACGGGAAATTCCACGGCATCACCGCGAGCACCGGGCCCATCGGATGCCATGTCGCAGTCCCGCCGGGAAAGGCACGCGGCGCCAGCATCGCCGGGCCTTCCTGTGCATAATGGCGGAAACCGGCGGCGCATTTCTCGACCTCCGCCAGCGCGGATTTGAGCGTCTTGCCCATTTCGCGCGTCGCGATCTCGGCGAGGCGGTGCGCGTTGGCGTCGAACTGCTCGGCGATCCGCTCCAGCAGGTCGGTGCGCGTCGCGTAATCGGTGATGCGCCAGGAACGGTAGGCGTCGTGCGCGCGCTGTATTTTGGTCTCGAGCTCGGCGGCGGTGAGTTCGGCGAAGGACGCCCCCGGCGTGCCGGTGGCGGGATCGATGCTGGTGAACATGGAGATAGGTCCTAAAAACGGGTCGGTCGACAAACGCACGGCGAGCCCAGCGTATCCTTGACCCCAAACACTTGCCTGCCGCATAGCTGTGTGATGGATATACCAATCGATGAGTTGACGTTCGAAGCGGCGTTGAAAGAATTGGAGGGGATCGTGTCAAGGCTCGAGAGTGGCGATGCGCCGCTCGACCAGGCAATCGCGCTGTACGAGCGCGGGGACCGGTTGCGACGTCGCTGCGACGATCGCCTCAATGCAGCGCAGGCGCGGATCGAAGCGATCCGGACTGACAGCGAGGGGCGCGCCATCGGCACGCAGCCCTTTGCCGCAGGTTGATGGCGTGAGCGCAGCGTCTTTGTCCCTCGCCACGGCGATGTCCGACGTCGCCAGCGACATCGATCGTCGGCTCGATCACTTCCTGACCGTGCCCGACGATCCGCGCGGCGATCTGTACCGCGCGATGCGCCATGCCGCGATCGGCGGGGGCAAGCGCTTGCGACCGTTGCTGGTGTTCGCGACCGCGCGGCTGTTCGCGGTCGACCGCGATTGCGCCGGGCGCGTGGCGACGGCGATCGAATGTATCCACGTCTATTCGTTGATCCATGACGATCTGCCGGCGATGGACAATGACGATATGCGCCGCGGCAAGCCGACCGTGCACAAGGTCTATGGCGAGGCTACCGCGATTCTGGCGGGGGACTGCCTGCATGCGCTCGCCTTCGAAATCCTGTCCGACCCGCTGACGCATGCCGATCCGTTCGTGCGCAGCGAATTGGTGCTCGATCTGGCGCGTGCGGCTGGACCCACGGGCATGGCGGGCGGGCAAGCGCTCGATCTCGAAGCCGAGAAATCGAGCTTCGATTTGCCGACCGTCACGCGGTTGCAAGCGATGAAGACCGGCGCGCTGATCGCCTGTTCGGTCGAGGCGGGGGCGATTCTGGGCAAGGTGCCGCCGGAGGGGCGCACGGGGTTGCGCGGCTATGCGCGCGACGTGGGGCTTGCCTTCCAGATCGTCGACGACATCCTCGACGTCGAGGGCGACGAGGCCGCAGTCGGCAAGGCGCTGCGCAAGGATGGCGAAGCGGGCAAGGAGACGTTCCTGTCGCTGCTCGGGCTCGACCGCGCGCGCGCGCAGGCGGAGATGCTGGTCGATCAGGCGATCGAGCACCTTCAGCATTTCGGTGCCGAGGCGGATTTGCTCCGCGAGATTGCGCGCTTCACGCTGGAGCGGGATCGTTGAGCGAAACCGGCGCGGTGCGCATCGGTGTCTATCCCGGCACGTTTGATCCGGTGACGCTCGGGCATATGGATATCATCCGGCGCGGCGCGAAGCTGGTTGACCGGCTGGTGATCGGGGTGACGACCAACGCGTCGAAATCGCCGATGTTCTCGAGCGCCGAACGCATCGCCATGATGGAGCGCGAGACCTCCGGAATCGAAGGCGTCAGCGTCGTCGGCTTCGATTCGCTGCTGATGGATTTCGCCGCGGAGCAAGGCGCGAGCACGATCCTGCGTGGCGTACGCGGCGTGACCGATTTCGAATATGAGTATCAGTTGACGGGCATGAACCGCGCGATCAACCCGCTGATCGAAACCGTGTTCCTGATGGCAGACGTGTCGTTGCAGCCGATCGCCAGCCGTCTGGTCAAGGAAATCGCGCTTTATGGCGGCCCGATCGTCCGGTTCGTGACCCCGACCATTGCCGCCGAAGTTGCCGCGCGCGTCGAGAAGATCGGGCGCAAGGGCAGCGTTTGAACACTGTTTGACCGGGGGTGACGGGCACGGCCCTATTTCTGTCGCCTTTGGTCGCGACACGTTCAGTTTGGCGCAAGCCGCCAGTTGGTCTAAGCGACCCTTCACCACCAGCATATCTGCGGGGACTCATGCGTTTCTTTACCCTTTTTATCGCTTTGTTCGCGCTGCTGGCAGGACCTGCCTTCGCTGCCAAGAAACTGAAGCCGGTCGAAAAAGTCGCGGTCGCCACCACAGCCGGCCGCCCGCCAGTGCCATCGGCGACCGACCCGGAAAATCTGCTCTATCTCGATTTGTCGACCGGTGGCCGCGTGGTCATCTGGCTGCGCCCCGATGCCGCGCCGAAGATGGTCGAGCGGATCAAGACGCTGACGCGCGAGCATTTCTATGATGGGCTGCTGTTTCACCGCGTGATCGAAGGCTTTATGGCGCAGACCGGCGACCCCAAGGGCGACGGCACCGGCGGATCGAAGCTGCCCGACGTTCCCGCCGAGTTCAACTTCCTGCCGCACGTGCGCGGGGCCGTTTCGGCGGCGCGCGAGGGATCGGCCGAAGGTGCCACGGTCGAGGACGTGACCAAGGCCGAAAACAGCGCCAACAGTCAGTTCTTCATTGTGTTCAACCCGACGCTCAAGCTCGACCGCAAATATACGATCTTCGGCCGCGTCATTTCGGGCATGAACTATGTCGACGCGATCGCGCGCGGCGAGCCGCCGCTCAACCCATCGCGGGTCCTGCACGCCTATATCGCGGCGGATTCGCCGCCCGCTTATGCGCCGCCGCCGCCGCCGGCACCCGTCGCGCTTCCTGCTGCGACGATCATGCCGACCAAGGCCGCGCCGAAGCCACCGCTGGTGCGCGCTTCCACCCGCAAAGGCGGTTGAACCCGACGACCGCGGCGTAACGCCATGAACGTGGATCTGTTCGACTTCGCGCTCCCGCCGGAGCGGATCGCACTGCGCCCGGCGGTGCCGCGTGATGCCGCGCGGCTGCTCGTGCTCGAGGGCGACGCGACGCATGATCGCAGCGTTGGCGACTTGCCTGCCTCGCTTCGGGCGGGCGATCTGCTGGTGTTCAATGACACGCGCGTGATCCCGGCGCAGTTAGAGGGAACACGCGGTGATTCGCGGATCGGGGCGACCTTGCACAAGCGCGAGGGGCCGCGCCGCTGGCGTGCCTTCATCCGCAACGCGCGTCGGCTGCGTGAGGGCGATGCGATCGATTTCGGGAATGACGTGACCGCAACGGCGCATGATCGTGGTGCGGATGGCAGCTTCGTGCTCGATTTTGCCGGGGATGAGCCGGTCGAGCTACTGCTCGAGCGCGCCGGGCGGATGCCGCTGCCGCCCTATATCGCCGCACGCCGCCCCGCCGATGCGCAGGATGCCGACGATTATCAGACGATGTTCGCCGCCGAAAAGGGCGCGGTGGCCGCGCCCACGGCGGCGCTGCACTTCACGCCCGAGCTGATGGCGCGGCTGGCCACGGCGGGGATCGCGCATGCAACATTGACGCTGCACGTCGGCGCGGGGACGTTCCTGCCGGTCAAGGCCGAGGACACGACCGAGCACAAGATGCACGCCGAATGGGGCCGGATCGATGCCGCGATGGCGGAGCGGATGAACGCGGTGCGCGCGCGCGGCGGGCGGCTGATCGCGGTCGGCACGACGAGCCTGCGCCTGATCGAAAGTGCCTGCGGCGAGGATGGTGTTATCCGCCCGTTCGAGGGCGATACCGCGATTTTCATCACGCCGGGCTATCGCTTCCGCGGGATCGATGGGCTGGTCACCAATTTCCATCTGCCGCGCTCGACGCTGTTCATGCTGGTCTCGGCGCTGATGGGGCTTGATCGGATGCAAGCGGCGTATGCGCATGCCATCGAAAATGGCTACCGTTTCTACTCCTACGGGGACGCGTCGCTGCTGCTTGCGTGAGCAAATTACGGTGGGCGGCTGATTGGCAGCTTTTGCACGCGCTTTCAGATTAGATAGGTTGATAGGTATTAAAATAGCCATATCTGAACGACCCTGCTCAGATATTTACCCGATAGAGGGGGCGCAGGCGGATGCCGTGAGCGCGGAGGGCGCAAATGGTAAAAGTCCGGTGACACCACCATAGGGGAGGCTGATGGAGATCTTGTTCATGCCCGAAACGCTGTTGCACGTCGCATTGGCGGTGACAGTGGTGGTAGCCGTAGTGAAAGTGACCCCCCAGGCCAGTCCCCTTGCTGCCGCATACCCCTTGATCGATGGCGTATCAGCGCACGGGGCGGTGCCGAGCGCCATGCATCGCGCCGAGCTCGCGGCGACCTCCTGCAGTGCCTGCTGTGTCCATTCCAGCCGCCCGCCTTCGATCAGCAGGAAAATGAACGCCAGAAAAACAGGCGCAACCAAAGCGAATTCAACTGCGCTCGCTCCAATACTGTCCCGCAGCAGACATGAGGCGCCTGTTCGTTGTTTCATTGCAAACGCACCGTTTGGGTCCGTTTCATGATGCTGCCCTCCAACCATTGATCAGGCACCGTCATGGCGTGGTATGGATAACTGGCGGTGACCGTCAAATAGTAGCCCGATGTCGCCCCGTTGATGCAGGGCAGCCCGCAAGACGCAGCCGCTGTATAAGTCGGTGTAAGGCCGCTGACACACGTGCATTGCCGACTGGTTACCGGAACCGCACAGGATTGTGATCCACCGTTGCACGTAACCGTCGTCGTAATCGTGGCTGTTGGTGCTCCTGCGGAAGATGAGACGTAGTTAATCAATTGGCTAGTGTTGATCGTATCCGAGTTCCGCATATTATAGGCAAGCATCGATCCCTGCTGTACGGCGGAGGCCAATCGGCCTTGAAATATAAGATAAGCTGCAAAATCCAGGCCTGGCAGCAAAGTCGCGAATAGTAGAAGCGACCATAAGGCGAATTCGACCGTGGCCACACCGCGCGTATCTCTCATCGATGTACGATAGGACCTTGCATTAATCTTCATTGGATGAGCGTCACATTGCTGCTGTTGGCGGAAGATGAAGTGAGGCTGGCGCACATGGTGCCTGCGGTGGGCCCGCCGGAAAGCGTTACCGTTTTGGCGATCAGCATGAAACAAGCCCCCGCGACGCTTGCACCACCGCTCATTTGAAAGTCGGAATTTGGGACGTACACCGCGCCTGAAAAGTAATCTTGTGTTCCGCCACCCAGAATTGTCGCGGCCGTCGTCCGCGTGGCGAACAAGACGTCGGTAATGCCAGACGATGACGTACCAGAGGGCGCACTCAAATTGACCGACGTTCCGCCGGCCACGTTCAGGGAGCCGGCGAGGATGAAGGTCACGTCGCTTCCCGTCATCGTGCCGCCGGTGTTGTTCGTAAAATTGCCATTTATCGTGTAGGTGCCGGCTCCGAAAATCGAACTGCCGTTGAGGCTGAGGCCGCCATTTATCAGGTGATTGGCGGTCGCGCCGAAGACGATGATGCTGCCGCCCGACGTTGTGATAGCGCCATTGGCGCTGAACGTTCCGTCGTTGAATTTGAGGCTGCTGCCACCGGAGAGGTTGATGGCTACACCAGAGCCATTGTTGCCGATCGCATAATTGCCTGCCCCAACGATCATCGCGCTGCCGCCACCATCGATCAGGATCGCCCCATTTACGTCCAAGTCGCCCGCGCCCATTATTACGCTGGATCCACCACCCACTGAGATCTGCCCAACATAATGGCGACCTGCCCCAAGCATCATGAGAGCCCCTCCGCCCAAGGTCACCGGTGCCGTAATCGAAACCGGCCCGTCTCCGATCAAAAGCTTCCCGCCGCCCCCGATCGTAACGCTGCTGCTAACCGTAACAATCGAGGTTCCCGGTATGCTGAGTGTCAAGCTCTGCGTGTTGAGATTATGAATATTGTAAGTACCAGCAGGAAATAACCACGTATTACCGACTAAAGTGCCAACGTGACCTTGGAATGTCATTGTTGTTGGGTAATATCCCAGGATTAAATCGCCCCCAATCGGAACAACCGGTACAGTTGGCGTGGTGTATGTACCGAGCTTTGTCCATGCATCAGATAGAAGCGCATTCGTCGCCAGGGGATCGTCCGTTGAGTTGGATTTCTTTAATTTCGTTCCGATGGCTAAACTGCCCAGTCCAACACTTGCCGATGTTCCATATGTGATGGTATCGGCGACAATGCTGCTGCCTCCGTTGATGCTCGTGCCGGACGAGGATGTTGTAGCCTTAGCAACAATCGTTGATCCGCCAGCGACGCTGATGGTGCTGTTTGAAGCGACCGCGCATTTTGGCGCAGCAATCCGGGTGCCCGCCGAAAGCGACACGCCCGTGCTACTGGCCGATAGGGCAATAATGCAGGCTGGCACTGTCGACGAAGACAGCGACGCTATCGAGATCACCGATACCGTGTAGCTTGTTGCGGATGAGAGGATTCGTGCAAAAAAGAGGGGGATGGTCCCGGTGACGACGACCTTCACCGCATCGTTCACGGTATTGCTGTAATTCGTCATGTGGGTCACGGTAACGTTTGTCGTCGCTATGCCGTTCGCATTCGCGATCGCGTTGGCGGTAGCGTTAAGTAAGTTGTCACTGGGGTTCGTCGTGTAGGCGTTAGCGGCCCCCAGCGCAGCGGCGTCTGCGATGCCCTGGTAACTGATCTTTGTCTGATACCCTTGACCTAGCTCGATCGAAAACGCCGCAATGCCGATCACTGCCATCAGGCTAAACGCCCCGATGATGCTGACTGCTCCGCGCTTATTGCTGGTCAGGCGTCTCGGAATATCGCACAATTGTGATGGCTGAGGCTTTTGAAGGCCCTCCCCAAAAGGATCAGCAGATGGGGACAATGAGTCGCGCTGGCGAACGTGGAACTTCACAATCTAGATGCCGCCGGACCGTTGATGGTCGAAGCGCTATCCCAACCCGCTCGCCGCTTGCGCTCCAACTGGCATGACACATAGTCCTTCGCCGAATTTTTGGACTGGGGGGGGATGGCTCTACGGCAAAGCGCCGGATCGATCGGAGACGCGAAGAGAGCGCCGAAATCCTTCTCTGTCGCTCGGACGACATGAGCGTCGATTGGATCGAATCCCCGAAATTTTAGGTGGCCGATGACCGCGCGGGTCGCCGACAGGTGTCGAACGCGCCGAGTCTCAACGCCGGATCGACAGTCGATTTCTGTGCCAAAAAACAGGTTTTTACCAACCCGATGCCGATCTTTAAAGCACTCGATTCCAAGCGGAATGTAGACGATATCGGTCACTGCGCCTAATTCCCCTGCTGCCCCCGCGAATTCCACGTGACCAATATTTATGATAATTACAACGTAATCAGTGAACAATTCTTTCGCGGCCGGATCTTTATTTGACTATGATCGCGATGAGGGGGCGAGCTGATCGAAGATATGCCGTCTGGATTGGGGGCGCAGACGATCGATGAGCACCGGTTATCCGCGATTGCTAGACTTGAAATTGGCCATTGCGTGCCTGGTCCGCAACGGTGGACAGCGGGCGTTTGCGCAGGCGATCCGAGACGGCTATCGACGCTACCACTATGGCGATGCGAGTCTGTTGCTGCCACCCGAGGAGCGTTGATGCGCGTGCTGCCTGTTCTGATGCTCGCGTTCGCTGCCCCGCTTTCGGCGCAGACCGCGCCGACGGTAGCGCCCCCACCGCTGACTCCGCAGCAACGCCAGCCCGCCGCGACGATCGTCGCTGAACCTGCCGCGATGTTCATCGCCGCGTGCGATGCCAATGGCGACGGTCGCACGACGCGGGACGAGCTGACCGCGTGCGTCGCGCGAAGCTTTGCCGATGCCGATAGCGGCCATGTCGGATCGATCGGCTATATCGGTTATGCCGATTGGGCGCTGAAATGGCTGGGCGACCGAAATGCGTTGCCGAGCCCGTTCGGAGTTGACCGCGACGGCGACAACCGGATCACGCTGCCCGAGCTTGAGGCGCAGTTCGCGAGCCTGTTCGACCGGTTCGACGTCGACAAGGACAATGCCGCGACCCGTGCCGAATTGCTCACGATTCGTGCCGGCGCTTTCCCGGAAGGCGGGAGTAGTAAAAAAGGCCGCGGTCGCGGCGCAGAACCGCGCTAAGCGCCGTTTGTGAGCCCGCGCTACGCCCTGGTCATCTTCGATTTCGACGGGACGCTGGCCGATAGCGGCGACTGGTTCCTGTCGATCGCCGATCACCTTGCCGAGCGCTTCAAGTTTCAGAGCGTCGCGGCGGACGAAGTTGAACTGTTGCGCGGACGCTCGTCGAGCGAAGTGATCCGCCACCTCGGCATCCCGCGCTGGAAGCTTCCCGCGATCGGTCGCTATGTCCATGCACTGCTGGCGCAGCAGACCGACCGGATCGCGCTGTTCGACGGGATCGTGCCGGTGCTGCGGCAGCTGGCGGAAAGCGGCGTGCGGATGGCGCTCGTCACCTCGAATGCCGAACGCAATGCGCGCGCGATCCTGGGGCCGGACAATGCCGCGCTGTTCGAGCGGTTCGAATGCGGCGCGTCGTTGTTCGGCAAGGCTCCGCGCTATCGCCGCGTGCTGCGCAAGACCAAGATCGCGCCATCGGACGTCCTATCGATCGGGGATGAGACGCGCGACGTGGCCGCTGCCAAGAAGGTCGGTGTCCATTCGGGGGCGGTGCTGTGGGGCTATGCCAATCGCGAAGCGCTGACGCAGTTGCAGCCCGATTTCCTGTTCGAACGCCCCGATGACGTGCTGCGCCTTGTGCTGGGCGAGGGCTCGGTCACCGCAGCCTTAGGAAAAGCGTGACTTGCGCAGCGCGGTCGCGCTAGTCGCCGATCATGTCCATTGCAGCAGCGGCGCAGGCGCCCGACCAATCCTTTGTCCCGACCAGCCATAAAGGCCTGACTTACCCGTTCGGCGGGGCCGAACCGGCGGCGGGGGCGGTGATGACGGTGGCCCCCGGCGTGCGCTGGGTGCGGCTGCACGTTCCCGGGCCGTTGAAGCACGTCAATTGCTGGCTGCTCGACGATCACGATGCGCAAGGCGAGGGCCTCGCGCTGATCGATACCGGCATGAACACGTCCGACGCCCGCGCCGCGTGGAAGACGCTGTGGAAGGGGCCGCTCGCGGGCGTGCGCGTGACCAAGATGATCGGCACGCATTTCCACCCCGATCATATCGGTCTGGCCGGGTGGATGCACGACAAGCACGCTTGCCCGGTGGTGATGACGCGCGGCGAATGGCTGAGCGCGCAAATGCTCAGGGCGGATGCGCGCGACGCGGTGCCCGACGACGTGACCGCGATGCGTGTGGCCGCAGGATGGGATGTCGAGCAGATCGCACATGCCGCGACCCGCGGCTGGGCCGGATTCCGGCAGATCGTCACCGCGCTGCCGCTTGGCTACACCCGGATCAAGGATGGCGACACGCTGCGCATCGGCGCGACCGACTGGCAAATCGTCGTCGGATCGGGGCACAGCCCCGAACATGCCTGCCTTTACGACCCGCTGGGCAAAGTGCTGATCGCGGGCGACCAAGTGTTGCCGCGGATCAGCCCCAACGTCTCGCTCGGCGTGACCGAGCCCAATGCCGATCCACTGGGCGAATGGTTCGATTCGATCGCGAAGCTGAAGGGTTTGCCCGACGATGTGCTGGTGTTGCCGGGGCACGGTGACCCGTTCACCGGGCTGCACGCGCGGCTCGATGCGATGGACCGCGAACATCGCGAGCGGCTCGATGAACTTGCGGTATTCCTCGCCGAGCCACGCCGTGCGATCGATTGTTTCGGGCGGCTGTTCCGGCGCGCGATCGGCCCCGACATGTTGGGGATGGCGACCGGCGAATCGCAGGCGCATTTGCGACGGCTCGAAGTCGAGGGACGTGCGACAAAGACGGTCGAGGACGGCGTGTGGTGGTATCGCGCGGCCTAGGTTAGGCTAGCGCTCGCGCCGGGGGGCGAATCGCGAGGAGAGACACCGATGTGCGACGAGTTTACCGCAGCCGACAATGACGCCCAGGTTGGCGGAGCGGCTGTCACGCGGCGCAGCTTCGGGGCGATGGCAGGCGCGGCAGGTCTCACGATGCTCCTTCCGGCACCCGCCAATGCCAAGCCGATCTCCGGCAAAGACGTGATGATCGATACACCTGACGGCAAGGCTGATGCCTATTTCGTGGCCCCTGCGACGGGCAAAGCCCCTGGTGTGCTGATCTGGCCCGACATTATGGGCCTTCGTCCGGCGTTCCGGCAAATGGCCGATCGGCTGGCGCAAAGCGGCTATGCCGTGCTGGTCGTCAACCAGTTCTACCGGTCTGTGAAGGCGCCGTTCCTTGCACCCGGCGAAAGCTATGACCAGCCCGCGGTGCGCGCCAAGATCGGGCCGTATGTGAAGGCGCTCAGCCCCGAGGGAACGGTGCGTGACGCGCTGGCGTTCACCGCCTTTCTCGACGCGCACCCGCAGGTCGACACGAAACGCGGGCTTGGCACCACCGGCTATTGCATGGGCGGGCCGATGGTGTTCCGCACGGCTGCCGCCAACCCGAAGCGGATCAAGGCGGGCGCGACGTTCCATGGCGGCGGACTAGTCGGCACGCAGCCGGGCAGCCCCAACATGCTGATCCCGCAGATGAAAGCGCGCTATCTGATCGCGATCGCGGCGAATGACGATGCGCGCGCGCCGACCGACAAGGATACGCTGCGCGCCAATTTCGCCGCCGCCAAACTCCCGGCCGAGATCGAGGTTTATGCCGGCACGATGCATGGCTGGTGCCCGCCCGACAGCCGTGTCTATGACGCCGCGCAAGCCGACCGGGCGTGGGCGCGGATGCTCGCCTTGTTCGCCAAATCGCTCTGAGCGGAGGGATGCTATGAGCCTCACTTTTTACACCAACCCGATGTCGCGCGGGCGGATCGTCCGCTGGATGCTGGAAGAAGTCGGCGCACCGTATGAAACCGTCGTGCTCGATTATGCGACGACGATGAAGGCCGAACCGTATCTATCGATCAACCCGATGGGGAAGGTGCCCGCGATCGTCCATGACGGCGATGTCATCACCGAAGGTGCTGCGATCTGCACGTATTTGGCAGAGGCTTTTCCCGAGGCGGGTCTTGCGCCGATGCCGAACGAACGCGCAGCCTATTACCGTTGGATGTTCTACGCGGCAGGGCCGGCCGAACAGGCCGTCACCAACCGTTCGATGGGGTTCGCGCCGACCGCCGACCAGCAGCGTATGGCCGGTTACGGCAATCTCGATTTCGTGGTCGATACGCTGGAGAAAGCGGTGTCGGCACATAGCTATCTTGCGGGGGAGCGGTTCACCGCGGTGGATGTCTATGCCGGATCGCAAGTGGCGTGGGGCGTGCAGTTCGGCTCGCTGCCGAAGCGGGCTGCGTTCGAGGCGTATCTCGGGCGGATTTTGGCGCGTCCGGCGTATAAGCGGGCGGGCGCGATCGATGATGCGTTGATCGCGGCGGCGGCGTCGGCGTAAATCTCAGGACGGATCGCTTTCAATCGACGGCTGGGTTCCGCCGCCCCGGCAATGCCGCCATCACCGCCGCGCGCCATTCGGCCGTGGCGCTGCCCCAGGATGCGATCTCGTCGAGCGTGCGGGCGCAACCGCGGCACACGTCGCTGGCCGCATCAATGTCGCAAATATTGATGCACGGGCTTTCGATCACGGGCAGGCGCTCGATAAAGTCGGCCACACCGCGCGACCCTATTCGGTGATCTTGGCCAGCAGGAAGCTCGGCATCGGGCCGTTCCAGCCGCCATCGTCGGGCGCGTCGGCGAGCGGCGGTTGCTCGGTCCGGGCCGGACGCTCGTCGCGCGGGGGGCGGCTGTCGCGGGCGGGGCGTTCCTCGCGCGGCGGGCGGGCCTCGCGCGCCGGACGTTCGTCACGGGCGGGCCGCTCTTCGCGCGGCGGACGCGGGGTGCGGGAAGGTCGCTCGGCCTCGACCGGGGCTGCTTCGACCTCGACTGGCGCAGCCACCGGCTTGGCGGCGGGCTTCTTCGCACGGCCGCGACCGCGTGGCGCGGCCTCTTGCGGCGCTGCTACGTCGTCCGCCACCGGCGCATCGCCCGGTTCGTAGCGTTCGATCTTCAGCCCGGTCAGCTTCTCGATATTCTGGATATTCTCGGCATCGTCGGGGGTCGCGAAGGTGAACGCTATGCCCGTCGCGCCCGCGCGGCCGGTGCGGCCGATGCGGTGGATGTAATCGTCCGGGTGCCACGGCGCGTCAAAATTGAAGACGTGGCTGACGCCCTTGATGTCGATCCCGCGCGCGGCGACATCGGACGCGACGAGGATCTTGACCTCGCCTTTCTTGAAGCGGTCGAGTTCGGCGATGCGTTGCGATTGCTCCATGTCGCCGTGGATTTCGCTCGACGCGAAGCCGGCGCGTTGCAGCGCCTTGTTGAGCTCGCGCACCGTCGTCTTGCGGTTCGAAAAAATGATCCCGGTCTGCACGTCTTCCGACCGGAGCAGCGCGATCAGCCGGTCGCGCTTCTTGGCGGCGGTAACGGGGACGAGCCACTGCTTGATGTTGATATTGGCGGTGGCAGGGCGCGCGACCTCGATCGTCTTGGGGTTGTCGAGGAATTTGTCCGCGAGCTTCTTGATCGGCGGCGGCATCGTCGCCGAGAAGAGCAGCGTCTGGCGCGTCTTGGGCAGCTTGGTGCAGATTTCCTCGATATCGGGGATGAACCCCATGTCGAGCATCCGGTCGGCCTCGTCGATCACCAGCATCGAGCAGCCGGTCAGCAGGATTTTCCCGCGCCCGAACAGATCCATCAAGCGGCCCGGCGTCGCGATCAGCACGTCGACGCCCTTTTCAAGCGCGGCGGTCTGATCCCCCATCGATACGCCGCCAATCAGCAGTGCCATCGAGAGTTTGTGATATTTGCCGTATTTCTCGAAATTCTCGGCGACTTGCGCGGCGAGTTCGCGCGTCGGCTCGAGGATCAGCGTGCGCGGCATGCGCGCGCGGCTCCGGCCTTCGCCCAGGATGTCGATCATCGGCAGCACGAAGGCAGCGGTCTTGCCGGTGCCGGTCTGCGCGACGGCGACAAGGTCACGGCCCATCAGGATCGAAGGAATCGCGCTCGCCTGGATCGGAGTCGGCTCGGTGTAGCCCGACTCATTGACGGCGCGTTGGAGTTCGTCGGAAAGGCCGAGGTCGGCAAAAGTCATGCGGTGTCCGGAAAAAGCGTCCGGGCGAGAGCGCTAGGACGAGCAAAGCGCTTGCCGATCAGGCGCGAAATGTCAAGGTAAACGGGTGGGCGCCGCCCTATCGCTTCGCCACCAAGCGCTTGAATCCGTCGATCCGGCATGCGCTGCCCGAGCGCGAGCGGATCGAGTCGCGGTCGGCGCAGATCATCCCGTCAGCCGTGCCCTTTACATACAGACCCGAATAGAAATCGAGCGCGGGGCAATTGTCGTCGAATCCGGCGCGCAGCCGCGTGCCGTCCGCGACGATCAGATCGACGCTGTCGCTGCCGGTGATGATCGCGCCTTCGAGCGCATCCATCGGAACGCAACGCGGTCCCTTTTTCTCGCTCCAGCGGATTGCGGGCGGTTCCGAACGCTGCTCCGGTCGCCCACCAAGGATGCGCGGAATGCGGATCACGATGCGTTGGTGGATCGTCAGCTGCGCGAGTTCCGCACCGTCCCATTGCCCGACCTCAGCCGAGGCGGCCGGGGTCAGCGTCAAAAGCAGCAGGGCAGGAAACGCGGCTTTGGGCATAGATCGACTCCAGCGATACCTTCTATGCTTGAACGTCGGATGAATTGGCAACGCGCGCGCCACAATGATAGACCGCCCGTAATGACGAACGCCAGCATGACCGACACCGCCATCGAGCGCCAGACCCGCCTGATCCAAGCCGTGCGCACCGCGCTCGGTGAGAAAGCGGTGGTGACCGACCCGGACGACATCGCCCCCTGGCTCGACGATTGGCGCGGGCGGTATCACGGCGCGAGCGCGGCGATCCTATCGCCTGACACGACCGAAGGTGTGGCGACGATCGTGCGGCTGGCGGGGGAGTTTGGTGTGCCGTTGGTGCCGCAGGGGGGAAATACGTCGATGGTAGGCGGGGCGACTCCGCCCGCCGATGGTTCGGCGCTGATCCTGTCGCTGCGGCGGATGAACCGGATTCGGTCGATCAATCCGGCGGCGAAATTGGCGGTCGTCGAGGCCGGGGTGATTCTCGAAACGCTGCACGATGCCGTCAACGCGCAGGGGATGCGCTTCCCGCTGACGCTCGGCGCGCGCGGGAGTGCCACGATCGGCGGGCTGACCGCGACCAATGCCGGCGGCACGCAAGTGCTGCGCTTCGGGACGATGCGGTCGCTGGTGGCAGGGATCGAGGCGGTGCTGCCCGACGGGGCGATCCATGACGGGCTTGCCGCGCTGAAGAAGGACAATCGCGGCTATGACCTCACGCATTTGCTGGTCGGGGCCGAGGGGACGCTCGGGGTCGTGACGGCGGTGACGCTGCGGCTGGTGCCGGCGGTGCATGACCGGGCAACCGGGTGGCTCGCGGTCGAATCGCCTGCCGCCGCGCTGAAGGCGCTCCGCGTGATGGAGGCGCGCTCGGGCAGCGCGATCGAAAGTTTCGAGCTCGTGCCGAAGATCGCGCTCGATCTCGTCTTGCAGCATATTCCCGGCACCCGCCCGCCGTTCGCCGGAGCGCACTCGTGGCTGGTGCTGGTCGATTATGTTTCGCAAAGCGGCGGCGACGGTCCAGCGCAAGCGGCGCTGGAGGATTTGATGCAAGGCGTGCTCGCCACCGGGCTCGCGCAGGACGGCGTGGTCGCGGCGAGCGAAGCGCAAGCCGCGGCATTTTGGCGACTGCGCGATTCGATTTCGGAGGCGGAACGCGCCGAGGGGCCGACCATGGCGCACGATATCTCAGTGCCGGTCGATGCGATGCCCGATTTCATGCTGCACGCGGCGGCGCAGGTCGAGGCGGCATTCCCCGGCGTGCATGCCAGCGCCTTCGGGCATTTGGGCGACGGCAATGTCCATTTCCACGTCAACGCGCCACGCGGCGTCGATGCCGCCCGCTGGCGCGCCGAGGTGGGCGAGCCCGCCAGCCACATGGTCTATGACCTTGTCGTCGCGGCGGGCGGATCGATCTCGGCTGAACACGGGATTGGCCAGATGAAACGCGGCGAACTGGCGCGGCTGTCCTCGCCCGCGCGAATGGCGGCGCTGCGTGCGATCAAGACCGGACTCGACCCACACGGATTGATGAACCCGGGAAAATTGCTCGCCCTTGCGGAAAGCCCGTCTGCACCATAGAGCCAGCGGCCATTCGGCGTGGCGTGTGCGCGCTTTCACTTTCGATGGAGACTGTACCATGGCCAGCGCGCCGCAATCCCTTCCGCTGTTCTACAATGCGCTCGAGCCGCTTTCGAGCGATACGCATGCCGCGTTCAAGTTCCGTACCCTGGACAGCGCAAAGTTTCTGGTTGGTCAGCATGCGATCCCGGTCACGGTCGACGAATTCGTCGCCGCGCAACGTAGCTTGCCGATCGTCTTCACCACCGGCGACGATTCGATCCCGATCGCGCTGATGGGGCTGAACGAGGGCGTCAACGTCTTCATCGACGACGAGGGCAAGCTGACCGAAGAGCAGGTTTACGTGCCCGCCTATATCCGCCGCTATCCCTTCATGCTCGCGCGGCTGCGTCCGGATGCGGAGGAATTGTCGCTCTGCTTCGATCCGACCGGCGAAACGATCGGCGCGTTTGACGACGGTGAGCCCTTGTTCGAGGACCGCAAGCCGACCGAGATCGTGCAGAACATCCTGACCTTCAACGAACAGTTCGAACAGGCAGGCGCCCGCACCGCGAACTTTATGACCGAGATTCGCGAGCTCGGGCTGTTGATGGACGGCGAAGTCACGCTGCAGATGCAGGGCTTCGAACAGCCTTTCGTCTATCGCGGGTTCCAGATGATCAATGAGGAAAAGCTCAACGATCTGCGCGGCGATCAGCTGCGCAAGATTCATAAGTCGGGCCTGCTCGCGTTAATCTATGCGCATATGTTCTCGCTCTCCGCGCTGCCGCAGATTTTCGAGCGGCAGGTCAAGCTCGGCAAGGCACCGGCGCCGCAATTGGTCGGGTAAGGCGGCGCGATCCCGTTACGCTGGGTCGTCGCTGCGCTGGTACGGATCGATCGGGCAATCGGGCTGCTGCGCGAATCGTGGTTCGACGGGGTAAACGCGCGATGCCGCCATTGCCGATCTCAAGCGTTTCGGATCATGCAGATGGCGTGCGGTGGTCGTGGTGCCTTGTGATGCTGCGGTGCGGCACCATTTCGTGCTGTGCGATCGCATAGTGGTGCGGATGCTTCGCAAGTTTGCCGCGCACACGCGATACGGTCCATTACCTACTGAAAATTTCTCCCTTGAAGGGCGAAAACGGCTTCCCTATATTGGTCTTACGCGGTTCGTGTTCCCCCCTTTCGCGGGCCGCGCGGGCACCCTTTCAGGGTGCCTCCTCCCTGAACCTTGGCCACCGCGTGTTCTGCACGCGGTGGTTTTTTTTTGGTCATTCGGCGGCGACCGCAATCGTGGCGTTCGCCTCATCGGCGAGAACATCGATCATGCGGCGGAGCAGGGCTGCCGTCGCGGCCAAGCCGTCGCCGGGGCCGTCCCCGACGGGGTCGAGATAGAGGCTGCGGTCGAATTCGATCTGTACCGCATGCACACCGCTTGCCGGCCGCGCATGGGTGTCGAGAATGTGGCCGCCAGCATAAGGCGTGTTGAGCGCGATGCCATACCCTGCGGCCTCCGCCACCGCCTCGATTGCCGCGACGAAGCGCCCGCTCGCACTGCGCCCGAAGCGGTCGCCGATGACGACGCGCGGTTTCCCTGGCCCGAGCGAGGGCATCGAATGCAGATCGAGCAACACTGCCGCCCCGAACCGCGCCTGCGCCGCCGCCAATTCCGCCGCCAGCGCCGCATGATAGGGCCGGTGATCCTCGCGAATGCGGGCCGCGACATCATAGGCATCAAGCCGCCGCCGCCACAATTCGCCTGCGCCCGCCACGCGCCGCGGCACCAGCCCTAGCCCGCCGCGGACCTTCGCCGAGGTCAGCGGCGGCGCGGTCCACACCGCGCCTTCATCGATTGCAGGGTCGCGTTCGAGCTCGGAGCGGTTGAGATCGATCCAGGCGCGGGCGCGACGCTGGATCAGCATCGTTTCGCAACCGCGGGCGGCCAGCGCCACCGCATCGATGTGGCGGTCCTCCAAAATGGTTACTGCCGCCAGTGGCACGCGGAGCGCAGCGCGCAAGGCCATTGGGTATTCCCGGCCGGCATGCGGTACCGAAAGGATTACCGGGCTGGCCGGGACAGTGTCTCCGGAACGGTCGAAAGAAGGGGACGAAGCGGGCATAATCTGCGCATGCTATCACACGTCGCGCGACGACCCGGCGAGAAAATCTTAAGGGCTTTGCGCATACAGGGTAAAGACCGGCAAACGCCGCGGGGCAGGGTTGGGACATGATACGGATTTTGCTTGCCGAGGATGACCGCGTGATGCGCGAATACCTCACCCGAGCGCTGGAACGATCGGGTTATGCGGTGTCGGCGGTGGACCGCGGCACGGCGGCGATCCCACTGCTCGAAACCGAGCATTTCGACTTGCTGCTGACCGACATTGTGATGCCCGAGATGGATGGCATCGAACTCGCGCAGAAAGCGAGCGAGATGGTGCCGGAGCTGCGCGTGATGTTCATCACCGGCTTCGCCGCCGTCACGCTCAAGGCGGGCAAGACGATGCCGCAAGCGCGCGTGCTGTCCAAGCCGTTCCACCTGCGCGATCTCGTGCTCGAGGTCGATCGCATGTTTGAACTGGAGCGCATAAGCGACAATATCTGAACGCGCACGTGCGGCAGCGCTTGCGTGGCGGCAAGGCCTTCGTTAAAGGCCGCCCCTCGCCCTGAACCGTCACGGCGACGTGGGCGTGTAGCTCAGTGGTAGAGCACTGTGTTGACATCGCAGGGGTCGCAAGTTCAATCCTTGCCACGCCCACCATTAAAAGCCCGCCTTCTCAACGAGATGGCGGGCTTTTTTGTCGTATGAAGGATCGCACGTGACACAAGCAACCGCGCTTGGGCTGGACTTCGGCACCACCAACACCGTCGTCGCGCTTAGCGATGGTGCAGGGAATTCGCGGCTGGTCGATTTCGTCGGTGCGGAAGCGACCGGGGCGGTGTTTCGATCGGCCTTGTGCTTCTGGGAGGAAGAACGCGGCTGGAACGGCGTGGCGCATGACGCCGGGCCGTGGGCCGTCACGGAATATCTGCAATCGCCGCTCGACAGCCGTTTCGTGCAATCGTTCAAGACTGTCGCGGCCAGCCCGTTATTCGAACGCGCGCAAATTTTCGGGCGTAACTTTCGGTTCGAGGATTTCGGTCGGCTGTTCCTGCAGAAACTGGTCGCGCATGCCGGTGGCACGCTCGATACGCGCCCGCAGCGCGTCATTATCGGGCGGCCGGTCGTCTATGCCGGTGCGCGTCCCGACCCGGAGCTGGCGCGCGAGCGCTATGGCCTGATGCTCAAAGAGTTCGGGGTCGAGCTCCACTACGTCTACGAGCCGTTGGGCGCCGCGTTCAGCTACGCATCGCGCCTGAGCGCGCCAGCGACGGTGCTGGTCGCGGACTTTGGCGGGGGCACCACCGACTTTTCGGTCGTTCGCGTCGCCGAACCGGGTGCCGTGCGCCGCTGCGTTCCGCTGGCATCGTCGGGCGTGGGGATTGCGGGCGATCGCTTCGACCGCCGCATCATGGACCACCTCGTGCTGCCGTTACTGGGCAAGGGGAGTATGTACCGGTCGTTCGGCAAGGAGCTCGAGATACCCGGCGGGTATTTCGCCGATTTTGCCGATTGGTCGCGGCTCGCGCTGATGCGCAACCGCCGCACGCTCGAGGAATTGCGCAAGCTGCAGCGCAGCGCGGTCGATCCCGTGCCGATCGGCCGGATGATCGCGCTGATCGAGCATGAGCAGGGCTTTCCGCTGTACGACGCGGTTGGCCGGTTGAAGCGCGCGCTATCGGAGGCCGATGAAGCGGAGTTGGCCTTTACGGGCGGGGGGGTCGAGATTGCGGCGCGCGTTCGCCGCGCGGATTTCGAAGGCTGGATCGCGGATGATCTGGGCCTGATCGAACAAGCGCTGGATGTCGCGCTCGCCCGCGCCGGGATTGCCCCTGAGGGGATCGACCGGGTGTTCCTGACCGGCGGTTCCTCGCTGATCCCGGTCATCCGGGCGTTGTTCGACCGGCGCTTCGGCGCGGAGCGGATCGCGACCGGCGGGGAACTGACGTCGATCGCACACGGGCTTGCGTTGATCGGGGATGAGCCGAACCTGACCGAATGGACCGTGTGAGCGCGCCGATTCTCTACAGCTTCCGGCGCTGCCCCTATGCGATGCGGGCGCGCCTGGCGCTGGCGGTAAGCGGGGTCCGCTACGAACTGCGCGAGGTCAAACTGTCGGACAAGCCCGCCGCCCTGCTGACCGCGTCGCCCAAGGGGACCGTTCCAGTCCTGCACTTGCCCGACGCGACAGTGATCGATGAGAGCCTCGACATCATGCGCTGGGCGCTGTCGATCTGCGACCCGGAGGGGTGGCTGGCGCGCGATGATCCGGCGTTGATTGCCGCCAACGATGGCGGCTTCAAGCACGATCTCGACCGCTATAAATATCCGCAGCGTCACGGTTCGGATTCGCGCGTCCATCGCGAGCGCGGCGTCGCATTTCTGTCGGACCTGGACCGGCGCCTGGCCGACCATGCGCAGTTGTGCGGGCCGACGCGCGGGCTAGCGGATGCGGCGATCGTGCCGTTCGTCCGCCAATTCGCAGGCGTCGAACCGGACTGGTTCGCAGCCCAGCCGTTACGTCGCTTGCAAGTGTGGCTGGCGTCGCACCGTTCGTCCCCGCTTTTTGACGCCGTCATGGTGCGCGCGCCGCACTGGGTATCGGGAAGTGCGATCTAAATCCACATTAGCGCTGCGCCAAGCCGCGCGACGAAAGCGATTTATAGGCATGGATTGGCGTGATTTCCGCCGGTTAAAAACAATTTTTATTACCTAAGGTAAACACCTTACGGGCATTTCCGATATTAAAATGCATGATTTTTTATGGTTAATTCCCTTCACCAGATCAGGAGAAGGAAGATGAGTCGCTTGTTCGTTGGAAGTGCGGTCTGCGATATCGGAGCAAAGGGCAATCTTACTTTGCCGACAGCATTCTGCATCACCATCACCTCTCGCAAAGCGAACGACGGTCTTTTCGTTTGTCTGCGCGGATCCACGAAACATCTCGTCGTTTATGATGAGAGTGTCGTCGAGGCGCGGATGGAGCGCTTCCATCGCCGCCGTATTGCCGAGGGCGGGGCCGTGCAGGCCGACCAGCTCGCCGATTTGCGGAGCGACCTTGGGTTTACGGCACCTGGCTGGCTCAATGGCAAAGGCCAGATCGCCATCGCGCCGTGGCTGAACCCGCGCCACGGCGAAGCGCATCGCGCGCTGGTCGTCGGTATGGGCGACTGTTTCGAAATTTGGGATCTCGACCAGATTTTATCGGGCAAACACGATGAGTTGCGCCTGCTTGCCATGCTCCACCTCGATCTGGCCGCGGCCAGCAATCCCACGGGACACGATCATGAACCTTCTTTGCACGCTGTCGGGCCACGTGGTCGCGGCCACATCGCTGGAAAACCAGGGCTTCCGTTTCTCCCGGTGCACCAGGTGCTGCCACGACATGATCCGGTCATCGACGGCGCCTGATGCGCATTGGAAGCCCGTTCCCGACGGCTTTCACGTGGCCTGGCGGAATGTCGATCTTACCGTGTTCAAGCATCGTTCGCGCGTCGCGGCGGGGCTGGATGCGGTGCGGCAAACGATCACCGGAGCGGCGGACGCCGTCCGCGTCGGGTGCGCGGTGGTCCGCTGGCGCGCGATTGATCGACTGCGGCGCGGTCGGTCACGGATGCGGCGACGCTCGGCTTACGCGGTGGCGGTGACGCGGCGCGTAATCCGGCTTGGTCCACCAAAGCCGCCCCGGCCTAGCTGGAACGTAACGGTGCACATCACGGTCGGCCAACAGCCTAGGTTCGAGCCGCAATCGCTCGCGGCCTGAGCGCCGCAGGGCGCTTACGGAAAGACGGCGGCGATCACCGCGGCGATATCGGCCGGATCGAGCGCGTCGAGGTTGATCTCCATGTCGGGCGTGACGCTGTAACCGAAGGTTGCGCCGCTGCGATCGAAGGTCACGGTGACGAGCCGATACGCATCGCCGGTACGGAGCGCGGCGATGCTGCCGACCACGGGAAGCCGGTCCGGGTCCGCCACAACGACGGCATTGGCAGGCAAGCCCGCGCCCAGCGTTGCCCGGCAGACCCGCAACGCAAACGCGCGCGGTCCGGCGCGCGCGGGTGCCTCGATCATGGTCTCGGTTTCGGTAAAGCCAATCAGGCCGCCCGCCAGCGGTGTGCCATGAACGCGGAGCTCGCGCGGTCGATCGGTCGCAGCGGGTCGCGGGGAGGGCGTTTGCGGGATCGGTGACGACGCTTTCGGTGGCGATGCGTCACCAGCGCGGGCCGACAGCTCAGCCCGCAAAGCGGCGATGCGCTCGCGCGTGCGGGCGACGCGGACTTGCGGGTCCGCAACCGCCCTGATGAAGCCGTCAAGGTCACCGCGCGCAAATTGCGCGGCGATCCGCTCCTGCAAGGCGGGGACGGAGCTTACATCGAATACGCGACAGAGCGAGGCCAGCGTGGTGGAATTCCAACGGTCGAGCGGCTTTTGCGCGTTTTCGATCCGCGACAGGATGACCGCAGGGAGGCCATAGTCGCGGTCGAGCACCGCAATCGTCAATGCGCGGTCCTGATTGCGCCGCACCCGCAGCGCCGCACCGAGCAGAACGGCCTCGCGCTCGTCCGCCTCGTTGCGGGCGGCCATATCGCAAAACGGCTCTGCCCAATGCGCCAAGTCGAAGCCGCGCACATCGACATCGAGGAGCAGATCTTCGGGCGCGATATCGAGCACGCGCGCAATGCGGATCATTTCGTCGGCGCGCGCGACAACTTCGCCGCGCTCGATCTTCGACAGGCGGATATAGGGAATGTCGGCGAGGTGGTTGCTGAGCGCCATCAGCTTCTGGAGTCCGCGACGCTGACGCTGTTCACGCACGCGGTTGGGAAAAATGAAGGCGCGATAGGGATGGGATCGCCGAGTGCTGGGTTGCGGGTTTGATTTAAAAGGCGTTCCAGTCGTCCGACCCGCCTCCAACGGCGAGTGCGGGCAGCGCCTTGACCGGTGACTTATAGTCTGAAGCGACGGCCTCGCGCTTTGCTTTGGTGGATATTGGCGCGGTGCGCTTCGGCGGCGCGCTGTGGGTTTGCGGCGCATAGCGTGATTTTACCGCATCCTCGGTTTTAAACATCGCGGCCTGCTCACCGAGTGCGGCGACTTCGGCAGTCAGGTTGCGCGCCGCGGCCGAGGTCTCCTCGACCATCGCGGCATTCTGCTGGGTTGCCTGGTCCATCGACCCGATGGCGGCGGCGATTTGAGTAATTGCCGACGACTGCGCGGTTGCGTCGTTCGCCATCGTGTCGAGCAATTTGTGGACCTCGCCGAAATCGTCCGAGATATTGGCGAGCGCGCCGTCAACCTTCTGGACCGCCTGCACCGCGTTACCAATTTCGGTCTGGGTGACGCTCAACTGGTCGCGCGCGCGCTTGGCTTCCTCCTCGGCGCGCATCGCGAGCGCCGAGACGAGATCGGCGACCACCGCGAAGCCGCGTCCGGCATCGCCGGCACGCCCCGCCTCGACCGCCGCGTTCATCGCGAGCACGCGGGTCTGGAAGGCGATCTTGTCGAGGCCTTCGATCACGCTGTCGATGCCCTTGGCGCTATCGCTGACGCGCGTCATTGCCTGAACCGCGTGCTCTGCCGTTGCGCGGCCGCCGCCGACGGTCGCGATCGCCTGATCGGCGCGCGCCACGGTCTGACCCGACGACACCGCGGTCGCCTTCAGCCGGATGTCGATCTGCACCAAGGCGGCGCTCGTTTCCTCAAGGCTGGCGGCATTACCCTCGGTTCGCCGCGCGAGATCTTCCGATGCCTGCGCGATCTCGTTCGATCCGGTGCGGATTCCGTCCGCGCTCTCGGTGACGCCGCTGATCAAGCCGCGTAATTTGTTCAGTGCCGTGTTGAAGTTGGTCTTGAGCTCTTCGAAATGACTGGGGAAGGCGCGGTCGATCTGGCCGGTCAGGTCGCCTTCGGACAGGCTGGCCAGGCTGGCCGATACGATTTCGATCACTTCCTGCTGCTGCGCATCGTTTTCGAGCTTGGCAGTGGCAGCCGCCGCCTGCGCCGCCGCCGCGTCGCGGAACACCAGGACCGTCTGCGCCATTGCGCCGACCTCGTCGCCGCGCCCGACGCCGGGGACTTCGACACGGTTTTCCCCGGCCGCCAGCTTCGCCATGATTTCGCGCAGGGCATTGAGCGGGGCAGTGATCCCCACGCGCGAGACCAGGACACTGATCACCATGCCAATGATGGCACCGATCACGCTGGCGACCACCAAGGTCCAGGCTGTTGCGGTCGCCGCAGTCGTCAGCTTGGCGTTGGTCGTTTGCGCGGCGGCGATGCTCGCCTCGTTGAAGCCAGTCAGCTTCTCCGCAAACGCGTGCGCAACGATATCGGCCTCTTGCAGTATCTTGGTCGCCTCGCCCTTCCGATTTTGCGCACCCAGCGCCGCAGCCCGCGCGGTCAAGCGATGCAGATCTTCCATCGTGGTACGGAACGCCGCAACGTGAGCGGCAATCGCAGGGACTACCTTTTCCGCAAAGGAAAAGCGGACGAGCGAACTTTCATACGCGTCTTTTTCCGCAGCGACTGCCGCTTGGGCTTGCTTGCTGCCACCCTCGTAGACGAGCGCCTGATACGCAGCGCCATCCATTACCGCGATCCGGCGGTTGACCTGGGTCAATTTGACAGTTGCCGACGGCTTTGTTGCAAAACTGACGTTGGGGATTCACGTAGGGAATCGAGTGGGATAGATGGGCGTGATGCCCAAACCTGCCGCACCTGTGTATCGCACGACGAACT
>NZ_BMDW01000007.1 GCF_014636175.1 Sphingomonas psychrolutea | reverse complement strand
CCTGGCGCCTGGCTATTTGGTGACCGTAGAAGCGAACCGTCTGGTCCGTCGCTGCGGTGACATTCACCTAGGGGCGGTGTTTGATTCGGTCAAACCCTTTTTTGCACTTTTCTTTCAATGATGCGTCAAATCCGCAGAAATCTGCGGATTTAGGGGTCCTTAAAGCCTTGTCGGCTAGGCCTGAATAGATGAACGCCACCGCTAAGCACCCGAATCACACCGCTGATTCGCTCTCGAATCAGGTCCGCAGTGCTGTAATCTGGCGTTCGGGCAGCCAAATTCTCGCGCAGCTGGTGCAATGGGCCGCCACTTTCCTCGTGATTCGCATTCTCGACCCGCACGACTACGGGTTGTTCGCGATGACCGGGGTCGTGCTGGTCTTCCTCAACATGCTCAACGGCTATGGTCTGGCGAGCGGGCTGATCCAGAAGCCCGACATTACCCCGCGCGACATCCGCCAGCTGTTCGGGATGCTGCTGCTGCTCAACGGCACGCTCGCGCTAGCGCAAGTGCTGATCCTCGCCCCCGCCGCCGCCGCTTATTATCGGCAGCCGATCGTGGCGGACATGTTGCGAGTGCAGGCACTCCTCTATTTCGCCACGCCCTTTATCGCGCTCCCTTATGCGCTGCTGTCCCGCACGCTCGATTTCAAAGGGCAGGCGCGCGTCAACATCATCGCATCGGTGGCGAGCGCCAGCGCCGCTTTGGCCGGGGCGTTGCTCGGGCTTGGCGTGTGGACTTTGGTGTTCGCGCCGATGGTGCTGTTCGGCGTGCGCGCGATCGGCATGACGATCGCGGCGAAATCGCTGATCTGGCCGAGCTTCGATTTTCGCGGATCGGCCAGCCTCGCGCGTTATGGTGGGGTGATGGCGGTCGGCCAGCTGTTTTGGTTTGCGCAGAGCCAGGCCGACGTGTTCATCGCCGGGCGGCATTTCACGCCGCACACGCTGGGCATCTATACCGAAAGCCTGTTCCTGACGCAGGTGTTCGTGTCGAAGGTCGTGCCGCCGCTCAACGAAGTTGCCTTTTCCGCCTATGCCCGCATCCAGCACGATCGTGCCGCGGTGGCGCTCGCCTTTACGCGCAGTGTGCGGATCATCATGGTCGCCGCCCTCCCCTTCTATTTCGGGCTGGCAGCGACGGCCGAGCCGCTGGTGCTGACGGTGCTGGGCGCAAAATGGCGCGAGACGGCGTCGGTCGTCCATCTGCTCGCGCTCGCCATGCCGTTCATGACGCTGCAAGTGCTTCTGCAACCGGCATGCGACGCGCAAGGCCGTCCGGGGATTGGCGTCGGCAATGGCGCGGGCGGTGCGGTGATCCTGGCGATCGGTTTCCTGATCGGGGTACAATGGGGTGCCCCCGGCCTCGCCGCTGCCTGGATCTGCGGCTATCCGCTCTATCTCGGCTTCAGCCTGTGGCGATCGCTACCGGTGATCGGCACGTCGCTGCGCGCGATTGCCGATGCGATTGCACCAGCCTCGCTCGCCGCGCTGGCGATGGCGCTGGTGGTAACGCTGATCGACGACGTCCTGCCGATCCTGCATCCGGCGCTGCGCTTACTGATCCTCGTTAGCGTCGGCGCGGCCGTCTATGGCGGCTGGCTGGCGGTGTTCGCACGCCCGATCCTGCGCGAACTGCTGGCGGTGGTGCGCAAGCAGCCGCTCGCGCCGGTTTGATGGGAGTTACCCCGCGGCAAAGCCGCGTCGTCGGTCCTCGCGGGGCGAGGCCGCCCGCCCGTTGCCGTCTCGTGATTAGCTGCGCTAATCGCGCGCGGCTATACGGCTTGAATATAACTCCGCATCGCTTCGGCATCGGCCTCGATCCGGTCGATGCGATATTTGACAAGGTCGCCGATCGACACCAGCCCGATCACGCGCCCACCTTCGATCACCGGCAAATGGCGGATCCGCCGCCGCGTCATCAGCGACAGCGCGCCGATCACCGGTTCGCTCGGCCCGACTGTGATCGCGGGGGCGGTCATCGTATCGCCGACTTTGCGCGCCATCGCCTCGGCACCATGTTCGGCGATCGCATGAATCACGTCGCGTTCGGAAAAAATGCCGACGACATTCGCCCCTTCCATCACCGGCACCGCCCCGACGCGCCGCGTCGCCAGCACCGCAACCGCATCGCCGACGCTTTGATGCGCGGTGACCGAGATCACCTCGCGTCCTTTATTGATCAGGATTGCCGCGATCGTCATCGTCTCTCTCCGCCTCCGCTCAGGGGTCCGAGTCTGGGGGTCATTGAGGATTCCACGTTTGCGGCCATATGGGAAGCATGACGACTCCCCTCCCTTCAACTGCGGGCCTTTCCGATCCCGACTATGCCGCCTTCGCCTGGGCGCGTTTCCGCCGCATCCTTGGCTGGATGGCGGTGGTGGCGGCGGTGTTCATCGTGGCCGCGATCCTGGTGCTGCAATATGTCTACGGCCCGATGGGCTGGGTCGCGATTCTCGCAGTGATCGGCGGCGCGGGCGGATCGATCATGCTGGCGGCGGTGCTGATGGGGTTGGTGTTCCTGAGTTCCGGCACCGGCCATGATGAGGCGGTCGAGGAGATCAACTGAACGTTGGGGTAGCATTGAAATCGTTACGGAAAATCTGGAAGTTTAGGCTAAGTTTAGGCGTAAAACGGTGCGATGCCGTTGCTTCGATCCAACACGCCGTCGCCACGAACGGGTGATGGCGCCCGCGATGCTATCACCGGGCAATGCCTGTAGGACACCCCTTTAATCGCGATCCGCCAGGCGGTAGCCGAAGGGGCGGCTCGCGTTGGCGGGGATTTCCAAGCGCCACAGCAGCTTGCCGTCCTTGCGGGTGAGCTTGCCCGTCAGCCGTGACATGCGTGACTGATCCTCAAGCGCGAATTGCGCCTCGAAGCTGACCGGGTAGGGGTTGGCGTTGGTGGCGGTGAGGACATAGCCCTCCCATCCCTTGCCGCTGTCGGGATTATCGCTTTCGATCGTCACTTGCGTCGCGTCGGCGATCTGCGCCTCGACTTCCTCGCCGATCGCCTTGTCGTCGATGCTGCCCTCGCCGATCAGCAGTGAAGTGCCGCCGCGCGGCTGAAACACCGCGACCGGCCCGGCCGGGAGCGGCACGCCCAGACCCGTTTCCTTGCGGTTGAGCCAGCGCAGCGTGATTCGCGGCGTAGTGGCATCGCCGTCCGCATCGACCTTGGCGACATAGACAAGCTGCACCGGGACGGCAGGCCTTTCGAGCAAGGCGACCTGTTTCTGCGCGAGCGCGGCAACGGTGGTGCGATCGGGTACGCGGTAGAGCTTCAGATCGCCGAAATCCTCCTGCACGACGCGGCGACTGGCGGTAACGACGATGTCATAGCCTACTGCCTCCGATTCCATCATCGCCATCGGTGCCATGACCGGCAGTGGCGCTGCAGCATACCCTTCGGATCTATAGACCGGTCGACCGAAGCAATGGAATTCGAACGCCTCTTTTTCATAGCCGCGATAGGGCGCGCGGTCCTCGCGCTTCACCTTTCCCGCGACCACCATCGTCTCGGCTTGCGCGAAGCTGGTCGTGTCGCTGCTGGCGAGCGTTACCCAGGCGATCAGGTCGGCGCTTTGGCCGCCGGGGCGGAGCGTCGCGACATAATTAGCCTGCCAGTCGAAGCCCCAGGCGAGGTAGGACAAGGTTACTGTCACGTCAGCGGCGCTTGGCGCATCGAGTTCGACCGACAGCGTCGGCTTGGCCGCAAGCCCGACCGGGACCTCGGGGAAGATCAGCGAGTCCGTTTGTGGCCCGCAATTGACTGCTTCGAACCCGTCGCGCGTCTGCAGGATCGCCGCACCATCGGGGCCCGACCGGATGATACCGGCGACTTCGACCACCTTCTTCGCGATCTCGCGCCGGATCGTGACGGGTCGCCCGAAGCTGCGCGCGAACAGGCTGCGCGGCGAGAGCAGATCGGCGTCGAGATTCTTCTCGCGCACGCCTTGCGGCAGGCCGCTGACGATCGCGCTTTCGGGCAGGATCCCCGCTGCGACGCCTTCGAAGCGGAGCACGCTCCGCCCAGCGGGCACGCGCACCCGGCGTTGTTCGGTGATCAGCGCATAGCCTTGCAACCAGTCGCGATCGATCGCTTCAGCGGCGGGGCGGTCGGGGGCGCGGTAGATTGTCACGGCGACTTTGTCGGGGGTGGGGGAGATGGACTGGGCGGTCGCGGGTGCGCCGAGCAAGGCGATCAACGCGACAAATGATGCCCAGAGCTTGGTCATGCCGAAGTCAGCGCTTCCCCGGCGAAGGCCGGGGCCCAATTTCGCAGGTTGAGGTAACGGCGTGCCGCGCTCGCCTTCCAATGTTCCGCGACTGGGCCCCGGCCTGCGCCGGGGAAGGGAGTGGGGCCAAGCGTGGCACGGCGCATGCCCGCCCGCGCTCAGTAGCGCGTTTCGAAGGTGGCGGTGACGCTCGCCGATCCGTTGGCGGGCACCTTCACTTGCCACACCGCCTCATCGGCATCGGCGCGCTCACTCTTCTGGCTTTCCGAGATGATGCTGGTGTCGTGCCAATAATTATCGAGCCCCGCCTGGACCAGCTCGACCGTCGCTTCACTGCCGCGCGCGTTGGTGATCTTGTAACTCATCGTCGTGCGCCACCGATAGGGCGACAGTGCCTCGCGCTTCTCGACCACGGGGAGCACCTTCACGTCGAACGCCTCGCCGGTTTTCAACGCGAGTTTGGAGCCCATCGGCGTGTGCGGGATCGCGCTTTCGCCGATGAATTGCGGGTTGCCACGCGCATCGCGCATATAGACGCGCACCGTGCCCGCCGGCAGGGCATCGCCGAGCCCACCGTCGCGCGACGAACTGAACTTCAGCACGGTATCGACGCTCGCCGCCTCGTCGCGCTTGCCGAGCCACGCGTTGCGATAGAAATACGTCTTGGCCGCAGGCGCCCCGCCAACATCGAGAAAGCTGACTTGTTTGGTCTGCGCGTTCGCAATCGTCGTGCGTTCGGCGAGGGGATAGATGTAGAATTCGCCGAGCTGCTCACGGCCCGCCGTTTCGGTCCCGGCTTGGTTGCCGCGCGGGCTGACCGAGGGGCGGGGGTAATTCGGGCGATAGCCGTTGTTGTTCGATTCGCCGACCGACCCCGCCACGAGCAAGGTCTTCGCCGCCGCAAAGGTGGTGCCGCTGGTGTTGGTCAGCGTGATCCAGCCCTGCACGTCGAGCTTGCCCGCTTTTTCATCGAACAAAGCGACATAATCCGCCTTCCAGCCGAGCCCGCGCGACAGATAGTTGAGCGTGGCGGGGCGTGTGCCCGCGCTCGCGCTGTCGAGCGTCACCGACAGCGTTGGGCGCGCGCGCAAATTGGCCGGGAGCGAGGGGAAGATCACGCGCCCGCCATAGCGATCGAGCATCTCGATCCGGCTGCCGATCTGCACGACCGTGCCGCCGTTATTGGCAAGGATCCGCGCGCTCTCGCTCGTCTCGGCACCGGTTGCCGGGTTGGTGCGGACGAGCGTGACGGTCTGGCCGACCGCCTTGTCCATCAGCTTTGCGGGCGACAGCAGATCATAATCGAAATTCTGTTCGACGATTGCCGTGCCCGCCGCGGTGAGCGTCACCGTCTCGGGCCGGATCGCGGCCGAGACGTCGGCAAATTCCTGGACGCTGCGCCCGCGCGGCAGGCTGAGTTGGCGCGTGTCCTGGATGAGCGCGAGATCGTTATTGTAGATCGTGACCGCGACATCGCCTTGCGCGCTCCGCGTCGCCACCGGCGCGGGTTCGGGCGCGGTTTGCGCATGGGCCGATATCGGCAGCGTCGCGATTGCCGACCAGAGCGGGGCCACAAGGGCCGTTAACGCCAGCCGGACCCCAATATCGTGTGCCATCGCGCCTCTCCCGTGTCGCGATGCTAGGCTATGGATATAACAGCGACGTTACAATCCTTTATCCGCCTGCACCGCGCGCACGGGTGCGCGATCACTCGGCCGTCGTGGCAGCGCTTGCGGGTGGACGGCCACGGCGGCGGCGCGGCTTTTCGGCCACATCCTCACCATCGGTATCGCCCGCGCTCTCGGTTACGGCCGAGGCATTCAGCGATGGCGGCAGACGTTCCGCCATAAAGCCGACATTCTCGAGACCGGGTGCATCGGCTTCTACTGGAGCGACTTCGCGACGCGGGCGACCGCGACCACGGCGCGGAGGCTCGGCGACTTCGGGCGCGGCGGCTTCGACGGCAACGGGCGCTTCCTGCTCGACCGGCTCGGCCGGACGCGCGACACGCTCGGTCCGCTCATACCGCTCGCGGCGCGGCGGGCGCTCGTTTTGCTCTTCGCGCGGAGCCTCGGCCTGACGCTCGGAACCGCCCTCGGCCACATTGCCATTGGCGACCGTGCGACCACGATTGTCATAGTCCTGGCGGTTGCCGCGGTGCTGATCAGCGCGAACATCCGACGCGCCGTTCTGCTCGCGTTGGGCATTGCCGTTCTGGTTGCCATTCTGCGCATAACCGCGATTGCCATCCGGACGCCCGTCTTGGCGCCCATCCTGACGATAGCCATTTTGCTGACCGCGTTGCTGCCCATCGCGATTTTGGCCGTCGCGCGGCTGGTTATCGCGCTGATAATCGCGATTTTGGCCCTCGCGTTGCTGGCCACGATTTTGCTCGCCGCGATTCTGCTCGGGCTGGGGCTGTTCGCCGCGCTCGCCCTCATCGTCATAATCGGGCTCGTCTTCGTCGAGCGTCGCGCCCTGGATGCGCCGCGTCGACACCGCCCCGCCATTTTCCTCAAACCGCGCGCGCGTTTCGGCGAGCACGCGGAAATAATGGTCGGCGAATTGCAGGTAATATTCGACGTTGACGCGGTCGCCCTGCATTTGCGCGTCGCGCGCGAGCGTTTTGTATTTTTCGAGCAATTGGGCGGCATTGCCGCGCGCGCGATTGTCGATGCGATTGCCGCTGTCCTGACGACCCGGATTGCCACCCGACGAGCGCTGCTGCTGCCCGCCACGGCCGCGACGGCGACCGGCCTGACGATTATTGATCAAGTTCTTGTTGTCCTGTCTTCAGAAACCAAACCGGCCGTGCTCCAGAATATGGATGCAAATGCCCCCGGCCCGACACCCGCTGATCACACAGCGGAGAGAGCCTGCCACGGTCGCCGGACGACAGCGTTTCCATGACTAAAGGAGCGGACAACAGCCCATTTCCAACGTGTTACTGTGAAAATGCGTGCCCCTGCGTCGTGCAATAGCCGCTTCGCCGACAATCTCCAAGCGGAATGTTGTGACGGCCGGGTGACAAATCATGTCCGCCACGTCGCGATTAGCGCGCGCGGGTTGCGGCCAAGGTCGTGGCGCAGCGCGACCGTAAAGCCTTGCGCTTCGAGCAAGGCGGCGACGGCAGCGGCTTGGGTCGCGCCGATTTCGAGGATCGCCGCGCCGCCGGGGGCGAGCAAGGCCGGGAGTTGCGGCGCGATGCTGCGGTAATCGGCGAGGCCATCGGGGCCGGCGAACAGGGCCGCAGCGGGTTCGTGCGCGCGCACTTCCTCGGGAAGGGTTTCGTTCGTGCCGATATAGGGCGGGTTGGCGAGGATCAGGTCGAACTGACCTACCAACGCGGTGGCCCAAGCGCCGCGCGCAAACTGCGCCCGCTGACTCAGGCGCAGTGTCGCGGCATTGCGCTTGGCATAATCGAGCGCGACCTCCGACGTGTCGATCCCGAGCCCTGTGGCGTCCGGCCATTGATCGAGTGCAGCTAGCAACAGCGTTCCGGGCCCGGTTCCGAGATCGAGGATCGTCGTGGGCGCGCGATCGCGGAAATGCTCGACCGCTGCCTCGAGCAAGGTTTCGCTATCGGCGCGCGGGACAAGCACGCCGGGGCCGACCGCAAGCTCGATCGTCCAGAAGGCGCGGGTGCCGGTGATATAGGCGATCGGCTCGTGCGCGAGACGGCGGGCGAGCAGCGCCGCGAAGGCGGCGGGTTCGGGAGCGTCGAGATGGGCGAGGAGCAGGGTTTCGCGCGAGATGCCGAGCGCGTGGGCCATCAGCAGTTCGGCATCGAGGCGCGGCGTTTGGCTGATGGCGGCGAGGTCGGAGGTAGCCGAAGCGAGGGCGCTTCTCACTCCCCTCCCGCCTGCGGGAGGGGCTGGGGGAGGGGTTGTCATATATGCTCAGACGGCACGCTTGTCGCACTGCCCTCCCCCAGCCCCTCCCGCGAGCGGGAGGGGAGCAAGTAAGCCTCACCCATCCAGCGACGCCAGCCGCTCCGCCTCGTCCTGCGCGATCAGCGCGCCGATCAGGTCGTCCATCTCGCCCTGCAAAATCTCCGGCAGACGGTGCAGCGTCAAATTGATGCGGTGGTCGGTCACGCGGCCTTGCGGGAAATTGTAGGTGCGGATGCGCTCGGATCGGTCGCCCGATCCGACCATCGACTTGCGCGCCCCTGCCCGCTCCTGATGCAGCCGATCACGCTCGGCCTCGTAGAGGCGGGTGCGCAACACGCGCATCGCCTTGGCCTTGTTCTTGTGTTGCGATTTCTCGTCCTGCTGGATCACGACGAGGCCCGAGGGAATATGCACGATCCGCACCGCCGAATCGGTGGTGTTGACCGATTGCCCGCCGGGGCCGGACGAGCGGTAAATGTCGATGCGAAGGTCCTTGTCCTCGATCTTGATATCGACTTCCTCGGCCTCGGGCAGCACCGCGACGGTTGCCGCCGAGGTGTGGATCCGCCCTTGCGCTTCGGTCGCGGGGACGCGCTGGACGCGGTGGACGCCGCTTTCGAACTTCAATTTCGCGAACACGCCCTTGCCCTCGACCGAGGCGATCACTTCCTTGAAGCCGCCGCTGTCGGAGCTCGAGGCGGAGATCAGTTCAACGCGCCACCCCTGCCCTTCGGCATACCGCTGATACATGCGGAACAGGTCGGCGGCGAAGAGTGCTGCCTCGTCGCCACCGGTGCCGGCGCGGATTTCGAGCATCGCAGCGCGCTCGTCGGCGGCATCACGCGGCAACAGCGACAGCGCGAGCGCGCGTTCGGCCTCAGGCAGCGTCTCGCGGATCGAGTCGATCTCCTCGCGCGCCATCACCTTGATTTCGGGGTCGGCATCGCCCTCCATCCCCGCGAGCACGCCGAGTTCGGCGCGCAACCGCCGCACCTCGCCCGCCGCGCGCGCGACGGGTTCGAGCTCGGCATATTCCTTGGAGACCGCGACGAAGCGCTCCGACGGCAAATCCCCCGACGCCATCAACGCCGAAAGCTCGTCACGCCGCGCCTCGATCTGCAGGATGCGTTCGGGGGAGATGGAGGTCATTCGCGGAATGGCCCCTTCACGACGCCACCATCCGCATTCCAGCTCACCAAATCCTCGGCGTCGGGATTATCGTTTGCCAAATACTGATCCCACATCGCCGTCGCGAGATCGGCAAGCGGAACGGTCCGCTGGCTTCCGTCCTTAAGCGACTTGACCGTGGCCTCTTCGCGAGCCAGCTCATCGTCACCGAGGATCACGGCGTATTCCGCGCCTTGCGCAGCCGCTTTAGCGAGCCGACGCTTCATGTTGCCCTTGTAAGCCAAGTCGCTGCGCATCTTGGCACGTCGAAGATCCGCCACAATGCGCACAGCGCGCGCTTCTGCGGCGGCTCCCATGGGAACCACAACGGTCATGACTTTCTCGACAGCAGGCTCCTCAAGCAACATCGCCAGCCGCTCGATCCCCGCGGCCCAGCCAACGCCCGCCGTCTCCGGCCCGCCCAGACTCCCGATCAGCCCGTCGTACCGCCCACCCGCCAGTACGGTCCCCTGCGCGCCGAGCCGGTCGGTTACGAATTCGAACGCGGTGTGGCGGTAATAATCGAGGCCGCGCACCAGTCGGGCGTTGCGCGTCCACGTCACGCCCGCCGCACACAGCCCTGCCGTCACGGCATCGAAGAAGGCGCGTGCTTCGGGCGTCAGATACGCATCGATATCGGGCGCGCTGTCCGCCACTGGCCGATCGCGCGGGTCCTTCGAATCGAGGATGCGCAGCGGGTTCTTGTCCAGCCGCGCGAGGCTGTCTTCGCTCAGCACGTCGCGATGCGCCTCGAAATGCGCGACCAGCGCCGCACGCCACGCATCGCGCGTCTCGGCATCGCCCAGCGTGTTGAGTTGCAACGTCACGCCGTCGGCAATGCCGAGTTCGTGCAGCAACTGGTCCGCCAGAACGAGCAATTCGACGTCCGCCGCCGGTTCGGCGGCGCCGATCACTTCGGCGTCGATCTGGTGGAACTGGCGGAAGCGGCCCTTTTGCGGGCGTTCGTAGCGGAACACCGGCCCATGCGTCGCGATCTTCAAGGGGGCATATTGTTGCCAGCCCTCGGTCAGATAGGCGCGCGCGATGCCGGCGGTGAATTCGGGGCGGAGCGTCAGCGAATCGCCGCCGCGATCCTCGAACGTGTACATTTCCTTCGACACGACGTCGGTCGTCTCGCCGAGCGAGCGCGCGAACACGGCGGTTGCCTCGAACACCGGCACCTCGACGCGCTGAAAGCAATAGAGGCGGCGGATGCGGTCGAACGTGTCGACGACGCGGGCAAAGCGGCGCTGGTCATCGCCGAAGATGTCCTGCGTACCACGGATGCGTTTGGGAGTTTCGATACGAGCCATGACGTGGGCGTATCTAAGCGAGCGTCGCGGCGAGCGCTAGATGGTTGTGAGTCCGGGTCTGACTCGCGGTCGGGCGCCCCTTCGTCACCCCTGCCTTGAGCCGGGGACCAGGGTGCCGCGTTCGCAACCGAGGGTGCGTGCGCTGAGCGATGGGCCCCGGCTCAAGGCCGGGGTGACGGGGGGTGGGTTGGCGCTTGACACACATCGCCCTGCACCGCAGCTAAAGCGCATATGGGGCGGCAACAGCCCCGTCAGCATCCGCAGGATTCCCGGACTCATTTTCCGAAGGTTTCCATGCGTCCCTCAAAGTTGCACCGCCCATGACCCTACTGATCGAATGGGGTCCGGCGATCCTCGCCTTGCTCGCCGCCGGACTGTTCGCCGGCTTTGCCGCCGGGCTGTTCGGCATTGGCGGCGGATTCGTCGTGGTCCCGGCGATGGTCGCGTTGCTGCCGCTTTTGGGCGGCGTGCGCGGCGAAGACACCCATGTCGCGATCGGAACGTCGTTCGCCACGATCGTGATCACGTCGCTGCGCTCAACGCTCAGCCATGCCAAGCGCGGCGCGGTCGATTTCAACATTCTGAAAAGCTGGGCGCCGTGGATCGTACTCGGCGTCGGGTTCGGGGTGATGCTCGCCAGTCGGCTGAGCGGCACAACGCTGACGATCATCTTTGCGAGCGGCATTGCGCTGATGGCGGTCAATTTCCTGATTCCCAAGCTGGCGCGGCACCAACTCCGCGACACGATGCCGACGGGCGCGGCGCGTGCGGCGATTGCCGGGGGATTGGGCCTGTTTTCCTCGCTGCTCGGCATTGGCGGGGGAACGGTCGCGGTGATCGTGATGACGCTGTGCGGCCGCACGATCCACCGCGCGATCGCCACCGCCGCCGGGTTCGGCTTCATCATCGCGGTGCCCGGCACGATCGGCTGGATGCTGATCGGCCTCGGCAAGCCCGGGCTGCCGATCGGGTCGGTCGGCTATGTTAATTTGCTCGGGGCGGCGGTCATCACGTCGATGTCGATCCTCACCGCCCCGCTCGGCGTTGCCGCCGCGCATGCGCTCCCGGCCGAACCGCTCAAGCGCGTGTTCGGGGTGTATTTGCTGTTCATCGCCGGCGTCATGCTGCAGCGTGCGTTGCATTGAACAGGTCGGACGCGGTAGCACCCCGGTTATGACGCTCAATCTCGGCCAGAAAATTGCGCCCCCGCGCTTCATCCTGTTTACCGTGCTGTTCGTGGGCGGGCTGTTCGTGGCGATCCCTCCCCTCGGCTGGGGCCGGGGCACGATGGCGGCGTTCGACGGCGCAGCCGCAGTGTTCCTGATCGCGGTCTCAACCCTGCTGCGCAAAGGCGAAGCGGCCCAGATGCGCAAAGCAGCCGAGGCGAACGACGCCAACCGCGCCGGGCTGCTGGTCCTCACGGGCGTGACGATGCTGGTCATTCTGACCTCGGTCGCCAAGGAAATGCAGGAAAAATCCGACGCGCTGGCGATCGCGTTGGTGATCGTCACGCTGGTGCTGGCGTGGTTGTTCTCCAACTCCATCTATGCGTTGCATTATGCGCACCTTTTCTATTCCGATTGCGACGGCGACGGAAAGGATGCGGGCGGGGTCGATTTCCCGAAATGCCCTGAACCCGATTATTGGGACTTCCTCTATTTCAGCTTCACGCTGGGCATGACGTTCCAGACCTCCGACGTGGAGATTTCATCGCGCAAGGTGCGCCGCGTCGTGCTCGGGCACTGCCTTGCCGCGTTCGTGTTCAACATCGGCGTGCTTGCCTTCACCATCAACGTGCTTGGCAGCAGCAGCGGATCCTAGACTGGACGCCGAGCGTAGTGCCCGCTTACATCACCGCAAATTTCCATCTCAGGGGCTTAACCATATGATCCGTCGCGCCGCGTTCACCGCCATGCTGCTTGCCTCGTGCGTTACCCCGGCGCTCGCGGAGAATTCCAAACCGCAGCCGGTCCCGTACGTCGACACGATCCCCGCGGCGCGCGACATCCCCTTTCCCGGCCGGATCGAGCTCGAGATCGATGCGACCGACACGAAGCGCGGCATCTTCACCACGCGCGAGCGGATCACCGGCGTTGCAGCGGGGCCGATGGTATTGCTCTTCCCGAAATGGCTGCCGGGCAACCATTCGCCGACCGGGCAAATCGACAAATTGGCGGGGCTCCACATCCGCGCCGGGGGCCCAAATGGTAATCGGGAGATCGCCTGGACGCGCGACCCGGTCGACGTGACGGCGTTCCACATCGATGTGCCCGCCGGTGCCAAAGCCCTGGATATCGACCTGCAATTCCTCTCCGCCACCGCCGCCGACCAAGGCAATATCGTGATGGGGCCGGACATCTTGCGGCTGCAGTGGAATTCGATGAGCCTGTATCCGGCCGGATACTTCACGCGGCAAATCCCGGTGCGGGCGAGCGTGACTTATCCCGCCGGGTGGACCGCATCATCGGGCCTGCCGTCCAAGGCGGCCGGATCGGTCTACAGCTATGAGCCGACCAATTATGAAGTGCTGGTCGACTCACCCGTGCTGGCCGGGCGCTATTTCAAGCGCTGGGCGCTGTCGCCGCGCGTCAATCTCGATGTCTATGCCGACAAGCCCGAGGAACTGGCCGCGACGCCCGACCAGATCGACGCGCACAAAAATCTCGTCACGCAAGCCGTGAAACTGTTCGGCGCGCAGCATTACGATACCTACACCTTCCTGCTGTCCTTCTCGGAGCAGATTGGCGGGCAAGGCCTGGAGCATCACCGCAGTTCCGAGGACGGCGTGAAGCCGGGCTATTTCACCAAGTGGAAGGAGGGCCCGGGATCGCGCAACCTGCTGCCGCACGAATATACCCATAGCTGGGATGGCAAATTCCGCCGCGGCGCCGATCTGTGGACCCCCGATTTCCGCACCCCGATGCGCGATTCGCTGCTGTGGGTGTATGAAGGGCAAACGCAATTCTGGGGCTATGTGCTGCAGGCGCGTTCGGGCATGGTGTCCAAGCAGGATACGCTCGACGGCTATGCCGCGATCCTGGCGCAGCTCGACAACCGCCCCGGTCGCAACTGGAAGCCGCTGCTCGACACCACCAACGACCCGACGATGTCGCAGCGCCGTCCGCGCGGCTGGGTCAGCTATCAGCGCTCGGAAGACTATTACAATGAAGGCCTGCTGGTGTGGATGGAGGTCGATTCGATCCTGCGCACGCAATCGGGCGGGACCAAGTCGATCGACGATTTCGCGGCCAAATTCTTCGGCCTGACCGACGGCGATTATGGCGAAGTGACCTATACCTTGGACGATGTCGTCGCGACGCTCAATGCAGTGCAGCCCTATGACTGGGCAGGCTTGCTCAAGCAGCGGCTGACCGAAACCGGCGCGCCCGCGCCGCTGAAAGGGTTCGAGGCGAATGGCTATAAGCTCGTCTATGACGAGACGCCGACGCTCGCCTTCAAGAATGCCGAGGCTGCGCGGAAAAACACCGATCTCAGCTATTCGCTGGGGCTGACGATCAACAAGGATGGCGGCTTGACCGGCGTGAGCTGGGACGGCCCTGCCTTCAAGGCGGGACTGACCCCCGGCGACACGATCGTCGCGGTCGACGGGACGGCGTTTTCGAACGAAGCGATGAAGGCCGCGCTCACTGCCGCCAAGACGCGCAAGGAGCCGATCGTGCTGCTGGTCAAGGCCAATGACATGATCGCGCCGGTCAGCATCGACTATCACGGTGGCCTGCGCTATCCGCACCTCGTGAAGATTGGCGCCGGAGAGGGTGGCCTCGATCGGTTGCTGATGCCCCGATAAAGGGGCGCAGCGCCACAATATTTCATATCAAGGATTTCCCATGCGCATCGACATGATTCCGGTTGGTAAAAACCCGCCCGAAGATCTCAACGTCATCATCGAAGTGCCAAGCGGCGGTGAGCCGGTGAAGTATGAATTCGACAAGGCCTCCGGCGCGCTGTTCGTCGATCGCATCCTGCATACGCCGATGCGCTATCCGGCGAATTACGGCTTCATCCCGCACACGCTGTCGCCCGACGGCGATCCGCTGGACGCGCTCGTCATCGCGCGCTCGCCGTTCATTCCGGGCTGCGTGGTGCGCGCGCGGCCGATCGCAGTGCTCAATCTGGAAGACGAAGCCGGCGGCGACGAGAAGCTCGTCTGCGTGCCGGTCGATTCGACCTTCCCTTATTATTCGAACGTCAATGAGCGCGGCGACATGCCCGACATCGTGTTCGAGCAGATCGAGCATTTCTTCACGCATTACAAAGATCTGGAAAAGAAGAAGTGGGTGCGCGTCGGCACCTGGGGCGATGCAGCCGAAGCGCACCGCGTCACGATCGAGGCGATCGCCCGCTATGAAGCGGCAAAGGCCGACAAAGCCTGATACACCAATGCGCCTGGGGGGCGGGGCTCAGTCCCGCCCCGCCAACGCCGCCAGCGCATCGCCGGTGACGCGGTACACGGTCCATTCCTCCATCGGCTCGGCGCCCATCGCCTTGTAGAAGCGAATCGCTTTCTCGTTCCAGTCAAGCACCGACCATTCGAAGCGGGTGCAACCGCGTTCGACCGCGAGCGCAGCCAGATGCTGGAGCAGCGCCTTGCCGACCCCCGCGCCGCGCGCCTCCGGCGTGACGTAGAGATCCTCGAGATACAGCCCGCGCCAGCCGGTCCAGGTCGAGAAATTGTGGAAGAACAACGCCATGCCGACGGGTGTACCGTTGAGCTCGGCGATCACCGCCTCGGCCGCCGGATGCGGGCCGAACAGCGCCTCGAACAGCATCGGCTCGGTCGCGATGACCTTGTCGCTCTCGCGTTCAAACGCGGCGAGATCGCGCACCAATTGCAGGATCAGCGGTACGTCGGCGGAGTTGGCGGGACGAATTTCGGTGGTCATGCGGCAGCCTCGGTTTGGGGAGCGGGGGCAGTGGTCGATCCGCGCACCGCAACGATGCACCCGGCAATGATCAATGCCGCCCCGGCGACCGTGTAGAGCGACACGCTCTCGCCGAACACCCACCAACCCAGCAAAGCCGCCCAGACGAAGGCAGTGTATTCGGCCGGTGCCAAGACTTGCGCCTCGGCATGGCCATAGGCCCAGGCCAGCGCCATTGCCGAGACCGAGCCGAGCGCGGCGGCACCGAGGATGTGCGGAATATAAGCGACGGGTGGGATGGCCGAGAACCACGGCGCCCCGACCAGCAGCATGCCGCCCAGCACGATCGAGGTGAACAGTGCGACCTCGAGCGGATCGGCGACTTGCGCTTGCTTGCGCAGCAGGATCAGGCTGCCGGCATACAGGATCGAGGCCAGCACGACGGCGACCGAGCCGAGCACGACCTCGGCCGAAGCGTGCGCCTGAACTTGTCCGGCAGCGATCACCAGCACGCCCATGCTGGCGACGACCGATCCGCCGATCGCCGCGCGGCGGATCTGTTCGCCGAGCGTTGCCGCCGCCAGGAACAAGGCGATCAGCGGGGCGAGGAAGGTCAGCGCCACGCTTTGCGCCATCGGCACACGCACCAGCCCCCAGAAGAACAACAGCACCGACGCGCCTGCCACGGCACTGCGCGCGATGTGGAGCGTCATTGCCGCGCGCCCCGGCCACGCTTTCCGCCGTGCAAGGAAAACCGGCCCGAGCACGAACACGCCCGCGACCGACCGCCACAGCACTGCGCTGTACGCGCCGTGCAGGATCGACATGTCCTTCATCACCGCATCCATCACCGAGTAACTGGCGATGCCGGCCGCAGCGACGGCGAAGGCAAGTTTGGCGGATACGGCTTTCATTACGGGCGTCGATAGCGCCCCCGACCCGCCGTGTCAGGGAAAAGATGCCCGCGGGGACAGCGACCTATTCGAGCGTCATCGCGTCGTCGCTGATCTTCACCGTGTCGATGTGGCGAAGGTACGTCTGCCCCAAGAGCGACATTTCGCTGTCCTGCAACACTACCCCGCGCACATCGCTCACGCGTTTGCCGTCGAGCACGATGTCGGCGATGCGGACTTCCTGCCCGAGAACATCGCCGTCCGCACCCTTGCCGACGATCTCGAACCGGTCGGGATCGAAATCGACATGCGCGCGCCGGGCATCCGCCATCGTCAGCGCGACGGTATCGGCCCCGGTATCGACGAGGAAACGGATCGGTTCCTGGTTGACCTCGGCGACGGTGAGGAAGTGGCCGCTGTTGCTGCGTTCTATCCGAGTCGGGACGGGCACGTCGCGCGGAGCGGTGCCACCCGCGGTCGGCGCTGCGGCTACGGTCGCGGTCATGGGAGCGGGCGCGGGCGCGGGCGGGCGCTTGGCGGCGGGCAGCGCTAGCCCGATGCCGATCCCGACGATGACGACCGATCCGAGCGCGAGTTTCATGACAGCCAGTGTACCGCTGCGGGTTTAGGAGGCGGCTAAGGGTTACGGATAACGCGGGGTAAAGATGGCGCGATCAGCGGATCATGCGGATGTCTAAACCCACATCGGCCTCGGCCATGCGCCGATCTGCGGTCAAGATCGGCATTTCCGAAAAATAGCCTTGCGCCAGACACGCGCGATCGCCGAGCGACAGGCCAAGATGCGCGGTCAGTGGCCGCAACCGACCGACTTCCATCGCATGGGCGTCGCGAAAGGCGCGGATGCGAATACCATACGACATCAAAATCTCTTGAGTAGCAGCCAAGTCTCCACCAGCCTCGGCGGTCTTTGTAAAAACTTCAGCGACGTTCACGATCGACATGTGCGCGGTGCGCGTGACCGGGGCGACCACATCGGCCCCCTCCTCACCGAGCAACAACGCCAGGACAGCCGACGTATCGAGCACGAACATCAGTCGCCCGCCGCCTCGGCACGGCGGTCGGCGATGAAGTCATCGACCGTGAACGGACGCTTGAGCATCGCGCGGAAGGCACGTTGGCCATCGGCGATGACCTGGGCGTGAGTCTTGATCGACAGGCCGCCCTCGGCGTCGCGCGCGATCAGAACCGAATCGCCATCGGCAATGCCCAAGGCGCGGCGGAATTCAGCCGGAATGACAATCTTGCCGCCAGCGATTACCTTTGCCTGATAGGTCATGGGCGACTCCTGATACCCATGACGTAGCACAGGACCTATTCCGCCGCCACCGCCTGCGCCCCTGCCAGCGCCGCGTCATGCGCCTCGATCGCTGCTGCCTTTTGCTCGACCAGCTTGACGATGTGTTCGAGCATGTCCTCGGAATTGACGGTGTGATCGGTCACGCCCGACAGATACACCATGTGCTTGCCATTGCCGCCGCCGGTGAGGCCGATGTCGGTTTCGCGCGCTTCGCCGGGGCCGTTGACGACGCAACCCAGCACCGAAAGGCTCATTGGGGTTCGGATATGCTGGAGCCGTTCCTCCAGCGCCTGCACCGTGCGGATCACGTCGAAGCCCTGCCGCGCGCAGCTCGGGCAGCTCACCACCCGCACCCCGCGGTTGCGGATGCCGAGGGCTTTCAGGATTTCGAAGCCGACGCGGACTTCGTCCTCGGGCTCGGCCGAGAGCGAGACGCGGATCGTGTCGCCGATGCCGTACCACAAGAGCGAGCCGATCCCGATCGCCGACTTGACCGTCCCGCCGACGAACCCGCCGGCTTCGGTGATGCCCAAGTGCAGCGGGCAATCGACCAGTTCGGCGAGTTGCTGATACGCGGCGACCGCGAGGAAGAAGTCCGACGCCTTCACCGCGACCTTGAATTCGTGGAAATCGTGATCCTGCAGCAGCTTGATATGGTCCATCGCCGATTCGACCAAGGCATCGGGGCAGGGCTCGCCATATTTTTCGAGCAAATGCCGCTCGAGGCTGCCGCCGTTCACGCCGATGCGGATCGCGCAGCCATTGGATTTGGCCGCATCGACCACTTCCTTCACACGCGCCGCCGAGCCGATATTGCCGGGGTTGATGCGCAGGCAGGCAGCACCCGCATCGGCGGCTTCGAGCGCGCGCTTATAGTGGAAATGGATGTCGGCGACGATCGGCACGCGGCTCGCGCGGACGATTTGCTTCAATGCCGCGGTGCTCTCCACATCGGGGCAGGAGACGCGGATGATGTCGACCCCGGCCTCCTCGCAGCGGCGGATCTGGTCGATCGTCGCCTTCGCGTCGCTGGTCGGCGCGTTGGTCATCGTCTGGACGGTGACCGGCGCGTCGCCGCCGACGGGGACGTTGCCGACCATGATCTGGCGGCTCTGACGGCGGTTGATGTCGCGCCACGGGCGGAGGGACATGATCAATTTCCTCTGGTTGCCAGCGCGCTATAGCGCCGTTGTCGACCAACCGAAATAGCTTGCGGTTGGACGAACGCGATGCGGAATGGTCGAAAACGCGGTGCGCCGCGTTTTGGCGGTGCGAAGAAATGCGCTCTTCCGCGCTTTTCAAACAGACCGTAAGGCCGCGCGATGGAACGGCACCTAGGTCTCGACTGGCTGCGGATCGGCGCGTTCGGTCTGCTCATCTTCTATCATATCGGCATGGTGTTCGTGCCATGGGGTTTCCATGTCAAAACCGCGCAGCCGCAGGATTGGGTGGCGCTGCCGATGCTTGCGCTCAACAGCTGGCGGTTGCTGCTGCTGTTCGTGGTGTCGGGCTATGCCAGCCGCGCGCTCCTGATCAAAGGGTCGGGTACGCCCGGTTTTGCCGCCAATCGCACGCTGCGGCTGATCGTACCGTTGCTGTTCGGGGTCCTGATCGTGGTGCCGGTGCAACCCTGGATCGAACTCACGACGCAGCATGGTTACCACCGTGATTTCGGCTATTTCGTGATCCACGATTATTTCCGCTTCGGCAGCTTGGGCGGCGTGCTGCTGCCGACGTGGCAGCATTTGTGGTTCGTCGCCTATCTGTGGTTCTACACGATGCTGCTCGCTTTACTGGTCGCAGCGTTCGGGCGTCGCAGCGCGCAAGGCCTGTTCGACCGCGTGTTCGGAACAGTGCTGGTGTGGCTGATCCCGGCCGCCTGGCTGGTCGCGGTCAGCGCGTGGCTGTTCCCCGGGATCGGGCCGACCAACAATCTGGTCGACGATCTGGTGTCGCACGCGCAATATTTGCCGGGTTTCCTGTTCGGCTTTGCGCTCGCCGGGTCGCCGCCCGCGCTCGCGGCGCTGCGGCGGTGGTGGCCATCAGCGCTCGGCGTCGGGCTGCTCTGCTACGGTGTCGTCGTGGCGATCGAGATCGAATGGCCCGGCAGCACGACGCCCGCCTGGCCCTACGGCATCCTCTTCGCCAGCGCGCGCGCGGTGCAAGGATGGAGCATCATCGTCGCGCTGATCGGTCTGGCCGACACGTATCTCAACCGCGATCTCCCGTGGCGGCGCGTGCTGACCGAGGCGGTGTTCCCGTTCTACATCATCCACCAGACGATCATCGTCGGGGTCGAGGGCGCGCTGCTGCCGCTCAGGCTGCCGGCGGTGGTGGAATTCCTGATCCTGCTGGCGACGACGGTCGGCGGATGCTGGACCTTTTATGCGATTGGGCGCGAGATTGGCTGGCTCCGCCCGCTGATCGGCTTGCGCCTGCGCGAACGACGGGAGCCGACGCTATGAGCTGGACATTGGTGCTGCACGGCGGCGCGGGTCAGATGACCCCGGCCACCGTCACGCCCGAACAGGCCGAGGGCGCGCGCGCCGCCTTGAACCGCGCGCTCGATGCCGGAGCCGTGATCCTGACCGGCGGCGGCGCGGCGCTCGACGCGGTCGAGGCGGCGGTGCGCGTGCTCGAGGAGGATCCGCACTTCAACGCCGGGCGGGGTGCTGCACTGACGCATGACGGCGTGGCCGAACTCGACGCCGCGATCATGGACGGGCGCGATCGGAACGCGGGCGCGGTGGCGGGGGTCAGCGCGACGCGCCATCCGGTGAGCCTGGCGCGCGCGGTGATGGCGCATTCGCCGCACGTGTTGCTGAGCGGGGCCGGGGCCGATGCCTTTGCGCGTTCGCAAGGCTGCGAGCCAGCAACGCAGGACTGGCTCGCTTTGCCCGAACGCCGCGCACAGCTTGCCGAGATGATCGCGGGCGGCGGGGCGTTCGACGTCGATATGAAATATGGCACGGTTGGCGCGGTGGCGTGCGACGCGCACGGCCATCTCGCCGCCGCGACCTCGACCGGCGGAGTAACAGGCAAGCGCTGGGGCCGGATCGGCGATTCGCCGCTGATCGGGGCTGGCACCTATGCCGATGACCGAGCGGCGGCGGTTTCCTGCACCGGATCGGGCGAGTTCTTCATCCGCACCGGCGTCGCCCACGAGATTTGCGCGCGGGTGCGACTGGCGGGCGAATCGCTGGAAACGGCGGTGGCCGCCGTGCTGGCGGAGGTCACCGCGCTCGGCGGGTCGGGCGGGATCATCGCCACCGGGCCGCAGGGCGAAGCGGTGTGGCACTTCACCACGCCGGGCATGTACCGCGCACGCCTCACCTCGGACGGCGGGAGAGAGATTGCGGTCTTCGGCGACGCATAAGCCCGCGCAGCGGAACATCTGTCTTTTCTCTTCGCGGTCTTCGCTCCTTCGCGCCCTTCGCGTGAAACCCTTCTTCTTTTCTGACGCGAAGACGCGAAGGAGGTTGGTTCGCGCAGAGGCGCAGAGGACGCGGAGAAGGAGCATCTTGCCGCTATCGCGGCGATTTTGCGGGGAGTAGGGAGGCCGCATGATTCGCCCCCTCCCCGCTTTGATTGCCGCCGTCGCGCTTGCCACGACCGCGTCCCCCGCCGCCGCGTATTGGGAGTACGGCCACCAGACCGTCGCGCAGATCGCCGAGGCCAACGTCCGACCCAGGACGCGGATCGCGATTCGCGCCTTGCTCGCGCGATCGGACCTGCTCGCGACGCCCGAGTGCAAGGCAGCGACGATGGCCGAGGCGAGCGTGTGGGCGGATTGCATCAAGCCGCTCAAGGATACCGATGGCAAATCGCGCTTCGGCTATGCCTATGCGTGGCACTATCAGAATGTCAGCATTTGCCGCCCGTTCGATCTCACCGCGCCGTGCAAGGACGGCAATTGCGTATCGGCGCAAATCACCCGCGATGTCACCTTGCTCAAGAACAAGCGCGCGCCGATGAAGGACCGGGTCGAGGCACTCGCCTTCCTGATTCACTTCGTCGGCGATGTGCACCAGCCGCTCCATGCGGGCGACAAGGACGACAAAGGCGGCAATGACGCCAAGGCCGATTACGGCCTTTACGGCCCGGCACGCCTCAATCTGCACAGCATCTGGGACGGCTATCTCGCCGAGCGCGCGATTTCGACAAGGCCGACACTGATCCGGCGCTATCCCGCCGCGGTGCGCACGGCACTCGCTGCGGGCAGCGTCACCGATTGGAGCCGCGAGAGCTGGCAGATCTCGCACGACGCCGCGTACGGCAGCGTGCTGTCCGACCCGTGCGCGCCGACGCCTGCGCGCCTGAAGCTCGACGACGCGACGATCGCGAAGCTCGTGCCGGTCGCGCGACTGGAAGTCGAGCGTGGCGGGTTGCGGCTGGCGAAGCTGCTCGATTCGGCGCTGGGTTAGGGCTTCACGAACCCCGCCACCGCCGCCGCGACATCCGGCGAGATCGGCAGCGTGGCATTCGCATAGGTCGCGATGTTGGCCATGCGATCGTCGCTCGCCACCGGGCGGAGCACGTGGTTCACGCCGGGGAGCAGTATCAGCGTCGCTTTGGGCTGCGCGCGCTTCAGTCCCTCGGCATCGGCGACGCTCACTTGAATGTCGCGCGTGCCTTGCAGGATCAGCACCGGCAGCTTGACGCTCGCGATCAGTTTCACCGGATCGTGCGCGAAGAGATCGATCCAATAGCCCTGGATCGCATCCGAAAAGAGCCCGCGGAGCGGCGCGGGGAGCGTTGCCTGCGGCACGCGTTTGCCCGCTTCGAGCGCGTCGATCGCGCCAAGTGCATCGCCGAGGATCGGCGCATTTGCCGGGTTCGCGCGCAGTTGGTCGCGCAGCACCGTCGCCATCGGGCGACCGACCGCGCTCAGCAGGATGATGCCGCACAGGCCCTCCGGGCGCTGCGCCGCCACCAGCGCGACCATGCCGCCCTCGCTATGCCCCGCCAGCCAGATGCATTTGCGCCCGGTGCGAGCGCGCGCGACCTTGCTCCACGCCTGGACGTCATCGGCATAGCCACCGGTGGTCGCGGCATTGGGATCGGCGACTGCCGCGCGGCTGCCGAACAGACCGCGCTTGTCGATGCGCAACGTCGCGATCCCCTTGGCGGCGAGCGCCTCGGCAAGCTGACGATACGGGCCACCCGCGACGCCCAGCGGGCTGTTGCCGTCGCGGTCGGTCGGGCCCGAGCCGGGGATGATCAGCACCAGCGGTGCCTTGGCATCGGGGTCGAGCAATGCTCCGGTGAGCGGCCCTTGCGGGCCAGGCGCGGTGATCTCGACCGGCGTGGGCGCGGCGGAGGAGGGCTGTGCGGCGAGCAGGGCCGCGATCGCGAGCAGCCGGATCATTTGCCGAGGCCCCAATGCCAGCGCCACCCGCCCTGCGTCTTGCGGATGCAAATCGTCAGGAACGCGACCGCCAGCGCAATGCCGACACCGACCCGCGCGATCGGCTCGGGCATGAATACGATGTCGAGCACCAGCAGGATCGAGAAACCGAGCGTCAGCGTCCAGCCCTGCCACGTCACCGGCGTCGCGCCGATGCCGAACAGCTTGGGCACGAACCAATAGCCGGGTTCGACGCGGAAATGGTCGATCACATCATCCTTCGTCATCGGAATTCTCCTTTGGAGGACGCCCGCGCTTGGGCGTCTCGCTCTGCGCCACCTTCACTCCCCGCTTCGCCAGCGCCTCGCGCAGCAGGCATTCAAACTGGGCGTTGACGCTCCTGAGATCGGCCGCCGCCACCCGCTCAACCGCCGCGTAGAGCGCGGGGTCGAGGCGGAGGGGAAACGCCTTTTTGGGAGGAGCGGCCAACGCGTCTGGCCGATCAGTAGAGCGTACCGGCGTTGACGACCGGTTGCGTGTCGCGTTCACCGCACAAAACGACCATCAGGTTCGACACCATCGCCGCGCGGCGTTCGTCGTCGAGTTCGACCACACCCTTTTTCGAGAGCAGGTCGAGCGCCATCTCGACCATGCCGACCGCGCCTTCGACCAGCGTCGCGCGCGCCGCGACCACCGCTTGCGCCTGTTGCCGCCGCAGCATCGCGCCGGCGATCTCGGGCGCATAAGCCAAATGCGTGAAGCCGCATTCATCGACCGTGATGCCCGCCGTCACCAGCCGCGCGATCAGTTCGGCGCGCAGTTCGACCGCGACCTGATCGTGATTGCCGCGCAGCGTGACTTCCTGATGCTCGTAATCGTCATACGGATAGCGCGCGCCGATCGTGCGGACCGCCGCCTCGATCTGAACGATGACGAATGCCTTGTAATCGTCGATGTCGAACAGCGCCTGCGCGGTATCGGTCACGCGCCACACGACTTGCGCGGCGATCTCGATCGGGTTGCCGCGCAGATCGTTGACCTTCAACCGCTCCGAAATCATGTTGTTGGCGCGCAGCGACACCTTCTTGCGCCCGAGCCACGGCAGCAGCCAGCGCAGGCCCGTATTGCGATCGGTCCCCTTATACGCCCCGAACAAGGTGATCGCGGTCGCTAGGTTCGGCTGCTGCATGTAGAACCCGCAGGCGACGAAGGCGAAGACGAAGCTGGCGATCGTGATGACGATCCCGCCGAGCGCCGGATTGGCTTCGAGCAGCGTCCCCCCGAAAATCCCTGCTGCGAGCGCGGCCAGCATCACCAGCAGCATGGCATAACCGCTCGACGTGGCTGCGCTATGCTCGCTCGACAGCGTCAGCGCGGTGTTGCGTGTTCCCGAATCGCCCATGAATGCCTCCCGTTAATGTGATATCACATTTATATCGAGATTATGGGGTGCGCAAGGGGTTTCGTTCTCCCCTCCCTGGAAGGGAGGGGGTAGGGGGTGGGTCGGCATGGGACGGGAACGGCGTTCGATAACGAACCAACCCACCCCCAGCCCCTCCCTTCCAGGGAGGGGAGAACGAAAAGGGGCGGCGCTGGCAAAGCAGCGCCGCCCCTTTCTGACGTCAGGAAAACCAGACTCAGTTCAGGACGATCGTCACCGCACGGCGGTTCTGGGCCCAGCTCGCTTCGTCCGACCCGAGCGCGATCGGGCGTTCCTTGCCATAGCTGATCGTCGAGATCCGCCCCGGCGCAACGCCGCGCGCGGCGAGATAGTTTTTCGCCGCAAGTGCACGGCGATCACCGAGCGCGAGATTATATTCGCGCGTGCCGCGCTCGTCGCAATGCCCCTCCAGACTGACCGGCACATTCGGGTAGCGCGTCAGCCACGTGGCCTGGCTATCGAGGATTGCGCGCGCGCGCTCCTCCAGCGTGAAGCTGTCGAGCGCGAAATTGACGGTGTTGCTGGTGACCGAGCGTTCGAAATCGCCGCGCGATCCCGGCGCAAAGCCATTGCCCGGATTGGCCGGGACATTGCCGGGCGCGGGCGGAATATAGGCTGGCGGCTTCTTGGCGCAGCCGGCCACAACCAGCGTGGTGGCGAGCAAGAGAGCCGTTGTCAGTTTTGCCATAGCGATTTCTCCCAGAGTGAAGCCGGCAAGCGCCGGACATTGGTCAGTCGGTACAGGCACGCGCTAAACTGATTAATGGCTTCGCGTGTGAAGCCGCGAGAGTCAACGCGCGGCCTGTCTCACGGACGTAACGGTCCCCAACCCGGATCGGATCCATCGAGCGGCGTCGAAACGTGCCGCAGATTGACGCCGGTCAGATCGACCGACCACAAATCGGCCCGCCCGCTGCCGCCGCCGGTCGAGCGAAAGAACATCAGCACACGGCCATTTGGCGACCAGCTCGGCCCCTCATCCTGCGCGCCGTCTGTCAGCAATTGCTCGTTACCGCCAGCGGGACTCATCACGCCGATGCGGAAGCTGCCAGCCAATTTGGTGAAGGCGATCAGATTGCCGCGCGGGCTCCATACCGGGGTGGCATAGCGTCCGTTGCCAAAGCTGATCCGCTGCTGCTGCGATCCGTCGGCGTTCATCACGTAAAGTTGCTGCGTACCCGAACGGTCGCTTTCGAACACGATCCGTCCGCCATCGGGCGAATAGGTGCCGCCCGTGTCGATGCCGGGCGAATCGGTCAGCCGCTGTGGCGTTCCCCCACCCAAGGCCACGCGGTAAACATCGGTATTGCCGCCGATCGCCATTGAGAACAGAACCCAGCGCCCATCGGGCGAAACGCGCGGGGCGAAGGTGAGATTGGTGTTGGGCACCAGCATCCGCTGCCGTTTGGACGCGATATCGTAGACGTAAATCGCCGGGCGATCATCGAGATAGCTCATATAGACGATCGCGCGCTGGTCGGGCGAGAAACGCGGCGTCAGCGCAATCGCCTGCCCGTTGGTGAGGAAAGTGTGATTCTCGCCGTCCTGATCCATCAGCGCGAGCCGCTTGATGCGCTTGCCCTTCGGGCCGGTCTCCGAGACATAGGCGACACGGCTGTCGAAATACGGGCCTTCGCCGGTCAGTTTGGAATAGACCATGTCGGCGCATTTGTGCCCCGCGCGACGCCAGTCGGCCGGGGCCACGACGAACCCCTGCCGCGCGAGTTCGCGCCGCGAGAAGACGTCGTAGAGATAACACCCGACCGTCAGCGTCCCGTCGCCATTGGCGCGGATGAAGCCCTGCACGAGCGCGGCCGCGCCCGCCGGCCCCCAATAGTCGAAGGTCGGTGCGGTCACTTCAGGATAAGGGATCGGCTTCACCCCCGAGTCGAGCGGCTTGAACAGGCCCGAATTGCGCAAATCGCCGGTGACGATCTGCGCCAGTTGCTCGCCCAACACATCGGTGCGCCCGGCCGGGGTGTTGACGATTTCGGCGGTCGGCATCACCGGAATCGCGATACCCAGCGGTGCGGAAACGCCGCCGACGACATCGACCACCAATTCGCCTTGCTGCTGCGGATCGGTCGGGCCTGTCGGGGCGGGCGTCTGGACCGGGGCGGGCGTCTGCACCGGAGCGGGCGCGGGCGCGGGCGCGGTTTGCGCCTGCCCGACCGTGGCGACGGCCGCCAGCGCCAGCGCGAAGATCGTCTTGTGGAGCATCGTCGTCATTCCTCAGCCCGGAAGTTTGTAGCGTAGCTTAAAGGTCTTCCACCCGCGCGGCACGTCATAAAGCTCGGGCGGAAGCCCCCGCAGCGGCGCGCAGCCCGAAAATGTGGCGATCGCGTTGCGATCGACCGCATCGACATAGCGCCGATTTTCGTCATCGACGCCGCCATGATCCCCCGACACGCTGGGCCGTGCCGCAAGCGAGCCGTCGCGATTGAGCGACAGCGCGATCGTCACCACGATTCGCGACGCGCCGGGTCCTGGATTGACTTGGCGGTCGGCGCACGGCTGGACCTGCCGCCGGATCGCCGAACCGATATCGGCGGCGGCCTTGGCATCCATCGTCGCGCCGGGGGCGGCATCGGGCGATTTGGCCTTGGACGGCGTTTGCGACAGGCCTTTGCGGAAATCGTCGTCGAGCAGCGATCCGGTCGCTTTGGCCTTGGTCGCGCTGGAATTGGCCCCCGCCGCCTTGGTGGCCGCGACCGCTTTGGCCGGGGGCGCTGCCGCCTTGACCGGCGCGGCCTTCGCCTTGGCCGGCTTCTCGACCTTTTCGGCGACAGGCTTGTTCACCGACGGCACGGGCTTGGCCGCTGGCTTGGGCGGGGGGACAGCTGCGGGCTGCGGTTTGGGCGGGGCCGGGTCGGGCGCAGGCTCGGGTGCCTTGGCCGGCGGCGGGGCGTCTTCGGGCGGGCCCTGATCGGGCGCAGTGGATTGCGCGGGTGGTTCGGGAGCGGGTGGTGCCTGCTGATCGAGCGCGACCGCGTCGACCAGCGACACCTCGATCGGCTTGGGGGTCGGCAGCGGCACCGGCTTGGCCAACCACACGACCGAAAGGATCGCGAACAAAGCGACATGGCCGATCGCGGCCACGGCCAGTCCGACACCCTCGTTCCGTGTCATTTGCTGCCCTGTTCGACCGTCACGAGCGCGACGCGGTTGAGCCCGGCGCGGTTGAGTTCGCCCATCACGCGCATCACGCGGCCATAATCGAGGCCCTTGTCGGCGCGCAGCAACACTTGCGGCGGTTTGGCCGGATCACCCTTGGCGACGAGCTGCGACAGGATGTCGGGCAGCAGCGCCTCGCTCACTTCATCCTTGTCGACATACAGCTTGCCCGCGCGATCGAGCGAGATTTCGACGGGCTTCTGATCCTGCTCCACGGCTTTCGCGCGGGCATCGGGGAGTTGCACCGGCACCCCCGCCGTCAGCAGCGGCGCGGTGACCATGAAGATGATCAGCAGCACCAGCATCACGTCGACCAACGGCGTAACGTTGATATCCGCCATCGGCGCGCGCCGCCCACGGCCGCGTTGCGAGGGAAGGTTGATCGCCATCGCTTAAAACTCCCCTCCCACTTGTGGGAGGGGTTGGGGGAGGGCGATTCGGCCAAGGACAGTGCTCGCGGCACTCCCCTCCCCTAGCCCCTCCCGCAAGCGGGAGGGGAATGAAGTACGCAAGCCCCTCACCGCTTCACCTCGCTCTCGAGCTGGCGGCTCAAGGTCGCGTGAAACCCGTCGGCGAAGCGGTTCAGCCGCGCTTCGATGCGGTTGATGCCGTGGCTGAAGCGATTGTAGGCGATCACCGCCGGAATGGCCGCGAACAGGCCGATCGCGGTCGCGAACAGCGCCTCGGCAATGCCGGGGGCGACAATGGCAAGCGACGTATTCTGCGCCGCCGCGATGCTGGTGAAGCTGCGCATGATGCCCCACACCGTGCCGAACAGCCCGACAAACGGTGCCACCGCCCCGACCGTCGCGAGGATGTTCAACCGGTCCGACAGTGCGTCGATCTCGCCCGCGACCGCCGCGCCCATTGCGGTTGCCAGCCGCTCGCGCGTGCCGCCGCGATCGACCTGGCCGCCCGCGGTCGAGCGGCGCCATTCGGCCACGCCGGCGGCGAAGACCTTGGCGATCGGCAAATCGCTTTCGCCTTCAATGCGGTGGAAGGCGTCGATATCCTCGGCCTTCCAGAAATCGCGCTCGAAGCGTTCGGTCTTGCGGCGCGTGGCACCGAGCCGGAAGAAAAAGCCGAGAATGATCGCCCAGGTCCAGATGCTGGCGAGCAACAGCCCGACCATCACGATTTGCACCACCGGATCGGCGTGGAGGAAGATGCCGATCGGCGACAGGGACGTCGCATCGGTGTTGAGGGCAAGGCTGGTCACGAAAGATTGTCCCCTGATTCCATCACGCGGGCAAACGCCGCGATCCATTCTTTGGGCTGGCGCTGCGGCCGCCCCGATGCGCCGACCAACGCCGCCGTCACCTCTGCGTGGGTCAGCACCGCACCACCGCGCATGACTCGTTGCTGAATATCGACCGATGCCGCGCGGACTTGGGTAAGACGCGTCAGCACGAGCAGCGCATCATCGAGCTTGGCGGGCGCGCGATAGCGGATGTTCAGCGCGGTCACGGCATAGGCCCCGCCGCCTGCCTCCTGATGGCGCCGCTGATCGACCCCGGCCAGCCGCAGCATGTCGGAGCGTGCCCGTTCCATGTAGCGCAGGTAATTGGCGTGATAGACGATCCCCGACAGATCGGTGTCCTCGAAATAGACGCGAATCGGGAAACGGTGCTCGCCCGCGACGATGCGGCCCGTGGCGGGCATATCGAGGTCGAGTGACGGCATGGCTTCGCCTGTAACGGCACGGCGGCCACACGAAAACCCCCGCGCGACGAAACGGGGCTTGCGCACGAGTAACGCCTAGGTTACATGTAACCCATAGGTTACTAATCGAAGGGATAGCATCATGAGCCTGATCGACCTCGCCGAACGCAAGGCGCGCGCGCGTGCACTGGGTTTATACGTCTTTGCCGCCTTCACCGTCGTGATGCTCGGCCTGACCTTCGCGCCGTGGCGACCGTCGTTCTTTCAGGGGATGTGGCTCGGCTTCACGTTCGTCTCGGTGCTGTATCTGTCGCCGCTGGCGACGCGGCTGAAAAGCGGACCGTTGGCTCAATTGCTCGAGGATGAGGTCACGCGCGAGCATCGCCGCGCCAGCAGCGCGATCGGCTTTTGGGCAGGATTGCTCGCCGCCGCCGTGATGCTTGCGGTTGGCAGCGTGCCCGGGATCCTCTCGGCCGACGACAGCGCGCGGATCATCTTCACCGCCGCAATCGCGGTGGCGCAAGTCCATCTTGCGACGCTTGAACTCCGGGCCGCGCGCTGAATGGCCGAAACCCTCCGCAACACGCTGAAAGACGAACGCGAACGCCTCGGCCTGACCCAGGCGGCGCTGGCCGAGCGCGTGGGCGTCAGCCGCAAGACGATCAACACGGTCGAGAACGGTGTGTTCGTGCCCTCGACGATCCTCGCCCTCAAGCTCGCGGCAGCGCTCGACCGTCCGGTCGAGGCACTGTTCCGGCTGGACGGCCCCGGTGTATCGCTTAAACAGGACACATGACCGATTCACCGCCCCTGCCCGCCTTGCGCATCCGCGGCCTCGCCAAGACCTTCGACAAGCCCGTCATCGCCGGGCTCGATCTCGAGATCGCCGCCGGGCAGCTTTATGCGTTGCTCGGGCCAAATGGCGCGGGCAAGACGACGACGTTGCGGATGGTCGCGGGGTTGGCCAAGCCCGATGCCGGCACGATCCACATCTTCGGCGTGGACGCGTTGCGCGATCCGCTCGCCGCCAAGGCGATCACCGCGTGGTTGCCCGACGAGGCGATGCTGTACGACAAGCTCTCGCCGCTGGAATATCTCGCCTTCGTCGCCGGATTGTGGCGGATGGACCCGCAATATGCCGCCGGCGAAGCCGACCGGCTGCTCCACTGGCTCGATCTGTGGGAGCAGCGCGATACGCGGTGCGAGGGATTTTCGCGCGGGATGAAGCAGAAGGTCGCGCTGGCCGGCGCATTGATCCACGATCCGCAATTGCTGATCCTCGACGAGCCGCTGACCGGGCTCGACGCGAGCATGGCGCGGTCGGTCAAGGACGCTTTGCGCGCGCAAGTCGATGCCGGCAAGACGGTGATCGTCACGACGCATATTCTCGAGGTCGCCGAGCGCATGGCCGACAGGATCGGCATCATTGGTGGGGGAAAGTTGCTCGCCGAAGGCACGCTCGACGAATTGCGCGAGAGTGCGGGGACGGCGGGCATGACGCTGGAGGACACCTTCATTCGCTTGACCGATCCGGCCGCGCACGCAGTAACCGCTATATGAACTGGGCGATGCGACGGACGCGCCCCGGCGGCTTTGCCTGGCTCGCCTTGCATGAATTGCGGCTGGCGACGCGATCAAGCCGGCGTGGGGGGCGCCGCGGGCTGATCGGGCGGCTGTGCGGGGGGCGGGGGCGGGGGCAACGCAAATCATTGGCGCATTGCTTGCGCTGGCGTGGCTGGCGCTCGGCTGCACGATCGCTTGGGCGTTGCGCGACACGCCGCTCCCGATCCTGCCCGAAGTGCGGGTCGCCGTCCTCGGCATCAGCATTGCCGCTCTCACCTTCATGACCGCGCAAGCGATGATCGGCAGCCAGCGGACGCTGTACGAAAATGGCGATCTCGCCTTGCTCTTCTCCGCGCCGATTCCGGAGCGGACCGTGTTGCTGGCCAAGCTGCTTGGCATCGCGGGGACGATCGCGCTCACCTATACGATGCTGCTGTTGCCGATCATCGTGCCGGTCGCGATCCTGGGGCATCCGCGGTTGTTCGGGCTGGTCGCGTTGCTGGCGGCAATCGCGCTCGCTGCCGCAGCGATCGGGCTTGCCTTGACGCTCACGATCGCAACGCTGATCGGCCCGCGCGCGGCCCGCACCGTCGGGCAAATCCTGGCAGCGCTCGTCGGCGGCGCAGTGTTCCTTGGTTCGCAATTGCTGTCGCACGCCGACCGCAGGGGCGGCGCGACGATCGCGCTGTTCGAGCGGCTGCGCGCCGACGGGCTCGGCACCGAAGGGCTGAGCGGGCTGCCCGGCCAGGCCGGGTTTGGCGATCCGCTGGCGATCGTGCTTCTGCTCGGCGGCGCATTGTTCCTGTTCGTGGGCGCGGGCGCGACGCTGCAGCGGCTGTTCCTGTCGGGCTATCAGGATGGCAGCACGCGTCTGTCGCGCAGCAAGCCGACGGGCCGCGCGAGCGGGCGGCTGTTCCATGCCCGGCTCACCCGCGCGGTCTTTGCCAAGGAATGGCGCTTGCTGGTGCGCGATCCCGCGCTGGCGTTCCAGATCGTGCTGCGGCTGGTGTACATGGCCCCGCTGCTGTTCGTGGCGTTCGGGCGCGGCAACGCGCTGCCGGTCCCGGCGGTCCTCGCCTTTGGCAGCGTGCTGATCGCGAGCCAGCTCGTCGGCAGTTTTGCGTGGCTCGCGGTGTCGGCCGAGGATTCGCCCGATCTGCTCGCGGTCGCGCCGGTTGCGAAGGACGAGATCGATGTGGCCAAGCTACTTGCCGCCTTCGCGATGGCAGCCCCCTTCGCAATGCTGTTGCCGATCGCGATCGCGCTGCAAACGCCGGTTGGTGCCGTCATCACGCTGATCATGACCGCCTTGGGCGGTGCAGCGGCCGGCTTTGTCGAGTTGAAGCTCGGCAAGCCAGGGCAACGCCGCACCTTCGCGCGGCGTCGGTCGGGCGGGTTCGTCGCAGGGATCCTGTCGTTGCTGATCGCGGTGGTGTTTGGCGGCGGGGCGGCGCTCGGGGTGTGGCTGGTGAGCGGATTTACCGGGATGCTGCGGTTCAGCTAAAGTCGGAGAGAAGTTTGACGCGGGGGTGGGCGGATGACGCCTTGGCCTGGAATTTCGCGTCGCAGGTCGCGAGCTCGCACTCGAGCTCGATTGCCAGCGCCAGGTAAAGGCAATCGGCGAGCGGGTGGCCGAGTTCGATCGCCAAGCGCCCCGCTTGTTCGATCAGCGCAGGAGTCGCACGGATCGTCGTCACCCGATTCTGCTCAAGTGCTGTTCGCCAAGTCGTTAGAATCGCGGCACCTGTCGGTAGCGACAAGGACCTGTCGTTGACACGTCGAACAATGGCACCAGCGACCTCAATGGCCAGGATATCGGGTCCACAAACACGACCGGAAAATGCTTCCAGAAAGGCAATCGCCGGTTCGGTTTGATCCTCAACTACCAGCCATTTGACGACGAGGCTGGCGTCGACGACGATCATTCTTCGTCGCGAATGGCACGAATGAGCGCAACGCTATCGGCTTGAAGGCCATCCCGCGCGAGCGTTTGTGCGTGTAAAGCCCGTAATTCGGCAACCCAGCTTTCGATATCAAACGTGGATTGACCCAGAATCTGGCGCACCTCGGCCTCTACCGAACGATCATTGGCGACCGCGCGTCGCTTCAGACGATCGTAGACGTCATCGTCGAGTTGTCGGATTGTAAGTGTCGCCATCCGTAAATGTTACCAAAATGCTAGCAAAATGCAAGCATCAGGCCGCGCGTTGACCCAGCGCCGTCGCCGCTTCTGCCATTAGCAACGCGATGATCTCGGCAACCGGTTCTTCCTTCGTCACCATCCCGACCGATTGCCCCGCCATCAGCGAGCCATGCTCGACATCGCCGTCGATCACCGCGCGGCGCAGCGCCCCCGCCCAATAATGCTCGATCTGCAACTGTGCCTCGGCCATCGCGACCTTCCCCTCATCGAGCAATTGCGCGACTTCGCGCTGCTTGGCGGTGAACAGCTCGCCCCCCGCATTCTTCAGCGCGCGCACCGGGATGACGGGGAGGCGCGGGTCGATCTGGACGCTCGCCACCGCATCGCGCGCCGAAGCGCGCAGGAACGCCTTCTTGAAATTGGCGTGCGCGATGCTTTCGGTCGCGCAGACGAAGCGCGTGCCGAGCTGCACGCCCGCCGCGCCCATGTCGAGATAGGCCGCGATCGCCTCGCCGCGCCCGATCCCGCCCGCGACGAACACGGGGACCTTGTCGGCGACTTCGGGCAGGATTTCCTGCGCGAGCACCGAGGTCGACACCGGGCCGATATGCCCGCCCGCCTCCATGCCCTCGACGACGAGCGCATCGACGCCCGAGCGGATGAGCTTCTTGGCGAGGCTCAAAGCGGGGGCGAAGCACACGACCTTCGCGCCGCTCGCCTTGATTGCATCGAGCGCACCCGCCGGGGGAAGCCCGCCTGCGAGCACGACGTGCGTCACCTGGTGCTTCGCGCAGACCGCGATCAGATCGAACAGGCCGGGGTGCATGGTGATGAGGTTCACGCCGAACGGCTTGTCCGTCATCGTCTTGGTCGCGGCGATCTCGGCATCGAGCAGCTCGGGCGTCATCGCGCCGCACGCGATCAACCCGAAGCCGCCCGCGTTCGAGATGGCGGAGACGAGGTGCCGCTCGCTCACCCACGACATCGCGCCGCAGATGATCGCGGTCTCGCTGCCGAGGAAAGCGGTGCCGCGCGCCATGCGGGCGGAGAGGCGCGCGGCGCCGATCGAAGATGTTTGTGTCATCGTCGGGGCCTAGCGCCGCGCGGGGCATTGGGGCAAGCCCATGTCATGCGACAGGACATTGGCGAACTCGACATCCGCACACCCGGCCAGGGGCTGCACGACTGTACGCGCGACGTTTACGACTGGGTTGCCGGGACCGGCATTGCTACCGGGCTGCTCACGCTGTTCGTGCGCCACACGTCCTGTTCGTTGCTGATCCAGGAAAATGCCGCCCCCGCCGCGCGCCGCGATCTCGAGCGGTGGTTCGCGGGGCTCGCACCCGAATCGCGCGCCTATGAGCATGATGACGAAGGTCCCGACGACATGCCCGCCCACCTCCGCGCCGCGATCACCGCGACGAGCCTGTCGATCCCGGTCGCGGACGGACGCCCGCTTTTGGGGATTTGGCAGGGCATCTATCTGTTCGAGCACCGCCGCGCAGCGCACCGGCGGGCGGTGGCGGTGCATGTTATTGGGGAGTAGGGAACGGCTGAAAGCGCCCGAGTTGCCGCCATCGCGCTACGTTCGACGCGATGATGCTAGCGGACGTTCGCTGATCGTGATTTAAGGTTGGCTATGCCCCGCGCTACCACCCTTCGAGAGCGATTGGCTGAAGGCACGGCCGAGATGGTCGTGAACCTACATCTTTACTCAACAGATGAAGGCGGGAAGTCGCTACCGATAGTGCTCGGCTACGGTTGCCCCTGTAGCATTGACAAGAATTGCCGAGAAGCTTGGGACGGGTATCCACTTGTCGATAGTCCCATGATGCCGGGAGAGACGCGCCGCGTTGGCTTCGTCTTTCTTTCGGGCCGCGAGGCGGTGAAAGCGTTGTCTCCTTCGGGATGCTTCTTCCTTTGGGAGGGAAAGCTGATCGGCGAAGCGCAGATAGTCCGCTAAGCGTTCAACGCCCCCGAAAGCTGCCGGACCGCTCTCCACCCACATTCGGACATGCAGGTCTGTCCTACGCGACGTCCTCCGCATCCAGCCCATACGCCGTGTGCAGCACGCGCACCGCGAGTTCGGTGTAATCCTCCTCGATCAACACGCTGACCTTGATCTCGCTGGTCGAGATTGCCTGGATGTTGATGCCGCGTTCGCCAAGCGTCGTGAACATCGTGCTCGCGACACCGGCATGGCTGCGCATGCCGACGCCGACCACCGAGATCTTCGCGACCCGCGTGTCATGGACCAGCGTTTCATAGCCGATCTTCTCACGCGACTGCGTCAGCACCTCGATCGAGCGCGCCAGATCGGCAGCGGGAACGGTGAAGGTCACGTCGGTCGACCCCGCCGCGTGCGCGATGTTCTGGATGATCATGTCGACGTTGATATTGGCCGCCGCGAGCGGCGCGAAGATCGCCGCCACTGCGCCGGGCTTGTCGGGCACCGCGATCAGCGTGATTTTCGCCTCATTCTTGTCGTGCGCGATGCCGGTGATGAGCTGTCGTTCCATATCGCCTAATTCCTCTTCGCTCACGATCATCGTTCCCGGCAGCGTATCCGCCATCGGTGCATCCTCGCCAGTGAAGGAGGACAGCACTTGCACGCGCACGCCTTCCTTCATCGCGAGCCCGACCGAGCGCGTCTGCAACACCTTCGCCCCGACCGAGGCCAGTTCGAGCATTTCCTCGTACGTGACTTTCTTCAATTTCCGCGCGCGCGGCACGATGCGCGGGTCGGTGGTATAGACACCGTCGACATCGGTGTAGATGTCGCAGCGATCGGCCTTCATCGCCGCCGCGATCGCCACCGCCGAGGTGTCCGAGCCGCCGCGCCCGAGCGTGGCGACCCGCGCGTCGTCATCGACGCCCTGGAAACCGGGGATGACCGCGACTTCGCCCGCCGCCAGACTCGCGTCGAGCGCGCTCGTGTCGATGTTCTCGATCCGCGCCGAGGCGTGCGCATCGCTCGTCGCGATCGGCAATTGCCAGCCGAGCCAGCTCCGCGCCGGAACGCCCGCCGCCTGCAAGGCAATGGCGAGCAGGCCACTGGTGATCTGTTCCCCCGCCGAGACGACGACGTCATATTCCTTGGGGTCGTAGAGCGACGAGGCCTCGCGGCAGAAGCCGATCAGCCGGTCGGTTTCCCCCGCCATCGCCGACACCACCACCGCGACTTGGTTGCCCGCCGCCACCTCGCGCTTCACCCGTGCCGCGACCGCGCGGATGCGCTCGATCCCCGCCATCGAAGTGCCGCCGAACTTCATCACGATACGCGCCATCGGGTGCCAGAAATCCTTAGGGAGGCCTTGGGGTCTTGGGGCGGCCCTGATAGAAAGCGCGCATGACAAGCGCAACCGTAACAACCGCAACCACCATAGACGCGGGTGAGGCCGCGCATTTCGGCGCTATGGCGGCGGAGTGGTGGGACCCGAAGGGATCTTCCGCGATGCTCCACCGGCTCAACCCGGTGCGGCTGCGCTATCTGCGCGAGCGGATCGACGCGCACTGGCATGGCGACGAGGCGGGCTTCACGCCGCTGGCGGGCAAGCGCGCGCTCGATGTCGGGTGTGGCGCCGGATTGCTGTGCGAGCCGCTCGCGCGGTTGGGGGCGGCGGTGACCGGTTTGGATGCGGCGGCGGAGAATGTCGCGGTGGCGCAGGCGCATGCGGTGCAATCGGGGTTGGCGATCGACTATCGTACCGGCAGCGTCGAAGGGTTGGGGGGCGAGACCTTCGATCTCGTCACCAGCATGGAAGTGATCGAGCATGTCACCGATCCTGCCGCGTTTATTGCAGGCCTTGCTGGAGCGCTCGCACCCGGCGGATTGCTATTGCTCTCTACCCCGAACCGCACCGCACTTTCGCGCCTCGCGCTGATCACGGTCGGCGAAGGGCTCGGCCAAATCCCGCGCGGGACGCATGATTGGGACAAGTTCCTGACGCCCGATGCGCTGACGGCGTTGGTTGAGGGCGCAGGCTTGCGCGTGGTCGATGTGCGCGGTCTGGGGTTTTCGGTCGCAAAGGGCTTCGTGCTGAGCGACGATACCAAGCTCGATTATTTCGTGACGGCGGTGCGGGGCTAAAACGCCGACTTCCACCCCGGCGAAGGCCGGGGCCCAGTTGCGATGGCCGACGTAATCTGATGCTACGCGCGCCAATCAGGGCAGCGCGACTGGGCCCCGGCCTTCGCCGGGGTGGTGCAAGAGATATCGCTCGATTTACAATCCCACCTTCTTCTCCAGCCAGCGCGCCGCCGCCTCGGGCGAATCCTTCTCATCGTCGCGGTCGACGCGGTAATTCGCTGCGCGCATCGCATCGACCGGGATCCGCCCGACCAGCGGCTGCAGCGCCGCGATCAGCTTGGCGTCCTTGGCCCGCCCCGGCGCGACCATCAGGATCGCGTCATAGCCGGGGATTGCGCCGCGCGGGTCGGTGAGCACCGTCAGATGCTGCGCGGCGATCCGCCCGTCGGACGAGAAAGCCGAAATCACATCGGCCTGCCCGCTTTCGAGTGCGCGATACATAAAGGTCGGATTATAGGCATTGGCGGCGGCGAAGTTGAGCGGATAAGCGCGCTTGATCGCCGCCCATTCGGGCCGTTCGAGAAATTCGAGGTCGGAGCCCAATTTCAGCCGCGGTGCCGCCGAGACGAGATCGTCGAGCGAGCCGATACCCTTCGCCTTGGCATCCGCCCCGCGCATCGCAAAGGCATAGGCATTTTCGAACCCCAGCGCGCCGAGCAGCCGGACGCCCGACGTTTTCTGGGTCCACGCGCCGATCGCCGCGACCATCGCGGGCCGCGCCGGGATGTCGCTGCGCTGCATCTCGTTGGTCCAGATTGTGCCTGAATAATCGACATAAACGTCGATCGCGCCCGATTTGAGCGCACCGAACACCACTACCGACCCGAGCCCCTCGCGATATTGCACATGATAGCCGGCACGTTCGAGCCGATGCCCAATCAGCCGCGCGAGGATATATTGCTCGCCAAAGCCTTTCGCGCCGACGGTGATCGTCTCGTCCGAGCGCGGCAGCGCGGGGGCCAGCGCGACCAGCACGCCGACGAGCAGGACACCGGCCGCGACAAACGCGCGCATCCGCTTGCGTGCGGCGATGCCATGCTCGATCACGCCGAGCAACGCATCGACTGCGAGCGCCAGCGCCGCTGCACTGAGGCACCCGGCGAGGACCAGCGCCCAATTCTGCGTCTGGAGTCCGGCGAAGATCATGTCGCCAAGGCTCGGCTGGCCGACGGTGGTGGAGAGCGTCGCCGCGCCGATCGTCCACACCGCCGCGGTGCGGATGCCCGCCATCAGCACCGGCGCGACGAGCGGGGCCTCGACCAGCCGCAATTTCTGCCACGCGGTCATGCCGACACCATCCGCCGCCTCGATCACCGCCGGATCGAGCCCGGTGAGGCCGGTCACGCCGTTGCGCAGGATCGGCAGCAGCGCATAGAGCGTCAGCGCGAGCAGCGACGGCAGGAAACCGAGCGCCGGAATGCCGCCGCCAACCAGACCCGACAGGAACAGCAGCAGCGGATAGAAGAGCGCGAGCAGCGCGAGGCTCGGGATCGTCTGGACAAGACTTGCGAAACCGAGCGCGACGCGCGCCACCCCAGGCCGCCGCGCCGACCAGATCGCCAGCGGCAGGCTGATGATCAGCCCCAAGATCAACGCCGACGCCGCCAGCAACAGATGCGCCGCGAGCAGATCGGGCACACGCGTCATCGCTTCGAGGAACGGGCTGCCGCTCATCCCGCCAGCTCGCGCATCCGCCGCGCTTGCTCGCGTGGCACTGCGACCAGTGCATCGGCGACCGCGCCGCCCTCGCCCGCGAGCAAGGCCTTCGGGGTCGCATCGGCGACGATTTGGCCGCAATCCATCACCAGCACGCGATCGGCGAGGATCAGCGCCTCGGCCATGTCGTGCGTCACCATGATCGTGGTGAGGCCGAGCTGGTCGTGGAGCGCGCGAATCGCGGTGCCGAGTTGGTCGCGCGTGACCGGATCGAGCGCGCCGAACGGTTCATCGAGCAGCAGCAGTCCCGGCGCGGTGGCAAGCGCGCGGGCAACGCCGACCCGCTGGCGCTGCCCGCCGGACAGCGCATCGGGCATCCGCGCAGCGAACGCCTGCGGCAGATCGACCAGATCGAGCAATTCGGTAACGCGGGGCTGTCGTGCCTTCTCGCCCGCCAATCGCAGACCGATTGCGATGTTCTCGGCGACGGTCATGTGCGGGAACAGGCCGATGTTCTGAAAGACATAGCCGATCCGGCGGCGCAGCGCGTAGGGGGTAGCCGCCGACACCGCCTCCGCGCCGATCCGCACCACGCCTTCGCTCGGTTCGATCAGGCGGTTGATCATCTTCAGCAGCGTCGATTTGCCCGAACCCGACGAGCCGACCAGCGCCACGAAACTGCCACCGGCAATCGCTACCGTAACTCCGTCAACGGCTATTACGCCGCCGCCATAGCGTTTCGTAACGCCGTCGAAGGTGACCGCCGGGCCAATGTCGTGCGATGGTAGCATCGACGGCGACAGTGGGGCACGGTACCGCACGCGTCAAAGGGGTTAGCGACATGAATGAGCAAAAAGCGATCTTCATCACCGGCGGCGGATCGGGCATCGGTCAGGCGACTGCGAAGCTGTTCGCCGCCAAGGGCTGGCGCGTCGGCTTGGCCGACGTCAATGCCAAGGGATTGACCGAAACCGCGGCGATGCTCCCCGCCGGCATGGCGACGACCTATACGATGGACGTGCGCGACCGCGACGCGTGGGTCGCCAACCTCGACGCCTTTACCGCCACCACCGGCGGGCGGCTCGACGTTTTGTTCAACAATGCCGGGATCGGTACCGGCGGACCGCTGATCGAGATGAGCTTCGACGATCTCGACCGCGTCGTCGCGATCAATCTGGTCGGCGTGCTTAACGGCGCGAAGATTGGGTATGCCTATCTGTCGACGACGCCAGGATCGTGCCTGCTCAATACCGCATCCGCCTCGGCGATTTACGGGTCGTCGGGCCTGTCGGTCTATTCGGCGACCAAATTCGGCGTGCGCTCGTTGAGCGAGGCGCTCGACGGCGAATGGTATGGTGCAGGCGTCAAGGTGCGCGATCTTGTGCCGAGCTTCATCGACACGCCGCTCCTTGCGACCCCGGCGGGCAATTCCAACTATTCGATCAAGCAAGTCGTCACCAACGCCGGGCTCGAACTGACCGGAGTCGATGCCGTCGCGCAAGCTGCGTGGGACGCGGTGCACGGCGACAAGGTCCACACCTATGTCGGCAAGACCGCCGACCGCATGGCCTTTGCCGCACGCTGGATGCCCGGCCGTCTGCGCAAGATGATGCGGCGCGGGATTGCCGAGGCCAACTGAACGATCGTGCTCCTGCGCAAGCAGGAACACGATTTTAGCCGACCAGAGCGTCGATCGCCTCAGCCAGCGCCACGTCCTTGTGCGACAGGCCGCCGGCATCGTGCGTGGTCAGCGCGATGTCGACGCGGTTCCACACGTTCGACCATTCGGGGTGATGATCGGCCTTTTCGGCGAGCAAAGCGACGCGCGCCATGAAACCGAACGCTTCACTGAAATCGGCGAAGGTGAAGGTCCGCGTGATCGCATCGCGCGCTTCGTCAAAATCCCATTCGTCGAGCGTATCGAGTGCCTCGGCGCGGTCTTCGTCGTTCAGCGGTTCCACGGTCACACAAGCTCTCCTGCTGGCGCACCGCGCGCCTTGGCCGTAAGGCTTAGCGGATGGTGCCGCCCGATCAACTCCCGCCGACTGCCGACGAGATCGAAGCGATCGCGCGGGCGACGATCGCGGGGCTGCCGGACGCATTCCGCGCGCATCTGGATGATGTCGTGCTGATCGTCGAGGATTTCGCCGATGACGAGACGCTCGATGCGCTGGGCATCGCGGATCCGTTCGAGCTGAGCGGGGTCTATCATGGCCGACCGGTGGGCGAGAAATCGTCGATGGATTCAGGCGCGCCGCCCGACCGCATCCATCTGTATCGCCGCGCGATCCTCGACGAATGGGTCGATAGCGCGGTGGGCCTGACCGCACTGGTCGCGCATGTCACGATCCACGAGATCGGCCACCATTTCGGGCTGTCGGACGCCGATATGCACGCGCTCGAAGCGAGCGCCGAGCGGTGAGCGACGCGCTGGCGTTTCGCGACGTGACTTGCGTCCGTGGGGGACGGACCTTGTTCGAGGGGCTGTCGTTCGCGATTGCCGGCGGCGGCGCGGCGCTGGTGTCGGGGCCGAACGGGGTGGGCAAGTCGAGTTTGATCCGGGTCGCCGCAGGATTGCTTCGGCCAGCCGCCGGGGAGGTGGTCGGGTTGCCGATCCGGGCGCTGCTGGCCGAGGCAGCGGCGCTCGATCCGGGGTTGCGGCTGTTCAATGCGCTCGGCTTTTGGGCCACGCTCGATGCCGAACCCGATCCGCGCGAGCGGGTGCCGCGGGCGTTGGATGCAGTCGGCCTGGCGCACATCGCCGAAGTGCCGGTGCGCTTGCTCTCGACCGGGCAGCGCCGCCGCGCCGCGCTCGCGCGCGTGGTCGCGAGCGGAGCGCCGGTGTGGTTGCTCGACGAACCCGCCAACGGGCTCGACGTGGCGAGCGTCGCGATGCTCGAGCGGCTGATCGCCGAACACCGCGCGGGCGGCGGCACGGTGCTGGTCGCGACGCACACACCGATCGCGCTGCCGGACGCGGTGGAGGTTATACTCGGGGATCCATCATGCTGACCCTGATCGCGCGCGACGTGCGGATCGCCTGGGCGAGCGGCGGGGTTGCCAACGCACTCGCTTTCTTCCTGCTGGTGACGATCCTGTTCCCCTTCGCGGTCGGCCCGGATACCGCCCTGCTCGCGCGGATCGGCGGCGGGGTGATCTGGGCGGCGGCGTTGCTCGCGGCGCTGATGCCGGTCGAGCGCCTGATTGGTCCGGACATGGACAGTGGCGTGCTCGATCAGCTCGCGGTGCGCGGCCTGTCGATGCCGAGCGTCGCGGCAGCGAAGATCGTCGCGCACTGGCTGGGGTTCGGGCCGCCTTTGATGCTGGCGGCGGTGGTCGCGGCCGGGTTGCTCGGACTCGACGCGCGGACGCTGGGCGCGGTCGAACTGGGGTTGCTGATCGGCACGCCGGGGCTGGCGGCGCTCGCGGTGGCGACATCCGCGCTGGTAACGGGCTTGCGCGGGGCGGGATCGGTCGCGGGGCTGGTGATGCTGCCGCTCGCCGTCCCGCTGCTGATTTTCGGCGCGGGGTCGCTCGACGGCGGCATGGGTGCGGTCAAATTGCTCGGCGCGGTCAGCCTGTTGCTGCTGGCGGGGGCGCCATTCGTGGCGGGCGCGGCGATGCGGGCCGGCATGGAGTAAACGGGTTCTTCTACCCCCGCGACCAGCGCGCAAAGATCGCGGTCGGTAGCAACAACCCGCGTGCTTCCTCGCGCACCGCCATTTCCCCGACTTCGACCGTACCGCCGAGATCAGCCAGCGCCTGCCGCACCACTTCTCCGATCGCAAGCGCCGACATGCGCACCGCATAGACCGTCAGCACGAGAAACTTGCTGTCCTTATCCAGCAAGCGGCGGCAATCCGCGATCAGGCCCGGTAGGCCCTCCTCGAGCCGCCACACTTCGCCCTCGGGTCCCCGCCCGAACTTCGGGGGATCGAGGAAAATCCCGTCATAGCGCTTCTCGCGCCGCACTTCGCGCGCGGCGAATTTGGCGGCGTCGTCGACCATCCAGCGGATCGGACGATCGGCCATGTCAGACAGGAAGGCATTGGCCTTGCCCGCCTCGATCGATTTCTTCGACGCGTCGACATGCGTCATCGCCGCGCCCTTGGCCGCGAGCGCGAGCGTCCCGACGCCGGTATAGCCGAACAGGTTGAGCACCTGATCCCCCTCCGCGACCTGCGCGCGCATCCATTCCCATTGCGGGGCCATGTCGGGGAAGAATGCGAGGTGCCGGAACGGCGTGTTCTGCGCGAGCAGAAGTACCTCTTCCCATCGCACGTGCCAGCCGCCGCGCGGGACATCGCGCGAAAGGTGCCAGCGTCCGCCGCCCTCCTCGTCCGAGGCACCGATGAAATCGCCATCGGCTTCCCAGCTATCCGATGCGGGCGCCCACATCGCTTGCGGTTCGGGGCGGATGAACCGGAAGCGGCCGTAGCGCTCGAGCTTCCGGCCATGGCCGGAGTCGACCAGGCCGTAATCGGGCCACGGTTCGGCGATGAGCGTCAGCAGGCTCACCGCGCCACGGCCCGCGCGGCGATATAGGCCGTCACTGCGTCGAACGTCCCCGGCAGCGACGCATAGCGTTCCTCACGCGCAAACAGATCACCGATTCGCGCCGGGAGCGCGGGACGCTGGCCCGTCGCGCGCTCGACCGCGTCGCCGAATTTGGCGGGATGCGCGGTGGCGAGCGTCACCACCGGCACATCCGCCCCCAATCCGGCGCGGCGCGCCGCAGAAAGGCCGATCGCGGTGTGCGGATCGATCGTTTGACCGCACGAATCAAAGGCCCACCGCATCGCCAGCGCCATATCGTCGAGATCGATACGATCGCTGCCGAACAGTGCGTTCGCCGCTGCGCGTTGGGCGTTGGTCAATTGCATCGCCTTGGTCCCCTCGAACCCGTGCATCTGCGCGGCGAGTGCGTGCCCGTCGCGGCCGCCGAGATCGAACAGGAGACGTTCGAAATTGCTCGAAACCTGAATGTCCATCGAAGGGCTGGGCGTCGGAACAACCGTCCCTTGCGAATAGTCGCCAACGCTGAGCGCGCGGTGGAGGATGTCGTTGACGTTGGTCGCGACAATCAGCTTGGCGATGGGCAGCCCCATCTTCGCCGCGACATAGCCCGCGAACACATCGCCGAAATTCCCGGTCGGAACCGCAAAAGCGACCGCGCGATCGGGCGCACCGAGGCGGACAGCGGCGTAGAAATAATAGACGATCTGCGCCATCAGCCGCGCCCAGTTGATCGAATTCACCGCCGACAGCGCAAAACTGCCGGAGAAAGCCGCGTCGTTGAACATCGCCTTCACTAACGCCTGGCAATCGTCGAAGCTCGCATCCTCAAGCGCGATATTGTGGATGTTGGGCGCGATGACGGTGGTCATCTGGCGGCGCTGCACGTCGGACACGCGGCCCTTGGGGTGGAGCATGAACACATCGACCCCGGCGCGCCCGGCCAGCGCATCGATCGCGGCCGAGCCGGTATCGCCCGAGGTTGCGCCGATCACGGTGACCTGCTGGCTGCTCCCATTCAAGAAGCGCTCGAACAGCAGACCAAGCAATTGCAGCGCGACATCCTTGAACGCAAGCGTCGGGCCGTGGAACAGCTCCAGCAGCCAATGCTGCTGGTCGAGCTGAACCAGCGGGACGACCGCGGCATGCGCGAAGCGGCCATAGGCCTGCGTGCACAAGCCCCGCAGCTCCGCTTCGGTCAGCGTCCCCGTGACGAACGGCAGCATCACCGCCACGGCGGTGTCGACATAGGACAGGCCCTGCATCGCCGCGATCTGCTCGCGCGAGAAGCTCGGCCAGCTTTCGGGAAGGTACAGCCCGCCATCCGAGGCAAGCCCCGCGAGCGTGACGTCGCGGAAATCGAGGGTCGGCGCGGAGCCGCGCGTGCTGATGTAGCGCATGGCGCTTGCGGTTAGCGCGGCGCGGGCGACTCGGCAACCGTGCGACGACGCAGCGCCAGCGCATAGATCAAGGCGGCAAGGCTCGCGAACACGAACCACTGCACCGCATAGGCCAAATGGTTGTTGGGTACGGCCGACAGATCGGGCCCCGGATTGGGGTCGAGTCCCGCCATTGGCGGATCGGCGACGAGCATCAGCGTCTTGGGTGCGCCGCCAAACGCCGCCGCGACGATCGGCGCATGATCGGGCGCGTGGCTGATATAGCCGCGCACTGGACCGCCCTTCCAATCAGGCTTGGCATGCGGATCGGTGCCGAAGCCCAGTTGAACGGCGAAGCCTGGACCTTCTGCGCCGGTGCGGCACTGCGCGATCTGCCGCCAGCCAGTGCCGCCGCGGGCATTACGCCCGCCTTCGATCGCGAAGCTGACGGGTTCGAGGCAGAAGGCGCTCGCACGGCGAAACAGCAGCGTGTCATCAACCGGGATCGCCGGGAAGGTGATGCGCGGCAGCGTGATATTCTGCGCGTATCGCACCAGCAGCGCTTCCTTTTCGGCGCGGCGCTGGAGCTGCCAGACGCCGAGCGCGATCATCGCGGCGACCGCAAGGCCAACCACGATCGTAGGGATGACAGGGATTGCCTTCACCGATCCGACTCGCTGTCCGGTGGCACGATATGCCCCTCATGCGCGGCGGTGCGGAATTCCGACCCGAGCAATGCCGCCTTGGCGATACGCAAAGCCCCGACGACGCTCCCCACCGTGACCGGCAGCCAGATAATCAATTGCAGCCAAATCGGCGGGCCCCACGTCAGCTGGATCGTGATCGCGGTGCCGACCACCAGCGCGCCCAGCACCAGCGTCAGGATCGCGGCCGGCCCGTCCCCGACGTTGAACGCGCCATAGTCCAGCCCGCACACCTTGCAGCGATCGGCAAAATCAAGCCAGCTACGAAACAGTCCGGGCGCGCCACAGCGCGGACACAGGCCCTTCAGCGCGGCCGCGACGGGGGTGGGTGCGGTGGTGACCGCTGGCCCGTCGCTCACCGGATCACCCGGCGTGGACCGGTGCGCCCCAGCCACCATAAACGTAGATGGTGACGAACAGGAACAACCACACCACATCGACGAAATGCCAGTACCAGGCCGCTGCCTCAAACCCGAAATGCTGCCGCGGCGTGAAGTCCCCGCGATAGACGCGGATCTGGCAGACGATCAGGAAGATCGTTCCGATCATCACGTGGAAGCCGTGAAAGCCGGTCGACATGAAGAAGGCCGCGCCATAGTTCAGTCCCTTGAAGGGGAACGGCGCCTCGGAATATTCGTACGCCTGGATCGAGCTGAAGATCAGGCCAAGTACGATCGTTGCCCACAGGCCCTTTTTCAAGCCGTCGCGGTCGCCATGGATCAGCGCGTGGTGTGCCCAGGTGATGGTCGTGCCGCTGGTCAGCAGGATCAGCGTGTTAAGCAGCGGGAATTTGAAGGCGTCGATGACTTCGAGACCCTTGGGCGGCCATTGCGCGGCCCCGGCGGCAACGTCGGTAATGACACTGGTCGTCTTGGTCACCGAATCATAGGCGATGTGCGCGGGGAAGAGCGAGAAATCGAAATAGGCCCAGAACCAGCCAACGAAGAACATCACCTCGGAGGCGATGAACAGGATCATGCCGTAGCGCAAATGGAGCTGGACGACCGGGGTATGGTCGCCGGCATGCGCCTCGAGGATGATCTGGCGCCACCAGCCGTACATCACCGCGAGCACACCCGCGAGACCGGCATAGAAGAGCGCGCCACCACCGGCCGCCGAATGCATCCACATAATGCCGCCGGCCGCCATCGCCAGCGCCGCCATCGATCCGGCGAGCGGCCAGATGCTGGGCGGGAGGATGTGATAATCGTGGTTCTTGGTGCCGGACATCGGTCTTCCCTTATGCGTATCGTCGTCGGTTGGTCCCGCTCTAGCCTTTGGCTTTCGCGGAATCCACGGGGTAAAACGTGTAACTGAGTGTGATCGTCTCGACGTCATTGGCGTCGGGGTCAGCCAGGATCTTGGGATCGACGAAAAAGATCACCGGCATGCGCGCGGTCTCGCCGGGTTTCAGCGTCTGCTGCGTGAAGCAGAAACACTGGATTTTGGTGAAATATTTGCCGGCCTGTGCCGGGGTGACGTTATAGGTCGCAGTGCCGGTGATCGGATGATCCGACGTATTCGTCGCGGTAAAGAACGCCATGTCGCGCGCACCGATCGCCACCGTCTCGGACGGATTTTCCGGCGCGAACTTCCACGGCATGTGCGGCGCGACATTGGTGTCGAAATCGATCCGGATCTGGCGGTCGACCGCGCCCGGGGCAACCGTCCCGCGCTGCGTCGTGCCGTTCAGGCCAGTCGCCTGACAGAACATGCGGTAGAGCGGAATGCTCGCCCAACCGACACCGGTCATGAAACAAATGCCGAGCACCGCGAAAAAAGCGGTCCGAAGCTTGCGATCGGCAGGCAGAAACCGCGCCATCAGTGCGGCATCCCCGCCTTGATCTTGGCGATGCTGATCGCAAACACCAGGATCACGAACGCACCAAGGATCAGCGCGAGCACTAGGGCGCGGCTGCGCTGGCGCTTGCGGACCAAATCGGAATGCGGAAGCGGGTCCGGAGTCATGCGGTAAGCCGATCGAAAGCGAGGGTGGCGAAGATCGCGAGGATGTACCCGATCGAATAGACGAACAGCACGCGCTCGGCCTTCATCGCGGGCGTGGTTTCGGCGCGTTGCACGACCACCCAGGCGGTAAGCCCGACGAACACGAGCGAGGTGAGCGTCGCGATCAGGCCATAGGTCGCACCCGCCAGCCCGAGCGGCCAAGGTGCCACCGCCGCCGCCGCCATCAGCACCGCATAGAACAGCATTTGCCAGCGCGTCGTCGCGGCACTCGCCACGACCGGCAGCATCGGTACGCCGCCCTTGGCATAATCGTCACGGATGAGCAGCGCGAGCGCCCAGCTGTGCGGGGGCGTCCACAGAAAGATGATCGCGAACATTAACAGCGGCAGCGTCGAGAGGCTGCCCGTGGCGGCGACCCAGCCGATCAGCGGCGGGAAGGCACCGGCGGCACCGCCGATGACGATGTTCTGCGGGGTCCGGCGCTTGAGCCCGACGGTATAGACGAGCACGTAGAACAGGATCGAGACCGCCAGCAGCCCGGCGGCGATCAGACCGATCGCCAAGCCCATCAGCAACACCGAGAACACGCCGAGCGCCACGCCGAACTGCAACGCGGTTTCGCGCTCCATCTTGCCCGCAGGCAAGGGGCGCTTGGCGGTGCGCTTCATCAGCGCATCGATATCGCTTTCATACCATTGGTTGAGCGCGCCTGCCGACCCCGCCGCGAGCGCGATCGCCAGGATCGCGGTGAAAGCGAGCGTGAAGGGCAATTGCACCGGGGCGGCAAGCATGCCGCATAACGCCGTAAACACCACCGACCGCATCACGCGTGGTTTGGTCAGCGCGAAAAAATCGCCTGCTCCGGCGGGGAGGGTGGTGGTCGGGAAGGCGGTGGTGGTCATTGGTGCAATCCTCCCCTCCCGCTCGCGGGAGGGGCTGGGGGAGGGGCGTTCGTCGGAGAGCGCCGCGTTCTGCGGCACTCCCCTCCCCTAACCCCTCCCGCAAGCGGGAGGGGAAAAGGGCTTAGTCGATCCGCGGCAGCGTCTCGAACTGATGGTAGGGCGGCGGGCTCGTCAGCGTCCATTCGAGCGTCGTCGCGCCGTCGCCCCACGGATTGTCGCCAGCCGGCTTACCCTTGAACAACGACCAGATGACGTTGACGAAGAACACCAGCATCGAGGCTGCCATGATCTTGTAGCCGAGCGTCGCGACCCAGTTCCACTGCGCGAGCGCATCGGTATAATCCGGCACGCGGCGCTGCATGTTCTGGAGGCCCAGAAAATGCATCGGGAAGAACAAGACGTTCACGCCGACGAAGAACACATAATAGTGAATCTGGCCGAGCGTCTCGTTATACATCTTCCCCGACATTTTCGGGAACCAGTAATAGAAGCCACAGAACAGCGAGAACACCGCACCCAGCGACAGCACATAGTGGAAATGCGCCACGACGTAATAGCTGTCCTGCATGTAATCATCGATGCCGCCATTGGCGAGCACGACCCCGGTCACGCCACCAACGGTGAACATGAAGATGAAGCCGATCGCCCACAGCATCGGCGTCTTGAAGGACAGCGAGCCGCCCCACATCGTTGCGATCCATGAGAAAATCTTGATGCCGGTCGGCACCGCGATCACCATCGTCGCCGCGGTGAAATACATCTTGGTGTTCACGCTGAGACCGGTGGTGAACATGTGATGCGCCCACACGACGAAGCCGACGACACCGATCGCGACCATAGCATAGGCCATGCCGAGATAGCCGAACACGGGCTTTTTCGAGAAGGTCGAGATCACCTGGCTGACGATGCCGAAGCCCGGCAGGATCATGATGTAGACTTCGGGGTGACCGAAGAACCAGAACAGATGCTGGTACAGGATCGGATCACCGCCGCCGGCCGGATCAAAGAAGGTCGTGCCGAAGTTACGATCGGTCAGCAGCATCGTGATGGCGGCTGCCAGCACCGGCAACGCCAGCAACAGCAGGAAGGCGGTGACGAGCACCGACCACACGAACAGCGGCATCTTGTGCAGCGTCATGCCGGGCGCGCGCATGTTGAAGATGGTGGTGATGAAGTTGATCGCGCCAAGGATCGACGAGGCACCGGCAAGATGGAGCGACAGGATCGCCATGTCGGTCGACGGCCCGGGCTCACCATAGGTCGAGAGCGGCGCATAGAGCGTCCAGCCGTTACCCGCGCCACCGAAGAAGGGCGAGGCGAGCAGCAGCGTGAAGCTCGGGATCAGCAGCCAGAACGAGACGTTGTTCATCCGCGGGAAGGCCATGTCGGGCGCGCCGATCATGATCGGCACAAACCAATTGCCAAAGCCGCCGATCATCGCCGGCATGACCATGAAGAACACCATGATCAGGCCGTGCGCGGTGATCAGGACGTTCCACAGATGGAGCGAATGATCGAGCCCCTGCTCGCCACCGGGCAGATAGCTTGCCCAAATGCCGAGATATTGGATACCCGGCTCGGCCAGTTCGGCGCGCATCAGGCCCGAAATCGCCCCACCGATGATCCCCGCGACAATCGCGAAGATCAGGTACAGCGTCCCGATATCCTTGTGGTTGGTCGACATGAACCAGCGCGCAAAGAACGACATCTGATGATCGTCATGCGCGTGGACATCGTCATGGTGCGCTTCGAACGCGGCGGGGCTGAGGGCGGTGTCGGTCATGGGTTATTGTCCAGCGGAAGCGTTGGCGGCGGGAGCGGCGGGGAGCGCGTTGGCGGCAGCCGCATCGGCGGCGGTCGGTGCGGCGGGGGCGGACCCGGCCGCGCCGACGACGGCGGGCGATGGCGCCGCAGCAGCACCGGGCATTGTGCCGCCCTTCGCCTTCACCCACTGCGCGAACACCGCCGGCGTGACCGCCTGAACCGTGATCGGCATGTAGCCGTGGCGCGCGCCGCACAGTTCCGAGCAGACACCGAAATAGACGCCGGGCTTGTCGATCGTGAAGCTGGTTTCGTTCAAACGGCCGGGGACCGCGTCAAGCTTGATCCAGAAGGCGGGGATTTCCCAGCTGTGGATCACGTCGTTGGAGGTGGTGATCAGGCGGATCGGCACGCCGACCGGCAACACGACGCGCTGGTCGGTCGCGAGCAGCCGGGGACCGTCGATCGCAGTCCGCGCGCGCTCACCCTTGCCGACTTCACTGGCTTCCTTGAGCATGTTCGACGTGACTTCGAATCCGCCATTGTCGGGATATTGATACGACCAATACCATTGGTTGCCGATTGCCTTAAGCGTCACCGCATTCTTGGGCGCGGGCTTATATTGCGCTTGCAACAAGCCGATCGAGGGAAGCGCAAGGCCGAGCAAGATCAGCACCGGGACGCCAGTCCACAGCACTTCGAGCACCGTATTGTGCGAGGTCTTGGACGCGACCGGGTTGGCCGCGCGACGATAGCGCACCACGACCCAGAAGAGCAGGAACAGCACCAGTACCGAGATGAAGGTGATGACGGGCATCAACAGCCAGTTGTGGAACCATGCTGCCTGCGCGCCGGTGCGCGTCACCTGCGGTTGCAGCCCGAGCACGCCGACCACCGGCTGACCGACCTTGGGGTCAATCGCCATTGCCGGCGCGCCATCGACGGCGAGCATCGGATCAATCGTCGTCACAGCGGGGGTTGCAGCCGGGGTCGCGGCGGCAGGATCGCCGACCGTCACCGTCGGCGCGGCCTCAACCGGCTTGGATACAGGAGCAATCGGGGTAGCCTGCGGTGCGGCATTCGCCGATCCGATACTCAGCATCGCGAGGCCTGCGGCCAGCGCGATCGATTTGATCCCGATCATTCGCATCTTTCTGTTTCTACTCTCGAACACTCGTGCCCACCGATGGTGTCGGCAAAGCGGGGCTACATATCGTTATAGCGGCCCTATACGCAGGGTGACCCCTTGTCTCAAGTCGAACATGGCGCATTTTTTGCGCAGTCGTTGCGTCGCAGCATCCCCGCTCCTAGTTAAGCGGGCCGTACGCAGGACCCTGAGCGATGACTGACGATGATATTCTAGCCGAATTCCGCAGCGCCGAAGCGTTGCTGGAGGGGCATTTCATCCTGTCGTCGGGCTTGCGGTCGTCGCGGTATTTGCAATGCGCGCGCGTGCTGATGGACCCGGCGCGTGGCGCGCGTCTGGCAACGGCGCTGGTCGCGCGACTCCCCACAGACGTAAGGGAAATCATCGCCGTTGTGGTGTCGCCCGCCATGGGCGGGGTGATCGCGGGGCAGGAGATGGCCCGTGCGCTGGGCGTATCGGCGATGTTTCTGGAACGGCCCGATGGCGTGTTCGAACTCCGCCGCGGCTTCCGGCTCGAACCGGGCACCAAGGTCCTGATGATGGAAGACGTCGTGACGACCGGTCTTTCCTCCAAAGAGGCGATCGCCGCGATCGCGCGTGCGGGCGGCGAGACGGTCGCGGCGGCGGCGCTGGTCGACCGCTCCAACGGATCGGCCGATCTCGGCGTGCCCTTCTATCCGCTGATTCGACTCGCCGTGCCGACCTATCCGGCGGATGCGTTGCCCCCCGAATTGGCGGCGATCCCGGCGATCAAGCCTGGGAGCCGTGCGGCATGACACTTCGACACGTTCAAGGCGACCGGCTTCGCTTGGGGGTCAATATCGACCATGTCGCGACGGTGCGGAATGCGCGTGAGTCGGGTTACCCCGATCCGGTGCGCGCGGCTTTGCTGGCGGCTGAAGCGGGCGCAGACGGCATCACCGCGCACCTTCGCGAAGATCGGCGGCACATCACCGACGACGACATCGCCCGACTTTGCGCCGAGCTGACGATCCCGCTCAATTTCGAAATGGCGGCGACCGCCGAGATGCTGGCGATCGCGCTGCGCCACCGCCCGCACGCCGCGTGCATCGTCCCCGAAAAGCGCGAGGAGCGCACGACCGAAGGCGGGCTCGACGCAGCAGGACACTATGATCAGCTGGCCCCTTTGGTGTCCGAATTGCGCGCCGCGAACATCCGCGTGTCGCTGTTCATCGAACCCGATGCGCGCCAGATCGACGCGGCAATCCGGCTCGGCGCGCCCGTGATCGAACTGCACACCGGGCGCTATGCCGATCTGGCAAGCGACGCGCAGGTCACCGAAGTCCGCCGGCTTGCCGATGCGGCCGCGCTGGCCGTCAAGAACGGGATCGAAGTGCATGCCGGACACGGCCTGACGCTGACCAATGTCGCGCCGATTGCCGCGATCCCGCAGATTCGCGAGCTGAACATCGGCCACAGCCTGATTGCCGACGCGATCTTCATGGGGCTGGGCGACGCGGTCCGCGCGATGCGCGCGGCGATGGATGCGGCGCGGTGATTAAGAGAAGAAGTTTGGTTCGCGCGGAGGCGCGGAGACGCGGAGAAGAAGTAGGGAAACGATTGCGCTGCGCGCGGCTCGTATCAGGTTCAGCGCGCCCTTTCGAATGCCGCGCGAAGCGCAACACATTCCCTTTTCTTTTTTCTTCCTCTTCTTCTCCGCGTCTCCGCGCCGCCGCGCGAACCGACCTTCTTCTTCAAAGCATCCAGCCATGATCATCGGGCTCGGCTCCGACCTGTGCAACATTGAGCGGATCCAGGCCTCGCTTGATCGATTCGGTGCGCGGTTCGAAAATCGCGTGTTCACCGACGTCGAGCGTGCCAAAGCGGAACGCCGCCCCTTCACCAAGGCGGGGACGCTCGCCAAGCGCTTCGCCGCGAAGGAAGCCTATTCCAAGGCGGTCGGCACCGGATTCAAGCGTGGCGTGTTCATGAAGGACATCGGTGTCGTCAACGCCCCCTCGGGCGCGCCAACGCTCGCGCTTTCCGGTGGAGCCAAGGCGAGACTTGACGCGTTGACGCCCGACGGCCACGTCGCCCGAGTACATTTGACGATGACCGACGACCATCCCTGGGCACAAGCTTTTGTGGTGATCGAGACGGTGCCAAAGGACGAGACATGAGCGAGGATCTGGCCCTGAACGACGAGATCGGCGAACCCGCCGAAAAGAGCATTCCGGCCGTCGACGCTCCCGCTGCCAAGCGGCCCGGCACCGACTGGGCGTCCGAACTGCGCGGCATCTTTTGGCTGATCCTGGCGGTGCTCGGCTTCCATACCTTCGTCGCCAAGCCGTTCTATATCCCGTCGGAATCGATGCTGCCGGGGTTGCTGGTTGGTGATCAGCTGGTGGTGAGCAAATATCCTTATGGCTGGTCGTTCGTGTCGCCGACCTTTCACTTGCTGCCGTTCATCCACGGCCGCTTGCTCGGCCGCTTGCCCGAGCGCGGCGATGTCGTGATCGTCACCCCGCCGGGCACCAAGACCGACTATATCAAGCGCCTGATCGGCTTGCCCGGTGATCGGCTGGAAGTGCGCGGCGGCACCGTGATCCTCAACGGCGTCGCGGTGAAGCGCGGGCCGCTGCATTATGTCGATGTGCCCTCTTATGGCGGGATGCCGCAACCCGCCCCCGAAACCGGCCTGACCTGCGATCTCGGCGAAGGTGCGTTGCGCACCGCACCCGATGGGAGCGCGATCTGCCATATGCCGCTGGTCACCGAGACGCTGCCCAACGGGCGGCATTACGAAACGGTCGAACTCGGCGAAAGCGCGGGCGACAATTATGGCCCGATCGTCATCCCGCCCGACCATGTCTTCATGATGGGCGACAATCGCGACCGCAGCGCCGACAGCCGCGTGCCGCTCGAGCAAGGCGGCCTCGGCGGGCCGGTGCCATGGGAATATCTCGGCGGGCGTGCGGAATTCATTACCTTCTCGAAGACCGGGCTCGGCAGCTGGAATCCGCTGAGCTGGGGCCAATCCTTCCGCGGCGGCCGCGCTGGCACGTCGCTCCATGCGACGCGTGAAAAATGAGCGATTCGCGGTCGGCTGAACTGGTCAGCGAACCCGCGCCCAACGAACTGCGCGATCCGTTCGTGCGGCAGGAGCTGAAGCGCGCGACGGTCTGGCTTGGCCTGGCCAGCGCGATCGCCCTGGTCGTCCTGCTGATCCAGCCCTTGCTGATCATCTTCGGCGGGCTGGTCTTCGCCTCGATGCTCGACGGCGGGGTGCGCTTGCTCGGGCGGGTGTTGCCGATCCCGCGGCCGTGGCGGCTCGCAATCGTCGTTATCCTGACCGTCCTGTTCATCGCCGGCGTCTTCTATCTGACCGGCGCAGGGATCGCCGATCAGGTCGAGCAGTTGCGCGCGACGCTGACGACACAGGCGACCAAGCTGATGGCCTTGGCGTCGAATAGCGGATTGATGCCGGGGAAGGCCGATCTCAACGGCATGGTGCAGCAAGCGCTGGGGTCGTTCGGCAAGATCACGTCCTATCTCGGCACGGCGTTTGGCGCATTGGCCAGCCTGATCATGGTGCTGGTGATCGGCCTGTTCATCGCGATGGAGCCGCGTTTGTACGAAGGCGGGCTGCAATGGATGGTGCCGCGCGACATGCGTCCGCGCTTTTCGGGAACGATCGAGGCGATGGCGGTGACGATGCGCCGTCTGCTGGCGGGAAGGTTGTTCGGCATGGCGCTGGAAGGCGTGATGACCGGCGTGGCGCTGGCGATCTTCGGCGTGCCGATGGCGCTGGTCCTCGGCATCATCACCGGGATTCTGGCCTTCATCCCCAATATCGGCGCGATCACCAGCGGCGTGTTGATGGTGGCGGTCGGCTTCAGCGCGGGGACGCATACCGGATTCGCCGCGATCGGCATCTATTTCTTCATTCAGACGCTCGACGGCTATGTCATCATTCCGATGGTGGCCAAGCGCACCGTCGATTTGCCGCCCGCGCTGACGCTCTCGTCGCAGATTTTGGCGGGGACGCTGTTCGGATTGCTCGGCCTGACGCTTGCCGATCCGCTGACCGCGATGATCAAGGTCGCGCTCGAACGCAGCTCCGAAGCCGAGGCAGACGCCGAGGCATGACCCCGATCCTCTATGATTTCTGGCGCTCCTCGGCTGCCTATCGCGTGCGGATCGTGCTCAATTTGAAGCAGGTCGCGTACCACAGCGTCGCGGTCGATCTGGCCAAGGGCGCGCAACACGCGGCCGATTTTCTGGCGCGGAACCCGCAAGGCCTCGTTCCCGCGCTCGACATCGGCACGACGGTGTTGACGCAGAGTCTGGCGATCATCGATTATCTCGATGCGACACACAAAGCGGTGCCGATGGTGTCGTCCGATCCGGTCGCACGGTCGCACGTGCTGGCACAGGCGCTGGTGATCGCGGCGGATATCCACCCGATCGACAATCTGCGCGTGCTCAACCGGCTGACCGATCAGTTTGGCGCCGACCAGGACGCGCGCGACGCCTGGTATGCGCACTGGATTACCACGGGGCTGACCGCGCTTGAGGCGATGACCGCCGATGTGCCCGGGCCGTTTCTGGGCGGCGACGCGCCCAATCTTGCCGACGTGTGTCTGGTCCCGCAGCTATATAATGCGCGGCGCTTTGCGGTTCCGCTCAAGGCATATCCCCGGCTGCTGCGCGCCGACGCCGCCGCCGTCGACCGCCCCGAAATCGCCGCCGCGCACCCCGACCGCGTTAAGCCGGCGGCCTGACAAGGCCTCGCGCGCCGCTCATCTCAAGCGAATTGCCGCGCCACACTTCTGCCGTTAAGGGGCGGCAGGGCGACACGGTCGGACATCGCCGATTAGCCCAACGAGCGGACAGACGCACCACGTGGACATTTTGAAGACCGGGCCGGGTACCATCGGAACGCCGAACGCATCGTCCGCACCCGCTGGCGTATCACCGCCGCTTGGTACGGGCGCACGCGCCGATCTCGGCGGGCTCGAGCCGATGGCTCCGCTCAAGCGACGCTGGCCGACCTATCTCGGGGCGGCGGTCACGGTGGTGATGATTGTCTGGCTTTGGCTGAAACTGCGCGCACTCGGCGTCGACAGCTGGGTTTCGGCAATGCCGACCAGCCCGTTATTCTATGTCTTTTTCATTCTGCTCTATTTTTCACCAGTCGCGGGCGATTTCATCATTTTTCGAAGATTGTGGGGAATCCCAGCCAGCGGATTCGCCGCGCTCGTCAAGAAACGTATCGCCAACGACGTGCTCAATTATTCGGGCGAGGCGTATTTCTACGCGTGGGCGCGGCAACGCTCGTCGATGGTCGCGGCCCCATTCGGCGCGGTGAAGGATGTCAGCATCCTCTCGGCGGTTGCCGGCAACATGGTCACGCTGGCGATGATCGCGGTTGCCATGCCGCTCGGCATCGGGCTGTTGACCGAACAGCAATTGCACAATGCGATCTGGTCGATTGTCGGCGTGTTCGGCATGTCGTTGCCGTTCCTGATCTTCTCGAAGCGCATCTTCTCGCTGCCGCGCAAGATGCTGTGGTGGATCTTCAACGTGCATTGCCTGCGCTTGATCGCGGGGTCGGTGCTGACCGCGCTCGCGTGGCATTTCGGGCTGCCGACGGTCTCGGTCGGCATGTGGCTGTTGCTATCGGCGGCGCGGCTGATCGTCGGGCGGTTGCCGCTTCTGCCGAATAAGGAACTTCTTTTTGCCACCTTCGCCACGTTATTGATTGGACAAGATGAAAAGCTGACCGTGCTGATCGCGGTGACAGCGGCGCTGCCGCTGCTGGTGCATGTGGTGCTGATGGCGATCTTCGGCTTGTCGAGCTTGGTGAGAAAGACGTGAGCATGCTGGTGCGCAAAGGTTCGATGACGGCAGCCCTGTTGGGTGCGGCGGTGTTCGGTGTGGGGCTGGCCAGTCCGGCGACGGCAGCGCAGGTACTCGGCAGCGATGCCGCGGCCTGCAGCCCGGGCGGCGGCCCGGCGATCCGCGTGGTGGTCGAGGGATTGAAGGACCGGACCGGCGAATTGAAGCTCGAACTCTATCCCGCCACGGAAACGGATTTCCTGCGCGACGATTATTTGCTGATCCGCGAGGGCAAATTCTTCCGCCGCGTGAAGGTCCCCACGCCGGCGAGCGGGCCGGTCGTCTTGTGCATTCGCGTACCGAGCCCGGGTGCCTATGCCTTGCTCCTCACGCACGACCGCGACGGCAAGAACAAGTTCAACTTCTGGACCGACGGCGCGGGCTTTGCGAGCAATCGTAAATTGGGGCGGTCGCGCCCGAAACTCGACCAGGCGCGGATCGTCGTTCCAGCAGGGATGGTATCGGTCGACATTCGCGCGCAATATCTGCGCGGGCTCGGCGGTTTCAGCCCAATCGGGAGCTGACCTGCGATGCGCATCGTCGACGTCAACGAATTCTATTCACCGACCGGCGGCGGCGTGCGCACCTATATCGACCGCAAGATGGGAATCATGGCCGATCTTGGCCATGAGCTGATCGTAATCGCGCCGGGCAAGGAAAACCGCGTCGAGGATCGTCCCGGTGGCGGCAAGGTGATCTGGGTGCAGACCGGACATTTGCCGCTCGACCAGAATTACGGGATTTTCTGGGAAGCACCGCCGATCCTACACTTGCTCGATGCGTTGAAGGCGGATGTGGTCGAAACATCCTCGCCGTGGCGGCTGCCGTGGATCATCGGCAAGTGGCAGCCGAAATATGAAGGCGGCGCGGTGAAGGCGTTCTTCATGCACAATGACAATATGGCCGCTTACGCGTTGCGCTGGCTTGAAAATATGGGCCCGCAGGACCGGCTGGAGCGCGCGTTCGGCTGGTACAGCCGCTATATGTCAAGCTTTCTCCAATATTTCGACACGGTCGTCACCAACGGCCCAGCGCTCGAAAAGCGGCTGCGCAACCGGGGTGTCCACATCGATGCGGCGATGCCGCTCGGGATCGAGCGCGGCCATTTCTCGCCCGATCTGCGCGACGAACGCCTGCGCGCGGCCTTGCTCGCGCAGTGCGATTTGCCGCCGAGCGGGCATTTGCTGCTCGGGCTTGGCCGCCATCACCCCGAGAAACGCTGGCGGTTGGTAATCGATGCGGCCGAACGCGCCGGATCGGAACTGCCGGTCGGCCTGATCCTGCTCGGCAGCGGCGTCGAAAGCCGTCAGATCGAAATGCGGATCGCCGGTAGCCCACACATCCGCATGTTCCGCCCGGTCTATGATCGCGAGCGGCTCGCGCGGATCGTGGCGAGTTGCGACGCGCTGATCCATGGCTCTGAAGCCGAACCGTTCGGGCTGGTCGCGTCCGAAGCGATGGCCGGTGGCCTGCCGCTGATCGTGCCCGATACCGGCGGCTGTGCCGAAGTGGCGGATAAACATGCGTCCGAATTCTACACCGCGCGCGATGCGCAAAGTGCAGCGATGGCGATCCACCGGCTGTTCGCGCGCGACCAGCGCGTGCTGCGCCGCGCGGCGCTGGTCGCGGCGGACAAGGTCCGCAGCGACCGCGACCATGCGATCGAGCTGATGGACTATTATCAGGCGCAGGTGGACTTCAAACGCGCCGGAAAGCCGCTGCGCGCGGCGGCCTGAGAGGGGCCTTATTCGAGCTTTGCGCGGATCGCAGCGGGGCACGCGCCACGCGGGCCCGTGTCTCCCCGCAAACGATAGACCAGCCTGACCCGTCCGCGCGTGGCGACGCACCCCGCCAGGTCATAACGCTGGCGGATCGCCTGCAGCACAAGGGCGTGCACCGCGGGGTTGCCGAAGGCGTACACCGGATATGTATCGATGATCGCTTGCGGGTTGGCGGCAAGGATCGCGCGGGTGATCGCTTGCGGATCACCGCCCAGTGCGCGCGGATTATTCTCGTCGGCGGTGTTGAGGTGGCCCGGAAAGACCCAGCGCGACGGCAGGCAGGAGTGCGTCAGCATGTAGAGCGCGGGATAGCCGTTATAGACGAAGATGCACCCGCGCATCGGCATGGCGAGCGCCGCGACGGCGCGCGCTTCGCGGTCCCCGCCCTTGGCCGAAGCGCTGATCGCGAGCACGATTTGCCCGGCGACCAACGCTACGAGGGCAAGGCCGAGCGCCACCCGCCGCCGCGCCGCCAGCGCGGTGGCGAGCAACACGCACGCCGGGACGAGGATCGGCAAAGCATAATGCGGCGCGTCGAAACGCCAGTAGAGCAAGACGCTCAACACCGCGGTGAGGAGCCAGCCGAGCAAATAGCGTCGCTCAAGCGCGCCCGGTGCGGTGGTCGGCGCGCGTGGGCCGATCAGCCCGACGATCAGCAGCGGCAGGAGCAACCCGACAAAGCTCGCCAGCCCCACGATTTCGCGGGCGAACGTCCCTTTGGTCTGCCCGAATACCGACACGAAATTGGCAAAGGCGAAGGCCTGCCACTGCCCGATCGCCGCATAATAAAGCGCGGCAAGCGCCGTTGGCAGCAGCGCCAGCGCGATCATGGCGGCGGCGAACAGCGCGGTACAACCCCAGGAAACCCCATGCCGTCGCGCCAGCAGCAGGAACGCGCAGCCGAAATACACGCCCTCCAGCAGCACGCTATATTTGACCTGCAACGCAAGCCCGACCAGCAGCAACGCCGCCGTCCCCTTCGCGATCAGACCGTCGGCGCGCGGCACCGCGGACACCAGCAGCGCCCCCGCCCCGATCATCAGCGCGTTGTAGAAGACTGGCGCCTGCCCGCCTTCGCCCTCCATGAAGTTGAGCCACAGAATGTAGAGGATCGCCGCGAACGCCGATCCGAACCACCCGACATGGCGGCGCGCGATCCAATGGATGCCGAACGCAGTCGCCACCACGAACAGTCCCGCCACCAGCTTGTACTGAACGAAGCCCTCGCCCCCAAGCAGCCGCGCACCGGCGTAAATCAGGAACAGGCCGATCGGCTTGCGATCGAACATATCGACATAGGGCAGCGCGCCATGCAGCATCCGATCGCCGACCAGCAGATAGAATTGCTCGTCGAAACCCAGCACCGGATTGCCCAGCGTCGGCAGCCGCGCGGCGAGTGTAACGAGCAGCAGCAGCGCTGCGGTCGCGGCCGGACCCAAGGAAAATGGGGGTGCAAAGGAGCGCGCGCTGTCGCTATCGGTCCCCACGCGCGCACTCCCACATCACGGCTTGCCGGGCGTTGCCACTTCGGCCGCCTGCGCTATTCCTATCCGTCACGGTTCTGCAATCGACAAGTGGCAAGCATAGCCACCCCATAGGAGATGCCCGAAATGTTAGCCCTCGACCGCCGTTCCTTCCTGTTGACCGGATCGCTCGGGCTAGGTGCCTTTGCCGTGCCCGGCTTCGCGCAAAACGCCAATGTCACCACGGTGCGCGGCTTCACCCATTCGGTCGCAAGCGGCGAGCCGGGCAGCGATACGATGCTGCTATGGACGCGCTACGTCCCCGCTAGCGGCGACAGCGCGGAACTGCGCGTCGAACTGTCCGAAACCCCCGATTTCGCGCGCGTGGTGAGTAGCGGATCGCAAATCACGGGTGCGTGGCGCGATTTCACCACCAAGATCACGGTCGATGGGCTCACGCCCAACACGCGCTACCATTTCCGCTTCGTCGCGCCCGATGGCAGTTTCTCGCCGGTCGGTACGACCAAGACGCTGCCGCAAGGTCCGGTCGACCGCTTCCGCACCGCGACCTTCTCCTGCTCGAACATGCCCTATGGCTTCTTCAACGCCTATGCGCACGCCGCCGCGCGCGACGATGTCGACCTCGCGATCCATCTCGGCGACTATTTCTACGAATATAAGACCGGCGATTATCCCGCCGCCCGGGATCAGGTCGCTGGCCGTGTCCCCCTGCCCGCCAACGAATTGCTGCATCTGGCCGATTACCGCATCCGCTATGCCAGCTATCGCAGCGATCCCGACCTGCAGCGGCTTCACCAGAAGGTGCCGATGATCGTGCAATGGGACGATCACGAATCCGCGAACGACAGTTGGGAAGGCGGCGCCGAGAACCACCAGGCCGACGAAGGCGATTGGAACGCCCGCCGCGCCGCATCGATTCAGGCGTATCGCGAATGGATGCCGGTCAGCGACGAGCCGTGGAAGGCCTATGAGATCGGCACGCTCGCGACGCTGTTCCGCACCGAAACGCGGCTGCTGGCGCGCACCAAGCAGCCCGATGTCGCGCCCTTGTTCAAGGCGGCCGATCCCGCCGCCGCGTTGAAGGCGTTCCGTGATGGCGCGTGGATGGACCCGGGCGTCACGATGATGGGGTCGCAGCAGGAAAGCTGGCTTGCCCATGCGATGGCGCAATCGACGCGTGCAGGGCAGCGCTGGCAAGTGGTCGGCTTCGGCACGATCATGGGGCAAACCGTGATGCCGCAGGATGCGACGGCCTGGCTCGCGCCCGACGCATCGGCCCGCGCGAAGAATTACATTCTGGCCGGGGTCGGCGCGGCAAAGCTCGGTTTGCCGTTCAATTACGACAGTTGGGGCGGCTATCCGGCGGCGCGGGCGCGCTTCCTGCGCGGCGCACAGCGGCTCGGCGCGAACCTGATCGTGCTGTCGGGCGACAGTCACAATGCCTGGGCCTATGATCTGGCGCAGGATGGAAAGCCCGCCGGTGTCGAGCTCGCCGGCCATTCGGTCAGCTCGCCCGGCTATGAAGCGGCCACCGCGACCGATCCGAAGGTCATCGCCGCGACGCTGGTGCGCGGCAATCCTGAACTCAAATGGTGCGACACGTCACGGCGCGGCTATATGGCGATGACGCTGACGCCCGACCGCGCGACGAATGACTGGATCATGGTCGATACGATCAAGACCAGCACCCCCGCCGCCAACATCGGACACAGCACGACAATCCAGCGCGGGCGCAATGTGATGGTCTGACGGTTGCCCGGACGGCCTCGCTGCGGCACAGGTGGCGGCGGGGTCATCGGGGAGCTTTGGTTTGCGCGTAACGATTAAGGACGTGTCGCGCGCCTCAGGCGTCTCGATCAAGACTGTGTCGCGCGTGCTCAACAAGGAACGCTATGTCGGCACCGAAACGCGCGCCCGGGTCGAGGCGGCGGTGGCAGCGCTCAATTTCCGCCCGAGCATGGCGGCACGCTCGCTGGCCGGAAAGCGCAGTTTCCAGATCGCGCTGATTTGCGACAATCCCAGCCCCTATTACGTGTACGAAATGCAATCGGGCATTCGCGACCGCTGCGCGCTCGACGGGGTGCGGATGATCGCACAGCCCTATGACCGCAACTCCCCGACCTTGCTCGACGATATCGAAAATTTGGTTGAGGCTACGCATGTCGACGGGTTGATCCTGACCCCGCCCGTGTCGGATTATCCGGCGGTGCTCGATTTGCTGGCCAAACGGGGCGTGCGCTTCGTGCGTGTGTCGCCGGGCAGCGCCGCCGAACTCGCGCCATCGACCTTCATCGATAATGAAGCCGCGGCGGCGGCGATGACCGCGCATCTGCTCGGGCTCGGGCATCGCCGGATCGGCTTCATCGCCGGGCATCCGAGCTATGCGACGAGCGGTCAGCGGATGCAGGGGTATGCGAAAGCGCTCGGCAAGGCGGGGATTCCGCTCGATCCGGTGTTGGTGCGCGAGGGCAGCTACGATTTCGCCTCGGGCGCGGCGGCGGCGGAAGACTTGCTCGCGCTCGACCCGCCGCCGACCGCGATCTTCGCGTCGAGCGACGATATGGCGGCGGGCGCGTTGACCGTAGCGCATCGCCGCGGTCTCAGCGTGCCGGGGCAGTTGTCGGTCGCCGGGTTCGACGATACCGCGCTCGCCGGGTTTGTCTGGCCGCCACTCACCACGATCCGCCAGCCGACGCGCGTGATGGCGTATCAGGCGGCCGATCTGCTCCTCGGCCCGGCCGATGCGCCGGTCGAACGGCGTGAGGTGGCGTTCGAATTGGTGGTGCGCGAATCTACGGGACGGGTTTGAAGAAGGTTGGTTCGCGCAGAGGCGCGGAGGACGCGGAGATTTCCTTGCGGATGTGTCGGGAGACATGCCGGACCGAGCCTCTATGGCGAACGTGCATCGCTGAGGGCTAACGCCCTCTTTCTTCTTCTCCGCGTCCTCCGCGCCTCCGCGCGAACCAACCTTCTTCTTTTCAACCGATCAGAAACAACGCCGCCGCCAGCGCCAGCCCGAACGCCACCAAAGTCGCCACCCCGATGATGATCAGCGGCTTCGGCCCGGCCTCGAGCAATTGCGACAGCGGCGAGCGGATCGCGGTCGCGGTGACCGCCGCTGCCAGCATCGCCGCCGCGGCTTTTTCGGCCCCCGTCGCGACGATCGGAGGGATCACGCCGAACGAGTTGATCCCAGCCAGCACGAAGAAGCCGATCACGAACCACGGCACCCCAGGCCCCTTTGCCGCGCCCTCTCCCTTGGGCAAGCACATCGCCACCACCGCCAGCACCGGTGCCAGCAACGCCACACGCGTCAGCTTGACGATTGCGGCGATGCCGCCCGCGCCGTCCGAATAGGAATAGCCCGCGCCCAGCGCCTGCGCGACATCATGAATCGCCGCGCCGAGTAAGAACCCCGCCTTGAGATCGCTCATGTGGAACGCGTGCGCGACCAGCGGGTAGAGCATCATCGCGCTCGCGCTCATCGCCGAAATGCCGACCAGTACCAGCGTGAGCTGCGCTTGGCTGGTGCGTTTTTCACCGAGCGTCGTGGCAAGCGCCATCGCCGCCGACGCGCCGCAGATCGCGACCGCGCCGCCCGCCAGCACGCCGAAAGCGCTATCTTGCCCGAGCCGACGCGCGGCGAGCACCCCGGCTCCCATCGTTGCCGCAACGATCGCCACGACGCACAGCAAAGCGACCGGGCCGAGCGCGATGATTTGCCCGGCGGTGATGCGCACCCCGACCAGCACGATCCCCCAGCGCAACAGCGAGCGCGACGCAAAAGCGAGGCCGGGGGTCAGCCGCGCATCGGCGCTCAGGAAATTGAGCGCGAGGCCGATCAGCAGCGCCATCAGCGTCAGCGGCACGCCATAATGATCCGACAGGAACCCCGCCGCGAGCGTCCCCATCGCGACCACCACGAGACCGGGGACATAGCCACGCCAGTCGCGCTTCGGCGCGGTTTCGATGTCGCTGTAGAGATCGCCGTAGAGATCGGCGGCCATCGGCAGCGGGCGTTTCGGGTATTTGGTTGCCATTCGATCCCACTCGTCATGTCGGACTTGTTCCGGCATCCACCGTGCCGCACACCGGGCCTGCAAGGATTTGCGGCGCGGTGGACCCCGGCACAAGGCCGGGGTGACGGAGCGTGGGGTCTAGCGCAAGCGCCCTCGATCTGACAACGTTGTCTCAAGAAAAAGACGGGAGCGGATTCGGATGGCATTTGGGATCAGGGGTGGGGCGGCGCGCTGGATCATCGTGGCGATGGTGTTCGTCGCGATCATGCTCAATTATGTCGACCGGCAAATCCTCGCTTTGCTCAAACCGACGCTGGAGGCGCAGTTCCAATGGTCCGATCAGGATTATGCGAACATGGGCACCGCGTTTCAGATCGCGACGGCGTTCGCCTTTCTCGGCACCGGCTGGTTCCTTGATCGGGTCGGCTTGCGGCTGGGGTTCGCGCTCGGCGTGCTGATCTGGAGTCTTGCCGGGATGGCGCACGCCTTCGCGACATCGGTCCCGGCCTTTTTCGCCGCGCGGATCGTGCTCGGCATGGCCGAATCGGTCGGCACCCCCGCCGCGGTCAAATCGGCCGCGACCTATTTCAACCATAAGGACCGGCAGATCGCGCTCGGCATCGGCAATACCGCGCCCAATATCGGCGCGATCGTGACGCCCTTGTTCATCCCGGCGCTCGCGGTGGCGTTCGGGTGGCAAGCGGCGTTTCTGGTCGCGGGCGGCCTGGGGCTCATCTGGGTGGTGGTGTGGTTCGCGCTCAGGATCAAGCCGGTCGCGCTCGACGCCGTCGCCCCGGCACCCGTGCCGTGGCTGAGCGTGCTGCGCAGCCGCGAGACCGCGGCCATCGCGATCGCGAAGGTGCTGTCGGATCAAGTGTGGTTCTTCATGCTGCTATGGCTGCCCGATCTGTTCCACCGGCTGTTCGGGATGCCGCAGGGCACGCTCGGGCTGCCGGTCGCTTTGGTCTATGTCATGGCGGCGTGCGGCGCGCTGACTGGCGGCTTCGTGCCCTCACGGCTGATGGCGGCGGGCTGGAGCGTGGATCGCGCGCGGAAAACCACGATGCTCGGCTATGCCTTGCTCGTGCTGCCGGTGGTGTTCGTCCAGAGCGTGTCGAGCCCGTGGTCGGCGGCGTTGCTGCTTGGTCTCGTCTTGTTCGCGCATCAGGGGTTTTCGACCAACGTCTTCGGCGTAACCACCGACATTACGCCGGCGCGATCGGTCGGGAGCCGGATCGGGATTGCAGCGTTTTGCGGCAATCTCGGCTCGGTCGGGATGATCCAGTTTCAGGCCTATGCGCTGGCGCACGGCTGGGGTTATGCGCCGGCGCTGGCGATTTGCGCGGGGTCGTATCTGACCGCGCTGCTCGCGATCCATCTGCTGATCCCGCGCATCGTGCCGATCGACGAAAGCGAGCGCGGCGACGGTTTCGTCGCGGCGCACTGACGGAATTGAAGCCCTCTCCCGCTTTCGCGGAAGAGGCTACGGAGACTTGGTCGCGCAGCGGCCTAGTCGCAGTCGGTGAGGGCCTTCTTCTCTCGGGCACCGATGAAGAAGAAGACCCTTACCAGGTTTTTTGCAGCCCCATCCCCCGGATGGGGCAAAGGGCAAAAAACTCGTCTCCCGCTGAGGCGGGAGAGAGCTTTGGTCCGAGATCAGAAATTCACGCGACCGGTGACCCCGAAGTAGCGATCGGCATCACGCGGGATCTGGTAGCGATACGCGCCACCCGGTCCGCCATTGGCGATCGTCGCGGCGAAGCTCTGGTCGAACAGATTACGCACCGTGAAGGTCAGCTTGTAATGATCGGCCTTGTCGAGGATCGACGCCGACAGATTGACGAGGCCGTATCCTGCGATCGTCCCTGCCGCGCGCACCACCGGATCGGGCGAGAAGATCGACAGCTGGCTCGACTGATACGACCCTTGTGCACCCAGCGCAAAATCGACCGGTGCATTGGTGCGGAGGCGGTAATCGACTGCAAGATCGCCCTTCCACTTCGGCGCGAAGGCGAGCGGCGTGCCCGAGGCGACGATGTCGTTCGCTGTGCGCACTGGCGGCGGGTTGAACGCATCGACATGCGCGTCGGAGTAAGCGGCACCGCCCGAAATGTTGAGGTCGCGCACCGGACGGAAGGTAAAGTCGAGCTCGCCGCCGCGGGTTGAAACCGTGCCGGCATTGGTGAAGCGTGCAATCACGGTGGTCACCCCGCTGATGACCAGGGTATCGGGGTTGTTCGCCTGAAAATTATTGTACTTCGCATAATAAGCCGCGAGGTTGAGCGTCAGCTTCCCGCCGAGCAGCGTGTTCTTCAGCCCGATTTCGTAGGAATTGGAGGTTTCGGGTTCGAGCGCCTTGGCCCCAGTCGGCTGCAGGTTGAAGAACAGGTTGAAGGCCGGCCCCTTATAGCCGCGCGTGTAGCTCGCATAAGCGGTCGATCCGCGCGTGATGTCATATTGCACACCCGCCTTGCCCGAGAAATTGTCGCTGGTCGTCTTTTCGGTGAAGGGAATGCCGTTGGCCGCCGTGGGCGTGCCGTTGGGCAACGCCGCCGTCACGGAATTGAACACGCCCTGGTCGAAGGCGGGCTGCGACGCGAGAGTGCCTGCGCTGGTGGTGCTGGTCGTGCGCGACTCAAAGCCGTCGAGTTGATCATGCGTGAAGCGCGCGCCGCCGATGAAACGGAAATTGCTCGCTAAGTTTAGCGTCCCTTGCGCGAACAGAGCAAGGTTCTTGAACACCGATCCGTAATCAGCCCGGCCGGAGGCGGTGACCGAAGGTGCGGCAAGCGCGCTGGTGCACGGCGTCAGCACGCCCGCTGGCGCTGGGGGAGTCGCCGCCGTGCAGCTAACATTGTCGCGCTGAAAGATGCGGCGCGAGGAGGCACGCGAATAATAGCCGCCGATCACATAGTCGATCAGCTCCTTGCCCGGCGAGGTCAGCCGCAATTCCTGGCTGAACGTATCGCCGGTTTGCGGGCCGGTATCGTGCGATTGCGCGACCCCGATATAGGCCTGCGGATAGAAATCGCCGTCGCGAATCTCATTATTGGCGAAGTTGCGATAGGCGGTGATCGAGGTCACGGTCTGCGTACCGACGGTGATATCGGCCTGGCCCGAGAAGCCGTAGCCGGTCTCGATCGTGCGGGTGACGAGGTTCTGGTTGATCCGGCGGCTTTCATTGCCCGCCAGCGTCGGCAGCACCGTCTGGATCAGCGCGAGGTTGGTCGCATTGACCGCGCCCGTCGACGTGAGCGGCGGCCCGCCAATCACTTCGGCGCAGCAATCGTCATTATTGTGATGATAATCACCGATCAGCGTCAGCTTGACGAAGGCGCTGGCATCCGCCTCGACGATCGAGCGCACGCCATAATGCTCATAGCCGTTGACGCGGCGATTCACGTTGGGCGCGACGTTGAAGATGTTGCCGTCATATTTGTCGTAGAATGCGGTGGTGCGCGTCCGGATCGCATCCGACAACGGCAGATCGATCGCGCCGCGACCGCGATATTCCATCCCGTTCGAGAAATAGACGCTACCCTCGACATAGCCGCCGATGCTGCGGCCGGGCCGCTTCGACACAATGTTGATGACACCGGCGCTGGCATTCTTGCCGAACAACGTACCTTGCGGCCCGCGCAGGACTTCGAGCCGGTCGATATCGACGAGGTCGGTGAACGCTTCCGCCGCGCGGCTCAGCACGACGCCGTCAAGCACGGTCGATACGGTCGGCTCGACCGCGATCGAGAAGGAGGTCGTACCGATCCCGCGCAGGAACAGCGCCTGGTTGAGCGCGGTGCCCGCCTTTACGAAGTTGAGCGAGGGGACGAGATATTGCGCGCCCTCCAGGCTGGTGCGGCCCTGCGACGAGATCGCATCGCCCGAAACCACAGTGACGGCAAGCGGGACATTTTGCAGCCGCTCCGAGCGCTTTTGCGCCGTAACGATAATGTCGCCGGGGTTCGCGCCATCGACCACGGCGGCCTCCGCGGCCGGCACCGCTACAGGTGTAGCGGTCTGCGCGAAAACGGGTGTCGCGGTCAGCAATGCGAGCGTCGCGGCGCCCGACAAAAATACGGTCTTGGTCATAGTCCCCTCCTCAAAATAAAAATCCCATCTAATTGATGGATATTATCGTAGTCCAGCCGCTGACAGCGCAATCAGGCTTGTCGGCGGTAAAGCCCTGCTTGGTGTCAAAAACCCAATTCCGTCATCTCAACCACGCGGTGTTCACGCGCGCTGATCTCGGCGGCGGTGCCGATTGCGACCGCCATCATCCCGTCATGCGCGGTGACCTCAACCGGCCCTACGCCGCGGACGGCAGCGTTGAAGCGCTGGTGTTGGTAGAAGGTCGAGCCGTGATGGCTACCGGCGTTGAGCGCGGTTTCGTCGGTATGGACGAGGCGGCGCGTCGCGTTCTTCGGGTTGCGGAAGCCGACACGCGGCGAATGCATGATCGCACCCTCGGGGATCAGCACGTCGAGCCGGGCGTCGCTGCCGACCGCAGTGATCTCTTCCTGATTTTCCGCGCCGTCGGCGAACATCGACAGATCGAGCATCGCGCGCACGCCATTGGCAAAATCGACCGTCGTATAGCTGTTGTCGATGATGTCGGGCGTCTCGCCGCCATAGGCTTCGTCGAGATGGTTCACGTCCATCGCGCCCGAGCAATAGACGCGCACCGCCTCGGCCCCGACGATAAGCCGCATCAGATCGAAGAAATGGCAGCATTTTTCGACCATCGTGCCGCCGGTGTTGCGGCTGAAGCGGTTCCAGTCGGCGACCTTGACGAGGAACGGGAAGCGATGCTCGCGGATCGAGAGCATCTGCAATTTGCCGATCTTGCCAGCGTGAATGTCGGCGATGAATTCGGCCGCCGGCGGCATGAAGCGATATTCCATCGCGGTCCAGAACACCTTTTCGCTCTGCGCGGCGCGATCGACGATCCAACGGCAATCTTCGATCGTGGTCGCCAGCGGCTTCTCACACAGGATGTGGAGCCCGGCATCGAACAAGGGCTCGAGCACCGCGCGGTGCGTGAAATTGGGGCTGGCGACGATGATGGCATCGCACAGGCCGCTCTTGGCCAGCGCCCCGACTGAGTCAAACGCGGTCGCCTGTTCGGCACGATCCCCCAGCGCGGTCTTCGCCCAACCGAGCGAGCCCTCCGCTGGATCAGCCAGCGCCGTCACGACCGCACCCAGCGTGATCGCCAGATTGTTCAAATGCTCGACACCCATCATTCCGGTGCCAACCAGGCCGTATCGCACTTGCTCTCCCACAATCTTCTTCTCTATATGACAGCGATGTCTGAAATCATGCTTACACCCGAAATGCGCGCCCTCGGCAAGAGCGGAATCATGGTCAGCCCGATTGCCTGGGGGATGTGGCGATTCGGCCACGCCTCGCACGCCGAGGGCCGCGCGCTGATCGAGGCGGCGTTTGCCGCCGGGGTCACGCTGTTCGACACCGCCGACATTTACGGGTTCGACGGTTCGGGCGGGTTCGGGGATGCCGAAGCCTCGCTCGGCCGGATCCTCGCCGAGACACCCGAGCTGCGGTCGCGGATGGTGCTGGCGACCAAGGGCGGGATTACCCCGCCCGTGCCGTATGATTCAGGACGCGATTATCTGATGGCGGCGCTCGATGCCTCGCTCACGCGGCTCCAGGTCGAGCAGGTCGATCTCTACCAGATCCACCGCCCCGACATCCTCGCCCACCCGCAGGACGTCGCGCGCACGCTCGAGGAGATGGTGACATCGGGCAAGGTCCGCGCGGTCGGCGTGTCGAACTATACGGTGGCGCAGACGCAAGCGATCGCCGCGCTGCTGACGATCCCGCTGGCCAGCGTACAGCCCGAATTCTCAGCACTCGCGCTCGATCCGATCACCGACGGTCTGCTCGATCTGACGATGGAGCGCGATGTCGCGGTGCTCGCCTGGTCACCACTTGGCGGCGGGCGCATCGGCGCGCCCGAGGACGAGCGCTCGAAGGCGGTTGCCGCCGCGCTCGATGTCGTGGCGCAGGCCGCGGGCGTTTCCCGCGCGACCGCAGCCTATGCCTGGATTATGGCGCATCCGGCGCGCGCGATCCCGATCGTTGGCACGCAAAATGTCGCGCGGATCGGAGAGATCGCCGAGGTCTATAAGGTCCGCTTCACCCGCCAGACCTGGTATGACGTGCTGGTCGCGTCGCGCGGGGAGCGCTTGCCGTGACCGCGCTTCCGCTCACCCTGCCGCCGTGCGAAATCAGCTGGTTCTCGGCACTGTGCGACGACGATTATGAGTTTCTGGGCGTGCCCGACGCCAAGCTCAAGTCGAGCTGGGAGCATTGTCGCGACATCGTGTTGCAGGCCGAAAGCGGCGGCTTCGACAATATCCTGCTGCCATCGGGCTATCAACTCGGCATCGACACGACCGCCTTTGCCGCGGCGATCGCGCCAATGCTCAAGCGCATGGCGCTGCTGATGGCGGTGCGGATCGGCGAGACGTGGCCGCCGCAGCTCGCGCGCCAGATCGCGACGATTGACCGGCTGCTTGGCGGGCGGCTGACCGTCAACATCATTTCGTCGGACATGCCGGGCGAAACGCTCGGGAGCGCCCCGCGCTACGCCCGCACGGTCGAGGCGATGCACATCCTCAAGACCTTGCTCAACGGCGAGAGCCTCGATCATGACGGCGAATTCTGGAAGCTGAAGATCGATCCGCCGCGGATCGGCACCGTGTCGGGCAAGGCCCCCTTGCTCTATTTCGGCGGCCTTTCCCCCGATGCGCGCGACGCCGCCGCCAAGGGCTGCGACGTGTTCCTGATGTGGCCCGACCGCCAAGAGGTCGTCGCCGCGATCATCGCCGACATGACCGCGCGCGCCGCCGCTTATGGCCGCACGTTGAAATTCGGCTATCGCGCGCACGTCATTGTCCGCGATACCGAGGCGGAAGCGCGCACCGCCGCCGACCGCTTGCTCTCGAAGCTCGATGCGGCGGAAGGTGCCGCGATCCGCGCGAAATCACTCGATTCGCACTCCGCCGGAGTCGCCGCGCAAGCAGCCCTGCGCGAGAATGCCGCCGACGATGGCTATGCCGAGGCTAATTTGTGGACCGGCGTCGGGCGTGCGCGATCAGGCTGCGGCGCGGCGATCGTCGGTGATCCCGACCAGGTGCTGGCCAAGCTCAATGCGTATCGCGCGATGGGGATTGAGGCGTTCATCCTGTCGGGCTATCCGCATGCCGCCGAGGCCGATCTGTTCGCGCGGCATGTGTTGCCGCAAATCGAGCATGCGTCGCTGCAGCGGGGATAGGCGGTTTACGGTTGCGGTAGCCGCCGCCGCTCGTCCGCGCTGCGGCGCGCCACGGCGATCAGTTCCATGACCTCCAGCGCGTCGCGCGCAGGCACCGGAGGCGAAGCGCCCTCGGCGATGGCAGCGACCACCCCGGAATAAAAGCGCCGCCAATCTCCCCGCGCGCTGACGATGCGGAGCGCGGTGCCAGCGGCATCGGTCAGCGTGCCATAGGCCTCGGGGGCATCCTCCCCGAAGCCCGGCGTCGTCGGCGGGTATCCGCCGCGCAACACCGCCTCCTGCGGATCAATCCCGTACTTCACAAAGCTGCCGCCCGTCCCGTGCAGCGCAAAGCGCGCGCGCGGCTGCGCAAGTAACGTGGCCGCCGAGACGATCACGCGCCGCTCCCCGAAAGACAGCGTGATCTCAAAATAATCTTCGGTCGTTGCCGCAGCGCGTTGCGTCGCGAGATCGGCCGCCACGGCATCAGGCCGACCGAATAACTGGAGCGCCTGATCGAGCAAATGCGGCCCGAGATCGTTAAGCAACCCCGCCCCTTGCTGTTCCCGCCAACCAGGCTTGATCGCGGGGCGAAAGCGATCCCAGCGCAGTTCCGCGAGCGCAATGTCGCCGAGCACGCCATCCGCCAAAATGCGCTGCACCGTCAGGAAATCGGCGTCCCAGCGCCGGTTGTGAAACACCGACAGCATCCGCCCGCGCGCCTCCGCCAGCGCGATCAACGCCGCACCGTCGGCCGGATCGGTCACGAACGGCTTGTCGATCACGACGTGCTTGTCCGCGGTGAGCGCTGCCTGCGCCAACGGCGCGTGGCTAGAGTCGGGAGTCGCGATCACCACCAGATCGATCGCGGGATCGGACAGCAGCATTGCCGCGTCCGCGACAACCGTCGCCTCCGGCCAGTCGCGCGCCACTGCCGCGCCGCGCGAGGTCGCGATGCTGGTCAGCCGCAACCCCGGCACCGCGCCGATCAGGGGGGCATGGAACGACGCACCCGCGACCCCGTACCCGATCAGTCCAACCCGAATCATGCGATGTGTATAGCGCAGGCGATACTGCCTTGCCCATGGCGCGATGCGGTGAATGGTTGTGAACGCGACTTGGCAGTGTCAATTGTTGTGGACAGTGAGGGCACGAAAATGCGAAATGTGCGTTCGGGAGTGAGTCAAAGACCCAAGAGGAGCAGGATGATGGATGTAGTATCGATGACGCGTTTCGGTCGGGTAAGCTTTGGCGTCGCATGCGCGGCCCTCGCCCTCGCGGCGTGCGCGAAGAAGGCGGACAATGAAGAGACGAGCAGCACCACCAGCACGACGACGGCAACCGCGCCAGCCGCGGCTCCCGCTGCGGCTCCAGCCGTCGCTGCAGTTGCTGCCGACAATACCGATACGCTCGCGGGCGTGAAGTTCGCATCGTACACCGGCGACGCCAAGAAAGGCGAAGCCGATTTCATCACCTGTAAGACGTGCCATGCCATCGAAGCGGGCGTGAACAAGATCGGGCCGTCGCTGCACGGCGTCGTCGGTCGCAAGGCCGGTATTATCCCGGGCTACACCTATTCCGCTGCCAACAAGAATAGCGGCATCACTTGGACCGAAGAAAAGCTGTTCCAGTATCTTGAAGGCCCGCAGCGGATCGTTCCGGGGACCAAGATGTCCTTTGCCGGCTGGCCGACCGATCCGCAGAAGCGGGCCGATGTAATCGCCTATCTAAAGTCGAATTCGTAAGCGCCACCGTCCGGCGTATAGCGAAGGGGCCCGGCAGCGATGCCGGGCCTTTTCTTATATCGATCGCCGCGGCCGTCGCGCGATATCGGCCAAATGTACCGGGAACGACGCAGCGAGCGCCAGCGCGATCCACCACCATCCGGCCCCTGTAAGAGCCGCACGGAGTGCCAGCACCATCAGTGCACCCGGCAGCAAGCGCAGCGCGGCATCTCCCTTCCGCCACCCGCGTCCGCGCGTCAGCAGCAGCCATTCGAGCAGCATGACGCCCAGGATCAGATCGACGGCATGCCCCTGTCCAAACAGCCAGACCATAACCCCGTTCAGCCGAACGGCCCGTTGAGCTTTACGATCGTCATGGTGTGATATCCGGCAAAGGTCACACAGGCGAGATAGGGCAGCAACATCAGCCCCGCCGCGGTCGAGCGTGGCCATACGATGTAGATCCACACCACGATCGCCACCCACAAGGGGACGATCTCGACCATTGCCCAATCGGGCCGATGCGCGTGGAACAGCAACAGGCTCCACACGATGTTGAGAAAGCCGGTGAGCGCGAACAGCCCGACGATCCAGTCGGCGCTTTGCCGATCGGGCATGGCACGCCACCCCGTGATCGCCGCCAGGCCGGTGAAAAGATAGATGAGCGTCCACGCGATGCTGTAGGCCGTTTCGGGCGGCGCCCAGCGCGGTTGCACCAGGCTATGATACCATGGCCCCATTTCGGTGATCGTCGTGCCCATTCCCGCGACCGCAATCGCGGCGAATCCGCCAATTAGGACCGGCAACCCCCAGGAACGATGCGGAACCGGTGCCTTCACCTTCACGCCTCGGCCAGCCCGAGCAGGTGCCGCATATCCTTGAGGAAGATCCGCAGATGCGCAACCGGCTTCGATCGGACGAGGCGCTTGTTCATATACGCATCCCAGGTCAGGCGCTGGACATCGGGATCTTCGCAGATCTTGACGAAGCGCTCGCGGCGCTTGTCGCTTGAATACCAGAAATATTGCATGATCCCGAGGATCCAGAACACGCGGCCATGGTCGCGCATGAAGCGTTTGCGCGCGCGCTTCAGCGCCGATGCCTTTCCGGTGGCGAGAAAGTGCGTGACCGCGTCCGCAGCCAGTCGCCCGCCAACCATCGCATAATAGATGCCCTCGCCCGATGCGGGCGCGACCACACCAGCCGCATCGCCCGCGACCACCACGTCACGGCCATTGTCCCAACGCTTAAGCGGCTTCAACGGGATCGGCGCGCCTTCACGGCGGATGGTGTCGCAGGCATCGAGCCCGGTCTGCGCACGCACCGCAGCGACCGCCTCGCGCAAGTCGAAGCCCTTGTTCGCGCTGCCGACGCCGATGCTCGCCTGGTCGCCGTGCGGGAAGACCCAGGCGTAAAAATCGGGCGAATGCTTGCCCTGGTAGAAGACGTCGCAGCGCGCCCGGTCGAAATCGGCGCTGCTGCCTTCGGGCGGCGAAGCGACGATCTCGTGATAGGCGAAGACGCACGGCACCTTGTCGGCACCTTTGAGCTCGGCCCGCGCCACGCCCGATCGCGCGCCATCGGCACCGATCACGCTGCGCGCGGAAATGCGCTGCTCGGGACCGCCCCGCCCTTCGCGGTATACGACCATCGCCGTGCCATCGGCATCACGGTCGATCCGTTCGAAAATCCCGGTGCGCCGTTCGGCCCCGGCGAGCGCGGCGCGGGCGCGGAGCCATTCGTCGAAATGCTCGCGATCGACCAGCCCGACATATCCACCCTTGCCATCGGCGCTGACCGGCATGTCAACGGTCTTGGCTGAGGGTGCGATCATCCGCGCGAGCGTCGCCTTGCCGACAAGCAAATGGTCGGGGATCGCGAAATCCTCGATCGCGCGCGGCGGGATCGCCCCGCCACACGGTTTGATGCGGCCGGCCCGGTCGAGCAGCAGGACGTGATGCCCGCCGCGCGCCAAATCGGTGGCGGCGGTTGCGCCCGACGGGCCTCCGCCGATGACGACACAATCGAACTGCGGCTGTTTCATATCGTTACCTCCCGACCGACCAGCGTTGCGCGCGATGGCGCGGCACGAAGACACAAAGCCGCGGCGACGAGGAACAGCAAAGCCTCCGCCCCGAACACCAGCATGAAAGTTTCGGGCAAATTGCCCGTCAGCGCGCGCCCGGCATCGACCGCGACCGCCCCGGTCAGCCCGCCCGTCCCGAACGCGATCGCTTGCGCCGCACCCCACACGCCCATGCGAATCCCTTCACGATTGGGTCCGCCAGCGCCCGCCAGCGCCATCATCGTCCCGATCGCGGCAACCGCGAACACGCCATTGGCAAAGCCGAGCATGAAAATATTGCCGATGATCGGCCAGCCCGGCCCGAACCGCGCCGCCATGGCGAGGCCGGTGAGCGCCAGCGCCGAACCGACACACCCACCGACGATCCAGCGTTGCAATCCGCTGGCCCGGCCCGCCGCCGTGCCGCGTTTTGAAAAGGCGCTGCCGCCGATCCCGACCAGGATCATGCCGAGCAACACGCCGCCATGCTGGACGCTCGAAATCTGGGTCGATTGCCCCGGCGTCATGCCGAAGCGCAATCCGGTGAAGGGTTCGAGGATCAAATCCTGCATCGAATACGCGAGCATCGACAGGAACACGAAGATCGTGAAGCGCCGCGCATCCATGTCCGCCCACAGCTCGGACAGCGCCCCACCGAAGCCCACGGCGGGCGTTTCGCGTGGTTCGGCGATCACGACCGCTTTCCCCTCGACGCCCCAGATGGCGAGCGTTGAGATGAGGAACGCGACGCCAGCGACACCGCCAACCACCGCGACCAGCCGTGCGAAGCTGAACGGATCGACCAATTTGCCCGCAACCCCCGCCGACACGACGATCCCGGCGATCATCATGATCCAGGTGATCGACGCCGCCGCAGCGCGCCGTTCGGGCGCAACGCGCGTCGCGAGCAAGGCGAGCAGCGACGTCCCCGCCGCACCGACGCCCGCGCCGATCATCGAAAAGGCGAAGATTGCGGTCGCATAGCCGAGCCAGGCACTGTCCGACAGCAAAGCCACGGCTTGTACTGCGAGCATCGCCCCACCGGCGAGCAACGCCATGCCACCGATGATCCACGGCGTCCGCCTGCGTCCGCGATCGGACCCATGCCCCCAGACCGGGCGCGAGAGTTGCACAGCATAATGCCATGCGACCAACCCAGCAGGCAGCGCTGCGGGCAGCGCATATTCCACCACCATCACGCGGTTGAGGAGCGACGTTGCGAGCATCACGATCGACCCGATCGCGCTTTGCACCAGCCCGAGCCGGACGATGCCGAACCAGCCGAGCGCACGCGCGGTCACAGGCCGAGGACTCCGCCCAGTCCGAAGGCCGACGCCAGCATCCCCAGTACGTACAGGCTCGTCCCCGTCGCATTGTACCACGGGGTTTGCTTGAGCGGATCGCGCAGGAGCCGCGGCATCAGCGCCAATTGCGCGAGCAACATTCCGGCGACGATTCCGCCGACCAGCATATGGCCCCAGCTCACAAGCAACGCGACCACGACGACTTGCGGCGCCGCCATCACGACGCACGCGATCCGCGCCGCACGATCGACGCCGAGTGTCGCGGGCAGCGAGCGGATGCCCATCGCGCGATCACCCGCGACCGCCTTAAAATCGTTGAGCGTCATGATGCCGAACGCACCCGCACTGTACAGTGTCAGGATGATGAGGACGGGCGTTGGCGGCAGCGCGCCGGCCATCACGCTCGCCCCGGTAAACCAGGTCAGTCCCTCATACGTCAGCGCGACTGAAATCGGCCCCCAGATGCCACTGGTCTTCAGCCGAAACGGTGGCGCGCTATAAGCCCAGGCGAAGAACAAGGCGACGAGCGTCGCGGCAAAGACCCAAATCCCGATCACCGCGGCGAGCGCCGCCGACACAACGGTCCCGATGATCGCGATCCACAGCCCCCATTGTCCGGCGATGCGGCCCGAGGGGATCGGGCGATCCGGCTCATTGATCGCGTCGACATGCCGGTCGAACCAATCGTTCACCGCCTGGCTCGTCCCGCACACCAGCGGCCCGACCAGCAAGATGCCCGCGATCAGGAACGGCCACCGCGTCTCGACCGGGATCCCAGAGGAAACAGTGCCGCAGAAGAAGGCCCAAATCGGCGGGAACCAAGTGATCGGCTTGAGCAGTTCGGCGACGTCGCGCAGCTTCGGAAGCGGAACCGATATCGGCGCCGGTTTCGTCGGGGGATTCGTCGCGCGTGCCATGCTCAAAGGCTAAGCTTGACACTCCAAGGCGTCAAATCGAATTGACACTTTTCGCGGTGAATTTCGCTCAATTGTCGCCCGAAACGAGATTGCCGAGGCCGTGGCGATGCAATTTCGAATAGAGACTCTGTCGGCTGACCCCGAGAATCTCGGCCGCCGACGCGCGGTTGTCCGATGTATAGACCAAGGCCGCTTCGATACAGAGCCGCTCGATCAGATCGGTCGATTCGCGCACAATGTCCTTCAGCGACATGCGACCGACCAATTCGGTCAATTGCTCGACCGAACGCGGCAAATCGCGCTCGACCGAGGGTGACCCGCGCAGGCGGCGTCCGACGTTGCGGATCGTGAAGCCATAACATTCGCTGTCGCCATGTGGCGCCAAAACGCCCGAAACTTCGATTTCCTCTTGCCCCCCGTTGGTCCCGCGCAGGATCGTGGCGACGTTGCGGACCGAGCCATGTTCCCGCAACTGGCCGAGGATCAGCTCAAGATCGATCCCCGGACGCCCGAGCCATGTCGCGAGCGGTTCACCGGTGACGCGATCGATCGACGGTGCGCCCGACAGTTCGACGAACGCGGCATTCGCGACGAGGATGTGGAGCGCCGAATCAACCAGGACGAACGCATCGGGCATATGCTCGATCACGTTTCCCACTGTGGCTTGGTACGCGTCGGCGGCAACCTCGGGTTCGGCCGCGAGCAGCCGCACGAGCAGCAAGGCGGCGCGACCCTGGCGGAACAGCCGCGCGGAAATCTCGACCGCGCCATGCCCGTCGGCTAGATGCACCGCGACTGGCGGAAGGTCGTCGCTCGCACTCGCCGCACCGAGGTGCGCGATGAACCCGTCGCGGTCGGCCGGATCGACGATCTCGCCGACGGGCCGATCGGCAAGCGCGCCCTCTTTGACTCCCATCAGGCGCAGTGCCGCTGGGTTGATTTCGCGGATCCGGCGCGTTGCGGCGTCGACGATCAGCACCGGCTCGGTCCCGAGATCGAACAGCATGCGGTACCGCGCTTCGACCTGACGGAGCTTGATATAGTCGCGTTCGAGCGATTGTTGCGTCTGGAGCAAGCGCTGCTGCATCGCCGCCGCCGCGCGCATATCACGTCCGATCGCGATCGCGCTGCCATCCTGGCCGACCTTCATCACCAGATAGCGGATCGGAACGTCCCCGCTCGCGGTTGGATGATTGACCTGACGCCAGCGCGCCGGAGCAGTCCCGCCGCACTCGGCAAGCAGATCGGTGATCTTAGGCTTGCTCTCGGCGTTGACGATCTCGTCCCAGCGCCGACCTACCCAAGTCGCAAAGCCTTGCGTCATGAGGTCGTTGTTCGAGATAGCGACGTCGCGGATCACCCCGCCGCGATCGATCACCAACGCGATATCGCCAACCGATGCCAGCAAAGCGACGGCCACCTGCGGTGACAAGGCACCTGACAACACTTCAGGATTCGAAAATGCATTGGGTGCAGCAAAGGTGGGACGATCGTTCATCAACGAAACGTTCATGCTCCTGAAATCCTACGTCTCGCGGTTCACCCTGCACCGCAAGACCCTGTTGGGGGGTCAACCGGTCATTGGCTGAACCAACTCCTGTGCCACGGCATCGACCAGTTCCCCGGCCACGCGTACCGCAACCCTTGCGTCGGGCGCTGTCCCGTCCGCACCGACCGATGCGGCAAGATCCGCATTCGCGGCGAACACCCTTCCCCCGACCATCACACAAATCCGAGGATTTCTGGACGACCCGCGGATCGAACGTACGATCGCAGGCAAAGGCGCGATATGGCAGTCACAAGTAATCGTCAATCCGGCCAGATCGAACCATTCGTCGCGCACGCGCTCGAGCAGTTCCACCGTCGTGGCTTCATTGAGCCGGTCGGTCAGCCAGCCATTGGCGCAAAAGAGCTCGTCGACGACAACGGTCCCAAAGCTATGTTGATCGCCTTCGAGCGACGCAAACAATGCGCGGCGCTCCAGTGCGAACGGCTTGCTGTGGTCATGCGGCATTCGCGCAGACACTTCATGGACAACCTCCTGCAGCCGCCACAGGCCCATCGTTACATCGACGAAATCGCAGCGATCGTCCTCCCAATATTCTCCGAGCTGGCGCGCGGCGGGGGCGAGCAGATCGACGAGCAGCGAATCGAGCGGCACGCCGCGCGCAACAAGGCCATCGACATAGTCGAGCAATTCGTCCGCTTCGACTTGCAGCGCCAGTGGCGCGAATGCCGCGACCTCTGCCGCCGAAATGACGGCTGTTCGTGCGGCGTCGGCATCGATGTCGGCGTGCGGACCGGTCGCATGCGCGACGAGCAGCCGCGGAATGATTTCACTTTCGATCAGGCGCGTCAGCGAGCGAGCATATTCGACATCGGCACGGCGTTGGAAATCGACCAGTTTCTCACCGCGGCCGCTGTCGCCGCGCGGTCCGCGCTTGCCGTCAGCGGACGTAAACTGCTCGATCCTCATCGCCGAAGCCATACCTGCCATCCCCGGTGGTTACGTACTCATTAAGCGGTCGGGCACACCATATTTGGCTAATCCGGCGACTCGCAGCGTATGCCTCTTGAAAGTGTCTTGCAACACCCCGACGATGCCGCACTGCAGCAAGTGTCCAGTTTTCTTTACGTCAATTATTGTTGACACTTTATCCGCCGTCGACCTAGTCTCTGTCGAAGAGAGGCGGATCGAAACGATGCGGCAAGACGACCCTTCGAGACCCAAAACGCCGCGGCAATCCGCCGCTCCGCTCTACACGCCCGAGCAGCGTCTTCGCCGCGACTCGACGCCCTGGACGCTCGTGCAGGGCATCCTCGCACCGCTGCAATTTCTGGTTTTCCTGATCAGCGCGGCGCTGGTGGTGCACTATTTGATGACGGGTGAGGGCGCTTATGCCGCGACCGTGTCGATCGTCATCAAGACGATCACGCTTTACACCATCATGATTACGGGCTCGATCTGGGAAAAGGTCGTGTTCGACAAGTGGCTGTTCGCCGAAGCCTTCTTCTGGGAGGACGTGTTCAGCTTCCTCGTGCTCGCTTTGCACACCGGCTATCTGGTGATGCTGATCGGCGATTTCGGCACCGAGCGCGAGCGGATGCTGCTCGCGCTGGCCGCCTATGCGACTTATGCGATCAACGCCGGACAGTTCATCCTGAAGCTGCGCGCAGCGCGGCTGCAGACCGCGGCCGAAGCATCGCCCGGCATGCAGACGGCAGCGGCATGACCGTAATGGCTCCCATCCTTGCCCCGACCGGCATCGATTGCGCGCCGGTGCTGCGCGAACGCGGGCAGCGCGAAGTGTTTTGCGGCCTCACCGGGATCATCTGGCTCCACCGCAAGATCCAGGACGCCTTCTTCCTCGTCGTCGGATCGCGCACCTGCGCGCATCTGCTGCAATCAGCGGCGGGCGTGATGGTGTTCGCCGAGCCGCGTTTCGGCACCGCGATCATCGAGGAACGCGATCTCGCCGGGATGGTCGATTGCAATGAGGAGCTCGACCGCGTCGTCGACCGACTGCTCGCGCGGCGCCCCGACATCAAGCTGCTGTTCCTGGTCGGATCGTGCCCGTCCGAAGTGATCAAGCTCGATCTTTCGCGCGCCGGGCAACGGTTGTCGCTCAAGCATGCCGGCCGCACCAAGATCCTCAATTACTCGGGATCGGGTATCGAGACGACCTTCACCGAGGGCGAAGACGCGTGCCTCGCCGCCCTCGTGCCTGACCTTGCTGCAAGCGCACCGGGGGCCGCACCCGAATTGATGATCGTCGGCGCGTTGCCGGATGTCGTCGAAGATCAGTTCCTGCGCATCTTTGCACAGCTCGGCACCACCACCGTCCGCTCGCTCCCGGCGCGCCGGGCGGGCGACATGCCGCCGGTCGGCTCCAACACGCGCTTCCTGCTGGCCCAGCCCTTCCTCGGCGAGACGGCGCGCGCGCTCGAGGATCGCGGCGCGGTACGGCTCGATGCGATGTTCCCGTTCGGCGCCGAAGGCACGACCAACTGGCTCCATGCCGCCGCGGTCGCGTTCGGGATCGACGAAATGCACTTCCGCTCGGTCATCGCGCCGGGTCGTGAACGCGCCAAGCGTGCGATCGAACATTGCCGCACCAAGCTCGCAGGCAAGAGCATCTTCTTCATGCCCGATTCGCAGCTCGAAGTGCCGCTTGCGCGCTTTCTCGCACAGGAACTCGGCATGGTCCCGCTGGAAGTCGGCACGCCCTATCTCCACCGTCGCCACCTCGCGCAGGACCTCGCGCTGCTGCCGCGCGAAACCGTGATCAGCGAAGGGCAGGATGTCGACAAGCAGCTCGACCGCGTCCGCGCCGCCAAGCCCGATCTCACCGTCTGCGGCCTCGGCCTTGCCAACCCGTTGGAGAGCGAAGGGCTGACCACCAAATGGGCGATCGAACTGGTCTTCTCGCCGATCCACGGTTTCGACCAGGCGGGTGATCTCGCCGAACTTTTTGCCCGGCCGCTACGGCGCCGCGACGTGTTGAAGGTTTGATCCGGTGCAGTTAACCGTCTGGACATACGAGGGTCCACCCCATGTCGGCGCGATGCGGATCGCGACCGCGATGGAGGGCGTGCATTACGTGCTCCACGCGCCGCAGGGCGATACCTATGCCGACCTGCTGTTCACGATGATCGAACGCCGCGGCAAGCGTCCGCCGGTCACCTACACCACGTTTCAGGCGCGCGATCTCGGCAAGGATACCGCCGAATTGTTCCAAAGCGCCGCGCGCGACGCGTTCGAGCGGTTCAAGCCGCAAGCCATGCTGGTCGGCGCATCGTGCACCGCCGAGCTGATCCAGGACGATCCGTCGGGCCTCGCCGAGGCGATGCGCTTGCCGATCCCGGTCGTCGCGCTCGAACTGCCAAGCTATCAGCGCAAGGAAAATTGGGGCGCGGCGGAGACGTTTTACCAATTGGTCCGAAAGCTTGCCGACAAGGATTTGCGCGCCGCCCCGCGCGAAGGCCGTCGCCCGAGCGTCAACCTGCTCGGCCCGACCGCTTTGGGCTTCCGCCACCGCGACGATGTCGTCGAGATCAGCCGCCTGCTCGGCACGCTCGGCATCGACATCAACGTGACGGCACCGCTCGGCGCCAGCCCCGCCGATCTGGCGCGCCTCGGCGCCGCCGATTTCAACATCTGCCTCTATCCCGAAATCGCCGACACGGCGTGCCGCTGGCTGGAGAAGACGTTCGGACAGAAGACCGTTCACACGATCCCGATCGGGCACGGCGCGACGCGCGATTTCATCGCCGAAGTCGCCGCACTTGCCGGGGTCGATGCCGCCGCCGCGCTCGACGATTCGCGCCTTCCCTGGTGGAGCCGCTCGGTCGACTCGACTTATCTCACCGCCAAGCGCGTCTTCATCTTCGGCGATGCGACGCACGCCGTCGCCGCCGCGCGGGTGGCACGCGACGAGCTCGGCTTCGAAGTGGTCGGGCTCGGCTGCTACAATCGCGAATTCGCCCGGGACATCCGCGAAGCAGCGAAGCTTTATGGGCTCGAGCCGCTGATCACCGACGACTATCTCGAAGTCGAGGATGCGATCGCCAAGCTCCAGCCCGAACTCGTGCTCGGCACGCAAATGGAGCGCCACATCGCCAAGCGGCTGCGCATTCCGTGCGCGGTGATCTCGGCCCCCGTCCACGTGCAGGATTTCCCGGCACGCTACAGCCCGCAAATGGGTTTCGAAGGCGCGAACGTGCTGTTCGACACCTGGGTGCATCCGCTCGTCATGGGGTTGGAGGAACATCTGCTGACGATGTTCCGCGACGATTTCGAATTCAGCGACAGCGCCGGCGCCTCGCACCTCGGGCATGGGTCGGCACCCGCCCCAACCCGTCACCCCGGACCCGTTCCAGGGTCCACCGCACCACAAGCTCCGTCTGCTCAGCCGGAGGAGTGGACCCCGGAACAAGTCCGGGGTGACGTTGCAGTTGTTGCGACCGGCTGGTCCCCAGAAGCCGAACGCGAACTCCTGAAAATCCCGTTCTTCGTGCGTGGCAAAGCCCGGCGAAACACCGAGCGCTATGCCGCCGAGCAAGGCATTGCCGCGATCACGCTCGACACGCTTTACGATGCGAAGGCGCATTATGCCCGGTAGCGCGACCATCCCCGCCGCCATCCCGGTGCGCGTCGTCATCGTGACCCTCGATAATCATTTGTCGGGCGCAGTGCTGCGCGCGCAGGAACGCCTCCGCCGCGAAAATCCCGGCGTAACGATCGGCTTTCACGCCGCCGCCGACTGGGAGGAAAACCCCGAGGCGCTCGCAGTCGCCCGCGCCGACATCGCACGCGGCGACATCGTGCTCTCCACGATGCTGTTCCTTGAGGATCATATCCAGGCGGTGCTGCCGCAACTGCAAGCGCGCCGTGAAGACTGCGATGCGATGATCGGGCTGATGTCGGCGGGCGAAGTGGTCAAGCTGACTCGCATGGGCGAGTATCGCATGGACAAGCCCGCCACGGGCATGCTTGCGCTGGTCAAGAAATTGCGGGGCAAGACCAAGGCCGGGGCCAGTTCGGGCAAGGGCCAAATGGCGATCCTGCGCCGCTTGCCCAAGCTGCTGAAATTTGTCCCCGGCACCGCGCAGGACGTGCGCGCCTATTTCCTGACGATGCAATATTGGCTCGCCGCGTCGGACGACAATGTCGTCGACATGGTGCGCGGGCTGGTCGATCGCTACGCCGATGGCCCGCGCCGTGCTTTGCGCGGCACAATGAAGGCAGAGGCCCCGCGCGATTATCCCGAGGTCGGCGTCTATCACCCCGCCCTCCCCGACCGCATCGCGCACACCGCCGCCGCTTTGCCGCGCCGCGCCGATGCCAAGGGAACGGTCGGCGTGCTGATGCTGCGCTCCTATGTCCTTGCCAAGGACGCCGGCCATTATGACGGCGTGATCGCGGCGATGGAGGCACGCGGGCTGAACGTGATCCCGGCCTTTGCCGGCGGGCTCGACGGGCGTCCGGCGATCGAGGCGCTGTTCCTGAAGGACGGTTCGCCCGTAGTCGACGCCGTGGTAAACCTCACCGGCTTCAGCATGGTCGGCGGCCCGGCGTATAACGACACCGCCGCGGCCGAAGAAATGCTGGCGAAGCTCGACGTGCCCTATATCGCGGCGCATCCGGTCGAGTTCCAGACGCTGCAAGCCTGGGGGGCCAATCGCCAGGGTCTGCTCCCGCTCGAATCGACGATGATGATCGCGATTCCCGAGCTCGACGGCGGCACCGTACCGATGGTGTTCGGCGGGCGTTCAGACGGGTCCGACACGCCGTGCACCGGGTGCAACCGCCAGTGCCAATTCCCCGCGGCGAGCGAAGTCCGCGCGATGCAAACCTGTGTCGAGCGTGCCGAGATGCTCGCTGCGCGCGTCGGCAAGATCATCGCGCTGCGCCGTGCGGAGAATGCCGAGAAGCGCGTGGCGGTCGTGCTGTTCAACTTCCCGCCCAATGCTGGTGCGGCCGGCACCGCGCAATTCCTCAGCGTGTTTTCGTCGCTCCACGCGACGCTGCAACGGCTCGATCGTGAAGGCTACCGCGTCGAGGTCCCCGCCTCGGTCGATGCGCTGCGCGAAGCGATCCTGCAGGGCAATGCCGCGCGCTTCGGGACCGAGGCCAATGTCCATGCCAAGGTCAGCGCCGACACGATCGTCGCGCGCGAAACATGGCTGAAGGAGATCGAGGCAAGCTGGGGTCCGGCGCCGGGCAAGCTGCAATCGGATGGCACGTCAGTGCAGATCCTCGGCGCGCAATTCGGCAACGTCTTTGTCGGGCTGCAACCCGCTTTGGGCTATGAAGGCGATCCGATGCGCTTGCTGTTCGAGGGCCGTTTCGCCCCGACGCATGCCTTTGCCGCGTTCTATCGCTGGCTGCGCGAGGATTTCTGCGCGCACGCCGTGCTGCATTTCGGCACGCATGGCAGCCTCGAATTCATGCCCGGCAAGCAATCGGGCCTGAGCGCGGATTGCTGGCCCGACCGGCTGATCGGCGATTCGCCCAACATCTATCTCTACGCCGCCAATAATCCGTCGGAAGGCGTGCTCGCCAAGCGGCGTTCGGGTGCGACGCTGGTTTCCTATCTGACCCCGGCGCTCACCAATTCGGGCGTCTACAAGGGCCTTGCCGCGCTGAAGGCCTCGGTCGAGCGTTGGCGCGCGACCACGCCCGACAGCGACGAAGCGCGCGATCTGGCCGAACTGATCGCGGATCAGGCCGAAGCGGTCGATCTCGACGGCAGCGACGTGACCGCGCTCGCCGCCAAACTCTACGAAATCGAGCGTGAACTGATCCCGCAAGGGCTGCACGTCGCGGGCGAAGCGGCGACGCGCGAAGAGCGGATCGACATGATCGCCGCTTCGTCCGACGCGCGTGGCGAGAAACTCGCGCACGAGACGATCCTTGCCTTGGTCGATGGCACGCTGAAACTCGATACGCCGCTACTCAAGGATATGGCCGCGCTCAACACGGCGCTCTCGACCAATAAAGAGATCGACGGCCTCGTGCTGGCACTCGCGGGGCGCTACATTCACCCGGTCACCGGCGGCGATCTGCTCCGCTCGCCTGAAATCCTGCCGACCGGGCGCAATATCCACGGCTTCGACCCGTTCCGAATCCCCTCGGCTTATGCCGTCAGGGACGGTGCCGCGCAGGCGCAGCGGCTGATCGACCGCAGTCTCGCCGACTCCGGACATTTGCCCGAGACGGTGGCGATGGTGTTGTGGGGCACCGACAATCTGAAGAGCGAAGGCGCGCAGATCGCGCAGGCGATGGCGCTGATGGGCGCACGCCCGCGCTTCGACAGCTACAACCGGCTGGCGGGTGCGGAACTGGTGAGCCTCAAGGAACTCGGCCGCCCGCGCATCGACGTGGTCGTCACGCTGTCGGGCGTGTTCCGCGATTTGCTGCCGCTGCAAACGCGGATGCTGGCGCAAGCCGCCTTGCTCGCGGCCGAAGCCGATGAGCCGCTGGAGATGAACTTCATACGCCGCCACGCGCTCTCGCACAGCGCGGAACAAGGCTGCGACATCGAGACCGCGGCACTACGCGTCTTCTCCAACGCCGAGGGCGCATACGGTGCCAACGTCAATCTGATGATCGACGAAGGTAGCTGGACCGATCCCGACGAGCTGGCCGACAGTTTCGAACGGCAAAAGGGCTTTGCCTACGGCGTGTCGGGCGCACCGGTCCGTCAGGCCGCGGTGCTCGCCGCCGCGCTGAAAACCGTCGATTGCGCGTATCAAAATCTCGAAAGCGTCGAACTCGGCATCACCAGCATCGACCAATATGTCGATACGCTCGGCGGAATCAGCCGCGCCGTTACCCGCGCCAAGGGCGGCCAGACGGCACCGGTCTATATCGGCGACCAGACGCAGGGCGTCGGCAAGGTTCGGTCCTTACAGGAACAGGTCGCGCTCGAAACGCGCACCCGCATCCTCAATCCGGTGTGGACCGAGGGCCTGCTGCGCCACGGTTATGAAGGCGTTCGCCAGATCGAGGGCAGCGTCACCACGACGATGGGCTGGTCGGCGACGACCGGCGAGGTCGATCCCTGGGTCTATCAGCGGATCGGCGAAACCTACGTCCTCGACGCCGAAATGCGCGAGCGGATCGCAGCGCTCAACCCGAAGGCAGCGGCGCGCGTCGCCAACCGCCTGATCGAAGCTTCCGAACGCAAATACTGGTCCCCCGACGCGGCGACGCTCGCCGCACTCCATGCCGCCAGTGACGAACTCGAGGATCGCCTCGAGGGTATCGTCGCGGTGGCGGCATAAAGGAAAATATGATGGCTTTGCTCGATCCCCCAGTCCGCTGCCTCGATGGCGAAGGGTCGCTCCAGGTCGGCCTCGACCCCAATGACCGGATAGGCAACGCCAAGGTGTTTGCGGTGTACGGCAAAGGCGGGATCGGCAAATCAACCACCTCGTCCAACCTCTCCGCCGCTTTCTCGCTGCTCGGCAAACGCGTGCTGCAGATCGGCTGCGACCCGAAGCATGACAGCACGTTCACGCTAACCAAGAAATTGATGCCAACCGTGATCGACGTGCTCGAAACGGTCGAATTTCATGCCGAGGAACTCCGCCCCGAAGATTATATGTTCGAGGGCTATAACGGCGTAATGTGCGTCGAGGCAGGTGGCCCCCCGGCCGGCACCGGCTGCGGCGGCTATGTCGTCGGGCAAACGGTCAAATTGCTCAAGCAGCATCATTTGCTCGAAGAAACCGACGTGGTGATCTTCGACGTGCTGGGCGACGTGGTGTGCGGTGGGTTTGCCGCGCCGCTGCAACATGCCGAGCGCGCGGTGGTCGTCGCCGCCAATGATTTCGACAGCATCTTCGCGATGAATCGCATCGTCGCGGCGATCAAGGCCAAGTCGAAGAATTACGACGTGCGAATGGCGGGCGTGATCGCCAACCGTTCCGCAGCGTGCGACGAGATCGATCGCTTCAACGCGGCGACCGGCCTCAAGCGGTTGGCCCACTTCCCCGATCTCGACGAGATTCGCCGCTCGCGCCTCAAGAAGTGCACCTTGTTCGAGATGCCTTCCTCGCCCGCGGTCGATGCCGCCTGCCTCGAATACAAGCGCCTCGCTGCGCAAATGTGGGCCGGGTGCGAGCCGCTCGATGCGCAGCCGATGAAGGACCGCGAGATCTTCGAGTTTCTGGGGTTCGAGTGAGATGACGACGCAGACGTACGACCGCTTTCGTGGCAACCTCGAAACCTATTTCGACAAGACCGCGAGCAAGGCGTGGGAGCAACTGACCTCGGATGCACCGGTCAGCGGTGTCCGCGCGACGGTGCGCAAGGGCCGTACCGAAATGCGCGACACATTGCTGTCGTGGCTACCCGCCGACATGACCGGCCTGCGCTTGCTCGATGCGGGTTGCGGCACCGGGGCGCTGGCAGTGGAAGCGGCGATTCGCGGTGCCGAAGTCGTCGCGATCGATGTCGCTGGCAGCTTGGTCGACGTCGCCCGCAAGCGCGCGCACGCCCAGGGACAGAGCGGCCTTAACATCGATTGGCGTGTCGGCGACCTGCTCGATCCTGCGCTCGGTCGGTTCGACCATGTCGTGGCGATGGATTCGCTCATTCATTACAAAGCGTTCGACATTGTCGCGGTGCTGCGTGGCTTGTCCGACCGGACCCGTGGATCGATGATGTTCACCTTCGCGCCGCAGACGCCGCTGCTGATGGTTGCGCTCGGCATGGGTCGGCTCTTCCCGAGCGGCGATCGCTCACCCGCAATCATCCCAGTGCGCGAGCGCTTGCTCCGCACGCTGATCCGCAGCGCAATGCCGACGGCACGGCTGGGGCGTGATCGCAAGGTTTCGGGCGGCTTCTATACGAGCCATGCACTGGAGGTAGTGACCGCGTGAACGCTGCCGACCGCGCCCTCTATTTGGCTTCAATGAAAGCATCGCTCGCGCGACCGGCAAAGCCCGAGCGTGCGGGTGCGGCCGTCCGCGCGGAAGCGCTGAAGAATGGCGCGTTCTGGAACCGGCTCGGCACCGCCTTCCTGCCCTTCGCCGATGTCGCGACCAAGGAATTGCCGCTCAGCCGCTTGCTCAGGCTGTCGCTGTTTCAGGTTTCGGTCGGCATGGCCGCTGTGCTTCTGACCGGCACGCTCAACCGCGTGATGATCGTCGAACTCGGCATGTCGGCCTCGGTCGTCGCGGCGATGGTTTCGCTGCCCTTGTTGTTCGCGCCGCTGCGCGCGCTCGTCGGGTTCAAATCCGATCATCACACTTCGCTGCTGGGGTGGAAGCGCGTGCCCTATATTTGGTTCGGCACGATGCTGCAGTTTGGCGGCTTTGCGATCCTGCCCTTCGCCCTGCTTGTCATGTCGGGCGGCGGTCAGGGCTCGCCGGTCTACGGCCAGATCGCCGCCGCGCTCGGCTTCCTGCTGATCGGTGCGGGGATGCACACGACGCAGACCGCCGGCCTCGCGCTCGCGACCGATCTCGCGACCGAGGAGAACCGGCCGCGCGTCGTCGCCTTGCTCTATGTCATGCTGCTGCTCGGCATGATGATCAGCGCGCTGGTCATCGGCCAACTCCTCACCCACTTCTCGGCAACGCGGCTCGTGCAAATCGTATCGAGCGTCGCGATCATGACCGTGATCCTCAACGTGATCGCTTTGTGGAAGCAGGAAGCGCGCAACCGTGGCGCGATGACGCCACGCGAGGCACGGCCGTCGTTCCGCGAAACCTGGGCACAGTTCATCGCCCAGCCCAAGACATTCCGGTTGCTGGTCGCGGTCGGGCTCGGCTCGGCGGCGTTCAGTATGCAGGATGTGCTGCTCGAGCCTTATGGCGGCCAAATCCTCGGTCTGTCGGTCGGTGCGACGACCTCGCTCACGGCGTTGTGGGCAATGGGCATGCTGGCCGGCTTCGGCCTTGCCGCGCGCGCGCTCGGCCGCGGCGGCGAACCCAATCGACTGGCCGGCTTCGGAGCGACGGCAGGGATTGGCGCATTCCTCTGCGTGCTGTTTGCCGGACCGATCGGATCGGCGCCGTTGCTCGCGGTCGGCGCGATCATCATCGGCTTTGGCGGCGGTCTCTTCTCGGTCGGCACGCTGACCGCGGCAATGGGCATTTCCGACGAGGGCCGCACCGGCCTCGCGCTCGGGGCGTGGGGCGCGGTTCAAGCCAGCTGCGGCGGCCTTGCCATCGCAATCGGAGCGTTTGCGCGCGACCTGATTTCGGCCGCCGCCGTGGCGCATGATCTGGGGACGACGCTCGCCGTCCCGACCACCGGTTATGCCTTTGTGTACTGCGTAGAGATCGTGTTGTTGTTGGCGACACTGGTGGCGCTCGGACCCCTGGTTCGCGTTCGCGAGCGTAAACCCGCCCCGCGGTTCGGCCTCACCGAATTTCCCATTTGATGGACTGTGAAGGATAGTCTCATGCACTTGCAACTCACTCACGGGATCGACGTCGCGCTGGTCGTGCTCAACGCCTTTTTCCTCTTCTTCCTGGGATTGGTCGTCTATTTGCGACGCGAGGATCGCCGCGAAGGCTATCCGCTTGAGCATGAGCTGACCGGTCGGCTCGAAGGCGGCGGGGCGCTGTCCACCGCGCCGACCAAATTCTTCAAGCTGCCCTTTGGCCATGGCACCGTCAGCGCGCCGACCAAGGGCCGCGAGCCGCTCAATGTGCCGGGCGCACGCAAGTCGGATTGGTTCCCCGGCGCGCCGATCGAGCCGACCGGCAACCCGCTGGTCGACGGCGTCGGCCCCGCCGCCTGGGCCGAGCGCGCCAAGCGCCCTGATCTCGATTGGGAGGGCCATGCCCGCATCGTGCCGCTCAGCGCCGCCGACGGCTTCTTTATCGCGCGCCAGGATGCCGACCCGCGCGGCTTCACCGTGCTCGGCTGTGACGGCAAGGTAGCCGGCACGATCCGCGAAGTGTGGATCGACAAGGCCGATCGCCTGATCCGCTATCTCGAAGTCGAGATTACCGGTGGCCGCCATGTCCTCGCGCCGATGACGATGGCAACGATCGCCCGCGCCCGTAGCACCGTTACCGTCGATGCCGTCACCGCCGCACAATTCGCCGACGCACCCGCGATCGAGGGTACTGGCGTGATCACTTTGTATGAGGAAGAACGCGTCCAGGCCTATTTCGGTGGCGGCTATCTCTATGCCACTGCCGCCCGTTCGGAGCCGCTGATATGAGAACCGAATATGAATCGGAGCCGAACCCCGGCTTACCCGGCCTGCTCCCCAAGGGCGAAAACATCATCTGGCAGGGATCACCAAACTGGCGCGTGCTGGCGCGCACCGCGTTCCACACGCGGCTGGTCGCCGGCTATTTCGCGGCGCTGACCGTATATGCGATGGGCAACGCGCTGTGGCATGGCGTTACCGGCCTCGCCGATCTCTCGGGCGTGGCGATTACACTGGCGGGCGCGGTGATCGGCGTGGGGCTGCTGCATCTGCTCGCCTGGGCAACGGCGCGCGCCACCATCTACACGCTGACCGACCGCCGCATCGTCCTGCGGATCGGGATCGCTTTGCCAAAGTGCATCAATCTGCCGCTCGGCATCATCGGCAACGTCGATTTGCGGCAGCGCATGGAGGGCACCGGCGATCTCGCGATCAAACTGACCAGCGAACAGCGGCTCGGTTATGCCGCTCTGTGGCCGCACGCCCGCCCCTGGCAGTACAGCAATCCACAGCCGATGCTGCGCGCCGTTCCCGACATCTCGGCAGTCGCAACCTTGCTCGCCCGCGCGTGCTTGTCGATCCAAACCGACGGTCGGGTCGTGCCGATCGAAACCGCCACGCGCATGACCGCCGCCACCGAACAGGCAGAGGCCGCATGAACACCACCCATAGCGACCATGTCGATGTCCCACGCGGCGCGCTCATTATGGCCGGCGCACTTGTCGCGATGGCGATCACCGCGACCAGCATCGTGCGCATTGCGCAGGTCCCGCCATCGGCCTCGCCCGCGCTGCTGCGCGCGGCCGACCATGCCCAAATCATCAAGACGCGCAATCTGCGCTTTAGCGATCGTCCCGATGGCGCGGTCGAGATCGAGGATGTCGGCACCGGCCAGACTGCGCTGATGCTGGAGCGCGGCAGCAATAGCGGGTTCATCCGCGGCGTGATGCGCGGGCTCGCGCGGGAACGGCGGTTGCACGGCGTCGGCGCCGACGCACCCTTCACGCTGACCTTGTGGAGCGACCGGCAATTGTCGCTGACCGACACGGTGACCGGCCGCTCGATCGAGCTGAACGCGTTCGGCTCGACCAACCGCGCGACCTTTGTCGATCTGCTGATGCGGCCTGAAAGGCCACAGACAGTACCCATTGCAGCATCCCCCGCCACAACGGCGGCGCACTCCTGATGCTAGCCCTCGCCCGCACCCGCTTCGATACGCCTTGCCGGATCGAAGTGGAGCATAGCGACGAGCATTTCCACGCGCATGTCGAGCTGGCCGACGGCGTGCCGATCTATCCCGGCGACAAGGTGCGCGTGCATGGCGAGCCAATCGTCGTTGGTTTTGGCGAAAGCGCGGTGTTCAATCGCACCGCCACCGTCGAACGCGCGACCGCTATCGAACGGTTGTGGACCAAATTCGCCGGTCATTTCGAGATGACCGAATTGTACGAAGTCAGCTTTACGCCCCGGAGGACTGCATGAACGCCGTCACGAAGATCAAGGCAGCGCCCGATACGATGGCGATCGCGCGCGAGAATACGGTTCTGTCGCCGCGCTTCTACACCACTGATTTTGTCGCGATGGACAAGATCGACGTCACCCCGGTGCGCGCCGAATGGGACAAGTTGATCGCCGAGATGGTCGCCGATCCCAACAAACTCCACTTCAAACGCACCAACCAGTTCGATGGCGTGATCGAGAGCTTGCCCGATGGCTTGCGCGAGGAATTCATCGATTTTCTCGTGAGCTCGCTGACTGCCGAATTTTCGGGCTGCATCCTCTATGCCGAGATCCAGAAGCGCGCGAAGAACCCCGACATCAAGCAGCTCTTCCGGCTGATGAGCCGCGACGAGAGCCGCCACGCCGGTTTCATCAACGATACGCTGAAAGACGCCGATATCGGCGTCGATCTCGGCTTTCTGACCAAGACAAAGAAATACACCTATTTCCGGCCGAAATTCATCTTCTACGCGACCTATCTGTCGGAGAAGATCGGCTATGCGCGTTATATCACGATCTACCGGCACCTCGCGCGCCACCCCGAGTTGCGCTTCCACCCGATCTTCAACTGGTTCGAGGAATGGTGCAACGACGAGTTCCGCCACGGCGAAGCGTTCGCGCTGCTGATGCGCAACGACCCCAAGCTGCTAAGCGGCCATAACAAGCTCTGGGTCCGCTTCTTCCTCGTCGCGGTCTATGCAACGATGTACGTGCGCGACCACAATCGTCCGCAATTCCACAAGGCACTCGGGATCGACCCCAAGGATTATGATTTCCAGGTCTTCCGCGTCTGTTCGGAAATCACCAAGCAAGTCTTCCCGATGACGCTCGATACCGACAGCCCCGCCTTCCGCGCCGGGCTCGAGCGGATGCGCAAGACCGCACTCGCGATCGACGCGGCAAAGGCGCAGGGCGGCGTGATCGGGGCCATCAAGAAAGTCGGTTTAATCGCCGCCGCCGGGGTCAATTTCGCGCGGCTCTATTTCCACCCGGTGGTCAGCAACGCGCTGCCCGCGCAGATCCGGCTGGCGCCGGTCTGGTGAGCGTTCCGCCGCTGATCTTTGCGCTGGTGATGTGGTTCGTCGGGACGGCGGCGGTCGTCTGGCTCGACAGTCGCCCGCGCCATACCTTTGCGGCCAGCTTCAGGCTCGCCGGGGGGGCCGCGCTGATTGCGCTCGGCGCCGTGTGGCAGAGCGCCGGCGACACGACTTGGGTCGGCTCCTATATCGGCTTCAGCGCGGCCATCGTCCTGTGGGGCTGGCACGAGATGGGCTTTCTGATGGGCTTCGTGGCGGGGCCTAACAAGGCCCCCTGCCCGCCCGACGCGGTCGGCTGGACACGGCTGAAGCTCGCGACCAATACCGTGATCCATCATGAAATCTCAATCGCGATCAATGCATTGGTGCTGTTCGCATTGTGCTGGGGCCAAGCCAATCAGGCGGCGCCGCTCACCTTCCTGCTGCTGTTCGTGTTGCGGCTGAGCGCCAAGTTCAACCTGTATCTCGGCGTACCCAATCTCAGCGACGAAGTGTTCCCGGAACATCTCGCCTATTTGAAAAGCTATTTCCGCGTGCGCTGGATGAACCCGCTGTTTCCGTTCGCGGTTGCGGGCTGGGTCGCGATCACGATCTGGTCATGGCTCGCCGCCGAAGCGTCACCCGCCAATAGCGGCGCCGCCGCCACCGCGACGCTTCTCGCAGGGCTCGCAGCGCTCGGCGTGGTCGAGCATTTGTTCCTTGTGTTGCCCATGCGAGATGCCAAGATGTGGACATGGGCATCATCCACCAAAAAGACAGAGGCGCAGCCGGTTAAGCCGGTCGCCATCGACTAGAAGATCGGGGAGGGTAGAGTAATGGACTATCAGTCATTCTTTCAGACCGAGCTGACCGCGCTCAAGGACGATGGCCGTTACCGGATCTTCGCCGAGCTCGAGCGGCGCGCCGGTTCCTTCCCGCGCGCCCGGCACCATGTCGATGGCGACGTCAACGAAGTGACCGTGTGGTGCTCCAATGACTATCTCGGGATGGGGCAACACCCGTCCGTGCTCGCCGCAATGCATGAGACGCTCGATTCGTGCGGTGCGGGTGCAGGGGGCACACGCAACATTTCGGGGACGACGCACCAGCATGTCCAGCTCGAAGCCGAACTCGCCGATCTGCACGGCAAGGAAGCGGCTTTGCTGTTCACCTCGGGCTATGTGTCGAACTGGGCCGCGCTCGGCACGCTCGCCGCGCGGATGCCAAACTGTGTGGTGCTGTCGGATGCGCTCAACCATGCCTCGATGATCGAGGGGATTCGCCACAGCCGCGCCGAGTGTCTGCGCTTCAAACATAACGATCCTGCGGATCTTGACCGGCTGCTCGCCACGATCGAGCCTGGCCGCCCGAAGCTGGTTGCGTTCGAAAGCGTCTATTCGATGGACGGCGACATCGCACCGATCGCCGAGATCCTCGACGTCTGCGAAAAGCATGGCGCACTCTCCTATATCGACGAAGTCCACGGCGTCGGGCTCTATGGCCCGCGCGGCGGCGGCGTGGCAGAACGCGAAGGGCTGATGGACCGGATCGACGTGATCGAAGGCACGCTCGGCAAGGCGTTCGGCGTGATGGGCGGCTATATCGCGGCCTCGGCGGCGTTGTGCGATTTCGTGCGCAGTTTCGCCAGCGGCTTCATCTTCTCGACCGCCTTGCCGCCCGCGATCGCCGCCGGGGCCTGCGCCAGCATCCGCCATCTGAAGGTGAGCACTGTCGAACGCACGCAGCATCAGGAGCGCGTCGCGCATGTGCGGCGGCGGCTCGACGCGATGGGCATTCCGACGCTCGACAATCCCAGCCACATCATCCCGATCATGGTCGGCGATGCGCACAAGTGCAAAATGATCAGCGACTGGCTGCTCGAGCATCACGGCATCTATGTCCAGCCGATCAATTATCCGACCGTGCCGATGGGCACCGAGCGGCTGCGGATCACGCCGTCGCCGGTGCATACCGACGGCGATATCGACCGGCTGGTGACGGCGCTCTCCGAAATCTGGTCGCAATGCGCGCTGGCGCGGCGGGCGATGGCGGCCTGATCGACCCGGGCGGCGCTGCGAACGGACCGTCGATCTATGTCGCGTCCCGGCTACGTCCCGTATCTGCCACAGTCGGAGCCAGTGCGGGTCGCCGACGACCTTTGGGTCGTCGATGGCCCGGAGATCGGTTACCGTTTCGCCGGGCTAACGCTACCCTGCCCGACGCGGATGACGGTCATGCGGATCGGCACGGCCCTGTGGCTCCATTCGCCGACAGTGTATTCGGCTGATCTTGGCAGGCGGTTAGCGGCGCTGGGCACCGTGGCGTGGATTGTCGCGCCGAACAGCTACCACTATAGCCATGTCGCCACCTGGGCCACCGCCTATCCCGCCGCCGCGTGCCACGTCTCACCCGATGTCATCGCGAAGCTCCCGCCGCTGCCCGATCCGCCGATTCCTCTGGCAAACGAAGCGCCCCCAGACTGGCGCGCCGATCTGGACCAGTTCCACGTCGATCTCGGCCGCTTTGCCGAAACGCTCTTCTTCCACCGCGCGAGCGCCACGCTGATCGTTACCGACCTGGTGCAGAATTTCGAGGCCGACCGCATCCCAAACCCGTTCCTGCGCACGATCTTGCGCATCGGCGGCTCGACTGGACCGGGTGGACAAACCTCGCTCGATGTCCGCATCGCCGCACGCGGCAACCGCGACCGGGCGCGCGAAGCACTGGCCCATATGCTGCGCTGGGCCCCGCAGCGGATCATCCTGTCACACGGCAAAGGCTATGATCGGGACATTCCGGCCACGCTGACCCGCGCCTTTCACTAGGCGACCTAGCGAATCTGCGGTGCGCGACCGCCGCCCCGCGCCTTACGCGCCTTGAGGGTAAAAGCGAGGATCAGCGCGACGCCGACCGTGCTCGGAATCGCCCAGATCACCGGATTGAAGACATGATCGGGCACCAGCCGGATCAATCCGACCGATAGAAACGCGGTGTAGGCCGAGATTCCCATGCCGAGCAGCGAGCGAAAATGCTCTGCGACAGGCGCGCCACGCGTCACGTTCGGGCGCCAGATGTAGAAGAGTTGCGTCGTGACCGCGACCAGCCCAATCGTCGCGACCAGCGCCATCAGCGGCTCGCCCGTCGTCAGGCCATAAAGCCCGCAATTAAGCGCCGAGACGATAACAGCGGCAAAGAGCAATTGATGCCGCGCCGTGCGCAGCCCCGCCCGGCTGGCGCGATGCCGCACGACCGACAGGCCATAATCGGCAAAGCTAATCGTCAGGATGCCAAGATACAGCATCATCCAGCCGAACAGCCCGCGGAACAGGATGCGATCGGTGATCATCGGCAGCCGCTGTTCTGAGCCATACAACGACAACAGCGCCATCGCGACGGCGAGCGCGCCCGCCGCCATGAAGGCAAGGCTTGCCACCCGGCCCCATTTGCGATGCGCAACGCTGCCCTTGCGCGCGGCGATTGGGATCCAAAAGCAAATCAGCCCGGTCGCGCCGGCCAGGACGTGGAGGACAACGATGATCTCAAACAGTTTCATCGTGCCTCGACGGCCTGACCGGTAAAGCCTGTCGCGTGGCGGTCAGTTTCCGCCGACTGTTCCGACGGCCGCTGCACCGGGCGCAACGGCTGCCGTCGTCGTCGGTGCCGCCCTGGGAGCAGTCGGCGTCGCCGGGACCACCGCTGGCGCAAGCGTCGGCTTGGCCAGATACGGATAATCCTTCAGCATGCTGACCCCACCCAGCGGCTTGTTCAATCCCTGGTGGCACGTCGTGCAATTGACCTTGTACACGTCACCATGCGGCCCTTTGCGATTGGCCGGGAAGACCGAGGTCAGCGAGCCGATATACGCTTCGTTAACGTTTCGAACCATGCGGATGCCATACCAGGCGGTCACGCGCTGCGGCCGACTGTTCGACCAGCTGCCGAACGAATCGGTGTTGTGGCAGAAAGTGCAGTTGACGTTGAGCGCCGACGACATGTGGACCATCAGGCCATAGGTCTTTTCGGTGCGCGCGATCGAGGCACCGGCCGGTGCGGTGCGCAGCGGCGTCTTGCCCGCGACGCGAATATTGCCGTTCGCGCCGAGATAAGAGGAGAAGCTGTCATACGGCAGCGACGCATAGCCGGTGGTCGGCGTCGGGGTATCCTGCCCATGCTTGTTGCCCATGATCCGCGTCGGTTCGCCTGGCGCATCGGCGCGGGCCCAGACATTGCGGGGGACAGCATAGCCGCGATGGCAGGTATAGCAGGTGACTCCGGTTGCCTTGACGTGCGACGACCAGTTCGCGTTGATGTTGAGTGTCATCTGCAACATCCGCCGCGCGACGACCTTGGTGTACTTCTCGTCCGATGCCATGTTTTCGGGATTATGGCAGTAATTGCAGCCGACCTTGGTCGGGTCGCCCGTCTGCGGCGCAACCCATTGGTTCATCGATGCCATCAGGTGGTTGAAGCGCTCGGCGCTCATCGCCCCCGCCACCTTGACGTTCTGATACGTCTGCGCCGCGGTCGGCCCGCCATCGGCCGGCAAGTCGTAAGGCGGCGCGGGGATCGGCTGCGCGATCAACCGCTTCTTGGCGATGATCTGATCGCCGCCGGTGCCGCGATAGCCGGTCTGCTCGATCGCCTTGGGGCCGAATTCGCACCCGGCGAGCGCGACGAGCAGGACGCCGCAGGTGATCGAGCTGGTGATGGTGGCGACGCGGATCATTGCGGTGCTCCCGGCAAAGTGGCTGGATCGACGACACCGGTGCTGGGATAGGCTGGCGCATAGCCATGCTGCTGTGCCCAGAGATACCAGTTATCGACGACGGTGCCCGTCAGCAGGATGCCGATCCCGCCCGTGAGCGTCGTCAGCACCGCAAACCACCAGGCCCAGCGGTGGATCGATTCCATCGTGGCGTTGAACCCCATCGTCCAACGCCAGAATAAGGCGGCGCGTTCGGAGGCGGTCCCGCGATCGGTGATCTGCTCGATCTCGCGCTCGCCGCCATAGCGACCGACCGCGAGAATGGTCGCGCCGTGCATCGCGAAGAGCAGCGTCGATCCGTAAAGGAACGCGATCGAAAGCGCGTGGAACGGGTTGTAGAACAGATTGCCGTAGCGGATCGAGAACGCCGCGGTCCAATCGAGATGCGGGAAGATGCCGTAGGGCACCGCTTCCGACCAGCTGCCCATCAGCATCGGGCGGATGAAGCCGAGCACCAGCATCAGCCAGATCGCGCTCAAGAAGGCCCAGGAAACATGCGTTCCCATGCCGAGCGCGACCGCGCGGCGATAGGTGCGCAACCACCAGAGCAAGACCGAGGCACTGAAGAACATGCCGGTCAGGATGAACCAGCCACCATCGGCGAGCGGCACGAACGGCGAGAAGCCATATTTGGGCGCCGGCGGCTCAAGCGACAGCCAGAAGAGCTGGCGGACGAACTGGACCGGGCTCCAATTGACCGAGGCGAGCATGTTGAGACCGATAATCTCAAACGCGATCAGCCCGAAGACCAGCGAGAAAACGCCGAGCCAGCCGAGATAGATCGGACCGATCTGCGCATTGCCGATCTTGCCCAACAGATAGGAGAAGCCCCCCGCGTTGGTGCGCGCGAAATTCCCCGGTGCCATCGGCGGGCCCATTTCGGGGGCCGCGCGTAGCTGAACTTGGGTGAAGATGTTCTGATAGCTTGCCATTGTTCGCGATCCTCTCAAGCCCAGATCGGCAGATTGAGCCACCAGCTCCACCATTCAGGCCAGCCGCGCGTCCAGAGCGGGCCGCTGATGATGATGCAAATGGCGCTCCAGAAGCCCGCCGAAAGCGCGAGGAACAGGCCAACCCGGTGAATGCCGAGCGTGCCGACCGAATAGCCGATCGTATCGCGGAAGAAGGCGTCTTCATATTCGGGAGATTTGACCTCCCCCAATTCTCCATTGGGGCCCTCCCGCGGATTGACCGCCGAGAGCACCAGCCCGCCATGCAGCGCGAGCGCCAGCGTCGTCGTGAAGAAGAAGCTGACCGCGATCATGTGCGCCGGGTTATAATGGAAGTGCAGATATTGGTAGCCGGTGTTCGACACCCAATCGAGATGGCTGAAAATGCCGTACGGGAAGCCGAAGCCCCACGCCCCCAGCAGGATCGGGCGGATCACCACCAGGCTGACATAAGCGAAAATCGCCACGCCGAACGCGATCGGCACATGATAGCCCATACCAAGCTTGCGACAAATCTCGACCTCGCGCAGCGCCCAGGAGCAGAACGCCCCGACCGCGCAAATCGTGATGATTTGCCACAAGCCCCCCGCCTTGAGCGGCGCGAAGCCCAGACCGTAACGGATATCGGGCGGCGCGATGCTGATCAGCCACGGGTTCCACGTCGGCCCAAGCGACGCGCCGTAAAAGATCAGCGCGGTGCCGAGCCCGGCAAAAAATGCGGTCGTGACCCCGAAAAAGCCGACATAGAAGGGGCCGATCCAAAAATCGAACAGATCGCCGCCCACGAGCGTCCCGCCCCTAACCCGGTATTTCCGTTCAAAGCTCAAGAGTGCCATGGACCCGCTCCTTCCCCCCCACCGGTCAGCGGCGAGATCGACAAAATTCGAAAAGGTGGAGGACTGGACGGACCTGGGCGCGCTCGGCGCCAATCAGGTCACGTCCGCCTCGTCGTAGATATTACGACATTGACTGTCAGCCGAGTCCGTCAGGGCGCGGCTGGTGCTGCTACCGCTGCTGCGGGAGCAGTCGGATTCGGAGCCTCAAGCCAGTTATACCGGTTGGTGCTCAGCAGGATGAAGTGAATCAGGATCGCCAGCGTGAACAAGAACACGGCGAGCGCGGTGAGGACCCGGCGAGGGTCAAAAGTTACCCACATTCTCCACATGGTATTTTCTCCTTAGCTTTTGCTGGCAATGGGCGCTTGGATGGGCGCCACAGCGGCCAAGCCTGCCTTGTAAGGCTCAGTACCCGGGAACCACGGGCGCCATTGCCACACGAGGATATGGGCGATGATCGCAACCACCACGAAAAAGCCCATGCTCAGCACGAAGAGTTTGTGAAACTCCTTCGCTTCATCGGGCGTCAGGTAGGTGCCCGGTCCCATTCTTTCGTCACTCATATCGCTCGCTCCTTCTGTGTCGTTCGAACCGGCGAGATAAGGCGCGCGGCACGCGTCCCCCGACGGCATCCACGCAGCGCAGAGCACCGCGAAGATCGGCTGATCCGCACGGTCGTGCGGAGATGGCTGGCTCGCGCGGTCACCCGCCGCGGCTTTCAGTGATGGCACCGGCAAGCCGTTCCGCCGTCACGCGTGTCTCGCCGGCGCGGCGTGCGCCGCGTTCGGCGGCATCGCGGATGCGTTTGGCGGCGGAAATGCGCACGAGCACGGGCTCGCGCTCGACCACTTCGTCGAGCGCAGCCTTGGCGGCATCGTCCCACGCCACTTCGCGTTCGATCCGCGCCGGCGTTGCCTCGATCTTGTCGAGCTGTCCGGCGAGCGGGATGATGTGGAAGAGCGCGTCGAACAGTGCGTTGCACACTTCCTGGATCAGGTAAGTCGCCCCGGCATAGCCCATGAACGGCGTGCCGGTGTGGCGGCGGATCACCGCGCCGGGGAAGCTGGCCGGGATATACACGCCGCGCGAACCGGCCTCGGCCATATACATCCGCTCGTTGAAACTGCCGAACATAATGAGCGGCGGATTGGTCCTAAGCGCGTCGATCACCGCCTGATTGTCGGGCTTGATCCCGGCGGAGCGGTTGAACGAGAACGTACAGGGCAGCCCCATGTCGTTCTCGAGGAAATTGCGGATCCCCCGCGCATACGTCTCAGTCGCGACGATGCCGAAGCTGGCGGTTGCGAAGAAATCCTGCGTGACCGAGCGCCACAGATCCCAGAGCGGCTTGATCGTGGTGTGCTTCTCGCGTTCGATAAAAGGTTCGGGGTCGAGCCCGATCAGCTCGCCCAGCTTGCGCAGGAACAGCGTCGTACTCTGCAACCCGATCGGTGCCTGGAGATAGGGCCGCTCGAGCGCCTCGCACAATCCGCGACCGAACTCGCGATACATGCAGACGTTGACCGCCGCATCGGCCAGCTTGCGCACATCGGCAAGATGGCTGCCGAGCGGGAAGACCATTCCGACATCGGCACCAATCCCTTCGATCAGGCGGCGAATTTCGGCCAGATCGGACGGCATGTTGAAACTGCCATACATCGGCCCGATGATGTTGACCTTGGGCCGCTCGCCCTCCTTCAGGGGACGCAGCGCGGGGACCTTCTTCGGGCCGAACTGCGTCCACAGCCAGGTCAGCGCGCGGTCGCCCGATTGCCACTGATCCTCGTCGATCGTGCGTGGCAGAAAGCGCTGGATATTGGTGCCCTCGGGCGTGACGCCGCCGCCGATCATCTCGGCGATCGAGCCGGTGACGACGACCGCGGGCAGATCGGGATCGAGCGTCGCCCAGGCGCGCTTCATCGCGCCTTCGGTGCCGTCCCGGCCTAGCTCTTGCTCGCCCAATCCCGTCACGACTATCGGCAGCTCATGCGGCGGCAGGCCGTCGGTGTAATGCAGCACCGATGTAACCGGCAGATTCTCGCAACCCACCGGGCCATCGATGATGACCTGCAAGCCCTTGATTGCCGTGAACGCATAGACTGCGCCCCAGTAACCACCGGCCCGATCGTGATCGAGAATGAGGGTCATGTGCCGATATGCTCCTCGGCCTTGGCCGCCGCAATCCGCTTGGCGGCATATTTCGCCTTGAATTCGGGACGATCGACCGGCGTGTTTTCCCACACGCCGGCGGTCGACCCGGTGCCGACGCCCTCGAAAAACGCCTTCATCGTGTCGAAGCGGTGCTGGTTGGCGAGCGCCGCATTCACCACCATCGCCAGGCTGCCCGCACCCGCCGGCCCCATCAGCGGGCGCGCTGAGATGAGGTTGGTGAAATAGAGCGCCGGGATCGCCTTTTGCTTGGCGTGCTGGACGACGGGCGTGGTGCCGATCGCGAGATCGGGGCCATGTTCCTCGACCGCGGCGATATCCTGCTCCAGGCTCGCACGATATTGCACGCGGCAGCCATGCGCCTCGAGCCATTCGCGGTCGGGATCGGACCACACCGTACGCGGACAAGCGGTGCCGACGTAGGGCACCTCCGCGCCGCTTTCGATTAACAGCCGCGCGACGAGCAATTCGGAGCCTTCATAGCCCGACACGGTGATGCGTCCCTTGATCGGCTTGGCGGCGAGCGCGCCTGCGATCGCGGGCAGGAACTTGTTTTTCGACGCGTCGATCTTGTCCTGCGCGATGCCACAGGCCGCGCCGATCGCGTCGAGCCATGCCGCCGTGCCATCGCGCCCGACCGGGGCCGATCCGACAACGGTCCGCCCGGCGGCTTCGAATTCGCGGACGCTCGCGGTGTAGAAGGGATGGATCGCCGCCACCGCCGCGCAATCGAGCGCCGAATACAGCTCGCGCCATTCGCGCGTCGGGACGACTGGCCCTGCGGCCAAGCCCAGCGGTTCGAGCATCAGCCCGATGCCGGGCGGGTCCGCCGGAAACATCTCGCCGAGCAGCGTGATCGTCGGACGATCCGGGCGTTCTTTCGGCGCGGCGACCGGGCCCTGTTCGGCCTCCTTGCGCGCATAGCTGAGCATTGCGCCCGCCAGCACGTCCTTTGCCTCGGCATGCGTGGGAATGCCGAAACCCGGCACATCGATGCCGATGATGCGGACGCCATTGATGTCCTTGGGCAGCAATTGCAGCGGCACGCCCGATGCCGTCGGCACGCACAGATTGGTGACGATGATCGTGTCATACAGCGCCGGATCGGCGATCTGATGCACCGCGTCGCGAATGTCTTCGAACAATTTGCCGGTGACCAGCGTCTCCGACGAGAAGGGCACGTACCCGACCGTCCGCTTCGCGCCGTAGAAGTGCGAGGTGAAGGTCAGGCCGTACACGCAGCACGCCGATCCCGACAGGATCGTTGCGGTGCGCCGCATCCTGAGACCCACGCGCAAGCTGCCGAACGCCGGGCACATCGATTGCGGCTGATCGTGTGGTCCCTTGGGATAATCGGCGTCATAGCGCGCGAGAACCTCGGACTTGCCCGCAAGTTCGGCCGCCTCACGCAAGGTCGATCCGCTCGCGCAGCCACCCCCCGCCCCCTGGGAGGGGTCGGGGGAGGGTGACGTCAGCAATACATCGCGAACGCGTGTCGCGTCGCCCTCCCCAACCCCTCCCAGAGGGACGGGCTTTTCAAGATCGAGGCCAGCCTCAGACGGCATCGTACACCACTTCCAAAGTCGGCTTGGGCACGTATGCCACGCCGCGCATATCGGCCTGGCTCGCGGGCTTGAGCGAATAATCCGCCCCCGTCACATCGGCCGAGAACAAACCGAGCAGCCCATCCTGATCGAGCGGCGCGGGGCGCAGCGGCGGCGCTTCGGCGACGTTGACCGCCAGCTCCTCGAACAGGCTCGCCCATTCGCCACCGGGCTTGCCGATGATCTGATAATTCGCGCTTTTCTTGCGGATGTGCTCATTCGCGGGAATCGCACACAGCACTGGGATGCCGACCGCTTCGGCAAAGGCATTCGCTTCGCCAGTGCCGTCATCCTTGTTGAGGATCATCCCCGCGACGCCAACATTGCCGCCCATCTTGCGGAAATATTCCACCGCCTTGCAAACATTGTTGGCAACGTAGAGCGACTGCAAATCGTTCGAGGCGACGACGATGACCTTCTGGCACATGTCGCGCGCGATCGGCAGGCCGAAGCCACCGCACACCACGTCCCCCAGGAAATCGAGCAGGACGTAATCGAAGCCCCATTCGTGGAAACCGAGTTTCTCGAGCGTCTCGAAACCATGGATGATCCCGCGCCCGCCGCAGCCGCGCCCGACCTCGGGTCCGCCCAATTCCATCGCGAACACGCCGTCGCGCTGGAAGCAGACGTCCTCGATGCCGATCTCTTCGCCCGCCAGCTTCTTCTTGCTCGACGTTTCGATGATCGTCGGGGTCGATTTCCCGCCGAACAATAGCGAAGTGGTATCGCTCTTGGGATCGCAACCGATCAGCAAAACGCGCTTGCCTTGCTGCGCCATCATGTAGCTCAAATTGGCGAGCGCGAAGGATTTGCCCGAGCCGCCCTTACCGTAGATCGCGATGATCTGCGTTTCCTTGGTGATCGGACCCGTATGGACGGGATCGGGCTCTTCGTGCGCTTCATCGCGCAAGGAGCCGAGATCTAGCATCGTCATACATGACTCCAATCGAGCACCATCTTCAGACAAGTCGAGTCGCCAAACGCGGCGGGATAAGCGTCGGCCGCTTCGCTCGCGGGGCGGACATGGCTGATCAGCCCATCAAAACGCAGCGCGCCCGAAGCGACCAGCGCATTGGTCGCGGCCACGTCGGCGGGGGTAAATTCGGCCGAAATGCGCATCCGCGCTTCGCGCATGAAGGCCGGCGGAAAGGCGAAGCTCAGCCGGTCGTAGAAACCCGCCAGCACGATCTCCCCGCCCTTGGTCAGGCGCGGCACGAGCAGGTCGAGAATGTCGGGCGCGCCGCTCGCGTCGCAGATCGTCGCATAATCGCGGCGCGCATCGGCAGGAGGGTCGATCACGGTATAGCCAGCAGCATCACGGCGATTCGGATTGGTTTCCCACACCGTCGGTGCAGGCGCGCCCAGCGCGACCACAATCCGCGCGATCAGCCGTCCAACAATGCCGTGGCCGATCACCAAATCCGGGGCCTTTCCGCCCACGACCGCATGATAAGCGGTTGCAGCGAGCGCGGTCAGAATGCCGTCGCGCCCGAGCGATTCGGCGACCGGCAGCGCGCGCGCCGAGGGCATCACCACGCGTTGCGCCGTTCCCCCGAACAAACCACGCGCGCCTTCATAGCAATTCGCACCGGGTACGAAGACCCACTCGCCGATCCGCCCGCGCACTTCAGCACCGGCATCGACGATCCGTCCGACCGATTCGTAGCCCGGCACCAGCGGATAGCCCATGCCCGGGAAGGCCGGCATTTTGCCCGACCACAGCAATTTCTCGGTACCCGAACTGATTCCGCTATGCGCGACGTCGATCAGCACGTCGGCGGAGCCCAGCGCGGTGAGCGAAAGTGCACGGAGCGCCAACCGCTCCGGAGCCTCCAACACTACCGCCAGTGTTTCCACCGAGCTTCCCCTGCCGCGACCACCCGATCATCGGGTTTGCTTATAGTGTCAGTCTATCTGGACACTTTATATTGTCAACTCGTGTTGACGCATTTTGCCTATCGGGTCGCGACGATGATCCGAACGGTGAGCGGCAAGGCAGTCGGAACGATGCGCGACTCGGCAAAGCCGGTCATGCGCAGCATGCGGCGGATTTCGTCTGCGGTGCGGGGACGGCCCGACCCCATCGCCCACAGGTACAGGCCGAAATAGGCATCGCCCGACGGCTCCGCGCCGCGTGTTCCGGCCATCGGCTCGGCAATCAACAGCGTACCGCCCGGCGGCAAGGCAGCATGGACCGCGCGCAACAAGGCGAGCGCGGGCGCATCGTCATGATCGTGCAGGACGCGCACCAGCGTGATCAGGTCATGCCCGTGCGGCAGCGGGTCCTCGAGAAAATTGCCGCCGAAAATCTCGACTCGGTTGCCGAGTCCGGCCGCCAGCAGCGCCGCTTTCGCGCGCGCGCCGACCGCGGGAAGATCGAACATCGACAGCGCGAGTCGCGGCACGCGCGCCGCCACCGCGCGCACGAAGCGTGCCTCACCGCCCCCGACATCGAGCATGCGGGCGTGCCGCCCAAAGCCGTAACTGTCGATAATATGCTGCGCCACCAACGGCTGCGACGCCGCCATCAGCCGCGAATAGGCCGCGACATCATCCCCGTCGCCCTCGCCCGCGCGCTCGGCATAGGTCCAATAATGCGCAAGCTGCCCGCCCCCGCCGCCGCGCCGCAGCAAGCCGACCGGATCCGCCAAATCGGCATAGAGCAAGCGGTGGTGCGCAACCATCTCGACGATGCCGCCATTGCCGCGCAGCGCTGCGCCATCGGCGCCCAGCGCCCAGCGCGTCGCATCGAGCCGCTGCGTCAGGTTCAGCGCCGCCGCCGCCCGCAACAGGCGCTCGGTCCCTTCAACCGGCACGTCGACTCGCGCGGCGATCTCCTCGATTGCCAACGGCCCCGCCGCGAGCAACTCAAGCAAACCCAGCTCGACACACGCCGCAATCGTCTGCGAATAGGTGAAACCCGCCACCAGATCGAACATCGTGCGCGCCCGCGCCCGGACGATTCCGCGCGTGAGCGGAAAGCGCACGGCGAAGCGCTGAAAGCCCGGATCGGCAAGGATTCGATTGCGCCAAGCGATCCAGCGTTCCCGCCAATTTCGGTTGTCATCGGGTCTAGTCAGCTTCATATGTCCAAACAATTGGACGCATGCACGATAAGCGTCAATCGCCGTTAGGAGTCGAATGCAGCGCGACACAGCCATCGTTATCGGCGCAGGGGTGGGCGGTCTGACCAGCGCCGCTTTGCTTGCCGCGCGCGGGCTGGACGTGACGGTGGTCGAAGCGGCGCATGCCCCCGGCGGCAAGATGCGGCAAGTGGCCGCCGGCACCGCGCAGATCGACGGCGGCCCGACGGTGTTCACGATGCGCGACGTGTTCGACGGCATTTTTGAAGCCTGCGGTGCCGCGCTCGACGATTTCGTAACGCTGCGTCCGACCGCCCGGCTCGCCCGTCACGCCTGGGGCGATGCGCGGCTCGATCTCTTTGCCGACCGCGACGCGAGCGCCGACGCGATCGGTGCCTTTGCCGGAGCCGACGAGGCGCGGGGATACCGCGCATTCTGCGCCGAGGCGCAGCAAGTCTTCACCGGGCTCGACCGCCCCTTCATGCGCAGCCAGCGGCGCACGCCGATGGGGCTCGCCTGGCAAATGGGTCTGGCTAACCCCCGCGAGCTCATCACCAAGCGGCCGTTCGAAACCTTATGGAAGGCGCTCGGCGAGCATTTCCGCGATCCGCGCCTGCGCCAGCTGTTCGGCCGCTATGCCACCTATTGCGGCTCCTCGCCGTTCAAATGCCCCGCCACGCTGATGCTGATCGCGCATGTCGAGGCCAGCGGCGTGTGGCTGCTCGACGGTGGTATGCACGCGCTCGCGCGTGCTTTGGAGGCGCTGGCGGTGCGCGGCGGCGCGCAGTTTCGCTATGGCGAACCGGTCCGCGAAATTCTGGTCGCACAGGGCCGCGCCTCTGGCGTCGTGCTGGCGAGCGGCGAGCGGCTAAGCGCCGGGTCAATCATCTGCAATGCCGATCCCGCCGCGATTGCCGATGGCCGCTTCGGCGCGGCCGTTGCGTCCGCCGTTCCTCCGACGGATCGCGCCGCGCGCTCGCTCGGGGCGATGGTCTGGACAGCGCAAGCGCAAACCAGCGGTTTCCCGCTGCTACACCATAACGTGATCTTCTCGGACGATTATGCGGCGGAGTTCGATCAGCTCGCCGCCAAGCGCCTGCCCGATATGCCGACCGTCTATGTCTGCGCGCAGGACCGCGATGGCGCTGGCAATGGCCCCGCCGGGCCCGAGCGGTTGCAGATTCTCGTCAATGCCCCGCCGATCGGCGACGGCCCCGGATTCACCCAAGCGGAGATCGACACATGCCAAGTCCGGATGCTGGAGAGTTTGGCAAGGGCCGGGCTCTCGGTGGTGCTATCGCCGGCGGCAACGACGCTTACGACGCCGATGGAGTTCGAAACGCTGTTCCCTTCGACGGGTGGAGCCCTTTATGGACGGGCCTCGCACGGATGGGCGGCGTCCTTCCGCCGGCCCGGCGCCCGGACAGCGATCCCTGGTCTTTATTGCGCGGGCGGGAGCACGCACCCGGGCGCCGGCGTCCCGATGGCGGCGCTCAGCGGCGGCCTAGCCGTCGATATCCTGCTCAAGGACCTCGGTTCGACGTACAGGTCGACGCGAACGGCTATGCCTGGTGGTATATCGACGCCTTCAGCGACGCCGCGGGACCCGATGGCGGGCGTTACGGGCTCACGATCATCGCCTTTATCGGCAGCGTCTTCTCGCCCTATTACAAGCTGAGCGGGCGCCACAGCCCGGAAAACCACTGCGCGATCAACGTGTCGATGACCGGCCCGCGCGGCAAGGCGTGGGCGATGACCGAACGCCCGAGCACCAGCGTCCGCCGCGATGCCGATCACCTCGCGATCGGCCCGAGCTCGCTGCATTGGGACGGCGACGTGCTGGTGATCGACATCGCCGAGACATCGGCCCCGCTCCCCTATCCGGTGCGCGGGCAAGTCCGCGTCTATCCCGAGATGATCGGGACCACCGGTTTCCACCTCGATCCGCTGGGCAAGCATCGCTGGCATCCGGTCGCACCCCGCGCGCGCGTCGAAGTCGACATGACCCACCCCGGCGTAAGCTGGTCGGGTGGCGGCTATTTCGATTCGAATTTCGGCGCGGAGCCGCTCGAGGCCGGTTTCGACGACTGGCACTGGTCGCGCGCGCATCTCAAGAACGACGTGGCGGTGCTCTATGAGGGCCGCCGCGTCGATGGCACGCCCTTCGATCTGGCGCTCAGGATGGACCGGCAGGGCAATTGGACCGACGTCGCGCCACCGCCGACCGCGGCGCTCACGCGCACTGGCTGGCTGATCGACCGCCTCACTCGCGCCGATCCCGGCTATCAGCCCAAGGTGGTCAAGACCTGGGTCGACGCGCCCTTCTACGCGCGCTCGGCGATCGATACGCGGCTGTTCGGCGAAGACGTGCGTGCGGTGCACGAAAGCCTGTCGCTCGGAAGGTTCCGCTCACCGATCGTCCAGTCGATGCTCACCATGCGCATGCCCCGCGCTGCCCGCTGAGGCGTCACGGTCGCGCTTGCTGCGGGCGATGGCGCGCGTCATCGCGACATATTGATACAGGCAGAAGCCGAGCACGAGCACACCCGTCATCGCCATTTCGATGATCCCGAGGTTGTTGCCGATCATCGTCCTACTCCCGCACTGCTACCGCCTGCGCGAAATCGCCGATCAGCCGCGCGACCTCGTCCGGCCGTTCCTCATGCGCGAGATGGCCGAGGTCGGGCAGGACTTCGACTCGGGTGCCCGGAATCAGCGCCGCCGCGTCGTTGACCGACGCCAGCGGAATCGCCGCATCGCCGGAACCGTGTACGAACCGGACCGGCACGCGGATGCGCGGCAAGTCGCGCGATAGCGCTTCGAGGTCCCACGCCGCCATCATCGTCAGCGCGCCCGCGCAATGGTCCGATGTGGCGAACAGCCGCCGGTAGAAATCGACCCCCGCGCCATCGATTCGCGATCCAGTGGCGCGTTCCAGAAAGCGCCCCGCCTCGCCCGGCCCGCGCGCCATTGCGGCGAAGAGGTGCGGCGCAAACGGATTGACGAACAGCATCCGCGCCAGCGTCGGGAAGAGCTTCGCGGCAAGACCGGGAAACGGCATCAACGCCGAGTTCAGACCGATCACGGCCTGTGGCGCGATAACCCCGTCGAGCACCATCCGCAGCGCGATCGCAGCCCCGGCGGAATGCCCGACAACCATATCGGGGGCGAGATCGAGCTTCGTCATCAGCTCGCCAACCGCGCGCGCCATGCCGACCATCGACAGCCCGCCGGACGGACGCCCGGTGGTAAAGCCGTGCCCCGGCAAATCGGGCGCGACGACGGTGAAATGCTCTGCCAGCAACGGCAGAAGATCGCGCCAGCTATGCGTCGCGGCCCCCGTCCCGTGGAGCAGTAACAACACCGGGCCGCTTCCCGCCACCTGCACATGCCAACGCATCCGGCCGGTATCGGCGAAACGGCTGGTGGCGCGGTTGGGCCAGTCGCGGCCCTCGACGTTCCACTCGGGCTTGCTCACGCTGCCTGCACCGCTGCGACGGCCCGGTGCATCATCGCGGCATCGGCGCGCGGCAGCGGCAAATAGCGCGCACCCATCGCCAGCGCGAGCCGCGCGCCCTCGGGCCGGGGTCGCGCCGATGTATCGACGAACGCTGCGCCGATCCCGGCCTGGCCGATCGCGCGCGCGGCTTGCTCGGCATCCTGTTCGGCCCGCGCGCGCACCGTGCTGCCATCGGCGGCGATATTGGCGCGGCCGTCGGTCAGCACGACGATGAAGGGGGTGCGTCCGCGCGCCCGCGCCGCCTCGGCCAGCTCGCGCGCGGCATCGAGCCCGATCGACAGCGGTGTTCCCCCACCCCCCGGCAATTCCGCCAGCGCGCGACGCGCGCGCGTCAGCGACCGCGTCGGCGGCAGCAAAATTTCGGCGGTGGTCCCGCGGAACGCCACCAGCGCGACGTGCGCGCGCTTCACATAAGCTTCGGCCAGCAACAGTTCGACCGCACCCTTCGCCTCGGCCAGCCGCGCCGCCGCCGCCGATCCCGAAGCATCGACCGCGAAGATCGTCAGTGTTTCCGCGCGCGTCTCGAAACGACGAATCCGCAAATCGTTGCGGCGGATGCGGATCGGGCCGTCGCCCCGGTCCCGCAAGCCCTGCCATGGGGCCGCCGCGCGCAGCGTGTCGATCAGGCTGAGTCGCAGCCCCCCGCGCGGCACCCCGGCGCGCGCGCTCATCGGCCGCCCGCGCTGCAGCGATGTGCGCCGCTCGCCCTTGCCGCGTGCCGCGCCCGCGCGCCGCCGACCGCGCCCCGCCGCAAGCTTTTCGAGCACATCGCGCGGCAGCGACGCGAGCGCTGCTTCGAGCACAACATCCTCGGGGGGTTTTGGCTCGCCTTGCTCCTCCTCCCCCGAGTCGGTTTCGGGCGGCGGCGGTGGGAGCGGGGCGTCCTCGGGCATGTCCTGTTCCGCCTCGGGCGGTGCGGGAAAGCGCGTCGCGCGCGGACCGAGGACGAGCCGCACCGCGAGAATCACGTCTTCCTCGGCCATCGCCTCGCGCCCGGCTAGCGCCGCCGCGGCGCGCGCTGTGCGCAGCGCGAACAGCGGCGCGCGCGCCGAATCAATTCCCAAAGCCAGCGACGCGGCGGCAAGGGTCGCGAAGACTTCGCCTTCCCCAATCTTTGCCCCTGTTTCCTTCCCCGGCGAAGGGCGGGGCCTAGCCGCGGACGCTTTAATTGGTGAGGACGGCGCTTGATCATCGTCGTCCCGCGACTGGGCCTCGCCCTTCGCGGGGGAAGGCGGAAGGGGTAAATCTATCGGAAGCCGCACGTCCGACAGATCGATCCGAAACGCCAGCCGCTCGACCAGCGCGTGCGGCGGCTCTTCCTCATCGACCCCATCGTCGAGCGCGACCAGTACGAACTGCGCCTCCAATCCCTCGACCGACCCCGCATCAAGCACCGACGCAATCCGCGCCCCCGTCGCATCGCTCATCCGCTCGGCCATCGGCAGCGCCACCAGCCCGCCATCCGCCGCCGCCAGCACGCCGGCCTGCCGCACCGGCCGCCCAAGCGCGAGCGTCGCGCCGAGATCGAGCCCGCCGAGCAGCGCATCATCATCGACATGCGCCGGAATGCGCCGCACCGGTGCGCCCTCGGGTAACGCGTCGCGCAGGGCCGCAACCACTGCGTCGCGCACCTCACCGCCGCCGCGCAAGATCATGCCGCCGAGCCCAACCGGATCGAACGCGCAAAGCTGCGCCGCCAGCATCGCATCGTCGAATGCCCCGGATCGAACCCCAGATCCGACGGGGCCGTCCGCGCTCACGCCGCCGCCAGTTCGTCCAACGCGCGCTCGATCCGGACCGTCGAGCCGGTCTCGTCGAGCACCCCACGCCGCAGCCGGTGCCGCAACGCGAGCGGGGCGACGCGCGCGATATGGTCAGGCGTCACCTCTAGCTTGCCTTCCAATGCCGCCAGCGCGCGCGCCGCGCGCATCAGCGTCAGCTCCCCGCGCAGGCCATCGGCCCCCACCGCCATGCACAAGCCCGACGCCCGCGCCAGCATCGCATCGGACATCGCGACCTTCGCCAGGCCAGCGCGCCCGCGCGCGATTTGCTTGAGCGTCTTCTTCTCGGCCGCGCGCCAGACTTCGGCAAAGTCCACAGGCGTCCGCTCGAACGCATCGCAACGTTTGAGGATTTCCACGCGGCTTGCCAAATCCTGCGGCGTACGCACTTCGACCGACAGGCCGAATCGATCGAGCAATTGCGGGCGGAGTTCGCCTTCTTCCGGATTGCCGCTGCCGACCAGCACGAACCGCGCCGGATGCCGCACCGACAGACCCTCGCGTTCGACGACATTCTCGCCCGATGCCGCCACGTCGAGCAGCAAATCGACGATATGATCCTCGAGCAGATTGACTTCATCGATATAGAGGAACCCGCCATTCGCCCGCGCGAGCAAGCCCGGCTCGAACGCCTTGACCCCCGCCCCCAGCGCGCGTTCGAGATCGAGCGCGCCGACCACGCGGTCCTCGGTCGCGCCGAGCGGCAAATCGACGAACGGCACCGGAACCGTCGCCTTGGGGGCAGGCGGCGCCGATCCTTCTGCGTGGAAACCGGCGAGCGCCGCAGAGACGGGGGGCAACAACGCCGCCAACGCGCGCACCGCGGTCGATTTCCCCGTACCGCGATCGCCAAACACCATCACTCCGCCGATCCGCGCATCAACGGCAGCCAGCAACAGCGCCAATTTCATCTCGTCCTGACCGACGATCGCGGAGAAGGGGAAAGACACACGCATCCACACGGTGTATCATGCGTTGGACACACGACAAGTGGACACTCCCCAGAATCTTGGCCGCGGCATGGGGGGCGTCAAGACGATTGGACCCCGATGAATCCTCTTTACGTTTCCGGCGGCTGCGCGGCTGCCCTGCTCGTGGCCGGCGGCTTGGCGACGCCGATCGGCAGCTGGTACAACACTTTGCGCAAGCCGAGCTGGCAGCCGCCGGGCTGGGCATTCGGGCCGGCCTGGACGATCATCCTCGGGCTGGCGGCCTGGTCCGCCGCGATCGCCTGGACCGCCGCGCCCGATGCCGCCGCCCGCACGTCGATCATCATCCTGTTCGCGGTCAATGCGGCCTGCCATTTTCTGTGGAGCCCCTTGTTCTTCGCGCTCAGACGACCCGATTGGGCACTCGGCGAAGTGGTGTTCCTGTGGGCGTCGCTGGTCGCCTTGCTCATCGGGCTGTGGCCGATTTCGCCATTCGCGGCTTTACTGATCGTGCCCTATTTCCTGTGGGTCAGCTTTGCCGCCTTCCTCAACTGGACGATCGTGCGTCTGAACGCGCCGTTCGCCTGACCTTGCCGTTACGGAACGAGAGGCGTAGCTTGGTACCAGAACAAGAAAGAGGGACGTACCGCAACCGCCGAGAGGATCTTTCCGATGACCACGCTCGATGCAATCGCGACATCCATGCCCGCCGATCTTCCCGAGGTCAGGCGGATTGGTACGGCAGATCTCAACTGGGCGCTGGCGGAGGGGTGGAAGGATTTTCAGGCGAAGCGCGGCGATCTGATCTTTCTCGGGCTGCTCTATCCGATCATCTGCGGCATCGCCGTCGCGCTCGCGTTCAACGCGCCGTTGCTCCCCTTGTTCTTTCCGCTGGTCGCCGGCCTGTCTATCGCGGGACCGGCGGTCGCCTCGGGCTTTTACGAACTGGCGCGGCGGCGCGAAGAAGGGCGCGATTCGAGCTGGTGGCATTTCGTCGATCCGCTGGGTGGGCGCAGCCGCTGGCCGCTCGTCACGCTGACATTCGGGCTGGCGGTGCTGTTCGTCGCCTGGCTCGGCGTCGCTTATGCGATTTACGGCGTCACCTTCGGGGCGAACGCGCCGATGCAAGTCGGAGATTTCTTCGGGCGCCTGTTTACGACGGGCGAAGGCTGGCAGTTGATCGTGCTCGGCAATCTGGCGGGCGGAGCGTTTGCGGTGGTGACGCTGATCGTTGCGGTCGTATCCTTCCCGATGGTCGTCGACAAACCAGTCGATGCCGGAACAGCGCTGCGCACGTCGATCAAGGCGGTGCGCGAAAATCCGCGCGAAGTGTTCGGCTGGGGCTTGCGCGTCGCCGGTCTGCTGCTGCTCGGGCTGATCCCGGCGGCGATCGGGCTGGCGGTAGTGTTGCCGTGGCTGGGCTACGCCACGTGGCACCTCTATACGCGCCTAGTCGTGCGCTAAATCAGCGCATACCCCCGGCGGCGCGCTGCGCGGCGGACATTCTCAGGAACTGGTCGACCGCGGCCAGCCGATCGGCAATATCCGCGCGGTATGGCGCGTCCTTGGGCGTTACCGCGAGCGCATAGGCCCAGGCCGGCCGCGCCGCCGCGAAATCCCCCGAATCGACATAGGCCATGCCGAGGAAGAAGGTTGGCCCAGGCGCCCGCGGTGCGAGCGTAACGGCGCGGCGAAAGGCGAATTTCGCGGCAGGTGACACTGCGCCATCATGCAGCGCAATCGCGTAGCCAAGACCACTCCACAGCACGGCATTGCCCGGCCGCAGCGCGATTTCGGCGCGCAATCCCTCGGCGGCGGCATGCGCGTCGCCCGACCGCAGCCGCGCATCGGCGGTGGCGAGGGCGAGGCTGTCCTCCCGCGACGGCGCGAACACCAATTCACGAAAGGCGATCATGCCGGGATCGACCGAGATCGGCGTCACATCGGCCTCAGTCGGCTTGCCTGGCTGGTGCGCCTGGCTTTGCAGCGCGAAGCCCGCCGCGCCCAGCATCAGTGCTGCGCCTGCAATCGTCCACAACCGGCGCGCGACGCCCATCGCCCACAATACGCTCGCCGCGACGAGCCCGACCGCCAGCAGGATCAGCACATTCATGAGGATCGCCGCCGCTTGAAACTCGCCCGCGCCAGCCAAGCGCCGATCGCCAGCAAGGCCAGCGGCGCGATCCACAGCGGCGCGGTGGTGGCGCTGAGCGGCGGATCATAGCTGACATAATCGCCATAGCGCGCGATCAACCAATCGCGGATCGACTGCGAGCTTTCCCCGGCCGCGATCCGCGTGCGGACGAGCGAGCGCATGTCTCCTGCCATTTCGGCATTGCTGTCGGCGATCGACTGCCCCTGACACACGACGCAGCGCAGCGTGAGCATCAGCGCTTGCGCTTGCGCTTCCTTGGCCGGGTCCTTCAACTGCACGTTGGCAAGCGGCGCAGGCGGCTGATTGCTGTCGGCAAAGGCGGGGGCCGCCAGCGCGAGCAGCAGAATTGCGAGCCACTTCACCGCGCATTCCTCACCGCGGCGATCAGTCCCGGCACTTCTTCTTCGCGGATATCGCCGACATGTTGCTGGACGATCCGCCCCTGCCCGTCGATTACGAAGGTTTCGGGTACGCCCGCCGATCCGAGTGCGAGTTGCACGGCGCTGGCTTGGTCGTCGCCGATCGCGCGATAAGGATCGCCATTCCGCGCGAGGAAATCGGCGATCGCGGCGGGCGTATCGCGGATCGCGACCGCGTCGATCTCGACCCCGGCTTGCTGCAATTTCAGCAATTGCGGTGCCTCGGCAATGCACGGAATGCACCAGCTGGCAAACACATTGAGCAAGCGCGGCTTGCCGGTGGCGAACGCAGCGGTCGAGAGGCCCGGCTTACCCGGAACGATCGGCGGTAAAGTGAACGCCGGCAGCTTCTGCCCGACCAGCGCCGAATGAATAACCCGGTCGGCGGGCCGGAATAGCCCCCAGGCGATCACCGCGAACAAGGCAATCGCGCCGAGGAACGGCACCCAGATCAGCGGCCGCGTCATGCGGAGCCCTCACGCAGCTTGCCTTGCCGCGCGCGCAGCAAGCGCCCGAGCAGCGACAGCGCGCCACCGAGGGCGACCAGCGCGCCGCCGAACCAGATCAGCGTCACGAACGGCTTCCACCACAGCCGCAATTGCCAGCGCCCCGTCCCGTCGGGCTCGCCCAGCACGGTGTAAAGCTGGCCATCCCAGCGTGTGGCGATCGCCGATTCGCTCGTTACCGTCACCGGGTTGGCGAAAAAGCGCGATTGCGGGCGCAGGTAAAACACGCTTCCAGTCTCGCCACGCCGCACGCTCAGCCGCGCTTCGAGCGCCGACCAGTTCGGCCCGATCACGGGCTTGATCCCGTCGAGCGTCACAGTGAACGGCCCGACGCGCTGCGCCACGCCGACGCGCGCGGCGACCAGCGTCGCCTGCGTAAAGGCGGTGTCGCACGCCATCCCCGCGAGACTCACCGCGATGCCGAGATGCGCGAGCACCATGCCGTACGTGAATAAAGGCGTGCGGCGCAAATTGCGCATCCACAACGGCGCAACGCTCGCCACCGCCAGCCCCGCCGCAAGCGCCAGCCCGAGCAGCGGCAGTACGGCGACATGCCCCAGCATCGCCACCAAAATCAGCACGATTCCCGTCACCGCGACCGGCAGCGTCATCCGCTTGAGCACCGCCTCCGCCGTATCGCGCCGCCAGCGTAGCATCGGCCCCGCCGCCATCACCGCGACCAGCGCGAGCGCGACCGGGCCCGCTGCTTTGTCGAAGAAGGGCGCCCCGACCGACAATTGCGTGCCGAATCCGGCCGCAACGATCGGGTAAAGCGTGCCGATCAGCACGATCCCGAGGATCACCGTCAGCAAGAGGTTATTGGCAATCAGCGCGCCCTCGCGGCTGACGAAATCGAACGTATTGCCTTGCTTCACCGTGCCGACGCGCAGCGCAAACAGCAGCAGCGCGCCGCCGATATAGATCGCCAGCAACGCCAGGATGAAGGAACCCCGCGTCGGATCGACCGCAAAAGCATGGACGCTGGTCAGGATGCCCGAGCGCACCAGGAAGGTGCCGAGCATCGACATGGAGAAGGCGACCACCGCCAGCATCAAGGTCCACGCGCGGAGGCCGTCGCGCGTCGCCAGCACGGACACCGAATGGAGCAACGCAGTCGCCGCCAGCCACGGCATGAGCGAGGCATTCTCGACCGGGTCCCAGAACCACCAGCCGCCCCAACCGAGCTCATAATAGGCCCAGTATGAACCCGCGGTGATACCAAGCGTCAGGAAAATCCACGCGCCCAGCACCCACGGCCGCATCGCACGGGCAAAAGCAGGGCCGACATCGCGCGTGATCATCGCGCCGACCGCGAACGAAAACGCGATCGAAATGCCGACATAGCCGATGTACAAAGTCGGCGGGTGGAAGGCGAGGCCGGGGTCCTGCAGCAGCGGGTTGAGGCCATTGCCATCGGCCGGCGCCGGATTGAGCCGGGCAAACGGATTCGAGGAAAACAGCAGGAACGCGTAGAACCCGAGCGCAATCGCCGCTTGCGCGCCCAGCGTCGCGATCAGCGTGCGTCGGTCCAGGCTGCGTTCGAGCAAGGCGACAGCGGCCCCGGCGACGCCGAGAATCGTCACCCACAGCAGCATCGAGCCTTCGTGGTTACCCCATGCGCCCGCCACCTTGTACAGCATCGGCTTGTCCGAATGGCTGTTCTGCGCAACCAGCAGCACCGACATATCGCTGCGCGCGAACACCCAGATCAGCAGCAACATCGCGGCGAGCGCGAGCGCGCCCTGCACCACCGCGACCGGGCGGACTGCGGCCATGATCTCGGCGGTTGATACGTCGTGCGCCAGCGCCGGTTTCGCCGAACGCCACACGCCGAGCCCCGCCAGCACGAGCTGGAGCAAGGCGAGCGCTGCGGCGAACCACAAAGCGGCAAGGCCGGCTTCTGCTAACATCGTGCGCCGATCATTGTTTCAGGGTTTTCGTCTCGTGCATCTTGCCCGCCATTTCGGGCGGCATGTATTTCTCGTCATGCTTGGCGAGCAAATTGGTCGCGGTAAAGCTGCCATCGGGATTGAACGATCCTTCCGCCACGACACCCGATTTCTCGCGGAACAGGTCGGGCGCGATCCCGCGAAACGCGACCGGCACGGTGGCGAGGCCATCGGTCACGACGAAGCGCATCGACACCCCGTCGGCGAGCCGCTGGATCGATCCGCCCTCAACCATGCCGCCAAGCCGTACCGCCTTGCCCAGTGGCAAGCCATCTTTCTTCACGTCGCCCGGCGCATAGAAGAACGCCGCCTGATCTTTCAGCGCGGAGAGCGCCAGCACACTCGCCCCGCCGACCGCCGCGACCGCGAGCAGACCCAAAGTCAAACGCTGATGCTTGGCCTTCACTTCTTCTCGGCCTTCCGCATCGCCAGATAACTCCACAGCGCAAGTCCGGCCGAGGCAACCCCGGTCAGCACATAGGCGGCGGTCACGAACGGCCAGGGGTTCACGCCATCACCTCCACGACATTCGCCATCCGCCGCATTCGCGCCTCGGCCTTGGTGCGGGCGAGGATCGTGCGCATCCGCATCAAGACGATCCCGGCGAACAGCAGCGTGAAGCCGCCAAGCGTGAACCACAATGGCCACAGGATCGACGGATCGATGCTCGATTTGGTGATGCCGATACTCTGGCCCTGATGCAGCGTGTTCCACCACACCACCGAATAGCGGATGATCGGCAGCAGGACCGAGCCGGCAATGCCGTAGATCGCCGGAATACGCCCGTCTCCACCGCGATCATCATCGGCGCGGACCAGCGCCATGAAGCCGAGATAGACGAAGAACAGCAGCAGCATTGAGGTCAGCCGCCCGTCCCATTGCCACCACGTGCCCCAGGTCGGCCGACCCCAGATCGACCCTGTCGCCAGACAGAGCGCCGCAAAGACCGCGCCCGGCAACGCGATCGCGCGCGCGGCGATCATCGCGAGCGGGTGGCGCCAGATGAGAAAGACCAGCGACGAGACTGCAATCCCGCTCCACCCCGACATGCCGAGCCACGCGGTCGGCACGTGGATGTAGAGAATCCGCACCGTCTCGCCCTGCAGATAATCCGCCGGGGTCTGCGTAAGGCCGCCCCACACGCCGTACCCGAGCAGCAACACGCCCGCCCAGAACAGCAAGGGGGTCAGCGGCCTGGCGATTTTCAGGAAGCGCGCCGGGTTGGCGAGGGCATGGAGGCTGGGCACGGACACCTCGATACGCAAGATTTTCGCCGGAATCTACTCCCGGTTTTGGCGGGCGCCCACCCGTTTACTCAGCAGCGCGCAGCTCGGCCTCGCCATAATCGACATGCTCGGGCAACGCCCAGAGCAAGTCGTGTTTGGTCAACACCCGCCCGTCATGCGCGCGCACATCAATCGGGCCGATCGGTCGCATGTCGCGCGCATCGACCAAAACGGGGCTTGCCGGAAAACCGGTCTCCCAGCGTTCACCCCATTGTCGCAGCGCAAGCATCGTCGGCAGCAACGCCGAGCCCTTGTCGGTCAATTGATAATGAATCTTGCGGCGGTCGGCGGGCATTGCGGTGCGTGTCAGAATGCCGTGATCGACCAGCCGCCCAAGCCGATTGGCGAGGATATTGCGTGCGATGCCGAGTTCGGACTGAAATTCCTCGAAATGGTGCAGCCCGTTAAACGCTGCCCGCAAGATCATGAAACTCCAGCGCTCTCCCATCGCCTCGAGCGCGGCGGGGAGGCTGCAGCTTGCCAGTTCCCGCAAGGGTTCGCGGAGTTTTCCGTCCATAATCTGTCACCTTATCGCATTTTTGCGCGTCATGGGAATGAAATATACGTTTTTACTTGCAACTCGCATGTGCAGCATTTAAGTAGTAATTCGCAACTGAATAAAGAAGGAGCCTCCCCATGACCCGCTTGCTCTCGCTTGCCGCCGCCGCTTTGGTCTCGGCCGCTTCGCTTAGCCCGATCGTCGCGCATGCCGCCGATGCCGGCCCCTATTATGCTGCGACCCCGGTTGCTGCGCCCACCAAGACGCTGCTGATCACCAACGGCACGGTATGGAAGTGGAACACCACCGCCTTCACCGCGAACAAGGGTCCGCAACGCGAAGCGATCATGTGCGAAATGGTCGTAAAGAGCGCGGGCAAATTGGCGTCGTTCAGCGCGGGTGGCCAGTCCTTTGACGCGCCTGCGCTCGAAAAGTGCAACGCACGCGCCAAATAAATATCCTCCCCGAGAGGTCACTGCCCCTTCCGCGCCACGCGCGGGAGGGGCTTTTTCTTGGGGCAGGCGCGCAAATATGTTGCAAAGCAGCTACGCGCAACGCCATCTTGGACGCGACATGCTGCGCCAGTACGAACTCGTCGATCGAGTCCTTGATTACGATCCCAATGCCAATGAGGCTCTGCTCAACCGCGCATACGTCTTTTCGATGCAAGCGCACGGCAGCCAGAAGCGCGCCAATGGCGATCCCTATTTCAGCCATCCGATCGAAGTCGCCGGCATCCTGACCGATCTGCATCTCGACGACGAGACGATCGCGACCGCGATCCTGCACGATACGATCGAGGATACCGTCGCCACGCCCGAGGAGATTACGCGGCTGTTCGGTGCGTCGGTCGCACGGCTCGTCGACGGCGTGACCAAGCTCAGCAAGATCGAGGCGCAGACCGAAAACGAGCGCGCCGCCGAAAATCTGCGCAAGTTCCTGCTCGCCATGTCCGACGACATCCGCGTGCTGCTGGTCAAGCTCGCCGACCGGCTGCACAACATGCGCACGCTGCACTTCATCAAATCCGAGGACAAGCGCCGCCGCATCGCGCGTGAGACGATGGATATTTACGCCCCGCTTGCCGAGCGGATCGGCATGTACGAATTCATGACGGAGATGCAGACGCTCGCCTTCGCGCAACTCGAACCCGAAGCGTATGAATCGATTACCATCCGGCTCGCCCAGCTCAAGGAAGGCGGCGGCGACCGCATCGCCAAGATCGGTTCGGGCCTGAAGCTGCTGCTGTCGCGCGCCGGGATCGAGGCCGACGTGTCGGGCCGCGAAAAACATCCCTATTCGATCTGGAAGAAGATGGCCGAGCGCCATATCAGCTTCGAGCAACTGTCCGACATTATGGCGTTCCGCGCGATCGTCCCGACGGAAGAGGCGTGTTACGCCGCACTCGGCACGATCCACCGGCGCTGGCCGATGGTGCCGGGGCGGTTCAAGGATTATATCTCAACCCCCAAGCGCAACGGCTATCGTTCGCTGCACACGTCGGTGATCCACGCCGACAATATGCGCGTCGAGATTCAAATCCGCACCGCCGCGATGCACGAAGAGGCCGAACTCGGCCTGGCCGCGCATTGGGCATACAAGCAGAACAAGGTCCGGCCCGACACACAGCATAGCTGGATCGCCGATCTGGTCGAAATCCTCGACACCGCCGAAAGCCCCGAGGAGTTGCTCGAGCATACCAAGATGGCGATGTACCAGGATCGCATCTTTGCCTTCACCCCCAAAGGCGAGTTGCAACAATTGCCCAAGGGTGCCTCGCCGATCGACTTCGCTTATGCGGTCCACACCGATCTCGGCGATCAGGCCGTGGGTGCCAAGATCAACGGGCGCGTCGTACCGCTTCGCACCATCATCGAAAATGGCGATCAGGTGCAGATTTTGCGCTCGAAAGCGCAGGAGCCGCAGCCGGGCTGGATGAATTTCGCGATCACCGGAAAGGCCCGTGCCGCAATCCGGCGGCACTTGCGCCACAAGGAACATGTCGAGACGCAGTCGCTCGGGCGCAAAATGTATGACGAACTCGTTTCGCGCATGCCCGCTCCGCTCGCGGCAGACGCGCAAGCGGTGGCGATGCAGCGGCTGAAGGTGGCCGATGAAGCCGCTCTGCTCGAAGCGATCGCGCGGCGGCGTATTCCCGACCGCGCAGTGATGGAGGCGCTGATGCCGGGATCGGCCGGTGCCGACGCGCTGCGCGATATGCCGCCGCAATTCTCCGCCATCTCGATCCGCGGCCTGACGGCGGGTGTCGCGTTCGATCTGGCCGAATGCTGCCACCCTGTCCCCGGCGACCGCATCGTCGGCCTGCGCCGCCCCGATGCCGGGATCGAGGTCCATACGATCGATTGCCCGGTGCTCGCATCCGCCGACGATGCCGATTGGGTCGATCTTTCCTGGGGCGACAAGACCGAGGGCGCGACCGCGCGCATCTCGGTCGAGGTCAAGAACGAACCCGGCGCGTTGGGCACGATCGCGACGATCATCGGCGCGCAAAAGGCCAATATCGTCAACCTCCGGCTCGACAATCGCGACACTGGATTTCACACCAACACGATTGATGTCGAAGTGCATGACGTACAGCATTTGATGCACGTCATCGGCGCTTTGCGCGCCGCGGATGCGGTCAATGGCGTGACGCGGGTCTAAGCGCTCCCAGCCAACGACCAAAAAGCCACCCATGGTCCTGGCTTTTGAAACTTGACCCATGACGGATGCGCAACATCGCGCTAGACCGCTGCGATGTCCCGCCCCGCGCTCTCCGTCGTCATCCCGTGTTACAATGAGGCCGCTTGCCTCGACCTGCTCCACAGCCGCGTATCGGCGGCGGCGCGCGCAGCGGTCGGCGAGGATTACGAAATCCTGCTCATCAATGACGGATCGAAGGATGATAGCTGGCCAGTGATGCGACGCCTCGCCGCCGCCGACCCGCGGCTGGTGGTAATCAATCTATCGCGCAACCACGGTCACCAATTGGCGCTGACCGCTGGGCTCGATCTGTGCTCGGGCGCGCAAATCCTGATCATCGATGCCGATCTGCAGGACCCGCCCGAATTATTGGGCGACATGCGCGCGGCGATGATCGAAGCCCAGGCCGACGTGATCTACGCCGTGCGCCGCTCGCGCGAGGGCGAGACCTTGTTCAAGAAAGCCACCGCTGCCGCTTTCTATCGCTTGCTCGATCGCGTCACCGATACCGCGATCCCGCTCGACACCGGCGATTTCCGGCTGATGAGCCGGCGCGCGCTCGATGCGTTCCTGGCGATGCCCGAACAGGCGCGCTTCATCCGCGGGATGGTCGCCTGGGTCGGCTTCAAACAAGTGCCGTTCCCCTATGACCGCGCCGAGCGCCATGCCGGTGAGACCAATTATCCGCTCGCAAAGATGATCCGCCTCGCGCTCGACGCCGTCACCGGCTTTTCAACCGCGCCGTTGCGCTTCGCCAGCCATCTCGGCCTCGCGCTGACGGCGGCGTCGCTGCTGCTGTTCCTCTACATTGCCGTCGGCTTTTTCAGCGGCAGCGCGGTGGCGGGCTGGACGTCGACGATGCTCGTCGTCGTCCTGCTCGGCGCATTCCAGATGTTCGTGCTCGGCATGATCGGCGAATATCTCGGGCGGCTTTACGTCGAATCAAAGCGTCGCCCGCTGTATCTGGTGGCTGATGTGGTCGGCCCGGTGAAGGGCCATGCGACGCTGGGATTTCGCGCCGAACCCATCGTCGAGGCCGCGCCCGACGGAGCCGCTGCCGTGTCGGAAGTTTAGGCTAAGTTTAGGGATAAACACGCCGCAGAAACGGCGTTTTTTTGACAAAAAATACGGCGGTGTCAAAGAGCTACTTCAATTCGCGCGCCATAGCATGGCGAGCCGCCTGTAGGACATAGGTGCCGACGCGGCTTATGGCACTTTGGGCGATGCGAGCGTCACGATCGAGACGCCCGGCGTCAACGGCACCCTGCCGAGCAAGTGCCGCTCAAACCCGAAAATTCGCTCGAACAGCGTGTTGAGCGCAGGGTGCGGGGGGGAATCGTCGCTATCGTCCTGGCCGCGCAACCGCCCCGCGATCCGCACGACCGCCGCCAGCGGGAAGAGCAAAGAGTTGAACCAGCGCAAGCCATTATGGTCGAGCCCCGCTTTGCCAATCGCCGCGGCGAGCGTCGCCTTCGAATAGCGCCGGTGGTGGTGGTTGACGACGTCGTGCGCGCTCCACAGCCATTGGTGTGCGGGCACCGCGATCAGGATCTTGCCGCCGGGCTTCAGGCATTCGCCCATCGCCTTCAGCGCGGCGACATCGTCTTCGATATGTTCGACGACATCGAGCACCGCGATCAGATCATAGGCGCCGCGTTCGATCCCGGGCAGTTCGGGCAAGCGTGCATCGCCGACCGGCGCACCGAGCCGCTCGCTGGCAATCGCGCGTGCCGCCGGATCGATCTCGATCGCCTCGACCGTGCCGAACGCGCTGAGCATCGGCAAATTATGCCCGGTCCCGCAGCCGATTTCGAGAATGCGCGCATCCTTCGGCAGCCCACCTTCGCGCGTCAAATACGCGGCGAGGATGTCGCGCCGCGCACGGTACCACCAATGCGTCGAATCATGCGCCGCCATGCGGTCGTAAACGATACGGTCCATCAGGCGCGATCCATCCGATTCGGGGCCATTATTTGAAAACGAGCTGGCGGTTGAGGAAAAAGGTGAAGACCGTCGCGCAGGCGACGGCGGGGAGCAACGGCACCATCGGGGAATAGCCGAGCTTCGCCGTCCCGATCCACGTAATCAGCCCGTTGAGCGCGATGCCCGAGGCCTGGACCGCGACAAATTTTACATGCCGCAGCGGATCCGCGTCGCGCGTCGCATGGCCCTTGAAGCTCCACCGGCTATGCAGGAAAAAGCCGACCGTCACCGCCACGGCGAAGGCGAACGGCACGGCATAAACGGCGTGCCGCTGCTCGAACACGAAGCGCGTCAGCGGCCAATACACCGCCACATAAATCAGCGTCGTCAGCACGCCCGAAATTCCGAAGCGAATCACCTCGCCGAACATCGCGCTCGCGCGCAGCTGTTCGACGTGTCGCCACATTGCCTTGTCGTTCGCCGCCACGTTCGCTTGCCCTTTACGATTGCGCCAGTAGAGCGCGATGATGGTCGAGGGAAGCACTTTGCACGGGCGCAGTCGGTTCACACAGGCGCTGGAGCGCGACTGGGTCTCGCTCAGCTTGCTCGCCTGGTTCGGCGTCGCAGTCTATTTCGTCGCGCAACGCTGGACCGGGATCCATTTTCTCCAGCTTGGCGACACCGACGACAATATGCGGCTGATGCAGGTCCGCGCGTGGCTCGGCGGGCAGGATTGGTACGATCTGCGGCAGTATCGCCTCAACCCGCCCGGCGGCTATGACATGCATTGGAGCCGGATCGTCGATTTGCCGATCGCCGGGCTCATCCTGCTGCTGCGCCCGTTCGTCGGCGCGCGCGAGGCCGAGATGCTGGCGTGCGGCATCGCGCCGCTGCTCCCGCTGAGCATCACCTTCCTCGGCATCGGGGCGACGGTGCGCCGGCTGGTCAGCCCCTATGCCTGGCCGCTCGCGATCCTCCTGCTGCTGTGCTGCACCGCGACGCTGCTGATGTATATGCCCGAGCGGATCGACCATCACGGCTGGCAGCTCGCGATGCTGAGCCTGACCGTCGCCGGATTGTGCGACCCGAAGCCCGTTCGTGGCGGCGCGATCGTCGGGCTGGCGGGCGCGGTGTCGCTTGCGATCGGGCTCGAAATGCTGCCTTATGCCGCGATCGCCGGCGCGATCCTGACGCTGCGCTGGGTGTGGGACCGCGCCGAGGCCCTGCGTCTGACGCTCTATGCGCTGACGCTCGGCGCAGGGAGCGCGCTTGGCTATGCGCTGTTCGCCTCCTACGCCAATGCCGTGCTGCGCTGCGATGCGCTCACCCCGGTGTGGCTCAGTGTGATGGTGGTGGCGGGCGCGCTGCTGTTCGCGCTGGCGTGGGTGAACCCGCAGAATCGCTGGGTGCGGCTCGCTCTTGCTGTCGCGGCAGGGGCGGTCATCGTCATCGGCTTCGCGCTCATTTTCCCGCAATGCCTCGGCCGCCCCGAACAGGCCTCGCCCGAATTGCAGAAGAACTGGCTCAATATGATCCGCGAGGCGCGGCCGATCTACGCGCATCCGTTCCGGGTTGCGTTCCCGGTTGCGGTGCTGCCCGTGGTCGGCGTGATCGGCGCAGCGGTCGCGACGTGGCGCGCGCGCGGGACCGCGCTGGGTCTGGCGTGGGGAACGGTGTTGCTGTTCGTGACCGGCGCCGCTTTGCTGCTGCTGTGGCAAGTGCGCGCCGGGCCGGCGGCGCAGATGCTGGCGGTGCCCGGCGCGGTCGCTTTGGGGTGGATGCTGGTGCCGTACTTCCAGGGCCGTAAATCGGCACTGATCCGCGTGTTCGGCACGGTCGCGGTCATCCTGCTGATCGGATCGGGGCTATTCGCCGGCCTCGCGATCCGCTTTCTGCCGATCGACCGCCCCGACAAGCGCACCCAAATCGTCGACCGCGCCAGCGGCAATTGCCCGACGATGAGCGCGCTGCGCCCGCTCGACCGCTATCCGGCGCAGACGATCTTCAGCTTCGTCGATCTGGGGCCCCGGATCATCACGATCACGCATCACAATGCCGTGGCGGGGCCGTATCACCGCAATGGTGACGCGATTCTCGATGTACAGCATGCCTTCTCCGGCACGCCGGAAAACTTCCGGACAATCGCCAAGCGCCACGTCGCGACGCTGTTGCTGGTGTGCCCCAACATGGCCGAATCGACGATCTACCGCGCGCGCGCGCCGGGCGGCTTCTACGACCAGCTCGCGCATCGGAAAGAATTCGACTGGCTCGAACCGCTGCCAATGCCGAAAAAGTCGCCGCTCCGGCTGTGGCAGATCAAGTAGCGCGTAGCGCAAATCTCCCTTCTTCTCCGCGTGAACAAAGAGTATGGTTCACGCGGAGACGCGGAGAAGAAAATCTGACCTGCGGTCGGCTTAGCCGAGGCTGATCTTCACCCCGTCGATCACGAACTGCACCGCCAGCGCCGCGAGCAGCACGCCGAGCAGCCGCGTGATCACCGCCTCGATCTTCGCCCCCAGCACGCGCATGATCGGCCCCGCCGCGAGCAAGGCAAGCAACGTCAGCAGCAGGATCGTCGCCAGCGCGCCGAATACCACGAGATGCTGCTCGAGCCCCGGGTTGCGCGAACCGAGCAGCATCACCGACGCGATCGACCCCGGCCCGGCAATCATCGGCATCGCCATCGGGAAGATCGACACATCCTCGACCTCGGGCGTCGCGGCAATCTTGGCGGCGCGGTCTTCGCGGCGCTCGGTGCGCTTTTCGAACACCATTTCGAGCGCGATCAGGAACAGCATGATCCCGCCCGCAATCCGGAAGCTCGCGAGCGAAATCCCCAATCCCTTGAGCAACGCCTCGCCGAACAAAGCGAAGGCGAACAGGATCGCCGAGGCGACCAGCACCGCGCGGATCGCCATTGCGCGGCGATGCGCCACGCTCGCGCCCTTGGTGAGCCCGGCAAAGATTGGCGCGCAGCCCGGCGGATCGATCACCACGAAAAAGGTGATGAGCGAGGAGATATAGAGTTCGATCATTTGGGTGCGGCGATCTTGTCGGTCATTGCCGGCTCCCAGCTTTGCCCATCCCAACGCAATACTTGAAACCGCCGACTGCCGTCGTCGTGTACGATCCAGGTCCAGATCAAGGTCGCATCTTTCGACCCACCACTTCCCGTCATGCCTTCGAGATCAACGCCTTCCCAAACGGAAGTCTTTCCACATTTGGCGTGGTGAACGACAGGCGTTGCAACGTGCGGGCGCGCGACCTTCAAATCGTCTCCGCCATCGACGATCCACTTCCAGCCGCCGTCCGGCTGCCGCTGCCACACCGTCGAGAAATAGCCGACCGCGCCGTCGGGCCGCTTCCACCCGCCGGTATTGACCGCAAGCGACCCGTCGCACGAAACATAGCTCGCAGTCGGCCACCACGCGATCGCCTTGGCCGGGTCCTTGCGGTCCTTAAGCCAGCTTTGCGCGTTGATCGGCTGCGGCACGAACATCGTCGCGTCGCGCGCCGCCCATTTGCGAAAGGCGGTCCATTGCCCGAGCGTCTGCGCATCGGCGGCAAAGGCGCGTTCGGCGTCGAGGGCGGACCCTTTTTCTTCTTCCGTTCGCCCTGAGCCTGTCGAAGGGCCGCTATCCGCGAGCGCAACGCGCGGTGCTTCGACAAGCTCAGCACGAACGGAGGGGGCGGCGGAGGGCAGGGCCGCAAGCAGCAAGAGCGCTAGCATCAGATCGCGCCCTTCTCATATGCCACGCCTTCACGCCGCTCCGCCGAGATCAGCGCATTGCGCAACAAACACGCGATCGTCATCGGACCGACCCCGCCCGGCACCGGCGTCACCGCGCTCGCCACGCCCATCGCGCCCGCGAAATCGACATCGCCGACCAGCCCCTCGGGCGTGCGGTTGATGCCGACGTCGATGACGGTCGCGCCGGGTTTGAGCCATTCGCCCTTGATCATCTGTGCGCGGCCGACCGCCGCGACGACGATATCGGCGCGCTTGACCACGCTCGACAAATCGCGCGTCCGCGAATGCGCGACCGTGACGGTGCAGCTCTCGGCGATCAGCAATTGCGCCATCGGCTTGCCGACGATGTTCGACCGCCCGATCACCACCGCATCGAGCCCGCTCAAATCGCCAAGCTGGTCCTTGAGCAGCATCAGACAGCCCAGCGGCGTACACGGCACGAACCCCGGCAACCCCGTCGCCAGCCGCCCGGCATTGACCGGGTGGAAGCCGTCGACATCCTTGTCGGGGTCGATCCGGATGAGCACCGCGCGCTCGTCAATGTGCGGCGGCAGCGGCAATTGCACCAGAATCCCGTCGATTGCCGGATCGGCGTTGAGCGCATCGACCAGATCGATCAGCGCATCCTGCGGCACGTCGGCGGGCAAGCGATGTTCGACGCTGACCATCCCCGCCTCGCGCGTCGCGCGCCCCTTGTTGCGGACATAGACTGCGGAAGCGGAGTCCTCCCCCACCAGCACCACCGCCAGCCCCGGCGCGCGCCCGGCCTGCGCCACAAACGCGGCAACCCGTTCTCCCACGCGCGCGCGCAATCCTGCGGCAAAGGCTTTGCCGTCGATGATGCTGGCGGTCATGACCTCGGCTCCTTTCGAAATCAGAGCGGGGACGCGCCGATGTACCACAGCATCAGCCGCGGCAGCACGATCGCGCTCAGGATGTTGAGCGTCACCAGCAGCGCGAACGGCGCCAGATCGATTTGCCCGAAATCGGGCAGGATCCGGCGGAACGGGCGGTACAGCGGCTCGGTCCCCTTGTTGAGGCCCTGATAGATCGCGCGGACCGTCTCGTTATAGGTGTTGATGACGTTGAACGCGACGAGCATCGACAGGATCACCTGCACAAGCACGACGAACGACACCGCCTGAATCAGCACTTGCAGGATTTGAAGGATCGTCAGCACCATATCTCTCCGTTCGGGGTCGTTCCGGCTCTAGCGCGATCGCGCGCGTGCGAACACCCCTTGAGGGTGTCGAGCGTGGAAGCGTCTTGAGAAGGTTGGTTCGCGCAGAGGCGCAGAGGACGCGGAGAGTGTGTGCAACGGTGGGGTCGGGAGACACTTCCGACGTCATCCATGTGCCGCGATGGGTGTGGGAGCGCTGCCGCGCCCTTTTTCTTCTCCGCGTCCTCCGCGCGTCCGCGCGAACCAACCTTCTTCTTTTCTCAGCGCCGCACCAACGTCCCCGCCCCACGCTTGGTGAAAATCTCGAGCAGCATCGCATGCGGCACGCGCCCGTCGAGGATGACCGCGGCATCGACCCCGGCCTCGACCGCGCGGACGCAGGTTTCGAGCTTGGGGATCATCCCCCCGCTGATCGTACCGTCGGCGCGCAAGGCGGCGACATCGGCGGGGACGAGATCGGTCAGCAACGCGCCCGATTTGTCGAGTACGCCAACCACATCGGTCAGCATGAACAGCCGTTCCGCGCCCAGGGCCGCTGCGATCGCGCCCGCCATCGTATCGGCATTGATGTTATAGGTCGCGCCATCCGCGCCCAAGCCGACGGGTGCCACCACCGGAATGAAACCGTCGCGCGCGAGGTTGATCAGAATCGACGGGTCGACCGCGACCGGATCGCCGACAAAGCCGAGATCGACATGCCGCTCGATCCCTGAATTGGGATCGGGCTCGCGCCGCCCGCCGACCTTTTCGGCGACGACCAGATTGGCGTCCTTCCCCGAAATGCCGACCGCGCGACCGCCCGCCTGGCCGATCCAGCCGACGATTTCCTTGTTGATGCTCCCGGCCAGCACCATTTCGGCGATTTGCGCGGTCTCGGCGTCGGTAATGCGCAAGCCATCGACGAAGCGCGATTCGACCCCGAGCCGCTTCAACATCGCGCCGATCTGCGGCCCGCCGCCATGCACCACCACCGGGTTGATGCCGACCGCCTTCATCAGCACGACATCCTCGGCGAAGTCGCGCGCGAGTTCGGGGTCGCCCATCGCATGCCCGCCATATTTCACGACGAAGGTCTTGCCCGCGTAACGCTGCATGTACGGTAGCGCCTCGACGAGCGTTTCGGCCTTGGCGAGGAGTTCGGGGGCGGGGGAATGGTCGGTCATGCGTGCCCTTTAGCCAATCCGTCACCCCAGCGAAAGCTGGGGTCTCCGGGAAGTGCGCGCTAGGCTCCCAACCACCAGACCCCAGCTTTCGCTGGGGTGACGGCTATTTGTCCAGCCACCGCCCGAACGCGACCATCGCGGTGATCAACGCGGGCACCAGCACAATCGAGAGCAACACCTTGACCAGCATTTGCCCGGCCATCAACCAGCCGATCGCGCCGACGCCGAACGCGATCGTGATGAACAGCACCGTGTCGACGATCTGGCTCAGCACACTCGCCACCGCCGCGCGGAACCACAACAGCGAATTCCCCTCGCGGCCCTTCAACCACGAAAAGATCGTGACGTTGAGCATTTGCGAAATGCCGTAGGAAATGATCCCGCCGAGCCAGATCCACGGTGTCGCCATCATCATCGTGTTGAACGCCGCCAGCCGGTCGGGCGCCATTTCGGGTGCCGCGGGCAGTTGCAAAATGGCGAGCGTCAGCAGCATCGAGCAGATCAGCGGCACGAACCCGACGAGCACCAGAAAATTCGCGACCTTGCGCCCATACAATTCGGCCACCGCGCTCGACGTGATCACCAGCAGCAGGAACGCGAAAATCCCCGCTTCGATCGCCAGCGGCGGCAAGCCGAGCAGCGGCCCGAGTGCCGAGACCGGCCCTAACGTGACCTGCTTGTTGCCGAGCACCCCGGCAATGCAGACCATGCCGCCATAGAAGATCGAAAAGGCGAAGAGCGCGCGCGGGATGCCGCTAGGCGCGGTGTGAGCAGGTGTGTCCATCGCCGCAACGCTAGCCGGTTTCGCCCGCGCGTCAAATCGCAACCCACTCCGTCACCCCGGCCCTGTGCCGGGGTCCACATCGCCGCGCGCGCCACGCTCGCTATGCGATGCCTTGCCAAGCCGCTTGGTGGGCCCCGGCACGAGGCCGGGGTGACGAAATGAGGTTGGGTCGAAGGACCTGCGAATCAATCGGCTCTAGCACCGGACGCGCGGCCCTGTATGGTGCCCGCTTTCGCGCGGGGGGCCGCGTGGGCGATTTCAAGCGCGAGTGATGCAGTTCATGGGTTCCTTTCCGATCGGCCTCCTTGGCATCGCCGTCATTCTGCTGGCCGCGTTCCTGTTGTCGAATAACAAACGGCTGATCCGCCCGCGCGTCGTCATCGCCGCCTTCGCGCTGCAGGTGACGATGGCGGTGCTGGTCCTGTATGTCCCGGCCGGCAAGCAGGTGATCCAGACGATGGCGCTGGGCGTTTCGGCGCTGCTTGGCTATGCGGCGGCGGGGACGCAGCTGATTTTTGGCAAATTGGCGACCGATCCGACCTTTGGCTCGGCGTTTGCGTTTTCCGCGCTGCCGGTCATCGTCTTTTTCGCAGCGTTGGTGGCGGTGCTCTATCACCTTGGCATCATGCAGCTCGTCATCAAATATATTGGCGGCGGCATTGAGCTGATCGTCGGCGTGTCGAAGGTCGAGGCGTTGTGCGCCGCCGCCAATATCTTCGTCGGGCAGAGCGAGGCTCCGCTGGTCATCGCGCCGTATCTGCCCGGGCTAAAACCGCCGCAGCTGTTCGCGGTGATGTCGGTCGGCATGGCAGGCGTGGCGGGGACGATCCTGGCGGCCTATGCTGCGCTGCTGGGGCCGCAGGCGTTACCTTATCTGCTCGCCGCGTCGTTCATGTCGGCGCCGGGCGGATTGTTGATGGCCAAGATCATCATGCCCGACGTGCCGCCGACCCCGCCGTCCGACACTGTCGATGGCGAAACGGTCGAGATCGCGGACCCGGTCGACCCGGTGGTCGAGGTCGAGCGCGCCGAGAACATCATCATGGCGGCTGCCAATGGCGCGCAGACGGGGGTCCGCATCGCGGTCGCGGTCGCGGCGATGGTGCTGGCGTTTGTCTCGCTGGTCGCGCTCGCCAACGGGTTGCTGGGCGCGGTCGGGGGGCTGTTCGGTCATCCCGAGCTGACCTTCCAATTGATCTTGGGCACCATCCTCTCCCCCTTCATGCTGTTGCTCAACATCCCCGCGAACGAGGCGACAGCAGCAGGGAGCCTGATCGGGACCAAGGTAGTGCTCAACGAATTCGTGGCGTTCATCGACCTGGGCCAGATGAAGAACCTGTCGCCGCGGACCGTGGCGGTCGTCACCTTTGCCTTGTGCGGTTTTGCCAATTTCCTGTCGATCGCGATCCAGATTGCGGCAACCGGGAGCCTCGCCCCCAATCAGCGCCCGATGATCGCCAAGCTGGGGTTGAAGGCGCTGGCGGCGGGGTCGCTGGCGAATTTGATGTCGGCGGCGCTGGCGGGGTTGCTGATCGGGTAGGCCCTCAACCGTCAAGCACTCCCCCGTCACCCCGGCCTTGAGCCGGGGCCCATGGTGCAGCAAGCGCGACGCTCCGAATGCAATCGACGCGCTCGCGGATGGATGGGCCCCGGCTCAAGGCCGGGGTGACGGTGGGGGAGTGTCGGCTCTCTCTCCAATAGCGCAAATTGATGAGCGAGCTTATAGGGAGCGCGAGCGACGGGAGACGTGCGAGTGCTTGGCGGAGATTTCTCAAAGAGGTTTCGTGCGGCCCAACCGCGTTGGTCTCGCTACCTTTTCTGGCTGGTCGGGCTGCCCTCTTGGGTGACTTTCGGGGCGGCCATATTTTCAAGCATGAATGGCGAGGGTCTTCCGCTCTGGGGAATTACTGGGTTCGGGGTATTATGGCTGGTCGCATGCACCCAATGGGTGTGCTTTCTTCAGCGTTCTGAAAGCTGACCGGCGGCAAAACATCAAAGCAAGACTCGGGCTTGGTCTACATGCCGCCCCTACCCCCGCCGCAACATCGCCTTCTTCAACCGCGCGTGCGCCGAGGCCTTAATCTGGCAAATCCGCGCCGCGCCGACGCCGATCACTTCGCCAATCTCCTCGAGGTTGAACTCCTCGACATAATAAAGCTGGATCACCAGCGCCTCGCGCTCGGGCAGCGACGCGATCGCCGCGATCAGCGTGTCGCGCTCCTCGCCCTCCGATAGCTGCGCGAACGCGTCGGGTTCGTCGCTCGCAAACCACGGGCCTTCGTCGGAATAGACCTCGTCGATCGGCTCGAAGCGCATCGGCTGCGCATTGGCATAGTCGAGCCGCAACTTCTCGCGGCTGACGCCGATCCGCTCGGCCACCAGCGCTTCATCGGGCGCATGCCCCAATTCTGCGCCGAGCGCCGCGACGGTCTGCTCATAGGCCCGCTTGCGCTGCATCGCGCCGCGCGTCAGCGTCGCCGACCGCCGCAGCGCATCGATCATCGACCCGCGCACCCGCGTGACGAGATATTGCTCAAACGTCACTTGCCCGCGCTCCTCGAAACTGTTCGCCGCCTCGACCAACGCGACCAGCCCGATCTGCACCAGATCCTCGACCTCGACCGCCGACGACATGCTGCCATGCACGTGCCACGCGATCCGCCGCACCAGCGGGAGATGCTTTTTCGCGAGCACGTTGAGATCGGGCGCGGCGGTGCGGCCATAGGTCAGCGGCATAGCCTCCGCAAAGGCGGTGAAATGGGGCTGGGCGGTCATGCGGGGAGGGCTCCAGGAGCGCCGATCACGGCGACGACTTCGACCGATTTGTCTTCCGGGACTTCGAAGAAACTCATCACCGGAAGGTCGGGCAGGACGGTCTTGACCAGCTTGCGGATCGCAAGGCGGATCGCAGGCTGGACGACGAGCGCGAACGGCTTGGCCTCATCGACCAACGGCTGCGCCGCGCGTTGCAGCGCCTCGACGATGCGGCGCCCGAGATCGGGCTCGATCGTGTGGCGGCGCGACGGATCGTTGCGCAGCGCCTGGCCGAGCAAGCCTTCGAGCTGGCCTTCCAAGGTCATCACGCGAAGCGGCTCGCGTACGCCGCACAATTTGCCGATGATCAGCCCGCCGAGATCGGGGCGGATCGCCTCGATAATGTCCTCGGCATCAAGCGACTTTTGCGCGGCGACCGCGATCGCAGCCGCAATCCGGCGGAATTCCTTCAAGGGGATATTCTCCGCCAGCAGCCCGCGCAGCACTTGCGTCAGCGTCGTCAGCGGCAGCGGGTTGGGCGAGAGCGAGGCGACGAGCTGCGGGTTGCGCTCCTTGAGGCCGTCGAGCAGCGCCTGCACATCGTCCGCGCCAAGCAGTTCGGATGCGTGCACGCTCAATTGATGGTTGAGATGCGTCGCGACGACCGTGCCCGGATCGACCACGAGATAGCCCGCGCCCGTCGCCGCATCGGCATCGCCCGCCGCGATCCACACCGCGTCCAACCCGAAGGTCGGGTCCTTGGCGCGCTTGCCCATCAACCCGCCGACCGCCTGACCGGTGTCGAGCGCGAGCATCTCGTCGGGCGACACGCTATCCTCACCGACAACGACGCCGCCGACCAGGATGCGATAGGCATAGGGTGAAAGATTGATGTCGTCGCGCACACGGACTTGCGGGATGACGAAGCCCATATCCTTCGACAGCTGCCGCCGCACGCCAGTGATCCGCCCCATCAGCGGCGCCCCGCGGCGTTCGTCGACTAGCGGCACCAGGCCGTACCCGATGTCGAGATTGACTTGCATCGTGTCGGCGACTTCGTCCCAGCCGATCTTCGCATAATCGATCGGTTCGGCGGGTGCGGTGACGACCGGCGGTGGGCGGAGTGCCGCCTGCCGCATCCGCCATGCGGCGAACCCGGCCAAAGCGGCGGCGGGCAGGATCACCAGATGCGGCATCCCCGGCATCACGCCGAGCAGCGCGAGGATGATCGCGACCGGCGTCCACGTCCGCGCCGAGCCGAACTGGCTGCCGATCTGCCCCGCCAAATCCATGCTCGAGGTCACGCGCGTCACGATCGCCGCCGCCGCAATGGAGAGCATCAGCGACGGGATCTGCGCGACGAGCGCATCGCCGATCGCGAGCAGCACATAATTGTGCGCGGCATCGGCAATCGTCATGCCGTGGCTGACGGGTCCCAGGATCAGCCCGCCGATGATATTGGCGAACAGGATCAGCAGCCCCGCGACCGCATCGCCCTTCACGAACTTGGACGAACCATCCATCGACCCGTAGAAATCGGCCTCGGTCGCGACTTCGATCCGGCGCGCCTTGGCTTCCTCGGGCGTGATGAGGCCAGCGTTCAAATCGGCGTCGATCGCCATTTGCTTGCCCGGCAAGGCATCGAGCGTGAAACGCGCGGACACTTCGGACACACGGCCAGCACCCTTGGTCACCACGATCATGTTGATGATCACCAGGATCGCAAAGACGAACAAGCCAACGACATAATCGCCGCCGATCAGGAACGTCCCGAACGCCTCGATCACATGCCCCGCAGCACCCTCGCCCTCATGCCCGTGCACCAGCACGACGCGCGTCGAAGCGACGTTGAGCGAGAGGCGAAACAGCGTCGCGAACAACAAGACGGTCGGGAAGGCCGAGAAATCGAGCGGCTTCTGCGCGTTGAGGCTGACCATCAGCACGGCAAGGCTGATCGTGATGTTCATGATGAAGAACACATCGAGCATCGCCGCCGGGATCGGCACGACCATCAGCACGACGAGCAGCAGGATCGCGACCGGCAAGGCAGCCGAACGCAGCAGCGGCAAGATGCCGCCGGGTTGCAGGGCAGGCGAATTCAAAGCAAGTGCCACCCGCTACGCTCCCAAACTCGCCAGCATCATGTACGCCAGCCGCGCCGTGCCCGGCGTCGGGCGGAACAAGCTCGCGGTTTCGGTCCGGCCGGCCTGCCCCACCGTCCCGTTCAACCGTTCGAGTGTCGACTGCGCCCACACCGCCGCATCCGCGGTTGAATCCTCGCCATTGCCGGGAATGACATCGGCACCCCATTGCCCGAGCCGCGTGGCTGACAGCCCCGCGCTTGCCGCCGGGAGGCTCGCGCCACCGACGCTCTTTTCAAGCTTGGCGCCGAAGCGGCTGTAGATTTCGGAGAGCGAGCGCGCGCCGCCGCTGGCGTCGAAGAAGACACCGCGATTGGCATGTGCCGCCGCCGGGAACATCGCCGCCCCCGAACGATCGGGCGAAGCCTGCATCGCGGTAAGGAACGAGCGCGCGCCGCCAAGGCCGAGGAAATGCGCCATGTACAGATCGGTGCCGGTCGCGGTGCGCCCGGTCGCGGCCTCCAGCGCGCTCTTATTGTCGCTGGCATGCTCCGCCGCCATCAGCGAGGCGGCATTGGGGTCCTTGCGCAAATCGAGGATCGCCTTGCGTAGTGCCGGATCGGCCACCGTCGCGCGGCCGCTGGCCGTGGTGGAGATGGCATTCGCCGCCCAGCCAAGCCCGTGTTCGGCACCATGCGCCTTGACGACGCGCAGCCAGCTTTGGTCGATGAACTGATACAGCCCGCTGGCGCTCGACGTGCCGGCCCGCGCATCGGCGCGTAAGCCACTTTCGAGCTTGGCCTGGCCGAGCAGATAGTTGAAGTCGATCCCGGTCTTCTGGCTGGCATTGGCGATGGCATTGCGCACCGCGCCGCCGCCAAGGGTCTTCGCCTCATTGACCGCGCCGTTCAGGATCGTGAGTGGATTGAAAGGCATCGGTCCCCGGCTGTGTCGCCCATGTTCGGGTAACCATCAGCAAGAGCCGTGCCATTTATTGTTGTTTAAAGCCCTCCCTTCAGGGGAGGGGTTTGGGGGTGGGGCGGTGCCTCAAACGCGACTTCGGATTCGCGGATAGGCCCCACCCCAACCCCTTCCCTGAAGGGGAGGGGCTAAGAGGCTCACGCGTACGCTGCCATCCCCATGCCCGGCCGATAGATCGAACCCGGCGCGCTGCCCACCGCGACGCCTGCCGCACCGGTCAAGGTTTGCAGGCGGCGGCGGACATTTGCCGCCATCAAATTCACATAGATGCGGCACGTATCGTTCAACCGCTGCGCTTCTTCGGCCAGGCTCCGCAGCTCGTCGCCGGCCGGTGCGGTGCCGAACGCGGCAACCGCCTCGATCGCGCTCAGCTTGTCGCGCGTGGCCGTCTCCAGCCCCGCGACATCATTGATCTTCAGCGCGGCGATTTCAGCATGCAGCGCCTCGATCACGCCGATCAGCGCGTCGCGCCGGGTGGTGCCCGCAGCCATCATTTCGGGCGTCATTTCTTCGGGCTCCAATAGAGTTTCAGCGCGAGCATACGGTCGGCGATGGTCTCGGGCGTAATCGGATAAGTGCCATTGCGCACTGCACGCTTCACCTCTTCGACATGCTTTTCATTAACCGGCGCCACCTTGCCGAAATCGAACGCCAACGCCGACAGTTCGAGCTGCCGAGTCGTCGCTTCGCTCGGCCGGGTCGCCGCATTTGCGGTTGGCGCGGTTGCTGCGACCGGCACGACCAGCCGGTCCTGCGCTATCGCAGCCCCTGTCCCCGCCTTGGCTCCGATCGACTCTATCATGCCTACACCTATGGGGTTTTGCTGACAGGAGTAGAAACGACCGAATACGACGGACCTTAAGAAATACTTCCAAAGATTATTCGGTCCAGCCGGGCAACGTCGCGCGACCGCTGGCGATCGCGACCGCCTGCACCGGCGCGCGCGTCTGATCGACCTTCACGAGGAAGCGCCCGCCCGCGACGGCATCGCCCGCCGCCACGCCTTCGCGCGTGATCGAAAAGCCGGGCGACCCGGCGCTGATCGTAACCGGATCGCCGCGCTTGATGACATAGACCGGGCGGATTGGCGCAGCCGCGGTTGATGGCTCGATCACCAAGGGTGCCGCCCCCTTCGGCGCAACCGTGGCCATGCGCATCGGCACGAACAGCCGCCACTGCGGCCCGGTGCAGGTCACCACAACGGCATCGTGCGCGTCGGAGCGCCACGCCATCGACACCATCGGGCAGGAAGCAAGCTTCAGGCGAGTATCAACCGGCGTGCGCGCGCCGCCCTCATCGCCAATGGCATGCCCGGCAAAGGCGGCAACCGCGCGATCGATCGCGACGGTATCCTGAAACAGTGGTGCCGCAGCGAGCGGGCTCGCAAGAGCAATCGAAAGAAGGGCGAAGGTACGCAGCATGGCTTTATCCCTGGATGAAGCGGCAAATAGGGGTTGCCGGGCGGCACATCATTGCCGCACGCCGGCAGTCGGCGCGGCAAAGCCGGTGGTGACGGTCACCGCGCGGCGGCCGGGCCGGGCGGCGGATAGCGTGATGCGGTCGGCGGGAACGGCATGCGCGAGCAGCAAGACGGTGGCGACGGCGCGGGCCCGGTCGGCGGCAAGCACCGCGCCGCTGCCCGTTACCGGATCGACATCGTCAGCGCTGCCATCGACCGCGCCCGCGACGCGCAGCACTACGCGGGGATCCCGCGTCGAATCGCGCGCCCAGCCGATCAGCGCGTCGGGCGCCTGGCGCAGCACCGCCGATCCGACCGCAAAGCCGGTGACCGACCCGGCGGAGACCGCCATCGGCTCGCGCACAACCGCGCGATCGTAAACCCCGAAGCCCTCACGAATGCCCTTGGCAAACGCGCCCTTGTCGAGATGCTGGCTGGCTTGCAGGAACACGAAAAAGCCGACCAGCAACAAAGCGAGATCGGCCAGCGTCATCAGCCACACCGGACGCGCGGGCGCGATATCGGGAAGGTCGATGTCGGATGCAGCCACGGTCATGCGACCTCCGCCAGCTGCGCGCCGCGCGGCTGTTCACGCGTCGCGAGCGCGATCAGCGGCGCATCGAGCCGCAAGCGCTCGACCGCTTCGTCCCGGGCAGAGCGGCGCAGCCGCGCGGCAACAGGCGCCAGCACGAGATTGGCAAGCAACGCGCCATACAAGGTGGCAAGCAACGCCACCGCCATCGACGCACCGATCCCGGCGGGATCCTGCATCTTCACGAACATCCCGACCAGGCCAATCAGTGTGCCGACCATGCCCATTGCCGGCGCGGTGTCGGCGGCGGCGCTCCACAGCTCGCACGCGGCGACGGCGCGCTCGGTGCGCGCACGGTGACGCTGGCGCAACACCTCGGCGACGTGGTCGGGCGTTGCGCCATCGACGATCGCGGCGATTGCGGCGGCGACGTCGGGGTCGGATATCACCGATTTGTCGAGCGCCATCACCCCATGCCCGCGCGCGATCCGCCCGAACGCAGCGATCTGCTCAAGCAGCGGCGCGGCCTCGAAGCGCGGTGCGAACAGAGTTGCGAGCGCGCCGAACCCGCGGATCAAGTCACGCAGCGGCGTCCGCAAGATCGCGGCGGCAAGCGTGCCCCCGCCGACGATGGCGAAGGCTACGGGATCGAGAAAGGGCGCGAGCACAGGTGTCATCGCGCGAATGCACTGCAAGGTGCGGGCCAAGTTGAGGAGAAAAGAAGGTTGGTTCGCGCAGAGGCGCGGAGGACGCAGAGAAGTGCGATGGTGCGGCAGCATGCCCTTTGCACCCGAGCCTCGAAGCGCGACCGGCGCGCAATAGGCGATCTCTGCGTCCTCCGCGCCTCTGCGCGAACCATTTTTCCGTGAAAGACGGCAACCCGCTTGCCGTCAACCGGCAAGCCTTTGCCGCTTCACCCTTCCCAAACCCACTCCACCCCGCCCCACACCCATTTGGCACGACCTTTGCTGATACCCCGTCGCGCAATAGGGCGTGAGGAGATGGGCGATGCCCAGCGAAGGTCTTTTCGGGGTACATGGTGCGGCACTCGAAGTGCGCTCGCAGCGGATGGGCGTGCTCGCGTCGAACATTGCCAATGCCTCGACCCCTGGGTTCAAGGCGCAGGACGTCGATTTTCAAAAGGCGCTCGCCGCGGTCGAGAATTCCGCGAGCACCGGCGGCAATGCGAGCATCACGGGCGTGCTGCAATATCGCGTGCCGTCGCAGCCTTCGCTCGATGGCAACACCGTCGAACTGTCGACCGAACAGACCGCCTTTGCCGAAAACGCCGTCGCCTATCAGACGACGCTGTCGTTCCTGAACGGGCGCATCGGGCAAATCACCCGCGCATTGCGAGGCGAATAAACATGGCCGACCAACCCCTCACCATTTTCCAGGTCGCCGGGCGCGCGATGTCGGCACAGCTGGTGCGGATGAACACGACCGCGTCGAACCTCGCCAACGCCGGGTCGGTCACGTCGAGCGCGGACACCGCGTACCGGACGATCAAACCCGTCTTCCGCACCGAATATGACAAGGCCTCCGGCCTCGCCACGGTCAATGTCGAAAGCATCGTCACCGCGGGCGAAGCCCCCGAGAAACGCTACGACCCCTCGCACCCGCTCGCCGACAAGGACGGCAATGTGTGGGAAGCGGCGGTCGATGAAACGCGCGAGCTGGTCGACATGATGGAGACCGCGCGCAGTTATCAAAACAATGTCGAGGTCATGCAGACCGCGAAATCACTGATCCTCGATACCCTCAAGATGGGACGCTAAACCATGGCCTCCGCTTTCGATACCACGCTCACCAATCTCGGCATCAACCGCTCGACGACAAGCAACGCCGCTGCGGCGGTGAAGAGCTCGTCGAGTCTTGGCACGTCGGATTTCCTCAAGCTGCTCACCGCGCAGCTGCAGAATCAGGATCCGTTCTCGCCGACCGACAACAGCCAGATGGTCGCGCAACTCGCGCAGATCACCAGCACGTCGGGCATTACCGATATCAACACGACGTTGAAATCGATCCAGACCAAGCTCGGCGGCACCAGCACCGCCGATGCGCTCGCTTATGTCGGCAAGACCATCCTGACCGAAGGATCGACCGCGTATGGCCGCGCGACCGGCGGCATCGCCGGCGCGGTCGAGCTTGACGGCGATGCGACCGATGTCTCGGTCTCGATCCAGGATGCCAATGGCCAGGTGCTCAACACGCTGCAGCTCGGCGCGCAGAAGCAGGGCACGATCTCCTACGAGTGGGACGGCAAAACCGCCGCCGGTGCCGACGCCGGAACCGGTCCGTTCACCGTTCGGGTACAAGCGGCAAAGAGCGGCGCGACCGTCACCTCGCGCGGCCTCGTCTGGGCACCCGTCGCGGCCGTGTCCGTCCCCGCCACTGGCGACCCTACGCTAACCGTCCCCGGCCTTGGTACCGTTGCCGTCTCCGCCGTCCGCCAGGTCGGCTGAACCCGTTTTATTCGCCTTCGATAAGGAGCAGATTCCATGTCCTTTTACACCTCGCTCAGCGGCCTGCAGGCGGCACAAACCGAACTTTCGACGGTGTCGCACAACCTCGCCAACGTCTCGACCAACGGCTTCAAAAAAAGCCGTACCGATTTCGCCGACGTGATCGCTTCCAGCATCGCGACCGATCCGACCAAGCTCGTCGGATCGGGCACGGTGGTGAAGGGCAATCGCCAGCAATTCGGCGAAGGCAACCTCAAGACCACCGGATCGTCGCTCGATCTGGCGATCAGCGGCGACGGCTTTTTCGCGGTCAAGACCGCGGGGCTCAACGCGACCACCGCGTATACGCGCAACGGCGCGTTTCAGGTCGATCCCGCGACGAAGAGCATCGTCGATGCGCAAGGCTCCGCGCTGCAGGGCTATCCCGTCGATACCAAGGGCAATGCGACCGCGACCGGATCCGACGGCCTGATCACGCTAACCCTCGCCGCGACGAGCGGCACGCCAGCGGCCACCGCCAATGTCGCGCTGAAGCTCAACCTGTACGCCGCCGCCTCGACCCCAACGCCCGCCTTCGATCCGGCCAATGCGGCCAGCTACAACAGCTCGACCGCAACGACGATCTACGATTCATCGGGGAAGGCGAGCACGCTCACCAATTACTATGTCCATACCGGCACCAACGCCTGGACGGTCCACAGCTACGTCGGCGACACGGCATTGAGTGTCGGCGGATCGACCGCCGGCACACCCGTCACCTTCGATGCGACCGGGAACATCACCGCGCCGACCACGCCAGTCACCTATGACGCGTTCACGCCCACCACCGGCGGCGTGGCACAGACGCTCGCCTTCAGCCTCGCCGGATCGACCCAGGCGTCGAGCGCCTTTTCGGTCAATGCCCGCACCGCCGACGGCTCGGCGGTCGGCGAATTGGCCGGCGTCACGGTCAATGGACAAGGCATCGTCGCGGCCAATTATTCGAACGGCGACACCGTTAATCTCGGCAAGGTGGCGCTCGCCAATTTCGCCAATCCGACGGGCCTGCGCCAAACCGGCAACAGCTATTGGTCGGCCAGCGGCATTTCGGGTCAGGCGGCGCTCGGCGGGGCCAATGAAAGCGGCTTCGGCTCGTTGCTCTCGGGTACGCTCGAGGGATCGAACGTCGATATCACCGAGGAACTGGTCGATCTGATCGCGGCCCAGCGCAACTTCCAGGCGAACGCCAAAGCGCTCGATACCGCCAGCCAGATTTCGCAGACGATCTTCCAGATCCAAGGCTGAGCGGGGCGTAATCGGAGCAGAACATGGACAAATTGGTCTACACCGCGGCCTCGGGGCTCAAGGCGCATCTCGCGTCGCAGGCGGCGATCGCCAACAATATGGCGAACGTGTCGACCATCGGGTTCCGCGCCGACCGCGTCGTGTTCGAACGGCTGTCGCTGCAAAGCGCCGGTTTCGACACGCGCACCTCCGCCTCGGCCGAAGTCGCCGATGCCGACCGCAAGCCCGGCGCGCTGCAACAAACCGGGCGCGCGCTCGATATCGCGATCCCCGGTGACAGCTGGCTCGCGGTACAGGCGACCGACGGGAGCGAGGCCTATACCCGCCGCGGCGATCTGCAGATCGCGCCGTCGGGCGTGCTGCAAACCGGCGACGGCTTCCCCGTGATCGGGGCGGGCGGGCCGATCACCTTGCCGCCGGTGCAAAGCATCACGATCTCGAATGACGGCACGATTTCGATCGTGCCGGTCGGCGGCGACCCGCGCAGTCCGCAAATCATCGACACGCTCAAACTTGCCAGCCCCAAGGGGACGCAGACGGTCAAGGGCACCGACAATCTGCTGCATGTGAAGGGCGGCGGCGTCTTGCCGGCTGACCTCGATACCAGGATCGAGAGCGGAACGCTCGAGGGGTCGAACGTCAACATGACGCAAGCGCTGGTCGATATGATCGAAAATCAGCGCGCCTATGAGGTTCAGGCCAATTTGATGAAATCGGCCAAGGAATTGGATGAAAGCAGCGCATCGTTGATGCGCCTGCCGGCTTGAGAGGAATAGATCATGGGTAGTGCAGCCATGCATATCGCGCGGACCGGGCTCGATGCCCAGGACATGCGCATGCGCGTCATTTCGAACAACCTCGCCAACGTGAACACCACTGCGTACAAAAAGGATCGCGCTGCGTTCGAAACGCTGGCGTATCAGACCGTGACCGCGCCCGGCGCGCCGAGCACCGCGGAATCGAAATATGCCACCGGCCTCAACCTCGGCACCGGAGTCAAGATTCAGGGCACCGCGCGGATCGATACGCAAGGCTCGTTCCAGCAGACCAATAACAGCCTCGATCTCGCGCTCGACGGCGATGGCTATTTCCAGGTGCAAATGCCCGGCGGCACGCTCGGCTACACGCGTGCGGGCAATTTCTCGCGCTCGCCCGAGGGTTTGCTGATCACCTCCGAAGGCTATCAGGTCCAGCCCGGCATCACCGTGCCCGAGGGCGCGACCGCGATCACTATCGGCACGGACGGCACCGTCTCGGCCACGATCCCAGGGCAAGCCGCATCGACCACGCTCGGCCAGATCCAGGTCGCGAGCTTTCCCAACTCCGCGGGCTTGCTTGGCAAGGGCGACAATTACCTCGTCGAAACCTCCGCCAGCGGTGCCGCCAATCTCGGCATCGCCGGACAGGATGGCCGCGGCAACATCCGCCAGGGCCAGCTCGAAGGATCGAACGTCAATGTCGTTGAGGAGCTCGTCGACATGATCGAGACGCAGCGCGCCTATGAGGTCAATTCGAAGATGATCTCGGCGACCAACGAAATGCTACAATATGTTAACCAACATTTCGGTAGCTAGGGGCATGAAGTCGTCCGCCCTTCTCGCTGCCGCCTGCGCGGCGTGCCTCGTCACCGTCGCGCTTGCACCGGGGGCTGCGGAGGCGAGCATTTTCGGCAAGAAGAAGCCGCCGGTCGATTTCTCGGCAGCCCTGCCCCCGCCACCGCCGCCGCCGCCGCCCGTGTCGACCGGATCGATCTTCCAGGTCGCCGATGGCTATGCTGCGCTGTACGAGGGCACCCGCGCGCGCCGCGTCGGCGATCCGCTGACGATCGTGCTGGTCGAACGCACCGCCGCGTCCAAATCCGCCAGCTCGAAGCTTGATTCGGGCGGTGGCCTCAGCATCACGCCGCCGACCACGGGCAGCCTTGCGCTGTTCCAGGGGACCGATGCGAGCCTCAGCAGCAAACGCAATTTCACCGGCCAGGGCGCCTCCGACCAGTCGAACACGCTGTCGGGCGAAGTCAGTGTGACGGTCAGCCAGGTCCTGCCCAACGGCACGATGCTGATCCAGGGGCAGAAGCGCGTTACGCTCAACCGCGGCGACGAATTTGTCCAGATCAAGGGGCTGATCCGTGTCGCCGATATCGACGCCGACAACCGCGTCCTGTCGACGCGCGTCGCCGATGCGCAGATCGCTTATACCGGCAAGGGCGACGTCGCCCGCGCCAGCCGCCAGGGCTGGCTCGGCCGCTTCTTCTCCGTGGTGAGTCCGTTCTGATGCGCACTTTTCAGCTCCTCACCCTCACCCTTCCGGCGCTTCGCGCCTCCCTCCCTCTCCCATCGGGAGAGGGAGGGGGCCCGCTGCCGAAGGCAGTGGGAAGGGTGAGGGTGACCATCGCCGCGTTGGTCTTGGGCATGCTGTCACTCGCTGCCCCCGCCTCGGCCGACCGGATCAAGGATCTCGGCGGCTTTCAGGGCATCCGCAGCAACCAGCTGACGGGCTATGGCATTGTCGTCGGTCTGCCCGGCACGGGTGACGACAATCTCGAATATACCATTCAGTCGATGAAGGCGGTCGCCTCGCGCTTCGGCTTGCAATTGCCCGCCAACGTCAATCCCGGCCTGAAAAACGCGGCGGTCGTGATCATCACCGCCGATTTGCCGCCCTTCGCCAAGCCCGGGCAGAAGCTCGACATCACCGTTGCGTCGATGGGCAAGGCCAAGTCGCTGCGCGGCGGCGCGCTGATCCTCACGCCCTTGCTCGGTGCCGACGGACAGATTTACGCGATGGCGCAAGGCAATCTCGCGGTCGGTGGCCTTGGTGCCGAGGGCAAGGACGGGTCGCAGATCGTCGTCAACATCCCCTCGGCCGGGCGCATCCCCGACGGTGCGACGGTCGAACGCGCGGTGCAAACCGGGTTCGAAAATACGCCGGGCCTGACCTACAATCTCGCGCGCGCCGATTTCACCACCGCGCAGAATGTCGCCGCGGCGATCAATTCGCGGCTCGGCGCCGGCACCGCGCAAGCGACCGATGCGATTTCGGTCTCGATCCGCGCGCCCGTCGGCGGCGATGTCCGCGCGACCTTGATGAGCGAGATCGAGAATCTCGACATCGTTTCCGCAGAACCCTCGGCACGGGTGATCGTCAACGCGCGCACCGGCACCGTCGTAATCAATTCGAGCGTCCGCGTCGGCACCGCCGCGATCACGCATGGCAAATTGACCGTCCGCATCGACGAATCCGAACGCGTCAGTCAGCCAGCGCCCTTCAGCAAGGGCGAAACCACCAAGGAGCAGAAATCCGCGGTCGGCGTCGATGAGGAAAAACATCCGATCTTCCTGATCGAGCCTGGCCCGCGTTTGTCCGATGTGGTCAAGGCGATCAACGCGATCGGTGCGTCACCGGCTGATCTGGTCGCGATCCTCGAAGCCTTGAAAGAGGCGGGCGCGCTCAAAGCCGAGTTGATCATCCTGTGAGCGAGGTCCCCGCCCTTCCGCCCGTCCAGGGTCCCCAAGGCCCGCTACAGGGTGTCAACGTCGACACGAGCCGCTTGCAAAACCGCGCCAATCTGGAAGCGGCGGGCAAGAAGTTCGAGGCGGTGTTCACCGGCATGATGGTAAAAGCCATGCGCTCGACGCATCTCGCCGAGGACGATCTGTTCGGCTCGAAGGGCCTCGATACCTTCAAGGAAATGCAGGACACGCAATTTGCCACCGGCATGGCGAATCACGCCCCGCTCGGCATCGGCAAGGCGATGACCGAATTCCTCGCGCGCTCGCAAACCGGCCTGCAGGCCGCGCCGCCCGCTGCTGACGGCAAGACGCCATGAGCGATCTGCTCGGCATCGGCGCCAGCGGGGTGCGTGCGTATCAAAGCGCGCTCACCACCGTGTCCGAAAACATCGCCAATGCGGCAACCCCGGGCTACGCCAAGCGCACCGCCGATCTGCGCGAGGTCGCGGCGCCGGTCGGCGTCACTGCAGGCGGCAGGGTCCAGACCGGTCAAGGCGTAACGGTCGCAGGGGTCACACGCTCGGCCGACGCCCTGCGCGCGGCCGACGTGCGCACGTCGAGCGCCGATCTTGCGCGCAGCGAAACCGGCATTGCCTGGCTCGACCGGATCGAAACCGCGTTGACCGGCAACCAATTGGGCGACCGGCTGACCGGTTTCTTCAATGCCGCCAAAAGCGTCGCCGCCGACCCCAGCGCAACCGTCCCGCGCACTGCCTTGCTCGAGCAAGCGAGCGCGGTCGCGGGCAGCTTCACCGCGACCGGCAAGGCGCTCGACGGGCTCGACGCCAACCTCGATGCGACCGCCGGGAGCGCCGTGACCACGCTCAACAGCCTCGGCGCGGCGCTCGCCAAGGTCAATGACGGGCTTGGCCGCGCGCAACCCGGATCGAACGGCGCAGCACAGCTCGCCGATCAACGCGACGCAATCCTCGATCAGATCAGCGCGATCAGCGACGTGTCGGTCAGTACCGACGGCATCGGGCGCGCGACGGTCAAGCTCGGCAATGCCGGCGGCCCGGATTTCGTGACCGGCAACACCTCGGGCGAGGTCACCTTCACGCGCGGCAGCGATGGAACGGTGGCGTTCGCCTTGCAAACGCCGGCTGGCGTCGCGACGGTCACGCCGGGGGGCGGCGCGCTCGCCGGCGTCATCGATGGCGCGGCGCGCATCGCCGACGCGCGCGTAACGCTGGAGACGATCGCCACCGCCTTCACCAACGGCGTCAACGCGGTGCAAGCGGGTGGGCGCGATCTCGACGGCAATCCCGGTGCGACCTTGTTCACGACCGGCACGAGCCCGACCGACCTTACGCTCACCCTCACCGATCCGCGCGGTATTGCGGCGGCGGCGGTCGGCGGGGGGCCGCGCGACAACAGCAATTTGAAAAACCTCGATACGCTGCGCACCAGCGGCGCATTCGAGGCGAAGACCACCGCACTCATCTCGGGCAATGCCGCTACGCTCAACGGGCGCAAGCAAATCGCCGATGCGCAAAGCGCGATCCGCGACAATGCCGTCGCGGCGCGCGACGCCGTATCGGGGGTCAATCTCGACAGCGAAGCGGTCGATCTGCTGCGCTTTCAGCAAGCCTATTCGGCGGCGAGCCGCGTGATTCAGGTCGCGCGCGACACGCTCCAGTCGATCCTCGACATCCGCTAGGGTAGCTTATGCAAATCGGCACCAACCAATTTTACGACACGAACGCGACCCAGCTCGGCAAGTTGGCGACGCAAGCCGACACGCTCAACACGCAAATCGCGACGGGCAAGAAATTCACGGCACCGTCGCAGGACGTGGTGGCGTATAACCGCCTGACCGCGATCAAACAGACCAATGCCGACAGCACCGCTTATGCCAGCAATGTCAGCCTCGCCCAGTCGCTGCTCCAGCAATCCGACACGACGCTGACCGCGGTCGGCAATCAGCTTCAGCGCGCCGCCGAACTGACGACGCAAGCCGCCAACGGCACGTTGAACGATGCCAACCGCAAGACGATCGCGATCGAGCTGCAAAGCATCCGCGACGATCTCGTGGGGCTGGCAGGCACCACCGACGCGCGCGGCCAGCCGCTGTTTGGCGCGGCGAGCGGCGGCGCGGCGGTCGTACAAGCCGCGGACGGCACGGTGAGCTTCGGCGGTACCGGCGAAATCTCGCCAATCCCGGTTGCCGATGGCACTGACATTCACGCAACCGACAGCGCGCAGCGCGTGTTCGGCAACATCCCGGCCAGCGGCGGTGGCACGACCGATGTATTCTCGGTGCTCTCCAGCCTGATCTCCGCGCTCAACGCCGGCGGCGACGTCTCGGCTGCTACCGGTAGCGCCGCCGACGGCCTGAAGGGCGCGCTGAATCAGGTCAGCAACGTCCAGGGCTCGGTCGGTGCGCGCGCCGCGCGGCTCGACATCGTCGCGTCGCAAGCAACCGATGCCGCCGCTGCGCGCGAAACCGATCGCGTCGCGTTGGAAGATACCGATGTCTCGACCGCGATCACCGAATTGCAGAAAACCATGACGGTGCTGCAAGCGACGCAAGCCAGCTTCACCAAGCTGGGGCAATTGTCGCTGTTCACGTATTTGCGCTGACGCTACGGCGCGGTTCGCGCCGGTTGCGCCTCCGCCAGGATCACCGCGAACAACCCCGCGGGGTCGGTCCACTCCGCGACCGGCGTCCACCCGCCCGCGCGCAGCAGCATGCGCGCGTCGCGCGGCCCGTATTTATGGCTATTCTCGGTATGGATCGTCTCGCCCGCCGCCATTGCGAAGGGCCGCCCCTCGATTCCGAAGGCGACATCGGCCAGCGCCTCGAGGTGCATTTCGATCCGCGAACGATCATCGTTCCAGATTGCGCGGTGACGAAACGTCGCGATCGGAATCGTGCCGTCGAGTTCGCGGTTGATCCGCTCGAGCAAATTGAGGTTGAACGCCGCGGTCACCCCTTGCGCATCGTCATACGCCGCCTCGAGCACCGCCGGATCCTTGATCCGGTCCATCCCGATCACCAGCATCGCGCCCTCACCCAGCGACGCCTTCATCGCGCGCAGCAAATCGACCGAGGAATGCGGCACCATATTGCCGATCGTCGACCCGGGAAAGAAACCGAGTTTCGGCGTGGCGGCAATCTGCAGCGGCAACGCGATCGGCTTCATGAAATCGGCCTCAAGCGGCAGCACCGTCAGCCCCGGAAACGCCGCCGCCAGCAGGCTTGAGGATTCGCGCAGGAAATCACCCGAAATATCGATCGGCACATACGCCGCCGGATCGACCGCCTGCAGCAGGATCGGCGTCTTGGTCGACGAACCCGACCCAAACTCCACCACCGCGCGCCCCGCGCCGGCAATCGCGGCGATCTCGCCGCAACACGCCTGCAGAATCGCGGTTTCGGTCCGCGTCGGATAATATTCGGGCAAATCGGTGATTGCCTCGAACAATTCCGACCCGCGCCGGTCATAAAACCAGCGCGCCGGGATCGCGCGCGGGCGCATCTCGAACCCGCGCAGCACGTCGTGGCGAAACGACGGGTCGGCCAGCGACGCCTGGCCGTCCTCGATTTCCTGCTTCAACACGTTATAAATCCTTGGCGAGGCGCACGCCGGTGAATTGCCAGCGCTGGTGCGGATAGAAGAAATTGCGATAGCTTGCGCGCACATGCCCGCGCGGCGTAGCGCATGATCCGCCCCGCAACACACACTGTCCGCTCATGAACTTGCCATTATATTCACCGACCGCCCCTTCAACCGCGCGAAACCCCGGATAGGGGCGGAACGCGCTGCCGGTCCATTCCCAGACATCGCCGAACCAGCCGCCCCCGGCGGTGGCGGGGCGCGGCTCGACCGGTCCTGCCGCATCAAGTTGATTGCCGCTTTCGGGATCTTGCGCCGACGCCATGGCTTCCCATTCCGCCTCGCTCGGCAAGCGCGCGCCCGCCCAACTGGCATAGGCATCGGCTTCGTAGAAGCTGACATGCGTCACCGGTGCCGCGGGATCGATCGCGCGGCGTCCGTCGAGCCCGAAACGCGTCCAGCCACTGTCGCTGCGCTCCCAATAGAGCGGCGCGAAAATTGCCTGGCCGCGCACCCACGCCCAACCGTCCGACAGCCAGTGCCGCGCATCGGCATAGCCGCCATCGGCGATGAAATCGGCCCATTCGCCATTGGTGACGGTGCGAGTCGCCAATGCGTGCGGGCTGAGCAACGCGGCATGGCGCGGACCTTCGCAATCGAACGCGAAATCGTCGCCGCCGTGTCCGATCTCGATCACACCCGCCACGCCTTCGATCCAGCCGAGCGGCCCCGGCATTGCCACCGGCACCTTGCGCGCCGCTGGCCAAACCGCCGGTTCGATCGGGTTCTGCGCCATCAAATGCAGCACGTCGGTGATCAGCAATTCCTGATGCTGCTCCTCGTGATGACAGCCGAGCATCACCAGATCGCGCGCGGCGTCCGCCAGATCGGGCAAAGCGGCGAGCACCGCCGCATCGACATGCGCGCGGTACGCGATCACTTCGCCCAGCGCAGGCCGCGTCACCATCCCGCGCCGCCCGCGGGCGTGGCGCTGGCCTTCGGCTTCGTAATAGCTGTTGAACAGGAACGGGAAGCGATCGTCATACAGCGCATAGTCGCTGACGAAATCGCGCAGCACGAAGGTTTCGAGAAACCACGTCGTATGCGCGAGATGCCATTTCGCGGGCGAGGCATCGTCCATCGATTGCACGCTCGCATCGGCATCCGACAGCGGCGCGACCAACGCGACCGACAGCCCCCGCACCGCCTGAAAGCGTGCAGCCAAGGACGAGGGGTCAGCCTTGGGGGCAGTCCGCGTTCGCATCGTTTCGTCCCCGTTTTCAGCCGACCATCGGCGTGCCCGGATTACAGCGCCATGCTCAGCGCGTGGCACCCGGTCGCCACAGAACGTCGCCACCGGCATTTTGGTTCACCGCGCGTGCCGCCACGAACAAATAATCCGACAAGCGATTGAGATAGGCGAGCGCCAGCGGGTTGAGCGGCACTGCCCGCGCCGCCGCCACGCCCGCGCGCTCGGCGCGCCGCACCGTCGCGCGCGCGATATGCAGCGCCGCCGCCGCCGGAGTCCCACCGGGCAAAATGAAGCTGGTCAGCGGGGAAAGCGCACCGTTCATCCGGTCGATTTCGGCCTCAAGCCGGTCGACTTGCGTGGCGACGATGCGCAGCGTCATCTCCGACGGCGCAAAATCCTTGCCTTCGTCATCCGTGGCCGGCGTGGCCAGATCGGCGCCGAGATCGAACAAATCATTCTGGATCCGCTCCAGCAGCACGCCGAGCCACGCGAGCGCAGCGCCGTCGCTGCGCAAGGCGACCACTGCCGTGCCGATCGCGCTATTGGCTTCATCGACATCGCCGATCGCCGCCATGCGCGCAGCATCCTTCGCGACACGCGATCCATCGACAAGGCCGGTCGTGCCGTCATCGCCGGTGCGGGTGTAGATGCGGTTGAGCTTGACCATCGATCAGCGCCCCCCAATCTGGCCGCTCAGCTCTTGCCCGCCATCCACAACAGCAAAACGACGATGAAGATCGCCACCGCCTGCAACATCACGCGATATTGCATCAGCTTGTTCGATTTGGTCGCCGAAGCGAGCAGACCGTCACCGCTGGTGGTGCCTTCGCGGACGTCCTGGCTCGCGCCGAGCAGGAAAACGATAAGGCCGCGCACCAGCACGACGACGACCGCGATCATCGACGCGATCAGGAGGATGGTCAGGAAAGTGCTCATAGGCCCTATCTAGGCACTTGCGAGGCCAAAGCCAATGGGCAGCACCCCGCGCCGCAACTGATCGGCCAGCGCCAGACCATCCTGCCCAAGCAACCGCACGCTTTCGAGCGTCGGCGCACCGTTGCGCTTGGCGAGGCGCTGTCCATCCGCAGCGGCGAGCAGCCGGTGATGCCGGTAGATCGGCGTCGGCAGTCCAAGCAACGCCTGCAGCAACCGGTGAACATGCGTCGCCGCAAACAGATCGACCCCGCGCACGACATGGCTGATTCCCTGCGCCGCATCGTCGAGCGTCACCGCGAGGTGGTAGCTGGCGGGTGCGTCTTTGCGTGCGAGCACGACATCGCCATGCGAGAGCGGATCGGCGGCGACATCGCCTGCGATCTCGTCATGCCACAGGAGCGCTTCCGGCTCTTCCAAATCCGTCACCCCGGCCTTGTGCCGGGGTCCACCGTGCACCACCAGCGGCGGTGCGTGAGGAGGCGTGGACCCCGGCACGAGGCCGGGGTGACGAAGAAAGGTTTGGGCGAAACGCACTTGAGAAACCGCCCGCCCCACATCCAGCCGCCACGCATAAGCCACGCCCGCCGCAACCCGCGCCGCCCGCTCGTCCTCCCCCAACCCCCGACACGTCCCCGGATACACCGCCTCCACCCCATGCGGCGCACTCACACTCGCCGCAATTTCCGCACGCGTACAAAAACACGGATACAGCAGCCCCATCCCCCGCAACCGTCCCAGCGCCGCCGCATAAACCGCCAGCCGCGTCGACTGGAACAGCACCGGCCCGTCCCATTCCAGCCCGAGCCAGCGCAAATCGGCTTCGATCGCCGCGACATGCTCGGCCCGCGAACGCGCGCCGTCGATATCCTCGATCCGGAGCAGAAACCGCCCGCCGTCCGCCCGCGCGCGATCATGCGCCTGGATCGCCGAATAGGCATGGCCGAGGTGCAGCTTACCCGTCGGGCTCGGCGCAAAGCGCGTGACGGGCAGGACGGGCGCGATCATCCAGCCCTTGACCGCGAGTCGTGGCTTGTGTGAAACTCGCGGGCGACGGGTGGCGCTGTCATCACAGCGTCATCCTACGGGTTAAGAAGCCGCCAGGAAAGCGCCACTTGGGTGTAAAGGGGGGCTCGCATGTACCATCCCGATCTGATCCGCCATCCCGATGGCTGTCCCGCGCTCGTGCTCAATGCCGATTATACGCCGCTCAGCTATTATCCGCTGTCGCTGTGGCCGTGGCAAACCGCGATCAAGGCAGTGTTCCTCGACCGCGTCGACATCGTCGCCGAATATGAACGCGAAGTGCGCAGCCCGACGATGCGCGTCAAGCTGCCCTCGGTGATCGCGCTCAAGCAATATGTCCGCCCCTCGGCCTTCCCCGCCTTCACGCGCTTCAATCTGTTCCTGCGCGACAAATTCGCCTGCCAATATTGCGGATCGGGGCATGACTTGACGTTCGACCATATCGTCCCGCGCGCGCAGGGCGGGCGCACGACCTGGGAAAACGTCGCCACCGCCTGTGCGCCGTGCAACCTCAAAAAGGGTGGCCGCACGCCGAAGCAAGCCAACATGCCGCTCCACATCGACGCAATCCGCCCGACGAGTTGGCATTTGCAGGAACATGGCCGCCGCTATCCACCCAATTTCCTGCACGATACGTGGCACGACTGGCTCTATTGGGATGTCGAGCTGGAGGCGTAGGCGTGCGAGCGTATTGGTCCGGTCGATCGAACTCCACCCCCGTCATCCCCGCGAAAGCGGGGACCCAGCTATTCTGATGCAAGGCGGCTGGGTTTACATGATGGCCAATCGCTATCGCGGAACCATCTACACGGGCGTCACTGCCGATATCGCGATGCGGGTATGGCAACACAGGCAGGGCATCGGATCAAAGTTCGTCGCGGAATAGGGGCTGACACGATTGGTTTACGTGGAGCCGCACGGCAGGATCGAGGATGCCATCGTACGCGAAAAGCGGATCAAAAAATGGAACCGGAATTGGAAGATCGAGCTGATCGAAAGCACCAATCCCGAATGGGGCGATCTGTGGGAAACGATCAACACCTGGCTTTAGTCGAGGAGAAGAAAGCTGGGTCCCCGCGTTCGCGGGGATGACGTTTGGGACAGTCGATAGCGATTGACCGCCGCGCTACCGCAGCGCAGCATAACCCAATGGCTACGCTCCCCGGAATCGCAAACAATCCCGACATCCGTTTTCTGGGCAAATTGCTCGGCGACGTGATCCGCGCCTATGGCGGGGACGCGCTGTATGCGCGCACCGAATCGATCCGCGCGGCCTCGGTCGATCGGCACCGTTCTAAAGCTGAGGGGGGTGGCGCGACCGATCTCGGGCTCGACGCGCTCAGCCTCGATGACACGCTCGATTTCGTGCGCGGCTTCATGCTGTTCTCCATGCTCGCCAATCTTGCCGAGGACCGGCAGGGCATCGCGGCCGAACCCGGCGCGGATATGGCCGCGGCACTCGATCGGCTGGCAGGCGAAGGGATCGACCATGCGCAAGTGATGGCGCTGCTCGATCACGCGCTGATCGCCCCCGTCCTCACCGCGCACCCGACCGAGGTGCGGCGCAAGTCGATGATCGACCATCGCAACCGCATCGCCGCGCTGATGGGCTTGCGCGATACGGGCGCGACCGAAACCCCCGATGGCGATAATGTCGAGGAAGCGATTCTCCGCCAGATCGCGCTTTTGTGGCAAACCCGCGTGCTGCGCCGCGAACGGCTCTACGTCACCGACGAAGTCGAGATCGCGCTGAGCTATTTGCGCGACGTCTTCCTGCCCGCTTTGCCCGCGCTCTATCAACGCTGGGACCGCGCGCTCGGGACGCGCGTGCCGAGCTTCCTGCGCCCCGGCAGCTGGATCGGCGGCGACCGTGACGGCAATCCGTTCGTCACCGCCGATTCGCTCAAGACCGCGCTCGCCAAGGCCAGCGAAGCGGTGCTCGGCCATTATCTCGACGCGGTCCACGCGCTGGGGGCCGAACTGTCGATCTCGACCAACCTGGTCCCCGCCGACGACGCCGTCACTGCGCTGGCCGAGGCGAGCGGCGACACCGCCGAGAGCCGCAGCGACGAACCCTATCGCCGCGCGCTGTCGGGCATTTACGCACGGCTCGCCGCGACGCACCTCGCGCTCACCGGCAAGCCCGCCCCGCGTCCCGGCCTGCTGAGCGGCGAACGCTATCCCGATCCGCACGCGTTCCGCGCCGATCTTGTCACGATCGCCCGGGGCTTGCGCGGCGGTGGCGAGGCACTCGCCTCCGGCGGCGCGCTCGGGCGCCTGATCCGCTCGGTCGAAACGTTCGGCTTCCACCTCGCCACGCTCGATCTGCGCCAGAACAGCGCGGTCCATGAACGCGTCGTCGCCGAATTGCTCAAGGTGGCGGGGGTCGAGGCCGATTATCTCGCGCTCGGTGAATCGCAGCGCGTCTCTTTGCTCCGCCACGAACTCTCCAACGCCCGCCCGCTCGCCAGCGGCTTTGCCGATTATTCCGACGAGACGAAATCCGAACTCGCAATCCTGCGCGCCGCAGCGCAAGCGCACGCGACCTACGGCTCCGCCTGCATCGTCCAGCACATCGTCTCGATGGCGCAAAGCGTGTCGGATCTGCTCGAACTCAACATCTTGCTCAAGGAAGTCGGCTTGTATCGCCCGGGCGAAACCCCGAGTGCCGCGATCATGGCGGTGCCGCTGTTCGAAACGATCGGCGATCTTGAGGCCGCCCCCGGCATCATGGCCGAATGGTTCGCGTTGCCCGAAGTGCGCGGCATCACCGCCGCGCGCGGGCTTCAGGAAGTGATGATCGGCTATTCCGACAGCAACAAGGACGGCGGCTATCTCACCTCGACCTGGAGCCTGTCGAAAGCCTCGACCGCGCTCAAGGGCGTTTTTGCGGGAGCAGGCGTCGGGATGCAGCTCTTCCACGGGCGCGGCGGTGCCGTCGGACGTGGCGGCGGCTCGGCTTTCGCCGCGATCCGCGCCCAGCCCGCCGGCACCGTGCAGGGCCGCATCCGCATCACCGAACAAGGCGAGGTAATCGCCGGAAAATATGGAACGCGCGAAACTGCGATCACCAATCTGGAAGCAATGACCGCCGCCACCTTGCTCGCCAGCCTTGAACCCGAAGCCTTGTCGAGCGCCGACACACGGCGCTTCTCGGCGGCAATGGACACGCTATCGGCATCGGCGTTCGAGGCGTATCGCGCGCTCGTCTACGGCACCGCAGGAAACGATCGGGGCTTCCGCACCTTCTTCCGCCAGATGACGCCGCTCGCCGAAATTTCCGGCCTCAAGATCGGCAGCCGTCCGGCCAGCCGCACCAAATCCGACCGGATCGAGGATTTGCGCGCAATTCCCTGGGTGTTCAGCTGGGCGCAGGCCCGCGTGATGCTGCCCGGCTGGTACGGCGTCGGGCAGGCGCTCGCCGGGTTCGAAGACAAAGGCTTGCTCAAGGAGATGGCGCAGGGCTGGCCGCTCTTCGCCGCGACGCTTGCCAATATGGAACAGGTCATCGCCAAGTCCGACATGGGCATCGCCGCGCGCTATGCCGCGTTGGTCGAGGATCGCGGCCTCGCCGATGCGATCTTCCCGCAAATCGAACGCGGCTGGAGCCAGGCGCATGACGGTCTGCTCGAGGTCACCGGCCAATCGCACCTGCTCGCCGCGCACCCAGCGCTCGATGCGTCGATCCGGCTGCGCCTCCCCTATATCGAGCCGCTCAACCTGCTCCAGATCGAACTGATCAAGCGCCGCCGTGCGGGCGACGAGGATGAACGCATCGGCGAGGGCATCCTCCTCTCGATCAACGCGATCGCGACCGCGCTGCGCAACTCAGGCTAAATCTCTCCAAATCCTCCCCGTTCCGGGGAGGAATTACGCCAAAGCAGCCCCATCGATTGCCAGCGGCCCATCCACCACCTCGCCGCGCGCATACAGCCCGGTCAGCATCCCCGCGCCGATCACATGCCCCTGAATCGCATTGAGCACCGCGCCACGCCCCGGCGCGTCGCCCAGATCCTCCGCCACGACATCGAGTGCGAACAGCTGGAACACATAGCGATGCTCGCCATGCCCGCTCGGCGGATCGGGCGCGAGCCAGCCTTGCGCGAGGTAAGAATTCCGCCCGATTTCAGCGGTTGCGCCGCCCTCGACGATCGCTCCCTCGGCGAGGTCGCGCGTGTCTGGACCCATCCCCCAGACGATCGCGTGCACCAAGGGCGAGAGCGTCGGCGAATCGGCATCCTCGACAATCAGCGCGAGGCTTTGCGTTGCGCCCGGCACCGCATCCCAGACCAAAGGCGGCGACACGCCCGCGCCATCGGCGGTGAAGCGCACCGGCATCTCCGTCCAATCGCCAAAGGCCGAGCTGCTCAGCGCAATCGGGGCATAGCCGCCTCCGAGCGCAGGATTGACGATCGTCAGATGCTCCGCTCCCGCGCGCACGCCGCGCAAACTGGCGCCAAGCCATTCGGGAATATGTTCGAGCATCGCAGCAACCCTTTCGAAAACGGTTGCTGTTCAAGCCCCCGGCACGCGCGGTTGTTCCGTCGGCGGACACAAAAACGGCGCGGCGATCTCCGGCCGCACGCGCAGCAAGCGCCCGGTCGCGCGGTCGAGCAAGGCCCAGGTCGTCACTGCCTCCACCTTCACGAGCCCGTCGCTGCCGGCAAAGCGCACATGCCGGTCGAACCGCGCGCCCTTGGGCGGCGCGGGCACCCAGGTCTCGCCCGTCACCGTCTCGCCTACGGAGACATTGCCGCGATAGTCGATCTCGTGCCGCGTCACGACCCAGACATAGGCCGCTTGCTGCTCCACCGACGCCACCGCCGCCCAATGCGCGACGGCAAGCTCCTGAATCCAGCGCACCCACACCGCATTATTGACATGCCCGAGCGCATCAATGTCAGCGGGCATGGCGGTGAAGGCGTGGGTGAAGCGCTTCTCCCTCTCCCCGCTCGCGGGGAGAGGGTCGGGGAGAGGGGCCGTGCCTTGCTTCACCGTCCGCGTCACTGCCCCTCTCCCGACTTCGGCTTCGCCTCGTCTGCCCTCTCCCCTGCAGGGGAGAGGGCAATCACCCCTCGACCCCAAGCTGCCACAACACGAAGGCATGCTCCTCCGCCGCCTCGCGCAAGCTCTCGAACCGCCCTGACTTACCGCCATGCCCCGCGCCCATATTGGTCTTGAGCAGCAGCACGTTATCGTCGGTCTTGGTCGCGCGGAGCTTCGCCGCCCATTTCGCCGGTTCCCAATAGGTCACGCGCGGATCGTTGAGACCGCCCGAGATGAACATCGGCGGATAGCCTTGCGCACGAACATTGTCGTACGGCGAATACCCTCGGATCAGCTCGAACGCCGCCTTATCCTCGATCGGATTGCCCCATTCGGGCCACTCGCCCGGCGTCAGCGGGAGTTCGGCATCCATCATCGTGTTGAGCACGTCGACGAACGGTACGTCGGCAATCACCGCGCCCCATAGTTCAGGATCGGAATTGACCACCGCGCCCATCAATTCGCCCCCGGCCGATCGCCCGGCAATCGCGATCTTGCCCGCGCTGGTCCAGCCATCGGCGACCAACCCCTTCGCCACATCGACGAAATCGTTGAAGGTGTTGGCGCGCTTCTCGAGCTTGCCGTCGAGATACCATTGCTGCCCGAGATCGTCGCCGCCGCGGATATGCGCGATGGCATAAGCGAAACCCCGGTCGAGCAGCGACAACCGCCCGGTCGAGAAGCCCGGCGGGATCGCATAGCCATATGCGCCATACGCATAGAGATAGAGCGGGCGGCTGCCGTCCTTGGGGAAGTCTGCCGGATAAACGATCGAAACCGGCACCTCGGTGCCATCGCGCGCGGTGATCTTGAGTCGTTCGGTGCGGTACTTCGCGGCGTCATACCCGCTCGGAATCTCCTGCACTTTCAGTGTCGTCAGCCCGCCGGTCGCCACGTCATAATCATATTCGGTCCCCGGCGTGACCATCGATTCATAACCCAGCCGCAGCACCGACATGTCATATTCGGGATTGTTGCCGAGGCCCGCATCATAGCTCGCCTCGGGAAAAACGATCCGCTGCGGCGCGATCGCTGAATCGTAGCGGTGGATCTCGATCTGATCCAACCCATCCTCGCGGCCGTCGACGATAAAGAAGTCTTTGAAGCAATCGATCCCGGTCATGTAGAAATGCCGCGACGGTCCGATCTTCTCGACCCAGTCGCCCGGTGCCGAAATATCCGCCGTGCACAGCCGAAAATTGGGATCGGTGTCGTTGGTGTGGATGAACAGCGTGTCGCCATGCATGTCGACATCATATTCGCGCCCGACCTGGCGCGGCGAAACGCACAGCGGCGTCGCCAACGGGTCGTTCGCGGGGAGCAGATAGATTTCGCTGGTGACATGATCGCCGCTTGCCAGCACGATCCATTGGCGGTCGCTCGTCTCCGAAACGCCGACGCGAAAGCCTTCATCGGCCTCCTTGAACAGTTCCACATCGTCGGCGATCGGCGCACCAAGCCAGTGCAGCCGCGCGTTATCGGTGCGCCATTGCTCATTGGCGAGGCCGTAGAGAAAGCCTTTGTCGTCGGCGGTCCAGACGATCTCCGACAGCATTCCGGGGATGACGTCGGGTAAATGCGCACCCGTGGCGAGATCCTTGACGCGCACCTCGAAGCGTTCCGAGCCATTGTCGTCGATCGCATAAGCGAGCAGCCGCCCGTCATTCGACACCGAAAACGCGCCGAGCCGAAAGTATTCCTTGCCCTCGGCCAGCGCGGTCTCGTCGAGGATCAGTGCGTCGGCTCCGCCAGCGACAGGCCTTCGCCACCATTTGCGATACTCGCCCCCCGTCTCGAACGAGGTCCAGTACAACCAGTCGCCATCCTTTTGCGGGACCGAGGCATCGTCTTCCTTGATGCGTCCTTTCATCTCGGCATAGAGCCGGTCAGTCAGGCCTTTCAGCGGCGCCATCACGCTTTCGAAATAGCCATTTTCCGCCGCGAGATAGGCGAGCACGTCGGTGTCACCCACCTCGGGATAGTTCGGGTCTTTCAGCCACGCATAGGGATCGTGGATCGTAATCCCGTGTGCGGTGAAGCTGTGCGGGCGGGTTTCGGCGATGGGGGGGGTGAGATCGGTCATCCCCGATCCCTACCCGCTCCCGACCGGCCAAGTCGAGATGCGGGCGGTTATGACCTCGCTCAGGCAGACACCATCGGAACGACGGGCACGCGAGGGATCCGCGCGAGCGCGGATAGGATCGGCACAACGGCGCTCGGCAAACCTCGTGCGACGCGCACGCGCTGGTCGAGGGCCACCGGCACGTCCTGTTCGCGGCCATCGTGACGAAAGGCACTGGCATGCCCCGCCAGCGTCGCGATATCGCAAGCGAGCGACGCCGCCGCGGCCGAGGTTTCCTCCACCATCGCCGCATTCTGCTGCGCGATCCCATCGAGCTGGGTCACCGCGCCCTTGATCTCGCCGATCGAGCTTGCCAGCGCGGCATTATCATCGGCGATGTCGCGCGACAGGCTCGCCCCCTCGGCACAGCGCGCAAGAATGGTTTCGAGCGCACCATCGACTTGCCCGACCGCCGTGACGGCGACCCCGACATCATCCTGCGTTGCGCTGAGCTGCACCCGCGCGCGTTTCGCTTCCTCCTCGGCGCGCATCGCAAGCGTCGAAACGAGATCGGCGACGACCGCGAAACCACGCCCGGCGTCGCCCGCGCGCCCCGCCTCGACCGCGGCATTCATCGCCAGCACGCGCGTCTGAAAGGCGATCTTGTCGAGTCCTTCGATCACATCGTCGATTCCCGCCGTGCTGACCGAAACGCGGCGCATCGCCTCGATCGCGCCGTCGGTCCGCTTGCGAACGTCGCCGGCCGCATCGAGCGTCTGTTGCGACCCTTGCGACGATTTTTGCGCGGCCTGCGCGGTGCTGCGCAACCGCTGGTCCATTTGCTCGATCGCAGCGGAGGTCTCCTCGATTGCGGCAGCGCTGCATTCGGTGCGTTGGGCGAGATCGTCGGTCGCGCGCGCGATCGACCCCGATGTGGCATCGATGTCGCTTGTCGTATCCACCACGGCGCGCACCATCGTGCGCAGCGTGTCGATCGCCCGGTCAAGGTCGGCATGGACCCCGGCATAGCTGGGTGGAAACACGATCGTGGTACTGTGGCGCAAGTCACCCGATGCCATCGTCCGCAGCATCTGGCCGAGATTGTCGGCGATGAACGTCTGCTCGGCGCTCGTGCGCGCATCCTCGATCGCGCGGTCGCGCGCGGCGCAGCTAAAGACATCGACCGCGCGCGCCATGTCGCCGAGTTCGTCGCGACGGTCGCAATACGGGACGGCGCGATCGCTCCCGTTCGCCAGCGCCATCGTCACCTCGATCAAACTACCGAGCGGCGTCATCACCGTGCGCGTCAAATAGACGCCCGCACCGATCGCGAGCCCGAGCACCATCGCCGCAAGCGCAAGCAAGGCGATCGACGCGGCCGTCAGGGTCGCGCTGGAGCGCGCCTTCAGCAGAGTCTGATGCTGTCCGGCAAGCGTCACCGCACGATCGATCAGCGCGCGGTGCGTGGCATAGTCGGCAGCGAGCCGCGCATAGCTTGCGTGGATGGCTATCGGATCGCCCGCGCGCGCTGCGGCCTTCAAGCGATCGACCCCGTCCCAGAAGCGGCGGGCGGGCGCATCGGCATCACGAGTCAGCGCGACCACCAACGCCGGATCGAGATTGGCACGCAACCAATAGGCATGTCGATCGTCATAGTCGCGCCGCAACGCCGCAAGCCGGGCCGCGCGTGCGTCAATCTGGTCGGGGTGATTGGCGAGCAACGTCGCCTCGAGAAAGGGTTCGAGCACATATTCGGGCGGCGGCAAAATATCGGCGACATAGTCCGACGCGGACTGGATCTGTTCGGCGACGGGGCCGCCGATCCGCACCACATTGATACTGTAGGCCGCGATCCCGATCGCGATCAGGACGATCCCGATGATCAGGGCAGTACCGATTTGAAGACGCTTGGCGATCGACACGGGCAAGCCCACCTTCGGGAAGAAGCGGATGAAACTAATCATAATTATAGCGGACCCGCAGGCGAAGGGGGTGCGCCAGCGGAATCCATGCCGCCGGCCCTGTCGCGCGCACGTGCGATCTGCCAAGGTACTGCTGCGTCCCCACCCGATCTGCTAAGCTGCATCCCGCACCATTCCCCGATCCTGCAATCACGAGAAAGCGCATGTCGACCTACACCGCCCGCCTCACCGCCCTCCGCGCCCAGCTCGCGCGCCAGCGTCTCGACGGCTTCGTCGTCCCGCTTACCGATGAGCATATGTCCGAATATGTCGGGGCCTATGCCCAGCGGCTCGCCTGGTTGACCGGGTTTCAGGGCTCGGCCGGGAGTGCGGTGGTGCTGCCCGAGGCGGCCGCGATTTTCACCGACGGACGCTACACGCTGCAAGTGCGCGAACAGGTCTCGGGCGACGACTGGCACTATGTCGCCGTCCCCGCCACCAGCATCGCCGACTGGCTGGGCGAACACGCGCCGGCGGGCGGGCGGATCGGCTATGATCCATGGCTCCACACGCGGGCGTGGGTCGCCGAGGCCAGCACCGCGCTGGCCGCGCGCGGGGCCGAGCTCGTCGCGGTCGACACCAACCCGGTCGATGCGGTCTGGCCCGACCGCCCCGCCCCGTCCGATGCGCAGCTCGCCGTCCAGGACGATGCACGAGCAGGGCTGAGCTCGGCAGCCAAGCGCGCCGCCATCGCTGACTGGCTGGCCGAGCAACAGGCTGATGCGGTCGTCCTCACCGCGCTCGATTCGATCGCGTGGGTGCTGAACGTGCGCGGCAAGGACGTCGCGCACACGCCGGTGGCGCTCGCTTATGCGATCGTCGATGCGGACGGCACCGCCGATTTGTTCGTCGCGCCCGAAAAGCTCACCGATGCGGTGCGGCAGCATCTCGGCAACGCGATCCGCCTCCACCCGCGCGAGGCCTTCGCCGATGCGCTGGGCGTCTACGCGACCAAGCGCATTGCCGCCGACCCGCAAAGCGCGGTGGCGGCGATCTTCGACCGGCTCGATCAAGGCGGCGCGACGATCCTCCCCTCACGCGATCCGGTCACCCTCGCCAAGGCGACCAAGAACCCGACCGAGATTGCCGGCCACCGCGCCGCTTCTGCGCGCGACGGGGCCGCCCTCGCGCGCTTCCTGCGCTGGGTTGAGGCCGAGGCACCCAAGGGCGGCCTGACCGAACTCTCCTGCGTCGCCAAGCTGCAGGAATTTCGAGAAGCCACCGGCGTGCTGCTCGACACCTCGTTCGACACGATCTCGGCGACCGGCGCGCATGGCGCCAGCCCGCATTACCATTCGACGCCAGACTCGAACGCGCCGCTCGAACTGGGGCAGCTTTATCTGGTCGATTCGGGCGGCCAATATGCCGATGGCACGACCGATGTGACGCGCGTGCTGCCGATCGGCGAGCCCACGCCGGAAATGCGCGACCGTTTTACCCGCGTGCTGAAGGGCCATATCGCGCTTGCCACTGCGATCTTCCCGGCAGGCACCACCGGCGGCCAGCTAGACGGCTTCGCGCGGCGGCCCTTATGGGAAATCGGCCTCGATTACGCGCATGGGACCGGCCACGGCGTCGGCGCCTATCTCTCGGTGCATGAAGGCCCGGCGCGGATCGCCCAGCCTTTCTATCCCGGCGGCGGACCGGCGGAACCGCTGCGCCCCGGCATGATGCTGTCGAACGAGCCGGGCTATTATAAAGCGGGCGCCTACGGCATTCGGATCGAGAATTTGATCCTCGTCGAGGAACGTGCGCTGGAAGGCGGAACGATGCTTGGCTTCGAAACGCTGACGTTTTGCCCGATCGAGCGCACGCTGATCATCGCCGATTTGCTCACCCCGGCCGAGCGCGACTGGCTCGATACCTATCATGCCCGCGTGGTGGCGGTGATCGGTGCGCAGCTCGACGCCGACGAGCGCGCTTGGCTGACAGCGAAATGCGCGCCTATCGCTTAGGCGTGTCGGGGTCGGCGGGCAGGTCGAGCGCGCGCGCGCGTGCCTTGCGGCGTTTGAGGTTTTCGCGCAGCGCCGCCGCCAGTCGCGCGGCGGTCTCGTCCTCCTTCGTCGTCACGTCATACGCTCCCTCACGACAATCAAGTTGACATTGCCGCTGCATCCGGCTCTTAGGCCGCTTCCGCTGGCAGCGTAAGCGCCGACGGTATGCTGCCGTAGCTCAGTGGTAGAGCGCATCCTTGGTAAGGCTGAGGTCGTGAGTTCAATCCTCACCGGCAGCACCATTTTTTAACACAGATATCATTAGCTTATCATTTCCCCTCGGGGAGGTACCGTCGATTGGCTGTTCGAAACAGCCAATCGCGCCATAACGCTGGCGAGTGCGGAGAGCTTGCGACCGCACCCGCTATGGACGGGCAAACCCGGCCGGCCGCTTGCTGACCGCTCCTGTCGCGACAGCGCAGAATGCGGCGATCGACGGCGGCTAAAGCTTTATGCGGCCTAATCGCAGCGCGTTCACCACAACCGTGAACGATGACAGCGCCATCGCGGCACCGGCGAACATCGGGGACATGACCAGACCGGTAAGCGGGTAGAGCACGCCAGCCGCTACCGGCACACCAATCCCGTTGAACACGAACGAGAAGAACAGGTTCTGCCGGATATTCGTCATCGTTGCCTTGGCAAGCACGCGGGCACGCACGACAGCGGCGAGGTCGCCCTTGGTCAGGGTGATCCCTGCGCTTTCGATCGCGACATCGGTGCCGGTGCCCATCGCCAGCCCGACATCGGCCGCAGCCAGTGCGGGTGCATCGTTAATACCGTCGCCTGCCATCGCGACTTTTGCGCCCTTTGCCTTCAGCTCACCAACGATGCGCGCTTTGTCCTCGGGCTTGAGTTCGGCGTGAACGCCGTCGAGGCCGCCAACCGCGTCGGCAACGATGTGCGCGGTCGTCGGATTGTCGCCGGTGAGCATGATGACGCGCAGCCCCTGTTTGCGAAGCGCGGAAATCGCTTCCCGGGCGTTTGCCCGGATCGGATCGGCAACCGCGATAAACCCGGCAAGCGCGCCATCGACCGCGACGAGCATAATACCTGCACCTTCGCGGCGCTTGGCCTCCGATGCGTCAAAGAGCGGCTGTGCATCGACACCGATACGCTGCATTTGCGCGGTGTTGCCGACGACGACGGTGTGCCCGTCGATGTTGGCGCTGATGCCGGCGCCGACCTGAACCTCAAAGCCCTCGGGTGCGGCAAGCGCCAGATTTTGCTCCTTGGCTGCCGTTACGATCGCGTGGGCCAGCGGATGCTCGGAGCGCGCCTCGACCGACGCGACGAACCGCAGCAGATCATCATGGCTGAGCGCCCCGACCGTCTCAATTCCCACAAGCTTCGGCTTGCCTTCGGTAAGCGTGCCGGTCTTGTCGATCAGCAGGGTATCGACCTGCTCGAAGCCTTGGAGGGCCTCGGCACTTTTGACGAGCACCCCTGCCTGCGCGCCGCGCCCGGTGCCGACCATGATCGACATTGGCGTGGCAAGTCCGAGCGCACAGGGACAAGCGATGATGAGCACCGCGATCGCATTAAGCAGCGCGTGCCCGATCCGCGGTTCGGGGCCGACCACACTCCAGACGATGAAGGTGAGAACCGCAATCGCGATCACCAATGGCACGAACCAGCCCGAAATGCGGTCGGCGACCGCCTGGATCGGCGCGCGGCTGCGCTGCGCCTCGGCCACCATCTTGACGATGCGCGCGAGCATCGTGTCACTGCCGACGGCCTGCGCTTCCATGACAAGGCTGCCCGTGCCGTTGACGGTGCCGCCGGTCAGCGCGCTCGCTGCTTGTTTTGCGACCGGTAGCGGTTCGCCGGTCAGCATCGATTCATCGACCGAGGATGTGCCGTCAACGACGATGCCATCGACCGGCACGGCCTCACCGGGGCGGACCCGGAGGTGGTCGCCTGCGACGATGTCGGCGAGCGGGACTTCGCTTTCCGTCCCGTCGGGTGCAATCCGCCGCGCAGTCTTTGGCGCAAGGTTGAGGAGCGCCCGAATGGCTTTTCCGGTGGACGCACGCGCGCGCAGTTCGAGCACCTGGCCGAGCAGCACCAGCGCAACGACGACGCCTGCCGCTTCATAATAGACCGGCACCATCCCGTGCATCTTGAACGTATCGGGGAAAATCCCCGGCGCGAGCGTCGCGACAAGACTGTAAAGGAAGGCGGCGCCGACCCCGATCGCGATCAGCGTGAACATGTTCAGGTGGCGTGTCTTGAGCGAATTCCAGCCCCGCACGAAGAAGGGCGCGCCGGCCCACAGGACGATCGGCGCAGCGAGTGCGAGCTGAATCCACGGCGAAAAGGTTGCGCTGACGAAATGAAGCCCGAGCAGGTCAGTCCCCATCGTCAGCATGAGGAGCGGCACCGCCAGCACTGCCGATACCCAGAACCGCCGCGTAAAATCGACCAGTTCGGGGTTGGGTGCATCGTCGAGCGACGGGGCTTCGGGTTCGAGCGCCATGCCGCAAATTGGACACGTCCCCGGCCCCGTCTGTCGAATGTGCGGGTGCATCGGGCACGTCCAGATCGCACGCTCCTGAGCTTCTGGCGCGGCGCGTGAGGGCGCGGTCAGATAGCGCGCCGGAGCGGCGACGAATTTCGTGCGGCATCCCGCTGAACAGAAATGATAGTCCGTTCCCGCATGGGTGGCGTGATGCGCGGTTTTCGCTGGATCGACCGTCATCCCGCAAACCGGATCAAGAACCGTGATTGCGCCGTCGACACCCTTCGACGTTGAACAGCTACCGCATACGCCTTGAAGAGCATCGTCAGGCTTGGTGGTGGGCATGGAGGGGACGGCCACGGGATGATCGGTCATCAACAAATCCTTTTCCCAGCCGCCCCACCGCCTATATGATACCCCTTGGGGGTATAAGCAACCCGAACCTGGATTGGAGCGACGCATGCGAGGCTACAGCGGTAACAAGGATGCTTTGGGAAAGCGGCTGGCGCGGATCGAGGGGCAAATCAGGGGAATTGCCGCGATGATCGGCAACGACCGTTACTGTATCGACGTGGTGACCCAGGTGCAGGCCGCACGGGCCGCCTTGTCTAAAGTCGAAGCCGAACTCGTGCGGGGTCACGTAAGCCATTGCCTCGACGAAGCCGCCGCCACTGGCGATGCCGAAATACGGGCGCTCAAGCTCGAAGAATTGATGCGCGTATTCCCGCGCATGCGGCAAGACTGAGCAGAGGCGACGGCGATATCGGTGCTGAGGCAGGCTGATTGAAAGAACCCGGAACTTCACCATCGCGGCCGTTTTGGTGCCAAGCGGGCGATGCTGGCGAACCGGAACCTCCGCTCGGCGTAGCCCCTTTGACCGACCCGTTGCGGTAAGCCCGCGACCACCGGCGCAATCGCGGTGATCGCGCCGCGTTCATTTCAGTCAAACACGGTCGGTGCCGCCTAACCGCGATGTTAGCCGACACCGACGATGCGCTTAGCGCCGGGGCAGTTTTGCCAGCGCCGCCTTGTAGGCGTCGTAATGCGTCCCCTCGTCGACCGCGATCTGACGGAACATCGCTGCGACCTTTGCATCGCCATCGGCCTCGGCCTGTTTGGCGAAGGTCACATACATCGTGACGTTCTCATAATGCTCGCCGGCCATCGCATCCTCGAGATTGGCACTGCTCGCACCGCCGAGCTGGAGCGCCTGTGCCTCGCGGTCGAAATGTTCGTTGGCCTCGATGTTCGCCGACGCGCGGAACAGCGTGGCAAGCGCCGGCTTTCCAGCAGCCTGCGCCTGATCGGCGTAACGGAGATATTTGAGGTTGGCATAGGCTTCGCCGTGCATCGCGGCTTCGAGATTGGCGCGAGTCTGCGCCGAGAGCGGTTTGCCCTCCGGTGGAGCGGCGATCGCGCTGGTTGAAACGAAAGCGGCAACGCTGGCAGCCGCTGCGAACAGGGAACGGTTCATGGTCAATCTCCGGTGTGCGCCGACAGCGGCGACGCCCGGCTTGTGCAACGATGTGCTGACGCACTCCTGACGCGGCGACCAAATGCCGCGAAAAACCCACGACAACGGATTTATCTTTAACCGTCAGCTTTCCGTCAGCCGGCAGGCGCAGTTCGATCTGGCCGGGGCGCATCCCCGATCAAATAAGGATTGTCCCGATGAAGCTCTCGACCGTGTTCAAGCTAACCGTTGCCGCCTCCGCTCTGTCCGTCGCCGCCATGGCGAGCGCAGCCCCGGTCTGCACCAAGCTCCCTCCGGCCAAATGGCTGTCCCAGGCGCAAATGAAGGCGAAAATTGCCAAGATGGGCTATCGCGACATCAAGGTCTTCCAGGTCTCGGGTAGCTGCTACGAAATCTATGCCCACACTAAGGATGGCAAGCGCGCCGAAGTCTATTTCAACCCGGTGACCGGCGCGGTTATCCAGAACAACGTCGACTGATCGTGGCCGCGACTGCCCCCTTTGTCGTCGCCACGCCCACCCCTGACCCGGTCCCCCGCCGGGTCAGGGTGTGGGACCCAATCGTCCGGATCTTTCATTGGACCGTCGTGGGCGGCGTCGTCGCCAACCTTACTCTTCTGAGGCATGCCGAAAGCCCGCACATTTATGTCGGCTATGCCGTCATTGCGGCGCTTCTTGTGCGGCTCGGTTGGGGCTTCGTCGCGCGGGGCCATGCCCGCTTCGCGAGCTTCGTTCCCGGCCCGCATCGACTGGTCGGGTATTTTGCCGCGATGCGGAGGAAGCGCGAGCTGCGTTATGTCGGCCATAATCCGGCGGGCGCGGCGATGATCGTGCTGTTGCTGATGCTGCTGGCGATGGTCGGCACGACTGGATGGATGATGGGCCTCGATGCGTTCTGGGGCGTCGGCTGGGTCGAAACCTTGCATGAGGTGACGGCCAACCTCTTGATCGGTGCGGTTGCGCTGCACGTCATTGGCGCGATCGTCGAAAGCATCCGTCACCACGAGAACCTGCCGCTCGCGATGATTACCGGCTATAAGCGCGCCGCAGAAGGGACGGACATCGACAATGCGCCTGTTGCTGATTGAAGATAATGCCCGGCTCGCAAGCCTGATCCGGGAGGGGCTTGATCGTCAGGGCTTCGCCGTCGATTGGTGCGAAACGGTCGATGGCGCCGAACACGCGCTGAAGATCAACGCTTATGACCTGATGCTGCTCGATCTCGGCCTGCCTGACGGCGAGGGGCTCGATCTGGTCCGCACGCTACGGCGGCGGCGGGATACGATACCGATCCTGATCCTGACGGCGCGCGGCGGACTCGATGATCGGGTGCTGGGCCTTGATGCCGGCGCGGACGACTATCTGGTCAAGCCGTTCCAGATTCCGGAGCTGGCGGCACGGTGCCGCGCGCTGTTGCGGCGACCGGGGGCGTCGCTGGGGACCGAATTGACGGTCGGAAACGTCATCCTGCATTCGGCTGAACGGAGCGTTGCTGTGGCCGGTCGTTCGGTCGAGGCGACGCCGCGTGAGGTCGACCTGCTTGAATGCCTGTTGCGCAGAGCCGGGCATGTCGTTGCCAAGCCCGCGCTCGAAGGCGCGCTTTACTCGATGGATGCCGAAGTAACGCCGAATGCGCTGGAGGCGTGCATGTCACGCCTGCGCAAGCGGCTGAGCACCGCCGGGGCCGATGTACAGATCCGCACCGTCCACGGCGTCGGCTATGCGCTGTTCGCGCCTGTCTCCGTATATGGATAGAGCGAAGAACAGCTTGAAAGCACTGGCCGGCCCGACGCTGTTCCGGCAAATTGCGACGCGGCTGGCCGCCTTTACCCTATTGTTCGCATTACTCGACGTCGGCATCGTCATCTTCACCTACAACCGCCAGCCTGAATCGCTCGCGCAGGAACTGCTGACCCTCGAAGCGAGCAAGGCGGCCGGGTCGACCGCGCTCGCGCCTGATCTGCTGGCCGGGCCACCCGGTGCCGAGCATTGGGCCGCGCGCTATGTCGAGCCGGATGCGAACAGCCCGATCGCTCCGCTGTTCCGCACCGATTCCCCGGGCGCCCTTTTGATGGACTGGACGCGCCGTGAACGTATCGCGGGGGGCTATCGGATCTCAGGGGTCCGGTCGGTTGTGCAGGATGGACAGCAGCGCTGGCTGTTCATGCAGTTCGAAGGCGACGGCGTTCGCCCTTACGTGCCCGTCATCGTCAATGAGATCGTGCAGCATGTGCTCCTGCCACTGATCCCGCTGTCGCTGCTCTTGCTGCTGTTCAATATCGTCGCGGTCCGCCGCGTCCTTCAGCCGCTGCGGCGCGCCGAAGCCGAGGTCGATGCGCTCGATCCGTACGACGTCTTGCTGCGTCTGTCGGAGGTGCCCGAACCGCGCGAAGTCAATACGCTCGTCCGTGCCGTCAACCGTGCGCTGACCCGGCTCGACGAAACGATGGCGATCCTGCGCGGATTCACCGCCAATGCGGCGCACGAACTGCGCACGCCGCTGTCGATCCTGCAGCTCTCGCTCGACAAATTGCCCCCCAGCCCCCTGCGTGACGAGCTGCAAGCCGACACGCAGCATATGACGCGTCTGGTCAGCCAGATGCTTGACTTGGCACAGGCCGATGCGCTGGCGGTCGAACCCGACACTACCGTCGACCTGGCCGATATTGGCCGCGAAATCGTCGCCACACTGGCCCCGAAGGTATTCGACGCGCACCGCGACCTGCGGTTCGAAGCGATCGGGGATACAAGCGCGCGCGGGCATGCCGAAGCGATCTATCGCATCTATCGCAATCTGATCGACAATGCGCTCGCGCACGCACCGGGCGAGACACCGATCGAGGTAACGGCTGGCCCTGGACCACAGATTAGCGTGCGCGATCATGGCCCGGGTATTTCGGACGAAGACCTGCCCCACATCTTCGAGCGCTTCTGGCGCAAGGATCGACGGAAAAGCGATGGGGCCGGCCTTGGCCTCGGCATTGTCGAGCGGCTTGCGCAGGCACATGGCGGCGCGATCACGGTCGAAAACGCCACTGGCGGCGGCGCGCTGTTCCGCGTTACGTTCGCCGCGCCCGAACATGCGTGACGCGCAGCCGCCGAAAGCCGAGGACTGACTGAACAGCTATCTGCTCTTGTTCGTGATCGTATTGGGCGTGAACCTGCTGCCAGCATTCGGCCCGCCGACGTGGTCGATCATCGTTCTTTATGGTCTTGGCACGCAAATGCCCACGGCTGCCATCATCCTGACCGGCGCGCTTGCCGCCGCGTCCGGTCGTTTTGCCCTCGCCCACGCCTTCCGCCTGCTCGGCCGGCGCGTCCCCGCACGGATCCGCAGTAATCTCGCGGCGGCACGCGACGCGCTCGAACGGAACAAAAGCGGCGGGTTCCTGGCCCTGGGGTTGTTTGCGCTATCGCCGTTACCGTCCGCGCAATTGTTCGAAGCGGCGGGCCTCGCGCGCGTCCGTCTTACCGGCTTTACAGCCGCCTTTTTCGCCGGGCGACTGGTGTCCTATTCGATCTACGCGGTGACGGCCAAGGGCCTTCAGAAGACGCCGATGGGGGATCAGTTCCTCAAGATGGTCACCAGCCCAGCGAGCATTGCCCTCCAGCTTTTGATGATCGCCTCGCTGATTGCATTGGCGCGGGTCGATTGGCGAAAGCGGCTCGGTGGCAACCCCGCCAAAAGACCCGCAGCGCGAGACCGCTGATCGGCGGCGACTTGACGAAATTGGCCCCGGCGTCAGGTTTCGGTCAGCAAGTAAGCGGATGGCATCCCCTCCACGGAGGTGACCATGTCCAACCTGTCGACGCCCCCTCGATCCACCGCCACCCCACCCTCCCCGCCGCGTCTTCGCGTTTGGGATTTGCCCGTGCGGCTGTTCCACTGGCTGCTGGTCGCGGCAATCCTGATTACCTTCCTGTCGTCGGAGGAAGATAGCGCGCTGGCGCCGTGGCATGTCCCGGCCGGGTGGGTCGCCGCGATCCTGATTGCATTCCGGCTTGTCTGGGGTTTTGTCGGCGGCGAGCATGCACGCTTCGCCGATTTTCTAAAGCCCAGCCAGATCGCGCATCACATCGGCAGTCTTCTCGCCGGCAAACCAGAACGATCGGTCGGTCACAATGCACTGGGCGGCATCGCGATCCTCGCGCTGCTCGGGACGGTCGGCGGTATCATCTATACCGGCGCCACGATGCGGAGCGAAGCCGAAGGCGGCTTGCACGAGGCTTTGGCCAATGTCCTGCTTGGTCTGATCGCGTTGCACGTCATCGCCGTCATCGCGATGTCGCTGCTGACCAAAGATAATCTGATCAGGGCGTTCATCACCGGCACCAAGCGCGCCGATCTGCACCCCGGTGTCGACGATGCGCGTCCGCCCGCGCCGCTGGCGCTGCCGATCGCGGCGATCGTCATCGCTGGAACGGCATATGCGGCAACGACCATAGACCCCCTGGCATTCACCCCAGGCGCCCACGCCGATTCTGGCGAGGACGGCGGTGCTCCGGAACAAGGCGAACACGGCAATGATTAGGCTCCACCTTCACCCCGAACGCCATCTGGTGTCGCGGATCGGCTGGCTGCGCGCCGCCGTCCTCGGGGCTAATGATGGCATCGTCTCGACCGCCAGCTTGATCATCGGCGTGGCGGCAGCCGCCGCGAAACCGGGCGATATCCTCATTGCCGGTGTCGCGGGATTGGTTGCGGGTGCCATGTCGATGGCGGCCGGCGAATATGTTTCGGCCAGTTCGCAATCCGACACCGAGCGGGCCGATTTGGCGCGCGAGCAGGCAGAAATTGCGGGCGACGTCGCGGCGGAAATCCACGAACTCGCCGGGATCTATATGAAGCGCGGCGTCGATTCGGCCACTGCCGACACTGTCGCGCGGCAGCTGATGGCGAAGGACGCGCTCGCGGCCCATGCCCATGACGAACTCGGCATATCGGAGATGACGACCGCGCGCCCGATCCAGGCCGCGCTCACCTCGGCCGCGACCTTCACTGCCGGTGCCGCGCTTCCGCTGGCGATCGTGATTTTCGCCCCGGCACCCTGGTTGCCCGCCCCGTGGTTGGTCGTGATCGAGGCCATTGCATCGCTACTATTTCTTGCGCTGCTGGGTGCAGTTGGCGCGCGGGCGGGTGGCGCTCCGGTCTGGGTTGCGACGATCCGCGTCACCTTCTGGGGCGCGCTGGCGATGGCGTTGACGGCAGGGATCGGCCTTTTGGTGGGAACGGCGGTATGAAACACCCTGCCTCTGCGTCGCACAATCGTCGCGCGTGCGGCAAGGCCCCTAAACGGTGGAGCACCAGCCCGGGATGATCGGATCGAGGACCGGCGGCGAGGTTACGTCATGCGGTCGGTCCGCTCAGCGCCGTGCGCCACGGCTTTGCAAGACCATGATACAACCGCTCCTTGCAGACCAGCGTCGACACCGAATGCGCGATCAATGCCGACAGGAACAACGGCATGATCAGCCCGCGGCTGGCGGTTGCCTCGACGATGATGATGACGGCGGTCAGCGGGGCACGAACAACCCCGGTGAAATATGCGACCATGCCGAGCAACACGACCGCGCCACCGGGATCGTCCGGGAAAAGCGGCCGTAGCAAGGCCCCCAACCCCGCGCCGGTCGCCAGCGAGGGCGCGAAGATGCCACCCGGAAGGCCCGACGATGCCGTGGCGAGTGTTGCGGTAAACTTCGCCGGGCCGAACCAATAGGGAGCGTTCGTCCCATCGATGATGGCGTGCGCCGCCGAATAGCCCGTTCCCCACGTCAATCCTGTGACGACCCCGAGCAAGGCGACAACCACCCCGCACAGGAACGCCCAGACGATCGGTCGTCCCTTGAACCACGGCACCCACCGATCGCGCGCAGGCCCGATGTTCAACATGGCGCGGGCGAAGAGACCCCCGCTCAGGCCGCCAAGAACGCCTGCAACGGGGGCGACGCGGATGACCGATCCCACGCTCATATGTTCGCCAACGGCGCCAAAATACACATAGTCTCCGGCGAACCCGAGGCTGACGATGCCGGCAAGCAGGATTGTCGTCATCACCAGCAACGCGACGCGCTGTTCATAGGCATCGGCCAATTCCTCGATCGCAAACGTAACCCCCGCAAGCGGGGTATTGAAGGCAGCGGCAACGCCCGCGGCACCCCCGGCGATGATCATCGATGCGCGGATCGGCGCCCGGAACAGCCGGGTATACCAGCCAAGAATCGCTGCTGAAATCTGTACCGTCGGCCCCTCGCGTCCGACCGACGCACCGCACAGCAAGGCAAGAAGCGTAAACGCGCCCTTGATCGCGGCAATTTTGGGCGAGATCAGCTTGCGCAACGCCGCTTTGGGCTGGTGCACCGACGCGATCACTTGCGGAATGCCCGAGCCTGCGGCTTCGGGCGCGAAGCGGCGGGTCATCCACGCGATGGCGACAAAGGCCAGCGGCGTTGCGATCAGCGGCAGCCACCAAATCGCGTGAACCGTCGCGGTGAACACGGTGCTGGCGGAATCCGCGAGCCGGGCGAAGAGCAAGGCGGCAAGGCCGATCGTGATCGCACCCAATGCCATCGCAGCGCGGCGCCGCCACATCACGGAGGCGGGGCCGTGGCGCCTGAGCAATACCCTCCACCGGCGGTTTATGGGCAATTTCATGGGATCTCCACTTAGTCCGGGCGCATCGCTGCACCACTGCGAATGTGGCCTCGCCGAAACAGCGGTTTGCACTTGGACGCTTCCCAACGCTAAAGCCAGTCCGCACGTTCGCGCTCAGGTTCGATGGCTGGGCGTTGCGCAGCGGGTTTGCCGCGATCGGGCTGGTCTGCCTTGTGGCAGCAGCGGCGGGCGCCCCTGCTGAAGGCTGATGCTGGCCTTCAGTGCGGCGTCAGTCCGATCTCGACCCCGGTCTTGTCGTGTAGCGCAAAGCGATCGATCAAATCGGCGCTGGCGCGGTTATAGCCGATGATGTCGACATGGCGACCGTCGCGCCGCATCCGTCCAACGATCTTGTCGAGCGCGGCGACCGCCGAAATGTCCCAGAAATGGGCGCCGGAAACGTCGATCGTGACGCACGACCGATCGTCTGCGCTGCCCAACGCCGCGGCGAATCGATCGACCGAGGCAAAGAACACTTGGCCGGTGACGCGATAGATCGATACGCCATCTTCGACCGAATGCTCGACCGCAACCATCCGGCGCACCTTCCCGGCAAAGAAAATACCCGAGAGCAACACGCCGGCCAGCACGCCCTGCGACAGGTCGCGCGTCGCCACGACCACGACGACCGTTGCCAGCATCACGATCGAAGAGGTCGGCGGGTGGCGCCGCAGATTCGCGATCGAATTCCAGCTGAATGTGCCGATCGACACCATGATCATCACAGCGACAAGGGCGGGCATTGGTATGCGACCGACGAACGGGCCGAGCACGGCCAGCAGGAAAAGCAGGAACGCCCCTGCGACGAAGGTCGAGAGTCGCCCACGCCCACCGGAGGTGACGTTGATCACCGACTGCCCAATCATCGCGCAGCCGCCCATGCCGCCGAACAGCGCCGCCACGATATTCGCGCCACCCTGTCCGGCACACTCGCGGTGCTTGTCGCTGTCGGTATCGGTCATGTCGTCGACGATCTGTGCGGTCAGCAGCGATTCCAGCAGACCGACCGCCGCCATCGTCACTGAATATGGCAGGATGATCTGCAGTGTTTCCAGCGACAAGGGCACTGTTGGCACGGTGAAGCTTGGCAACCCTTCGGGCAGCGTGCCCATGTCGGCGACCGAGCTGACCGGCAGGCCCATCGCGATGCTGACGATGCTGAGCACGACGATCGCGACGAGCGGCGAGGGGACCGCCCGGCTAAGCCGCGGGAAGCCATAAATGATCGCGAGGCCACCCGCGACCAACGCGTAGGTCTGCCAGCCGACGTTGGTCAGTTGCGGCACCTGCGCCATGAAGATCAGGATCGCCAGCGCGTTGACGAAGCCGGTGATCACAGAGCGCGAGACGAACTGCATCAAAAGGTCGAGGCGTAATACCCCGGCAACGATCTGAATCAGCCCCATCAAAAGCGTTGCCGCAAGCAGATACGCGACGCCGTGATCGCGCACTAGCGGTATGACGACGACGGCAACCGCCGCAGTTGCCGCAGAGATCATGCCGGGACGACCGCCGATCAACGCGATGGTCATGGCGATCGCAACCGACGCATACAGCCCAACGCGCGGATCGACGCCCGCAATCACCGAAAAACCAATGGCTTCCGGAATCAAGGCGAGCGCAACAACGATACCGGCAAGGAGTTCGCGCGACGCCGTGCCGCCGATCGGGATCCATTCGTTTCGGTACTGAGGCAGGTTGAAGGTCATGAGGTGTCCGCACATAGCGCACGATCCCGCGCGACAACCGCCGGGATCAAAAAGGACGTGAGTGCTGTTGTCCGGCGGATCGGCGGCCGGAATAGCCACCCGGGTTTGCACCGGGTCCAAGCGAATGCAGCTGTCTTACAGATGCGACCCACCGGAAAGCAAGGCCGCTGCGCCGCAATATCGGAGCATGCGCCGCCGCCGCACCTGTGTGGACCTATCCGGCGGCTGGGTCGTTTGTCGTTGAGATAAAAATCGCCACCGCGCGTTCTTCGTTTCCCGGGTACCTTCTCTTTCCGATCCTGTTTTGGTTCGGATCTCAAAGTACGGCTGCAACGGCTGCCCAACTTCCCCCGGTTCAGAATTCCGACCAGTCGGCGCCGAGGCCCCTGATCTCGGCCGAGCAACTGCGGGCGGCCGCCGTCGATCCGACAACGCGACCTACACGCTGCCACGGCCCGATGCAGATTTCACCAAGCCGCTGGCACAAGCGAACGCCGATGGCAGGGTTGACCCATGGCTCGCCAGCCTTGCGCCTCAAGATGACGTGTATGCCCGAACAGATCGTCGCGCGATCCGGCGATCATCACCAGCCGCCCCTGCGCCGCCTCGGTCAGCGCGCGTTGCAGCGCGATTTCGGGATCGGGGTGGCAGCCATAGCCGCGATACAGGCCGAGCTCGGGCGTCTCGCGGTCGATCGCATAGACCATGACCGTGGGCACGCCGATCTCGCTCGAACAGTCGAACGCGACAACCTCGATCCCAGCCGCAGCATAGCGGTCGAGCAGCGCGCGGGTCGCCACGCCGATCCCCGCGGCACCAGGCCCGAGCCGAAGCCGCGGCGGCGGGCGATCATGCCGTTCCCAGGCGTAGCGCATGATCGCGATCGCATCGCGCTCGATCAGCTCGCACAGGCCGCCGAAGATCGCTTCGTCGATCGTATTGCCCGCCGACAGCCCGTTCGATCCGGTCTGGAACGGCATGATGTCGCCAGCACCCCGCCGATAACGGTCGAGCGCGACGAGCTCGAGCGGGACCGCCACGTCTTCGCCATCGGCCAGATCGCGCACCAGCGTCCAGTCGACCGGCAGCCGCGCGTCGAACGGCGCATCGCGCGCGATCGGCAAGTCGCCGCGCGCGATCACGCGGTGCGTCTGCGCGACCTTGGCATATGACGCGCGCCATTGCGGCGGCCGGGCATTCTCACCGGCATGACGCTCGACGCACTCCATCGCCGCCGAGGCGCGGGCGAAGGCCAGCGTCATCCCCTTGCCGGCATCGACGCTGAGATAGCGCGCGGTCGGACGGACCGAGAGCACCACGGGAATCCCGATCCGGTCGAGCCCGGTAATGTCGGCCAGCCGCGTCAGCCCGAGCGCGCCCTTGCGTTCCAGCACAAGCGCGATGGTCTCCTCAGGCGGCGGGCGCTGCCATACGCGCGCCGCCGTCATTGCAAGCTCCGGTGGCGTTCGACCCAGGCGAGCGCGCGCGGGCCCGGCGTATATTGATCGAACATATAGCCTTCGAGCCCCGGCACGAGCACGCGAACGACCGGGATATCGATGTCCGGGTCGGTGAGATCCACCACCAGCGCTTGATCGATCCCGGCGGCGCGGAGCCGGTCGAGGATCGTCGCGACATCCTCCTCGAAACTGTCGCTTGCGGCACTGGGCAGCGGCACCGCGTCGGGATCGAACGCCAGTGCCAGCATGTCGTTCACCATCGCGTCGCTGTCGGCGAGCTGATGCGCGAACTGGTCACGGCGAAAATAATCATCGCGCGATCCGGCGATGAAGATCAGCCGCGCCTGCACCGCCTCGGTAATCGCGCGGACCATCGCGACGGCCGGGTCGAGATGCGCACCATAGCCCTTGGTCCCGCCGCTGTGGCGGTATTCGGCCTCGAACACGAAGGCCATGTAGCACGGCACGCGCGTGTCGACGGTACAGTCGATCAGCACGAGTTCGAGATCGGCCTCGCCGAGCCGCCGCAACAGATCGGCGACCGAGGGGTCATCGACAAGAGTTGGATCGACGCGTCGCCAGGTCTGCGGGATCGTCGTGACCAGCAGCCGGTCGCACGCCACCGCATCGCGCTCGACCACTTCGTAAAGCCCGGCGGCGATTGCCTCGAGCAAGTGATTGCCCCCGGCAAGGCCGTTGCTGCCCATCGCGAACGGCCGGTCGATCAGCGGACGCTGGCCAGCGGGCGGCGCCATGCCGACGCACATTTGCGGCACATAGACCGGGCGCTGCCCGATCAGGTCCCACGCCTCGACCCAATGATAGGGCTTGTCGTCATCGAACAAAGCGAGGCGATTGAGCGGGAGCAAATCGCGGGCGATCCGCGCCTCCTCGGGCAATTCGGCCCAGCTCGCCTCGACCACGTCGAGCTGCATCGCCTCGGCATGATAGATCTCGACCGCTTCCATCGCCGCCGACACCGTCGCCGCGACCAAGGTGAAGCCCTTGCCCGCGGCATTGGCCAAGGTCGGGCAATTCGGCCGATGCGCGAGCACGGTCGGGATGCCAACACGGTCGAGCCCGGTAATATCGGCGAGCCTGCTGACCCCCGCCGTGCGCAAATGCGGCCGCAACCGCTCGAGCGTCTCGGCCGGCGACACGGTGCGGTGGGTTGCTTCGAAGAAACGCTTGCGCGCGCTGAGCGGCGCGCCGCGCAACAGGATCGGCTCGGCCATTGCGTGTCTCTCGACAAAGGGTGGGAGTCCCCGGGAAGAGGACTCCCTGAAGGTCGATGTCAGGCAGCGGCGACCGCTGCGGCCGCGCCGGCGAACACCGTCGTCGTGGTGGTCGTGGTCGTCACCGTATCGCTCGCCGCGACGAGGCCACCGGTGGCGAGATCGTTGGGGCTGAGCGACATCACGGCCGGCTCGATCGCGTGCTGGATGTCGTCGCGGGTGACGTCGCCAAAGCCGTTCTCGGACAGGAAGCCCAACTTCTCGCTAACGGGCAGAGCATCGAGCTCCTTGCGGAACGCTTCGTCGGTCGCAATCTTGGTGATCAGGTTCTGTGCGGAACTCATGACGCATTCTCCAGTGGTGCGGACAGGGGAATTACACGGACGGCACCAACGCCGCGTGTTCGGGGGCAGCGGCGCGCAGGTCGCCGCCGAAATCAGGGCCGTGGTCGGTGTCGGGAACGAGGACGCCCTCGCTCAGCAGGCGCTCGGCGAGGACGCGCTGACCTGCGGCATCGAGCCCGGGCAAATCGCGGACGCGGAAGCGCGGCGTCTCCGCGACGAAGACCAAAGTGCGAAAAATGTCGGCAGGGCCGCGCGTCTGGCCGCCGGGATAGGCGATCACCGCCGCGCCATCGCTCTGGCTGACGAACGGCAGCAGACCGGGCGCATGGCGCAATGGCTGATCGCTATCGAGCACGGCATTGCCCCAGTTGAAGCGCGCGGCGGGGTGCGGATGCATTTGCCCCAGCATCTCATGGACGAGCGCGCCGTGCGTCGCCTCGGCATCGAAGCCGCTGGCGAGCCGGTCCGCCAGATCGCGGAACAAGGCGGCGATCGCGGTTGCGCCATCCGTCGACCCGAGCAGGCCAGGTGCCAGCGGCTGGCGGAATGCGACGTCGGCATCGGCCGCCAGCGCCAACGCCCGCGCGATCATGTCGCGCGCGCGGATGCAGTTGATATAGACCGAGACGTGCACCGATGGTGCCGCGCCGCTGAGCGCGATGTGCGGAAACCCCATCGGCACGTACAGCACGTCGCCCGGCGTCAGCCGGTAATCGACATGCGGCTCGGGTAAAGCCGGCAGATCGGTCAGCGGATCGCCAAACAACGGCTTCTCGCGCACCGGGCGCGCGACTTTCCAGGTCTTCTCGCCGCTGATCTGCATCGCGAACACCGCGGCGGCATCGAAATGCGGGGTCAGCCCCTGCGCGTTGGGAGGGCTGAACACCAAGGTTGCGCCGACCGGATGGCGGAACGCCGTCTCCAGCATGCGGCAAAAGTCCGCGAACGGACCCCAGCGCAAGTGAATCTCGGGAACGAAGATCGTCTCGCCGGCATCATAAGCGCGCCGCGCATCGGGCAGCGGACGGCTGGTATGGCGCGGGCCGACCGCACTGTTCTTGGCAACGCTGAACGGCGGCTGCCCGCTACGCCCGTGCCACGCGATCAGCGATTCGAGATCACCTTCGCCAAGCAAGCGATCGAGCAGGTCGTGCTTGGCGGTCAGCAGAAGCGGCTCACGCTCCCAATGACGCGAGAGGAAGTCGGGCAAAGCGAGCGGCTGCAAGAGCGCGAGCAAGTCCATGCCTGTAGCAGCCACGCACACCTCCGCGCAATTGCCGTCGCGCATTGTGCACCACAGCAACCAATAAACATCCAAAACTGATCAAATTAAACGCCGAACTCGCGGACAATAAATATCACTGATTCTGTCAGAGTCAACGGTCGTTACGTATTTGTCTCTTATATTACATGCAGAATGTCATTTATTCTACATAAACCTTATTATCTACAATACTCGTAAGTTTAGCCAATGGCACATATTGCTATGATGACGGAGATACACAGTCATAGGATTCAAGCGGGGAATGCCTGACGGCGCTTACTGCACTTTACCTGCGCTATCGGCACGTAGTTCGGAGTAAAGCGCGCGTTCAAGACATTGAAGATCATCGGGTCGATGGCCTGGTACCCCCCGGATCAGGGCGGAAAAATCGTGCATCACACCGGTCCGATCATCGCGAGGTTTTGCACCTGCTCAATCCGGCCCTGCTCAATCCGCCATCCCCCGAATTGTCCAAGTCGCCGGTCGAACCCTGCACGAGATGCCAGGCACCGTTCGGGCGCGCCGCGGATCGGGGTAAATCTGCGATGGCGACCTTGCGCCGCAATCGCCGTGATCAGCGCAGCGCAGCGCGCGGCCTCGTCCACAAGGCCGGGTCGCGCGGCTGCTCGGGATACAGCGCGTGCCGCTCCCGCGCTTGCCCCCAGGCGCGGGCCATCATGCCGATCTTTGCCGCGCCCGATGTCGACACCCTTTTATCCCATGCCCGCGGCCCGAGGGCGGCGACCTGCCGCGCGATCGCCCCGTAAATGTCGGCCGCCGCCAGCACCGCCCAGGCCGAGCGGAACGCCAAAGCCGGGGTCCCGAAGCGCGCACTCGCTTCATACGCTGCCGCGCGCTCGGCAAGGCGCGCGCCCAAGCGCCCAAGCGCATCACGATATTGTACCGCGAGCAGATCGTCCGCCGGAATCCCCGCTTCGTCGAGCCAGTCCTGTGGCAGATAGCAGCGCCCGGCGCGCGCATCCTCGCCCACGTCGCGCGCAATATTCGCCAGCTGGAAGGCCAGACCGAGATCGCAAGCACGGTCTAAGGTGGCGTCATCGTCGCGCGACACCCCCATTGCCAGTGCCATCATGCACCCGACGACGCCTGCGACATGGTAGCAATACAGGTACAAATCCTGCTCGGTCTGCGGCCGCCAGTCCTCGGCATCGAGCGCAAAACCCGCGATCAGGTCCCGCGGCAAGGCCGGGGGCAGCTTCACCTCGGCGGCGAACAGGCGGAGCGCATCGAAAGCGGGATCGCCGATCTCCGCACCCCCCAGCGCCGCCTCGGTCTTGGCGGAAATCTCGGCGAGCCGCGCGGGGCCATCGGTGACACCGGTCATGCCATGGCCATGGTCCTGCCCGTCGGCAATGTCATCGCACGCCCGGCACCAGGCGTAGAGCAGCCACGCGCGCTCGCGATTCGCGCGGTCGAACAGACGGCTGGCGGCAGCAAAGCTCCGCGATCCGCGCGCGATCGCTTCCTGCGCGGTCGCGACGATCGCGTCCCGGCTGGGCCCGCTCGCACCGGAATGCGCGCCGCTCAAAGGTCCTTCGCGCCGATCTTGGTGATCGTTGTCACCGGCACGTGGCGCTCCATTTGCGTCAGCAATCCGTCGAGCGCGGTATCGACGATGAGAATGTCGCGGTGTTGCGCGCGCAGGAAGCCGACCTCGGCCATATGGTGATAGAAAGCGACGAGATGGTCGTAATAGCCCGCGACATTGAGCAGCCCGACCGGTTTGGCATGATAGCCGATCTGCGCCCAGCTCAGCGCCTCCCACAGTTCGTCCATCGTGCCGGTGCCGCCCGGCAAATTGACAAAGCCGTCGCTGAGATCGGTGAACGCCTGCTTGCGCTGATGCATCGTCCCGACGATATGCAGCTCGGTGCAGCCTTGGTGCGCGACTTCGGCATCGACCAGCGCCTGCGGGATGATCCCGATCACTTCGCCGCCCGCCGCCAGCGCGGCATCCGCCACCGCGCCCATCAGCCCGAGCCGCCCGCCGCCATACACGACGCCAATCCCGCGCTCGGCGAGCGTCCGCCCGACCTCGCGCGCGCAATCGATATAGACCGGGTCGGCGGGCGTGGCGGAGCCGCAATAGATGGCGAGGCGTTTCATGCGCCTTGGCTAGGCGAGCCGCGCGTGCGCGACAAGCGCCGATATCGCGACAGCGGCGCGGTTCGCGGGTGGAGTGGCTCGAAAAAAGCGAGGCTAGGCTGGGGCATGTCCGGGTGATGGCGGTCGCGCTCCGCCACGCCGCGTCGGCAGCATGACCAACGTCGTCTCGTCGCTGGCTTGCGGCATCATCCCGGCGGCGATCAGCGTCGTCGCGTGGTTCAGCGGGGGAGCACTGACCCCCCACACGTTGTAATAATACACGTCTTGCATCGAGTGCATCAGAACAACCTCTTCCGGCCAGCTCGGATAGCTCTGCGCATTGACGGGAACCGGGTCGACGGTGAACGTGTCCGCCGCGCCCAGCGGATAATAGTCGCCTTGAGCGAGCCAAAGGGTCTCCAGAACGTAGTACAGCGCCCAATCGTAATCGAGGAGTGTGGGATAGGTTTGACCGGCGTTGGTCGGACCGGTGAACGATTTTTGAATTCCGGTGATATTGTTCCACGCCATTGGCACGACATCGTTGGTGTTCACCATCGGACTGTAGCCGGGGAACGCCGTGTTGAACGCCGTCTGAAAGGTCTGGTCCGAGATCGTCGGCGCCGCGAAGGTCATCGGATAGATCGTCGCGGTGACGTTGTAGCGCGGCAACTGATCGTACAGCCACAGCGCGGCGACGTTGGCCAGGGCACCGCCCAAACTGTGGCCGGTAACCAGGACATGGGTCGGATTGGCAGTCAACGACTCGCAAAGATACTGCAACAGCGTCTGGCCGCTGTTCGGATCGGTGGATGCGATCGCAAGCGCCAACGCGGCATTGGTTCCGGCCGTGATTTTGGCCTTGAGCGACTGCGGGAACTGCCACGTGACCAGGCTGGTATTGGCGTCAGCGACAAAGTTCGTCCAGACCCCCGTCACGAAAGCCGGGTTGGTCCCGCGGAAAGCGACCGCAAGCGTTCCGTCCTGACCGCGTGCCGCATACGACACGATCCCATCGTTGAAGGCCGGACCCCATACGAGCGTCCAAGGGCCGTTCGCCGCCGCGCCGATGTGCCCGAGCCCATCGCTGAAGTCGGCCGCGACGACGTAGCCGAAGTCGGAATCGGTATAGGCGATCCACGCAAGACTGGATGCAGCTTTGTTGGTCGGCGCGGCGGGCGTTGCGGAAGCCATCTGATCCCCCGTTGCAGTCGCATCTCGTGCGTGCGGCGGACCGCCGCCAACACGAATCGCGCGGTGAAGAATGACACTTTTCGCGGTAAATGCGAGACGCTTTTTGCGCCAAGATGGTCGCTAGCGCCCCGCCTCCAGCATCAACGCCGCGGTCGCCTTGGCGCTCCCGACCACGCCGGGAATCCCCGCGCCCGGATGCGTGCCTGCGCCGACGAAATACAGGTTCGGAATATGGTCGTCGCGATTGTGCACCCGGAACCAGGCGCTTTGCGTCAGGATCGGTTCGAGCGAGAAGGCGCTGCCGAGATGCGCATTGAGATCGCCCGCGAAATCCTTCGGCGTGTACGAAAATTTGGTGACGATCCGCTCATGAATGTCGGGGATCAGCCGCCGCCCGATCTCGTCGAGAATGCGTTTTTCGAGGATCGGTCCGATCTCGTCCCAATCGACCGGGAATTTGCCGAGATGCGGCACCGGCGCCAGCGCGTAAAAGGTCGAATCCCCCGCGGGCGCCAGCGACGGATCGGTCACGGTCGGGTGGTGCAGATACAGCGAGAAATCTTCCGGCAGCACGCCATGATCGTAAATATCGGCCATCAGGCCCTGATAGCGCGGCCCGAACAGAATCGTGTGGTGCGGGATACCCGGCCAGGTCCCCTTGATCCCGAAATGCACGACGAACAGCGAGGGCGAATAGCGTTTGCGCACCAGTGCCTTGCGGGTGCGCTGCGCACTCCGCGAGGAGGAGAGCAAGTCGCGATAGATGTGCATCACGTCGCCGTTGCACGCGACCATGTCGGCATCTTTATGCCATCCGCTCGCGGTCGTGACTCCGGTCGCGCGGTCGCCCATCGTCGCGATATCGACCGCTGGATCGCCCAACCGCAGCACGCCGCCGAGCCGCTCGAACTGCGTCACCATACCGGCGATCAACTGATTGGTCCCGCCCATCGCAAACCACACGCCGCCGTCTTTTTCGAGCTTGTGGATCAGCGCGTAGATCGCGCTCGTGTTCATCGGATTGCCGCCGACCAGCAGCGTGTGGAACGACAGCGCCTGCCGCAGATGTTCGTCCTTCACATAAGACGAAACAACCGAATAGACCGAGCGCCACGCCTGATATTTGAACAGCCCGGGCGCTGCCTTGATCATCGCCGCAAAGTCGAGAAACGCGACATGGCCAAGCTTGCGATAGCCCTCTTCATACACGCCGGCCGCATAATCGAGGAACTTGGCATAGCCCGCCACATCCTCGGGGTTGAGCTTGGCGATTTCGGCCCGCAGCGCGGTTTCGTCGTTCGAATAATCGAACGAAACGCCGTCGGGCCAATTGAGCCGGTAGAAGGGCATCACCGGCACCAGCGTCACGTCATCGGCCATGTCGCGCCCGGTCAGCGCCCATAACTCCTGCAGGCACGGCGGATCGGTGATCACGGTCGGCCCGGCGTCAAAGGTGAAGCCGTCTTTTTCCCACACGTATGCGCGCCCGCCGGGCTTGTCGCGCGCCTCGACGATCACCGTCTCGACGCCTGCCGATTGCAGCCGGATTGCCAGCGCAAGCCCGCCAAAGCCCGCGCCGATGACGATCGCCGTCCGCCCGCTCATGACTTGGCCGAGGGCAGCAAGCCGATCGCGCGCATCGCGCGCGGGATCGTGACGGGCGGCTTGCCGATCAGCACGCGCGCTTTGTCGAACAGTGTCGATCGTCCCGCATAGAAACGCCGCACCAATTGCGGATCGAGCCGATAGAAGCGCTCAAGAACACGGTAACGCTCGTCAGGGTCGGCAGCGCGAAACAACATCTTGTCGAGCATACGGTAGAAGCCGCGCGCCTTCCACGTCCTTCTTGCAAAATCGTGCGTCAAGGCGTGCAGCCCCGCCCCCGACAGGTCGCTCGCGGTCGCGATCAGCGCCGCCATCCGCACCGCATCGGGCAACGAATAGCCCGTGGTCGGGTGGAACAGCCCGGCGCGCATCCCCGCCTTGGCCACCTTATTGCCGCCCGATTGCCAGTAAGCCTCGAAATCGCCGCCCATCGTCACCGGCAGCACGCCCGATTCCTCGCGCACGATATGCTCGGTCTGCCAGCCATGCGCGGCGGCATAGTCCAGCACGCGCTCGGCAATCGGGTCGCTGTTGCTCCCGCTGCCGGGCTTCGGGCGGTACAGATCGGGCGTGTCGCTGTAATAGGTGTCCTCGACGAACAGCCGCGTCGCCGAAAACGGCAAGGTATAGACGAAGCGATAGCCGTCGATCTGCTCCACCGTCGCATCCATCACGATCGGATGGTCGACGCCGTGCGGCTCGTCGAGCGCGAATTCCATGCCGACGAACTTCTGCCAGCCCAGATCAAGCAAGCTGAGATCGCCGGGCCCGCGCGCATCGATCACGCCTTTCGCCTCGATCCGGTCGCCATCGGCGAGCACGACCGCGGTCGGGCTGGCGGCGAGCACCTTGCGACCGGTCATCAGCGCGCTCGGCGGCAAGGTTGCACGGACGACGGTGTCGAGCCGCTCCGATTCGATCGAATAATACGGGCTCTTCAGCGTCCTTTTGTGCGCCGGAAAGGCGATGTCATACTGCGTCCAGCCGTAGGAAATGAGCGGCGCGACGATCCAGCGATTGCCCTCGTCAATGTCGCTGGCAAAGAACGACCACAAATGATTGCCGCCGATCGACGGCGATCCCTCGACGATCCGCACGTCGAGTCCTGGCCGCTTCTTGGCCAAAGCAAGCGCGATCAACCCACCGGCCAGCCCGCCACCGACAATGGCCAAGTCGCAAATGTGGGTGGTCGGCATGGTGAAGAGCGATACTCGAAATGCGCCGTGGCGCAAGCGCGCGCGCGTGACGGATCGCTTCGCCCTGTGTAAGGTTCGCGGCGATGACCACGCTCTTTGCCATCCCGCTCGCTATCCCGGTCGCTGTCCCGATCGCGATCATCGTCTCGGCGCTCGCCATGTCGCTTATTGTCGGTATCCGGTACCTGATCGTGTCGGGCGCGTTCGATGTCGCGACGCGGGCGCGCCATCCCGGCCTCTATGTCGGCCTCACCCCGCAGATCCGCCGCGAGATCGCCTGGAGCCTCGCCTCGGCGTTGATCTACGGCATTCCCGCCGGCGTCGTCGCCTGGGGGTGGCAGAATCGCGGCTGGACGATGATCTACGCCGACAGCAACACTTGGCCCCTATGGTACGCGCCAGTCTCGGTTTTTCTGTATCTTTTCGCGCACGATACATGGTTTTACTGGACGCATCGCTGGATGCACACGCCGCGCGCGTTCCGTATCGCGCATGCGGTCCATCACGAAAGCCGCCCGCCCACCGCCTGGGCGGCGATGGCGTTTCACCCGATCGAAGCGGTCACCGGCGCTGTGATAATTCCGCTACTTGTGTTCGGGATTCCGATCCACGTCGCAGCGCTTGGGTTGGTGTTGACCATAATGACGGTTATGGGGGTGACAAATCATATGGGCTGGGAAGTCTTTCCTGCGTTCATGTGGAAGGGCCGATTAGGGGGTTGGCTCATCACCGCGAGTCATCATCAACGCCACCACGAACTGTATCGGGGCAATTATGGACTCTATTTCCGTTTCTGGGACCGGATCTGCGGCACCGATCGCGGCGTCGGCGATTTCGCCAAGAGCCATGCGCGGGCAGCCGATGCGCAAGCTGGCGCTGGCAAGCGGCCTGGGCGCAGCGGCGCTGCTGTCGCTGCCCGGAGCGGTGGCGACGGGTGAACTGTCGGTCGTTGTCTCCAATCTGCGCTCGCACAAGGGTTTCGTGCGCGTCTGCCTGACCGCCGACCCCGCCAATTTTCCGGCCTGCATCGACGATGCGCAGGCAGTTACGCGGTCGATCCCGGCGAGTGCGACCAATATTCGCTTCGACGGGCTCGCGCGCGGGGACTATGCAGTCGCCGTCATCCATGACGAGAATGGCAATCGCAAGCTCGACACGTTCGCCGGCATCCCGCGCGAAGGTTTCGGCTTCTCGCGCAACCCCCCCGTCACTTTCGGACCGCCGCGCTTCGCCGCCGCGCGCTTCACGCTGACCAGTGATGCCGAAACGCAACAGGTGCGGATGCGTTACTTGTTCTGACGTCGACGCGCGGACCCAAAGCATCGCGACGGCGTTACTGCCCCAAACCCCCTGTCTTTGGAGCTACGCGTGATTGATTCCCGTTTTCTTGCCGCTGCCGCCGTCCTTTTTGTGGCCGGTGCCGCCCCCGCCCTTGCGCAAGACGCCACCTCGTCCGCCGCGACCGACCCGCAAATTGCCGATGATTACGATAAGGACAGCGTCACGATCGGGATCGGCGGCGCCTATGTGCCCGATTATGACGGATCGGACAATTACCGCATCTCGCCAGGACCGGTTGCGATCGGGTCGGTCAAGGGCTTCAACTTCTCGGTGATCGGCAACCGCGGCAGCGTCGATCTGATCTCGAATCGCCCAGGGCAGAAGATCGACCTCCAATTCGGGCCGATCGCCGTGCTCAATTTCGACCGGTCGACGCTGTCGACGATCGACGACCCACGGATTCGCGCGCTGGGCAAGCGCAGCACCGCAGTCGAACTCGGCGGCTATGTCGGCCTCGGCAAGACCGGCATCATTACCAGTCCGTACGATCGGCTGGCGGTTTCGGTCAGCTATCGTCAGGGTGTGACCGGCGCGCATCGCAGCTATATCTGGCAGCCGACGATCAACTACATCACGCCGCTCAGCCGCAAGGCAGCGGTCGGCTTTTACGGATCGGCGCAATATGTCGGGCAAGGCTATGCCGACACCTATTTCACGATCACGCCGACGCAAAGCATCGCCAGTGGCCTGCCTGCCTTCAACGCGCGCAAGGGCTGGAAGAATTATACCGCAGGCGGCTTCGCGACCTACTCGCTGACCGGCAATTTGCTCCACGGCTTCAAGATCGTCGCGGGCGGCGGCTATACGCGGTTGCTCAACGATTATTCGTACAGCCCGGTCGTGCGCATCGCGGGATCAAAGAGCCAGTGGCTGGGTGCGGTCGGTGTAGCCTATACATTCTGACGCATTCACACCGGGTTCACCTTGTCCGGTGAAGCAAGGCTACCGACGCAAAACGGGCGTGATCCGCCACATCCCGTCTTGCGTCGCCGCCCGGTCGGTGCCACGCATCCCGGAATAGTGAAGTGTTTTAAGCAAAAGGGTTCGCCCCAATGACCGATACTGTGATGGACGCCGGGGACACGGATGCCGCGCTGATCGCGCAACTCGAGCGGCGCGCCGAACGCCGTAACGAACGGCGCGAATTCTTTCGCACCGCGTTGGGGGCTGGTGCCGTCGCGGCCGTGGGCGCAGCGGCGGTCACGTTGGGGTCGCGGGCCACTGCGCAATCGGTCAACGATGCCGCGACGCTCAATTTCGCGCTCAACCTCGAATATCTCGAAGCGCAATTTTACAGCTACGCGGTGACCGGCGCTGGCTTGGCCAACACGCTGTTGACCCCGGGCAGCGCCAGTACGACGACGCAAGGCGCGGTCACGGGCGGGCGTCAAGTCAGCTTCTCCGATCCGCTCGTCGCGCAATATGCGCGCGAAATTGCCGCCGACGAAGTCGCGCATGTCACCTTCCTGCGCAACCAGCTCGGCACCGCCGCCGTCGCGCAGCCCGCGATCGACATTGGCAGCACCGCGACCAGCGCGTTCAGCGTCGCCGCCGCTGCCGCCGGACTGGTCGCCAGCGGGGCAGCGTTCGATCCTTATGCCAGCGACGAGAATTTCCTGCTCGCGGCCTATTTGTTCGAAGATGTCGGGGTCACCGCCTATAAAGGTGCGGCGACGCTGCTGGAGAGCAAGCTCTATCTCGATGCCGCTGCCGGGATCCTCGCGGCGGAGGCGTATCATGCCTCGATCATCCGCACCGTCTTGTACCGCAAGGGGCTCGACACGCCGTCGCTGCGCACCTCGGCCGACGGCATTTCGAATGCACGCGATGGCCTCGACGGCACGACCGACGATGATCAGGGCATTTCACCCGTCACGCTCACTGCATCGCTGACCTCGACCACGACGCCGGGGTCCTATGCCCCGCAAGTCCCCACAGCCTTGCTCGGCCTTGCCTCCAACATCGTGCCCAGCGCGGCGGACGGCACCGTTTACGGTCGCTCGATCGGCGCGGTGCTCAACATCGTCTATTTGACGCGGTTGTCGGTGTCGAAGGGCGGCTTCTTCCCGAATGGCCTCAACGGCTCCTACGTCACCAGTTCCGCCAACTGATTGCCCGACTGATTGTGGTGCGACGCCAGCCAGTGATTATTCCGATCGGAGTTTCCCAGTGATCGACAGCGACCTTCTCCTCCACGCGCTCGATGCCAGCGAACGGCGTCGGTCCGAGCGCCGCGCGTTCCTGCGCAGCGCCAGTACCGCGACGCTCGCGGTTGGGGGCAGTGCGCTGCTCGCCGCCTGTGGCGGCGGGACGCCGACGCCAACCAGCACGGTGACGCCAACGCCAAGCCCGAGTTCGACCGCGGTGCTGCAGGACCAGGATACGCTCAACTTCGCGCTCAACCTCGAATATCTCGAGGCGCAATTTTACAGCTATGCCGTCACCGGTGCGGGCATTCCGGCCGTGCTGCTCGCCAATGGTAATGGCAATACCACCGTTCAGGGGAGCGTCACCGGCGGCCGCCAAGTCACATTCACCGATCCGGTGGTCCAGCAATATGCCCGCGAGATCGCGGCCGACGAAATCGCCCACGTCGCGTTGCTGCGTTCGGCGCTTGGCGCGGCCGCCGTCGCGCAGCCCGCGCTCAACATCGATGGCAGCGCGACCGGCGCCTTCACCGCGCTTGCGCGCGCGGCGGGGATCGTCAGTTCGACCGGTACCTTCGATCCCTATTTGAACGACGAGAATTTCCTGCTCGGCGCGTATATTTTCGAAGATGTCGGCGTCACCGCGTACAAAGGTGCCGCCGCACAGATCAACACCGCCTTGCTGATCGACGCCGCCGCCGGGATTCTCGCGACCGAGGCGTATCATGCCGGATTGATCCGCACCGTGCTCTATTCGAAGGGTCTGACCACGCCCAGCTTGCGCACCAATGCCGGGCTGATCAGCGATGCGCGCGACAGCCTCGACGGCACGACCGATCTCGACCAGGGCATTGTCGGCGACGCGACCATGTCGAACCTCGTGCCGACCGACAGCAACGGCCTCATCTTCGGCCGCACCGCGGGCCAGGTGCTCAACATCGTCTATCTCAACCGCAATGCGGTGGTTGGCGGCGGGTTCTTCCCGAACGGCTTCAACGGCAACATCCGCACCAGCGCGGCGAGCTGAATCGAGGCTGGACGCAGCCGCTGGCTGCGCCTAGTGTTGTCACTATCCCCGGGGAGCCATGTGGCTGAGAGGTGCGGTAACGACGCACGACCCGCTGAACCTGATCCGGCCCCTTGACCCCTCAAGGACTCACCGGCGGAGGGAGGGAGCGTGTTTCCACCCCGAAACCCGTGCCCCGCTCCGATTTTTGGAGCGACACGCATGGCCGACATCCCCGCCCGTACTGAAATTGGCGTCACGACAGGCGCGATCCGCGGCAGCCGCAAGATCCACGTCGCCTCGCCCAATATCCCCGGCGCCGGCGTCGCAATGCGCGAGATCCTGCTCGAACCGTCGTGCGGCGAGCCGCCCTTGCGCGTCTATGACACCAGCGGTCCCTATACTGACCCAAATGCGCAAATCGACATCTCGGTCGGCTTGCCGCAACTCCGCCGCGACTGGATCGTCGCGCGCGGTGATGTCGAATCGTACGACGCGCGCGAAACCCGCCCCGAGGATAACGGCTTGACCGGGCCCGATCGCTCGGCCGGCGTCCCGCAATTCCCGCACGTCATCAAGCGCCCCTTGCGCGCCAAGGCGGGCCACAACGTCAGCCAGATGCACTATGCGCGGCGCGGCATCATCACGCCCGAGATGGAATATGTCGCGATCCGCGAGAATCTCGGTCGCGCGCAGCTGAAAGAAGCCCTCATCCGCGACGGGCAGGATTTCGGCGCGTCAATCCCCGATTACGTCACGCCGGAGTTTGTTCGCGATGAGATCGCGAGGGGCCGCGCGATCATCCCCAACAACATCAACCACCCCGAATCCGAACCGATGGCGATCGGCCGCAACTTCCTGGTCAAGATCAACGCCAATATCGGCAACAGCGCCGTCGCCAGCAATGTCGCGTCCGAAGTCGACAAGATGGTGTGGTCGATCCGCTGGGGCGCAGACACGGTGATGGACCTCTCGACCGGGCGCAACATCCACGACACGCGCGAATGGATCATCCGCAACTCGCCCGTCCCGATCGGCACCGTGCCGATCTACCAGGCGCTCGAGAAAGTGAATGGCGTCGCCGAGGATCTCACCTGGGAAATCTTCCGCGATACCCTGATCGAGCAAGCCGAGCAGGGCGTCGATTATTTCACGATCCACGCCGGCGTCCGCCTCGCCTATGTCCCGATGACCGCCAAGCGCGTCACCGGCATCGTCAGCCGCGGCGGCAGCATCATGGCGAAATGGTGCCTCAGCCACCATAAGGAGAGCTTCCTCTACGAACATTTCGACGACATCACCGAGATCATGAAGGCGTATGACATCGCCTACAGCCTCGGCGACGGCCTGCGCCCCGGCAGCATCGCCGACGCGAACGACGAAGCACAGTTCAGCGAGCTCTACACGCTGGGCGAACTCACCCACCGCGCGTGGAAGAGCGACGTCCAGGTGATGATCGAAGGCCCCGGCCATGTGCCGATGCACAAGATCAAGGAGAATATGGACAAGCAGCTCGAAGTCTGCGGCGAGGCGCCCTTCTACACGCTCGGGCCACTCACCACCGACATCGCGCCGGGTTACGACCACATCACCAGCGGCATCGGGGCGGCGATGATCGGCTGGTACGGCACCGCGATGCTTTGCTACGTCACGCCGAAGGAGCATCTCGGCCTGCCCGACCGCGACGACGTGAAAGTCGGCGTGGTGACCTACAAACTCGCCGCCCACGCCGCCGATCTGGCGAAAGGCCACCCCGCCGCCAAGATGCGCGACGACGCGGTGAGCCGCGCGCGCTTCGAATTCCGCTGGCGCGATCAGTTCAACCTGTCGCTCGATCCCGACACCGCCGAACTCTATCACGACGAGACGCTCCCGGCAGAAGGCGCCAAGACCGCGCATTTCTGCTCGATGTGCGGCCCGAAATTCTGCTCGATGAAGATCACGCAAGAAGTGCGCGATTTCGCGGGCAAGCAGAATCAGGGCGTCGAAGGCTTTATTGCCAGCGGCCCGACCGGTGCGGAGACCGCAGCGGCAAGCAAGGCCGCGGCGATCAAGGGGATGGAAGAGATGAGCGCGCTCTACAATGCGTCAGGGCGCGAGCTGTACATTGGCGCTGGTGGGCGGGAGCACGATTGAGACGTTCGGCCAAGTGCGGCAGTAAGATATCCCCACTTGTTGTAGCTTGGCTTGGCCAAACCCGAACAGTTCGTTAGGCTGACGCTATTCGCACCGAGAAGGGGAAGTCGTATGTTGCACGAACAAGCGCTCCAAACGGCGGGCGCTACGCCTGCATTGGCCCCCCCGCCCAATTTCACCGGGCGTTGGCGCAACCAGATGAACTCGTTCATGGACCTCGCGATTACCGGCAGCTCGGTGACGGGACTTTACAATTCGGCGTCAAGCAGCGGTGGCGCGCCCGTTCAAGGCGTTATCAACGGCGTGACGATCGGTGATCTGATCGCCTTCACCGTACTGTGGCTGCCGAGCGGCTCGATTACCTCTTGGACCGGGCAATTGGTCGAAGAGGGCGGCGTACAGACGATTCGGACGCTGTGGCACCTCGTCACCAATATTCCCGACGACAACGAGGACGATAAGTTCTGGATGTCGACCTGGGCCGGTGCGGACGAATTCGTCCGCTGAGGCCCCCTGCTTCGAATTCCGCTGGCGCGACCCGTTCAACCTGTCGCGCGATCCGGGCAGCGCCGAACTCTATCACGTCGAAACGCTCCCCGCAGAAGGCGCCAAGACCGCGCATTTCTGCTCGATGAAGATCATGCAGGAAGTTCGGGAATTTGCTGCCGGTAGGGCAGCAAATCGTGACCTGCCCGGGGCAGGGCACGATCCCGAACTCGCGCCTTCGCGGGCAAGTAGAATCAGGGCGTCGAGGGGTTTATCGCCAGCGGCCCGACGAGTGCCGAGACGGCAGCGGCGAGCAAGGCAGCGGCGATCAAGGGAATGGAGGAGATGAGCGCGCGGTTTAAGGCCGAGGGTGGGGAGATTTATCTCCCTGCCGATTGAGTCTCTTCCGCCACACTTTGCAAATAATAGCGGGATGATCCGCCAAAAACTTTGACTTGTTGGGAAAAGAACGATTCAAAGCGCTTTGGGGAGCCTGCGATGACGATCTGTGTTGCCGTAAAAGTGCACGATTGCCTGGTGTTTGCAGCAGATAGCGCTCTGTCAGTGGTCGAAGGCGGAGAGACCGTAAACGTCTACGCCCACGGTAACAAAGTATTCAACCTCGTAAAGGGGCTGCCCGTTTGCGCAATGTTCTGCGGCATGGGTAACATCGGGCACTCGTCCATATCTTCACTCGCCAAGGAGCTCTGAGTTGCTGCCGGTCCCATGGACACCAAGTTAGACTACATGAGCCTGCTTCTCGAAGTCCATGGGGCTGAGATAGCCCAAGGTCGAGTGCCTGCGTGTGGGAT
>NZ_BMDW01000006.1 GCF_014636175.1 Sphingomonas psychrolutea | reverse complement strand
TTCGTCGTGCGATACACAGGTGCGGCAGGTTTGGGCATCACGCCCATCTATCCCACTCGATTCCCTACGTGAATCCCCAACGTCAGTTTTGCAACAAAGCCGTTCAGAACTGGATTGTCGCGCTGGCCACCCAGAAAATTGCCTCTGAAGCAGCGCACATGCGGGAAGTCGTCATTCACGCCAAGTCGGGTGCCGCCGCCGCCTATCATGCGATGGTCGGCATCCCGATCGTCGGCCCGATCCTCGCGCCGGTCGCGGCTGCTACTGCCTTCGCTGGCATTATGGCATTCAGTGCCGAGGGCGGCATGGACCGCGTGCCTTACGACGGCGCGCATCTTATCGCTCACAAAGACGAGATGGTGCTGAGCGCGCAATTCGCCAACCCGCTTCGCGACATGCTTAGTGGAGGCAGTTGGCGGCTCCCTGCGAGTGTCTCGACGCCGTTCGCCTCAATGCCCACAGCATCGGCTGCGAACAGCAATGCGCCAGCGGCAGCGAACGACGGAGGGGGCCACACGTACAACGTTGAATATCACGACCACACCGGAACGGCGACACCCGACAAAATCTTCGCCAACCGAGGTGCATTGGCGAAGGCGGTCATCATGGCTCACCGCGAAGGGCGGTTCGACAAGACTAAATTTGGAAGGGATTAGTCCTTACCGTCCAGATGATCGCGCAAGGCAACGACCTCGCTTTCGAGGTTAGCGATGCGAGAAATTAATGGCTTGGTCGCCTTGGCGATCATTTCTTCGACCTCCTTCATCGCCGCTTTTCCCTCCGGCGTCGATTTCAGTTGCGAATACGACATATGACTTCCCTCCGATTCGTTCACCCACAAGTTATCGAACGGCGACGGAGAGTCGAGTCAGGGGGTAACTTACCGGGAACTATGGTCACTTGGACCGCAAACGGAACGGCCGCGATCATTACCCAGTCACTGGTTCAAGGAGCCGATATGCCCATTTTCCAAGCCGACGCAGAATCCCCCGAAGCCTTTGCCGATCAGTGGCGACCCTATGAGCGGATGCTGCGCGAACGCTATTGCGGCAATGGCGTGGCGTCGTCGGAAGTGGCCAAGATGATGGACCGGCTACGCCCCATCTTTCTCCGCCATGCGTTCCTCGCCGATCAGCACCACAGCACCGATGGCGGCGACGCTTTCGAGCGCGTTCATAACTGGGTCGCGCAAGTCACCTTTGGGCTGCTCTGCGAGGTTGCGGTGCGCGAGGCGAAGCTGATCGACGTTGGCGAGGCCTAGGGCGGTTGAGCGGATCGAAAAAAAGCCCCGCCGTTGCCAGCAGGGCTGAGTCATTCTCGGTGAGGTTCCGTTTAAACGCGCTGGTGGGCTTCGGTATCCATGCCCTTATAAATTTAGTTGCGACGGCGGTCTTTGCCAGACGGCAGGTCCTGGCTGGTCGCACATCGACTGTATCGAGGTCGATGACGATGCCGTTAAGGCCGAGATGTGGGAGATTGCGGAGAACCTGCACCGGTTCGATCTGACCAAGGAACAGCGGGACGAGCATATCCGGCGCTACGCCGATCTGTTGGAGGCTCGCAAACAGGTTTCGCCGCAAACTGCGGCACAACCTAAATCCGGCCCCCAAGGCGGAAGGCCGAAAAGTATCGCGCGGGAAGTAGCCGAGGCTACCGGCCTAAGCGATGATACCGTGCGCCGTGCCCTTAACCCCAAGCCGCGCGAGATCGTATCGGTAAAGGAAGCCGAGACAGCCGAGGAAGCCATCATCCGCGAGTCAGTGGCAATTCGCACCTTGAATTCCGACGTTGCAGTCGTTCGCCGAGTCTGTGGCAGAGAAGCTTTTCAACAGGCCGTCCGACCCGAACGTGAACACCTTCACGCTTACCTTGGATTTAGCCCCACCCGCGAACATGCCGACGATCGGCACAAAGCTTGCCCCTTTAACCCGCGTGCGCATCGACACGAACGCAGCAACGGTGGAGCCGTCGGAGATCGTCGTTACGGTGTTCGGCTTGCCCAACTTCGCAATCACATCGGACAGTCGAGAAACACCAACCCGATACTCTGGTGTTGCGGCGGGGACGGGTGTCGGCACCGGGGCGGGTGGCGTCGGCGAGGCTGCCTGCAACGCAACTAGCAGCAGACTTATCACCGGGGTTGCTGCTGACTAAAGGCGGCGATTTTTTCATCTGTTTTAAATTGGCTGAGCGCGAACACTGCCCAAAGGGTCGCAGGAAGCCAACCAATCAGCGTGAGTTGCAACACAAGGCAAACGATGCCTGCAAAAATGCGGCCGATCGTAAAAAAGAGAAGCCACGGCAAAAAGATGGCGATGAGCAAGCGCATTTCGATTCCCCCCGAATAAAAGGGCAAGCTACTTCAGCGCGATGGAAAGTCCAGCCTGGACGAGGCGTCGTATTGCCTCGGAGCGCGGCTCGTCAATTTGTGTGGCGAACGCTTCCACCTTTGCGGTCAATTCAGGAGGGGAGCGAAACGCCAACATCGGGGCTTTGCCCGTCGCCGGACGCCCGCGCTTTTTAGGTATTACTTTTTCTATTGACGCCATTGCAATAGCGTATTACCTAAAATGCAGAGCGGCGCAAGGGTCTAGCCACCCTGCGCCGCTCTTAACCGCAACCGTTCTGGAGAACGACCATGGCTACACACGCCCCTATCACGGGCGCGCCGACACGCGCACCTATCATTCTGCCATTCCCCGACACGCCAGTTTCCCGCGCGCGGCGTGGGCTAACCTACGTGCGCAACCATTCAATGCTGGCAAAGTGGACTGCCCGCGTTACCCGCGACCCGGCCCTGTCATTCGAGGATCGGCTTGACCTGGCTTGCCGCAGCGCGCGCCGCCACCTCGAAATCAGCTTGGCGGAGGGTTGAACATGCGCATGAACCCAATACCGACGCCCGTCGCCTTCGACAGTCTCCATGCGGCATGGCGCGCGCTGAAGGACGCCGAAAACGCCATGCCCGCAACGTCTCTGGAGCAAGAGGCGTTGCTCGAAACCGCGACGGCGCAAACCGACGAAGCCTTCGCGGCGATGATGGCCGATCCGACGACCAGCCAGGCTCATCTCGGGCTCAAGCTCGCGGCGGTCCACAAGTCCTTCGACGCGTTCTGCTTCGGCCTCGATCGCGAAGTCGGGTGCAAGCTGTTCAACGACATCATTGCCGCCCTCACGCGGCCACAGGTGCAGGAATGAGCGCCGTGGCTTTACCGGGCGGCGTGAACGCCCGAAACGCCGTCCCTGTGCCTCCTGCGGCCATTTTCCGCGTCATGTCCCGCTTCGACCGCGACCAGCTCGCCGGGTTCATCACGGTCGCGATCGACTTGCTCGACCTCGCCGAGTCGAATTCGGACCTAGAGCCGGATGGCGACGAACTCGACGGCAACAACTCCGAAGATGACTTTATGCACCACGGCCATTGGGGGCCGGGTTGCCCGATCGCCGACCCCGGCGGCTGCGAGCATTACGGACGGGAGATCGACGATGTCTTGTGATCCCTTCGACCCGCTCGATTGGCTGCGTCGCTTCGAAGCGGCGGGCGGCTGGTACGTCGTGCAAGATGACAAGGTGTGGACCGGGTGGAAGGCGTTCGGAGACGCCCAAGAGGAACAAGCGCGCGAAGTCTGGAGTGAGCTTGTCGGGCGCGAAGACCGGCGGGAGATGGTACGCGCCATCCTGATGTAGCCGCCGATCATGCGAAACGGAAAGGAGCCCGGCCTGACCCGCCGGGCTTTTTTAATGCCGTCGCTGACCATAGCCTCGGCCTTGTGCTGCCCGGCCTGTTCGAAGACCATCTCGACCGCATACAAAACGAAGGCGGATGAGATCGGCGCGCAGCCGCGCGCGATTGTTACCTATGTGTAACCTGGCGCCCAAAAAGGACGGCTAGGAAACACCAAAAATGGCTGAAAACTGGAGCGGGCGAAGGGATTCGAACCCTCGACCCCAACCTTGGCAAGGTTGTGCTCTACCCCTGAGCTACGCCCGCTCTGGCGCCGTGTCCCGGTGCAAGACCGGGCGGGTAAGAGGGCGGCGTCTAACAGCGACATCGCAGATCGGCAAGCCCTTATCCGTCATCCGCCGCGCACGTACGAAAAGGGTTGGCTTGCAGCGCCGAGCGCCCACATAAGGCGCAGAGTATCGAACGGACCATCAAACGGAGCGACACGTGGCAACGCTGGGAATGAGTGCAACCGAACGCGACGCGGTGGAGGCGTTCCGCCGCGATGTCGTGGAACCGTCGATGACAAGTCTCGTGATCATCGATTTTTGGGCGGAATGGTGTGGCCCGTGCAAGGCGCTGACCCCGTTACTGGAGAAGGTCGCGGCGGCCTATGCCGACAAGGGCGTGGTGCTGGCCAAGGTCGATACCGACAAGAACCAATTCATCGCCGCGCAATTCCAGGTCAAGTCGATCCCGACCGTCTATGCGATGTTTCAGGGGCAATTGGTTGCCGACCTGACCCCGGCGCGTACCGAGTCGGCACTGCGCACGATGCTCGACCAGATCCTGAAACAATTGCCGATCGAAAGCGAGGCTGCCGGCATCGAGGCCGAACTCGAACCGCTGGTCGCGATGGGCGAGCAAGTGCTGGTCGAGGGCGATGCCGCGCGCGCCGTCAGCGTCTTCACGCAATTGGCCGAGATGGCACCCGACCATCCCGCCGTTCTGTCGGGCATGGTGCGCGCGCTGGTCGCCAATGGGCAGACCGATGCGGCCGAGGCGGCGATCGCGGCGCTGCCCGAGGATATTGCCAAGCTGCCTGAGATCGAGCGGGCGAAGACCGCGCTGGCACTCGCACGCGAGGCCAAGCCGGTCGATGATCTCGCGGGGCTTGCCGCCGAGGTCGCGGCCAATCCGGCAGATTTCGACAAGCGCTTTGAGCTTGCTGGCGGACAAATGGCCGCGGGCGACCGCGATGCCGCCGCCGAGACGCTGCTGGCGATGATCGCCGCCGACCGGGCGTGGAACGAGGGTGCGGCGCGCACGCAATTGCTCAAGCTGTTCGAAGTCGTCGGGCTGGAAGACCCGTGGGTCTCAGCGCAGCGCCGCAAGCTTTCTGCGATCCTGTTCACGTGACGATCACCCGCCTCTCGATCTTCCCGCTGCCCGGCGCCTTGCTGTTTCCGGGCATGCATTTGCCGCTGCACATCTTCGAGCCCCGCTATCGCGCGATGATTTCCGACGCGATGGCGCGCGACCGGCGAATCGGCATGGTCCAGCCGCGCCCGAATGTGCCGGCTCAACCCGACAAGCCTTTGCTGTTCGACATCGGCTGTGTCGGCAAGATCGCCGAGTTCGAGGCGAGCGAGGATGGCCGCTACAATCTCATCCTCGAAGGACTGTCGTTGTTCCGCATCGTGCGCGAGCTCGACGTGCCGACCGCCTTCCGCCAGGTCGAAGCGGAGTTGCTGCCCGCTCCCAGCGAGCCCGAAATCCTGTCCCTCTCGCGCCGCTCAGCGCTCGAAAGCGAATCGCGCGCCTTCGCCGATTCGCAGGGCTATGCGGTCGATTGGGACGCGGTGACGCGGCTCGACGATGCGGCTTTGGTCAACGGCATCGCGCAAATCGCACCGTTCGACGTGGCGGCGAAGCAGGCGATGCTGGAGGCAGACGGGATCGAGGACCGGGCGGAACTGATCATCCAGCTGATGCAGTTCTTCGGGCGGCATGACGGCGAGGATTCGGTGACGTTGCAATGAGCAAGGCGAAGCGCAAGGGCCGTAAAGGCGGCGCGACAATGATGGTCTGGATGTTCTTCGCCAATTTGTTCGAACCGAAAAAGGTCGCGGCGATGGAGCAGATAGACACGCAGCGGCGGATCGGAACCGAGTCGCAACGCGCGAACCCCGCCGCACCGCCTGCAAAGCGCCGTTCGCCCTGAGCGCGTCGAACGGCAGCGTGAACCTCGGCAGTGTTTGGACGCGCAAGGCTTCGACAGGCTCAGCCCGAACGGGGTTGGGCTGCGCCAGATTTAAATCATGGTGCCTTGCTAGCGGTTTGACCGGCTAAACCGTCATCCCCTGCAGCAATTTCGGCACATCCCCGCTCTCGCCCCGCGCTTCCGCGATAAACCGGCGCTTGAGCGGCGGGATTTGCTGGACCGCCGACAGCCCTAGCCGCCGCACCGCATTGGCGGTCTTGCCCGGCACGCCGAACAGCCGCGTCAGCCCGTCGGTCGCAACCGACACCATGAAGGTGTCGAGGCTGCGCCAGCGGTCATAGCGCGCGAGCAGTTGCGGATCGCCCAAATCGAGCCCGGTGCGCTTGCCCTCGACCAGCACCTCAACCAGCGTCGCCACATCGCGGAAGCCGACGTTGACGCCCTGCCCCGCGATCGGATGGATGCCGTGCGCCGCGTCACCGACCAGCGCCATGCGGTTCGACACGATCTTCGCGGCATGATGAAAGCCGAGCGGGTAGCTCGATCTCGCGCCGAGCGGCCCCAGTTTGCCGAGGAACCCGCCGATGCGCTTGTCGGCTTCGGCGAGCCAACCGCGCTCGGACAGCTTCAGCATCCCCGGCGCCTGGTCGCGCGTCACCGACCAGACAATGCACGAGCGGTGGCCCTGTTCGTCATCGTTGAGCGGCAGGATCGCGAACGGCCCGTCGGGATAGAAGATCTCGAACGCGATATTCTCGTGGCTACGCTCATGATACAGCGAAGTTACGATCGCGGCATTGTCGTAGGTCCAGCGCGCCACCCGCAGGCCGGCCTTCTCGCGCATCGGCGAACCGCGCCCCTCTGCAGCGATCAGCAGCGGGGCCTTGACCACCGCGCCCGAATCGAGCGTGACTGTGACGCCGTGCTCGCCGCGATCGACATCGACCGCCCGCGTCTTCATCCGCACGTCGACGCGTGGCGCGGATGACGCCGCCTCGAACAAGGCGGCGCGCAACCGGCGATTCTCGACCATATGCCCGAGCGCACCATCGCCCGGCTCGGGCGCGAAATCGAGCGCGCCGGGTTCGAGCCCGTCGCTGACGCGAATCCCCTCGATCGGGCAAGCGAAGGGCAGGAGCCGTTCGGCCACGCCGATCGCCTGCAGCATCCGCCACGGCGCCCCCGCGATCGCCGAAGCGCGCCCGTCGAACCCGGCCGCGAGGATCACCTCGGGATCGGCAATGTCGACGACGATGGCACTCAAGCCATGCGCGTCGAGCGTTACGGCGAGGGCGCTGCCGACGAGTCCACCGCCGAGAATGATTACGTCTGCTGTTTCCATAAGGCACCTCTAACCGTTGGCGGCGGTCCTGCCAAACGCGCGTTCCGCTTGACGGACGCACCGCTGCGCGCGATGATTCCACAGCACAGATAGCGAACATCGGAAAGCAGATATGGCGAGCCGCGCGCAGCCACCATTGTGGCGTGAAACCGTCCGGGCCGGCGCCGTGCGCAGCGGCGCGCTGATCGGGGCGATCGTACTCGCGCTCGCGGTCATATTGATCGTGCTCGCAGTGGCGAGCTATCATGCCAGCGATCCATCGCTCAACACCGCCTCGGGCAGCCCTGCACAGAATTGGCTCGGCAAACCCGGCGCCTTCGTGGCCGACGGGGCCTTCTGGCTGCTTGGTCCGGGGATCGTCCTGCTGCTGCCGACGGTGTTGCTGATCGCGCTCCGGCTGTGGCGCGACGTGGCGGTCGGGCGCTGGCGACTGATGTTGCTGCTATCGGCGGGCGGGGTGGCGCTGGTCGCCACGACATTCGGCGTGATTTCGGGCGCGGCGGTGCCGTGGCTCCCGGCCGGTTGGGGCGGCATTGTCGGGCTTGCGCTGGCTGATCTGCTGCGTGCGGCGATCGCGCTGATCGGCGACCCGACCGCGATGCTGTGGACCGCGCGCGGGATCGGCGTGCTGCTGGGTGCGGGCGGGGTTGCGCTCTGGGCGTACAGCTTCACGATCGACATGGGCGAACGCCGCGAGCGGCAGCCACGCGAACCGAAGCATTTGACCGATCAGCGTAATGTCGCGCTCGAGCAAGATGTATTCGCGCCGGAACCTAGCCCTCGTAAACTGTCGATGCCGCGCGCGCTCGCCAAACCCGATTCGCGCCCCGGCCCGGTGATCGCCGATCGCCAAATGACCCCCGTTACCGTTGCCAAACCGCGCGCGAAGCAAACCAGCATGGATTTTGGCGACACGTCGACGCTCCCGTCGCTCGATTTGCTCAAACCCACCCCGCCTGCGGTTGGCGGCCCGATCGACAAGGTCGCGCTCGATCGCAACGCCCGTTTGCTCGAGACGGTGCTGAGCGATTTCCACGTCAAGGGATCGATCATCAACGTGCGCCCCGGCCCGGTCGTCACGATGTACGAGCTCGAACCCGCCGCCGGAATCAAGGCGAACCGCGTGATCCAGCTCGCCGACGATATCGCGCGTAACATGTCAGCGGTCTCGGCGCGCGTCGCGACCATCCCCGGACGGACGGTGATCGGCATCGAATTGCCCAATGCCAAGCGGGAGACGGTGGGCTTGCGCGAACTGATCGATGCGCTGGACGACCATTCCGGCGGGCAGCCGGGCGCGCTATCGCTGGTGCTGGGCAAGAATATCGCGGGCGACCCGGTCATCGCCGATCTCGCGCCGATGCCGCATTTGCTCGTCGCAGGAACAACCGGATCGGGCAAGTCAGTTGGGCTCAATTCGATGATCCTGTCGCTGCTGTACCGCCTGCGACCCGACCAGTGCCGGATGATCATGATCGATCCCAAGATGCTCGAACTGAGCATGTATGAGGACATTCCGCATCTCTATGCGCCGGTGGTGACAGATCCGGCCAAGGCGGTGCGCGCGCTGAAATGGACCGTCGAACAAATGGAGGATCGCTACCGCCAGATGTCCTCGCTCGGCGTGCGCAGTCTTGCCAGCTTCAACGATAAGGTCCGCGCCGCCAAGGCCAAGGGCCAGCCGCTCGGGCGCAAGGTCCAGACTGGCTATGAACCCGTGACTGGCGCACCGATCTATGAGGAAGAGACGCTCGATTATCAGGTGCTGCCGCAAATCGTCGTGATCATCGACGAGCTGGCCGATCTGATGATGACCGCGGGCAAGGAAGTCGAATTCCTGATTCAGCGTCTGGCGCAAAAGGCGCGCGCAGCGGGAATCCATTTGATCATGGCGACGCAGCGCCCGTCGGTCGATGTCATCACTGGCGTGATCAAGGCCAATTTGCCGACGCGAATCAGCTTCCACGTCACCTCCAAGATCGATTCGCGCACCATCCTAGGCGAACAGGGTGCCGAACAGCTGCTCGGCAAGGGCGACATGCTCTATATGCCCGGCGGCAAGGGCATCGTGCGCGTCCATGGGCCGTTCGTGTCGGACGACGAAGTCCGTGCGGTCACCGATCACTGGCGCGCGCAGGGACGACCCGATTACAACACCGCCGTCACCGAAGAACCTGCCGACGGTTTCGCGCTCGACGGCGCGCCGATCGGCGAGGATTCGGCCGAGGACCAGCAATATCGCGCGGCGATCCAATTGGTGGTGGAAAGCCAGAAGGCCTCAACCTCGTGGGTCCAGCGCCAGCTTCGCGTCGGCTATAACAGTGCAGCGCGGCTGATCGAGCGGATGGAGAAAGACGGGATCGTCAGCCGTCCCGATCATGTCGGCCGTCGCGAAGTCCTGCGCGATCGCGACGGCAACCCTTTGTAAGCGCAGACGTTCACAAGCTGTTCAAACGCAATACTGCTTTGTGCGACCTCATTGTTTGGAGAAATTCTCATGCGCCTGCGCGTCCCAGCGCTGATCGCGTTTCCCGCCTTGGTCGCACTATCGGTGGTGGTAACGGCCGCGCCATCGAGCGATTTGTCATCGGTGCAACGCCATCTGCAAAGCGTCGAGAGCATGACCGCTGACTTCGCCCAGACCGATCGCGCCGGCAAGGTGCTGACCGGGGCGCTGACGCTGAAAAAGCCCGGCAAGATTCGCTTTCAATACGAAAAGAGCGTGCCGATCCTAATCGTCGGCGACGGCAAATCTTTGTGGTTCCTCGATTATTCAGTTGGGCAAAAACAGCGCTGGCCGATTGGCAATTCGCCGCTCGGCATCCTGCTCGACCCGTCGCGCGACATCAGCAAGATCGCCACGGTCGTGCCCACCGGGAACCCGGCGACGATCGCGATCGATGCCGCCGACCCCAAACATCCCGAATATGGTCGGATCAGCATGGTCTTCGCGCGCAATGCGGCGGCACCCGGCGGTTTGATGCTGCAGGGCTGGGTCGCGCTCGATTCGCAGAACAACCGCACAACGATTCGCCTGTCCAATCAGCGCTTCAATGCAGCCATTAGCGACGGAGCGTTTCAGTGGCGCGATCCGGTGCGCAATTCCGGGCGAAAGTGAGCGCCATTCATATTGGCGACAGGTTCGCCCCGCTAGGTACGGGCTTGCGGATGTGGGTGTTTCGGGATTTCCCCCTGTTACCCGGGCACACACTTCCCGCCTGCGTGACGAACGCTAGGTCGGCCCTCGCTCCATGCCCCCGGAGCGAGGGCCTTTCTATGTCCGGCTGGCATAGCGCCGCGCACCTCGGTACAGCGCGCTGATGCCTTTGCCGCTCAAGATTGTTTCCTGGAACATCAACTCCGTGCGATTTCGGATCGAGATCGTCGAGAAATTCCTGCGCGAGATGGCGCCGGACGTGCTGTGCCTGCAGGAAACCAAGGTGATCGATCAGGACTTTCCGACAGCGGCGTTCCGCGCGCTCGGCTATCGCCACATCGTGCTGCACGGGCAGAAAATGCATCATGGTGTCGCGATCTTGTCGAAAGTGCCGCTGGCGGAGGACGACCGGCTCGACTGGCAAGCGAATCGCGAGGCGCGGCATGTCGGCGTGCGGTTGGCGAACGGGATGCGAATCGAAAATGTCTATGTGCCGGCAGGGGGCGACGTGCCCGACCGCGACGCCAACCCCAAATTCGGGCAGAAGCTCGATTTCCTTGAGCGGATGACGCGCTGGTCGGAGGCGCTCAGCGGGCCGACGCTGCTGGTCGGCGATCTCAACATCGCACCACTCGAAGCGGACGTGTGGAACCATAAGCAATTGCTCGGCGTGGTCAGCCACACGCCGGTTGAGGTCGCGGCGATGGCGCAGCTCAAGGCGTCGAACAGCTGGGTCGATCTCGGGCGCCATTTCTTTCCCGAACCCGCGCGGCTGCATACCTGGTGGAGCTACCGCTCGGCCGACTGGACCGTCAATGATCGCGGGCGGCGGCTCGACCATATGTGGGCAACCGCTGATATTGCGGCGACCGCCACACGACACCATGTGTTTGAGGAATGCCGTTCCTGGCTCAAACCCTCCGACCATGTGCCGATCATGACCGAGTTCCAGATTTGAGCGCCGCATCCCCCGGCGCGCACAAAACCGCGCTGGCGATCGACGCGCTGCGGCGCGGCTGGCCAGTGGCGATTGCCGGGATCGATGGGACGCTGGCGCTCCTGCCGATCGAGACCGCCGACCCGGAGCGACTCGCCGGGTTCGACCCGACAGGCAGCGCGCCGATCCTGCTTTCGGCGGGGCGTGCGGCAACGCTGAAACTCGCCAATCAGCGCGATGCCGCCGCACCCGATGCGCCGGTGCTGATCGAACGCGCGCCGTGGATCGATTTCGCGATGGCGACCGCCTTGTCCGACCCGCAATTCGATTTGAGCGTGCCGCTGAAGGGGCCGTTCCGTGCGATCTGCCTTGCGGAGCACGATGCGGGAGCGGCAGCGCTGCGGCTTGCGCGGATCGGAGGCGTCCTGCCGGCGTTTTGCGCCATGAGCGGTGTTTCGGCGGCGATCGAACTCACCCCCGCCGATATCGACGCGCACGAAGACGCCGCGCGGCTGACCATCGCCACGCGCGCGCATCTCCCCGTGGCGGGGGCCGAGAATGCCGAGATCGTCGCGTTCCGCACGCCCGAAATGCCGGGCGAGCACATCGCCTTGCTGATCGGCGCGCCCGACGGTCGCCCGCCGCTCGTCCGCCTGCATAGCGAGTGCCTGACCGGCGACGTACTCGGCAGCTTGAAATGCGACTGCGGGCCGCAATTGCACGCCGCGATCGAAGCGATCGAAGCGAGCGGTTGGGGCATCGTGTTGTATTTGCGCCAGGAGGGACGCGGCATCGGGCTGATCAACAAGCTCCGCGCCTATGCCTTGCAGGATCAGGGGTTCGACACGGTCGACGCCAATACGCGGCTGGGCTTTGCGGTCGATTCGCGCAATTTCGCGGTGGCGGCGCGCATGCTCGACTTGCTCGGGCAACGGTCGGTGCGGCTGCTGACCAATAATCCCGAGAAGGTCGCACAATTGGAGGCGGCCGGCATTTCGGTCGCCGAACGCGTCCCGCATATCCTGCCCGCCAATCCGCACAATGCCCGCTACCTCGCAACCAAGCGCGACCGCACGGGGCATCAATTCTAGCCGAGCAAGCCGGCAACCTCATGGAAGGTCGCGGCGATATCGCGCACGCCAAGTGCACGCAACTTATCCGCATGATCCGGCCCGCAATGCGAGCCTCCGACGAACCCGATCACGTGCGCGCCCGACGCCACCGCCCCGGTCGCGCCGACGGGCGAATCCTCGAGGATTGCGCAGCGTGCGATCGGCACGCCCAGCGCCGTGGCAGCATGGAGATAGATGTCGGGGGCAGGCTTGCCGCGCGCGACGTGCTCCTTGCCCGAAAAGATCCGGTCGCCGAACATATCACGCAGGCCAATGTGATCGAGATGCCGGGTGATCCAGGCGGTCGAACTCGATGATGCGATCGCCTTGGGTAGATCCGTGGGCAAATCGAACACGAAACGCACTGCGCCTTCGACCGCGTCGATGCCTTCGCGCATAATTCGGTCGTCCTCGGCTTTGCGCGCGACATGGAAACCCTCGGGCAAGGGGCGTCCGATCCAGCGTTCGATCGCGGCCAGAAACGCCGACCCCGACAAGCCCATGAAATTGGCGAACGAATCGGCCGCACTGGTCGGATGGCCGATGCTGGTAAGATAATCGGCGATTTGCCGGTTTCCGACAGCTTCGCTCTCGATCAGCACGCCATCGAAATCGAAAATCAGCGCGTCGAATTTCATGCCCGTACCCCGAACAGCGCCGTACCAACGCGGACATGCGTTGCGCCAAGCATCGTTGCCACCTCATAATCGCCCGACATGCCCATGCTGAGGCCATCCAGCCCGTGGTCGCGCGCGATCTTGGCAAGCAAGGCGAAATAGGGGGCGGCCTCGGTATCGGCGGGTGGCACGGCCATTAGCCCTGCAACCGGCAAGCCCGCCGCACGGGCGTCGGCCAGCAACGCGGGCAGCGAATCGATCGTGCAACCGCCCTTCTGCGCCTCGTCACCAATGTTGACTTGGACGAAGCACGCCGGGCGCCGGTCCATCTTATCCATCGCGCGGGCGAGCGCCGATACCAGCGAAGCGCGATCAACCGAGTGGATCGCATCGAACACCGCTACGGCATCGTCGGCCTTGTTCGACTGGAGTTGGCCGACGAGATGCAGCGCGAGATCGGGATAGGCTTCGCGGAATGCGGGCCATTTCGCCTGCGCCTCCTGCACGCGATTTTCCCCGAACGCGCGCTGACCCGCGCGCAGCAGCGGTTCGATCTCCTCGGCCACGCGCGTCTTCGACACCGCGATCAGCGTGACGCCATCGGGCTCGCGTCCGGCAAGCGCTGCAGCCTGAGCGATTTTCGTCTGGACGGCGGTAAGACGGGTGGTGGGGTCGTCGGTGGACATTCGCGGCGCTATAGGCTGCCTGATGGCGCTTCGTCACCCCAGCATTCCGCCGAAAGCCTTGCCGACGCTGTGGTTGATGACCGACGAGCGCATGGGTGAGGCGCTGTGGGCCGCGCTGGACCGGTTGCCGCGCGGGAGCGGCGTGGTGTTTCGGCACTTTGCGACCACACCTGCCGAACGCGCGGCGATCTTCGCACGCTTGGCGCGGGTCGCGGCGCGGCGGCGGCTGATCGTGGTCCGCGCAGGCGTGACAGGACAGACCCTCCACCTTCACCCCGGGCATTCGGTGCGCGAGGCGATTGCCGCGCGACGGCGCAAGGCCGATGTGATCCTGGTCTCGCCAGTCTATCCGACGCGGACCCATCCGGGTGCGCGCGCCTTGGGTCCGTTACGCGCGGCAACCATCGCGCGGGCGGCAGGCATTCCTGCAATTGCGCTTGGCGGGATGACGCGTACGCGCTTCAAGCGGATGAAAAGTTTGGGATTCGCCGGATGGGCCGCGATCGACGGCCTGACGTCGCGTTAGAAGCGGAAAGCGGTCCCGATATAGACCGCGCGGCTGTCGCGCCCGTTACGATCGGTCGCTGGTTGCACGATCAAACGGTCCCGCTCGGCCGTATAACGCACGCCGGCGGTCACATCGAGGCGACGAGTCAGCGCGTAGGAGCCGCCGACATCGATCGAATAGGCGGGAGCGTCCTCGATCAGCTTGGGCCCGTTGCCCACTGGGCGATCCGCCGAAGCGTTGACACGCCCGCTAACGCGCTTGCCGGTATAGCTGACGCCAACATCGGCCGCCTCGCGCGCGCCGGGCAGACCCGCAAGATCGACCTTCGAGACATCCCCCGTCACCGCGAAGCGCTTCCAACCAACCGCAACACCGAGATTATACGCGATCGGCGCGAGCGCCACGGTTGCGACCGGCAGCGGTGATGTACGATCGACAGTCGTTCCGCTGCGCACCGACCGGGCCTGAACCGCAACCGACACGGCGCGATTGCCGGCGCGGCGCACCTCTGACGGGGTGAAGCGGAAACCGCTGGTATCAAGACCGCCCCGCGCGAAGATCGCGGCGAGTCGCGGATCGGCCGAAGCCGGGGTGAACGAGCCGATACCGCGCACGAACACCGCAGTGCCGCGCGCCGCAAGCCGCTGTCCGGGCACGTCGCTTGCGCCAAGCGCCGGAGCCACGGCTACGCCGAGGACGACGAGCGACCCCAACGCAATTCCGGACATCCAGCGAGCAGAGAACACGAGCAACCCCTAACACTGTGCTTTGGCAGCACCCTTACGTTATACCGCACTTATCACGATTCGAATCCGCCCTGCCACCTTCTTGACTCAATTTCTCGAAAGAGTGTCTCGAAGGACACACCAGCCGACCCGTCTCCCGCCCTATGTGTCGCTTGCGGCATACGTGGGACATTCTATAGATACCGCCCGACCCCAATACCGTTTTGTTCAGGAACAGCCGATGATCCTCCGCACCGCGAACCGCACCGCGTTCCGCACTGTCGCCCTGGTTTCGCTCGCCGCTTTGTCGCTCGGGGCTTGCGCGCATAAAGGCGGACGCCCGAAGAATGCCGATCTTGCCGCGTCCAAAGTTATGACGATCGGCGTCAATGCCTATTTGTGGCGCGCCAGCCTCGACACGCTGAGCTTCATGCCGCTGTTGCAGACCGATTCGAACGGCGGCGTGATCGTGACCGACTGGTACATCAACCCCGCCGCCCCGACCGAGCGCGTCAAGGTGACCGTGACGATCCTCGACCAGGACCTGCGCGCCGATGGCTTGCGCGTCGCGTATCTCCGCCAAATCAACCAGGGCGGCCAGTGGGTCGCGGCACCCGTGCAGGCGGCAACGGTGCAAAAACTCGAGGACATCATCCTCACCAAGGCGCGCGATCTGCGCCGCGCCGCCGTTGCCGGATAGGACAGCGTTCCGATGGCGTCACGCTTCAACGCGCTGAAGGCGGACGCGGTTTGGCAGAAGGTGTGGGACGATGCCCGCACCTTCGCCGCGGACGATAACTCCCCCAAGCCGCGCTCTTATGTCCTCGAGATGTTCCCCTATCCGTCGGGGAAGATCCACATGGGGCATGTCCGCAACTATACGATGGGCGATGTGCTCGCGCGGTTCCGGCGGATGCAGGGCATGGAAGTGCTGCATCCGATGGGGTGGGACGCGTTCGGCATGCCGGCCGAGAATGCCGCGATGGAAAAAGGCGTCCATCCCGGCGGGTGGACCCGCGATAATATCGGGGTGATGAAGGCGCAGTTGAAGCGGCTCGGCTTCGCGCTCGACTGGAGCCGCGAGCTGGCGACGTGCGAGCCAGACTATTACGGGCATGAGCAAGCGCTGTTCCTCGAACTGTTTCGCCACGGCCTCGTCTATCGCAAAGAATCGTCGGTCAATTGGGACCCGGTCGACATGACGGTCCTTGCCAACGAGCAAGTGATCGACGGGCGCGGCTGGCGTTCGGGCGCCTTGGTCGAGCGGCGCAAGCTGTCGCAATGGTTCCTGAAGATCACCGACTTTGCCGACGAGCTGCTTGAAGGCTTGAGCGGGCTCGAGCATTGGCCCGACAAGGTCCGGTTAATGCAGGAAAATTGGATCGGGCGGAGCCAAGGTCTGACCTTTTCGTTCGCGCTGTCCGACGGCGGATCGGTCGAGGTGTTCACCACCCGCCCCGACACCATGTTCGGCGCGAGCTTCGTCGCGGTCGCGGCCGACCATCCGATCGCACAGGCACTCGCTGCCGACGCTCCGGCGGCGGCGGACTTCATCGCTTTATGCAAGCGCGGCGGCACGACCGCGGCCGAGCTCGACACGCAGGAAAAGCTCGGCTTCGACACCGGCCTGACCGCGACGCATCCATTCGATCGGACACAGCGCCTTCCCGTCTACATCGCTAATTTCGTACTGATGGACTACGGTACCGGCGCGGTGTTCGGCGTGCCCGCGCACGACCAGCGCGATCTGGATTTCGCACGTAAATATGATTTGCGTGTGCGCCGTGTCGTTTCGGGCGGCGATGAGACCGATCCGGCGTTCGTCGGCAACACCGCCTATACCGGCCCCGGCACGCTGGTGAATTCGCACTTCCTCGACGGCATGGACGTCACGGATGCCAAGCGCACCGTGATCCAGCGCGCCGAGGGCGAAGGCTGGGGCACCGGCTCGACCGTCTTTCGCCTCCGCGACTGGGGCGTCAGCCGTCAGCGCTATTGGGGCACGCCGATCCCGATCATCCACTGTGACGCCTGCGGCGCGGTGCCGGTTCCGCGCGATCAACTGCCCGTGATTCTGCCCGAGGATGTCAGCTTCGACATTCCCGGCAACCCGCTCGACCGCCATCCGACCTGGAAGCACGTACCCTGCCCGACCTGCGGGGCCGATGCCCGGCGCGAGACCGATACGCTCGACACCTTCGTCGATTCGTCGTGGTATTTCATCCGCTTCGCCAGCCAGCCGAAGGACAAGCCGTTCGATCGCGGCGTTGCGGAAAAATGGCTGCCCGTTGCGCAATATATCGGCGGGGTCGAGCATGCGATCCTCCACTTACTCTACGCCCGCTTCTGGACCCGTGCGCTCCGACACATCGGCATGCTCGACGTGGCCGAACCCTTTGCCGGACTGTTCACGCAAGGCATGGTGACGCACGAAACCTATAGCCGCCAAGTGACCGAGACCGGCTCCGACGGCGTCGACACCATCACCAAGCCGTTGTGGCTGTCGCTCGACGACATCGAGAAGCGGGGCGATGGTTATATCGAGCGGGCGACCGGCGAGGCGGTGACGGTCGGCCGCATCGAGAAGATGTCGAAGTCGAAGAAGAACACCGTCGACCCCACCGGAATCGTCGATCAATATGGTGCCGACGCGACGCGCTGGTTCATGCTGTCCGACTCGCCGCCCGAGCGCGATCTGCCGTGGAGCGAGGCTGGAATCGAAGGATCATGGCGCTTCATTCAGCGCTTATGGCGGCTGTTCGACGGCGAAAGGTTAGAGGAAAGTGCGGCGAAAAACGCCGAGCTCGACCGCAAGCTGCATCAGACGATCGCTGGGATTGCCGTTGATATTGAAGCCCTTGCCTTCAACAAGGCGGTCGCCAAGCTGTACGAATTGGTCAATGCGATCGAACGCGCTGCGCCGTCGGGATCGCGCGACACGGCGATTGCCGCACTGATGCGCCTGATCGCGCCAATGGCCCCGCATTTGGCCGAGGAAGCCTGGGCCGCCGCCGGAAACGACGGACTGATCGCCGATGCGGCGTGGCCCGCGGTCGACCCGGCCTTGCTGGTCGAGGATGAAGTGACGATCGCGGTGCAGATCAACGGAAAGCTGCGCGACACGCTCGTCATGGCCAAGGGCACGTCAAGCGAGGCACTTGAAGCGGCAGCGCTTGCGTCGGACAAGATTATGCGGATTCTGGAAGGCAAGGCGCCTCGCAAGGTCATCGTCGTGCCCGATCGCCTCGTGAACCTCGTCGCATGAAGCGCGCACTCGGCCTCGCCGCAGTATTGCTCGCGCTTTCGGGCTGCGGGCTACATCCGCTCTATTCCGGCGGGAGTTCGGGCACGGTCGCCTCGACGCTTGCCCAAGTCGAGGTCGCCCCGATCCAGGGCAAAGCGGGGTGGCTGATGGCCAATGCACTGCGCGATCGGCTCCACACCGGCGGAACCCCGCGCTATCGGCTCGAAATGAAGCTCGACGACCAGATTGCCGGCCTTGGCGTGCGCCGCGACAATAGCGTCACGCGCGAACGACGGACGTTGCGGGCGCGCTACCAATTGGTCGATCTTGCTAACGGCTCGGTGCTGCTCGATGCGGCGGCCGGATCCGACGCCGGAATCGATGTCGTGAAATCGGAATATGCCACAATCGCGGCGGAAAATACCGCGCTTGAGCGTCTTTCGGGCATCGTCGCGGATCAGATCGTCGCGCGGGTCGCCACCTATGTCCAGCGTACCGCCCCCGAAGCTCCGTGACCTGAACCGGGTCACCGCGTGAAAGCCAATCTCAACCAGCTCACCCGCGCGATCGACGCCGCCAGCGGCGATGTGCGCCTCTATGTCCTCCACGGCCCTGATGAAGCTGGAGCGCGCGAGATTGCCGCACGCCTTGCGCGCACGATGGGACCCGATGCGGAGCGGGTCGATCTGGAACCGGCGCTGCTCAAATCCAACCCAGGCCGCCTTGCCGACGAAGCCGCGTCGCTCTCGCTGTTCGGCACCAACCGCCACATCCGCGTGACTGGCGCGGGCGAGGAAAGCGTCGAAGCATGCGCAATGTTGCTGGCCGCACCCCGCGCGGGAAATCCGGTCGTGGTAATCGCACCGGGCGCAAAGGCGACGTCGGGCCTGGTCAAGCTCGCCACCGGCGATCCCCGCGCGATGGCCTGTGTCTTCTACGTCCCTGACGCAGGCGAAGCCGACAAGATCGCGACAAGCATTGCGCGCGAATATGGCTTGCGCACGACGGGCGCGACGGCAACGCGGATCGCGGCGGCGGCGGCGGGTGACCGCGCGGTAATGACGCGTGAGCTGGAGAAGATCGCCTTGTTCCTCGACGCGGCACCCGAACGGCCACGCGAACTCGACGATGCCGCGCTGGATGCGATCGGCGCGGACCTTGGCGACGCCGAAATGTCGCGCGCGATCGACGCGGCGATCGATGGCGGGCCAGATCGGCTCGGCGACGAATTGGCGAAACTCGGTATTGCGGGTGTCTCCCCGATTCCGCTGCTGCGCCAATTGGTCCGGCGGTTGATGGCGCTGGCCGAGTTGCGCGGCGAAATCGACGGCGGTGGCAATGTCAACGCTTTGGTCGAGCGCGTTTTTTTCCGCGAGCGCGCGATCACGGCACGCGCGCTGCGAACCTGGTCGTCGCCAAAGCTAAGCGACGCGATCGACCGAGTCCGCCGCGCCGAGCGCGCGACAATGGCCCCCGCCAATGCCGGTGGCGTACTCGCCGACGCGGCCATGCTCGGCGTCGCGCGGATGGCGGCCCGCCAACGCGACTAAATCCTCTGCGTTAAATTCGTTCGCCAGTCAGCCGCTGACACACCATGTCGAGCTGATCGAGCGTAGAGTAGGACAAGGTTAGCGTGCCACCCTTGGCGCCGTGCGAAACCCGCACCACCAACCCGAGCAGATCGCCCAGCTGATGTTCCAACGCGGCCAGATCAGGATCGCGGCCATTGCCGCCGCCCTTATCGCTCTTGGTCTCGATCTTGCCCTCATTCTTCGAGGACCGTGCGAGCCGTTCGGTATCGCGAACTGACAAGCCACGCGCAACGATTTGATCCGCCAGCGTCTCGACATCGGGCGCGCCGATCAACGCGCGGGCATGCCCCATCGTCAGCCCACCGGTGACGACGCGTTCCTGCACCCCTTTTGGAAGTTCGAGCAAGCGCAACAGATTGGCGATGTGGCTGCGCGATTTGTTGACCAGCTTGCCCAGCGCCTCCTGGGTATGGCCGAACTCGTCGATCAAACGATGATAGGCCTCGGCCTCTTCGATCGCATTGAGATCCTGCCGCTGAATATTCTCGACCAACGCGACTTCGAGCGTTTCGGTATCGTCGAACGTGCGGACGATGACGGGGACTTCGTGCAGTCGCGCGCGCTGCGCGGCGCGCCAGCGGCGTTCCCCGGCGACGATCTGATACCCTGTCCCGTGCGGTCGCACCACGATCGGCTGCAGCACACCGCGCAGCGCGATCGACTGCGCCAACTCCTCGAGCGCGGCCTCGTCGAAATGTCGGCGCGGCTGGCCCGGATGCGGCGTGAGCGAGCCGACCGGCAGCGACCGAATCCCAGGAGAAGCACCGTCCTTGCCTGCACCAACGGGCTCCTCGCGCGCGAGGTCCCCCATCAAAGCATTGAGCCCACGCCCCAAGCCCGAACGTGGCTTTGGTCGCGCAAGGACCGAAGCGTCTGGTGTTACCGGCGTTGCGGTCGGGCTCGGGTTGGGCGTGTCGGTCATGCGGCCCTTGCTGGTTGATCGGTCTTGGGAAGGCGCGCGATCAATTCGCGCGCCAGCGCGATATAGGCTTCGGAACCGGGGCAGCGATAATCGTAGATTAACGCCGGCAGACCGTAACTTGGCGCTTCGGAGAGCCGAACGTTGCGCGGGATAACCGTATCAAACACCACGCGCCCAAGCACCGCGCGGACATCGTTCGAGACTTGATCGGTCAGCCGATTGCGCCGGTCATGCATCGTCAGCGCAACGCCGAGGATCGACAAGCCGGGGTTGAAGCGTTCGCGGATCCGCTCGACGGTGCTGAGCAGCTGGCTCAGCCCCTCGAGCGCAAAGAATTCACATTGCAGCGGCACGAGCAGCGAATTGGCGGCGACCATTGCATTGAGCGTCAACAAACCAAGCGACGGCGGGCAATCGATCAGCACCACGTCCCAGCGATGATCCGACCGGGCGAGTGCACGCGACAAGCGGTGCGTGCGTTCCTCATATTCGACGAGTTCGATCTCAGCACCCGAGAGATCAACGGTTGCGGGAACGATATCGAGTTTCGGGACGCACGTCGGCATTGCCGCGACTTCGATCGGCGTCTCACCGAGCAGGATATCATAAGTCGAATGATGCCGGTCGGCGCGGGCGATCCCCAAGCCGGTCGACGCGTTTCCCTGTGGATCGAGATCGAGCAGCAGCACGCGCGATCCCGTCGCCGCGAGCGCGGTCCCGACATTGATCGCGGTAGTGGTCTTGCCAACCCCGCCCTTTTGATTTGCGACAGCAATCACGTTCATCGACGCGCCACCCCTGATGCGAGAACGATCAACGATTTGGGATCGGTGATGCTATGTTCCACGTGAAACACACCATGCCATGTCTCGAGCGCGGTTGCCACATCTTCGCGCGCAGATCGGCCCTTGGGAAGAATCCACTGCGTTTTTTTGGACGTACACGCTTGCGACCACGCGAAAAGATCGGCAATCGGCGCGACCGCGCGCGCGGAGATGACGGTTGCGACAACGCCGGAAACTGCTTGGATGCGATCGGCGATCACCCGCACGCGAACATCGAGCCCGAGCGCCTCAACCGCATCCTTCAAGAACGCCGCGCGCATCCGGCGTGGCTCGACCAGATAGACGATGCGATCACTGAGCGCGGCGACAACCAGGCCGGGGAAGCCGGCGCCGCTCCCAATATCGACCCATAATGCGTCCGGCTGGGACTCCCCGGCCAACTCCAGCAATTGCGCCGAATCAACAATGTGGCGCGACCACATTGTTGCCAAGGTCGACGGTGCAACCAAATTCTGCTGCGTTGCGGCGCCAATAACCACCACCGCGATCTGCTCCATTGCCGCGACGCCTTCCGCGCCATGCCGGGCCGCGATCCACGCGCGGGCCTCGTCCTCGGTCATGCAGCGATCCGCCGCACTTGCAGCAAAATTGCAGTCAGCGCCGCCGGAGTGACCCCACGCACACGCGCAGCGGCACCAACGCTGGCGGGCCTTGCCGCCGACAGCCGCTCGATCATCTCGGTCGAAAGACCGGGAATCGCTGCGAAATCAAGCGCTGCGGGCACGACTATTCCCGCGTTCGACCGCTGCTGCACGATCTCCCCATCCTGCCTCGCCAGATAGGGTGCATACCGCGCGTCCTCGGCCACTTCAGCAACCAGGGCCGCGTCTCCTGTGACAAGAAGGTCGGGAGCGACTTCGGCGATCGTAACGCCCGGGATGCGTAACCAGTCAGCGCCACTACGTCGTTGCGGGTCGGGCGCAATCGGGACGCCACGTTCGATCAGCACCGCGGTAGGCACCGATTGCGCCAGCCGCCGCTCAATATCAGCTCGGGCAGCCGCGCGTGCGGCGATACGTGCTACACGCACCGCGCTGAGGCAGCCAATCCCCGACGCAATCGGGCCCAGACGTGTTTCGGCATTGTCCGATCGTAACCGCAACCGGTATTCGGCGCGTGCGGTCAACATGCGATAGGGTTCGGTAATGCCCTGCAAGACCAGATCGTCGATCATCACGCCGAGATAACTGGAGGCGCGGTCGAGCACGATCTCGCTGCGGCCAAGCGCCTTGGCCGCGGCGTTCAATCCCGCAAGGAGGCCCTGCCCCGCCGCTTCTTCATAGCCGGTCGTGCCGTTGATTTGCCCGCAACAAAACAACCCCGGCATCGCGCGGACCTCAAGTGTCGCGTCCAATGCCCGCGGATCGATATGATCATATTCAACCGCATAACCCGGCGCGACGATCCGCGCCTGTTCAAGTCCCGGGATCGACGCAATCATCGCCGACTGGACGTCGACCGGCAGCGAGGTCGAGATACCGTTTGGATAGACAGTCGAATCGTCCAGGCCTTCGGGCTCGAGGAAAATTTGATGGCCGTCGCGATCGCCGAAGCGATGAATTTTATCCTCGATCGAGGGGCAATATCGCGGTCCCTGCCCCGCTATCGCTCCGCCAAACAAGGGTGACCGGTCGAGCCCGCCCCTGATGATATCATGCGTTGCGCCGGTCGTCCGCGTGATCGCGCAGCGCAGCTGGGGCAGTGCGCGACCCTCGGACAATGGCGACATCGTCCACGCGTCATCATCGCTAGGTTGCTCAGCGAGCGCGGCCCAATCGATCGTGCGACCATCAAGCCGAGGTGGCGTGCCGGTCTTGAGCCGCGCCATCGGCAAGCGCGCCGCACGCAGCTGCCCAGCCAGCAACGAAGAAGCGGCCTCCCCGATCCGCCCGCCAATCGAGCGCTCCTCACCGCGAAACAGCGTAGCACCAAGAAAGGTGCCCGTGGCCAACACGACCGCAGACGCCGACAGGATGCTGCCATCCCCAAGTCGGACCCCCTTTACCGTCGCTCCGTCGAGTACAAGGGCGACGACTTCGCCGATAACCACGTGCAAATCGCTCTGCGCCGCGAGCATTGCCTGGATAGCGGCAGCATATCGCTTGCGATCAGCCTGCACGCGCGGGCCTTGAACGGCGGTACCCTTGCTTCGGTTGAGCATACGGTAATGGATGCCAGCCGCATCGGTCGCACGCGCAATCAAGCCGTCGAACGCGTCCACTTCCCGGACAAGATGGCCCTTACCGAGCCCTCCAATTGCCGGATTGCACGACATCGCTCCAATTTTGCTGGCGTCGAAGCTGATCAATGCGGTGCGCGCGCCACGTCGTGCAGCCGCAGCCGCAGCTTCGGTCCCGGCATGCCCGCCGCCGACGACGATGACGTCGAAATGCTTCATCGGTTTTGGCTAGATTGCGACGCCGCCTATGTCAAAGCCTATGCAGCGCGTTCCACGTGGAACATCACTTCCCGATGCAGAAGCGCGAGAATATCGCGTCGAGCACATCCTCAATCCCACTACGACCGGCGACGTCGTCGAGCGCACGCAACGCGCGACGCGTCTCTTCTGCAACGATCAGCAAATCGCTGTTGTTCGCTGCGCGCAACGCATCGCGGCACCGCGCCAGCAGGAGCCGCTGCCGCCGATTGACCGCAACACTGTCGGCCTGCGGCAACAGCTTGGTGGCGCGATCGGCGATCAGCTCCCATAAGGCTTCAACACCCTGCCCCGTGCGCGCAGAAAGCGCGACGTCTGCGCCGCCGGCCGGTGTTTCTCGTCCCGACATGTCACATCGCGCATGGACGCGAATGTCGCTCACGCTGCCGTCTCCCGGTTGGTCGAGCCACACGACGATATCTGCCCCGGCAATCGCTTCGCGCGCGCGGTCGATCCCAATCTGCTCGATCGCGTCACCTGGGGTTTGGGTCAGTCCAGCGGTATCGGTAAGAACATAGGCCATACCAGCGCGGACGACTGACGCTTCGATCCGATCGCGCGTGGTCCCGGAGATCGGCGACACAATTGCGACATCACGCCCGGTCAGGGCATTGAGCAGCGTCGACTTGCCACTATTGGGCGCACCCGCGATCACCACCCGCACACCCTCGTGCAAGCGCTCGACCGACGGTGCACGCAAAACCTGTTCAAGTGCCTCGGCAATCTGCGCAATGTCGGCGGCGATCGTTCCAAGGGCTTCGTCGGAAACATCGTCTTCATCCGAAAAGTCGAGCTGCGCTTCGATCCTGGCCGCGATGCCGACGAGGTCGTCACTCCACCGTTCAACCAGAACGCGCAGGCCACCTTCGGCCATGCGCAGTGCAGCCCGGCGCTGCCCCTCGGTCTGCGCCGCAAGTAAATCGCCCAGCCCCTCGGCCTCGGTGAGATCGATGATACCGTTTTCCAGCGCGCGACGCGTGAACTCTCCAGCCTCGGCGTGCCTGGTCCCCGGCTGCGTCGCAATCGCCGCCTCGACCGCCGCCACGACCGCGCGTCCGCCATGCACGTGAAACTCAACGCAATCCTCGCCCGTCGCCGTGCGTGGACCGGTAAATACCAGCGTGATGGCATGATCGAGCACTGCGCCATCGCGCGGATCGCGGAGCACGCGCAGTGCTGCGCGGCGCGGATCGGGCAGTGCGCCCGCAATCACCGCCGCCACCGGCAGGGCGCGCGGCCCGCTGATCCGCACGATGGCGATGCCAGCCGGCGGCGCACCGCTCGACACGGCGAAGATCGTATCACGCGCGCTCATCGGGTTATTTGTTGGAGGATTCGAACATCTTGCGCCACATCCCCATCCCGGCGTCGCCCATTGGCATCCAGCTGCGCATCATATTCTCGATCAGATCGGGCGCGACGACACCGTCCATCGAATTGGTCAGCGTCGCCAGATATTTTTCATGCACGGGGGCGAGATCGGGCAGACCCATGAATCGCCGCGCTTCCTCGGGCGAGCATTCGACTTCGACATTGATCTTCACGCCGCTTCTCCGCTTGAGCACGCGCACCCCGCGCGGCATAGTCTTCGCTATGTATGCGCGCGATATTGCCCGGATCGCAACGCCTGTCGGCATCATCGCCGTCGAAGGCGATGCACTCGCAGTGCATCGCGTCCAGATCGACGTGTCGGGCGCAGTGACCAACGGCACGACCGCGCCCGTCCGGTTCGCCGCTGACCAACTGGAGCAATGGTTCGCGGGCGAGCGTATGGTGTTCGATCTTCCCTTGGCGCCCGCCGCAACGCGACGCGGACAAGCGTTGCGCGATGCGATGGTAGCGATCGGTTATGGCGATACGCGCAGCTATAGCGCCCTCGCCCGTATTGCCGCATCGAGCGCGCGGGCGATCGGTCAGGCATGCGCGCGCAATCCCTTCCCGATCATCGTGCCGTGTCACCGTATCCTCAATGCCGACGGTCGGCTTGGCGCTTATTCGGCAGGTCAGGGGCCGACAACCAAGCAATGGTTGCTTGAGCACGAGCGTAGCGTCCGGGGCTTGTTGGGTCGAACGCCCGCAGTCCCGCACCAAATCGATCTGTTCAGCCAGTGACCGCGCTGATCATCGGTTGCATATCGTGCACACCCTCCAGGATCATCTTTCCCGCCACATAGACGATGATGATCAACCCGATCCAGGCGATCCAGCGGAAGCGCTCGATATACTTGGCAATAACATTGGCGGCGAGCCCCATCAGCGCGACCGACAGCACCAACCCGATGACCATGATGCCAGGATGCTCGCGCGCGGCACCGGCGACCGCGAGGACATTGTCGAGGCTCATCGAAACATCGGCAACCGCAACGGCCCAAGCGGCGGCTACAAAACTCTTGGCGGGGCGAATACCGCTATGCTCGTCCCCATCGACTTCGTCCGACCCGCCGGGAACAGCGCGTGGCTGCAACTCGCGGTACATCTTCCACGCCACCCACAACAGCAAGAGCCCGCCACCAAAGACGAGTCCGTATGATTTAAAGCTCTCCAAGCCATAGAGCACGGCAACCGCAAACACGACGCGCAGCACCAGCGCGGCAAGGATGCCGATCGCGATCACCTTTTTGCGCTGTCCAGCGGGCAAGCCGGCGGCAAGCGCGCCGACGACGATCGCATTATCCCCGGCGAGCGCGACATCGAGCAGAACCACGGTTGCGAACGCCGTCAGCGCCGAGACCGAAGCGATATTGGCGAAGTCTGTGAGGATATGTTGCCACAGCCAGCTCATGGACATGGGTTCGACGGCGGACGCCGCTAGAAGAGTGGTAAGCATGAGCTAGGTCCTAGCGTGTGACAAGGACATGGGCAAAGCCAGTTTGCAGGCCGATCATGCCGCTGGCATGATCTACGAGATGCGGGGCACCGCGTACCTGCGAACTCGTCGGTCCCGGCGTCGTCGCGCCGACCGGATCGATGTGGACCCGGGCTTAGCTCCGCGAAGCCCGGCCACAGTCAGCTATTGATTCATGCTGTCGAAGAAGTCCTCGTTCGTCTTCGAGTTCTTCATCTTGTCGAGCAGGAATTCCATCGAATCGATCGTGCCCATTTGCATCAGGATACGGCGCAGCACCCACATCTTGGAGAGCTTGCTTTGATCGACCAGCAACTCTTCCTTACGCGTGCCCGATTTGCCGACATCGAGTGCCGGGAAAATGCGCTTATCGGCAACTTTGCGATCAAGCACGATTTCCGAGTTACCGGTGCCCTTGAATTCCTCGAAGATCACTTCGTCCATGCGGCTGCCGGTATCGATCAGCGCAGTGGCAATGATCGAGAGCGAACCGCCCTCCTCAATGTTGCGCGCGGCACCGAAGAAACGCTTCGGGCGCTGCAGCGCGTTGGCGTCGACGCCGCCGGTCAAGACCTTACCCGACGACGGAACCACGGTGTTATAGGCACGGCCAAGGCGCGTGATCGAATCGAGCAGGATCACCACATCCTTCTTGTGCTCGACCAGGCGTTTGGCTTTTTCGATCACCATTTCAGCAACTTGCACATGGCGCGTCGCGGGTTCGTCGAAGGTCGAACTGACCACTTCGCCCTTGACCGAGCGCTGCATGTCGGTGACTTCCTCGGGGCGTTCGTCGATCAGCAGGACGATCAGGAAGACCTCGGGATGGTTGTCGGTGATCGCCTTGGCAATATTTTGCAGCATCACCGTCTTGCCGACGCGCGGGGGCGCGACGATCAGCGTGCGCTGGCCCTTTCCCTGCGGCGAGATGATATCGATCACCCGCGCCGACTTGTCCTTCACCGTCGGGTCGGACGGATCGAGCGTTAGCTTCTCATCCGGATAGAGCGGCGTCAGATTGTCGAAATTGACGCGGTGGCGCACCGCATCGGGATCGTCGAAATTGACTGCGGTCAGTTTGACCAGCGCGAAATAGCGCTCGCCATCCTTCGGCCCGCGGATTTCACCTTCGACCGTATCACCGGTGCGCAGGCCGAATTTACGGACCTGATTGGGCGAGATGTAGATATCGTCGGGCCCGGCGAGATAATTCGCTTCCGGGCTGCGCAAAAAACCGAAGCCGTCGGGCAGCACTTCGATCGTGCCCAGCCCCATGATCATCTCGCCTTCTTCGGCCTGGACCTTGAGGATCGCGAACATCAGATCCTGCTTGCGCAGCGTCGATGCGCTCTCGATGCCGAGTTCCTCGGCCATCGCGACCAGTTCAGCCGGCTTTTTGTTTTTCAGGTCTTTGAGATGCATGGGTAACGTCCGGGCATGAAGATGCTGGGGAAGAGCTTCGATCGGCGAAGGGTACGCGACGATGCTTGAGGAAGGATACCGCAGCCGAACGGGTGGACCCGCCGCACTAGGGCACGCTCACGGAATACGACCGCGCTTTGCTCGCGTCAAGGCTCGACACTCCTGACGGATTGAAACCGCGATCCTCAGAAGGGCTGAACGATCGCCAGAATGACGATGAAGGTCACGAGGACCGCCGGAACTTCGTTGATGAGGCGCAATTGCCGGCCCGTCAGCGTCGGCTTTCCCGCCGCGAGTTTCTTGCCATAGCCGACCGCCCAGCCATGATAGCCGGTCAGCACAACCACCAGCAAAAGCTTGGCGTGAAGCCAACCCAGCCCGCTCATGCCAGAAAATAGCCCGGCATTGGCAGCAAGAACCAGGCCGAGCACCCACACCACCACCATCGCAGGCGTCATGATGATCGTGCGGATCTTGGCCTCGCGCTCGACCCACAGCGCCGCTTCAGGCGAACCAATTGCGGCTTCCTGATGATAGACGAGATAGCGCGGCAGCATAAACAGCCCCGCCATCCAGAAGATCACGAAAATCAAATGCGCCGCCTTTACCCACGGATACGCATTGCCGAGCATTCCGATCATCTCACGCTCCGGATATAGGCCAGCAACTGCTCGACATGTGCGATCGGCGTGTCCTGCAGGATGCCGTGGCCGAGGTTGAAAATGTGCGGCCGGTCGGCAAAGGCATCGAGGATGCGCTGCGCCGCCTGCGCCATCGCTGACCCTCCGGCGATGAGCACGAGCGGGTCGAGATTGCCTTGCACCGGCATCCCGTTCGGCAAATTGGCAGCGGCCCATTCGGGATCGATCGTCTCATCGACCCCGACCGCATCGACCCCGGTTTCGCGCGCATACGCGGGGAGTTTTTCGCCGGCACCTTTGGGAAAGCCGATCACCGGCACGCCGGGATGGCGCGCATGGAGCGCCGCCACGATCGCCGCATTAGGCGCGATCACCCAGCGTTCGAATTGCGCCGGGCTGAGGCTGCCCGACCAGCTGTCGAACAATTGCACCGCCTCGACCCCGGCCTCAATCTGCTTCGACAGATAGTCGATCGTGCACGCCGAGATCGCGCCGATAATCTCGGCAAAGGCCGCCGGATCGCCGTACGCGAAGCGCCGCGTCTCGCTCTGATCCTTGCTGCCATGCCCCGCGACCATGTACGTCGCGACCGTCCACGGGCTTCCGGCAAAGCCCAGGAAGGTGGTCTGAGGCGGCAATTGCGCCGCGACTTGCCGCACGGTCTCATAGACCGGATTAAGCCGTTCCAGCGCCAGCAGCAGCCCCGACAGGGCATGATCGACCAGGGCTGGCGTCAGCGCCGGTCCCTCGCCTACCCCGAAGGTCAGGTCCTGCCCCAGCGCCGCGGGAACCATCAGAATGTCGGAGAAGAGGATCGCACCGTCGAAACCAAAGCGACGGATCGGCTGGATCGTCACTTCGGCCGCCGCTGCGCTATCGTTGACCAAAGCGAGGAAGCCGCCTTTTTCGGCGCGAAGGGCGCGATACTCGGGCAAATAGCGTCCCGCTTGGCGCATCAGCCAGACCGGCGGGATCGGTTGACGCTCCCCCTGCAGACACGCGAGCAGCGGCTTTTTAACAGTCGTCACGGTCGAAACTCCCACCGGCTTTCGCTCACCCTCTTCTATAAGATTCTAGAATCTTAAAAGGATGTAGTCGTTGTTGGCACGTCGAAAACGGGGCTTATGCCGTCATCCCCAAAATGCCAACAGCTTGCGGTCCGGGTACGCCCACAACCGCTGTGAGTCGGGTCGGCTATCCCCATAATCCACAGGCTGTGCACTGAATTCGCCGCCGTGCAGGCAATTGTGGATAAAGGGGCGGTTATGCACGGGCGGACCATGGCTTTGCTGGACGGCGAAGTTGCGCTAGCGGTTGCGACCATGTTGTCCACAGTTTCGCCCAGCCGGCCTATTTGATGCGCTTGCATCTGCATCTGTTGTCGGATTCGACCGGCGAAACGCTCGAGAACATCGCGAAGGCGGCGCTCGCGCAATATGACGGCGTCGAAACGATCCGTCATTTCTGGCCAATGGTGCGGACAGAGGCGCATCTCGAACGGATCCTGCAGGAAATCTCGCAAAATCCGGGGCTGGTGCTGTTCACCTTAGTAAATAGCGAGACGCGGCGGACACTTGAGACGCGCTGTCGGGCGTTGGGTCTGCCGGCGATCGCGCCGATGGATGGGGTGACGCATGCGCTTTCGGGTTTGCTCGGCCAGGCAGCGAAGGCGCGGCCGGGGCGGCAACACGTGCTCGATGCTGCCTATTTCGCGCGGGTCGAGGCGATTCACTTCACCATTGCGCATGACGACGGCATTGGTGCCGAGGACTGGGAAGAAGCCGACATCGTGCTCGCGGGGGTCTCGCGATCGTCAAAAACGCCGACCTCAATCTATCTCGCCAATCGCGGTTTCAAGACCGCCAATATCCCAATCGTGGTGGAAAGCCCGCCGCCACAGATCCTTTATGCGCTGAAAAATCCTTTGGTCGTAGGGCTCACCACCAGCGCCGACCGCTTGATTCAGGTGCGGCGCAACCGGCTTTTGTCGCTCAACCAAGTGACCGAGACCGCCTATGTTGATCAGGAGTCGGTGACGCGCGAGGTCGCCTATGCACGGCGGATGTTTGCCGACAATGGCTGGCCGGTGATCGACGTGACGCGGCGCTCGATCGAAGAGACGGCAGCAGCAATCATCGCGCTGGTCGGGGAGCGCAGCGGCGACATGCAGGGAGCATCATGATGCAGGTCGCACAGCGTTTGGTGCTGGCATCGCAAAGCAGCTCGCGCCGCGCGATGCTGACGGCGGCCGGCGTGGTCTTCGACGCAGTTTCCGCAGGGGTGGATGAGGAATCGGCCAAGGCAGCGCTGCTGGGCGACGGTCTTGCCGCACGCGACATGGCGGATGCGCTGTCCGAATTGAAGGCGATCAAGGTCTCGTCGGGTGACGGACAAGCGCTGGTGCTGGGGTGCGATTCGATCGTCGCGCTCGAAGATGGCACGATGCTCGACAAGCCGCGCGATCGTGCCGAAGCGGTGGCGCATTTGCAGCGATTGTCGGGGAAACGCCACGAATTGGTCAGCGCGGCGGTGATCGCTGAAGGCGGTCGCCCGGTCTGGCGCGTCGTTGATCGCGCCCGGATGCACGTCCGTCCGCTGTCAGAGGCGTTCATCGAACAGTATCTCGATCTCGAATGGCCCGAGATTAGCGGGTGCGTCGGGTGTTACCGGATCGAAGGGCCCGGCGCGCAACTATTCAGCCGGATCGAGGGGAGTCAGTTCACCGTGCTCGGGCTGCCCCTGCTCCCTGTGCTCGATTATCTGCGGGTACGGGGAGTGTTGGCGTCATGATGTTTGCCGAAGTGATCGGCGATCCGATCGCGCATTCCAAATCGCCGATGATTCATAAATTCTGGATCGACGCAGCCGGGATCGACGCCGACTATAAGCGTTCGCATGTCCGGCCCGACGCGCTGGCCGGCTACCTCGCCTCCGCGCGCGCCGATCCCAATTGGCGAGGGTGCAACGTCACGTTGCCGCATAAGATTGCGATTATGGAGCTGGTCAATGATCCGGGTAATATCCGCGGGACGATCGGCGCGATGAACACGATCCTGCGGCAGGATGACGGATCCCTCATCGGCACCAACACCGATGCGGCGGGTTTCTACGCGCCGATTGCCGAGCTCGATTTGGCGGGCGCGCCGGTCGTGGTGATCGGCGCCGGCGGTGCCGCGCGGGCGGTGCTGTTTGCGCTGTCACGGCTTGGCGTGGGGCCGGTGACCATTCTCAACCGGAATGTATTGAAGGCGGCCGCCTTGCTGTCGTCCTTTGGGTTAACGGGGCAAGCGCTGGCGCTCCATGCAAAACTTCCACCCGCCGCGTTGCTGGTCAATGCCAGCTCGCTCGGTATGGCAGGTCAACCGCCGCTTGATTTGGACCTGAGCGCCCTGCCGGACGACGCGGTGGTCTACGATGTGGTCTATGCGCCGCTTGAAACGGTGTTGCTCGCAGCGGCGCGGTCGCGCGATCTCGAGACCGTCGACGGGCTCGACATGTTGATCGGCCAAGCGGCGTTGGCGTTCGAGCTGTTCTTCGGCGTAGCGCCGCCGCGCGACGAGAACAGCGATGCTGAGCTTCGCGCGTTGCTGACGGCATGACGTCACCCAATCCGATCAGGCCGGGTCCGATCACGATCGGCCTGACCGGATCGATCGGGATGGGCAAATCGACCGTCGCCGCGATGTTTGCAGAGGCCGGCGTGCCGGTGTTCGATGCCGACGCCGCGGTCCACCGGCTGCAAGGCAAGAATGGACGTCTGGTTCCTGCCATCGAGGCTGCCTTTCCCGGCTCGACCGGACCCGAGGGAGTCGATCGTGCGCGGCTCGGGCCGATGGTGCTGGGCGATTCGGCGGCGTTGAAGCGGCTCGAAGCGATCGTCCATCCCGCCGTGGGCGAGGAACGCGCCATGTTCCTCGCGGCCCATGCCGATGCGCCGCTGGTGGTGTTCGACGTGCCCTTGTTGTTCGAAACCGGCGGCGAGTCGCGCGTCGACAGCGTTGTCGTAGTGTCGGCGGACCCCGACGCGCAGCGTATGCGCGTGCTGGCACGGCCTGGGATGACGCCGGAAAAGCTCGACGCCATCCTCGCCAGACAATGGCCCGATCACGAAAAAGTCGCGCGAGCCAACTTCGTCGTGCCGACCGGCGGTTCGCTCGACGCGACGCGCCGCGCGGTCCACGCCATCATCGCTTGCTTAGCGGCGCGCCAACCCCCATCATCGTGAGTACCATGCGCGAAATCGTCTTCGATACCGAGACCACCGGATTCAGTTTCGCCGACGGCGACCGCATGGTTGAGATCGGTTGCCTTGAAATGATCAACCGGGTCGAGACCGGACGCACGTTCCACGCATACTTTCACCCCGAACGGCCGATGCCACCCGAGGCACAGCGCGTCCACGGGCTGAGCGACGCCTTCCTCGCCGACAAGCCGCTGTTCGTTCAGCAAGCCGACGATCTGCTTGATTTCATCGCCGACAGTCCGCTCGTCGCGCACAATGCGAGCTTCGACTTCGGATTCCTCAACGGCGAATTGCAGCGCTGCGGGCGTGGCACCGTCGGCTTGCACCGCATGGTCGATACCGTGGCGATGGCGCGGATGCGGCATCCAGGGGCGAAGCACAGCCTTGATGCGCTATGCGGTCGCTATGGCATTGATCGTAGCCATCGCACGCTGCACGGCGCGCTGCTCGACGCGCAATTGCTGGCGCAAGTCTATGTCGAGCTCACCGGCGGGCGGCAAATCGGGCTCGGTCTGGTGAGCGAAGCGGCGATCGACCTGACCCCAGCCCTGCCATCGGTCCCTGCGATCGTCCGTCCAGCACGCGTCTTCGCGTTGAGCGAGGGCGATCTGGCGCGGCACGCAAGCTTCATGAAAACCGTGGTTAATCCATTGTGGGGGAGCGATCCGGCGCTGCAATAGTTTGAAGGGGGTCGAGGTATCCGACCGATACCGTCTATCGGCTAGGTGATCGTCACAGGCGACACCGGCCGAACCTAAGGAGAATGCTCATGGATATTCGGGTTTCCGGCCATCAGGTCGAAACGGGCGAGGCGCTCAAGATCCATGTCGACGAGCGACTCCAGGGTATCGCCACCAAATATTTCGCGCGCGCCATTTCGGCCAAGGTCACCTTTGGTAAGGGGCCGCACGATAACCGCTTCACCTGCGATATCGTGGCGCATGTCATGCAGGGACTGATCCTGAAGGGCAGCGGCGATGCCACCGAAGCGCATGTCGCTTTTGAAGGCGCTGCGGGCAAGATCGAAAAGCAGCTACGCCGGTATATGCGCCGCCTGAAGGACCGTAACGCCGGGGTCGCCATTGCCGTAACCGCCGAGGCGGTGATCGCCGCGGATAATGCCGGTTACACGCTGTTTCAGGAAAATCTGGCCGAGGAGGAAGTCGAGGATTTCCCGCTGATCGTCGCCGAAACGCGCGTCGATGTCCCTGATGCGACGGTGTCCGATGCGGTGATGATGCTCGATTTGCGCAATACCGCCGCCTTATTGTTCCGCAATTCGGGGTCGGGCACTTATAATATGGTCTATCGTCGCGGCGATGGCACAATCGGTTGGGTCGAGCCGCATCGGCAATAGCCTGATTTCCCAGCGGATCGGTCGCGCTTTCGCGAAGGCTGGATCGCCGCTATGGGCCCGCGTCTCGCCGCATGCGATGGGCGGGCCCCAAGGATTGTAATGACCGATCTGAACGACCTTCTCTCGCCCGATGCCGTGCTCGAACATGTCAGTGCAGGCACGCGTAAAGCCCTGTTTCAACAGCTCGCCGCCGCGGCGGCTGCCGCTTACACACTCGACCCGGCGGTGGTGGCGAGCGCCGTTACAGCGCGCGAAAAGCTCGGCTCGACAGCGTTCGGCGCGGGGGTCGCAACGCCGCATGGCAAGGTGCCGGGGCTGGCACAGGTGTGCGGCGTGTTCGCCCGACTGACCCATCCGCTCGATCTCGACGCCGTCGACGATCTACCGGTCGATATCGTCTTCATGTTGCTCTCGCCGCCCGATGCCGGGGCGGATCATCTGAAAGCCCTGGCACGGGTGTCCCGCGCGCTCCGCGACAAGCCGCTGGTCGAAAAACTGCGGGGGGCGGCGTCGCGCGATGCGCTGGTTGTCTTGCTCACCGCCGATGCGGTGCGGGACGCTGCCTGAGATGGAGCACTCGCCCGCTGGGGCGGCGGCGCATTTCCGGGCGCTCGAATCGCTCTATGCCGCAGCGCCGATCAACCGCCTGTTCGACTCCACACTCGAAATTCCCGAAGCGGGGATCGCGCGAATCCACTTCACGCTTGATGAGCGCTATTTCCATGCGGCCGGTGCCGCACATGGCACGAGCTATTTCAAGATGCTCGATGATGCCGCCTTTTATGCCGCGAACAGCCTCGTCACCGACCGCTTTCTGCTAACGACTGCGTTCAACCTGTTGCTCACCAAACCGCTCCGCGCGGGGCCAGTGACTGCTGAGGGGCGCTGGATCTCGGGTCAGCGCCGCGTGTTCGTGGCCGAAGCGCGCCTGATCGATGCCGAGGGCGATGAAGCGGCGCGGGGAACCGGCACGTTTATGCGATCGCAGATTCCACTGGCCGGGTTGCCGGGATATCGCGCTTCATGAGCGGATCGCTGCCGACCGCGATCCTCGTGTCGGCTTTGCTTAAACGCGTCAACGACGCCGGTGGTATGGGCATGGTGCGTGCGCGCGGCGATGCCGAATCCGGCACTATCCTGCTGATCTTAAATGAGGAACCTGGGGCATCCCGACTGTTAGAGCGTGTGATCGGGGTGCACGGTAAGCCGGTATTCGTGGCAACCGGTCCCATCGACGCGAACGACGCCGGTGCTCGCGACGCATATTGGCGCAGGCGGCGGTCCCGTGATCCCGATTTGTGGGTGATCGAACTGGATATCGCATCGGCAGAACGATTCGCCGCAGAAACGATCCTCGATGGTTGACGGCGCTGCGCTGCACAACGATAGGCCGCCGCCTTAGTCACGCGCGTTGTGCCGTGCCGGGTGCGATCCGGCGAGGTTACGCAGTCGGGGGGCTGTCCGGGTGGGCGACATCGTGTCGCGCATGTCCGCGCACCAACCGCATTTTAGTCGTTTTCATGTCGTTTTCGAATCGCGTCGCTACCTTTGCGACGGTTACTTTCGCCCTTGCCGCTTTGATCGGCATTGGTACTCCTGGCTTCGCGCAGGAAATCAATCGTGCCATTAACGTGCCGACCCTTGCTTCGGTTCCTGCCCAAGCCACCGCGAACCAGCCGGTTCTGACGCCCGCCATCGCGACCAGCGCTGGACCGACCGACCCTCTCGATTCCTCCGCGAGCGATGATCTTCAGAACGGTGATACCGTCGAATATGGCACGCTCGCAGATGCCGTTGCCGCACAGTCGATGCCGGAAACGATCGCCGACGATCTGCAGTGCATGGCCGGCGCGATCTATTTCGAATCGAAGGGCGAGCCGCTCACTGGCCAGCTTGCTGTCGCCGAGGTTATCCTCAACCGCACCAAATCCGGGCGCTTCCCCAAGTCGGTTTGTTCGGTCGTCACGCAGCGCGGACAATTCTCGTTTGTCCGCGGTGGCCGCGTTCCGGCGATCGCGCTGAACAAGCAGTATCGCACCGCCGTTGCCGTCGCACGCGTTGCGCTCGCCGATGCGTGGGACAGCCCCGCCTCGGGTGCGATGTACTTCCACGCGCGCCGCGTTTCGCCAAGCTGGAACCGCACCCAAGTCGCTGCGATCGGAAATCACGTCTTCTATCGCTGAAGCAAGCGCGTCGGATTTGACGCGTTCGTGAAATGTTCTAGGATTGGGGGATGCTGCAACCGCCCCCCGATTCAGCGATAGCCGCGTGTGCCGAGCCTTTCGGATCGCAGTTGTGCGCCGCCGATGTGGCGCGCGGCACGATCCGACTGTTGCTGCGCCACGATCTTGTCGCGCTCGCCGAAGTCCCGCTCGACGGCAATCGCCGTGCCGATCTGATGGCCATCGATGCGCGCGGTCGAATCGTCATCGTCGAGATCAAGGTATCGCGCGCCGATTTGTTGGGTGACGCGAAATGGCCGGACTATCTCGGCTGCTGCGACCGTTATTATTGGGCAGTCCCGGCCGGGTTCGACATCGGACCGCTCGACGGCCCCGCCTTCCTGCCCGCGCGAACCGGCATCATCGTCGCTGACCGTTACGACGCGGCGATCGTGCGCGAGGCGGATACCGAAGCGGTTTCCGCCGCGACGCGCAAGCGTGTGACCTTGGCCTTTGGACGGCGCGCCGGGCGGCGTTTGATCGCGTTGACCGATCCCGACGCGCAACCGCTGCTTTAGAGCTTCGGGCCGGATACTGCGCGCCGAACCTTTTTCGGCGCTGCGTCGAGCATCGTGGCGATGGCGGGGGAGCGCGTGTCCTGATGCGCATAATCGCGCGCCGAAAAACCCTGCAAATGGTCGGCTTGGTCGGGGTCGCCGCCAAGATCGAGCAATTCGCGCACCATCGGCTGGTCGCGGCGCTGCACCGCGATGATCAGCGCGGTCTCGCCGCTCGCGTTGCCGAGATTGGGATTGGCCCCGCCCTTGATGAGCACGCTGATCAACTCGCCGCGCCCCAGCCGCGCTGCGATCAGCAAGGCGGTCTCGCCCTTGCCGTCGCGCAGGTTCGCGTCCGCACCCTTGGAGAGGAGATAACTGAGATACGGCAAGTCGCCACGCCGCGTCACGATATGCAGCGCGCCTTCGCCCGATACGACATCGCGGGTGTTGACGACGGTTGCGCCAGGCTTGTCGAGAAAGGCGATGACCTCGTCATTCTTCGAATCCTTCACGGCCTGAAGAAATTTGTAGCCCGGCGACTGGCCGAGCTGCGCCGTGGCGGGCCCGGCGATCGTCATTGCCATCGGTACGGCAATCAGGGCGAGGGCAAAGGAGGAGACACGAAAAAGCATCGAACACGTCCTGGCTGACAGGTGGGTTTTGAAATGGGTCATGGGCTTGGGTAAATGCGGCAAACCTTGCACCGTATCGCCTAACAGATCATGGCTGGCGGCGCCATGAACCAGATTTTCCGCGCCATCTCGATCCTGTTGCTCGCCGCTTTGCCGATTGCGTGTGGCGGCCCTGCTACGCCCGGCCGCGCGCCGCTCGAGGGCGTGAAGATCGGCGGGCCGTTCAGTCTGATCGATCAGGATGGCAAGCCACGCACCGATCGGGATTTTGCCGGACGCTATCGCATCGTCTATTTCGGTTACACCTTCTGCCCCGATGTCTGCCCGACCGACGTCCAGACGATTGGCGCGGGGCTGCGCGCATTCGAGGCGCAGGACCCCGCGCGGGCGGCCAAGGTTGTGCCGATTTTCGTAACGGTCGACCCCACGCGCGATACGTCGGCGGTGCTCAAGGCGTTCGTTTCGGCCTTTCACCCGCGCATGGTCGGCCTGACCGGGACCCCGCAAGCGATTGCGGCGGCGGCCAAGGCGTATGGCATCTATGTCGAGGCCGAAAAGCCCAATGCCGAGGGCGGCTATCTCGTCGCGCACAGCCGCTTCGCCTATCTGATGGATCCGGCCGGCATGCCGATCGCTTTGCTGCCGCAAGACAAGACGCCGCAGGATGTCGCGGCGGAACTCAACCGGTGGGTGCGCTGACGATGTCGGATGGCAGCAAAGGCAGTGGCAAATTCTGGGAAGAACCGATCGACACGCTCGATCGCGGCCAGTGGGAGGCCTTGTGCGACGGCTGCGGTAAATGCTGCGTCCACAAGCTCGAGGATGAGGAAACCGGCGAGCTGTTGCCGACCAACGTGTCGTGCCGCTTGCTCGACCGTGCGACGGCACAATGTTCGAATTACAAACATCGCCACGCCTATGTCAGCGAATGCGTCCGCCTGAGCCGCGCCAATGTCCGCACGATCGACTGGTTGCCCGCAACCTGCGCCTATCGGCTGCGCGCGGCCGATGAGCCGTTGTACGACTGGCACTATCTCGTTTCGGGCGACCGGGAATCGGTCCACCGTGCGGGCCAGTCGGTGCGCGGCTGGACCGTGTCGGAGGACGATGCGGGCGAGCTCGAATTTCATTTGGTCGACCGCGAGCTGTGAAGCCAATGCGGATCGGGGTGGCATGAGCGCGCCGGTCGAAATCGTCCGCAATGCCCGTGCCCGTCGCGCCCGGCTGTCGGTCGACAGCGCGACCGGGCGGGTCCGGTTGGTGCTGCCGCTGCGCGCCCCGCTCAAGGCGGCCTTGGCTTGGGCCGAAGAGAAAGCGGATTGGATTGCGGCGCAGCGGGCGCGCTTGCCCCAACCCGTCCCGTTTGCGCCAGGTGCCGAGATCCCGTTCGGCGACGGCGCTTTGACGATCGCCTGGGACGAGCGCGCGCCGCGCCGCGTGGAGCGCGTCGGCGATGTCTTGCGCTGCGGCGGAACCGAAGACGGCCTGTCGCGCCGCGTTGCCATGTGGCTGAAGCGCGAGGCGCTGCGCGTGTTGAGCGCCGAAACCGTCGAATTCGCGGCCCGCGCCGGGGTCGAAGTTACGAAGGTAGCGATTGGCGATCCGAAGACGCGCTGGGGCAGCTGCGCGTCGTCGGGGACGATCCGCTATAGCTGGCGCTTGATCCTGATGCCCACCTTCGTTCGACGATCGACCGTCGCGCACGAAGTCGCGCACCGGCTGCACATGAACCACAGCGCGCAGTTTTATCGTGTCGTCGCGGTTCTCGACGAAGGTGAACCGGACGCGTCGCGTCGCTGGCTCCGCGCAAACGGTGCCGCGCTTCACTGGGTTGGGCGCGGATCCTGACGATCGGCCGGCGGCGTGCGCGTCGGGGCGGGCGCAGGGCGCGAGGGTTCGCGGCCTAGCACGCGGTCGATCCAGGCTTGATCGAGCTTCTGATCGTCTTTCTTGTCGGCGGGTGGGGCGCCTGGTTGTTCGGCGGACCCACGACTTTCGATCGGGTTGCCATCGGCATCGACTTGCTGCCCCGGCGGGAGCGGCGCGGTGTCGCCTGGCGCGAGCGGATTGCCATTTTCGTCGACGAACAGGCCGTTATCGGCCTCCCCGAAATAGGATTCCTGATCGGGTTCGAGCTGGAATTCGGGCAAGGTCACTTTGGTATCGAACTCTTCGGGCGGACGGCTCGCCACCGCAATTTTCATGAATGTGGCAAACGCCTTGGCCGGCGCGGTGCCGCCGTGCAGGCCGGGGATCGGCTTTGCATCGTCACGCCCCATCCACACGCCCGTCGTCAGCCCGCTCGAAAAGCCGAGGAACCAGCCATCCTTGCTCGATGTCGTCGTGCCGGTCTTGCCCGCGACCGGGCGACCGATCTGCGCGGCGCGGCCGGTGCCGGTATTGACCGTCGTCTGCAACAGGTCGGTCATTTGCGCCGCGACGTAGGGCGCGACCAGCACATGGCTGGTATCGACCGACTGCGCATAGATCGTCTCGCCCGAGGCGGTCACCTTGGTGATGCCATAGGGGGTGACTGCGACGCCCTTATTGCCGACGCTGGCAAACGCACGCGTCATGTCGATCAAGCGCACCTCGGACGTACCGAGCACCATCGAGGGATGCGTGTTGACCTTGGTCGTGATGCCAAAGCGCCGCGCCATATCGGCGACGGTCGCGAAACCAACCTCCTGGCCAAGCTTCGCCGCAACCGTGTTGAGCGAATAGGCAAAGGCGGTACGCAAGCTCACCGCGCCGCTGTTGCGCCGCGAATCGTTGCGCGGGCTCCACCCGTCGATCGTGATCGGCTCGTCGACGATCGAATCCTCGACCTTATGCCCCGCCTCGAGTGCCGCCAGATAGACGAACAGCTTGAACGCCGAGCCCGGCTGGCGCTGGGCTTGCGTCGCGCGATTGTAGATCGACGTGACATAATCGGTCCCGCCGACCATTGCGCGGACCGCGCCGTCGCGGTCGATCGACACCAAAGCCCCTTGCGCGCCCTTCGGCGCATTCGCCTGGATCGCAGCATCGGCGGCACGCTGCATATTGAGATCGAGCGTCGTCCACACTTCCAATGGGCGCTGCGTTTCGTCGATCAGCACTTCGAGCTGCGGGAGCGCCCAATCGGTGAAATAGCGCACGCTGTTCTGCCGTGCTTCGGGGACGAAGGCGATCGCACCGACGCCGGCTTCTGCGTCTTGCGCTTGCGCCGGGGTGATCGCGCCGGTTTCCTGCATCACCGACAGCACGACTCGCGCGCGACCGCGCGCCGCGTCGATATCGGCGGTCGGCGAATAATTGGACGGCGCCTTGACCAGCCCGGCGATGACCGCCGCTTCGCTTAAACTCAGATGATCGGCACCGTGGCCGAAGAATTTCCGGCTCGCCGCGTCGATGCCGTACGCGCCGCCGCCGAAATAGACCTTGTTGAGGTACAGTTCGAGCACTTGATCCTTGCTGAACTTGCGCTCCAGCGCGAGTGCGAGGATGCCCTCGCGGATCTTGCGATCGAACCTTTTGTTCGAATTGAGGAAAATGTTGCGCGCAATCTGCTGGGTGATCGTCGATCCGCCCTGCCGCCAATGGCCCTTCTCGATCCGCACCTGGACCGATCGCGCCATGCCGATCGGATCGACGCCAGGGTGCATGCGGAAGCGGCGATCCTCGACCGAGATCATCGCATCGCGCATCACCGCCGGAATGCGATCATAGGGCAGCCATTCGCCATAGCTCGGGCCGATCGACACGATCACCGTGCCATCGGCGGCATGGACGCGAATCATCTGGCCGTTGGGCGAGGATTTCAGCTCGTCATAGCTCGGCAATTGCCCTTGCGAGACATAGACCGTGATCGCAAGAATGATGAACGCCAGCAGGGCAAGGCCGCCCGCAATTTGCAAGCCCAGCACGCTGCGCCGACGCCAGAGCGGCGCCTTGGCAGAACGGGGGGTGGAGAAATAAGAACGGGCCATCGAGCGATCGCAGCGTTAGGCTTTACGGCGCGCGCCGACAAGCCGTGACGCCAAGGATTAACCGTGCAGTTCGTCGCGTGTTGCGCCCTCTCCGGCGCTTTCCCCGGCACCTTCGGCGGCGGCTTCGCGCCCGCGGAAATCGAGGCTCAGCGAATTCATGCAATAGCGCAGACCTGTCGGCGGTGGGCCGTCGGGGAAGACATGGCCAAGATGCCCGTCGCAGCGCGCACAGCGGGCTTCGGTGCGGGTCATGCCGTGGCTGGTGTCGCGATGCTCGATCACGCGCTCAGGCGAAATCGGTTGGGTAAAGCTCGGCCAGCCCGACCCGGAATCATATTTGTCCGCCGAATCGAACAAGGGCTGCCCGCAGCCGCCGCAGCGATACAGCCCGTTGGCCTTGTTATTGTTGTACCGCCCGGAGAAAGCGGGTTCGGTCCCGGCCTCGCGCAGCACGTGATACGCCTCGGGGCTCAACTTCTTGTGCCATTCGGTTTCGGACAAAGTGATGTGATCCATGGGTACGATGTTCCTGTCAGCGGGGGCTGTCGTCAAGCGGGGAATGGCCGATCCGCGTCAGCGACGCGATCGTATCGATCAAGCGTGGAATATGGGACAGCAGCGGCAGCGCGGCAAGGGTCACGCGGGGGCGTTCGGCCGCATCGCGCACCAGCCCGGCCAGCGCGATCGGGCGCCGCGTCGCCCGCGCGAAGTCACGCTGGAATCGTGGTGCCGCCGCCGCGCCGCCGCCCAGAAAGGCATGCGCCGCGCGGAGTCCGCTGGCGATCGCGATGCCCATACCCTCGCCCGCAAGCGACGGGATGACCCCGGCCTGATCGCCGAGCCGGAACAGGCCGCCCACGCCGTGCGTGGCGCGCCAGCCATAGGGCACGTTGGCGATCGCATCGATCGCTTCGCTGCCGCTGCGATAGGCCAGGCGTTCGCCGAGTCGGGGGTACTGTTGCGCAAGGGCGTCGAGCAACGCGGCAGGGGATCCCGCCGCCAGCATCGCCGAGCGGTGGACCGCCATGCAGACGTTGGCGCTATTATCCTCCTGCAAATTGATCCCGACATAGCCGCGATCGAACAGATGCAGCTCGACCGCATCGCCGATCAGCCGGGTAAGGCCCGGCGCGGCGGCGAGCCGGATACGCAGCCCCAGCACCGGATCGTCGCCGCGTGCCTCCGCGGGCCGTGCTGCACCGCGCACGTCATGCTTTCCGCTTGCGAGGAACAGCGTATCGCTTGCGAGCGCTGCACCATCGTCGAGCGACGCGGTCGTGCCCTCAAGGCTGCGCACGGTAACGCCGCGCTCGACCGCGGCCCCCGCCGCCACCGCTCGGGCGAGCAAAACGGTGTCGAGCGTGCGCCGGGAGACGCCAAGCGCCGGACGCGGCAAGGCTGCCTCGATCACACGCTCACCCGCGATGATCCGCGTCCGCGTAATCCGCGCCGCGCCCAAGGCGCTCGGCTCGACCCCGAGCCGCGCGAGCGACTCAAGCGTGCGCCAGCTCAGGAACCCGCCGCAAATCGCATCGCCGGTTTCGCGGCTGCGCTCGACCAGCACATGGGTCGCGCCAGCGCGCGCAAGCACGATCGCGGCACTTGCCCCGGCCGGGCCACCGCCGACGATTAGTGTGGGGATTGGGCGCACAGCGTTTCCACACACAATTTTTCAACACACAGGCGAAACGGGAAGGCACGATAAACCCGCGCATCGACGCCGGCCTCAGCCAGGATCGGGGGCCATTCCGCGGGTCGATACGACCGTGCGATCGACAGCGTCCCGTCATGCCGGACGATCGGGTGCCAGCGTGCGAGCGTGGCGAGCAGTGGATAGCCGAAATACGCAAAGCCGTGGCGGTGGAGATCGTTGACCAGCCAGCCAGCAGCGCTTTCGCGCTCCATGAAGCGTAGGAAGGAAACGAGTTGGTCGTGCGTCATGTGGTGCGCGACCAAGCTGGAGATGACAAAATCCCACCCTTCCCCGGCATGATCGGCATAATCGCCGGTTCGATACCGGATCGGCAGCTCCGCCGACGTATGCGCTGTCGCCGCGGCTTGGCTGCGCGGATTGAGGTCGACGCCGAACAGTTCGGCCTCAAGGCCGCGTTTCGCCGCCCAGCGCGCGATCCGGCGCAGCATGTCGCCATCGCCATAGCCAACATCGAGCAGCCTGAAGCGCGTCATGCCCGCAGTCCCACGCCGCAGGAAATCGAGCGTCGGGCGCGCGGCCATCGTCACGACATTGACCTTGGCGAGGTCCCCGACCACCGCCGCATAGGTTTCGGACGCCAGATCGTCGGCGTCCATCAGCTCTTCGGCCATGGCGCGAGTCGCCAACGTCACGCCGCGCTCCGGAAGCCGAAGCCTTCGGCGGCAAGACCGGGGCCGAACGCCAGCGCCACGCCGTCGTGGATCGGCGGGCCGCCGAGCAAGCGCGCCAGCACGAACATCAGCGTTGCGGACGACATATTGCCGAAATCCGCCAGCACCCCGCGCGACGCGGCGAGCACACCTTGCTGGAGATGCAGCGCGCTTTCGACCGCATCAAGGATCGAGCGGCCACCGGCATGGACCGCCCACCCGTCGATCTCGCTCGGGTCGCGCCCACCGGTCGCGGCGGCGGCGAAGGCGGGGTCGGCGAGCCCAGCGGCAATCCGCGCCGGGACTTCGCCCGACAAATGCATCGCAAAGCCGCGGTCGGTAATGTCCCAGCGGATCAAGCCCGCCGAATCGGGCAAGGTTGTCGCGAACGGCTGGCCGAGTGCCAGGCCGACCGGTTCGGCGGTGACGAGCGCGGCGGCGGCCCCATCGCCGAACTGCAGCATCGCCAGTAATGGCTCTAGCGCAGGATTATCCTGCAAATGCAGCGTCGACAGCTCGACGCACAGGACCAACACGCGCGCGTGCGGGTCGGAGCGAACGATGTGGCGCGCGCTGCGCAGGGCCGCGACGGCGGCGTAACAGCCCATGAAGCCGACCAGCAACCGCTCGACCGAGGGCGCAAGGCCGATCTGCGCGGCGATGATCTGGTCGATGCCGGGGGCGACGAAGCCGGTGCAGCTCGCCACCACGAAATGCGTGATGCCGTCGAGCGCGACTTGCGCGCGCAACGCTTCGATCGCAGCGATGCTCAGGACCGGGGCGGCCTCGGCATAAAGCCGCATCCGCTCGGCCGTACCGGGCAGCAGATCGCGCGCGTAAAAGCCGCCGGGATCGACCGGCGATCCACCATCCGCGCCGCGCGGCAACACCGACCAGCGGTGCCCGATCGCGGCACGCCCCGCCATCCGATCGAACACGCGCGCGGCGCGTTCATCGGGCAGCCGCGTGCGCGCCCAGCCGATAAAGGCTTGATGGATGTCGTGATCGGGAACGGCGGTGCCGATCGCGGCGATATGGGCAGTAGGATGCAAAGCAGGCTTTCGGGCGGCGCGGGCGGGGTGCGTCCGGTCCAGGCGTAACGCTACCCCAGCCGATACGATCCGCAAAGCCCGGCCTTATGCCGTATCGACTCGCACCCGCAGCATCGCGAGCGCCGCCAGCGCCATCACCACGGCGGCGAACAGCATCGTCCAGATCGGCTCGTTGGGAAAAAACGCCTGCATGATCGAGCCCATGACCGTCGCCACCAGCAATTGCGGAATTACGACGAAGACGTTGAACAGCCCCATATAGATGCCAAGCTTGCGCTGCGGCAGGCTCGAAGCGAGGATCGCATAGGGCATGGCGAGGATCGAGGCCCAGGCGATGCCGATGCCGATCTCGCTCAGCAGCAGCATCTGCGGGTCGCGAATCACCAGAAAACTGGCATAGCCTGCCGCCCCACATAGCAGGCCGACGACATGCGTTCGCGCCGCGCCGATTCGCTTGGCAAGGAACGGCAACAGCGTCAGCGCGGCGATCGCGGCGACGCCATTATACGTGCCGAACAGGACATCGACCCAGCTTGCGCCTTCCTGATAGCGCGCGCTCGTCGGATCGCTTGCGCCAAAGGCATATTGCGCGACGATCGGGGTGGTGTTGATCCACATGATGAACAGTGCCGACCAACTGAAGAATTGCACCAGCGCGAGGCGTTTCATCAGATCGGGCATACCCGAGAAGTCGCCGACGATATGGCCGAGCATCGACGCCGAATTCCCGGCGCGCGCCCGCGCAATCGCGATGATGCTGGCGATGCCATAGCCGCCCAGCAGTCCGCCAAGCAGATAGACTTCCTTCTTGAGCCCGAACCCGGCAACCGTAGCGATCACCGCGACCCCGCCCGCGATCCACCACAGACTGCCGGTGAAGGTGCGCGCGGCGAGCAAGCGCAGCGTTTCGCTCTCCTGTTGGGTCGTGCCGTCGAACGCGGCCATTTCGGCGGGCGAATATTCGCGCGTCGTCAGCACCGTCCACAACACCGACAGGAAGAGTGCCGCCCCGCCGAACCAGAAGGCGTAGCGCACCGTATCGGGAATTACGCCGGGAGCAGCGGTATTGGCGACCCCCCAATGTTCGAGCAATTTGGGGAAGATCGACCCGACCACCGCCCCCGCCCCGATAAAGGCGGTCTGCACGGCATAGCCGACGCTGTGCTGATCCTTGCGCAACATATCGCCGACGAACGCGCGGAACGGCTCCATCGAAATGTTGAGCGAAGCGTCGAGCACCCACAGCATAACGGCGGCGAACAGCAGCAGGTTCGCCAGCGGCATGACGAACAAGGCGAGCGTGGCGAGGATCGCACCGGTCAGGAAATAGGGTCGCCGCCGCCCCAGCCGCCCAAGCCAGGTCTTGTCCGACAGGTGCCCGATGATCGGCTGGACCAACAGCCCGGTCAGCGGGGCCGCGACCCACAGCGCCGGCAAATCGTCGAGATTGCTGCCGAGCGTCTGAAAAACGCGGCTCATATTGGCGTTTTGCAGCGCAAAGCCGATCTGGATGCCGAAAAAGCCGAACGAGATGTTCCACAGTCCGGCAAAGGACTGGCGCGGCCGTTCGTTCACTGATCCATCCCCTGCGCTTTTATCGCCTGTACGCGCGGTCGTGGCGGGGAACGCGGTGTCAGTCGCCATGAATACGTATGTCGCTCGACGCGCGCACGACCAGGCGCGGCGGCAGGATCGCGGTGGCGGTCGCCTCCCCCCGGATCCGCGCGAGCAGCGTGTCGACGAGGAATTCGCCGGCGCGGCGATAATCCTGCGCGACGGTCGTGAGCGGCGGATGCGCGAGCGTAGCGGCGGGCAAATCGTCGAAGCCGATGATCTTGACGTCGTCGGGAACGCGGCGCCCCGCCTCGGCCAGTGCGCGCATCGCGCCGATCGCGATCAGATCGCTCGCGGCGAAGATCGCGTCGAAATCACGCGCGCGCGCCAGCAGCGTGACGGCGGCGGCATAACCCGAGGCTTCGGTGGTGATCGCATCGACTTGCAGCGCGGGGTCGAACAGCATGCCCGCCTCGTCGATCGCTTCGCCGAGGCCACGATAGCGATCCTCGAATTCGGGATAATGGCTCGACGCTTCGCCCAGAAACGCGATCCGGCGGCACCCTTGCGCGATCAGATGGCGTCCGGCGTCGCGCCCGCCGCGGACATTGTCGCAGCCGACCGTCGCATCGGCGGCGCGGTTCGACCGCACCGATCCCCAACGTACGAAATGCGTGTTCTGCGCCGCGAGCAAATCGAGCCGCGCGCGATATTGCTCATAATCGCCATAGCCGAGCAGGATGATGCCGTCGGCTTTGCGGCTATCCTCATAATCGACGTGCCAGTCGTTCGACAGCTGCTGAAACGAAATCAGCAAATCATAGCCGCGCAAAGCGCACGTCCGTGTGATCGACCCGAGCATCGCCAGGAAGAACGGGTTGATCAGCGAATCGTCGGGTGTGGGATCTTCGAAAAACAGCAAGGCGAGCGTGTTCGAACTGCCGCGCCGCAAGTTCGACGCATTCTTGTCGACCTTATAGTTGAGCTGTTGCGCGATCGCTTCGATCCGCAGCCGCGTGGCTGCGCTGACCGTCCGGTCGCCGCGCAGCGCGCGCGACACGGTCGGTTGCGACACGCCGGCGAGCGCCGCAATATCGAAAGATGTCGGTTTGTCGTTCAGCGCCATTTGCGCAAGCGGTTCCTCAGCCTGATCGGCGCCGGGCTTCCGGTCGCCGCACCCGGTGTACGCCTTGCCCGACGCTTACGAAAGACCCCTGCCGGGGCAGGTTTGAATACGTATGTCGTTTCCTTGGCTTTGCAATCGCCCGGGCGCAATCACGCTGGCGAAACGCTCAACGCGCAAAAGACGCCGTGGAGCCAAAGGGGAGAGAGAGCATGATCGCATCGATGCGCCGTGAGGCGACGCAATTCCGCACCACCTTGTCATTGGGGACGAGCATCGGCGCACTGGGGGCGGCGCTGCTGCTATTCGGCACCACTGCCGCGCACGCGCAGACTGCGCCGGCGACCGACACGCCGGCCGCCGACGCGGACGACAAGGAAATCGTCGTCACCGGCTTCCGCGCCTCGCTGCAAAGTGCAGTCAACGCCAAGAAAACGCGCGATCAGGTCGTCGAATCGATTTCGGCGGAAGATATCGGCAAGCTGCCCGACGCCTCGATCGCGGAATCGATCGCGCGCTTGCCGGGCCTGACCTCGCAACGTGTCTCGGGCCGCTCGAACGCGATCTCGATCCGCGGTTTCGCCCCCGATTTTTCGACCACCTTGCTCAACGGGCGCGAGCAGACCTCGACCGGCGACAATCGCGCGGTCGAATATGACCAATATCCGTCGGAAATCATCAGCTCGGTACTCGTCTACAAGACGCCGCAAGCCAATATTATCGGCCAGGGCCTGTCGGGTACGGTCGATCTCAAGACGGTCCGTCCGCTCGAATATGGCAAGCCTGCGATCTCGATCGGCGGGCGCGGCACCTATGCCGATCTCGGCAAGCTCAACGCCGAATCGCAGGATGTCGGCTACCGCGTCAATGGCACTTTCATCGACCAGTTCGCCAACGACACGATCGGCGTTGCGCTGTCTGCCAGCTATCTCAACGAACCGTATCAGATCCAGGAATTCAACGCCTGGGGCTATGCCGGCGGCGGTACCGCGGCGAACCCGGTCGTGATCGGCGGCTCCAAATCCTATGCCACCTCGACCACGCTCAAGCGGCTCGGGCTTCAGGGCACGCTCGAATGGCGCCCGACACCCAATTTCACCACGACCATCGACGGTTTCTATTCCGATTTCAGCGATAATCAGATCAAGCGCGGGATCGAACTGCCGCTCGGCTTTGACGTTAACAACAGCGCCACCGCGCCGAATGCGACCAAGCTGAACGTCACCGCCAATGACGGCGTGTTCGCAACGGCGGGCACCTTTTCCAACGTCGAGGGTGTGGTCCGCAACGACGCCTTCCAACGCAAGGCAAAGCTCTATTCGTTCGGCTGGAACGGTAAGTGGACCGGCGACGACGGCTGGAACGTAATGGGCGATTTCAGCTATTCGAAGACCGACCGCAACGAACTGATCCTCGAATCCAACGCCGGCACCGCGCGCGGGCAGGATACCGGTGCGGTCGACACGATCGGCTTCACCAGCAATTCGAACGGCACGGTGTTCCGCCCGACGCTCAATTACGGCGACTATAACCTCATCAAGCTGACCAGCCCGCTTGGCTGGGGTGGCAATCAGACCGGCGTGGACGGCAAGCAGATCCTCAACGGTCAGGACGGTTATTATAACAACCGCATCATCAAGGACGAACTGAAGCAGTATCGTCTCGAGGTCGAGAAGGAGACCGACGGCTTCCTCAAGAGCGTGCAATTCGGCCTGAATTATACCGACCGCTCCAAATCGCTGACTCCGGACGAGGCGTTTCTTGGGCTGGTTGCCAACACCAACGGCACCACGGACGTCGTCGTTCCGACGCAGTTCCGACTGCCGACGACGAATCTGAACTATCTCGGGCTCGGGCCGGTGATCAGCTATGATCCGATCGCGTTGCTCAACGCCGGGATCTATCAGCTCGTCAAGAATCCGTATGGCGATGTGGTGGTCAAGGCGTACAACGTCACCGAGCGGCTGATGACCAGCTACCTCCAGGCCAATATCAAGCAGCTGATCGGATCGAACACGCTGACCGGCAATGTCGGCGTCCAGGCGGTCTTCACCGATCAGCATTCAAGCGGTGCGCAGGCGGCGTATCTTGGCACCAATCCCAACGGATCGCCCAACATCGCGGGCATTCCCCGGCGCGAGGGCGCGAATTACGCCGATATTCTGCCCAGCCTCAATCTGTCGTTCCGCACGGCGAGCGATTTCGTGTTCCGCTTCAGCGCGGCGCGCGAGACGATCCGTCCGCGGCTCGACGATATGCGCGCTTCGCTTAGCTATGGCACGACCGTCGGCGACAATGGCGGAATCGCCAACCCGCTGCCGAACCGTACCTATGCCGTGGTGCGGGGTGGATCGGGCAACCCCGATCTACGGCCGTGGCGTGCCAATGCGGTCGATCTCACGTTCGAGAAATACTTCGGCACCAAGGGATATGTTGCCCTCCAGCTCTTCTACAAGGACCTGAAGAGCTACATCTATAACGCCGATGTACCGTTCGATTTCACCGGCTTTCCGGTCCAGTCGGCCGGTGTCGACGGCAATGGCCTGCCGATCATCATCAATTATCAAGGCACCGTGAACGTGCCGATCAACGGCAATGGCGGCAGCCTGTACGGTGTGGAATTGGCAGCCACCTTCCCGCTGGCTACGCTGACCCGCGCGCTCGATGGTTTCGGCGTGACCGGCGGCGTTTCCTATACGAAGACCAAGATCAGCCCGACTCCGGGTGCCCCAGCCGAGGACATCCCTGGCTATTCGAAATATGTCGCCAACGGCACCGCCTATTTCGAGAAATGGGGTTTCTCGGCCCGCGCCAGCGCGCGCTATCGCTCGACTTTCATCGGCGAACTGTCGGGCTTTGGCGGCGCGCGGACGCGGCGCCGTGCACGCGATGAGACGATCATCGATGCGCAAATCGGCTATGATTTCAGCAGTGGGTTTGCCAAGGGCCTCTCGCTGTTCGTGCAGGGGCAGAACCTGACCAACTCGCCGTTCGTGACCGCCGATCCGCGTGACGATCGTGCGGTGATCGACTATCAAACCTATGGTCGCCGCTATCTTGCGGGTGCCAGCTTCAAGTTCTGATTCGATCGTATGCATTGCCCCGGCCCGACTTTGGTCGGGCCGGGGCAAGCGGGTCCAAAGGTCTTCGGTGTGATGGAACGCGGCTCAGAGACCGGCGATATGACGGCCGCGCGATCCGCGATCCGGCGCGTCGTCATTGTCGGCGGCGGCACCGCGGGGTGGATGGCGGCCGCCGCGCTTGCGCGCTTCCTGCCAGCGGGGACCAGCATCGCTTTGGTCGAATCCGATGCGATCGGCACGGTCGGCGTCGGCGAAGCGACGATCCCGCAAATCCGTCTGTTCAATCAGGGGCTGGGGATCGACGAGGATGATTTTATCCGCGCGACGCAAGGGACCTTCAAGCTCGGCATCGAGTTCGTCGGCTGGTCGGGCGCGCCGGACGGGGTCGAGAGTCGCTACATCCATGCCTTCGGGACGATCGGGCGCGGGCTCGGGCTCGTGCCGTTCCACCAGCATTGGCTGCGGCATCGCAGCGGTGGCGGCGCGCGCGGGCTGTGGGATTTCTCGGCCAGCGCGCTGGCGGCGCAGCACGACCGTTTCGCGCGTGAATTGGGACGGCCCGATCTGCCGAGCGGAGTCGCCTGGGCGTTCCAGTTCGATGCCGGGCTCTATGCCGCATATTTGCGCAGCTATGCCGAGGCGCGCGGCGTGGTGCGGCACGAGGGGCGCGTCGTCGCGGTCGGGCAGGATGGCGAACGCGGTGACATCACTGGCGTCACACTCGACAGTGGCACGGAGGTGTCGGGCGATTTCTTCGTCGATTGCTCAGGCTTTCGCGGGCTGCTGATCGAACAGACGTTGCACGCCGGCTATGACGATTGGTCGGCGCTGCTGCCATGCGACCGCGCGCTGGCGGTGCCGTCGGCCAATGTCGGTGCGACGACACCCTATACGCGGGCGACAGCGCGTGAGACCGGATGGCAGTGGCGCATTCCGCTGCAGCATCGCACCGGCAACGGCCTCGTCTATTGCAGCGCGTTTCTCGACGATGCGCGTGCGGCCGACCTGTTGTTGGGCGGGCTCGATGGCAAGCCGCTCGCCGATCCGCGACCCTTATCCTTCACCACCGGGCGCAGGCGCAGCGCCTGGGTCAAGAATTGCGTCGCGCTCGGGTTGGCCGCCGGGTTTATGGAGCCGCTCGAATCGACCAGCATCCATTTGATCCAGGCGGGCATCGCCCGATTGTTGCAGCTGTTTCCGCAAGATTGCGACAGCAGCATCGAGGCGGCCGAATTCAACCGCCAGACGACGCGCGAATGGCGCGCGGTGCGCGATTTTCTGGTGCTGCATTATCATGCCAATGGCCGCGACGAGCCGTTCTGGCGCGCCTGCCGCGAAGCCCCGATTCCCGACAGCCTCGCGCACCGGATCGACCTGTTCCGCTCGACCGGCCGCTTGTTCCGCGAGGGCGAGGAGCTGTTCGCGGAACCCGGCTGGCTGCAAGTGCTGATCGGCCAAGGCGTGACGCCGCGACGCTACGATCCGCTCGCCGATGGCTTGCCGGCGGCGCAGCTTGACGAATTTCTGAGCCTCGCGCGGCGGCATGTCGAACAGGTCGTGGGCAGGATGCCGACGCACGACGCCTTTATCGCGGCGCATTGCGCTGCTTCGGACAGGATGGCCGCATGAGGATTCGCAAGAGGCTGCTCGCCGCGCTGCTGGCGCTCGCCGCCACGCCCGCCGCTGCGCAAACCGCGCCGTCCTATCGCGATCGTCTACCGCAGGACGAAGTGATCTATTTCGTGTTGCCCGATCGCTTCGCCAATGCCGACCCAACCAATGATCGCGGTGAACTGAAGGGCGATCGGCTCGCCACCGGCTTCGATCCGACCGCCAAGGGCTTTTATCACGGTGGCGATCTGAAAGGGCTGATCCGCCGGCTCGATTATATTCAGGGGCTTGGTGCGACAGCCTTGTGGGTCGGGCCGATCTTCAAGAACAAACCGGTGCAGGGCGCCAAGGGCCAGGAATCGGCGGGCTATCACGGCTATTGGATCACCGATTTTACGCAGGTCGACCCGCATCTGGGCAGCGATCATGATTTCAAGGCGCTGGTCGATGCGGCGCATGCGCGCGGGATGAAGGTCTATATGGACATCATCGTCAACCACACCGCCGACGTGATCAAATATCGCGAATGCGCGCCCGACCACTATTGCCCGTACCGCAGCCTCGGCGATTATCCGTACCAACGCCGTGGCGGCGTGACCGGCGCGGCGATCAACTCGGGGTTCGCGGGGCATAATGATGGCAGTGCCGCCAATTTCGCAAAGCTGACCGACCCGAATTATGCTTACACGCCCTACCTGCCCAAGGGCGAGGAACGCGTGAAAACCCCGGCGTGGCTGAACGACGTCACCTTGTACCACAATCGCGGCGATTCGACCTTTGCGGGTGAGAGCTCCACTCTCGGCGATTTCTCCGGGCTCGATGATCTGATGACCGAAAACCCCCACGTGGTGGCGGGCATGATCGAGATTTTCGGCGGTTGGATCGATCGATTCGGCGTCGATGGTTTCCGCATCGATACCGCGCAGCATGTGAACCCCGAATTCTGGCAAGCCTTCGTCCCCGCGATAAAGGCGCGCGCTGCGGCCAAGGGCATCCCGAACTTCCACATCTTCGGCGAAGTGGCGACGGGCGAGATGGATCCCGCGCGGCTCGCCACGCATACCCGTGTCGATGGGTTGCCCGCGGTGCTCGACTTCGCGTTCCAGCGCGCGTTGGTCGATACCGTCGGCGGCAGTGCCGGGACCGACGAATTGCGGCGACTGTTCTTCGCTGATCCGCTGTACGAAGGCGGTGCAGTGGGCGCGCTGCAATTGCCGACCTTCCTCGGCAATCACGATGCCGGGCGCTTCGCGATGTTCGTCAAGCGCGGCTTCCCCAAGGCAAACGACGACGAGCTGCTCCAGCGCGTCATCCTCGGCCATGCGATGCTGCTGACGCTGCGCGGGGTGCCGACGATCTATTCGGGCGACGAACAGGGTTTCGTTGGCAAAGGCGGCGATCAGGATTCGCGCGAGGACATGTTCGCCAGCAAAGTGGCGACCTATAACGACAATCGCCTCCTCGGCACCGCCAAGACGACCGCGACCGACAGCTATGACACCGCGCATCCGCTCTACCGCGCGATCTCCACGCTCGCGAAGCTCCGCGCCGAGCTCCCCGCGCTGCGCCGCGGCAAGCAAGTGCTGCGCGCCGATGGCAATAAGCCGGGCCTGTTCGCGGTGTCGCGCTTCGACCCCGAGACGGGCCGCGAAGTGGTGCTCGCGTTCAACACCGCGACCGCACCGGTGAGTGCGCAAATACTGGTCGAAACCCGCTCGACCGATTTCGTCGCGCGCCACGGCGACTGCGCGCCCAAGGCGAGCGCGCCGGGCAGCCTTTCGGTGACCGTTCCTCCCCTCGATTATGTGATCTGTACCGCGCAATGACCGCTCAACCGCTGCACCTTGCCGACACCCCACCCGAACCGCAGCCCGATCGCCCGTGGTGGCGAGGGGCTGCGATCTATCAAATCTATCCGCGCAGCTTTGCCGATTCGAACGGCGACGGCATCGGCGATCTTGCCGGGATCACCGCGCATCTCGATTATGTCGCGGCGCTCGGCGTCGACGGCGTGTGGCTGTCGCCCTTCTTCGCCTCGCCAATGAAGGATTTCGGCTATGATGTGGCGGATTACCGCGCGGTCGACCCGATCTTCGGCACGCTCGCCGATTTCGATGCTTTGGTCGCGCGCGCGCATACGCTCGGTCTCAAGATCATCATCGACCAAGTCTATTCACACACGTCGGACGCGCACGCCTGGTTCGCCGAGAGCCGCGCCGACCGGACCAACCCGAAGCATGACTGGTACGTCTGGGCCGATGCCAAGGATGACGGATCGCCGCCCAACAATTGGCAATCGGTGTTCGGCGGGCCCGCCTGGACGTGGGATGCACGGCGCGGCCAATATTATCTGCACAACTTCCTGAGCGCGCAGCCGCAGCTCAATCTGCACGCGCCGGCGGTGCAGGATGCTTTGCTCGACGTCGCGCGCTTCTGGCTGACGCGTGGCGTCGACGGGTTCCGCATCGACGCGATCAATTTCGCGATGTGCGATCCGCAATTGCGCGACAATCCGCCCGCCCCGGCCACCAATGGCGTGCGCACGCGGCCGTTCGATTTCCAGCGGCACGTGCATAATCAGTCGCACCCTGACATCCCGCTGTTTCTCGAACGGCTGCGCGCGCTGACCGATCGCTATGACGGCTGCTTCACCGTCGCCGAAGTGGGTGGGGCCGAGGCCGAGGTGGAGATGAAAAGCTTTACGCATGGGCAGCGGCGGCTGAACAGCGCCTATGGCTTCAACTTCCTCTACGCGCCTGCGTTGACGCCCGCGCTGGTGCGCGATGCGGTCGAGCAATGGCCCGATACCCCCGACATGGGCTGGCCGAGCTGGGCATTCGAGAATCACGATGCGCCGCGCGCGGTGTCGCGCTGGGCAAGCAGCGCCGATCGCGCGGCGTTCGCCCGCGCGAAAATGCTGCTGCTGGTCGCGCTGCGCGGCAATATCTTTCTGTATCAGGGCGAAGAGCTCGGGCTGACGCAAGTCGATATCCCGTTCGCGCGGCTACAGGACCCTGAGGCAATAGCCAATTGGCCGCTGACGCTGAGCCGCGACGGCGCGCGCACGCCGATGCCGTGGGTGGCAATAGCGCCGCAGCGCGGCTTTTCGAGCGTCGAGCCGTGGTTGCCGATCGGGGCGGACCACGCAGAACTCGCGGTCGATGTGCAGGCTGCTGCGCCCGATTCGATGCTGACGCTGACGCGCGATTTGCTGGCGCTGCGCCGCGCGCATCCGGCATTGCAAAGCGGCGACATTCAGGTGCTTGAGGCGGCGGACTCGCTACTCGTGTTCGAGCGCCGCGCGCCCGGGCAGACGCTGGTGTGTGTGTTCAATCTCGGCGCCGATCCCGTGACGTGGCGTCCGGCCGACCCGACTGCGTGGCGCATCTGCGCGTCGGTCAATCACGTGCAGGACTGGCAGTTCGGCGGCTATGCCGCGCTGATCGCCGAAAGGATTTCATCATGAAGACGACCCACATGCTCGCGCTCGCCGCCGCGCTCAGCGCGAGTGCCGCCGCGGCGCAGGACAAGCCGACCGTTCCCGCGCCCGTCGTCACCAACGAGACGATCAAGCCGCAACCCGCCGCCGCGATCCCCAGCGTCACCGCCACCTCGCCCGACGGCAGCATCGTGGTCACGCTGGCGACCGATGGCGAAGGCCATGCAAGCTATGCGATCACGCGCAAGGGCGAGACGATCGTCGCGCCGTCGCGGCTCGGTTTCCTGTTCACCGATGCACCCAAGCTCGACCGGCATTTGCAGATCGCGAAGGTCACGCGCGGCGCGTCCGATACGCGCTGGACCCAGCCATGGGGCGAATGGACGACGATCCGCGACAACCACAGCGAACTGCGCGTGCATCTGCAGGAAACCAGCCCGCCCGGCCGCAGCCTCGATGTCGTGTTCCGGATCCAGAATGACGGTGTCGGCTTCCGCTACGAATTTCCCGAGCAAGCGGGCGGCAAGCCGGTCAATATCGCCGAGGAACTGACGCAATTCGCCTTTGCGGCAGACGCGACCGCGTGGTGGAAGCCCGCGTTCGAATGGAACCGCGAGGAATATCTCTACAATCGCACCCCGCTTCGCGCGGTCGGCACCGCCGCCACGCCGATCACCTTGAAGCTGGCCAGCGGCACGCACGTCGCGCTGCACGAAGCCGCGCTGATCGATTATGCGGGCATGGCGGTGGCCAAGGTCGGCGACAGCAACACGCTGAAAGCGGTGCTGACGCCGGGTTCGGGCGCGCCGAAGGTCACGCGGACGGGGCCGTTCACGACGCCGTGGCGCACGCTGATCATCGCCGACGACGCGCCGGGCCTGTACATGAGCCACCTCGAACTCAACCTCAACGAACCCAATAAATTGGGCGACGTCAGCTGGGTCAAACCCGGCAAGTTCGTCGGCGTGTGGTGGAACATGATCACCGGAAAATGGAGCTGGGCGACGGGACCGAAGCACGGCGCGACCACCGCCAACGTCAAAACCTATATCGATTTCGCATCCGCCAACCGCATTCCCGGCGTGCTGGTCGAGGGGTGGAATGTCGGGTGGGATGGCGACTGGTTCGGCAATGGCAATGCGATGCAATTCGACACCCCGACCCCCGATTTCGATGCCGCCGCGCTGATGCGCTATGCGAAAGCGAAGGGCGTCTATCTGATCGGCCATAACGAGACCGGCGGCTCGGCCAGCCATTACGACAGTCAGCTCGACCGCGCCTTTGGCTATGCCCGCGATCACGGCATTCCGGTGGTGAAGACGGGGTACGTCACCGATGCCGCCGAGATCGAGCGCGTCGATGCCGATGGCAGCCAGCACCGCGAATGGCATGAGGGGCAGTGGATGGTGAATCACTATCTGCGCGTCGTCACCACTGCAGCAAAGTATCACGTGTCGATCGACAGCCATGAGCCGGTCAAGGACACGGGTCTGCGCCGTACCTACCCCAATTGGGTCGCGCGCGAGGGGTCGCGCGGGATGGAATATAATAGCTGGCCGGGCAAGAACCCGCCCGAGCATGAGGCGAATTTGATCTTCACGCGGATGTTAGAGGGGCCGATGGATTTCACCCCCGGCGTGCTGAGCCTGAAAGGATCGGATGACAGCGATTTGCTATCGACCGAGGCCAAGCAATTGGCGCTCTACGTCGTGCTTTATTCGCCGGTCGTGATGGCGGCAGATACGCCCGAGCAATATGCCAAGCACATGCCGGCCTTCCAGTTTATCCGCGACGTGCCGACCGATTGGTCTGACACGCGCGTGCTGAACGGCGAAGTCGGCGATTATGCGACGATTGCGCGAAAGGATCGCAAATCGGACGATTGGTATCTCGGCAGCGTGACCGACGAGAACGCGCGCACGCTCACGGTGTCGCTCGATTTCCTCGAGGCCGGACGGCGTTATACCGCGCAAATTTATCGCGACGGCCCGGACGCCGATTATCGCACCGACAAGCGCCATGCGATGACGATCGAAACGCGCGCCGTAAAGCGCGGCGACACGCTCAGCCTGCCGCTCGCACCCGGCGGCGGCATGGCGGTGCGCTTCGTGGCGGCGAAGAAGTGATGTTCCCCCAACTTCCCACCCCGGCGAAGGCCGGGGCCCAGTTGCGCAGGTCCTGGTTACGAAGCGCAGTGTCCGAAGCATCGACGCTGCGGAACTGGGCCCCGGCCTTCGCCGGGGAAGCGGTGTTGGTGGCGCTGCTTTTGCTCGCATTGCTGATCCCGCTGCGCGCCAATGCGCAGGATGCCGGACGCTTCGTCACGATCGACGCCGCGCCCTCGGTCAACATCACGCCCCCGCGCGTCACCATCTGGCTGCCGCCGGGTTATGATGCGGGCAACCGGCGCTATGGCGTCGTCTATATGCATGACGGGCAGAATCTGTTCGATCGCAAGCGTTCAAGCTTCGACAAGGTGTGGGCAGCGGACAAATCCGTGCTGCGGCTGGTGGCGGCCGGCAAGATCGCGCCGGTCATCATCGTCGGTGTCGATGAACCGGGTCAGGCGCGCTATCGCCAATATTTCCCGCAAGCGCTCTATGCCGCCGCCTCGCCCAAATTGCGCGCCGAGATCGAGCAGAGCGCCAAGGGCCCGCTGACCGGCGACGCCTATCTGCGCTTCCTGACCGACGAATTGAAACCGATGATCGACCGTAGCTATCGTACCCGAAGTGATGCCGCGCACACGGCGGTGGTCGGGTCGAGCATGGGCGGGTTGATGTCGTGCTACGCCTTTATCGAGCGGCCCAAGGTGTTCGGGCGTGCCGGGTGCGTATCGACGCATTGGCCGCTGACCTTCGGCCTGATGCTGATGCCGGGTGACGAGCGACCGGCGCTGTGGAAAGCGTATCTAACGCAGCATCTTGGCAAGCCGAACGGGCGGCGGCTGTGGATGGACCACGGCGACAAGACGCTCGATGCCGCGTACCCGCCTTTTCAAGCACTGATCGATCAGGATGTTGCGGCCCTCGGGTGGCAGAAGGGCCGCGATTTCGAAAGCCGCGCCTATCCTGGCGCCGAGCATGAGGAAAACGCCTGGGCGGCGCGGCTCGACGAGATTTTTGGCTGGCTTCTGAAGTGACGTCGTCGCCTGCTAGTCACCGCATCGTCATCCTCGGCGGCGGTACGGCGGGGTGGATGGCGGCGAACTTGTTCGCGCATGCTTGGCCGAGTGCATCGGTTACCGTGATCGAAAGCCCCGAGATCGGGATCATCGGCGTCGGGGAGGGATCGACCCCGCAATTGAAGGCGTTCTTCGACCGATTGGGCATTGCCGAGGCGGAGTGGATGCCGGCCTGCAACGCAACCTACAAGAACGGCATCGCCTTTCACGGCTGGTCCGAGCGAGCGGGTTACGACGGGTATTTCCACCCCTTGCCTAGCCCGCTTGATCTCCACACCGCGCCTGCCTTTTTCGATGCGACGCGGCAGCGGCGGCATGGGCAGGACGTATGGGCGCACCCCGACCGCTTCTTCCTGCCCGCGCGGCTGGCGGCTGAGCGGCTCGCCCCGATTGCCGCCGAAGCGTTTCCGCTGGGACCAGCCTATGGCTATCATTTCGACGCGCACTTGGTGGGCGCGTTCCTGCGCGATCATGCGGTCAAGCAAGGCGTGGTGCATCTCGAACGCCGCATCGTCGAGGTCGCGGTGGCGGATGGGGTGGTGACGCATCTCGTCGCAGAGGGTGGCGAGCAGATCGACGGCGACCTGTTCGTCGATTCGAGCGGCTTTCGCGCGGTGATCCACCAGGCCGCGCTCGGCGTGCCGTTCGTGTCGTTCGGCGAAAATCTGTTCAACGACAGCGCGGTGGTGATGCCGACTCCGGCTGACCCGACCGGCACCGCCTCCGCCACGCGCGCTACTGCGCTGAGAGCGGGCTGGGCGTGGGACATCCCGCTGACCAGCCGCACCGGCAATGGCTATGTCTACGCGTCGTCTTACTGCTCGAAGGACGAAGCCGAGGCCGAACTCCGCGCGCATCTCGGCGTGGGCGACGAAGGGACCGCCCGGCATCTGTCGATGAAGGTCGGGCGCGTCGCCGAGACCTGGGTTGGCAACAGCCTCGCCGTTGGCCTGTCACAGGGGTTCATCGAACCGCTCGAGGCAACTGCGCTGCACATCGTGCAGGCAACGGTCGAGGGGTTCATTCAGGCCTATGAAGCGGGCGGCTTTACCCCAGCCAACCGCGATGCCTTCAACACGCGCATCGCCGCGCGTTATGACGGGATCCGCGATTATATCGTGTGTCATTACCGGATGAACCGGCGCAGCGACACGGCCTATTGGCGCGATAATGCCGCGAACGATCGCCTGTCCGATTCGCTCAAAAGCATCATCACCTGCTGGTTCATCGGCGGCGATCTTGAGGCCGAGATCACGCAGCAGGGCATTGCAGGCTATTATGCCGCAACCTCGTGGCATTGTCTGTTCGCGGGCTACGGCGTTTATCCCGAAACTGCGCCGAATCCAGCGGGTCCGGGGTCGACCGATATGGCTGCGATCGATGATTTCCTGCGCCGAGCCGCGCGCAATTTTGGCGACCACCGTGCCGCGCTTGCCGCCTTGGGCTAGCCGCGCGCCTGTGCGATAGCGTCGGCATGGACCAACACACAACATCCGCTTTGACGGTGTGGCACGACGGTGCCTGCCCGTTGTGTCGCCGCGAGATCGCGGTGATGCGGCGGCTCGATCGGGCCGGGGCGATCGATTTCATCGATGTCGCCGCTGAGGATGCGGCTTGCCCGATCGACCGCCGCGACTTGCTCGCCCGCTTCCACGCGCGCGAGAATGGCGTGCTGCTGTCGGGTGCGGCGGCGTTCGCGGCGATGTGGCGCGCGATTCCGCTGCTGCGCCCGCTCGGCCTTGCCGCGCGTTCGCCGATCGTGCTGGCGGGGCTGGAGCAGCTCTATCTGCTGTTCCTCCGCGCGCGGCCGCTGCTGCAGCGCACGATGCGAAAGTGGGAGCGGACATGACCTGGCCCACGCCTGATCCCGTCCTGCCGGGGCAGGAAAGCGTCTGGTCCTTCCCGCGTCCGGCGATCTGCGAACCCACGCTTGCGCACATCACAATCGAACATCGAACGCTAAATGTTGCAAACACGACCGCCAGCATCCGCACGCTCGAAACAAGCCATCCCCCCAGTTATTACATCCCCCCCGCCGACATCCGCCCCGGCGTGCTGCGCCGCGGCGCGGGGAGTTCATTCTGCGAGTGGAAGGGGCAAGCGGTCTATTGGGACGTCGTGCTCGACGGCGAGGTGCTGCCCGCGGTCGCCTGGAGCTACCCCAATCCCTCGCGCAGCTTTGCAATGCTACGCGATCATGTCGCTTTTTATGCGCACGCGTTCGATCGCTGCAGCGTGAACGGCGAGACCGTCGTGCCGCAGCCGGGCGGGTTTTACGGCGGCTGGATCACCAGCGCGGTGGCGGGACCGTTCAAAGGCATCCCGGGTAGCCGGCTCTGGTAGCGGCTACAAATAGCGATCGAGCAAGGCGCGCAGATCGACCCGCGCCTTGAGCCGCGCCGCCAGCCAATAGCTGCCGCCAAGCTTGCGTTGCACGAACAGCGTCTCAACCGGGGGGACGCGCCACGCGCTACGGTCCGACGCCAGCGCGAGGCCACGCCCGCGCATCGATTGGATCCAGCGCGAATCGCCGAAATCGAACGCGCCCTCCTGCAGCAACATGCCGGCGCTGAGATCGAACAAAGCGAGGACTTCGTCGCTATGCGCCGTCGGGGTCGCGGCATCGAACAGCCCGAACCCCTCGAGCGCCGTCAGCGCCGCTGCCCGGTCGCCATCAAGCACCGCGCGCAGCATTTGGCGGTAGAGATTGGCGATCTCGGGGGCGATTTCGCGCGTCGCGCCGAAATCGAGCAAGACGATCTTCCCGGTCTCCGCGTCATAGCGGTAATTGGCAAGGTTGGGGTCGGTCTGCATCAGGCCGAAGTCAAACAGTTCGCGCAACACCAAATCGAGCATCCGCCCCGCCACCGCATCGCGTTCGGCTTGCGGGCGGTCGGCCAGCGACTCGATCGGCACGCCCTCGGCATAGGACATCGTCAGGATCGTCGGGGTCGACAGCGCGGGCAGGAAATCGGGGACGTGGAAATGCGGATCGCCCGCCAGCAAGGCGCCAAAGCGCGCGAGGCATTCCCCCTCGCGCGTGTAATCGGCCTCGTCGCGCAACTGCACCTTGGCGATGGCGAGCAAGGGCGCAAGGTTGAGCTCCTTGGGCACCAGCCCCGACAAGCGCAGCAACGTCGCGACATTGTCGACATCGCTGTCGATGCTCTGCGCGACGCCGGGATATTGGACCTTGATCGCCAGATTTTGCCCGTCGTGTGTCCGGCCGCGATGGACCTGGCCGATCGAGGCGGCGGCGATCGGATTGGCATCGAAGGCTGCGAGCTTGCTTTGCCAATCCGCACCCCACTCAGCCGCCAGCACCGCGCCGAGTTGCCGCGCGGGCATCGGTTCGGCATCGGCGCGCAAGCGCGCGAAGATCTCGGATAATTCGGGCGGCAGCAGATCGCCCGAATCGAGCGACACCAATTGCCCCAATTTCATCGCCGCGCCGCGCAGCTTCGCCAGCCGATCGGTGACGCGCACGACGTTGCCGGGAGTGAGCAGTAAATCGCCGAACGCCGGGCGCTTGCCGCTGGCGAGTTGCCGCGCGCCTTCGCCGATCATGCCCCCGGCGACGCCCACCGCCAGCCCACCGAAGCGCGACAGCCGGGCAAGGCGACCGGTCGGGACGGCGCTGCCGCTGCGGGGGATGGGAGGTTTCAAAAGCGTCGGCCTCTACGCGCGGCGGATCATACCGACCTGTCGTGTCGCTATAGCACCGCTGCCAATTGCCGCTACAAGCAAGCGGACCGTTTGAAAGGGTGTTCGCCATGAACCGTTTCCTCGCCCATACCGGCGCACGCTATCCGATTGTTCAGGCGCCGATGGGCTGGATCGCGCGTTCGGCGCTGGCATCGGCTGTGTGCGAGGCTGGGGGCCTGGGCATCATCGAGACTTCGTCGGGCGAAACCGCGATTTGTCAGGCCGAAATTCTCAAGATGGCCGCGTTGACCGATGCGCCGTTCGGGGTGAATTTGCCGATCCGCTTCCTCAAGGACGAAGCGATGCTCGATTTCATCTGCACCTCGGGGGTGAAATTCGTAACCACCTCGGCGGGCAGTCCGGCCAAGTTCGTCGGCCCGCTGAAAGCCGCCGGAATCGTCGTCTATCACGCCGTGCCGACGGTCGATGCCGCGCTGAAGAGCGTCGCGGCGGGGGTCGACGGGTTGATCGTCGAAGGCGGCGAGGGTGGCGGGTTCAAGAATCCCGAGGAAGTCTCGACGCTGGTCCTGCTCCAGGCGATTCGCCGCGTCACCGACGTGCCGATGGTTGCGGCGGGCGGGATTTGCGATGGCAACGGCATGGCGGCGGCCTTCGCTTTGGGCGCGGAAGCGGTGCAGATGGGCACGCGCTTCGTGGCGTCGGCGGAAAGCCCGGTGCATCCAGGCTTCAAACAAGCGATCCTCGACGCTAAGGAAACCGGCACCTTCATGCTCAACACCAAATCGACGCCGTGCATCCGCGCGCTGAAAACCGCGCGCACCACCGCGATCCACGAAGCCGGGCTGATGCCCGCCGACACCTTCGCGCGGATTCAGGAACTGTATTTCGCCGGCGACATGGAGGCATCGGTCGGTCTGGCGGGTGAAAGCGCCGGGTTGATCGACGAGGTCCGCAGCGCGCGCGACATCATCCACGACATGGTCGGCGAATTTCACGGCATCTGCGCGCGGATGGGGGCGATGGCGACGGCGGCCGATTTCGGTTAGCCGCCGCCCGCTATCCTCACGCCTTGTGCGGGCAGATCAGATATTTGGACCCGGTCGCACGCTTGGCATAAGCCGCGAAAATCTCCGGCTGCAGTGCCTCGGTGAGCGAGATTTCGTGCGTGTAATGACTGGCGAAGGTCGTCGTCAGTTCGGCGACGACGCGGTCCTTCAACGCCTGCACCGCCTGCGGCCCGATCTTGACCAGGAACGGCGTCAGCAAAAACCCGCCGAGCGCCCAGCTGAACCCGAAATTGCGGTTGAGCGTGGTCGGCGCGAGATCGAGCCCGCCATAGATATAGACTTGCTTGAACGTGTCGGAGCCATAGCGGCTGTAGGTCGTCATGCGCTTGACCGCGGCGGCCTCCATGCAACTCAGCAATTGCCCGGCAAGCTTGCCGCCGCCGATCGCATCGAAGGCGAGCGTCGCGCCGGTTTCGACCATCATTGCGGTCAGCGTGTCGAGGAAATCGGGCGCGCTCGAATCGGCGACATGCACCGCACCGATGCCGCGCAGCAGCTCGGCCTGCGCCGGGCTGCGCACGACATTGACGAGCGGAATGCCGTCCTTCGCGCAGATCTTGACGAGCATGTGCCCGAGGTTGGAGGCGGCGGCGGTGTGGACCAGCGCGCTATGGCCCTCGCGGCGCATCACCTCGGTCATCGACAAAGCGGTGAGCGGATTGACGAAGCACGATGCGCCGTCGGCGGGCGCAGTGCCATCGGGCAGGACCAGGCAATCGGCGACGCGCAGCGTGCGGTACTGCGCATACATCGCCCCGCCCAGCATCGCGACGGTCTTGCCGAGCAGCGCCTGCGCCGCCGGGGACGCGCCCGCCGCGATCACCACGCCAGACCCTTCATTGCCGACCGGCATCGCCTCCCCGATCCGCCCCGCCATCGCGCGCATTCCTGGCGCTGGTACGTCGGCGGTGACGAGCGGTTGGCCGTCGCGCGTCGCGACCTGCGCGGTGGAAAGGTCGCCCGCGCCAAACAACAGGCCGAGATCGGACGGGTTGATCGGCGTGGCGAGTACCTTGACCACCACCTGATCCTCGCGCGGCTCGGCGGCCGGCTGATCGACCAACGACACCTCAAGCTTGCCCTCTGCGGTGACGAGCGAAAGCAATTGCAGCCCGTGCTGCGGGATCGGGTCGGTCATGATTGGCTCTCCTGTGTAATCGGGTGTTTGGCCCGACATGCCACCGGCGGGCGATCGGGGCTACTGCGAAGACGCTCGGCGCTCGCCTCAGTCTCCGGTGATCTCGCCATCTTCGTCCGGGAGCTTGGCTTTCACCTGACCGCGACGCGCCGCCTGTATCTCATCCTCGATCTCGAAGAGCAGCGCGTATCCCTCGTCGGTTTTACCGTTGGTATCGTCCTGATCGGCGGCAAACAGCGCTTTGGCGCGCGCCGCCAGATCGATGAGCTTGGCGTAACGCTCCTCGCCAAGTTTTTTGCGGACGAGCGCGAAGCCCTGCGTGAGCTTATTGAATTCGCTGTCGATGTTGCGGCCAGGGAAATCGCCAAGCCGATCAACGAAGGTTGGAGCCCCGAGGATCATCGAGCCAAGCGTGTCGTAAATCTCGCTAAGAGATGCCGGAATATAGGGCTTAGGATTGAAGTATGGGTTCGGTCCGCTCATCGTTTGGTCTCCGGACGGGCAATGACATAGGTGTGGTTAGCGCCGAGCTGGCGCGGGCGAATGATGACGACGCGACTCGGCCTGAAGTCGGTGCTGAAAAAGCCGCGCACCTGTGCCGTTCCCAATGTTTTGCGGGTGAGCGTCACGTCGAACGCGACGTCCTTTACCCGCGCATCGGGGCGGCGATAGGTGGTGTCGGTTCCAGAACTGTCATCCTCACGCCGGTTCACGCGAACAGGTCCCTTACCAGCAGAATCGATGCCGAATCGAGCATAACGCTCGCGCAGTTCCTCCCGAACCCGTCGGTCTATGTAATTACCAAGCGCTTCTTGCTCGGACAGTCGCGGCGAGAGGCGCCCGGCTTTGAGCAGGCTCAGTCCGTCCTCGTAGGCGTTGTCGGTGCGTCGCTGCACGAAGCGGAGCGTCTCGACTTGAAGCAGCCGATAGTCGCCCTGTACGCGTGCAACAGTAGCAACACGCTGAAAACGCAGGTCGTTTACCTTCGCGGTCAAACCTTGCAGCGTGACGATCGGCGTTCGGAACGCATCGGTCGGGACAATCTCGTCATAGTGCCACTTCGGATCGAAAGCCTTAATCTGTGCGGTGAGGCGCTTTGACTGGTCCTGCAGGAACTCCACCATTGATCTGTTAGCGGGTCCGGTGAAATCGAATAGATTGTCGGCTACGGCAAGGATGGTGCCACCTGGAGATGTTCGTAGTCCCGGAAAGGATTCTTCGAGCGTCATGGGGTCTTCGAAGGCCCGACTGTTGCTGCCGCGTCCCATCGCCGGACCCGGACGCGTTGGCGGGCGTGCCTGTCGCCCCGCCGGAGCCAAAGTGTCGATGCCCTGAATTTCTTCCTTATCGTCCGCGCTTCCCGCTCGGGCCGCATGCTTCACTCTTACCGGTGCTGATCGCCGGAAGCGATCACTCGCGGGACCTGCGATACCACCGGGCGCAAAGGTGAAGCGCCCATTGCGTTGATCATGGTAGGGATTAAACTTGAATTCGACGCGGTCCGCGCTGGCTGCTTCGGCAATCGGAACCTTGCCCGTCCGCAATCATATCGCGAATGCGCGCCGGCGTTCGTCATATGATAGATGAGTCATGCTGCTCTCCGCTGTTTAGGCGGCGAGAACATTTGAGCAACATTTTCCAACTTGTCAACGCAAGGGGGACGCACGACGAGGGGTTTCACCCCGCCTGCCCCCAGCATCCCTCAGAAAAAAATGGTGCGGCCGAGAAGACTCGAACTTCCACGGGCTTTCGCCCACAACGACCTCAACGTTGCGCGTCTACCAGTTCCGCCACGGCCGCACGTAACATCGCCGGGCACGCCCGGCAGCTGGTAGGGGAGCGCCCCTAGCAAAGGCTTGGGCGGGGCGCAACGCCAATCGCGCCCTATCGGCAGTGACCCGATCCGGGTAGCACGCGGCAATGTCCGAACAGCGCCGCTCGCTTTGGTCCGCTGAGACCCGCCGTTTGCTCGCGCTCGCGTGGCCAGTGATGCTCACCAGCCTCAATTGGACGATCCTGAGCGTGACCGACATCGTCGTTGTCGGGCTGACCGGAACCGATCAGGTCGCGGCGCTCGGCGCGAGTCGCGCGCTGACTTTCGTCACGATCGTCGCGGGGCTGGCGTGGCTGTCGGGCACGCTGGTCTTCACCGCGCGCGCCGATGGGGCGGGGGATTTGCCGAAGACCGGCGCGACGCTGCGCGATGGGTTGGTGCTGGCGGTCTTGCTCGGGTTGCTCGGGGCGCTGGGGTTCGGACTGTTTGCCGAATCACTGCTCGGCGGGATCGGCGTTGCTCCTGCCTTGGTCGTGCCGGCGGCGCGCGTCGTGCGCGTCATGGCGCTATCCTATCCCTTCCAGCTGACGATGATCGCGGCGAGTTTTTTCCTGGAGGGGATCGCGCGGCCACAGCGGGTGATGGTGGTCAATCTGGCGATCCTGCCGCTGAATGCGCTGCTCGCCTGGGCGTGGTCAGGCGGGCATCTCGGTCTGCCTGCGCTGGGTGCGGTCGGCGCGGCGGTGGCGACGGCGACCGCCTCGGCGATCGGGGCGGTGCTGATGCTGGCGGCGGCGTGGACGACGCCGCGCGCGCGCGAACGTGGGGTGCGCGACCTGTCGGGTACGGCGTGGGCGGCCGCTGTGCCCGGGGCAGTCCGGTTGGCGACGTTCGGGGCCATTCCCGCGCTCGCCTCGGGGCTGGAGCTCGCCGGCTTCTCAATCCTGATCGCGCTGTCGACTGGGTTCGGGCCGGTAACGGCGCATGCCTTTCAGATCGTGTTTTCGGTGCATAACGTCACGTTTGGCGTCGCTTTGGGGCTTGGGTCGGCGGCCGGGGTGCGCGTGGGCAATGCCGTGGGCGAGGGGACCCCGGCGCTCGCGATCCCGCGCACGCTGATCGCGGTCGGGCTGGCGGCGTTGTTCACCGCGGTGCTGGCGGTGCTGATCGTCGTCGCGCGCGGGCCGATCGTCGCGGCGTTTCCGGCAGCGGCAGGGGTCCATGAGATAGCTCTGGCGATGCTGCCGGTATGGGCGCCGTTCATCCTGTTCGATGGCGTGCAAGTGGTGATCGTCTATGCGCTGCGCTCACTCGGCGACCAGGTCGCGGCGGGGGTGAACAGCATCGCGGCGTTCTTCGTCGTGACCGGCGGTGCGGGCTGGTTGTTCGTACACAGCGGCGCCGGGCCGATCGGCTTGGTCTATGCCTCGGGTCTGGGCATGGTCGCCGCGGCGATATTGCACGGCGCGCGCTTTGGCCTGGTCAGCTGGCGACTTCGCCGGAAAAGCTGAGCACGAGTTCCTGCGCATTGACCGGCACGTCGATTTTCGCGCTGTTGAACTGGATTTGCGCTTTGGGTGCGAGCGTTGTCGTCTCGGGCCGGATCATCCAGCTGAACACGATTCGCTTCTGCGCATCGCGCAAATCGGCGCGAATGTCGGGGACGGCCTGGCGCGTGTCGGTTGGGTTGAGCACGGTCCCGCTGACTGCGAAAATCTCGTTACCGTTGAAGGTGTGCCGGTCGACCGGTTTGGAGACGAGTTTCAACGGCGTCGGCGCGACCGGACGAAACAGGTCACCCGCAAAGCCCGGCGCATCCGAATAGAGCAGCCCGCCGACACCCGCGAGCATCGCCGTCCCTGCAGCGAACGCCGCCATCGTCCAGCGCCGTGCCGGGTTACGGCGCGGGCGGAAGGGTGGTTCATGCGCGAACGCGTCATAATCAGGATAGGAACCGGGCGGGGCGATTTCGGGTGGTGGCTCGGCCCGAAAGGACTGCGACTGCGGCTGCGGCGCGGTCGGCGCGGGCACCAGCACGGGCGGAACATGTTCGGCGCGGGCGACCAGATCGAGCACCGGAACGCCCGCCTGAAACCAGCTATGTTTGCAGCTGGCGCAGCGCACCGTGCGCCCATCCGCCCCGATCGAAGCGTCGGGGACGAGATATCGCGTGTGGCACTCGGTACATTCGAGGATCATATGCGCGTCTTGGCTCCGTTCGTGAGCGCTGGCAACATGGTGAATCTACGCGGGGTAGCGCAGGGTAGGCAAGCGGTTGCGCACCTGCGCGCTTGTCGCAGGTGTCGCGATCGTGCGATGCAGGGCGCGGGGCATCAGATACTAAAGCGAGCAATGCGCGCCGCCATGGCGAATATCGTCCAGTTTGAGAATGTGGGGCTGCGCTACGGCAGCGGCCAGGAGACGCTGTCCGACGTCAGCTTCACGCTGTCGACCGGTGCGTTCTATTTTTTGACGGGTGCAAGCGGCGCCGGGAAAACCTCGCTGCTCAAGCTGCTCTATCTGTCGCAGCGCCCGACGCGTGGCAGCATCAAGCTGTTCGGTGAGGATGCGGTCACGTTGCCGCGCGCGCGCTTGCCCGGGTTTCGGCGGCGGATCGGCGTGGTGTTTCAGGATTTCCGGCTCGTCCCGCATTTGTCGGCCTATGACAATATCGCACTCCCCTTGCGCGTGTCGGGCGTTCCCGAAAGCGATGTCGAGGCACCGGTGCGGGAGATGCTCGCCTGGGTCGGGCTGTCCGACCGCGTCGAGGCCAAGCCGCCGACGCTGTCGGGCGGCGAGCAGCAGCGCGTGGCGATTGCGCGCGCGGTGATCGGCCGCCCCGAAATCCTCGTCGCGGACGAGCCGACCGGCAACGTTGATCCCGACATGGCCGAGCGGCTGCTCCATCTGTTCGATTCGCTCAACCGGCTCGGCACGACAGTGGTGGTGGCAACGCACGATTTCCACCTGCTTGGGCGCATTCAGAACGCGCATATGATGCGGCTCGACAAGGGCCGGTTGCTCGATCCTACAGGATCGTTGCGCTTCCCCCCACCCAATGCGCCTTCGGGAAACCCGGAATGAGCGTGGCGATGATCGCATCGGCGGCGGACCGGCGCTTGCTCGACGAGAGCCGCGGGACGCGCGCGATGACGTGGATCATGGCGATCATGCTGTTTCTGACGGTGCTGGCCGGGGCGCTCGGGCTCGGTACGCTGAGCGCGGCGGTGTTGCTGGACCGGCAATTGGCCGGGCGGCTGACGGTGCAGATTGTCGAGGCGGTCGAGGCGAAGCGTACCAACCAGACTGCGCTTGCGCTTGCGGCGTTGCGGGCGAGTCCCGAGGTGACGCGCGCGGTCGAGGTCGATCATGCCAAACTCGCGATGCTGTTACGCCCGTGGCTTGGCACCGACGGCGCCGATCCCGATTTGCCGATCCCGGCGATGATCGATGTCGATCTGGGTGTCGCAAGCGATGCAGCGGTCGCGCGGGTCAGCGCCGCGGTGCGCGTCGCGGCACCATCCGCGCGGATCGACCGGCACGAAAGCTGGATGTCGCCGGTCCGTGATTTCATGGCGATGGTAACGTGGCTTGCCGCCGCGCTCGTCCTGCTGATGGCGGCGGCGACGGCGGCGGTGGTGATTCTGGCGGCGCGCGCCGGGCTCGAGACGCATCGCGACACGATCGAAGTGCTGCACATGCTGGGATCGACCGATGTGCAGGTGGCGCGGCTGTTTCAGCGCCGGATTGCGATCGATACGTTGCTCGGCGGGGTGATCGGGACGGTGATCGCGATCGGCGTTATCGCGTTGGTCGGCTTGCAATTGGCGGCCTTAGGATCGGATTTGCTCGCCGGGCTCAGCTTGGGCGCCCGAGACTGGATGATCCTCGGCGGGCTGCCGGTTGCGTTCGCGGTGCTGGCGACGCTCGCGGCACGCCAGGCCGTCCTCACCGCACTCGGCCGGTATCTGTGATCCTGCGCATTCTCGCGGCCATGGTGCTGCTCTATGTTGCGGGACTCGGGATTTATCTGGCGACGATGCCGGCCCCGCTCGCCGGGCCCAAGACCGATGCGATCGTGGTGCTGACGGGCAGTGCGGGGCGAATCGACCGGGGGTTACGCTTGCTCGAAGCACATGCTGCACAGCGCATGCTGATCAGCGGCGTTGCGCCTGAAGTGCGGCCGAACGAGCTGGCGCACGAATATAAGGTCAGCCCGGCGCTGTTCCGCTGCTGTATCGACCTTGGCCATGAGGCGGTCGATACGCGTTCGAATGCCGATGAGACGGCGGATTGGCTGCGCTCGCACAACTATAAAACGGTGCGGCTGGTCACCTCCGATTGGCACCTGGCGCGCGCGAAGCTTGAATTGGTGAATGCGCTCGACGGCGACGCGACGGTCATCGGGGACGGCGTGCCCAGCAGCCCGCGCTACGCCGTGTTGCTCGGCGAATATAACAAATTGATCGTGCGCAAGGCCGCGTTGCTGATCGGGCGCGGGTCATGAACGGCCTGCGCAATTTGCTGTTCAAATTCTTGTTTTATGGCGGATCGGTGCCGATCGTGTTGACCACGCCGATTTCGGCGCTGATCGGCTGGCGCGCGCTGGTTGCGCACACCCATTTCTGGACGCGCTGGCACGGGTGGACGACGCGAAATATTCTCCACATCGATCAGCGGATCGAGGGGGCGCGCTTCGGAGACATGGCGTTCGGCGGCGCGCCGGTGCTGTATGCCGCCAAGCATCAGTCGATGTACGAAACGCTCGAACTTGGGCGGATGCTGCGCAACCCCGCGATCGTGATGAAGCAGGAACTGGCCGACATTCCGGTATGGGGCTGGTCGGCGCGGCGTTATGGCGTCATTGTTGTCGACCGCGAGGCATCGGCTGGGGCCTTGCGCCGGATGCTGCGCGAGGCGCGCGTAGCGCTGGCCGCGAATCGTTCGATCCTGATCTTTCCGGAAGGAACGCGCGTGTCGCCCGGTGAGCAACCACCGCTGCGCGCAGGGTTTGCCGGGCTCTATCAGATGCTGAAAATTCCGGTGGTCCCGGTGGCGATTGACAGTGGGAAAGTCTGGCCCAAACATGGCCCCAAAATCCCCGGCACCGTGACCTTCCGCTTCGGCGAGCCGATCCCGCCCGGTCTGCCGCGCGACGAGGCCGAGCGGCGCGTGCATGCTGCGATCAATGCGCTGGATGTGCCACAGGGCTAATCGTGCGTGCGCCCGAAATCGGGGGCGGGATCGTCTTGTCCCTGCTCGATGATACCGCGGCGAATCGCGCGTGTTTTGCTGAACAGGTCGAAAAGCTCGTCGCCCTTGCCCCAGCGGATCGCGCGTTGCAGCGCGGAGAGATCCTCCGAAAAGCGTTGCAGCATCTCGAGCACGGCTTCGCGATTCGTCAGGAAAACATCGCGCCACATCGTCGGGTCGGAGGCGGCGATCCGCGTGAAATCGCGAAAACCGCCCGCCGAATATTTGATCACTTCCGATCGCGTGACCTCTTCCATGTCGGAGGCGGTACCGACGATCGTATAGGCGATAAGATGCGGCAAATGGCTGGTGATGGCGAGCACGCGGTCGTGATGCTCGGGCGCCATCGTCTCGATATCCGCGCCCAATCGCCGCCAGAATTCGGCGACGCGCTCGATCGCTACCGGATCGGTCCCCTCGGGCGGGGTGAGGATGCACCAGCGTTTGTGGAACAGCGTGGCGAACCCTGCTTCCGGGCCTGAGCGCTCAGTTCCGGCGACCGGATGCGCGGGGACGATCGTCACGCCGGGCAGCGCCTCGCTCAGCGCGCGGACGACTTCGGCTTTGCAACTGCCGACATCGCTGACCACCGCGTCGGCGGGCAGATCGGCGGCAAAATCGGCCGCCGCCGCGCCCATCGCGCCGACCGGCACGCACAGGATGACGAGATCGGCATCGATCACCGCAGCGCCGCCGCTGTCGGCGACATCGTCGAACAAGTGGAGCGCATCCGCGGTTGCGCGGACCTCGGGGTCGGCGTCATAGCCGGTCAGCCGTACCGTCGGCATCGCCACGCGGGTGGCGCGCGCGATCGACGATCCGATCAGGCCGATGCCGATGATGGTGACGCGGGCGAAGGGCAACATGGCGCGGCGTGTGGCGGATGCTCCGCCTTATGGCAAGCTGGCGTTCCGCCACGCGCCTGCTAGGAGGCGGCAGCGGGAGACGGGAATGCGGGGAAGCGATACGGTCTGGCGCGCGCTGGCAGTGGCGCGGCGGGCCAATTTGACGGCAAGCGGCCACGCCGCGCCGGTGCCGGGCGAAACAGGGCAGACCCGGCGCGCGGTGTTGTTGGCGCTGGGGGCGAGCGGGGTTGCCGCCGCTCTGCCGCATCGGGCGTTTGCCGCTGGAACGGGCAGCGGCCCGGTCGCGATCATTGGCGGCGGCATCGCCGGCCTCACCGCCTTGTGGCACCTCACTCAGGCGGGGATCGATGCGCGGCTTTACGAAGCGCGCGGGCGGCTTGGCGGGCGCGTCTACACCGCGCGCGAGAAGGGCCGACCCACAATCGAGGCGGGCGGGCAGCTCGTCAACACCGACCATGCCGACATCAAGACTCTGATGCGCGAATTCGGCATCGCGCTGATCGATCGCAAAGGGACGCCGCACCGCACCATGATCCTCGCCAATGGCAGTGAAGTGCCCGAGGGCAAGCTCGCCAGCGCGCTGCGCGGGATCGCCGGGCAGATTGACGCGGATTCAGTGCGGCTCGATCAGGATTATGCCAGCGTCGCGAGCGAACTCGATCGGATGAGTTTTACCAAATATCTCGACAAGCACGCCGCGTTGATGCCCGAGCCGTGGGTGCGCCATTTGATGGAAGCGACCGCGCGCACCGAATATGGCGTCGAACCCGGTGCCGCCTCGGCAATCGAACTGGTGTTCAATCTGCCGACGATCAATGGGCGGCGGATCGACGTGCTCAGCCGCAGCGACGAACGCTATCTGATCGCGGGCGGCAGCAGCACGCTGATCGACGCGATGGCGACACGGCTGCGCGAGCGGATCCAGACCAACCGCCGCGTCGTGCGGGTCGATCCGTTCGGGCCGGGGGCTCGATTGGTGTTTGCCGACGGCACGACGGTGGATGCGGCGAATGTGATCGTGACGACCCCGGCGTCGATCACGCGGAAGATCGATTTCCGCATTCCCTTGCCGCCCTTGTGGCGACGCTTCATCGCCGAAGTGGGCCTTGGCGCGAACATGAAGGTGCAAGCGGGTATGACTGCGCGCCCGTGGGACAAGGCGATCGGGCGTGGCGGAGAAGTGTGGCAAACCAAGCCGGGGGCTGGCCTCGCAAGCGGGTGGGATGGGAGTGTGCGGGGCGGTGCCGCCAGCGGGGATGTGTGGACCTGGTTCCTGGGCGGAATGGAGCTTTTGGCTGCCGATGTTGCGGAACCGGGCGTGCTCGCGCGCAAATTCGCCGCGCAGGCCGAAAGCGCGATCCCGGGCATGGCCGCGGCCACAAGCGCGTTTGCGCGGCGCACCAATTGGCACCGCGACCCGCTGGCGATGGGGGCCTATGTCAATTTCCGGCCCGGCCAGCTGACACGGTTCGGGCGGCTGATCTGGACCGAGGTCGACGGCATCGCCAAGGCGCCGGTCGGGGCCGGGCCGGTGCTCTTCGCAGGCGAGCATCTGTCCGACGCCTATCCCGGCTATATGAACGGTGGCGCGCAGACCGGGCGGCTCGCGGCCTCGACGATCATCGCGAGCCGGGCGCATGCGCGGCGCTTGAGTTGAGCGCCGCTTGATCCTAACCCGCGCGGCATGACCGAGGATGTGCGTTTCGGGCTCGCCCGCCATGTGATCTTGCCCGGGCCGCTACGGCTCGATGGCGGGGCATTGCTGTCGCCAGTCGAGATTGCCTATGAAACCTATGGCACGCTCAACGCCGACGCATCGAACGCAGTGCTGATCTGCCATGCGCTGACCGGCGACCAGCATGTCGCCAGCCCGCATCCGGTGACGGGCAAGCCGGGCTGGTGGGCGCGGATGGTGGGGCCGGGCAAGCCGGTCGACCCGGCGCGGCATTTCATCGTCTGCGCCAATGTGTTGGGCAGTTGCATGGGATCGTCGGGACCGGCGACGATCGATCCGGCGACGAGCGCGCCGTGGGGTATGGCCTTCCCGGTCATCACGATTCGCGACATGGTGCGCGCACAAGCGCTGCTGCTGGATCATCTCGGCATCGCAGTATTGCAGGCTGTCGTCGGCGGATCGATGGGCGGGATGCAAGCGCTGAGCTGGCCCGCGACCTTCCCCGAACGTGTTCGCGCCGCGGTGGTGATCGCTTCGACCGCGCGCCACACCGCACAGAACATCGCCTTTCACGAAGTCGGGCGGCAAGCGGTGATGGCCGATCCGAAATGGCGCGGCGGCGCCTATTACGATCTGGGCGATCCGCCCGCTGCCGGGCTCGCCGTTGCGCGGATGGCGGCGCATATCACCTATCTGTCCGAGGCTGGCCTGACCGAGAAATTCGGCCGCCGCTTGCAAGCGCGACCCGACCGGCCCGACGGCGCGATCAGCTTCGGTTTCGATGCCGATTTCCAGATCGAAAGCTATTTGCGGCACCAGGGGATCAGCTTCGTCGATCGCTTCGACGCCAATTCCTATCTCTATATCACGCGCGCGATGGATTATTTCGATTTGGGCGGCGAGCATGGCGGCCATCTTGCCAACGCTTTTCGCGCGACCAAGGCGCGCTTCTGCCTGGTCAGCTTCGACACCGACTGGCTGTATCCGACCGCGCAATCGCGCGCGGTCGTCCACGCGCTGAACGCAGCGGGCGCGCCGGTCAGTTTCGTCGAACTGTCGAGCCCCTATGGCCACGATGCCTTCCTGCTCGATGCGCCTGAGATGAACCGCGTCGTCGACGGGTTTTTGAGGGCCGGCGAATGAACCTCCGCCCCGATCTCGCGATCATCGCCGAGCATGTCGCGCCCGGCAGCCGGATCCTCGATGTCGGCTGCGGCGATGGCGCGTTGATGGCGGCGCTCCGCGACACCAAAGGGGTCGACGCACGCGGGCTTGAAATCGATGCGGGGAATGTCGCTGCGGCGGTTTCGCGCGGGCTATCGGTGATTCAGGGGGATGCCGATCGCGATCTTGCCGAATATCCCGATGCGAGCTTCGATTATGCGATCCTCAGCCAGACGTTGCAGACCGCACATCGTCCCGATGTGGTGCTCGATCATCTGCTGCGGATCGGGCAACAGGCGTTCGTGTCGTTTCCCAATTTCGCCCACTGGCGGGTGCGGCTGTCGCTGTTGTGGGGCGGGCGGATGCCGGTGACGCGGCTGCTGCCCGAACGCTGGTACGACACGCCCAACATCCACCACGTTACGATCGACGATTTCCGCAGCTTCGTCGCCGAACGCGGAATTGAGGTCGAGGGCGCCTGGTTCCTGTCCGGCGACAAGCGCACGATCTCCGCGGCGGCCAACATGCTGGCCGAACATGCGGTTTTCAAGTTACGAAAGTTGAGCGAGATCAAGGAACCAACAAGGCCGATCCGGGGTTAGCTCACCCTGAACCCTTAAGGACCAAAGTGATCGTCATGCCCGCCACCGCGCTTATTGTCGAAGACGAAATCTTCGTTGCGCTCGATCTCGAACGAATCCTGATCGATGCCGGCTATGCGGTAAAGGCGATCGCGGCGGACCGGATCGGCGCGCTTGAGGCGGCAGCGGATTGCAGCTTCGCGCTGGTCGATATCAATTTGCGCGACGGACCGACCGGCCCAGACCTCGCGCGCACGCTAGCGCAGGATTATGGGCTGAAAGTGGTGTTCGTCACCGCTAATCCCGGGCAGATCGCCAATCCGAGCGGTGCGCTTGGCTATGTGCGCAAGCCGTTCAGCGCCGCCGCCATCCTTGCCGCCGCTGCGGTTGCGACCGAAGGTGCGACGATCGAGCCGCCGCACCAGGATTTCGTACCGCTCGCCTGACGGTCAGCTTCGGCTGAGCGACGTCTTCGGGATTGCGATCTCGACCCGCAGGCCGGCGGGGTTCCAATCGCGCGTCACAGCACCACCCAGTTGTCGTACCGCACTCAATTCAATCAGTTGCGAGCCGAATCCGGTCTTCTCGGGCGCGATGACGGGGGTGCCGCCATGCTCGTGCCAGTTGAGGAGCAGGCGATCGTGCTCGGCCCGGATCGCCACGGTGATGGTGCCGTGATCGTTTGCGAGCGCGCCATATTTGGTCGCGTTGGTGGCGAGTTCGTGGAACAGCAAGGCGATCGGCGTGGCCGAGCGATCGTCGATTTCGACATCGTCGCCATCGACCAGAATCCGTGCACCATCCTGTGGCTGGTAGGGCAGGAACAACTCGCCAAGCAGGCCATGCAGGCTCGTCGGCGCTGCGGTCGGTCGCGACTGGGCGCTGTGCGGCCGCACAAAATCATGCGCACGACCAAGTGCGGTCACGCGCGCGCGCAAATCGGCGGCGACGTTCGCAAAGGTCGGATTGCCGCGCGCCGAGAACGCGATCAGGCCGGAAATGACTGCGAAAATATTCTTGATTCGGTGGCTGAGTTCCTGCGCGATGATTTCGCGTTCTTCGCTTGCCTCTTTCTGCTCGTGAATGTCGGTGCAGGTCCCGAACCAGCGGACGATCGCCCCCATATCGTCACGGATCGGCAGCGCGCGGCCGAGCGTCCAGCGATACTGGCCGTCGTGCCGCCGCAAGCGATATTCGATCTGATACGGGTCACCGGTCTGCAGCGAATGCTGCCACACGATTCGCGCGCGTTCCTGATCGTCGGGGTGGAACATGTCGTTCCAGCCCTCGCCATCGGTCGATCCGGCGGGCACGCCGGTGAATTCATACCAGCGCGCATTGTAATAATCGTGAAAGCCATCGGGCAGCGTCGACCACACCATTTGCGGCATCGTATCGGCGAGTGTGCGAAACCGCCCTTCGCTGTCGCTGATCGCTGCGCGCGAGGCGGCGGTGGCGCGGCTGTCGCTCAACCGCATCATTACATCGGCGGCGAGCACACGAAGACCCTGCGCCTGCACATCGGTCAGCCCTTCGCGCGGTGCGGTGTCGAGCACGCACAGCGCGCCGAGCGCCACGCCGTCGGCGCGAATCAGCGGCGCGCCGGCATAAAAGCGCAGGCCCATTTCGCCGGTGACCAGCGGATTGTCGGCGAAACGCGGGTCGCGCGTCGCGTCGGGCACGACCATGATGTCGTCGGCGAGCATTGCGTGCACGCAAAACGAGGTTTCACGCGGAGTCTCGGCCGCATCGAGGCCGGTGCGTGCGAGGAAGGTCTGGCATGTTTCCAAGACGATGCTGACCAACGCCGTCGGTGTCCCGCACAACGCTGCGGCGAAATCGGTAATGCGCCGGAGCGACGCATCGTCTTGCAAGGCGTTCAGATCGTGTTCGGCGATCGCCGCGGCGCGGACGGTCTCGTCGATGCGCCAACCGGAATGATCCGGCTTGGCGGCGGTGAAAAGGTCTATCATGCGAGCAGAACACCGAACGGCCGTTTGGGTTCAGAACGGCACGTCGTCGTCGAGATCATCGGCGAAACCGCCGCGTGCCGCCCCGCCCGAGGGCGCCCCGCCGCCGCCGCCGCCGCGCGCCGCGCCACCGCGATTGCCGCCGCCGCCGCCATAGCCGCCGCTCGAGCCGCCGCCGAAATCGTCATTGCCGCCGAAATCGTCGCGCCCACCGGAACCGCCGCCGCCGCCGGCCCCGCCACCACCGCCGGGCGCGCCGTCGAGCATGGTCAGCACGCCGTTAAAGCCCTGCAGCACGACTTCGGTCGAATAGCGGTCCTGCCCTTGTGCATCCTGCCATTTGCGCGTCTTGAGCGCGCCCTCGATATAGACTTTCGAGCCCTTGCGCAGATAGCGTTCGGCAACATTGCCGAGGGCCTCGTTGAAGATCGCGACCGAATGCCATTCGGTCTGTTCCTTGCGCTCGCCGGTATTCTTGTCCTTCCACGATTCGGACGTGGCAATGCGCAGATTGACGACCTTGCCGCCATTCTGAAAGCTCTTGCTCTCCGGGTCGCGGCCCAAATTGCCGACGATGATGACCTTGTTGACGCTACCCGCCATAACGTGATTCCCTAAAGTCCGAGTCCGATCGCGGCCCAATAGGTCGCGCCTGCTGCGATGTAAGCGAGCGCGAACAAATAGCCAACCATGAAGGCGGGCCATTTCCAGCCATTGGTCTCGCGCCGCGTCACCGCGATCGTGGAAATGCATTGCGGCGCGAACACGAACCACATCAGAAAGGCGAGCGCGGTCGGCAAGCTCCAGCGCGCCTGGAGATTACGGCGGAGCTGGTTGTCGCCGCGCGGATCGTCGGGATTGTCGATCGAATAGACGGTGGCGATCGCGCCGACCGCCGCCTCGCGCGCGGCCATCGCCGGCAGCAATGCGAGCGCAATGTCGTGGTTGAAGCCGATCGGGCGGACCACGACCTCGATCCCCGAGGCGATTCGGCCGGCAATCGAATATTCACTTTGCTTTTGCCCGGCAGGCGCGACCGGATAGCTGGCGAGCACCCAGAGCAAGACGATCGTCAGCGCGATCGTGGTGCCGGCGCGCTTGAGGAAAATCTCGGCGCGGCTCCACAGCCCGATCGCGACATCGCGCAGCCGCGGCATCTGATATTTGGGCATTTCCATCATGAAGCCCGAGGAAACACCCGCGGTGACCGTCCGCCGCAGCACCAACGCGACGACGAACGCGCCGACCAGGCCCATGATGTAGAGCGCAAACATCACCAGCCCCTGAAGCCCGACAAAGGGTAGAACGTGCCGATCGGGGATCAGCGCGCCGATCACCAGCGTATAGACCGGCAGCCGCGCCGAACAGGTCATCAGCGGCGCGATCAGGATCGTGGTCAGCCGGTCCTTCTCATCCTCGATCGTGCGCGTCGCCATGATGCCGGGGACGGCGCAGGCGAAGCTCGACAGCAAGGGGATGAAGGCGCGGCCCGACAAGCCGACGCTCGCCATCACCCGGTCCATCAGGAAGGCGGCGCGGACCATATAGCCCGATGCCTCGAGCACGAGGATGAAGGCAAACAGGATCAGGATTTGCGGCAGGAACACGATCACCGCGCCGACCCCGGCGAGCAGCCCGTCGGTCAGCAACGAGCGCAGCGGCGTATCGGGCAGCGTCGCGCGGATCGACTCCTGTGCCCAGGCGATCCCGGCGCTGATCGCGTCGGCGGGGACGGTGGCCCAGCTGAACACCGCCTGGAACATCGTGAACAGGATGACCATCAGCAGCAATACGCCCCAGACCGGATGGAGCGCCACCGCATCGAGCGCGTGCGTCCAGCGCCGCACGGGTGCTTCGGACACGGTCGCCCCGAGCGCGATTTTGCGCGCGCGGCGTTGCAGCGTGACGATGTCTTCGCCGATCGCGGGGTCGCTCGGGCGCAGCCGGATCGCAGCCGATTCGACGATCAGGCCGCTGAGCGTCGCCTTCACCTCGTCGAGCCCGCGCCGCCGGACCGCGACCGTCGGGATCACCGGCACGCCAAGTTCCGCGGACAATTTGACCGGATCGAGCGTCAACCCGTCGCGCGCCGCCAGATCGATCATGTTGAGCGCGACCACCACCGGCAGCCCGAGCGCGATCAACTGCAAGGCAAAGCGCAAATGATTGTCGAGGTTCGAGGCATCGACCACCACGATCAGCGCATCGGGCAGCCGCTCGCCGATTTGCGCGCCGGTCACCACATCGCGCGTCACGCGCTCGTCGGGGCTCGACGGCTCAAGGCTATAGGCACCGGGCAGATCGACCAGTTCGACGATCCGGCCATCGGGGAGGACGAGCTTGCCCGAATGGCGTTCGACCGTGACGCCGGGATAATTGCCGACTTTTTGCCGCGCGCCGGTCAGCGCATTGAACAGCGCGCTTTTGCCGGCATTGGGATTGCCGACCAGCGCCACCAGCGGCGTGCTCGTCATTTACTGTGCGACGGGAGAGACGAAAATCGCCCCCGCGACCGCGCGGCGCAGTGCAACGGTCATGCGGCCGATACGGCACGCGATCGGCCCTTTGCCGAGGCTGGCGCGGTGCAACACTTCAACGCCGACGCCCTCATCGAAACCGAGTTCGCGCAAGCGCCGTGCTTCCGGAGTCGAGAGATGCGACCAGTCGATCGTCGCGACGGTCGCACACTGCCGCTGCGGCAGCGATTCGAGGCTGAGCGGGGGCTTCATGGGACTCGACCTATTCATGATGCGACTGATTATCAATAACGGCAGGCCGACGCCAGTGTTAAATGCGAATCATTCTCACACCGCCGGATAGCGCAGCCGCCCGATAAAGCGCGACAGGCTCGGGCGCAGGTCGCTTTGGCCGATCAGGCTCGCTTTGGCCTTTTCGAAACGCATGATGCCCTCGATCCGGCGCGCGAGAAAGGCGCTGGTCGCGGCATGGCCGTCGCTCTCATCGTCGAGGAAGACGGTGATCGTCGCGGCATAGACGCCGGCGAGGATCGTGCGCTTGGTATAATGGTTGTAATCGGTCGCGGTGTCGCCCGCCGCGCGCCACATCACATCGGCGGCGTGCCAGCCGAGCTTGACGCCGCGCAGCGCATTTTGCGGCAGCGCCAGGATCGCCAGCGCGCGGCGGAGTGCTTCGCGATTGGGGGCGGTCTCGGTGAGGCGGGCTTCGACCAGGGCGGTGATCTTCGCGCGGATCTTCATCGTCGCCAGTCGTTCGGGCGGAAGCTGCGCCAGCATTGCGGCGTCAACGCTGGCGAACCACGCGTCGATCATCTCGACCGCGCCGCCGGGAAAGGCGAGCCGCGCGACATCGCGGTCGACCCCCACCGCGTCCGCCGCGAGATCGCGCGCGTCGTCGCCCCATCCGTCGAACCCGGCATTGGCGGCGATGGCGGGGGCGAGCGCAAGCCGGATTTCATCGAGCGTGGCGTCGGCGAGGCCAGAGTTTAGCATAGTGTCTGTCATACGCCGTAATCTAGGCGCGCGGGCGGCGGCTGACCAGTACCAGCGCGACGGCGACGCACACCGCCCCGATAAGATCGGCAATGCCCAGCCGTTCGTTATAGACCACCCAACCGATCGTCCCCGCGACCACCGGTTGCGTCAGCAGCCCAAGCCCGACCGTCAGCGGCGGCAAGCGGCCCAGCGCGTAGATCATCAGCCCTTGCCCGACGATCTGGCTGACCACGGCAAGCCCGATTAGCGGCGTCCAGTCCGTCGGGAACAGCCTTTCCCCCAGCAAAAGCGCGAACGCCAGCAGCGGCAGCACGCTCGCCAGCGTCGACAGCGCGAGCGCGGGCAGCGGTGCCATCGTCGCGCGGGCGCGCGCCATCAGGATGAAATAGCCGGTGTAGAGGATGCCGGCGAGCAAGCAGAGCAAATCGCCCACCAGATGGCGCGGGTCGAGCTGGTACGACCGCCCCATCAGCAGCGCCGCACCGGCGGTCGCGAGCGCAAGCGCAATCCCCTGCAGCCGCGTCGGCCAGGCGCGCGCGATCAGGAAGCCGTAGATCGGGAACATCAATGTCGCCGAATTGCCGAACAAGGTCGCGTTGGCCAGCGTCGTGCGCAAAATCCCGAGGTGCCAGCTCCCCAGATCCGCTGCAAAGCACAGTCCGCCAAGCGCGATGATCACCCACAGCGCGCGCGACAGGCCGCCGCCCTGTTTCTGGCTGGGCCGCCACCCGGTCGCCAATGCCGCCGCGAGCAGCACCGGTGCCGCCAGCGTGATGCGCCAGAAGGCCGAGGCGACCGGCCCGGTCTCCGACAGCCGCACGAACCATGGCCCAAAGGCGAGCGCGGCATTGGCGGCAATCAAGGCCAGCAGCGGGAGCGCGGACGTCGTTTCCGGCGCGACAGTTTTTCTTGGGGGGGCGGCAGCGTGCATGGCGCGCTGTAGCGTCCTATCTGCTAAACGTCAGGTAGCAAAACAAAACGGAGTTTCCATGCCCAGCCTTTTCGACCCGATCCAGCTCGGCGCGATCCACGCGCCCAACCGTATCCTGATGGCGCCACTCACGCGCGGTCGCGCGACCAAAGAGGCGGTGCCGACTGATTTGATGATCGACTATTATACCCAGCGCGCCAGCGCCGGGCTGATCATCTCGGAAGCCACCGGCATCAGCCGGGAAGGGCTCGGCTGGCCGTTCGCGCCGGGGCTGTGGACCGACGAGCAGATCGAACATTGGAAGCCGGTGGTCGATTCGGTCCATGCGGCCGGCGGCAAGATCATGGTGCAGATGTGGCATATGGGCCGCCAGGTCCATTCCTCGGTGATCGGTGGGCAGCCGGTGTCATCCTCGGCGACGGCCACGGCGGGGCAGGCGCATACCTATGACGGCAAGCAGGATTTCGAGGTCGCGCGGCCGCTCGAGCTCGACGAGATCCCGCGCCTGCTGGCGGATTACGAGCATGCGACGCGTAATGCGCTGCGCGCCGGGTTCGACGGCGTGCAGATTCACGGCGCCAACGGGTATCTGCTCGACCAGTTCCTGCGCGACAATGCCAACTTGCGCGACGACCGCTATGGCGGATCGATCGAGAATCGCATCCGCCTGATGCGCGAAGTGACCGAGCGCGTCGCAGGCGTGGCGGGGGCGGATCGGACGTCGATTCGCCTGTCGCCCAATGGCGATTCGCAAGGCGTCGATGACAGCAACCCCGCACCCTTGTTCACGGCGGCGGCCAAGGCGCTCGACGAGATTGGCATCGCCTTTCTCGAATTGCGCGAGCCGGGGCCGGATGGCACGTTCGGCCGGACCGAAGTGCCCAAGCTCTCGCCGGCGATCCGCCAGGTCTTCTCGAAGCCGCTGGTGCTGAACTCGGACTATACGACGGTCGAGGAAGCGCAGGTCGTGCTCGACAATGGCACGGCGGACGCGATCGCGTTCGGTCGCACCTTCCTCGCCAATCCCGATCTGCCCGCGCGGCTGCGCACTGGCGCGCCGCTCAACCCCGGCAACCCGCGGACCTGGTATAGCCAGGGGCCGGAAGGTTATATTGACTATCCGTTTCTGGAGACAGCGACGGCGGAATAATCCGATCCTCCCCGTGCCGGGGAGGGGGACCCTGAGCATTCAGCGAAGGGTGGAGGGGGCGTGCTGCAAACGCCACGTCCGTGGCAGCCCCCCTCCACCATCCGGCTGAAGAAGCCGGATGGTCCCCCTCCCCGTGCCGGGGAGGATCAGGAAAGCGGCACGAACCGCAGCGGCAAACCGTCCTTGGGGCGCGGAATGGGCCAGGCTTGCCATTCCGCGCCCGATCCTTCGTCGAGCTCGATGCGGTAACGGCTGAGCAATTGCGTGACGAGGATGCGGATTTGCATCGTCGCGAAGTGCAGCCCCAGGCACATATGCGCGCCGCCGCCGAACGGCACCCACGCATATTTGTGTCGCGCGCGGACCTTGTCGGGGGTGAAGCGCAGCGGATCGAAGGTGTAGGGATCGGGCCATAGCTCGGGCATCGTGTGGGTGTAGGCGACGCTGACGCTCACCGTGCTGCCCGCCGGAATGTGATAGCCGCCAAAGTCGAACGGCTTGACCGCACGCCTTGGCAGTGACGGCACCGGCGGAATCAGCCGCAGCGCTTCCTTGAACGCCATGTCGGTCAATTCGAGCCGGTCGAGCTGGCCGTAGGGCAAGCCCCCGGTCTCGTTCAGCCCAAGGTCCGCAATTTCGGCACGGATCTTCTCCTGCCATTCGGGATTGCGGCCGAGCAGCATGATCAGGCTCGTCGCGGACGATGTGATCGTGTCATGCGCCGCCATCATCAGGAAATTCATGTGATCGGCGATCGCGTCGGCGGAGAGCGGCTGCCCGTCATCGCCCGTCGCGCGGCAGAATTGCGAGAAGAAATCCTGGCCGGTGCCGCTGCGGCGGGCAGGGATCTCGCGTTTGAACAGGTCGATCAGATATTGCCGTGCCTTTACACCCTTGCGCATTTGCGAGCCGGGCAATGGAATGCGGATCGGGGTGACCGAGGCTTGTACTTCGTCGACGAACGCCTGGTTGATCTTGGTCGCCTCCGCGCCGAGCGGCATGCCGAGGAAGCTTTCCGCCGCCAGATCGAGCGTCAGTTCCTTGACCGCATCGTAGAATTTAAGCGGCTTGCAGCCCCAATCGGCGACCGACCGTGCAATTCCGGCATTAAGCGTCTCGGCATAATGCCGCATCGGCTCGGGCTTGAACGCGACCGCCATCACGCGGCGGTCGGCGCGGTGCTTGTCGAAATCCATCAGCATCAACCCGCGCGGGAACAGCAAGTTGAGCAGCGGACCCCAGCCCTGTTCGGACGAAAAGACGCGGTCGCGGTCGAACAGCACCAGCTCGTTGGCCTCGGGCCCCATCAGGCTGACGGTCGGGCCGCCAAAGGCATTGTTGCGGAAAATCGGGCCATAGGTGGCGATCATGCGGTGCCCGAAACCGACCGGATCTTTCAGCATACGGAAGGTGTTGCCGACAAAGGGCAGTCCATCCTCACCCGGAATCGCGTGGATCGCAGACTGTTTCTGCGGCGGCAGCCAATGCGGATTGGCTTTATGCGTGTGGGCGTAGGCCATGATCGCGCTCCTGCTTACTGACACCTGTATAAGTAAGCGCAGCGATGGTGGGAAGAGCGCGTATGCCGGGGGTTATGGTGCGCGTCGCAAGCCTTTTGCTCCGTTTCGTGCTCCTGCGAAGGCAGGAGCCCAGGGTCGCGCGAACCGCCAGAGGTTGAGTTTCTAAGCCCTGGGTTCCTGCCTGCGCAGGAACACGGCGTGCTTCACGCGCGCAGGCTCGCGTTCAGCCGAAGCGGCCCTTGAGCGCCAGCATCGCCAGCGCCGCGTTCGCCGCGCCGCCGCCCTTGTCGAGTTGGGCGCGGTCGGCACGGGCGATTGCCTGCGCTTCGTTTTCGGTGGTCAGGATGCCGTTGCCGATCGCAAGGCCGTCCATCGACAGCGCCATGATCCCGCGCGCGCTTTCGCCCGCGACGATCTCGAAATGATAGGTCTCGCCGCGAATCACCACGCCGAGCGCGACGAACGCGTCATAGGCACCGCTTTCGGCCGCCAGCGCAATCGCGCCGGGGATTTCGAGTGCGCCGGGGACGGTGATCGTCTCATGCGCGTGTCCGGCCTGCTCGATCGCGGCGCGCGCGCCGGCGAGGAGCATGTCGTTCAAATGGTCGTAGAAGCGCGCTTCGACGATGAGGATCTTGGCCATGAAATTGGAAACTCCGTTCGTTTGCTGCGCTTCCCCGGCGAAGGCCGGGGCCCAGTTACGAGCGCTTTAATGAGCGTGCATACCCCGCTTCTGCGACCTCTGAGACTGGGCCCCGGCCTTCGCCGTGGAAGCGGAGGGTCAAAGAAGGGAGGGAATGTTACTCCCCGCCCGTCCCCGGGATCGCGCGCTCATCGACGATCGACAGGCCATACCCTTCGAGGCCTACGAGCGCATGATGCGTGTTGGTGAGCAGCACCATTTCCTCGACGCCCAATTCGGCAAGGATCTGCGCGCCGACGCCGTAATCGCGCAATTCCTCGACTTCCGGAGCCCCCGCACCCTTGCCTTCGCCGCGCAGCTTCATGAAGCGCGTGACCGAATCCTTCATCGGGCGATTGATCACGACGATGACCCCGGCCCCGGCCTCGGCGATCAATTCCATCGACCGCGAGAGCAACCCCGCGCGTTCGGATTGCTCGCCGAACATGTCGACGAAATAAGAGGCGGTGTGCATCCGTACCAGCGTCGGGTTGGTGGGATCGATCTTGCCCTTGACCAAAGCGATCGACTCTTCGCCGGTCGCCTTGTTGAAGAAGGTCATCGCCTTCCATTGCCCGCCCCATTTCGACTCGAACGCCATTTCGGCGCGCTTCTCGACCAAATGATCGTGGCGGCGGCGATAGGCGATCAGATCGCGGATCGTGCCGATCTTGAGGTTGTGGAGCTGTGCGAACGACACAAGATCGTCGAGGCGGCTCATCGTGCCATCCTCGTTCATGATCTCGCAAATGACGCCCGACGGGTTGAGCCCGGCGAGGCGCGAGACATCGACCGCCGCCTCTGTATGGCCAGCGCGCACCAGCACGCCGCCGTCGCGCGCGACGAGCGGGAAGACATGGCCGGGGGTGACGATCTCGTCCTTGCCCTTTGACGCATCGATCGCGACCGCAATGGTGCGCGCGCGATCGGCCGCCGAAATGCCGGTGGTGACGCCGTCACGCGCCTCGATCGAAGTGGTGAAGGCGGTTTCGTGGCGCGTGCCGTTGTGACGGCTCATCAAGTCGAGGCCGAGTTCGTCGACGCGGCGCTTGGTCAGCGCGAGGCAGATCAGGCCACGACCATGTTTGGCCATGAAGTTGATCTTCTCCGGCGTCGCCATTTGCGCCGGGATGACAAGATCGCCCTCATTCTCGCGGTCTTCGTCATCAACCAGGATGAACATGCGGCCATTCTTGGCCTCATCGATCAAATCCTCGGGCGAGGAGAGGAACCCGTGGCGGAGCCGGGCTACTTCAGGCTTTTGCACGATAATGCTCCATACGTTTTAAATAGCGGGCGAGGACGTCGATTTCGATGTTCACATCGGCACCAGCGGTAAGCGTGCCGAGCGTCGTCACCTTTTGTGTGTGCGGAATGATGTTGAGCGAGAAGACCGAGGCGTCGGCATGGTCGGTTACGGCGTTGACCGTCAGCGACACGCCATCGACGGTGACCGAGCCCTTGGAGGCGATGAAAGGTGCGAGGTCGGCCGGAACCGAAATATCGACCTTCCACGAATCGCCGTCGATGGCGACATTGGCGACCGTCCCAATCCCATCAACGTGCCCGGTGACGATGTGGCCACCCAATTCCTCGCCCAGCTTCAGCGCGCGCTCCAGATTGAGGCGGCGTCCGGCGATCCATTGGTCGGCGGGGGTGCGCGACACGGTTTCACCCGAAACATCGACTGCGAACCAGCCCGGCCCCTTGTTGATGACGGTCAGGCACACGCCCGAACAGGCGATCGACGCGCCGAGATCGACGCTCGTCATATCGTAAGCGGTGCTTACGAAGATGCGCCGGTCGCCGCGCGCCTCGATCCGGTCGATGCTGCCGATATCGGTGATGATGCCCGTGAACATGGGTTTTGGTTTATCCTTTGCCGCCGTCCCCGGGCGCAAAACCGGTTGCCACTTTTGCTGGGACAGCGGAATCCCTTACGCGCTCGTAAACCTCGAGCCGGTCGCTGCCAAGGGTGCGCGCGTCGCTGATGTGCCAGCGGCCATGCGCGTCGGTAAGACCGGTCAGCCCGATGTCGGGCAGCGTGCGTCCACCGCCCACCATGATCGGCGCGCGGTACAGCAAGAGGCGGTCGACGAGATCGGCTGAAAGAAACGCCGCCGCCGTCGTCGCGCCGCCTTCGACCAACAGATAATCGACTCCGGCGAGTGTGGCGATGGCGTGCGGGGTGGCGATCCGCTCCCAGCCTTCGCTCGCGGTTTGCGACAGGACGATGCGGCGTGGCGCGCGCGGCTCCAGCCCGGCGAGGCGCACGTCGAGCGCCGGAGCGTCGGCCTCGATCGTCCCGCACCCGACCAGGATCGCCTCATGCCGCGCGCGTTCGAGATGCGCGTGCGCGCGCGCCGCGGCGCCGGTGATCCATTTGCTGAGGCCCGACCCGAGCGCGGTCGCTCCGTCGAGCGACACGGCGAGCTTGAGCGTCACGTGCGGCCGCCCGAGTGCGCGCCGCGTGAGGAACCCGGCCATTGCCGATCGCGCTTCGGCGGCGCAGGGACCGACATCGACCGCAATCCCGGCGGCGCGCAAGCGGGCGACGCCGCTACCATCGGTGCGCGGATCGGGATCGCCCAGCGCAATGACGACGCGTGCGACGTTCGCCAATTGCAGCAAATCGCTGCAGGCGGGGCCCCGCACCGAAACGTGCGCGCAGGGTTCAAGCGTCGTATAGACAGTCGCGCCGCGCGACTTATCGCCGGCCTCGGCCAACGCCATCGCCTCGGCATGCGGACGCCCGCCGGGTTGCGTCCAGCCGCGCCCCACAACGCGGCCTTCGGCCACGATGACGCAGCCAACGTTGGGATTGGGCGCGGTGCGCCCGCGCCCGCGTTCGCCCAGCGCCAGCGCCGCGCCCATCCAGCGCCTGTCATTCACCGTCAAATGCCGAAGGATTTCAGGGTATTGTCCAATTTTTTCAACTGCACTTTACGCTCGGCCTGGAGGCGCTTGAGCTCCTGCTCCTGCCGGGTCTGCTCGACCCCGTCGATCTTTTGTTGCGCGATGATCTCGGCATCGGTGCGATCGGCGCGCCATTGCTGCACATAGATAATCTCGCGGTGATAAGCGGGCGGCGGCATGCGCGACACGTCGAGCGTCCCCATGATCATCGTGTAGCTGAGCACCAGCGACAGCGCCATGAAGCCGATCTGATGCGGCCGCCGCGTGACGACATAGCTACGCAAGTCGCGAAACGCGCGGATCGGAGAGAAATATTGGCGGAGATTCATGCTCGGGAAGATAGGCGCGGCGGGCGGCCGATGCCAGTCCCCAGCACTGCTAGAGCCGCCGCGCGCATATATTACCCCTCATCGAGGACGAAGCGGACCGCCATCGTGTGCCACGCTTCGATCGCGACGCCATCCTTGGTGCCGGGTTTGAAACGCCATTTGGCGAGCGCTTGCTTGCGCGTCGCTTCGAAGAAGGACGGGCTTGCTGCGCTGATTTGCTGGACGTCCTTGACCCGACCATCGGCGCCGATCAGCACGCGCACGACGACGCGGCCCTCGCGCTCGCCGAGGCGCATGTCGCTTGGATAAGCGGGTTGGAAAGTGTCGCTATAGCGCGAATCGAGCGTGGGATCGCGCAGCACCGGGGTGTGCGGCGCGATGATCGTGCCGATATCGGTTCCCGTCCCGGCCGTGAGCGTATCGAGCGGGAGCGAATCCACGTGCACGCCGGTGTCTGCGCCAGACGCGAGCGTGACCGTCTGCTTGGTCATGTCGATCGGGTCGCGTTGCTGCGTTGGGACTGGCTTGGTGGTCTTGATCAGCGGCTGTGGCTTGGGTTTTTCGATCGGCGGCGGATCGGTGGGGAGCGGAATGTTGACGCCCGTCAGCACCGTTTCGATGTGCCGCGCAATATTGGGGGTCGCGAGCGTCAGGCCGAACGCCACGAGGCCACACATGCCGAGTGAGAGCGTAGCGCCCGCCGGATCGAGCCCGCGGCGATTGCCATAACGATCTGCATACATCGTCCATCTCCATCTGTGTCGTCCGATCGGATGTCGGGCGTAGAGTAGATGTTACATTATTACATTGCAGACGCAAGAGACAAAGTATCATTGCGTGCCGACTAGCTGGACAAGCGCGAAATGGCGCGGTCCTGCCCGATCAGCGGCAGCAAGGTCTTCATATCAGGACCATGATCGCGCCCGGTCAGCGCGCGGCGCAGCGGCAGGAACAGCGTTTTGCCGCTCCGCCCGGTCTCGGCCTTCAGCGCGGCGGTGAGCGCGTGCCACGGGTCACCATCCCACGGAATTGTTGCCGCCGCGCGCGCGGCGGCGGCGAGGAAATCGCTGTCGGCGGAGTCGCGCGTCGCCGCGATCGGACCTTCGATCACGCCCCACCACTCGGCCGCGTCGGCGACGGTCGCGAGGTTGGGACGCACCGCATCCCACTCGACCGCGCCCATGCCGCCCGGCAAGCGCGCCACGACCGTATCGAAATCGAGCTGATGCACGATCTTGGCGTTCAAGCCCGCAAGCTCGGCTTCATCGAACCGTGCCGGTGCGCGGCCGAACACGCTGAAATCGAAGCTCTCGATCAGCGCCGCCGACTCGGCCAGCGGTTCGACCGGCAAGCTCGTCCCGATCCGCGCGAGCAGCGCGCGTACGGCGGTGGGTTCGATGCCGATCTCCCGGAAATGCGCGACGCCAAGCGATCCCAGGCGCTTCGACAATTTCCCCTCGGTCCCGACCAGCAACGCTTCATGCGCGAAGGCGGGCGGTGCAGCGCCCATTGCCGCGAACATCTGCAATTGCAGCGCGGTGTTCGACACATGGTCCTCGCCGCGCACGACATGCGTGATGCCCATCTCCATGTCGTCGATCGCCGAGGGCAGCATGTAGAGCCACGATCCGTCGGCGCGGCGAATCACCGGGTCGCTCATCGTGGCGGGGTCGAGCTTCTGCGGCCCGCGAATGAGATCGTCCCACACGATCGGCGCAGCATGGTCGAGCTTGAAGCGCCAGTGCGGCCGGACGCCATCGGCCTCCAGCGCGGCGCGATCCGCATCGCTGAGCGCAAGCGCCGCGCGGTCGTAGATCGGTGGCAAGCCGCGCCCGGCGGCGATCTTGCGCTTGAGGTCCAGCTCCTGCCCCGTCTCATAAGCCGGATAGATCCGCCCGGCATCGCGCAACTGCTGAAAACGCGCCTCATACAAGGCAAAGCGCGCCGACTGCCGCTCTTCGCCATCGGGGACGAGCCCCAGCCAGTTCAGATCGGCGCGGATCCCCTCGACGAAACGCTCCTCGCTCCGCGCGGCATCGGTATCGTCGATCCGCAGCCAGAATGCGCCGCCAGTTTTGCGCGCCCACAGCCAGCAATGCAGCGCGGTGCGGATATTGCCGACATGGAGCATGCCGGTGGGCGACGGGGCGAAACGGGTGCGGATGGTCATAATTCGAGCACTACCAAAGAGATCGACAAATCTGCCGCAGCGGCGGCCAAGCGGCGGTCGAGCGTTGCGAGCGCTCCGTCGTGGCGTTGGGCCAGTTCGAGATAGCCCGCATCATAGGGGGTCAGTTCGAAGCGGTCCGCCAGCGCGAGGACCGTTGTCCAGACTTGATCCTGACCCAGCCAATCGACGATCACCTCCAGGCTTGCGAGGCGTCGAAGGATCGTCTCTCGCTGGCCGATCGTAATGCGGTTGCGGCGGACGGCCGTGCGCAACATGTTAGCCACTTCGAGCCGCCAATGATGCGGCACGATGAGCGACGAGTCGAAAACGCGGTTTACGATCTCCGGAGGTAGCGTCGCCGCTTCGTCAGGCAGGACGAATGGCCCGACGATCGACGTATCAACGATGATCATGCGACTATCGTCGCCCCTCGTTCTTCCACTCGATAATTTCCTCCGAGCTGACCCGCACGCCTTTTGCGCGCAATTCCTCCCGCAGTTCGAGCAGTCCGGCGATCGCCGCGCGCTGTCGCGCCATCCGATCCTCCTCGACCGGCACCAGCTTCATGTAGTCGCGTCCGTGACGCGTGATGACGACGTCTTCACCCGCCTCGGCGGCGGCCATGATCTCGGACATCTTGTCCTTGAATTGCGCGATGGGGACGTGGCGCATGTCGGTCTCCAAAAATTATGGCCAAACTTATAGCCTAAATTCTCTAGCGACACAATCGCGGCATTGCGTTCGTGTCGCCCGAGATTAAGAGGGCGAGCGACTGCAGGGGCCTTGCACCATGAAACTGATGACCGGCAATTCCAATCTGCCACTGGCGCGCGATGTCGCGGCGTATCTCGAAATGCCGTTGACCGACGCGCTTGTCCGGCGCTTTGCCGATGAGGAGATTTTCGTCGAAATTCAGGAGAATGTCCGCGGCGAGGACGTGTTCGTGCTGCAATCGACCGGCTATCCGGCGAACGACAATCTGATGGAATTGCTGATTTGCATCGACGCGCTGAAACGCGCCTCGGCCAAGCGCATCACCGCCGTCATCCCCTATTTCGGCTATGCCCGGCAGGACCGCAAACCCGGCCCGCGCACGCCGATCTCGGCCAAGCTCGTCGCCAACCTGATTACCGTCGCGGGTGCCGACCGCGTGCTTTCGGTTGATTTGCACGCCGGGCAGATCCAGGGGTTTTTCGACATTCCGACCGACAATCTGTTCGCCGCCCCCGTCATCGCGGCCGATATCCAGACGCGCTACAGTCGGCATAATCTGATGGTCGTCTCGCCCGATGTCGGGGGCGTGGTGCGCGCGCGCGCGCTCGCCAAGCGGCTCGACAATGCGCCGCTCGCGATCGTCGACAAGCGCCGCGAACGCGCGGGCGAATCCGAAGTGATGAACATCATCGGCGAGGTCGAGGGGCGCTTCTGCATCCTGATCGACGATATCGTCGATTCGGGCGGCACGCTGTGCAACGCGGCGGCGGCGTTGATGGAAGCGGGCGCGGCCGGGGTCGTTGCCTACATCACGCACGGCGTGCTGTCGGGCGGAGCGGTCGCCCGCGTTGAGGGATCGGTGCTCGAGGAATTGGTGATCACCGACTCGATTGGCAGCCACGACGTGATTTCGGCGGCAAAAAAGATCCGCCATTTAACGATCGCGCCGTTGCTCGCTGAGGCGATCCGGCGGATCGCGGATGAGAGTTCGGTGTCCAGCCTGTTCGATTAAGCGGCGCAGCCCGACCGCGGCGCGTAACCGCTAAACCCGCTCGACCACGCGCCCCGATCCGTCCTGCGCGCCCGCCGCGCGGACGCCGTCCATGCCGCGGCGTCTCAACTCCGCCTTCAGCACTTCGGGCTTGGGTGCGTAGATAAAGCCGAAGCTGACCGTGCCGTGCTTGGTGCCGACGACGTGGTGCAGCCGGTGCGCCTGGACGATGCGCTTCATATAGCTCCAGCGCGGGACATAGCCGCTTTCCACGCGGCGGTGGACGATCACGTCGTGAAAGCCGAGATAGATCGCGCCGTAACCGGCGATCCCCGCGCCGATCCAGGTCGCCCAATCGCCGGTCGTGCCGCTGGTGCCCAGCACCAGCAGGACAATCGAGGGCAAAGCGAAAATCACGAAATACCAGTCGTTCAGCTCCCAGAAGCCGGTGCGCGGGCGGTGGTGGCTTTCGTGGAGGAACCAGCCAAAGCCGTGCATCACCCAGCGGTGGACGACATAGGCGAAGACTTCCATCCCCAGGATGGTCGCGAAAAAGGTCAAAAGGCCGGTTGTCCAGGACATGCCGCCGATATAGCATTGCAAACACGATATGCGACCCTGCTTCATCCTTTTTGCGTGTGCTGCACTGGCGGGCTGTTCGACGCCGGAAACCTTGACCCGTTCGGGGTTGGTCAGCGCCGGAATCCCCAAGCCGATTGTCGCTTGCATGGCGGGGCGGATGGTCGATCGGCTCTCGATCCTGCAGCTGCGGCGGTTGGCGGGGCTCGGCAAGGCCGACCGATCGCGCGATCTCGAGCAGTTTTTGTACCGCGTGCGATCGCTGCGTGACCCGCAGATCATCGCGGTAACCGGATCATCGGCGGCGCTGTGTGCCAGCGGGATGGTACGCTGAGGGGGTGGATTCGTGGTTCGCGCTGTGCTTAAGGCCAGCGTATCCCGATCTCTGGCAAAGGCCCCGCCCCATGAACATCCATGAATATCAGGCGAAGGAAGTGCTGGCGAAATACGGCGTGCCGGTTCCCGCAGGCTTTTCCGCCATGTCGGTCGACGAAGCCGTTGCCGCCGCCGCCAAGCTGCCCGGGCCGCTTTATGTCGTGAAGGCGCAAATCCATGCCGGCGGGCGCGGCAAGGGCAAGTTCAAGGAATTGGGCCCCGATGCCAAGGGCGGCGTTCGCCTCGCGCGCAGCGCCGACGACGTCCGCGCGGCAGCGACCGACATGCTCGGCAACACGCTGGTGACGATCCAGACCGGCGAGCATGGCAAGCAAGTCAACCGCCTCTACGTCACCGACGGCGTCGATATCGCCAAGGAATTCTACCTCGCGTTGCTCGTAAACCGCGCCACCGGGCGCGTGTCGATGGTCGCCTCGACCGAAGGCGGAATGGACATCGAAACCGTCGCGCACGACACGCCGGAAAAGATTCATTCGATCGATATCGATTGCGCGACCGGGTTTCAGCCGCATCACGGCCGCGCCGTTGCCGCAGCACTCGAATTGTCGGGTGATCTCGCCAAGCAGGCATCGTTCGTCGCGTCCAAATTGTACGACGCCTTTATCGGCACCGATGCCGAACAGATCGAAATCAACCCGCTCGCCGTCACCGATGACGGGAAGCTGATGGTGCTCGACGCCAAGGTCGCGTTCGATGGCAATGCGATGTTCCGCCACAAGGATCTGATGGAACTCCGCGACGAGTCCGAGGAGGATCCCGCCGAGCTCGAAGCGTCGAAATACGACCTCGCCTACATCAAGCTCGACGGCGACATCGGCTGCATGGTCAATGGCGCGGGCCTCGCGATGGCGACGATGGATATCATCAAGCTGAACGGCATGTTCCCCGCCAATTTCCTCGACGTCGGCGGCGGCGCTTCGAAGGAGAAGGTGACGGCAGCATTCAAGATCATTCTTGCCGATCCGAACGTGAAGGGCATCCTCGTCAACATCTTCGGCGGCATTATGAAGTGCGACATCATTGCCGAGGGCATCGTTGCCGCGGCGAAGGAAGTGAATTTGAGCGTGCCGCTTGTCGTCCGGCTTGAGGGCACCAATGTTGCAGAGGGGAAGGCGATCCTGGCAAATTCGGGCCTCGCGATCGTTCCGGCAAACGATCTGGGCGATGCCGCGAAGAAGATCGTGGCTGAGGTGAAGAAGGCGGCATAGCGTTTCCGAAGCGGAGCGAGATGATGGGTGAAGTTGAAAACCTGATGGTGGAGCATCTGAAGCTCTTTCAGGCGACTCTGGACAGTATGCAGCGTGACATACGCGAGTTGAAGGTCCGACAATCGGAAACTCATACTGCGGTTCTGGCGCTGCGCCGTGATCAGTTGGGGGATGCGGAAGTGACCGCGCACCTGCAAACGCAGATGGATCGGTTTGGAGATAGGCTGGATCGTATCGAGCGACGGCTGGATTTGACGAATTGAGGATGAAGGCATGAAAGTTATGGTCCCCGTCAAGCGCGTGCTTGATTACAACGTAAAGCCCCGCGTCAAGGCGGATGGGACGGGGGTCGATCTGGCCAACGTCAAGATGAGCATGAACCCGTTCGACGAGATCGCGGTCGAGGAAGCGATTCGCCTGAAAGATAAGGGCGTGACCGAAATCGTTGTCGTGTCGATCGGCGAACAGAAATCGCAGGAAACGCTGCGCACTGCGCTCGCCATGGGTGCCGACCGCGCGATCCTCGTCGTCAGCGAGGACAGGGTCGAGCCGCTGGGCGTCGCCAAATTGCTGCAGGCGATCGTCGCGGAGGAAAAGCCCGATTTGATCATCCTCGGCAAGCAAGCGATCGACGATGACAACAATCAGACCGGGCAAATGCTCGCCGGGTTGATGGGTGTCGGTCAGGCGACGTTCGCTTCCAAGGTCGAGCTCACCGCCGACAGCGTCACCGTGACGCGCGAAGTCGATGGCGGGTCGGAGACCGAGACGCTCACGCTGCCCGCGATCATCACGGTCGATCTGCGCCTCAACGAACCGCGCTATGCCTCGCTGCCCAACATCATGAAGGCGAAGTCGAAGCCGATGGCGCAGAAAACGCCGGGCGATTACGGTGTCGATGTCACCCCGCGTGTCACCACGCTGAAGGTAGTCGAGCCGGCCAAGCGCTCGGCCGGCGTCAAGGTCGCCGATGTCGATGAACTGGTTGCCAAACTCAAGGCGATGGGAGTTGCCAAGTGAAGACGCTCGTCTGGGTCGAACATGACGGCGCCACCGTCAAGGACGCCACGCTCGCCGTGGTCACCGCCGCTTCGCAACTGGGCGAAGTGCATTTGCTCGTCGCCGGGCAAGGCGTCGCCGGCGTCGCCGCCGAAGCCGCCAAGATTGCCGGCGTCGGCACGGTGCACGTCGCCGACGATGCCGCCTATGCCCATGCGCTGGCCGAGAATGTCGCGCCGCTGATCGCGGGGCTCATGGCGACGCACGACGCGTTCCTCGCGCCCGCCACCACTAACGGCAAGAACATCGCGCCACGCGTTGCCGCTCTGCTCGACGTGATGCAGATTTCGGACATCCTTTCGGTCGAGAGCGAAGATACGTTCACGCGGCCGATCTATGCGGGCAACGCGATCGCTACCGTCCAGACCAAGGACGCCAAGAAGGTGATCACCGTGCGCGGCACGGCGTTTGCCAAGGCCGCCACCGAGGGTGGATCGGGCACGATCGAAGCCGTCGCGACGACGGGCGATGCGGGTCTGTCGAGCTATGTCGGCTCGGAAATCGCCAAATCGGAGCGGCCCGAGCTGACCTCGGCCAAGATCATCGTGTCGGGCGGGCGCGCGCTCGGTTCGGACGCGCAATTCCACGCGATCATCGATCCGCTCGCCGACAAGCTCGGCGCAGGCGTCGGCGCGAGCCGCGCTGCAGTCGACGCCGGCTATGCCCCGAATGACTATCAGGTCGGCCAGACCGGCAAGATCGTCGCCCCCGAGGTCTATGTCGCGGTCGGCATTTCGGGCGCGATCCAGCATCTGGCGGGGATGAAGGATTCGAAGGTCATCATCGCGATCAACAAGGACGAGGACGCTCCGATTTTTCAGGTCGCGGATTACGGATTGGTGGGCGATTTGTTCAAGCTGGTGCCGGAGCTGACCGAGAAGCTGTGACGACGCGAGGCGCGTAGCGTAAGCTACGCGCCGCTGCCGACCAGCGAAGCGACGTCGGCGCGGCCGGCGGCGCCACAGCGCCGACCGACGACGCGGGATTTACGCCTGCGTCGTGCTTCCCCCGCGACGCCGCCCAATATTGCCATTTCCTGCCATTTGCCTATCCTGCGCCGATGGACAGCATGAACATCTCGCTTCCAGGCGCGCTGAAAGCGTTCGTTGAGGGTGAAATCGCCAATGGCCGCTACAGCAGCGCCAGCGAATACGTCCGCGAACTGATCCGCGCCGACGAAAAGCGCAAGGCGCGCGAGACGCTGGAGACGCTGCTGCTCGAAGGGCTGGCGAGCCCAGAGGCGGAATGGACCCGGCACGACATCGACGCCATTCGAGCATCGGCCCGGGTCGGCCATTGAGCCGATCCACGATCGTCGTCCGAGCGGCGGCGCGGCGCGATATCGAACGGCATTATCGCTGGCTTGCCGACGAGGCCGGCTTTGACGTTGCCGATCGATTTCTCGATGCCACCGACCGGACTTTCGCCGTCTTGGCAGAGAATCCGGGCATCGCGCCACGGTTTGTTTCGACCCATCCTCGACTGGGCGCGCTGCACAAATGGAAGGTCGATGGTTTTCCGAACCATCTGATCTTCTACGAGCGGCGCCCAAACGGTATTTCCGTCGTGCGCCTGATCCATGCCGCGCAGGATTGGTGGTCGCTGACCGGCGCAGCCGAATAGGGGTTGCGCTCAAAACCCGCCCAGAAAACTCGCCACGTTCGCGCCCAGCGCATCGACGGCATAGCCGCCCTCCATCGCCACTACCGTCGGCCAGCCAAAGCCTGCGATATCCGCCGCGAGCACCGCATAATCCCCGGTGGTCAGTTTGAAGTGCGAGATCGGATCGCCCTCCCACGTATCCACGCCCAGGCTGACGATCAGCAGATCGGGCGCGAACCGCGCGATCGCCTCGAGCACGGTTGCTTGCGCGCGGCGGAACGGCTCCAGCCCCGAGCCTTGCGGCAGGGGCAAGTTGAGCGTTGCGCCGTGCCCATCGCCCTCGCCCCTTTCATCGGCATGGCCCCAGTAGAAGGGGTAATCCGTCGCCGGATCGGCATGGATGCTGGCGTAAAACACATCGCCGCGATCCCAGAAGATGTCCTGCGTCCCGTTGCCGTGGTGATAGTCGATATCGAGGATCGCGACGCGCTGCCGCCCCGCATCGATCGCCGCCTGTGCGGCGATGGCGGCGGTGTTGAGGTAGCAATAGCCGCCGAGATAATCGCTGCCGGCGTGGTGCCCGGGCGGGCGGCACAAGGCGAAAGCGGCGCGCTCGCCGCCCAGCACGGCGTGCGTCGCCGCGAGCGCGCTTTGCGCGCTCCAATAGGCCGACCCATAGCTGTCGGCGGTCAGCGGAGTCGAGGCGTCGAAGCTGTAGCGCCCGATCAGCCCGTCGATTCGCTCGATCCTGAGCGATCGCCGCCCGACCACTGGCCAGACATAACCCATCGCATCGCCCGGCCGCCCCGCCGCCGCCCAGCGTGCGGGCGCTTCTGCCAAAAAGGCGAGATAGTCGGCGCTATGCACCGCGCGGATCGCCGCATCGCCGCGATCCGCGGGTTCCTCCGCGCCGCCGATCGCATCACGGATCGTTGCGGCGCGCGACGGTGTTTCGGCAAAGGCCGTGAAGCCGCCATTGTGCAGCTCGAGCGCGGGCGCATGCGCCAATTGCCGCGCCGAGAAAAAGCGCCGCATCACGGCACCCGCTTCACGCGTGGTGCAAAGCGCAAAACCAGATAGCCCGCCAGCCCCGACAGAATCGAGCCGCACAGCACTCCGAGTTTCACCTCGTCGACCAAGTGCACGTCGTTCGGGAAGGCCAGCCCGCCGATGAACAAGCTCATTGTAAAACCGATCCCGGCGAGCAAGGCGACGCCATAGACTTGCAGCCAGCTCGCCCCGCCCGGACGCTGCGCGATGCCAAACCGTTCAGCGAGCGCGATGCTGCCCAAAATCCCGATCTGCTTGCCCAGGAACAACCCGAGCGTGATGCCCAGCACCAACGGGTGGGCGAGCGACGCGAGGCTCGTGCCAACGAGCGACACGCCGGCATTGGCAAAGCCGAACAGCGGCACGATCAGAAATGCGACAGTGCCATGCAGCCCATGTTCAAGCCGGTGCAGCGGCGATTTTGCCGAAGCGGGCGCGCCGGGCGCAGTCGTGATCGGGATCAGAAAAGCGGTCACAACCCCCGCAATCGTCGCATGGACGCCCGACAGCAGCACCAGGAACCACAGCAGGACGAACCCGACGAGATAGGGCGTGAGGCGTCGCACGGCGTAGCGATTGAGCGCATACATCCCCGCCGCGACGAGCCCGGCGCCAACCAGCGCGAGCACGTTGAGATGGTCGGTATAGGCAACCGCGATGATCGCGACCGCACCCATGTCATCGACAATCGCGACCGTGGTCAGGAACAGCTTCAGCGCCGGCGGCGCGCGCGATCCGAGCAGCGCGAGTACGCCGATCGCAAAGGCGATATCGGTCGCCGCCGGAATCGCCCAGCCGCGCACCACCGCCGGATTACCGCCCGCCACCGCCAGATAGATCAGCGCCGGCACGATCATCCCCGCCGCCGCCGCGATGAACGGCAGTCGCCGCCGCTTCCAGCTCGCCAATTGCCCGTCGACGAACTCGCGCTTGATCTCCAGCCCGACGAGCAGGAAGAAAATCGCCATCAGCCCGTCATTGATCCACAGATGGACCGTCATCGGCCCAAGTTCCTTGACCAGCACCGGCCCGGTCACGAGATGGAGCAAGCCGAAATAGCGCTCGGCCAGAGCCGAATTGGCCGCGATCATCGCCAGCAGCGCCGCCGCGATCAGCACGATCCCGCCCGATGCTTCGTTGACCAGGAAGTGGCGCATCGTCGAGCGTGTTTTGCGCGCGATCGCCTGTGGCATTGCGATCAGAACCTCGATCGAGGTTGGCGGCGGCGGGTCGGCCACCGTCAGGCGGCCAAGGCTTCGGCAATCAGCGCGCGCGTATTGTCGATACCGTACAGCGCGATGAAACTGCCCATGCGTGGTCCTTGTGAAGAACCGAGCAGGGTTTCGTACAGCGCTCCGAACCAGGCACGTAACGGGTCGAACCCGCCTTCGTTCCCGATCGCATAGACGATGTTCTGCAAATCGACCGCCGATGCATCGGCGGGGGCTGCGGCAAGTTCGCGGTCGAGCCGTTCGAGCGCCGCGATCTCGATCCCCTCGGGCTTGCGGCGCTTGAGCGTCGGCGCGATGAAATCGCGGTTATAGGCGAGCGCATGGCCGATCAGCGCGTCGAGCTCTGGTGGGATTGCGCCCTCGATATAGTTGCTCAGATAGCCGCGCACTTGCTCGGCGGTCGCGCCCGCGCCAAGCACGCCGACCAAATTGAGCAACAGCCCAAAGGTCACCGGCGGCAGGTCCGCGGGCACCGCGCCATCATGGATATGGTGCACGGGATTACCGAGCTTCTGCTCGACCGGCAACGCCGCATAGGTGCCGCGAAACTGGAAATAGTCGTCGACCGCGCGCGGGATGACGCCGATGTGGAGTTGCTTGGCCTTTTTCGGCTCGCGATAGGCGAAGAAGGACAGGCTCTCCTGCGTGCCGTATTCAAGCCATTGATCGAGCGTCAGGCCATTGCCCTTCGACTTCGAAATCTTCTCGCCTTTTTCGTCGAGGAACATCTCGTAGATCAGCCCCTCGGGCGGGCGCCCGCCGAGCACGCGGGCGATCTTGCCCGATTGCACGCCGCTGTCGATCAGGTCCTTGCCGTACATCTCGTAATCGACGCCGAGCGCGACCCAGCGCATCGCCCAATCGACCTTCCATTGCAGCTTGGCGTGGCCCCCCAGCACCGATTGCACCAGCACCTCGCCATCGCTGTCCGTGAAGCGGATCGTGCCCGCCTCCGCGTCGACCACTTCGACCGGGACTTGCAGCACCACTCCGGTCTTGGGGCTGATCGGCAGGATCGGCGAATAGGTCGCGGCGCGTTCCTTGCGCAGCGTCGGCAGCATCACGCCCATGATCGCCTGATAATGGCGCAGCACGCCCTTCAGCGCGTCATCGAACACGCCGGCTTCATATTGCGAGGCAGAGGAGACGAACTCATACTCGAAGCCGAAGCGATCGAGAAAATCGCGCAGCATCGCATTGTTATGCGCGGCGAAACTCTCGAACTTCTCGAACGGATCGGGAATGCGGCTGAGCGGCTTGCCGAGATGCTCGGTCAACATCGCTTGGTTGGGCACGTTGTCGGGGACTTTGCGCAACCCGTCCATATCGTCGCTGAATTCGATCAGCCGCGTTGGCGCATCGGACAGCGTCTGAAACGCATGCCGCACCATCGTCGTGCGCAGCACTTCGTTGAACGTGCCGATATGCGGCAGGCCCGACGGGCCATAGCCGGTCTCGAAGATGATCGGTGCCCCGCCCGGTTTGCCCTCCGGGTAGCGCTTGAGCAGCTTGCGCGCCTCTTCATAGGGCCAAGCTTTGGAATCGAGGGCGGCGGTGCGGAAATCGGTCATGGGCGTGCGTCTAGCGCTAGTGAGGCGGTTCGTCACGCGCGCGGGTGATCCTCCAGGCAAGGGGCACACGCGTCAGGGTGCGACGGCAATGCGCTCAAGCCCGAAATCGCCGTCGGGACAGCCGCTGCTGGTCGCCACCGCGACCGGCGCGCTACGCGCGACATGGACGCCGAAGCGATCGAGGCTGCGCGGCACCAGACGGTAGACCAACGCCGTTAATTCGGGCGGGCCGACCGAGCGATTGCCGCGATAGAGATACCGCACCGACCCGACACCCGCCATTTGTTCGCGGAACGCCTCGGTATAATGCGCGGCGTTCACCGCGTCGCGCGCGGCGATCCGGCACGCGCCGCGCGTGCCGAAAAAGATCCAGCTCTGAAAGCGGTGCGGTTCGACGCGCACCGCGAAACCCTGGCCGCGTAACGTGGCGGCAATCGCGGCGTTGGTCTTGCCTGCCAGTTCGACTTGCGGCGCCGAGGCAAGCGCGTCCTTCACTGCGAGCGACCCGATCGTCGCCAGTGCTAAGAGGCCCGCCCAGATGCTAAGCGCGACGGGCGAGCGCATCATAGGCTCCGGCACCGATGATCAGCCCGGCCAGCAGCAAACCGGCCCAGCCGAACAATGTCGCGCCTGTCCCGAGATGGAGCCATTCGAAATCCGCCGGGAACAGTGCGATCGCCGACAGCCGCGCGAGATTGAGCGCATACATCGCCGCCATTGCCGCCACGCCGACCAGGATCAGCCGGCGGTCGATCGTCAAATCCAGCAAGGCGACGACACAGCTCCACAGCAAGAGCGCAAGCGAGATGTTGTGGACCGACGAACACGGCCCGCCGATCACGAACTGTCCGCCGCCGACAAACCCGACCAAGTTGCCCGTCGCACCCGTCCCGACGATCGCGCCGACGATTTGCCCGTCCGCCGCGAGCACGATCGGCGCGAAGGCGAGGAGCACAATCTTGCCCCAGAGCAAGGTTCCGCTGAGCGCGAGCAAGACCAGCGCGACGCGGCGCGCGCGCCCGTCCTGCGCGCTCAGTACGAGATAGGCACCGAGCAGAAATACACCAACTGCCGCCGTCCAGGTTGCAGGTAACAGCGCGCACAGCACCGTAATGCCGAGCACCATGCCGTCGCCGCGCCGCCATGCCGAAGCGCCGGGTTCAACCGCAATGCGCAGCGCCGCGAACAGGCCGAACCAAAGCACCGCGCTGACCCCGGCCAGCGACACGATGGCGTCGATCAGGCCGGTTGCGTGCAGCGACCCAAGGATCGTGTCGGCAAGCGCATTGATCGCAGCGAACACGCCGACGCCCGCAAAGGCGACGGCGCGATCAATGGCGAGACTGGTAAGCGGGAAACCGAGCAGCGCGGCCTTGGTCGCGCTCAGCGCTGAGCCCGGCGCTTGAGCGCACGATAGCCTAGACCGATCAAGGCGACCGCGCCAAGCCCGACACCGGCGATCGGGGCAGGGGTGGCAGGGAGGCCCGCGAAAGCAGGGGCAGCTTCGGCCAGCAGAATTACAAAGGCGGCGGCGGTGAACGCATGCGTACGGACCATCGAAAAATTTCCCTGTTATGATACGCGTGGCAGCGTAGCATGCCGCGGGTGGCACACAAGATACCCGACGCAAGGAATTTGAGGTGGAGCAAGTCGGCTGGATCTGGGCAGCAGCACTCCTCGCCTGCTTTGCAGTGCTCACGCTGTGCGAGGTGGCGGCGCCGCGGGTGGAGCGCGGGTCTGACGGCGCGTCGGATGCGCGGCTGGTCACCAATTTCGCTTTGGGCATCGTCACGATCGGGATAGCCAGCGTCCTGCCGCTATCGACGCTGGCGGCGGCGGTGTTCGCGCAGAAGCTGGGGATCGGGCTTGGCCCGTTGGTCGCCTTGCCGTGGATCGCCGCGTTCGCGCTACTGCTGACCGCGCGCAGTTTCACGACCTATTGGGTCCATCGGTTCAGCCATGCGATCCCGTGGATTTGGCGGATCCACCGCGTCCACCATGCCGACGCTGCGGTGGATGTGTCGACCGCCGTGCGCAACCACCCGCTCGAACTGCTGATCATCGCGCCGGTCGCGGCGGCGACGGTGGTGGTGATCGGACCGCCGATTACCGCTGTGCTTGCGGTCGACACGCTGCTGTTTGCGCTGGCCCTGTGGCAGCATGCCGATATCGCGCTGCCGCCGTGGATCGAGCGGATGATGGACGGACTCGTGATCACGCCCGGCTTCCACCGCGCGCATCATGCACCTGATCGCGCGGCGCACGATCGCAACTATGGCGATTTGGTGCCGCTGTGGGATCGGCTGTTCGGGACGCTCGCCCCGCCTGCTGACCGCACCGCCCCGGTCGGCCTCGATCGGGCGCATCCCGACCGGCTCCTCCAGCAATTGATCGATCCGGTGCGACGGTGATACGTTGCCATTTCGTTCCGTGCACGCGATAGTCTGGGCGTGACCAACACGCTTTCTTCAGCGCTCCCCTATCCCGCCCTCCCCTATCCCGCCCTCCACGCCAGCCACAGCGGCATCTGGATCGCGGACGAGAGCGGCACGCGGCCGATCGGGCGGGGGGAGGCAATCCGGATTGCGGCGGATACGCCGGTGATCCTGCTCAACGCCGCGCTGATCGGGCAGCGGCTGGGCTATGCCGATCTGTCGGGGCTCGATCTGCTCGATCTGCTCGAACTGTTCGCCTTTTTGTGCCCGGCGCGCTTCATGGTGCCGACGCCGCGCGGGCTCGCGCGCGTCGCCGGGCTCGCTGCCCCGCGCGAGGATGCCGAGGTGGCGAACTTCCTGCGCGCGGCGGCGGCGGCGTTGCTCGACATGACCGATCCGGCCAGCAACTGGCCCGAGCGCGAGGGGGCGTGGACTGCGGCGCAATCGCTGTTCCGGCTGCGCTGGACCTGGGCGCCGGTGCTGGCGCAGCGGCTGCGCAAGCCCGCGGTCGCCGAACGCTGGCTCTATTCGAAGCTGCCCGAATGGTCCGAGGGTGCAGCCCGTCCGCAACCGCGCACGGTGACGCTCGATCCGGACGAAACGCAGGCGCGCCTGGCCGCGCTGACCGGGTCTGCGGCGGAGCAACGCCAGGGCCAGCGCGCCTACGCCCAAGCGGCGCGCGAAGCGTTCGGGCCGCGCATGACGGCGGGCGCGCCCAATATGGTGCTGGCCGAGGCGGGCACCGGGATCGGCAAGACGCTCGGTTATCTCGCGCCCGCCTCGCTCTGGGCGGAGAAGGCCGATGGCGTGGTGTGGGTGTCGACCTTCACCAAGGCGCTGCAACGCCAATTGGGGCAGGAAAGCGCCCGCCTCTTCCCCGATCCGGCGGTGCGCCGTGCCAAAGTGGTGACGCGCAAAGGCCGCGAGAATTACCTGTGCCTGCTCAATCTGGAGGACGCGCTGCAAGGCGGGTTCGCCGGGCGCGCGGCGATCCTCGCGCAACTCGTCGCGCGCTGGGCGGCGTATAGCGCCGATGGCGACATGGTCGGGGGCGATCTACCCGGCTGGCTGACCACACTGTTCCGCCGCAACGGCGCGACCGCGCTGACCGACCGGCGCGGCGAATGCGTCTATGCCGGGTGCCCGCATTACCGCAAATGCTTCATCGAGCGCGCCGCGCGAGCGAGTGCCGAGGCCGATCTGGTCATCGCCAACCACGCTTTGGTGATGGTCAACGCCGCGCGCGGCCGCGAATCCATGACGCGGCCGACGCGCTATGTGTTCGATGAGGGGCATCATCTGTTCGACGCGGCCGATGCGATGTTCTCGACCGCGCTGACGGGAGCGGAGACGATCGAGCTCCGCCGCTGGGTGATCGGCCCCGAATCGGGCGGGCGCGGGCGGCGGCGCGGGCTCGCCGCGCGGCTCTCGGATGTCGCGAGCTATGATGAGGGCGGCGGTCGCGCGATCACCGATGCGGTGGCGGCGGCACAGGCGCTCGCGAGCGATGGCTGGCTGCAGCGGATCGGCGAAGGTGCGCCGTTCGGGCCGATCGAGGCGCTGCTCGCGGCAGTGCGCGGGCTGACCTACGCCCGCGCCGAGAAGGAGGGTGAGGCAGGCTATGGTCTGGAAACCGAGCTGGCCGAGCCCGACCCCGCCCTGATCGAAGCGGCGGGTCCGGCGGCGGAGGCGCTCGACGCGCTGGTCCGCCCGCTGGTCGCGCTCGGACGGCGGCTTGAGGCGGTGCTCGACGAAGGCCCCGATTGGATGGACGGCCCGGCACGCGCCCGGATCGAGGGTGCAGTCGCCTCGCTCGGCTGGCGCGCCGAGACGGTGGCCGCCTGGCTGTCGCTGCTCGCGCGGATCGGAGGGCCAGCCTCGCCCGATTTCGTCGACTGGCTCGCGGTCGACCGGGTCGAGGGGCGCGAATATGATATCGGGCTGCACCGGCACTGGCTCGATCCGACCCGGCCCTTTGCCGAAACCGTGCTCAAGCAAGCGCATGGCGTGCTCGTCACTTCGGCGACGCTGCGTGGCGGCGGCGGACACAATGGCGGAGACTGGGACGTGGCGGAAGCGCGCACCGGGGCGAACCATCTGCTGCGCGGCGCAAGCCGGTTCGAGGCGGCCTCCCCGTTCGATTATGGCACGCAGGCCGAGGTGTTGATCGTGACCGACGTCAAGCGCGGCGACATGGGCGCGCTGGCCAACGCCTATGCGCGGCTGGGCGTGGCGAGCGGTGGCGGGATGCTCGGGCTGTTCACTGCAATTCGGCGGCTGCGCGGGGTCCATGCGCGAATCGCCGACCGGCTCGCACGCGAGGGGCTGCCGCTCTACGCGCAGCATGTCGATCCGATCGATACCGGCACGCTGGTCGACATCTTTCGCGATGATCCGGCGGCGTCCTTGCTCGGCACTGATGCCTTGCGCGACGGCGTCGATGTGCCGGGCCGCTCGCTGCGGCTGGTCGTGCTTGAGGGCGTGCCCTGGCCCAAGCCGACCGTGCTCCACGCCGCGCGGCGGCTGGCGGGCGGCGGCAGCGCCTATGACGATCGCATCGTCCGCGCGCGGCTGGCGCAAGCATTCGGGCGGTTGATCCGCCGCGCCGACGATCATGGCGCGTTCGTGCTGCTGTCCGCCGCGATGCCGTCGCGGCTTCTCAGCGCGTTCCCGCCCGGCGTGCCGATCCGGCGCGTGACGCTCGATGAAGCCGTCGCGCGCGCGTCGGCGCTTCCCTCACCCGATCAAATTGGGCATGAGGCGCGCGCGACCGCGGACACGGAGACCAAATCGTGAAGAGGCTCACTTTGCTCCGCCATGCCAAATCGGATTGGGACGACCCGGCACAGCGCGATTTCGACCGTGGGCTCAACGGCCGGGGAAAACGTGCGGCGGCGTTGATCGGCGGCCATTTGCGCAGCGGTGGCGCGGTGTTCGATGCCGTCGTGGCGTCGCCCGCGCTGCGCGTGGTCGAAACGCTGGCGCAAGTCGAACTTGGCTATGGCCGTACGCTGGGCGCGGTGTGGGATCGGCGGATCTATCTGGCGTCAGCGGTGACCTTGCTCGATGTCGTGCAGGAGCTGCCGTCGGAAGCGACGCATGTCCTGCTGGTCGGGCATAATCCGGGGCTGGAGGATCTCGCTTTGTGGCTGGTGCCCGAATCGGACGAAGCACCGCGCGTTGCGCTCGGGGTGAAATATCCCACCGCAACGATCGCCGAAATCGTGTTTGACGGCACGTGGCGTGATCTCGCACCCGGCGCCGCGCGCCTCACCCGCTTTGTGCGCCCGCGCGATCTTGATCCGACGCTCGGGCCGGACGCCGATTAATCCCTACCCAGCAAGCTCTTCAGCCCGGCCAATGCGCCCGCCGGCTTTGCCTCTTCCTCGCTGATCACGCCCGCCGCGCGTAGCGCCGCCGCCGCATTCGGCCCGCGCGGGAACGGATCGAGCGCCAGCGCCATGGTTTCGGCCGCTGCCTCGCCGAGGTCGATCCCATTGCCATCATAGGCCATCGTGTCGAGCGCGTCGGTATCGAGTTCGACCTCTTCCTCCGCGGCCGCTTCCCGTTCGGTCACGAAACGCAATGCGACGTCTTCGGAAACCGTCATCGGCAGTGGGTCGTCGGTGACCGAACAGCCTTGGACCACCGCCGCCGTGACGCGCCCGCGCGCGATGATTCCGCTGGCGTCGCGCTGCACCGCGAAGGTCGCCTCGAGCCGATCGACCGCGATCAGGCCGAAGCGTACCGCCAGCGCCGCGCGCTCGGCTTCGGTCGCGGTGATCGTGATGCTGCGCGCGCCCGCACCGATCGTGTCGATTCGCTCGATCCGGGAAAATTCGGGGGCGCTCACGGCATCCGCCCGTCGATCAGCGCGGCGGCAGGCGTCGCGCCAAGCGCATCGCGCAAGGCAAGCAACGCCCTTTGCGAATGCGCCAGCGCTACGGCGTCGGGCATCACCCCGCGATACAGGTTGCGTACCAATGCGGTACTCAGATCGCCACTGACCAGCCCGTCGCGATAGGCACCGAGCCGCCCGCCGAGCATCCCCATCATCTTGCCGATATGCTTGCCGACGCCGATGTCGCCAATGCCGCTTTCGCGCAATTGCCCGTCCATGTCGGTGACGAAGCGTTCGGTCAGCCGCGCGCTTGCGGCGCCCGCGCTGGCATCGCCCTCGAGCCGCAGCAGCACCAGCGACAGGATCGCCGCGACCATGTCGAACCGCCCGTCGAGCGTATCGGGAACGCCGCCCGTCGTATACCAATGCGGCGCGCGCGCGGTCGCGATCACGCCATCATACAATGCCAAGGCGAGCTCGTCGCGCTCACGGCCCAAAAGTCTGTCGAACCAGCCCAAAATCCAAGTGTTCCCGTCGTATCAGCGCCGCATCACGGTCGCGCCCTTGTTTGGCCGCGTTTCCCGGCATATTGAGGCAGACGGCCCACGATGCAATGCGCCGTGGCCAGAATAGCGTGTTACGGTTGCGTGCCCTGAACGGAGAGTGTCGATGCGTTTGAAGTCCGTCCGCCAGATGACGGCTGTCGCCCTGCTCGCCATGGTCGGGCTGGGGGTGAGCGCGTGCGTGCCGCTCCGTTCGCATCAAGGCTATGTCATCGATCCCGATCTGGTCAATTCGGTCCAGGCCGGCACCGATACGCGCCAGTCGGTGCTCGCCGTGCTCGGCAAGCCGAGCTTCACCTCTGAATTCAACCAGGGTGACTGGTATTATATCTCGCGCGATGCGCGCAATTTCGCGTACAATAATCCGCATGTGCGCGAGCAAGTAACGCTGCGGATCAGCTTCGACGATCGCGGCGTCGTCTCGGCGGTGCGGCGTTCGGGGGTGGAACAGGTCGCCTCGGTCAGCCCATCGAGCAAGACCACGCCGACGCTTGGCAAGAAGCGCAGCTTCTTCGATGAACTGTTCGGCAATATTGGCACGGTCGGGGCAATCGGTGGCGGCGGACAAGGCGGCAACGACAATACCGGCGGCAGCGGCGCGCCCTAACGCCGGACGCTGGTCTTCGCCTGATACACTTTGATACAACCCTGACGGTATGCTGACGCGTGCGTTCGCTAGCCGTTCAGGGCGCAGGCGGCATAAGCTTCGGCATGGACCGACCCGTTGGTCGGCCAATGATGGAGGATATGATGCGCAAATTCATTTTCACCGCGGTGATGGCGGCAACGCTGATGCCTGTCGCCGCAAGCGCCCAATCGAACGCCGAAGTGCGCCGCGACCGGCAGGATCTTCGGGGTGAACAGCGCGACCTGCGCGATGCCCGTCGTACCGGCGACCGCCGCGACATTCGCGACCAGCGCGAAGACGTCCGCGATGCGCGGCAGGAACTGCGCGAAGACGTGCGCGACCGTAACCGCGCTTATGGTCGCGACGATTGGCGTGGCTGGCGCGATCGCAATCCCGGCTTCTACAATCGCGGCGGTTGGAACGCGCCGTTCCGTTACAATGCGTTCCGCACCGGGGTGCGCATCTCGAGCGGTTATTATGGATCGCGCTACGTCATTGCCGATCCGTGGCGCTTGCACTTGCGTCGCCCGGCGTACGGTCAGCAGTGGATCCGGCATTATAACGACGTGATCCTGGTCGATACGCGGCGCGGCGTCGTGATCGACGTGATCCGCGGCTTCTATCGCTAAGCACGCGCGTTTCGTCACGGGCAGCGGCCGCGTTCCTTTCGGGAGCGCGGTCGTTGGTCGTTTCAGCGGATCGTGAACAGCACTTGGTCGACAACGTGCCCGGCGACATCGATCAGGCGGAGCCGGTGGATGCCCGGTGCGGCGATGATCTGCGGTGTCGAATCGGCCGCGCCGAGGTCGGTCTTGTCGAGCCACAGCCGATGCGCAATCGCCGCCCCCGATACATCGACCGACAGCCGCTGTCGGTCGGGCGGGATATCGGGGTCGATCGCATAGACGCTGCCCGATACCGGATTGGTGATGCGCGGGCGGCGCGATTCGGGCGGCGCGAAGGCGATCCGTGTCTGGCCGGTTCCGGTGAGGAAATATTCCGTGCGCGGCTGTTCGATCGCATTCGCAAAGCTGATCGCCTTGGCTTCGACTCCGGCGGGGTGCGACGGTGGGTTCCCGCGTTCCGTGGCATTGAGCGCGAGCATGATGTCGCGCCATACCGGTGCAGCGCCGCTAGCCCCCGATACCGCGCGCATCGAATCGCCCTCGAGATTGCCGACCCACACCGCGACCGTGTATTTCTGCGTGAAGCCGATGCACCAATTGTCGCGCATGGCCTTCGATGTTCCGGTTTTCACCGCTGCCCAGAACGGCAGGCGCAGCGCCGAATCGAGCCCGAAGGTCGCGACGCGGGCATTGGGATCGGCCATCATGTCCGCCACCAGCCACGCCGCCTGCGGGGTCGTGACGGCGCGCGGTGCTTCGCGTGGGGCATCGAGCGTGAGTCGCAGCGGCGACCAGCGCCCGCCTTGCGCGAGGCTGCGATAGGCATTGGCCTGTTCGAGCAGCGTCACTTCGGCCGATCCTAACGCGAGCGAATAGCCGTAATAGGCACCATCCTCGACCAAGCCGCGATAGCCACTGTCCCACAGCCGATCGCGGAACGGATCGACCCCGACGAGCAAGAGAGTCCGTACTGCGGGAACGTTGAGCGACCCGGCCAACGCGGTGCGTGCCGACACCGGCCCCTTGAACCCGCGATCGTAATTCTGCGGGACGTAAAGGCCTGAGGCCGTGTCGAGCTGGACCGGGGAATCGTCGAGGATCGAGGCGGGGGTGAGATAGCCGCGCTCGATCGCCTGCGCGTAGAGGAACGGTTTGAGCGTCGATCCTGCCTGCCGATAGGCGTTCGCGCCATCGACCGACGCCGCGGTCGAGGCCCCGCCGATGCCGCCGACATAGGCGAGCACGTCGCCGGTCGCATTGTCGACCACGATTGCGGCCCCGTCGCGGGCGCGCGCGCCGCCGAGGCCCTGCAATTGCCGCTTCAGCGCGACGATCGCGAGCGTCTGAATGCGGCGATCGAGTGTGGTGGTGACCTTCAGCCCCGGCTTGGTCAGCAGCCGATCCGACAAATGCGGCGCGAGGCCGGGGTCGAGCGCCAGGCTCCGCGCCGGGCCGAGCATCGACGCCGCCTCGCCCGCAAAGCGCGCGCATTCGGCCTCGTGGCTGACGGCGCAAGCACGCCGCGCGACGGCGGCAGGGTCGGCCTGCGGATCGGGCAGGAGCGCGGCGAGCAGCACCGCATCGTCGCGCGCGAGTGCATCGGGGGTCTTGCCGAACAGGCCGAGTGCCGCCGCACCGATCCCCTGCGCCTCACCACGGAAGCCGGCGAGATTGAGATAGGCCTCGAGGATCTGGTCCTTCGACCAGCCCGATTCGAGGCTCCAGGCGGCGCGCATCTGGCGGAGCTTGTCCCAGACATGGCGCTTGCCGGGCGCGGCGAGATCGGGCGCGAGGAAGCCCGCGACTTGCATCGACAGCGTGCTCGCGCCGCGTGCGCGCTCGCCCCGCGCCTTGTCGCGTGCGACGCCGGCGAGGGCGAGCCAGTCGACCCCGCCATGCGAAAAGAAGCGCTTGTCCTCGACCCCGACGATCGTGTCACGCGTGACGGGCGAGATTTGGTCGAGCGGGGTCCAGCCGAGCCGCCGCGCGGTGAAATCGACGCGCGCGCTGTCGATCAGCGCGCCGTTTCGATCATACAGCCAAGCCTCGGACGGGTGCCATGCCGCGCGGATATGCGCGTAAGCGGGGAGCGGCGGGGGCAGCGTTGCGTAATCGATCACGATGAAGGCGAGGATGGCGAGTGCGAGGGCGGAGAGCGTCAGGCCTTGCTTGGTGCGGAGTTTTGCCCAGGTCGCCACCGCCCATTGGCTAATCCTTGCGTCCAGCGTCCCGAAGCGCGCCCACACCCTTGCTCCACCCCGGCGAAGGCCGGGGCCCAGTTGTGACGCACGACGAAGAAGAGCGCGGTACTCGATCACTCAACGGCCCGCTACTGGGCCCCGGCCTTCGCCGGGGTGGATAGAGACACTAACGCTGCACCACCGTCACCGGCGCGAGCGGCAGTTGTGCGCGGATTGCGGGCGAGTACATCGCCTCGACTCGGCTCGGCGGCAGGCTGAAGCGCCCCGCGCCGTTCAAGCGCAGCATATACGACGCGCTGAACGCCCCGCGCGGCACCCAGCCATAATAAGCGCGCCAAGCATCGTTGCGCCGCTCGACATAGGCCGGCACCACGCCGACCTGAATCTCCCACAGCTTGCCATCGGCATCGCGTGCCTCGAACTTGCTGCCCGGCCCGGCCGAAGCTTGCCCGGCCAGGATCTGCGATTGCCCGCCCAGATCGCCGATGATCGTCGCGCCTGCTGGGATCGGATCGTTGATCACCACCCAATTGCGCTCGGCACTCGCCTTCACTGTAATCGTCACGCGCACGACATCACCCCGCGTAAGGACGCCCTTGGTCCGCGCCTGCACGACTTCGACATTGCGCTGCATTTCATAGCCAGCAAACAGCGCCTTGGTCAGCGGCACCGCAGCCGAGACCGAGACGTTCGCCCATGGTCCGGCCCCCGCGTGCGCCAGTTTGAGCGGGGTCAGCATCGCCGGTAGCGCGAAGCTCGCCGCGCGCGCCGTCGTCGCCAGCGGCCAGGCCTTGCTGATCGTCTGCCCGCCAAGGCTCATCGTGGTCGCGCCCACGATCGCGCTGGCCGGATAGAGTGCCGCGAACTTCTTCGCCGCGATCGTGCCCCAGGCGTTGGCGGTGGTCGTATCCCACCGGCCCTTGCTCTGACGAAGGGCCACACCGACCATCATCTTCGGTGCATCGTCCTGCCAGCCGGGGCGGCCGAGCGTCGCGATCACCGCCTTGATCGAGGCTTCGTCGCCCGACGACATCAGCCACCACGGCTGGTTGCTGCTATCCGACAGATCGAGCCGCGTGCCTTCATACACCAGGCGCGTGCGCAGCGTGTTGGCCGCGGCCGCCTTCAGCGGCGCACCGTTGGCGAGGCCCGAGAGGTGATCGAGCGACACGATATAATCGGCGAGCAAGGCGGTCGGCATTTCCTTGGGCGTCATGCTCAATTGCCCGAGCATCGCCGGGGTCGCGGCATTGGCGCGGGCCAATGCGTTGAAGGCGTAGACGCGCTGGAGCCGGACATCGCCATAGTCCTCGTGGCGGAGGCGCCCGTCGAGCACGGCCTTGAGCCCCTCGATCATTTTCGCGCGCGGGCCCTCGGGGATGGTGAGCCCCGCATCCGAGGTCATCGCCAGCACATACGCGGTGAGCGCCTCCGACCCGGTGAGGCTGCCCGAGGGCCAGTAGCGCAACAGCCCGTCATCCGCCTGATAGGCCGGAATTTCGCCCGCGAGCGCTTGCCACTGCGCGGAATCGCCCAAGGCAATCGCGCGCGACAGCCGCTGTTCGAAGCAATCGTACGGATAAGCCGCCATGAATGCCCGCACCCCTTCGAGCGGCGGGGCGAGCGTATCGTCGAGCCGGATATCGACCGTCCCGCGCCCGGCAATCGCCCCCATCGGCGGCTGGATCGGGATCGAGGTGTCGGCCCCGACGCGCGCGAGCGTGCCGGCCCAGACTTCGACCGGGTAGAGCGGCTGCACCGCCTGATCGGTGGTGATCTGGTCGACCGCCTTGCCGTCCGACGATTTCGCACTGACGTGCCAGCGCAAGCGGTCGAGATTGGCAGGCGCGGTCAGGTTCCACGCGACCGGCACCGCGCCGCCCGCCGGGATTGTCACCGTCAGCGGCTTGCCTTGTGCAACCGCGGGCGTGACGTCGACCTGCGCGGTCACCGTCATCGGCTTGTCCGATCCGTTGCGCAGCGTGAAGCCGGCCGCATAGAAATCGCCGGTGCGCACTACGGGCGGCAGCCCGGCAAAGATCGACAGATCCTGCGCGGTGCGCACGCTCGCCATGCCGGTGCCGTAAAGCTGCGCGCCATCGGTGGCGATCGCGACCAGCTTGAACGAGGTCAGCGCGTCGGACAGCGCAACGGGGATGCGCGCGTGGCCGTTCGCGTCGAGCGCGACATGGCCTTGCCACAGGATGACGGGCTTGAAATTCTCGCGGTTGAGGCCCGATCCATCGGCCGCGCCACCGCCATCGCCGCCCACTTCGACCGCTTTCTTGCCATAATGCCGCTTGCCGACGACTTGCGTCTGCGCGGTCGAGGTGATGACCGACAGCGGGCGCTCGCCCATCAACGCAGTCAGCACGTCCCAGCTATCGTTGGGTGCGAGCTGCAACAGCGCTTCGTCGACCGCGGCAAAGGCGAGGTCGGCACTGCGCGCGGGTTTCCCGTCGGGGGTCTTCACCTGCACATCGACTTGCGCCACGTCGCGCGCGGCGTAGCGGGCACGGTCGGCCTTGACCGCAACGTTCAACCGATGCGCTTCCCAGCCGACCTTCACCTTGGCGATACCGATGCGGTAGCTCGGCTTGGCGAGATCGACCAGCGCCGTCGGCTCCTGTCCCTCGGGCGGATCGCTCGCGAGGCCAACGCTGCGCGCGACGCCGTGCAGCCACGTCCAGAAGCCGCTTTCGGTGCGCCCGCGCACGACCATGACCGAGACGAACACGTCGGGCGCATAGCTGCCGGGCATCTTCACCTCGACCACCGGATCGGTGCCGCTGAGCTCGGTGACGTAAGACGCGAGCACGCCCTCGCGCTCGACCGTGACCAATGCGGTCGCCTGGCGGAACGGCATCCGCACCTGGAAGCGCGCCACGTCGCCCGCTTCATACGATTGCTGCTCGGCGATCACGTCCATCCGGTCGCCATTGTCGCCGCCGAACCACCAATCGTCCTTGCCCGCCAGCCACACGCTTTGCGTCGCGCGCGCTTCGTTGCCGTTGGCGTCCTTGGTCGTGGCAACCGCATAGACTTCGCCCGAAATACCGGGATCGAGCTTGCACGTCGCCAGCCCCTGCGCGTCGGTTGTCGCCGTGCAGCTCTGCGCCAGCTTGGTCGTCTTCATGCGATTGTCATAGGCGTAGAAGCCGCCGATCAGCCGCCGCCGCGCGGTGAGGATCTGGCGGCTGTAGAGCGCGACCGAGATCGCCTGATTGGCGATCGGCTTGCCATTGGTATCGAGCGCCACGAAGCGCAGCCGCAGATCGTCCTGCTTCATCAGCCAGCCATCGGTCTTGACGCCCAATTGCACGCCGCTGGCATAGATCGGGATGCGCTTGGACGCGGTCAGGACTTCGCCATTGGCGTCCTGATAATCCATCTCGACCAGCATGTCGGTCGTGCCGTCGAGACCTTGCGGGATGCTCAGCGTCTGTTTCGCGGTGCCATCGCCGCCCAGCGTCGCGGGGAGCATTTGGGTCGGAGGGAGCGGGGTCTGCTCCTCCTCGCCATCGCCGTTGAGCGCGCGCGTGCCCTCGGCGATCGCCTTGCCGCCGAAGCTATAGCCTTCATAGCCGTCGGGCTTGGCGTCATGCCCGAAATAGCCGACGCGCATATCGACCGCGAGGTTCGATGCACCCCCGCCCGAGAGATACCCCACGAACAGGTCGAGCGGCAGCGTCGTGGGGCGGATCACCGCTTCCTTCGGGCCGGTCACGCTCGCGCGCATCGTCGGCAGCTTGAATTCGTCGACCTTGAAGCTTTGCCCGGTCTCGATCCGGCGATCGCCCGCAATCACCGAGAGATCGTAATCGCCCATCGGTGCCCCCGCCGGTGCGGTCCATTCGCTGGTGCCGATGCCGTTGGCATCGATGCTGAGCGGCAAATCGAATTGCGTGTCCGATCCGCGATGCTGCAGCCGCAGCGTGCCCGTCAGTGCTGGGGCGAGGCCAAAGCCATCGCCGACCGAGGTGCGCAGGATGTGCTTCATATGCACCGTCTCGCCCTGACGGATCAGCGCGGTGTCGAACACGGTGTGGAGCGTCTCGCCGCGCGCCGAATAGCCATAGGGCAAGTCGAAATCATACGGTCGGATGCCCTGGCCCCATTCGGTCAGCGTGAAGCTGAAGTCGTCGCCGACGCGAGCCGAAATCATCAGCGGCGCTTGGCCATATTTGCAATCGCCATAGGTTTCAGGCGCGGGCAGGCCGGGGGGCGCATAGACCGCGCCGCTCTTGTCGGTGGTGCCATGCGCGAGGCTCTCGCCGGTGCAGCTGTCGGTGATCCGCACCGCCGCGCCCGCGACGGGCTTGCCGGTGTCGAGTGCCGTCACCCAGGCGAGGCTCTTCTCGCGGCCCCATTTGAAATGCACCGCCATGTTGGTGACGAGCGCGGCGGCAGCAACGTAACGCGGGGCTTTGCGCCCGAGCAGCGCTTGCCCCAGCACGGGGCTGGCCAGTTCGACGACGTAGAAACCGGGCTTGCCGCCGCCGAGCGGCATCCCGACGACTTCGAAATCCTTGCCCTTGCCGGGAAGTCCGACCCGGAATGCCGCCCCCTGTTTGCCGAGGATCGAGGTCGCGCCGGTATCGTTGATCCGGACCGATTCCTTGCCGCGTTTTTCCTCGTGGCTTTCATCGTCACCGGCCGTGCCGACGGTGCGCAGCCAGTCGGCGATCTTGCCGTCGGTGCCATCGACACGGAAGGCTTGCCCGGCGATCGTCAGGTTGGTGCCCTGCAGCGCGGGTTCGACGTTGCGTACCGTCACCGGCAACACCCCGCCTTGTTTTGATTCGAGAATGCCGAAGCTTGCTGCAAACTTCACCAGCGGCGGCGCGGCCCCGAAGCGCACATCGAGCGGGAAGCGCGCGGCGTTGGCGAGCGGCCGCCCGCTTTCGTCCTTCACGCCTTCGGGCAGCGTCAGCTTGCCCGTCTGTGCCTCGGGCAGCGGGGCCTTGAAACCGACCGACGAGACGGTCGCGTTGCTCTTGGCATCGCCGCGCGCCTCCCCGTTTTCAGAATCGAGGATCGTCGGGGTCAGCATCTTGCCGGCGGCGGTTTGGATGCGGATTTGCTTGGCGAGTTCCGTCGGAACCGGTGCCGAGAAGCGCACCCACGCCTTTTCGACCGGGTTGCAGCCGGCGGCGGCATTGACGCGGCTGCATTCGAACTTGGCGGTGAAGGGCTGGCGCACGGTGTAATCGAAGCGTTGGTCGCTGCCCGCGGTCTTGCCGCCTGCCCCTGCGATGTTCGCGCCCCATACCAGCGCCATGTCGGTGCCAGGCGGCAGCGGGCGGCGGCATTTCAGCGCAGTGACCCCGGCATAGGCCTTGGCACGGTCGGCAGGCGCGGGGATCGTCGCGGGAAGACCACCGCTTTCGAGGAAGCTGCGCACGGTCCAGCTGTCGGTGCCGAGTTCGCCGAGGATTTTCCCGGCCAGATCGGGGGCGAGCACGTCGACCGGGATTTTCTCGCCAATCCCCTTGACCGAGCAATAGGCATTGGCCGCTACCGAGGCGGGCGTAGCGGGCAAGTTCGCCGCGACGAGGAAGACCTGATCCTCCTCGATTTCGCTCGAATCCTCGCCCGGCAGCACCGCGCGGGCGACCGGGCCGCCGGCATCGACGGTAAATTCCTTCTGGCCGGTCGCGGCATAGCCGCTGACGCTCTTCAACCCGTCGCGCAGTTTGAATTTGCACACCGTGCCGCCGGGCAAGCCGCTGGCAAAATCATAGACGAAGGTCTGCGGATCGACCCAGCGGCCTTGGCCGCCGACCGCGCAGGTAACGTCGAACGGCGACGCCGCGCGCGGATCGCCGAGCGGCACCATTGGCTGGTTGAAGCGCGTCGTGAAACGTTCGATCGCGCCATCGCCAATGCCGGGTGTGGCAAGGACGACTTGCGGGCTCGAATCGCCGAAAGCGGCAATCGGCGCGATGGCAAGGGCAAGCAGTGCGATTCGGTACGCCAGCTTCATCATGCCCTCCCGGGAGCGTCGGATTAGGTCTTATACAGCGACGAAGCGTGCCAGTATAGCGACGAATGGAACATTTCGTCGCATATTTGCCCGATCGCCACGGATGTTGAAAACTGTCTAGAGCGACTCGCGGGAGCGGTCGAGGGGAGCGCGTCGGGTGGGGGCAGATTGGGCTTAGGCGGCGCTCGATGCGCTCACGCGCGAGACGATGCTGTTCGCAGCCATTGGTTTTCTGATTGGTGGGCTGGATGATCTGGCGGTCGATCTGGCGTGGTGCGGGACCGCGCGCGGACGGCGGGCGCGGGCCGTCCCCGCGTTGCTCGATCGCTATACGTCCTCGCCGCGCCGGATCGCTGTGTTCGTTCCCGCATGGGACGAGGCTACCGTGATCGGCCCGATGCTGCGTGCGAGCCTCGTGCGGTTCGATCATCCCGACTATCGGCTCTATGTCGGTACCTATCCCAATGATCGCGCGACGATCGCAGCGGTGGCCGATGTGGCGGCGGATGATCGGCGCGTTCGGCTGGTGATCGGCGCGCATGACGGCCCGACGACCAAGGCCGATTGCCTCAACACGCTGTGGCGCGCGCTGCAACGGGAGGAGGCGCGCGACGGCGGGCGTGCGGCGGCGGTGGTGCTCCACGACGCTGAGGATGTCGTGCACCCCGGCGAACTACGCGTGTTCGATGCGCTGATCGGGACCTATGCGGTCGTGCAAGTGCCGGTGCTGCCGTTGATCGACCCGGCAGCGACGTTGATATCGGGCCATTATGCCGATGAATTTTCAGAGGCGCATGCGAAAAATCTGGTCGTGCGGCAGGCGCTTGGCGCGGGATTGCCGCTGGCCGGGGTCGGCTGCGCGATCGACCGTGCGATGCTCGATCGGATCGCGGCGGCGCAGGGCGGCCTGCCGTTCGATGCCGGATCGCTGACCGAGGATTACGAACTGGGCCTGCGGATCGCGGGGCTTGGCGGTGCCGGTGTGCTGGCGCGGGTGCGTGAGCGGCCGGGCGGACCGTTGGTCGCAGTGCGCGCGTTTTTCCCCGCGACGCTCGACGCGGCGGTCCGGCAAAAGGCGCGGTGGATGACGGGCATTGCGCTGGCCGGGTGGGACCGCATTGGCTGGACGCGCACGCTCGACTGGCGCGAACATTGGATGCGGATGCGCGACCGCCGCGCGCCGCTTGCGGTGCTGGTGTTGGCGGTGGCCTATGTCGCGCTGGTGGCATGGGGCGCTTCGCAGCTGGTGCATGCGGTGGCGGGCGTGCCTGCGCCGCCATTGTCGCGGCCGATGGAGGTGCTGTTACGCGTCAACGCCACGCTGCTCGGCTGGCGGCTCGCGTCGCGCGCGTTGTTCACCGGGCAGGCCTATGGCTGGCGTGAGGCGCTGTGGTCGCTGCCGCGTGTGTTGGTCGGCAATCTGGTCGCGTTGCTGGCGGCACGGCGCGCGGTCACCGCGTATGTCCGCTCGTTGCTGGGCGGCACGTTGATCTGGGACAAGACCGCCCACGTCTTTCCGGACGATGCCATTGCGCGCAAGCCAAGCGACGCTTGATGCCGGGGCAGGGCAGGCCGCTGCGTTTTCTGGGCACCGTGCTCTGCGGATGGATCGGTCTTCGCGTCGTGATGCTGTGGCCGCAGTTCGAACCGCCAGCAGAGGTGTTGCGCGCGCTCGCGCCGTTTCCGGTCGCCGCCATTCTGGCTCGACCCGCCGCGCCGCCTGACGCCGTACGATCCGGATCGGGCCACCAGACCGCGCCACCGCGCGCGCGCGCCGCTTTCGCTTCGTTCCGCCGTCGCAGCGCCGATCCGACGCGCGTCGCGCTTGCCTTGCTCGGGCTGGTGCGCTTCGGCGATGCGGTGCCCGTCGAGGAACCCGATCCTTTGCTCCCCGGCGTGCCGCGTCCGATTCCGCGCGATCCACCGAAGCGACTGCCGTCGCGCTGGTCGGGCAGTGCCTGGCTGGTCGCGCGCGGCGGCGCGGGGATCGCGCCGGGCGGGCTGGGCGGGCAGCTCGGCGGAGCGCAAGCGGGCGCGCGGATCGCCTATCTGGTCGATCGTCGGCATCGTCTCGCGCTGGCGGCGCGCGTCACCACTCCGATCGGGCGCGGCCTGCGCGAGGCGGCGCTCGGCGTGGAGTGGCAGCCGTCGCGCCTCCCCGTCCGACTGGTCGCCGAACAGCGTTTCGCGCTTGATGGCGGGCGCAGCGGCCCGGCGCTCGGCGTGGTCGGTGGCGTTGGTCCGGTCGCGCTGCCGCTCGATTTCCGGCTCGAGGCCTATGGCCAAGCGGGGGTGATCCGCCGCGCGGGGAGCGAACCCTATGCGGACGGCGCCGCGCGCGTTGCGCATCCGCTCGGCGCAATTGGCGGCGTGCGAGTCGATCTGGGCGCGGGCGCGTGGGGCGGCGCGCAACGCGGTGCGGCGCGCCTCGATCTCGGCCCCACGCTCGGCGCTACACTCCCGCTCGGCAAGCAGCGGCTGCGCGTCTCGGTCGACTGCGGTATTATGTAGCAATTGCACCAAGTCTACACTGTTTGTAACCGCCCGCAACCGCTAATGTCATCATATGCAGGACGGATACGATCAGACCCTATCGGGGCTATTGCGCAAGCGGGCGGAACTGGCGTGCGAGGTAGAGACACACCGCCAGCGTTGGGAGGATGCCGCCGCATCGCTAGAGGCGATAGACCGCGCCGTTTTGGTATTCAGCCCCGGCCTCACCGCGTCCGATCTGCCAGAGCGCAAGCGAGCGCCTGTAGCAGCGGACGGCACGACGGAGTTGCAACGCTTCCTGTTGGACTTGCTACGGCGCTCTGACGGGCCTGTACGAACGTTAGAGGCAGCGGCGGCGCTAAGTGCAGAGCGCCAGATCGACCCGCGCGACCGCGTTGCCATGACGCTTATGCGGAAGCGCGCGGCGGATGCCTTTTACCGGCTGCGCAAGCGGGGTGTCGTGACCGGGGCTAAGTATGGGAGCGGGGCGGAACTGGAGTGGCGGTTGGTATGAATGGGCGCGCCATCGCACGGCGCGCCCTAGTTCTTAGAAGGGGAACGAACCTTGTGCCGGGGGCACTTCGGGATGCGTTTTCCCGTTTACGAGTTCCGACACACGGCCTTGATTGACGCCGAGTAGCGCCGCCGCTTGATGTTGAAACAAGCCGCGTTCCTTGATCAGGAACTTGATATGAGCCGCCATTTCAGGCGTGATTGGAGGCGATGCTTTGCGTTTCATAGACTTGAGCTTTCTAAAAAAAGCTCGAGCCAGAGTTGACGCAATGAACCAAAAAGGCTAGTAAGGCCCTCGTGATCACGGCGCTGCCTGCTGGCCCAAGCAGGTGGTATTAAGACAACAACAACAACAAGCGAGTCGGTCGGAGTTGGTAGCTCCTTCCGGCTCGCTTTTGTCTGTAAGCCATAAACGCGCTCTCGCCAAGCCCTGAATCGACTCACAGCCCCGTACAGCGCCATTTCAGCGCCACAGGCAGTTTGTTAGTTTTTGATTCATATGCGCCGTACGGGTCTTAAATCGGCAAATCGGGGGTGTTCTAGGGCTGTTCCGCCCGTTTTAGTCCGTCCGCAGGTCATATAACGATTTCGTTATATCAAGCCCCCCGCTGCCAATACCCCGCCCACTTGCGCGACACTGGCGATACCATAGCCGACCGAACGACCATCCCGGCTTGCTCGCCGTTGGCGACGCGGCGGTTGTCTTCGCGCCATGCCATCTCGCCAGCGTAAGCCGACAGATACGGCCCTGCGATGTGGTGGTGCGTACCGACTTCGGCGCGGCGGAGGCGCGAGAAGAACGACTCCGCTTGGTTGGTGCAAGCGCCGTTGAGCGAGTAAGCCTCGCTGTGGTTGATCCGGTACGTCTCGTAACGGGCGTGCAGGGCATCCCAGTGCGAGGCTTCATCGGCATGAACGACCGTGCCAGCTTCGACGTGCTTAGCAACCAGAGCGACGCCCTCGGCTTCGCGGGTGCCGACGAACGTAAGCGTGTCGCCCTTGCGCTCGCGCATCACCACGACCGACTGGCGCTTGCCTGACTGTGCAAGGCGGGTGCGACGATCGGCGCGCTCTGACTTGATATTGGCGGGCTTAACGTAACCGCCAAAGTATGCGCCATCGACTTCAACCACGCCGTCCAGAACGCGGCCCTGCGCTTCGAGCGCCATCGCTTCGCGCAGCTTGTGCGAGAGAACGAAAGCCGTCTTGTATTGCACGTCCAGATCGCGGCTGACTTGAAGCGCCGACACGCCCTTAGCGCCGTTCACGAAGATCACGATAGCGGCGAGCAGATCGGTGTACGACAGCTTGCGGCTGGCGAAGATCGTGCCGCTCGTGACGCTGAATTGGTGATGGCAACCGACGCACTTGAAGCGCTTGCGGGTGGTGATCGAGTACGTCTCTGCACAGCCGCAACGCGGGCACGTCGCTTCGCCATCCGGCCAGCGCATCATGCGAAAAGCCTCGTAAGCGGCATCTTCGCCCATCTTGAAAACCGTTTTGAGGCTCAAGGTGCGGGCGGCGGCAGAGAGGAGAAAATGTTGCATTGTCATCGTATCCAGTGCTTATGCATCGGATATAGTGGCAATGACGCACTCTATGCAAGGGCGAACGTATCGTATATGAGTGCATTTGCGACGAACGGAGTGCTTTTGATGTCAGATACGGTTTGGGAAGCCAAGGTGAAGGGGCTGCTTAAGGCAGAACTGAAACGCCGGAACGTGACCTATGCGCAGCTCGTGGAAAAGCTGGCGGCGATCGGGGTCGTGGACTCAGAGCCAAATATCAGGAACAAGCTGGCACGGGGTAAATTTACAGCGGTGTTCCTGGTACAATGTCTAGAAGCGATTGGGGCATCGTCGCTACGGTTGTCGGATGCCTAGCCCTTGCTTCGCTAGCGCTAGCTGATAGCCAATACGAGCATGAGAAGAGAATAGCTGCCAAGGCATGCGCCACCGAGCATCCCTGCCAGCGGCAACAGGTTCAATTTGAACGCGCGGGGCTTCCCAGCTTCGCGGAACGATTCGTAAGCAATCCCGATCCCAACAATACTGAGGAGAAGGAACGCCGCGACCTCGCTGCTCAAGAGGCGAGCGCGGTATGGGCTTTTTACGCAGTCCTGATCGCTGGCCTGAGCGCTATCGTTACCGCGATCGGGACCGTCCTGCTTTATCAGCAGATCGTTCTTACCCGTCGCGCCGTGGAAGATACCGGTTTGGCAACCGATGCGATGAAGAAATCCAACGATATTGCCATGATTGGGCAGCGTCCGTGGATATCCATTGAAGGTATAAAAATCACGAAATGCGCCATCGATGGCGGAATGATAAATTTCGAATTCGAATATACCTTGATTAACTCTGGGAACTCTCCCGCTATTGACGCCACATGCGGAGCAGGTTTCCACGAACTTTACACAGAGATTGACTATACCGCCCACGCTGAAGCCGCCGCCCGCCGTATTCCGGCAGAAGGAGGCGGAGAGGGAACCATTGGGCCGCATGGGGAAAACACCATAAGCGGTAAATGGTATGCTTACGTGAATATGTACCCCGCGCACGAAATGGGTACCTATTTTAATCTCGTTTTGGCTTGTGGTTACGCTTCTCCACTGACTGGCGAGCGGCATCATACTATCAGAGTTGTTCGTATTTCCGATCCGGATAATAGAGGTATTAACCTCCGTGAGCCTCGGTTGATGCTCCGAAACCTCCATGTAGCTAACCACCGGGTAATAATGGCTTGATGCCATCGCCAGCATCGCCGCAAAAAAAGCAGACACGCTAAATGGCATCATACGTCACCGCGCACGATGCGGAACGCATCGCCCTTGGTGCGTTTGCTACATAATGCCGGTCGACTGGCGGCAACGCGTGGCGGGCGATGCGCGCCCCGGTTCGGGGGCGGCACTGACGCTCGGGACTGACTTCTGAGCCACGCGTTAGCGCCCGCCGACCATCAGGGTCACGAGCAGCCGTCGCCCAAGTTCGGGAAACCCCACCGCGGTTTCGGCGCGGCTGTCGGCGAGATTGCGCACAACCGCGCTCACCCCGACCCCGCCCGCGCCAGTCCAGCGCGCGCCGATATCCGCTTGCGCTCGGCCGCGCGTCACGACCAATCCGGTCGGGACCGAGCTATCGGCATCATCGCCATTGAAGCGCACTGCGCCGTTTAGCTCGACGTGGTGCAGCGGGCGCCACGCGAGCCGCACATTGCCTTGCCAGTCCGGACGATTGCGCAGCGGGGTCGGGCTGTCGATGCTTAGCCAGGTCAGCGCCCCCGATAGGTCGAGGTTTCGCGTGGCGCGCAGCGTCGCTTCGCCCTCTACCCCGGTAACCGCCACGCGGTCGCGGTTGACCAGCGCAAAGCTCAGTGGATCGAAATCGATCAGATCGCGAAAGCGGTTGTCGAAATAGGCCAGATGCAGGCGATATTGCGGGCGCGTCCATTCCGCGCCTCCCTCCCAATCACGGCTGCGCTCAGGCCGCAGTCCGGGCCGACCGATGAGCGGGTTGCCGAGCGCGTAGAAGCTGGGAAGCTTGAAGCCCGTGCCATAGCGCGCGAAAAACGTCGGCAAGTGCGCGTTCGGCTGCCACGCCACGCCGCCGCGACCGGTCCAGACTTGCGGTCCGCTGCGTACCGAATCGTAGCGTCCGGCGGCATTGAGCGTGAACCCCGCTCCGGGGCGCAGCGTCGCCTCGGCAAAGCCGCTCAGCGTCCGGCGATTGATGCGAAAGTCGGTCGGCAGGAGGAATCCGAAATCGATCGTGCCCGTGCTGCGGCCCTGTTCGTCGAGCAGCGCAGCGCCCGCCGTGGCGGTAAGCGGCCCGAGCGTAGCGGTCACATCCGCGATCGCCTCGAGCCGCGACAGCCGGTTGCGCGCGGTGATCGCCGGCACCGCTGACAGGATCCCGCGCGCGATCGCCGGGGTGGCCGACTGGTCGGTCTGCTGCGACCAGCTGAGGGAGAGATTCGGCCGCACCGCCGCCTCCGGGCTTCGGCGCAACGCCGCGCCGAGCGTCAGCAAGGTCCCGCTGACCGCTTCTTTCGCGCGGTTCACGGCCAGGTTCGGGCCACCGCTATCCTGCGGAAAGGCGCGGTGGTCGTTCGTCGCGTAAAGCCCCAGCAGCGTCGCGTCATAGCCGCCGATGCGCTGGCGCAAGCGCGCAATGCCCTGACCGCGCTGAACGTCGGATCCGGCATCGCTCGCGCCGCTGTCATAGCCCGCGCCGCCGAGCAGCAGGCCACCGCTTTTCCATCCGTGCGCGAGCGTGATTCCCCCGCCCCGTTCGCTGTCGCTGCCCGCCGTGACGCGACCGGTCACCTCGGTCGAAGTGCGCCGCGGGTCACGCAGCCGGATGTTGATGACGCCCGCCAGCGCATCCGACCCGTGGATTGCCGAGGCGGGACCGCGCTCGACCTCGACCGCCGCGACCAAGCCGGGGTCGAGCAGCGTGAAATCGAACGCGCCGCCCTGGCTGTTGGTCGCATTATTGACGCGAATGCCATCGACCAGCACCAGCGTGAAATTGGGTTCGCCGCCGCGGATCGAAACGAAGCTGCCCCCGCCCACGCCATTGGTCGACACCGCACGCACCCCGGCAACATCGTTCAGCGCATCGAGCAGCGTTGGCGGCTGCAGGCGCGCGATCGTCTCGGCTGTGATCGTCGCGGTCGATGCGGCTCCATCCTGGCCGGTGCGCGATGCGGTTACGACAATCGGTTCGGGGATCGGTGCGGAGTCTCTCGATTCGCTTCCGGTTTGCGCGTGGGCGGCGGTCGCCAAGCCGACGAATCCCAAGGCCGCCAGCGCCGTGGCACCGATTCCATTCCGTGATGTAACGTTCATGTGTTCGCCCCCTCCGACACCCGTTTGTAATGTGGCAAATTTACCGGCGGCGGTCACGGCCTTGGGAGCAGCAAAAGAACCAATCCGGGCGGATCGCGCATTGTCTCTTGCTACCCGCAGGGATACGTAACGATCTTCGGCCAAGGGGGAGGCGCGGCGATGATCGGTGCTTTGAAACGGATCGGCGGAGCGGTGGCGATGGCGGCGTTGGGGTCGCTCGCGAGTGCGCAGACCTATCAAACCTACGGCGTGCACAACGACCCCAAGGCCAGTCCGTGCCAATCGGCCGATTGCCGCTATCCGCGCGCGCCGGGCACGCCCGCCGATCCGGTCTATCCGACCTATTGGTCGGCGAAATGGACGATGTACCGGGTGTTCAACCACTATCAGACATACGGCCCGCCCTATCGCGGCCGACCGCCGATGCCGCTGCGCCCGGGGATCGATTACGAAATATCGTACGGTGCGACCTATTATGATTCGACGTGGCGCGGGCGCTCGGGCGCGGGCGCGATGATGGAGCATTATGATCGGCGCTGCTTGCCGATCTTCCCGATCTCCAACCATTTCACCTGCTCGTTCATCTCGCTCGGTGACACCGCGTTCTTCGTGACCTATCCGCAGGATCGCCCGCAGGGCATGCCGCCAGTGTGTCTCTTCTCGCCCGTCAACCACCCGCCACGGCGCGATTTCATCGCGCATTTGCCGTATAGCGCGGGCGACAGCGCGCGGATCGGCGCGCACGGGCAGGGTTACTCGTTCTGGATCGCGGCGGACGGCGGCAAGGTCGTACAGACAGGCGCCAGTCCCGACCGCACCGCCGACCAGGCAATCCTGTTCGGCTATGGCTTCCAGGCCGACGCCCGCGGCAAGCAAGTGCCGCAATCCTTCTATTTCTCGGGTTATCCGCTCGCCCCCGCCAATGCGCCGATCGTCAGCCAGAATTACACCAGCTTCGCGGCTGTTCGCCCGGATCCGGCGAAAACGTGGCGATTGGTAAGCGGGCTCGATCCCGCAACACTGCCCGCGTGCCACCTGTTCGCGCCCGCGAGCGGGGTCAAAGCGCTGGCGCCGGGCAAGACGGCGCCGACCTGGGGTGACATCGGGACGTGGCGTAAACGGTAGTTTGGGGGCACCGATGCGCAGCGCGCTTTTGCGCATATTCGGCATTTTGGGGTGTGCCGCCGGGGTGTCCGCGTGCCAGATCGCACCCCTGCAATATGCCGGGACGGCGGGGCCGGCACCGCGCTGCAGCGCGATCCGCACGCGCATTGCTATCGATGCCGTCGGCCCGGCACGGGTGACGAGCATCCCCGTTACGGTAGGCCCCGCGCAGACTGGCGACACGCTCGACGACCGGATCCTCGAATCGTATGACCGGCGCGCGGCCGAAATGCAGGTGCGACCGTCGGCCGTTGGCGGATCGGCGCAAGCACCGGTGAGCCCGTCGATGCTGTTCCTGTCGGGCGGGAGCCAGAATGGCGCATTCGGCGCGGGTTTCCTCGACGGCTGGGCGAAGGCGCGCGCCGCCGCTGGTGCGCCGGGGGGGCTGCCGCGCTTCACGGTCGTTACCGGGATCAGCACCGGCGCGCTCCAATCGACCTTTGCCTTTCTCGGCCGGACCGACGTGATCGCGCGTCAATATACGATCGAGCAGGAAGCCGATTTGCTGCACGTTTTCGTGCCGGGCGGCCTCAAGAGCAAATCGCTGATCACCAAGGCGCGCGCTGGCCTCGCGCTGGCGCAAAAGGGTGCGATCTCCGAACTGATGCCGCTACGTGAAAAACTACGCGGGCTGATTACGCAAGAAGTTCTCGAAGCGGTTGCCGCAGAGGCCAAGAGCGGGCGTCACTTGTTGGTCGGCGCGGTCGAAATGGACAGCGGCGACGCCTATATCTTCGATCTGACGCGCGCTGCGAGCGAATATGTCGCCGACCTTGCCCAAGCGCGGATCGATGGGGATTTCAGCAAGGTCCCGCAAATGCGCGACTGTTATATCGAGGTGTTGATGGCATCGTCCTCGGTCCCGATGGCCGCGCTGCCGGTGTTTATCGACGGCAAAATGTATATCGACGGCGGTGCCCGCTTCGGTGTCGTTTCGGACTTTTCCGCTGATTTGATGGAAAAAGCTGCGAGTATTATGGCCGAGGCCGAAACCCGCGCGACGCGCCCGCCAGAACCGAAGAATCTGTTCATTCTGGTCAACGGCACACTCGAGGCCGGTCGCACATGCGAACTGGGCGATTGCCCGGCGGGCGGCACGCCGCCGCCACGCGCCGGATTGGTGCCGCAGCATGGCAAATGGTCGTTCGACAAGCTCGCGCTGCGATCGCTGTCGGTGCTGATCAACCAATCCTACCGGTCGTCGGTCTATTGGGCGACAAGCCAAGCCAAAGAACGCGGGTTCACCCCGCATTTTCTGCGCATCGAGCCCGATGTGAACGCGCACCGCTATGACGGGCAGACCTGCTCCGCCTGGAAGACGATCGACGATCGCGCGGCCCCGTTGGAGTTTCACCCGCGCTTCATGCGGTGCGAGATCGATTATGGCCGGCACCGCGCCGAAGTGCCGGAATGGGCTGGCCTTGAATAGGATATGAAAAACCCCGGAGGTCCTTGTCGGACCGCCAGGGTTCTTCTTAGACCGTCCCGCGCCAGGGGAGGCACGGGCAGCCCGCTCGGCCCCGACACCCTTATAGGGGGGCGGGTGCCAGGGCCGGTCTCGTTTAGCCGAGCAGCTTCAGCACGCCCTGCTGCGACTGGTTCGCCTGGGCGAGCAGTGCGGTCGAGGCCTGGCTGAGGATCTGCGCCTTGGCGAGGTTGGTCGTCTCGGTCGAGAAATCGACATCTTCGATCCGGCTGCGGGCTTCAGTCAAATTGGCGACGTTGGTCGTCAGGTTGTTCACGACCGAGGTCAGACGGCTCTGGCCGGCACCAAGCGACGCGCGGGTCGTGTTGACAGCACTGAGCGCGGTATCGATCGCACCGAGTGCCGTCGTCGCGCCGGCGGCGGTCGAAACGTCCGAAGCGATCGCTGAGTCGAGATCAATCCCGCCAACGTTCAGCGTAACCGTGTCGGTTGCGGCAGAACCGGTCTGGATCTTGACGGTTGCAGCAGCCTTGCTCAGCAGCGAAACGCCGTTGAAGTTGGTCTTGCTCTGAATGTCGGTCAACTGCGCCGTCAGCTGCGTGACTTCGGCCTGCAGGTTGGTGCGATCGCTGTTGCTATAGGTGCCCGATGCCGACTGGACCGAGAGTTCGCGGACGCGCTGCAGAATGTTGGTAACTTCGCCGAGCGCGCCGTCGGCGGTCTGCGACAGGGCGGCGCCGTCGTTGGCGTTGCGGATCGCCTGGTTCTGACCCTTGATCTGCGAGGTCAGCGAGGATGCGATGGCGAGGCCGGCGGCGTCGTCCTTCGCGGAGTTGATGCGCTTGCCGGTCGACAGGCGTTCGATGCTGGTCTGCAACGCGGCGTTCGCCGAGTTCGAAGCATTGCTCGCACGCAGCGCGGCGACGTTGGTTCCGATAACAGTCATGGTGTGTCTCCAATGTAGTTCGGCAATCCCGCCGCCCCCTATCGGAGAGCCGAGCCGCCAAGGGTGGTAACGACCGGCGACCGCGGACATTAAGCACTTTTGCAAACCACATCTGTGTTGCGGCGTATTTATAGCGGATTCGCGCCCACAACGCTGCCGGATGCGGAAATTCTTTGCCGCTGCGGCAGCGTGCTTAACGTCTCGTTTACCAAAGATGCCGCATTCCCTGTTCGACCAGGGGGAATTCAATGCGCTCGATCGTCCCATCCGCCGCCATTTTACGCCAGCACTATCCGCTGGTATCGGCGCTCCGCGCGCAAGGCTTTGCGATCGGCGGCAGCGCCGACGCCAAGCCGCGCAGCGGCGAACTCTATCTGGTGGCAGAAGGCGAGACCCCGCCCGCCCCGGCACGCACGGTCGTGCTCGGCACCGACGCACGCTGCATCGTGCCGTCGCGCGACGGTAATCCGGCGCGGGTCTCGTTTGAGGCTACCGATGCAGCGGTCGGCGCAGGCTTTGTTCGCGCGCTGCTCGCCGAACCCGAAATGCCGACGGCGGCCGATCCCGAGAGCCTGGCGCTCTTCGCCTTGGCAGAACGCGTCGCCGCGGCCGATATTACGGTGCTGATCAACGGCCCGACCGGCACCGGCAAGGAAGTCCTCGCGCGGTCGATCCACTTGAATTCGGCGCGCGCGACCGGGCCGTTCGTCGCGATCAATTGCGCAGCGCTCCCCGAAACGATGCTCGAAGCGTTGTTGTTCGGGCATCAGAAGGGCGCCTTCACCGGGGCTTCTTCGGGCGGCGAAGGTTTTTTCCGCGCGGCCAATGGCGGCACGCTGCTGCTCGACGAAATCGCCGAAATGCCGCTCCAGCTCCAGGCGAAATTGCTGCGGGCGCTGCAGGAGCGCGAAGTCGTGCCGATCGGCGCCACCCAACCGCAAGCGATCGACGTGCGCGTCATCGCGTGCGCAAACCGCGATTTGCAGGACGAAGTCGCCGCCGGGCGCTTCCGCGCCGATCTTTACTATCGCCTGTCGGTGTTTCCGCTGACGACCAAACCGCTGGCCGAGCGCGCGCAGGACATCCCCGCGCTCGCCGCAACGTTAATCCTGCGCCACGCCGGCAACCGCCAGACGATCCCGTGGCCCGACCGGTCGGCGATCGATTTGCTGATGCGCCACGATTGGCCGGGCAATGTCCGCGAGCTGGAGAATGTCGTGCAGCGCGCGTTGCTGTTCGCCGGCGGCGATACGATTTCGGCCGAGCATATCGTGTTCGATCGACCGACGGCGCTTCAAGCGAGCGCGGCAAACGATCAGGCATCGCCCGCGACGCTGGGCAACATCGTGCAGATGCATGAATTCCAGGCGATCCGCGAGACGCTGGCGGCGTGCAATGGCAGCCGGATCGAGACCGCCAAGCGGCTCGGCATTTCCGAGCGGACGCTGCGCTACCGTCTCGCCAAGGCGCGCGAGCAGGGCGATGACATCGTCGCTGCCGGCAACCGGAGTGTATGGGCATGAGCATCGACGGAATCGGTGGCGCTGGTGGCGGCGGGGGCGCGATGAGCGTCGATCGCGTGATGGCGCTGCGCGCGCAAATCCTCGAACGCAATCAGGCGCTCGCGCGTGCTGGTGCAACCGATGGCGCGGCGGCGACGCAAGCCAAGCCCGCCAGCTTCGCCGCGACGATGGAAGATGCGCTGAAAAGCGTGAACCAGGGCCAGGTCGAGGCCGGGCGCTTGTCCGAAGCCTATGATCGTGGCGAGACGATCGACATCGCCAAGGTGATGATGGCGCGCCAGCAAGCCTCGGTCGGGTTCGAGGCGACGCTGCAAGTCCGCAACAAACTTCTGTCCGCTTACAAGGACATTATGAGCATGCCGGTATAATGGGGGTGTGTCCTCATCATCTGCAGGGGCCAGCATTGCCCGGAGCGCCGCACCGGCAAGGAACGGTGCGCCGTCGCGTAGCAGAGCTACGCGCAAGCGGCGTGACGCAGCCGGTGTGGCGCTCCGGGCAACCCCTGCGGGGCGGGCGCCTTTTGCCTCACGGCAGCGTTGCTCGTCGGTCACGATGGCAAACCATCGCTCCCTTCTCGCGCCTCCCCGTGAGGCAAAATCCGCTCCGTGATGGCCCCTGCAGATGATGAGGACACACCCCAAATGAGCAACGCCCTCACCCCTTCGCCGCAGTCCGGGGTCGCCGGCTTGGTGCCCGAACGCTTCGCCAACCCGTTGCACCAATTGCAGGGCCTGCTTGCGCAGCCCGCGGTCCGGCGCAGCTTGCCGATGGTGCTGCTCGTCGGCCTGGTCGCGGCGGCCGCGCTCGCCTGGATGCTGATTGCCAGCCCGAACCAGAAGACGCTGTTCGCGGGACTGGCCGATGCGGACAAAGCGTCGGTGATGGCGGCCTTGCAGCAAGCCAATATCACGTCGAAGATCGACCAGGGCACCGGCGCGTTGACCGTTGCCGAGGACGACTTTTCGCGCGCGCGCATTCTGCTCGCCGGCCAAGGCCTGCCCAAGGCGGCACCTGGCGGCTATCAGATCCTCGACAATCTCCCGATGGGCGTGTCGCGCGCGGTCGAGGGCGAGCGCCTGCGCCAGGCGCGCGAGACCGAACTGGCGCGCTCGATCCAGGAAATCGATGCCGTGGCCGAGGCGCGCGTGCATCTCGCCACGCCCGAACAATCGGTGTTCGTGCGCGATAACGCCGCACCGTCGGCCTCGGTCATCGTCAAATTGCAGCCCGGGCGCAGCCTGGGCGACGCGCAAGTCTCGTCGATCGTCAATCTCGTCGCCTCCTCGGTCCCCGGCATGAAACCCGAAGGGGTGACGATCGTCGATCAGATGGGCGGTTTACTGACCAAGGGCGCGCATGAAAGCCAGCTTGGCATTGCCAGCGACGAACGCATCGCGTTCCAGCGCCGCGTCGAGGAAAAGTATCGCGCGCAAGTCGTGCAATTGCTCACCCCGCTGATCGGCTCCGGCAATTTCACCACCGAAGTCCAGGCCGATGTCGATCTGAACGAGACGCAGGCGACGCGTGAAAGCTATGACAAGCAGGGCACGTTGCGGGTCGAGCAAGGCAATTGGACCGGCAACGGCAAGGAAGGTCCGGCGGCGCCCGGTGGCATTCCGGGTGCGCTGTCGAACACTCCGCCGCCCACCGCGACGCTGGCCACGCCCCAGCCGGCCGCAACCCCGGCGCCGGGTGCGACGCCGGTTCCAGGGGCCTCCACCCCTGGTGCTGCCGCCCCCGTCGTTGCAGCCGCCGCCGCCGCGGTCGGCGATGCGCTGAAGGCGAGTGACCAATATTCGCGCGCTTACGATCTTGGCAAGGAAGTGTCGGTCAGCCGCACCGCGCCGGGCACGATCACGCGCTTGTCGGTCGCGGTGCTGCTGCGCGATCCCGAAACCGGCAAGCCGCGCGGCACGGTCGAAATCCAGCAGATCACCTCGCTGGTGCAGACCGCGGTCGGGTTCAACCAGGGGCGCGGCGACCGCGTTACCGTGATCAGCCGCAAATTTGCCGGCGCCACCGCTTTCGAAGACAAACAACCCTGGTATGAGGCAGGATGGCTACCCGTGGTCGCGCGCAACGTGACGGCGATCGTCATCGCATTGCTCGTGCTGTTCCTCGGCATCCGCCCGCTGTCCAAGGCCGTGCTCAAAAAGCGCGAGGACTCGGCACCACAACCGCGCGCTGCGCTCGGCCGCGACTCGGCGGGCGACTCGCAAGGCGGCGGCCAGATGCCGCCACCGCGCGCCGATCAGCCGGTGAGCATCGACGCGCTCGAACAAACGCGCGGCTATGACGACCGGATCGGCATGGTGCGCGGCTTCACGCGCGACAATCCGGCGCGTGCCGCGCTCGCTGTCAGGGACATGATCAAGTCATGAACGCCCCCCTTCATCCCATCGGCCGGTCCTATACCGGCGTCGAACGCGCCGCCGTGCTGATGATGCTGGTTGGCGAGGAAGAGGCGGCTGCGATCCTGCAGAAGCTCGATCCCGAGGAGGTGCGGCAACTCGGCAAGGCGATGTTCGCGGTTGCCGATGTCAGCGAGATCGAGGTCGAACATGTCCTCGACGATTTCGTCGGCAAGGCGCGCGAACGCACTGCGATCGGCTTCGACCCGCGTCCGCGGATCGAGGCGGTGATGACGCGCGCTTTGGGCCAGGAAAAGGCCGATAGCGTGCTGGCGCGGATCGTTCCGGCGCAGGACGCGTGTCAGATCGATTTGCTCGACTGGCTCGATGCGGGTGAGATTGCCGCGATGATCGAAAAGGAACATCCGCAGATCGCCGCGGTCATGATCGCCAATCTGGAACCTTCGGTCGGCGCGCAAGTGCTCGAACTGATGCCGGATGCGGTGCAACCCGACATTCTCCACCGCCTCGCCCGGCTGGGACCGATCACGCCCGAGGCGGTCGAGACGCTGAAGACGATGCTCGCCAACCGCAAGACATCGTCGCAGACGCAGTCCGGGGTCACGCTCGGCGGCACGCGCGACGCCGCCAAGATCCTGTCGAGCGGGCGCAAGGCGACCGAACTGCGCGTCATGCCCAAATTGTTCAAGATCGACCGCGATGTCGCCAAGGCGATCGAGGAAGCGATGTTCGTGTTCGACAATCTGCTCGAGCTCGACGACAAGAATCTCGGCACGCTGATCCGCAACATCGACAGCGACATCCTCACGCGCGGCCTGAAGGGCGTCGACGAGAGCATTCGCGCGCGCTTCCTCGGCTGCATGTCGAGCCGCGCCGCCGACGGGATTCGCGATGAAATGGAGGCACGCGGGCCGATGAAGCTCAGCGAAGTGCTCGATGCGCAAAAGGTGATCATCCAGATCGCGCGCAATTTGGCCAAGGACGGCACGATCCAGATGGGCGGCGGTGACGACGATTATGTCTGACTTTACAGCCGGTTTCTCGTCGCGCGGGGCAGGGGTCGCCGAGGCGCTGCAAGCCGCGTTCGCGCCGCGCGTGGCGGGGTTCGCCGCTGCCGATCTGCGCGACCGCGCGACGCGTGGCCCGGTCCATTTCTCGCCGCAAGGCAACGGCGAGGCCAGCCCGAAGCATTTCGCGCCGGCCAATCCCGGTGCGAATCCGACCGCCGGCTGGGACCCGCTCGACGCCAGTGCACCCCCGACCGCCTTTGTCGACCCGGTGGCCGCGGCACATGCGGCGGGCTATGCCGAGGGCGTCGAAGCGGCGTTGGCCGAGGTCGCCGCGACCGGGGAGCGCGACCGTGCCTTGCTCATTGCGCTCACCGATGCGCTGCAAGCCGATGACAGGGTCGACCGCGACGCGGTCGCGCGGCGGTTGCGGCAGACGGTGTTGTTGCTGGTCACCCGGCTGGTCGGCGACATCGGGATTGCGCCCGACCTGCTTGCAAGCCGGATTGAAGCCGCTGCCGACCTGTTGAGCGATGCTGCCGAATCGGCGATGCTGCGCGTCCATCCCGACGACGTCGCCTTGCTCGAGGGCAAGCTCCCGCGCCAGATCTTCGCGATTGGCGATGCGAGCGTCGCGCGCGGTGCGTTCGTCCTCGAAAGCGCCTCGACGATCGTCGAGGATGGCCCCGAAGAGTGGCTCGAACAATTGGCGCAGGCGATCGATCGCGTCGCGGTGCCGGAATGAGTGCGGTTCGCGCTCTTGCACCCCTCCCTGTCAGGGTGGGGCTGGGTCGGTGTGGGGCGGGCGTAACGTTCCCATTGAGAGCGACCCACGCCCTACCCCCTCCCTTCCAGGGAGGGGAGACGTAAAATGCTGAACCGCTTCACCGGCGACTATCTCGATTCGCTCGGCCTCGCCGATTTCACGCCGCGCCCGAAAGTGTCGGGACGGCTCGCCTCGTTCGACGGGCTGCTGATGGAGGCGGTCGGCCTCACGCTGCCGGTCGGTACCGTCTGTCAGGTCGGCGATCGCCAGTCGGGGGTCGAGGCCGAAGTGATCGGTTTTCGCAACGGCCGCACGCTGTTGATGAACCTGGGCGGTCCCGCGGCGCTCCTGCCGCAAGCGCCGGTACGCCCGCTCGGCGCGCCGGGCGAGGCCGAGGTTGGCGCTGCGCTGCTCGGCCGCGTGGTCGATGGCGCGGGCAAGCCGATCGATGGTCTGGGACCGATCCGCGGCGCGGCGCGCTGGCCGCTCGCCGGAAAAATGCAGTCACCGCTCGATCGCGGGCGCGTGCTCAAGCCGCTCGATGTCGGGGTGCGTGCGATCAACGGCTTGCTCACCGTCGGCCAGGGGCAGCGTATCGGTATCATGGCGGGGTCGGGTGTCGGCAAATCGGTGCTGCTCGGCATGATCGTGCGCGCGGCTGAGGCCGATGTCATCGTGATCGGCTTGATCGGCGAGCGCTCCAGAGAAGTCGCCGATTTCCTCGAAACCAAAGTCGCGGGCGATGCGCGCAAACGCGCCGTCGTCGTCGCGGTGCCCGCCAACCATTCGCCGGTGTTGCGCATTCGCGGCGCTTTGCGCACCCACGCCATTGCCGAGGCGTTTCGCGCAGAGGGCAAGAAGGTGCTGCTGATCATGGATTCGCTGACTCGCGTCGCGCATGCCGGGCGCGAGATCGGGCTGGCGCTCGGCGAGCCCGCTTCCGCGCGGGGGTATCCGCCGAGCGCGATCGCGATGCTGCCCAATTTGATCGAACGCGCTGGCGTCGATGTCCATTCGGGCGGATCGATTACCGCGATTTATACCGTGCTCGCCGATGGCGACGACGGCAACGATCCGGTGGTCGACAGCGCGCGCTCGATCCTTGACGGGCATATCGTGCTGTCGCGCCAACTCGCCGAGCGCGGCGTCTATCCGGCGATCGACATCGGCCCCTCCGTCAGCCGCGTGATGAGCGACATCGTTGGCCCGCCGCATTTGAAGGCCGCGCGCGTGCTGCGCCGACATCTCGCCACCTATGAGGAAAACCGCGATCTCGTATTGATGGGCGCGTATCGCTCGGGCGCCGACCCGGCGATCGACGCGGCGATCGCGTGCCACCCGGCGGTGATGGAATATATCAAGCAGGACCCCGACGAGATGGTGTCGCTGGGCGATGCCGCCGCCGAATTGATCGGCGTGTTCGGCGATGGCTAAACCCTCCAAGCTCGACCGCATCCTGCGCGTCCGCACCTTGCAGCTCGGCCTCGTCCAGGCCGAGGAAACGCGCGCGCAGGAGCGCGCGGCGAGTGAGGCTATGCTCAAGGCGCGGATCGCGCAGCTCGTTGCGGGCGTCGCGCCCGCGTCGGAACCTGTCGCTGCCTTCTCGCTCGGGGCCGCCGCGCATTTCCGCGAGCGGCTCCACCAATCCGCCGAAGCCGCCGAAGGCCGCCTGCGCGCCGCGCAAGCCGTCGCCGAACGCGCGGCCGAGGCGACGCGCGAAGCCCGCCGCGACCAAAGCGCGATCGAAAAATTGATCGCGCGCGGCCAGGCCGATGCCGTGGTCAAGGCGATCCGCGCAATGGAGGCGATGCCGCCGTCCCGCAAAATTCGGCACGATCCTTGCTGAACGCCTGACGGGTGCCGTGTTCGGCCCCGCTGGAGTTTGCATGATCGACCTGTCGTCCGCTTTGCTTTCGGTTCCGCCGCCCCCGCCAGCGCCCGTCATGGTCGCGGACGGTGCCGTGGCGTCGCCCGGCAGCTTTGCGCGGACGCTCGGCGCATTTCTCGATGCCAAGGACGCCGCGCACGACCCGCAGGCCGCGCTGCCGCTCGTGCCCGCCCGGCAAGCCACCGCCGATCCCGGCAAGGATTTGCCGCCGGACACGGCCGATGCCGCCCAAACCCCCGATCCATCGGCTGCGTCCATGTGGTTCGCGGCCCTCCCCATCCCTGCTGCGGCGACCGCGCCGCCCCTGATTCCGGATCGCGCGCTGAGCGCCGCAGCGGCCCTGCCTCCGGCATCCAGTGATCAGCCACGCGCTGCCATGTCGCCGCGCGATGCTGCGCCGATCACAACCCCAGCCGAGCAGACACCCCAAACGCCGTCGGTTGCCGCAAACATGCCATCGCTGTTGCAAGCGTCGTCGCCACCGGCCACCGATGCCGGCCCGGATGCGCTGCGGCCAACACAGCCCATCACCGCAAAGCCGATGATCGACGCGCCCCGCCTGGCGCCGGAGGCCAAGCCTGCGCAAACTGCCCTGCCGCTCGACACAGCGGCGCAAGCGATCGTCGTCAGCGCACTGCCCCAACCCGCCGGCCAAGTCTTTGCAAGCGCCCGCGCGATCGCTGGATCGTGGCGCGAGCATGCGCCGCGCGGCGATGGCCGGGATCAGCCCGATGGTGCGACCAGCTTCGCGAGCGCCACTCCGATCGACCTGCGCGAACGCGCGATCGTTCAGGCGGCGGCCGACACCGCGCACACCGCGCTCGATCTAACCGCCGATCGCGGCTTGCAGCGGATGATCGACCGCATCGAAACGCTGCGCGATACCGCCGATGCCGGCGACACGCGCGTGCGGCTCATCCCCGATGCGCTGGGCAGCATCGACGTTGCCGTGCGGCAGGAGGGCGACCGCGTCCATGTCCGCTTTACCGCCGAACACGAAGCGACGCGCGCGCTGATCGCCGAGGCGCAACCGCGCCTCTCGGAACTCGCCGCAGCGCGCGGGGTACGGATCGGCGATACCAGCGTCTCGACCGGGACCGGTGGCGGGACCGGTGGCGGGACCGGGGGTGGGGGCACCGCGCCGCAACCGCGGCCCGTCCCTTCGCCCGCGCCGACGTCTACGCTGCCCGACGCCGCAACCCTTTCTACCGACCACCGCCTCGCCTGAGTTGAAGGAGTAACACCGTGAGTGACAAAGACCTGATCGAGGAAGCGCCCAAGAAGAAAAAGGGCGGCATGAAAAAGATCCTGCTGATCGTCATAGGCCTGTTGGTCGTGATCGGCGGCGGCGTTGGCGGTGCGCTGTATGCGATGAACGCCGGGATGCTCGGCGGTCATGCCGGTGCTGCCGTCGCCGAAGGCCCGCGCCTCGTCCCCAAGGCTGAGCAGAAGCGCGTCGGATCGGGCGGCGGCGAGGGGCATGAGGCAAGCACCGGGCATAAGCCGCCGACCGGCGTCGGCGGCGATAAATATGCCTCCAATTATTATGCGATGGACAAGGAGTTCACCTCGAACCTGCAGGACAGCGTCCATTTCGTCCAGATCGGCATCGCCGTCTCCACGCCGTATGACGACACCGTCGTCGAGAACATCAAGACCAACGAGATAGCGGTGCGCTCGGCAATCCTGATGGCGTTGGGCGATACCACCGAGGAACAGGTTTTCACGAGCAATGGCAAGCAGATGCTGCAGCGCCGGATCGCCAAGGCGATCAACGACACGCTGAAGGAAAAGGAAGGTTTTGGCGGCGTCGGTAACGTTTACTTTACCACTTTCGTTGTTCAGTGAGGCATGGTTAACGAAGACCTTCAGCGCGCAAGCGGCCAGACAGCGGACGAGCGGCGCGAACGCCCCCGGCGGCCGGCGGAGCATGTTGCGCTGGGGGTCGCCAACCTCAATCCGTTCGGCGATCTGCACACCGTGCAGCATCTGTCGGCGCGGCTTGCACGCGGCGTGCGCGGTGTGTTCGAGCCGCTGCTGCGCAAGGAACTGCGCTGCTGGGCCGAACCGCTGGTTGTTCAGCGCCTGGCCGATTATCGCGCCGAACGCCCCGCCGGGCTGACCGCGTGGCTACCGCTCGCGATGACGGCGGCGGGGAGCTTGCCGACCGGGCAAACGCTGGCGGTGCTCGACGGGCGCTTCGTGATGGAATTGCTCGATTTGTTCTTCGGCGGCACCGGCCATACGCCGCATGATCTGCCCGGCGAATTCACGCCCGCCGCCGAAGCGATGGTCGCACAGCTTGGCACGATGCTCGCCGAACCAATGCGGGCCGCGTGGGAGCCGCTCGCCAAGATCAGCTTCGTCCCCGGCCATGTCGAGGGGAACCCATCGCTGATCAGCGATCTCGATATCGAGGATGCGGTGGTGGTCACGCGTTTCGGGATTGCGGCAGGCGCCGCCAAGCCGGTGTTTCTCGATCTGCTCTATCCGGTCGCTGCGCTCAAACCGCACGGTCCGTCGCTCACCGGCAAGGTTCAGGGCAAGACCGCCGAGCCCGATCCGGCATGGCGCAACGGCCTCACCCGCGCGGTGATGGACGTGCGCTTCGGCGTGCGGTCGGTGCTGGCCGAACCGATGGTCTCGCTCAGCATGTTGATGGCGCTGAAGGCGGGCGACGTGATCCCGATCAGCGTTGGCGGTGACGTGCCGGTGATGGTCGGTGGTGATCGGCTCGGCGCGGGCACGGTCGGCACGTCGAACGGCCGCGCCGCGATCAAACTGACCAGTATTTCGTACGAAACGACGACCGACCTCGGGGGCAATTTCCAATGAACGATATGACGGGTGGGTTTCCGGTCGATGCGAGCCTCGCGGCCAATTTCCGGCTGTTGCAGGATGTCGACGTCAAATTGACGGTCGAGATCGGCTCGACCTCGCTGACGCTGCGCGAATTGCTCGCGCTGAGCGAAACGAGCGTGATCGAGCTCGACCGGCAGTCCAATGAATTGCTCGACGTGCTCGTCAACGGCACGCTGATCGGGCGCGGCGAAGTGGTGATGGTCGGCGATCGCTTCGGCGTGCGCATGACCGAGCTGGTTTCGCCTGAAAAGCGGGCCTGACGCCGATGATGTGGTCCTATGTCCTGAAGCTGGTCGTGCTGCTGCCGCTCGTTTGCGGGCTGATGATCGGGTGCCTCTATGCCTGGCGCAAGCTTGAATCGCGGCTGCCGGGGCAACCCGCCAACCGGATGCTCAAGGTGAGCGAGACGATGATGATCTCGCCCAGCGTCCGCCTTGCGGTGATCGATTTCGAGGGGCGCAAGCTGCTCGTTTCGGTCAGCCGTACCGGCGTTGCGCTGATTGATCGGGGGAGCGACGCCGCGTGAGCGTGAAGATCATCCGCAAGGGCTCTGGCCCCGCGCTGATCCGCCAGCCGGGGAAGCGCACGCCGCTCTGGGCCAAGCTCGCCTTGGTGCTGCTCGGCATCGTCGTCGCGCTGATGGTGGCGCACCCGGCCTTCGCGCAAGGCTTGCCGACGCCTGCCCCAACGCCGCCCATGACTCCGGGCGTGGGCGATGCGGCGGACAAGGCGCTCAAGGAACTTGGCGGCGGCAACGCGCCGATGGCCTTGTCGCTGCAGATCCTCATCGTCATGGGGCTGCTGACGATCCTGCCCGGCATCCTGCTGATGATGACCAGCTTCACGCGGATCATCATCGTGCTGGCGATCGTGCGGCAAGCGATGGGGCTGCAACAGACCCCGCCCAACCAGGTGCTGATCGGCCTGTCGCTGTTCCTGTCCTTCTTCGTGATGGCGCCGACGATCACCCAGATCAACACCACCGCGATTCAGCCTTATGCCGAGAGCAAGATCGGCGCGACCGACATGATCAAGCTGGGCGCGCTCCCGCTCCACGCCTTCATGGCGAAGCAGACGCGCAAGAAAGACATCACGATGTTCGCCGGGATTGCCAAGAGCGGGCCGTATCAAAAGGCCGACGATATTCCGTTCTCGGTGTTGCTCCCCGCCTTTGTGACGAGCGAACTCAAGACCGCTTTCCAGATCGGCTTTCTGGTGTTCCTGCCCTTCATCGTGATCGATTTGGTCGTCGCGACGGTGCTGATGTCGCTCGGCATGATGATGCTGTCGCCGACGATCATCTCGATGCCGTTCAAGCTGCTGCTGTTCGTGCTGGTCGACGGCTGGGCGCTGACCATGGGTTCGCTTGCCAACAGTTTTGTGAGTTAGCGGCAATGGACGCAGACTATTTCCTCACCATCGCCAACCAAACGATGTGGGTGCTGGCGCTCGCCTCGGCCCCGATCCTGATCCCGGCGTTGCTCGCCGGGCTCATCACCGGCATGATCCAGGCGGCGACATCGATCAACGAACAGACCTTGTCCTTCGTGCCCAAACTGATCGTCGTCGCGGTCTCACTGCTGATCTTCGGTGGTCTGATCATCGGGCTGATCAGCGACTTCACGATCGGCATTTTCGAGCGGATCCCGGATCTGGTTCGCTAAGGTGGGCAGTGCGGCTGGCCCGCTCGGCTTCGGCCTGTCGGTCGAACCCCAGCTTTGGGCACTGATCTTCGTGATGGTGCGCGTTGGCGCGGCGTTCATTGCCGCGCCCGTGTTCAGCGCAGTGTCGATACCGCTGACGGTGCGCGTGACGTTGTCGGGCGCGATCGGCGTGCTCGTGCTCGCCGTCCATCCGGTGACGCCGCCCGAACACGTCTTTGCCTTCAACACCTTCCTCGCGGTCGCGGCCGAGGCGCTGGTCGGCTTCGCGATGGGGTTCATCCTGCAAATCGCCTTTGCCGCACCGATGATCGCGAGCGAAGTGATCGGGACCTCGATGGGGATCGGTTTCGCCTCGGCGATCGATCCGCAAAACGGGCGCTCGACCCCGGCGCTCGGACAATTCTTCTCGATGATGCTCACGTTGCTGTTCCTCAGCGTCAACGGTCACCTGATCCTCGTCGAGATGATCGTGAAGAGCTATGATGCGCTGCCGCCGGGTGCCGCCTGGCTCAAGCCGCAGCAGCTCGAGAATATCGCGTTCTTCGGTGGCTATACCTTTCTCGCCGGACTCCTTCTGGCGCTGCCGGTCGGCTTTCTGCTGCTGTGCCTCAATTTGATCGTCGGTATGATTTCGCGTTCGGCGCCGTCGCTCAATCTGTTCGCGGTGGGCTTGCCCGCCAGCCTCGCGGTCGGTGTCGTCGCGTTGGCGCTCGGCTTTCCGGCGATGGGCGATTATCTGCTCGTCATCATCGATGAGGCGCTCGCCGCTACGCAGAGCCTGGTGCTCGGCTGATGGCTGAAGATTTCGGCGAAAAAACAGAAAGCCCAACCGCCAAGCGCAAACGCGATGCGGCCGAACAGGGCGATATCCTCAAATCGCGCGAATTCGCCACCGCTCTGGTGATCCTCGCCGGATGCGGCTGGCTTGCTGTGATGGGGCCGTCGCTGGTCGGTGCGTGCAAGGAGGTGATGGCCTCAAGCTTCGCGTTCGACCACCGCGACGTCGAGGATTTTGCGCCGTTCCGCGCGCTGGCGCAAAGCGGGTGGAAGCTGGCGCCGGCCTTGGGATCGTTGCTCATCGTCACTTTCGTCGCGGCGATCCTCAGCCAGGCCGGGCTTGGCCATCTCGGCTTCAACGGCACCTTGCTCGCGCCCAAGGCTTCGCGGATCAATCCCGGGTCTGGGCTGAAACGCATTTTCGGGCCGCAAGGCTGGATCGAACTCGGCAAGTCGCTGCTCAAGGTCGTTCTGCTCGGCAGCATCGGCTGGTATATGCTGGGGCAAGTCGCGCACACCACGATCGGCCTCGCTTCGACCAATATCGGCACGGCGGTCGGCGCGCTGGGCGGCATCTTCCTGCGCGTGCTGTTCACGATGGCGTTCGGGCTGGTGATCATCGCCGGTATCGATGTGCCGATCCAGATCCTCCAATTGTTGCGCAAATTGCGGATGTCGAAACAGGCGATCAAGGACGAGAATAAGGAAACCGAGGGATCGCCCGAGGCGAAGGGCGCGATGCGTCAGCGACAGCGCGAGATGGCAACGCGTAACATGCGCAAGGCGGTCAGCGAAGCGCATGTCATCCTCACCAACCCGACGCATTTCGCGGTCGCCTTGCGCTACGATCGGGCGAGCGATCAGGTGCCCGTGGTCGTCGCCAAGGGGCGCGGCGTTATCGCGCTGGCGATCCGCGAACTGGGCGCGGAAAACCGCGTGCCGGTGCTCGAATATCCCTCGCTTGCGCGCGCGGTGTATTACACCAGCCGGGAGGGGCAGGAGGTGCGCGATGACCTCTACGTTGCGCTCGCGACGATCCTCGCCTTCGTCTTCGGCCTCAACGCCGAAGCAGGGGGTACGCCTGCCACCACGCCGCCCCCGGTACTGGTGCCGACGACCGCGCGTTTCGACGAAAATGGCGTGAAGGAATCCTAAAGATGCGCGGGTTTCGGTCGTTCTATCCTCTGAGTTTTGTAACGGGATCACAGTCATGGTGACGACCAGCGCGACGTCGACCAACCTCGGCCAATCGATCCTGACCGCGCAGAATGCCGGATCGGGTGTCGACACCGCGTCGCTCGTGTCGTCGCTGGTCCAGGCGCAATTCGCCGCCAAGAATGCCGCGCTCACCAAGCAGGAAAACGCGCTCACCGCGCAAATCTCCTCGGTCGCCAAGGTCCAGAGCGGGATTACCGGCTTTGCCTCGGGCTTGAAGAGCCTCGTCAAGGGCGGCAGCCTGGTGACTCAGCCGACCAGCTCGGACTCCGCTGTGCTGACCGCGAGCGCCTTGCCCGGTGCGAAGCTGTCGGGCCTGTCCGCCTCGGTCGAGGTGACGCGCCTTGCCACGCCGCAAATCGCGACGACCGCGACGCCCTTTGCCAGCCGGACGGCGACCGTGGGCACCGGCACGCTGACGCTTACGTTCGGTACCGGCACGGTCAGCAATGGCGCGCTCACCGGGTTTACCGCCGGAACCGCGTCCGCCATCGAAATCCCGATCGACAGCGATCATCAGACGCTGGAGGGCGTCGCCAAGGCAATCAACGCCAAGGCGGCGGGGGTTACCGCGAGCATCGTCACCGATGCCGACGGCACCGCGCGGCTCACGCTGAAGGGCGCGACCGGCAGCGCGCAAGCCTTCACGCTGAGTGGCGACAGTCCCGCTCTCGCGCAATTGAATGTCGGGGTCGGCGAAACCGCAACATCGATCGGCAGTGCCGCCCTCAACGCCCAGCTAAAGCTCGACGGTGTTGCCGTCGAACGCGCCACCAATACCGTGACCGACCTGATCGACGGCGTGAAGCTCAACTTGGCCAGCGCCGCGGTCGGCAAGCCCGTCACGCTCGGCAGCAGCACGCCCACGGCCGGACTTTCGCAGGCGGTGACCGATTTCGTCGATACCTATAATCAGTTGCAAGCGGTGCTGAAGAGCGAAACCGATTCTGCGACCGGCCCGTTGCGCAACGATTATAACGCCACCGGCCTGTCGCGCGCGCTGCGCGGGCTGACGTTGACCACGCTCACGACCGGAGCGGCGGCGGGCGCGCCCACCACGCTGTCGGCGATTGGCGTTTCGACCAATCGCGACGGGACGCTGAGCGTCGATTCGGCCAAACTCGCCGCAGTGCTCGCCAGCAATCCCGATGGCGTTGAGGCCTTGTTCGCCGATGGCACCGGTGCGAGCGGCGGGGGGATCGCGGCGGCGCTCGATGCGATTTCGGCGGCGGCGGTCGACAAAGCGGTAACGGTGAACGGCAAGACCGAACGCATCGGCCTCGTCGGCAGCGCCGCGCTCTACACGGCGGCCAAGACCCGCGTGACCGACGCCGAGGCCAAGGTCGCGACCGATACGACGGCGTATCAGGAGCGCCTGACCAAGCAATATGCCGCCTCCGATGCGCGCGTCGCGGCCTATAAAGCGACCCAGACCACGCTGACGAACCAGATCGCTCAATGGAACAAGAGCGGCAATTGAGCGCCGCTTATGCCACGACATTCGGCCGCAATCCCGAAGCGACCTATCGCCAGATCGAACTCGCCGGTCAGACTGCCGAGGCCGACGGCCCGGCTTTGGTGCAACTGCTGTATGATGAGGCGATCCGCGCCCTACGCGGTGCCGCCTGGGCCGCCGAGAACGGCAATTATGCGATGAAGAGCGACAAGGTCACGCGCGCGACCGCGATCCTCTTCGCGCTTGAGGCCAGCCTCGATTTCGATGCAGGCGGCAGCGTCGCGCCGGCGCTCGCCTCGCTTTATGCCGGGGCGCGCCAGACGGTGGTCCGCGCGAGCATCGGGAGCGACCCGCGCCCGTTTCGGGAGGTGGCCGAGACGCTCGATGAGATCGGCCAGGCGTGGCGCACCGTTCGCGCCGGGTAACAGCGTTGCCGCGTCGTTAACCAAATCGTGACCCGGCGTGGCTAGGCTTTGCTGCATGATCGATCTTCCTGCTCCCGATCCGACCACAATCCGCCGCGGGCTCGGCACGATTCTCGTGGTCGATGACAGTCGCACCAATCTCACTGTCCTCGGACGGCGGCTGGGTCATCTCGGCTATCTCACTGTCCTCAGCGACAACGGCGGGGAAGCGCTCGACCTGATCGCTGCGCGCGGCTTCGATCTGGTCTTGCTCGACATGGTGATGCCGCGCCTGTCGGGGGTGCAGGTGCTGCGCGAGATCCGTGGCAGCCACGATACGGCCGACCTGCCCGTCATCATGCTGACCGGGCGCAGCGATCCCGCGGCCGCGGTCGAGGCCTTGGCGGCGGGGGCAGACGATCACGTCGCCAAGCCGTTCGATTTCGACGTGCTCGCCGCGCGCATCGCCCGGACCCTGGCGCGCGCGCGCCGCATCGCCGAACTCAAACGCTCTAATGCCAGCCTCGATGCGCGCATCGCCGCACGCGCGGTCGAACTGGGCGAAACCAAGACACAGCTCGCCGCCACGCGCGCCGACCGGCAGCGGCTCGTCGCGTCGATCCAGGCGCTCAATGACGAGGTCGAGCGGCTGAGCCGCTAAGGTCAGCCGAACCAGCGCCGCGCGCTGAAATAGCCGATGATCCCAACCGATACCGCAATGCAGATGCCCCCGATCACGTCGAACGCCCAGGGTTCCTTGGCGAAGGGCAGACCTTCGACGTTCATGCCGTAGAGGCCGGTCAGGAAGGTCAGCGGCAGGAAGATCAGCGCAACGATCGAAATCAGCAGCGAGCGTGAATCGATCTGTTCGGCGCGCAAATCGGTCAGCGCTTCGTGCATCAACGCCGATCGCTCGCGGATCGCCTCCAACTCTTCGGCCATGCGTGCTGCGCGGTCGGCGGCGGAATTGAGGTGGAGCCGGTCGTCGTCGTGCAGCCAGTCGCACGGCAACGACGCGAGTTTTTCGAGTGCGGCGCGTTGCGGTTGCAGAAAGCGGCGATAGCCGATCGCGGCGACGCGCACCTTGGTCACGCCGCGGCGCAGCTCGAACACCTTGTCGGCATCGAGATCGGCTTCGCAATCGTCGAGCCGATCGCCGAGATCGGCGACCTCGGGATCGAGTTCCTCGGTGATCGCGCTGGCGAATTCGGCGATCAGGTCGCCGGGGTCGCGCACCATCCCACCCTCGACCAGCTTGACCACATCATCGATCGCGGTGACCGAGAGCCGCGCGACCGAGATCACGCGCCCCGCCGTCGCCCAGATCCGCAACGACGCGAGCGGGTCGGACATTGTCATCTCGTCGCGCGATCGCCCGCGCAAGTTCAGGAACGCCCCGTCGCCGAGCGCATCGCAGCGCGGGCGCGATTCGGTGGTGGTCAGCGCATCGACGACATAATCGGGGGCCTTGGCGGTTTGTGTCAGCCATTGCTGCGCATGTTCGTCGTTCGTCGTCAGATGGACCCAGACCAAATCGCCCGGAGCGTCGAGCGCCTGCGCGATATCAAGCCGTTCGGCTTTCCCGTCTGCGACACGGTATGCAAAGCCGCTCATGCCCACTCCATCCAGATCGTCAGCCCCGATTCGCCCTTTCCCGGCGGCGCATCCGCCGCAATCCGTACCGCATCGGCGCGCGCGCGGTCGAGGATCGCGGAGGGGATGCTGGCCGGGTGATAGATGCGCTCGGCGAGCGCGAGGGCGCGCGCATCGCCGAGCGTGAGATCGTCAGGGTCGGGCGACCGCAGCCGCAGCGTGACGAATTGGTCGGAGGGTGCGGCGGGAGTCGTCAGCCAGGCCCCGACTGCCGCAGGATCTGCGCGGAGCGGATCGAGCGCGCCGCCTTGCGCAAAGGCAGCGCCCAGCGCACGGCGACGGGCATCGAGCGCGGGATAAGAAAGCCGGATCGCCGCGCGGAGCGCGTGCAGCCGCTCGGCCAGCGGCCCGATCGTGGCGGGCAGCAGCGCCTCCAGCCGTTGTCGCAGCGCCGCCGCGAGTCCCGCCGACGCCCCCCCGGTGCCGATCGCCACGATCACCGGGCTGCGATCGATGATCGCGGGCAGCGTGAAATCGCAACTGTCGGGCCGGTCGACCGCATTGACGAGCACGCCGCGCGCCTTGAGCCGCGCAATCGCCGCCAGTGCTTCGGTCTCATCCTCGATTGCGACGATCGCGAGCGCCGCCTCCGCCGCTTCCCCGACGATCCTCGCCCCGGCGCGCTCGAGCAAGCGCCGCTTCGCTTCTGCAGGTTCGCCATCGCCCAGCAGGATCACCGCGCGCCCCGCCATGCGCACGAACAGCGGCAAGCTGTGCAGAGCCGGCTGGGGAAAACTCACGCCTTAAGCCAGTCCGGGATGCGTTCGGCGGCGAGGATCGTCTCAGGCAGGATCCGGTCGGCGACCACCGCGAAACGGTCGCCATCGACCAGCACTTCGGGCACGAGCGCGCGGCTGTTATACGTCGAGGCCATCGTCGCGCCATAGGCGCCAGCGGTGCGGAACACGGCAAGGTCGCCGCGCGCAACCGCATCAATGTCGCGGCCCATGGCGAAGGTATCGCCGCTTTCGCACACGGGTCCGGCGATATTGGCGGTCATCCGCGCGCCGGTCGGGCGCACCGCTGCGAAATCGTGCCACGCATCGTACAAAGCGGGGCGCGCGAGATCGTTCATCGCGGCATCGACGATGACATAGGGGTTGGTGACACCGGGCTTGACCCAGATCACCTTGGTCAGCAGCACCCCGGCATTGCCGGCAATCACGCGGCCGGGTTCGAACATCAAGCGCACGCCCCACGCGCGCGTGACGCGCGCCACCATCGCACCGAGCTCTGCCGGGCTGGGGAACACCTCCCCCGCGCGGTACGGCACGCCGAGCCCCCCGCCGAGATCGACGCGGTCGACCGGCAGCCCCATGCCGCGAATCTCCGCTATCAGTTCCCCCACGCGCGTATACGCCGCTTCGAGCGGGGCGAGGTCGTTCAACTGGCTGCCGATATGGATCGCAACACCGCGCATCGCCAGACCGGGGAGGGCGGCGAGCCGCGCGAAGATCGCCGGCGCCTGGTCGATCGGCACGCCGAACTTGTTCTCGGCCTTTCCGGTCGAAATCTTGGCGTGCGTGCCGGCATCGACATCGGGGTTCACGCGCAGCACGGCATCGGCAATCATGCCCTTTGCGGCGGCGAGGCCCGCCAGCACGACGCCTTCTTCCTCAAGCTCGAGGTTGAACTGACCAAGCCCGACATCGAGCGCGGTCGAGAGTTCGCCTTCGGTCTTGCCGACGCCCGAAAACACCACATCCGCCGCCGGGATCCCCGCCGCCAGCGCGCGCGCGAGCTCGCCGCCCGACACCACATCCGCGCCATACCCGGCCTTGGCGAGCAGGCGCAGCACCGCGAGATTGGGATTGGCCTTGATCGCATAAGCGAGATGCACGTTGCCTGCCGCTGCCATCCCGTCGCGAAAGGCACGGGCATGCCGTTCGAACATGGCGGTCGAATAGATATAGACCGGCGTCCCGACTTGCTCGGCAATCACCGACAGCGGCACGCCCTCGCAGTGCATCGCGCCGTCGATCAGCGAGAAGTGATCCATGATATCAGCCTAAAATCGGATGGGAGGTTAGTTGGGTGGCGGTAGCGTGAATTCGTCGCCGCGCCGCTCTTGCGACGATTGGAGCAATTCGTCGCTCCGGGCCGGACGCGCCTGGCCGCTCGGTTTGAGCAGGTCGGCCGGGGTCGGCGTGGCCTTTGCGCCATAGGGCGCGACCGGCAGCGACTCGCCCTTGGCCGGTTTCAAATTTTTCGCGGCGCCACAGCTGGCGAGCAGCAGCAACGATCCCAACAGGAGCACAGGCCGCATCATGTCTCTCCTCCGCGTGCCGCCGCGATCGCCGCGCGCACTCTGAGCGGCGCGGTGCCGCCCAAGCTCGTCCGGCTGGCCACCGAAGCATCGACCGACAGCACGCCGTAAACCCGCGCATCGATTCGCGGATCGATCGCCTGCAAATCGGCGAGCGGCACGGCATCGAGCATGACGCCGAGCGCCTCGGCGCGGGCGACCGCGCGCCCGGTGATGTGATGCGCCTCGCGGAACGGCACGCCCGCTTCGCGCACCAGCCAGTCGGCCAGATCGGTCGCGGTGGCGAACCCGGCCTCGGCGACCTTGCGCATCCGATCGGTGCGGAAGGTCGCGCTTTCGACCATTCCGGTCATCGCCGCGATGCTCAAGGCCAGCAAATCGTGCGCTTCGAACACCGGCGGCTTGTCGTCCTGCATGTCCTTCGAATAGGCAAGCGGCAGGCCCTTCATCGTCACCATCAGCGCGGTCATGCAGCCGAGGATGCGGCCCGCATGCCCGCGCACCAGCTCGGCGGCATCGGGATTGCGTTTCTGCGGCATGATCGAGCTGCCGGTCGACCATTGATCGCTCAAGGCCACGAAGCCGAAGGGCTGCGACGCCCACAAAACGAATTCCTCGGCGAGCCGCGACAAATGCAGCGAACATTGTGTCGCCGAGGTCAGATAATCGATCGCGAAGTCGCGGTCGGACACGCCGTCGAGCGAATTGCGCGTCGGCCCGTCGAAGCCGAGCGCGGCGGCGGTCATTTCCCGATCGATCGGGAACCCCGTGCCCGCCAGTGCCGCTGAGCCGAGCGGGCACAAATTCATGCGCGCCCGTGCATCGGCAAAGCGGCTGCGGTCGCGCAGCATCATCTCGTGATACGCCATCAAATGATGGCCGAGCGTGACCGGTTGCGCGCTTTGCAAATGCGTGAAGCCGGGCATGACGCTGTCGGCATGCTCCTCGGCGCGGATGAGTAGGGCGGTCTGAAAGCCGGAGAGCGCGGCGTCGACCTCGTCGATGGCATCGCGGACCCAAAGCTTGAAATCGGTCGCGACCTGATCGTTGCGCGAGCGTGCGGTGTGCAACCGCCCCGCGACCGGACCGATCGCCTCGGCCAGCCGCGCTTCGGACTGCATATGGATGTCTTCGAGCGCCATGTCCTCGTCGACGCCATGCGCTGCATAGTGCGCGGCGACCGAGTCGAGCCCGGCCGAAATCGCCGCAGCATTTTCCGGAGAAACGATCCCGGTCGCGCCGAGCATCGCGACATGCGCCTTGGATCCGGCGATATCCTGCCGCCAGAGACGCTTGTCGAACGGGATCGAGGCATTTATCGCACGCATCACCGCAGCCGGCCCTTCGGCGAAGCGCCCACCCCACATCGCATTGGATGCGCCCGTGATGTCTTTCCGTTCGGTAATTGCTTCGGTCCTGCTGCTCGGCTTGCCGATAGGTCTGCTGGCCGGGTGCGATAAGCAAGTCTCGTCGAACGAGCAAGCCGCTGCTCCCGCGGCGCAGCCCGCGCCGTCTGCGTCGACCGAGGAAAGCAAGATCGATCGCAGCCACACAGGCGAGGTCGCACCGGCGCTGACTTTCGAAGGCCCCGATGGCAAGCCGACCACAATCGCCGCCTTCAAGGGCAAGCCGCTGCTGGTCAATCTGTGGGCGACGTGGTGCGGCCCGTGCGTCAAGGAAATGCCGACGCTGGATGCAGCGGCTGCCAATATCTTGGTCGTGCCGATCAGTCAGGACAAGGACCGCGCAACCGTCGCTGCCTTCTTCGCCAAGCAGCGATTCACGCGGCTCCAGCCCTTTCTCGACAAGGAACTCGGCTTCAGCATCGCTTATAATGCCAGTCTGCCGATGAGCATCCTGTTCGATTCAGGCGGCAAGGAGGTCTGGCGCTCGACCGGCGGGATGGACTGGACCGGCCCGGCCGCGCGCGCCGCGCTGGCCGAAGCGCGCTAGGTCGCGTGAAGCCTGCCTTGCGTGCCCGCAAGACAGGCACGGCTGGTCCGGCGCGGATGACGGTGGCAAGGGCGGTCGAATGACCGATCTCGCCATTCTGTACGAACATCCCGCCTGGTTCGCCCCGCTGTTCGCGGCGCTCGACCGGCGCGGCGTCGACTATGTCGCGCTGACCCCCGACGGGCATTTCGATCCCGCTGCCACCGCCCCGCCGGCGCGCGTGGTGTTCAACCGCATCGCGATGTCGAGCTTCCTGCGTTCGGCCGAACATCCGATCTTCTACGCGACTGCCTTGCTCGATCATTGGCGGCGCGGCGGCGCGCGGATCGTCAACGGGCCCGATGTGCTGGCAATCGATTCGTCCAAAGCGCGGCAACTTTCGCTCATCGCATCGCTCGGCCTCGCGATCCCGGCGACGCGCGTGGTGCACCGCGCGGAAGATGTCGTCGCGGCGGCGCAGGCGATCGGCTTTCCGCTGGTGGTGAAGGCCAATATCGGCGGATCGGGGGCGGGGATCACGCGCTTCGATAATCTTTCCGAACTGCGCTATGCGGTCGGCGCAGGCGAGCTTCCCAGCAGCGTCGACGGCGTGTTGCTGGTGCAGGATTACGTTCCGGCGCGCGACGGCACGGTCACCCGGATCGAGACGCTCGACCGCACATTCCTCTACGCGCTCGATATCCAAGGGGGCGGTGCGTTCGATCTGTGCCCGGCCGATGCCTGCGTCGATGAAAGCGCGCCGATCCCGATGGTTGCGACCGACCCGGGCCTGGCCTTGCGCGACGCCGCCGAAGCGATCGCGCGCGCGGCCAATCTCGACGTCGGCGGGATCGAAGTGATGATCGACGATCGCGACGGGATCCCACGCTTCTACGACATCAACGCTTTGTCCAATTTCGTCGCGAAGCCGCTGGACGTGCTCGGGTACGACCCGCACGATCGGCTGCTCGAGTATCTCATCGCCCGAATCGAGGAAGCACACTGATGCGCTATGGATTTTGGATGCCGGTGTTTGGCGGCTGGCTGCGCAACGTGCCCGACGAGGCGATGGAGGCGAGTTGGGACTATTCCAAACGGCTGACGCAACGCGCCGAACAGATCGGCTATGACCTCACGCTGATCGCCGAATTGAACCTCAACGATATCAAGGGGATCGAGCAGCCCACGCTCGACGCCTGGTCGACCGCCGCCGCGCTCGCCGCCGTGACCGAGACGATCGAGCTGATGGTCGCGGTGCGCCCCAATTTCCATCACCCCGCGCTGTTCGCCAAGGCGGCGGCGAATATCGACCAGATCGCGGGCGGGCGGCTCGCGCTCAACGTCGTCTCCTCCTGGTGGGCCGATGAAGCGAAGCAATATGGCCTGCAATTCGATCAGCATGACGATCGCTATGCCCGCACTGAGGAGTGGCTTCAGGTCGTCGATGGCCTGTGGAGCGAAGAGCGTTTCGATTTCACCGGGCAATTCTACAACACCGAAGGCGCGATCTGTTCGCCCAAACCGGCGCGCAAGCCGGTGGTCTATGCCGGCGGCGAAAGCGAAAAGGCCAAGGCGATGATCGCCGCGCGGTGCGACGCGTATGTCATGCACGGCGATCCGGTCGAAGCGGTCGCGCCGAAGATCGCCGACATGGCCGCACGCCGCGAAGCCGCAGGTGGCCCGCCGATGCAGTTCGGCATGGCCGCCTATGCCATCGTGCGCGACAGCGAGGCCGAGGCGAAGCGTGAACTCGAGCGGATCACCAGCGTGACCGAGCTCCCGGCGGGTTACGACAATTTCGAGCAATGGCTGTCGGGCACGCAATTGGAACGCGAGATGAAGATCGCCGAATATTCGGTCTCCAACCGTGGTCTCCGCCCCAATCTGGTCGGCACGCCCGAGCAATTACGCGAACGCATCGCCGAATATGAAGCGGCGGGGCTCGACTTGCTGCTGCTCCAGATGAGCCCCCAAGAGGAGGAAATGGAACGCTTCGCCGCGCAGGTGATGGGTACGGCCTAGCCGCGGCTCACACGCAGCTGGCGATGCGTTCCGGCGGTGCTGCGGTGCGGGTTTTCCAAGTGTTGTCTGGTGCCCTGTACTTCTCGCCCGGCGTGGTGCGCGCGATCAGATTGCAGCCGCTGGTGATAGCGAACTGATCGACGGTCGATCCAGACTGCGCGCTTTGCTGGGTATAGGCGGCCTTGCGCTGGATGTTGATGTTGTTGACCAACGCGCGCAACTCCGCGCTCCCCGCGCCCACGACACCAAGATAGCCATCGGGCTGCTCGCCGATTTGCCCGGCGGTGCGCGCCGCCTGATAGGCCGGGTCGCGTTGCGCCAGCGCAGGCGCCGACGCGCCGATCAGGGCTAAGGCGGCGATTGAGATTTTGAACGTGCGGGTCATCAGAAAATCCCTGGTTGCGCTTGAATCAAACTCTTGGCCTGACCGTCGAGACGGTAAACGACCTCCTGCGAGACCTTGATGTTGAGGTTGATGACGATCGGCTTGTCGGGTGCCGACACGGTGACACAGGCAGTGGTGGTGCCCAATGTCGCCAAAGCGGCCAGCATCGTCAGTCTCTTCATCGCGGTCTTGGTCGGTTGATCGGTCGCCTTCGTCAATGCTGTTTGCATCATGGCATTTTCCTGCTTTCGGATGGCTGAATGGAGACGGGCGGCGTGGGCGGAGGCGTTGGCGGTGGCGGAGCGCGCTTGTTCTGCTCCTCAAGCAAGGCGGGCAGGTTGCGCTCGATCAGCCGTTTCGGATCGTAGAAGCTCTGCGCCGAATCGATCAGCTGGCGAAACGGAGCCTCGATCCGCAAATTGAACACGATCGGCAATTTCTGCAGCCGGTCGAATAGGAAGTTGCGCTTCGCCCCCGCCCCTTGTGCGACCCCCGCAAAGCGCACTTCGGTGATGATCTCGCCCGCCAGCGGCCCGTTCATCACCACGTCGAGATCGCGATAGCGCAGCGATTTCAGCGCCTGGAACGCGAAATTACCCCAGAATCCGACATCTTTCTGGGTCACCTCGCCGATATAGGCGATCGTCCCGCCGCCGGGCCGCACCACCAAATGCCCGCTCTCGACTCGCCCGCCGGTGGCATCGAACACCATCGGCAAGGTGCCGTCGAACACGCCGGTCGCGTTCAGATTTTTGAAGTCGAATTGCTGGAGGAACTGCGCCGCCTCCACGCCTGCGACGCGGAAGGTCATGCGGCGTTCTTGCGCTTCGGCGAAATCGAGCATTGTCGGCTCCAGCGTCAGCGTGCCGCCCGCAAACGGCCAGCGCCCTTCCTCGATGGCGATTCGCGTATTCGGCAGCAAATGGTAGCGCACCGTCCCGTCCAGGACCGGCACGCCCGGGTTGATCGTCTTGATCGTCAGCACCTGTCCCGGCGCGGTCTCGAGCGCGAGCAAATCGGTGAAGCGGATCTCGCCTGCGATTCCGGTTGCCGGGCCGAAGCCAGCGGCAAGATCGATGCCGGCGGTGCGGAACGTGCCGTCGCTGGTCACGCCTTGCGGTGTCCAGCGGATCTGCCCTGCGCCCGTCACCGATCCGACGACATTGGCGATGACGCCATACGTCAGCCGCGTGAGCTGATCGGGCTGGAAGCGGTCGCTGAAGGTGATGCCGGGCACGGTGAGATCGGCGCGGCCGGTCCCTGTGCCCAGATCGTGTGCGATCGCCACCTCGGCGACCTTCACGGTGTGCGTCGGCTCGAACAAACTACCCGTCGCGGCGATACGGTTGTCGATCAGCGTGAGCGCGACGCTTCGCGCGGCGAGCGGCTTAAAGCGCGGATCGGGTGCGGCATCCGCGACTGCGAGCGCGCCGTCGAGCGTGAGCTTGCGCGCGGCAAAGCGCCAAGTGCCATCGGCCCCGGACAGCAGCAGCGGCACATTTCCGATTTGCCCGGCTGTACCCGCAAAGCTGCCGGTCAAGCCATCGCTGCCATAGCTACCCGTAAGCGTCGCCACATCCAGCCGGGTGATCCGCTCCGCCGAACCAAGCCGCACCCCGAGGCCAGTGACGGCGAACTGCCGGTCGCCCAGCCGCCATTCGGCGCGGCGCGTGGTAAGGTCGATCGGCGCACTGCCGAGCGTGCCGCCCAGCTGGACCGGACCGATCATTCCGCCGCCGCGCAAGCTACCGCGCTCGAGCCGCACCAACCCGCCATCGAGCGGGCATAAGGTCACCGCCGATCGCCGCAGATCCAGCCCCGCGGTGCGGAGCCGGTTAAACGCCAGCGGCGCGCATGCCGCATTCACCACCAGCCGCGATACGCCGTCCCAGCTTGCCACGATCGGTACGCTCAGCGCATCGACTCGACCATCGCCAAGCGCACCCGACAGCGCGACACGAGTCGTGATTCGCGTCGCGCCGCCGGGACTCGCGCTGAAATCGACCGGCGACAGCGTCAGGCGCGAAGTGCCCGCAGCATACGGCGCAACCATCGCCCGGCCGATCAGCGCCGCGCCGGGTGCCGCCTGCGCCAGCTGGATTCGTGCATCCGGCAGTCCGCCGCCAGCGATCTGCGCCGCGCTGTCGATCCACACCGCCCCGTCGGGCCAGCGATAGCGGATCCCGCCACCGCCCGCGATTGTCGCGCGTGCGCCCGAGGAGGCGGCGAGCGCAAGGCGCGACACGCTGATTTGGCCGCGCGCCCCTTCGACGATGGCCGAAAGCTGCACATCCAGATCGACCGACCGAGCCGCATTTTGCGCCGCGGCGACGAGCTTTGCGGCAAGCGGCGCGACCGGCGTTCCCGACCCGATCGAACGATAGGGATCGAGGCTTGCGACAAGATGCTGCGGCACGACGACCCGGCGGGCGCGGGCGGTCCCGTCGAACGCGAGCCCGTTCGCAAAGCGATATTTCCCGGTCAGGACGCTGCTCGCGCCCGTAGTCCCTGCTGCTGCGATCGCGCCCGATCGTAGATCGACCGTCCCAGACATATCCTTTGTCGATCCGACAAAAGCGACCTGCCCGGCGATGCTGCGGATACCCGCCCCGGTCCGATCGACCGCCGCGACCGCAAGCTGTGCGGTGCCTTTCCAATGGTCCAGCGCACCGTTGAGTGCGACCGAAACGTCAGCGCGCGCATCAGTCGCGTTCACGCCGTTGCAAGCCGCCTGCGCCACCGATACCGGGCCAACCACGCTCGGGCGTGCCTGCACGATCCGAATCGTTAAGGCGGTGGCCGCGGACTCGATCCGGCATCCGGCGAAATCCAGCCGTGTCGAACGCGCGTTGAGCGTGCCGGCAAAGCCGTTATCGAGCCGACCCGCGCCCGTCACTTGCAACGCGACGTCACCGTACGGCGTTGCCAGCGCAATCCGCGCATCGCCGATCTCGGCATGCACCGCAGGCAAGGCGAACGGCTTGCCCGAGGATGCCGGGAGCAAGCGATCGATCGCGCCGAACGACACTTTCCCGTCGGCCAGCCGCGCGCGCATCTGGACCGTGCCGACACGGATCGCGGTGACAGATGGTCCCGAAACCCACAGGCTGGTATCGACCTCGATCCAATCGGCTACCAAGTCGGGCCGCGCCGGGTCGCCGATTCTGACCTTGGTCAGCCGCTGCGTGCGCAGCCCGATTTGTGCAACCTCATAGCGCGCCGCGACACCGCGGGCGCGGAGCGCTTCGTCGATGAAATGCGCCGCCACCGGCTTGCGTAGCAGCGCCAGCCCGCCGAGCAACGCCACGAGGATCAACCCGACCAGGCCGACAGCCCAGCGCCAGCGCACGCGGCGCGGCATCCCACCTGCGTCCGCTTCTGCCGCCTTGCCGTCCGTCACGCACGCTCCCATCATCCTGGTCGATGCAGACCATGCCTGCATTTCGGTGCATCAACCAGAGACGCGCAAGATCGTTGCGCGCGGGAGCGGAATCGCGTCAGGCGTCTGCGACCGCAGGAGTGGGGACAAGCTTGTCCTGGGTTTGCGTATCGAAGTCGCGCGCGTCGTGGCGTTCGTGGAGCTGGCTGGCGGGATCGCCCATTACGCGGTTGACCATCCGCCCGCGTTGCACCGCCGGACGCGCGGCGATCGTGTCGGTCCAGCGCGCGACGTTCTTATACTCCTGCACTTGCAGGAACTCGGCCGCGTCATAGACCAAACCCTTTACCAGCGCGCCGTACCACGGCCACACGGCGATATCGGCTATCGAATAGTCGCTGCCGCCGAGATACTCGCTCTCGCCCAGCCGCCGGTCGAGCACATCGAGCTGGCGCTTCACCTCCATTGCGAAGCGATCGATCGCATATTCGATCTTGGTCGGCGCATAAGCGTAGAAATGGCCGAACCCGCCGCCGAGCATCGGCCCTGCGCCCATTTGCCAGAACAACCACGACAGCACTTCGGCGCGCTTCGCCGGGTCGGTCGGCACGAACGCGCCGAACTTCTCGGCCAGATAAAGCAGGATCGATCCCGATTCGAACACGCGCACTGGGGCTGGACCGCTATGATCGACCAAGGCGGGGATTTTCGAATTGGGGTTGGCGGCAACGAAGCCGCTGCCGAATTGATCGCCGTCCATGATCTTGATCAGCCACGCGTCATATTCGGCGCCGGCATGTCCTGCCGCGAGCAATTCCTCGAGCATCACTGTCACCTTCACGCCATTGGGCGTCGCCAGCGAATAGAGCTGGAGCGGGTGCTTGCCGACCGGCAAATCCTTGTCATGCGTCGCGCCGGCGACGGGCCGGTTAATGCTGGCGAAGCGGCCGCCGCTTTCCTTGTCCCACGTCCAGATTGCTGGTGGCGTATAGGTGTCGGTCATGCCGGTTCTCCGATGCTGCGGGTCTGGCGGGGAAATGGCGTGTCATCGCAATCCGCGCAAGGGGAGCGTCTGGGCCGACTCAGCTAACCGAGCAATGGCTCTCCGGGATAGGGTTTGCGGTGAATGCGCTCCGCTGCCCAGCCCCCGAGCAGCGGCAGCCCGACCGCGCAGACCTGCATCCACAACGGATGCGGCAGCGCGAATTGGTTCATCACCCCCGCCGCGAGGAATACAACGGTCACGATCCAGCCACCGGGCACCCAGTCCGCGATCCGTAAAGCAAGCCACGCCCCCGCAAGCGGCGCGATCAGCCAGCCGGTTGCGACGATCAGCTTTGCTGCGATCGGCATCGCCGCGATATAGGCGGCGAGAACGCTGGGATCGGCGGTATCGACGTCAACTAGGGGGAACAGCGCGCTGCTGATCCCATCGCTCGCCGCAACGAGCAGAAATGCGACAAAGATTCCCGCAACAACGCCAAAGACTTTTTTCATGCCATAACCCCCGTCGAGCACGTCTTAGCATGATCGGCGGTGCGCTGACATCAGCCGTGCGCGGGGTGACCCAGTGCTTGGGTCTGCACCATCCGCACGCCGGTCGCACGGCACGATGCGGTTACCACCGGATAATCAATGTCGCTGTTGCGCACGAGTGCGGCCGGCATTGCTTGCTGGCAGGCGCGGATCGATTGATACTGGACCGGTTCAACGCGCGTTTGCTGGCAAGCGGTGCTGCCGTCGCCGCATCCCATGATCGCCATGACGTAGAAAAGCGGTTCCATCATCTCATCCTTCCGCTTGCAAAAACGATGAGCCGACGCGCTTGTTCCACGAAGCGCTTTCAGGGGCGCTTGACTATCCCTACATGGGGGCGAGATGCCACCCGATACAGCCACCACCTCGACCGCGCCCGAACGCCCGCTGCTGCCGACGCTCAAACGCTTCCTGCCCTATCTGTGGCCCGCCGATGCGCCGATCCTGCGGTTGCGGATCGTCGGCGCGATGACTCTCGTCGTGCTGTCCAAGGTCACGCAAGTCTATGCCAGCGCTTATACGCTGAAATGGGCGGTCGACCGGATGGCGCAGGGGGAGCGATCGGCGATGTGGATCGTGATTGCGCTGGTGCTGGGCTATGCCGGCGCGCGTTTCTCGACGACCTTGTTCGACAATCTGCGCAATGCCGTGTTCGAACGCGTCGGGCAGGACGCAACGCGGCGGCTGGCGGCGAGCGTCTTCCGCCACCTCCACCAACTCTCGCTGCGCTTCCATCTCGAACGCCGCACCGGTGCCGTCACCAAAGTTGTCGAGCGCGGCACCAAGAGCATCGATACGATGCTCTATTTCATGCTGTTCAACATCGCGCCGACCGTGCTGGAATTGGGGCTGGTGCTCAACATCTTCCGCTCGAGCTTCGGCTGGGGGCTGGTCGCGGCGACCGTCGTGATGGTTGCGATCTATATCTGGTTTACCCGGATGGTGACCGATTGGCGCGCCGCCTTGCGCACGCGGATGAACGATCTCGATACCGGCGCGGTCAGCCACGCGGTCGATTCGCTGCTCAATTTCGAGACGGTGAAATATTTCGGCGCGGAAGAGCGCGAGGGGAAGCGCTACGATGCGGCGATGGCGGCCTATGCCAATGCCGCGGTCACTTCCGAAAACTCACTGGCGTGGCTCAACGTTGGGCAAGCGTTGATCACCAATCTAATGCTCGGCGGCGGGATGGCGTTCGTCGTTTATGGTTGGGGTCGGGGGCAATTCTCGGCGGGTGACGTGGTGTTCGTGTCCACCCTGCTCAGCCAATTGTTCCGCCCGCTCGATTTGCTCGGGATGGTCTATCGCACGATCCGGCAGGGCGTGATCGACATGGGCGCGATGTTCGATTTGATCGATACGCCGTCCGAAGTCGTCGATGTCGCGAATGCACCCTCGCTCACCGTGCCGAACGGGCATGTCCGCTTCGAAAATGTGCGCTTCGGCTATGATCCGGGAATGCCGATCCTGAAGGGGATCGACCTCGACATCCCGGCAGGCAAGACGCTCGCCGTGGTCGGGCCGTCGGGCGCGGGGAAATCGACGCTCGCGCGGCTGCTGTACCGCTTCTACGATCTGACCGGCGGGCGGATTACCGTCGACGGGCAGGATATCGCACAGGTGACGCAGGCGTCGTTGCGATCCGCGATCGGCATCGTGCCGCAGGATACGGTGCTGTTCAACGACACGATCGGCTATAATATCGCGTACGGGCGCGAGGGCGCGGGTCGGTCGGAGGTCGAGAAGGCCGCGCGCGGGGCGGCAATCGCCGCGTTCATCGAACGCCAGCCACAAGGCTATGACACGCGCGTCGGCGAGCGCGGGCTGAAGCTGTCGGGCGGCGAGAAGCAGCGCGTCGCGATCGCGCGGACCTTGCTCAAGAACCCGCCGGTGCTGATCCTCGACGAGGCGACCAGCGCGCTCGACAGCCGCACCGAGGGTGAAATCCTCGACACGCTGCAAGCGATCGAACGCGGCCGCACCACGATCGTGATCGCGCATCGCCTGTCGACGGTGGTGCATGCCGATGAGATTGTCGTGCTTGAGGCCGGACAAGTGGTCGAACGCGGCAGCCACGCCGCGCTGCTGCGCAAGGATGGCTTGTACGCCGAGATGTGGAATCGGCAGGCGCAGGAACGCGCGGAGGAAGCAGTGGCGGCGGAGTAAGCGCGTGGAGATGGGCGACGATCGTGTGCTGGGTGAGGATCGCGAAGAAGCGTGTTCGGCGATTGCGGTGCCGGCGAGCCTGTCTTCTGCGGTGGCCGGATATCAATGGGCGCGTAATCTGGTCGGGCAATCCGGTGGTGCCGTTTACCGGCTCCACGGCAAACAGCGCGCGACTGATCTGTTTCTGAAGCACGGACGCGATGCGCTTGCCGACGACATCACCGGCGAGATGGTCCGGCTGCGCTGGCTGGCCGGTCATATCCCTGTGCCCGCCGTCACCTATTTCGTCGGCACCGCGGACGAAGCCTGGCTGTTGATGCACGCCTTGCCCGGCCAGACCGCCTATCAGGTGATGGAGTCGCAGCCCGACGAACGGATCGCCATCGTCGATGCGCTGGCAGCCTTTCTGCGGCGGCTCCATGCCATTCCGCTCAGCGATTGCCCCTTTACCAGCGATCACGCCTACCGCCTCGCCCGCGCGCGGGCGCGGATCGATGCGGGTTTGGTCGAAGAAGACGATTTTGACGCCGAGCGCGAAGGCTGGAGCGCCGAACAAGTCTGGGATGCGTTACAAACGCTGTTGCCGCTCGCGCCCGATCCCGTCGTCACGCATGGCGATTTCTCGCTCGATAACATCCTGCTGCGCGATGGTGTGGTGGTCGGGTGCATCGATACCGGACGCGTTGGCATCGCCGATCGTTACCAGGACATCGCGATCCTGTGGCACAGTCTCGGGGAATTCGACCCAGGCCTGCAAGACCGGTTTTTCGCGCGATACGGCATCGCCGATGTGGATCGCGGCAAGCTGCACTTCCACCTTTTGCTCGACGAGCTGTTCTGAGGCGCACCAACGGTGCAGTCCCGAGCGCTATCGCAACAAAGCCCGATATTCCGGATGCTTCGCGATGAACGCCGCGACGAACGGGCATTGCGGAATGACCTTCAACCCGCGGTCGCGCGCCGAATCGAGTGCGGCGCGAACCAATTTCGCGCCGACGCCGCGCGCTGCCGTTGCCTCGGGCACGATCGTGTGGGTGAAGACGATCGTATTGCCCTCCATCTGATACGCGGCGACGGCGCGGTGGCGGCCGATGGCGAGCTCGAATTCGGCCTCGGCCTTGTTGTGGGTCACGCGTTCCATCGGCTGCGCTTGCATCGGGCAGGCGGCTTCGCGCAAGAGGGCGCGTGATCGATCCTCTTCCCATTTTGCAATCGACCTTCGGCTTTCCGGCGTTTCGCGGGGTGCAGCAGCACGTCGTCGACCGCGTGCTCGCTGCGCAGAACACCCTCGCCGTGATGCCGACCGGCGCGGGCAAGTCGCTGTGCTATCAATTGCCGGCGGTTTTGCTGCCGGGGACGTGCGTGGTGGTCTCACCCCTGATCGCGCTGATGCACGATCAGCTGCGCGCGGCGCTGGCGATCGGGATCAGCGCCGCCACGCTCACCTCGGTCGATACCGATCAGGCCGAGACGATTGCGCGCTTCCGGCGCGGCGAGCTCGATCTGCTCTATGTCGCGCCCGAGCGTGCCTCGGGCGCGAGCTTCCGCGATTTGCTGCGGCAAGCGCCACTCGCCTTGTTCGCGATCGACGAAGCGCATTGCGTCAGCGAATGGGGGCATGATTTCCGGCCCGATTACCGGCTGCTGCGCCCGCTACTCGATGCCTTTCCGCATATCCCCCGGCTCGCGCTGACCGCCACTGCCGATGCGGTGACGCGCGCGGATATTCTCGAACAGCTCGGCATTCCGCACGACGGGATGATTGTTGCCGGGTTCGACCGGCCCAATATCCAGTACCGCATTTCGCCCAAGGATAATGCCACGCGCCAGATCGCCGATCTGATCGCCGAGACGCCGGGGGCAGGAATCGTCTATGTCCAGAGCCGGGTAGGCACCGAGAAAATGGCCGAGGCGCTCGCCAAGACCGGACGGCCTACGCGGGCCTATCATGCCGGGCTCGATCCGGCGGTGCGCGCGCGCAATCAAGCCGATTTCGTCGCGTCCGAAGACATGGTGATGTGCGCGACGGTCGCGTTCGGCATGGGGATCGACAAACCCGACGTGCGCTTCGTCGCGCATGCTGGCCTCCCCAAATCGATCGAGGCCTATTATCAGGAAACCGGGCGTGCGGGGCGCGACGGTGATCCGGCGGTGGCGCATCTGTTCTGGGGTGCCGAGGATTTCGCGCGCGCGCGGCAACGCATCGGCGAGGTAGAACCCGCGCGCCAGCCGGGCGAGCGGCAGCGGCTCGCGGCCTTGGGCGCGCTGGCCGAGACGGCGGGGTGCCGGCGGCGCATCCTGCTCAAGCATTTCGGCGACGATTCGCCGGAAAATTGCGGTAATTGCGACAATTGTCTCAATCCGCCCGCCAGCGTCGATGCGACGGAGGTGGCGAGGAAATTCCTCTCCGCCGTGTTTCGCACGGGGCAGAGCTTTGGCGCGGGCTATATCGAACAAGTCCTCATAGGCCAGTCGAGCGAGCGCAGTCTGATGAACGGGCATGAGGCGCTCGGCGTGTTCGGCATCGCGTCGTCGCCCGAGGAGGCGGCTTTAATCAAGCCGGTCGGGCGCGCGCTGTTGCTGCGCGATGCGTTGCGGGCGAATGACTTCGGCGGGCTCGAATTCGGCCCCGGCGCGCGCGGCATCCTCAAGGAGGGCGAACGCGTCGATCTGATCGTCCCGCCCAAGCGCGCGCGGCGGCGGCGCGGGGAAGCGGTGTCGAACCCGACCGGCGATCCGTTGTTCGAGGCGCTGCGCGCCAGGCGTCGCGAACTGGCGCTGGAGGCGAGCGTGCCGCCGTACGTGATCTTCCACGATTCGGTGCTGCGCGAAATGGCGGCGCTGCGGCCGTCTTCGCTCGCGGCAATGGGCCGGATCACCGGCGTGGGCGCGCGGAAACTGGAGGCTTATGGCGAGGCGTTTCTTGCGGTGGTACGGCGGTCTTAGGAAGATGTGGCGCTAGCGAAGCGCTTGTCGCTGCCGCAGACAAAGAACGAATTCGGGCATGAACCCGGGAGCGACGCCACATGCTGGCGGTCAAGTATAAGGCGACAAAGGCATTATTGAGAGCTTTGCTGTTGCGCTAGTCCGTCCATTTCGGATCAAAACATCAGCACACGGATTGGTCAACGCGCTATTGTATTGGTGCTGCAATCATCGGCGATGGGGTTTTGATATTCAATTCTCGAAATCATTGTGGATAATGCAGAGATTTGTCCTGATAGGGCGCTCCACCTTAACTGTAAGGATGCGGGTATGGCATATCGTATCAAAGTAAAAGACGTGGATGGGGTAATTCATTACATTGAAACAGCCGAAAATACCTTTATGAAAACAAGCGGACAGCTTCTGCAAATGGCTGCAAACGCGATGGGGGTTGTCGGCGGGTTGACCGTGTTGAGCCATGGAAAAAAAGAGGACGTCAAGTAGGGAACGCCGTCCTTAAACGGCTTCCCAATATCGAATGTGCTTGGGGGGAGAGTACTCTCTCGCCAAGCGTTCGGTTGTACGCAAGTATGACAGCGTCGACTAGGACAGCGTCAACACGCGGTTGTGACACTCCGGTCGGCGGCGGACTGATCCGCGTTCTGGCAGGTCCAAGTGAGACCGAGGCTGCGTCGGGTTGATTGGACAGTGGTCGCATACTCGCTATCCGCCGCTTCCTGAGACTCAGTGAACCGGCTACAGTTACAGACATGACCATTCTCCGCACCATCGACGCGACCCTTTCGGTCGCCCCGCAGATCGACCCAGACGACATGGCGGAGATCGCCGCATCGGGCTTCACCGCGATCGTCAACAATCGCCCCGACGGCGAGGATTTCGGGCAGCCGACGGGCGATGAAGTCGCCGCCGCCGCGCACGCCGCTGGCCTCAGCTACACCGCGATTCCAATCACGCACACCGGTTTCTCGCACCCGCAAATCGATGCAATGGCCGCCGTGCTCGCCGTCGCCAAGGGGCCGGTGCTGGCCTATTGCCGCTCCGGCACGCGATCGTGCAATCTGTGGGCGCTGGCGGCGGTCAAGGCGGGCGCGCATCCCGATGCCGCGATGGCGAAGGCGGCGGCGGCGGGATATGATCTCACCGGCTTGCGGCCGTTGCTCGACGCCCTATCTTCGCCGGCATGAACTGGCTCGTTCTAGGCTATAGTCTCGCAGGTGTGCTCGGCCTCGCGCTGGTGGCGCGTTGGCTACGGTTGGGCGAAAGCCGGATTTCGAGCGAGGCGCAGGCGCGCGAGACGGCCGAGCAAATGCTTGCGGGCTTTGTCGCGCACGGCGCTTTGCTCGGCACCGATGGCAATGCCGCGTTGGTTGCCGGCAATGGCGCGATCGCGATCCTGAAGCGCCATGGCGCGAAGATCGCCGCGCGGCGGCTGGTCGCGCCGCTTGGCCTGACGCAGGCGATCGAGGGGGTGCGAGTCGAAACCGGCGAGCGGCTGTTCGGCGGGGTCTTGCTGTTCGGCGTCGTGGCGGACGAGGTGCGTGCGCTTGAGGCGTCGGTCGGGCGCGCATCGGGCGTCGTCGTCACGCTCCACTGATCGCTGCGCCCATTGACAATGGGGCACTGACAGTCGTGTAAGTAGTGGTGATGGTTTTGCCCGACCCCGTCCCCTATGCCGTGCCCGGCTTCATCCTGCTCGTGCTGGCCGAGATGGTGGTCGCGCGCGCGCGCGACCGGACCCGCTATGAGCCGCGCGATACGCTGACCTCGCTGATGCTGGGGCTTGGCAGTACGGTGGCGGGCGCGCTGTCGGGGGCGGCGGTGTTCGCGCTGGCGCTGTGGGTGTGGCAATTCCGCGCCTTCGACATTGGATATCAATGGTATTGGTTCGTCATCGCCTTCGTGATCGACGATCTGGCGTATTATGCCTTCCACCGCTCGGCGCATCGCGTGCGGTGGTTCTGGGCGAGCCATGTCATCCACCATTCGAGCCAGCATTATAATTTATCGACGGCGCTGCGGCAGACCTGGACTGGCTTTTTCAGCATCGGTTTCCTGTTCCGCTTGCCGCTGTTCCTGATCGGCTTTCCCCCGGCGCTGGTGTTCTTCGTGGCGGGGATCAATTTGATCTACCAATTCTGGATCCATACCGAAGTGATCGACCGGATGCCGCGCTGGTTCGAGGCGGTGATGAACACCCCGTCGCACCACCGCGCGCATCACGCGACCAACCCGCGCTATCTCGACAGCAATTATGCTGGGGTGTTCATCGTGTGGGACAGGATGTTCGGCACTTTTGTGGCGGAGCGCGACGATGATCGTCCGCGCTATGGCATCGTCAAGAATCTCGGCAGCTTCAACCTGTTCTGGGCGGCGTTCCACGAGTGGATCGGCATCGCGCGGGATGTGTGGCGTGCGCCGGGGCTTCGTGCCAAATTGGGCTATGTGGTCATGCCGCCGGGGTGGAGCCACGACGGCAGCCGCGATACGTCCGAAAGCATCAAGGCGCAGTGGCGCGCGACGTGGATACATCGACCGGCAAACGCCGGCGGGTCTGGAGAGATTGAATGGACGAAGCCGATATCGTTGTCGTCGGGGGTGGATCCGGCGGAGCGGCTGCTGCCGGACGCCTGAGTGACGGGGGTAAGGTGTCCGTCGCCTTGCTCGAAGCCGGCGGTCGCAACACCGGGCTGCGCACGCGCATTCCCGCGTTCCTTGCGTTTCAGACCGACAAGACCAACTGGAATTACGAGACCGTGCCGCAGCCGGGGCTGAACGGCCGACGCGGGCATCAGCCGCGCGGCAAGGGGCTGGGTGGATCGAGCGCGATCAACGCGATGATCTATATTCGCGGCAACAAATGGGATTACGACAATTGGGCGGCGCTCGGCTGCCCCGGCTGGTCGTATGACGATGTGCTGCCCTGGTTCAAACGTGCCGAACATAACACGCGGGGCGGCGATGCCTTTCACGGCGCCGACGGGCCGTTATGGGTCAGCGAGCAGCGCTTCGCCAATTCCGGCAGTATGGATTTCATCGAAGCCGGTGCCAGCTTGCAAATCCCGCGCAACGACGATTTCAATGGCGCGCGGCAGGACGGCATCGGCCTGTATCAAGTCACGCAGAAAAACGGCGAACGCTGGACCTCGGCGCGCGCGTTTCTCGGCGACAAGCCGGCCAATCCCAACCTCCATATCCTGACCGGCGTAACCGCCGAGCGCGTGCTGTTCGATGAAGGGCGCGCGTGGGGCGTGGCCTATCTGCAAGATGGGCAATCCAAGGTGATCCGCGCGCGGCGCGGCGTGATCCTGGCGGGCGGGGTGTTCGGTACCGCGCAATTGCTCCAGCTGTCGGGCATCGGGCCGGGCGCGCATTTGCGCGAACAGGGCATTGCCGTGCGGATCGACCGGCCTGCGGTCGGCGCGAACTTGCAGGATCATATCGATTATGTTGCGGCGTTCGAAACGCCGGGGACAGGATTTGTCGGGAATTCGCTGAAAGGCACGCTCGCCATGGGCGGGGCGCTGATCAGCTGGCTGCGCAAGCGCGAGGGGATGATGACGACGCCCTTCGCCGAAGCCGGCGGCTTTCTCACCGTCACGCCCGATGCCCCCGCGCCCGACGTGCAGCTCCATTTCGTGATCGCCGCGCTCGAGGATCATGGCCGGACCAAGGTACCGGGGCATGGCTTTTCCTGCCATGTCTGCGTGCTGCGGCCCGAGAGTACCGGCACCGTGCGACTCGCCTCGGGCGATGCGCGCGTCGCGCCGGTGATCGATCCCGCTTTCTTCAGTGATTCGCGGGACATGGCGGTGATGAAGCGCGGCGTGCGCGCGATGTACCGCATCCTCGAACAGCCGCCGCTCAGCAACCACCAGGGCCGCGATCGCTATCCGATCGACCTCGAGGATGACGACGCGCTCGAACGGCTGATCCGCGCGCGCGCCGATACCGTCTATCATCCGGTCGGCACGGCGCGGATGGGATCGGACGAGGCGGCGGTGTGCGATCCGCGGCTGCGCGTGCGCGGGGTCGAGGGGCTGTATGTCGCCGACGCCTCGGTCATGCCCAAGCTCGTTTCGGGCAACACCAATGCGCCCTCGATCATGATCGGCGAGCGCTGTGCCGATTTCGTAACGGCTGATCTGGGATGAGCGAGCAGGGTCCAAAGCCGGCGACCGACTGGCGGCGGATCGGGCTGATCGCCGCCGTCACGCTGGTGCCGGGCGGGTTTCTGCTGGGCGCGGCACTGGCGATGCGGCGGATGCAGGCGAGGGCGGAGGCGGCGGTGAACGAGGCCGAGGCCGCTCCGAACGACAAGGCCTAGCCGCACCGGCTCCGACCGGGTATCCTGCACCCGTCGCGTAACTGGCGAAGCAGGTGGGGCACCACCGTGGAGCGCGATCCCGGAACGCCGCTCGCCTGGGCATCCTCTGACCGAAGGAGCCCCTATGTCCGACCCGATCCATATCCCTAACTGGAAGCGCCTCGACGCGGAGATCACCACCTCGGGCCAGCCGAGCGAGGCCGAACTGGGCGAGATCGCCGCGCTCGGCGTGCGGCACGTCATCAATCTCGGACTGCACAGCCACGAACGCGCCCTGCCCGACGAGGCCGCGAGTGTCGCGGCCTCGGGGATGACCTATACCCATATTCCGGTCGCGTTCGACGCGCCGCGCGATGCCGATTTCGCGCGTTTCTGCGCGGTGTTGGCCGCGTTGGAGGGCGCGCCCGTCCACGTCCACTGCATCCTCAATTTGCGCGTGTCGGCGTTCTTCTACCGCTATCGCCGCGATGTGCTGGGGTGGGAGAATGCAGCGGCGCGCGCACCAATGGAGGCATTGTGGCAGCCCGGCGGCGTGTGGGCGGCGTTTATCGGCGACACCGACAGCATCGCCTTGCCGCACCGCCGCCCGCGCGCCTGACCTCGTCCGGACAAAAAAGGGCCGGTGCGTCGCCGCACCGGCCTTAGGGTGTCCGCAGGAGGAACCTGGTTTGGGTGACGCCGCTCCCCCGAACGGCGCCCCCCAATCTCGTCAATAATTGTAGGCGCGCTCGCCATGCTCGTTGATGTCGAGGCCTTCATGCTCGACCTCTTCCGAGGGGCGGATGCCGACGGTGTATTTCAGCGCGAGGAACAGGATCAGCGAAACGCCGCCCGACCAGCCCAAGGTGATCCCGACCGCTTCGGCCTGGGTCCACAACTGGGTCGCCATGTCGTACACGCCCGCCTTGGCGACAGGTGCGGTGTAATCGATCCAGCCCTGGCCACCCAGCGCCGGGTCGGCGACGATGCCGGTGCCGAGCGCGCCGAAGATGCCGCCGATGCAATGGACGCCGAACACATCGAGCGAGTCGTCATATTTGCCCAGTTTCTTCACCGTGGTGACGAAGAAGAAGCAGAGCGGCGAAACCAGCAGGCCGAGCACGATCGAGGTCATTGGCGAGGCAAAGCCCGAAGCAGGCGTGATCGCCACCAACCCGGCGACTGCACCGGTCACCGCGCCGAGCAGCGACGGCTTGCCGTGCTTCACTTGATCGATCACCGCCCACGACACTGCCGCCGCGGCGGTTGCCACGAAGGTGTTGATGAAGGCGAGTGCGGCAAGCCCGTTCGATTCGAGGTTCGAGCCAGCGTTGAAGCCGAACCAGCCGACCCACAGCAGGCTGGCGCCGATCATCGTCATGGTCAGCGAGTGTGGCGGCATCGGCTCCTTGCCGTAGCCGACGCGCTTGCCGATCACGATGCAGCCAACGAGGCCCGCGATCCCGGCATTGATGTGGACGACGGTGCCGCCCGCGAAATCGCGCGCGCCCTTGCCGTACAGGAAGCCGAAATCGGCCGGAGCGGCGGGCAGGAAGTCAGGGCCAGCCCAATACCACACCATATGCGCGATCGGAAAATAGACGATCGTCATCCACGCGACCATGAACAGCATCAAGGGCGTGAACTTCACGCGTTCCGCAAAGGCCCCGACGATCAGCGCGGGCGTGATGCACGCAAAGGTCATCTGGAACACGACATAGGCATATTCGGGGATATAGACCCCGTTGGAGAAGGTCGCCGAGAGCGTGCTTGCGTCGACGCCCTTGAGGAACAGCTTGCCGAAGCCGCCGACATAGGGCGCGAGCGCACCCGAGCCGCCGGTAAACGCCATCGTATAGCCCCAGCTGGCCCAGACCAACGCCGCGATGCAGACGATCATGAACACCTGCATCAACACCGACAGCATGTTCTTGGTGCGCACCAGCCCGCCGTAGAACAGCGCGAGCCCCGGCACCGACATCATCAGCACTAGTGCCGACGACACCAGCATCCAGGCGGTGTCGCCCTTATTGACCATCGCCGCCGTCGGCACGAACGGTGCGGCGGGCGCTGCCGCTGCCGCGGGCGCCTGCGCCCAGGCCGGAAGCGCTGCAAACAGCGCTGCCCCGGCAAAACCTGCGGCAAGCCCGAATTTGGTCGATTGCTTCATCGATACCCCCTTGAGGACGGACGCGCTCACAGTGCTGTCTCGTCGGTTTCGCCGGTGCGGATGCGGACGGCCTGTCCGACATCGAGCACGAAGATCTTCCCGTCGCCGATCGCGCCGGTATTGGCCGAGGCCTGGATCGATTCGACCACCTTGCTGACCAGATCGTTGCCGCACACGACCTCGATCTTGATCTTGGGGACCATGTTGGTGCTGTATTCGGCACCGCGATAGATTTCGGTCTGGCCCTTTTGGCGGCCGAAGCCCTTGACCTCGGTCACGGTCATGCCCGCGACGCCGATCTCGGTCAGCGCCTCGCGCACCTCGTCGAGCTTGAATGGTTTGATGATGGCTATGACGAGTTTCACGCGCGACCCCCCTGTTTGGTCCTGGGGATGTCCTCGCAATCTGCGTGCCAGAGTCGAAATGTCGCGATTCCGCGCGGTTTCGTGACCGATTGCGTTACAAAAGTGTAAATTTTTGTGCAGTTGCGAACAGATGCCTAAGAATCAGGCACCCCGGCGAGGATGTCGCGCGCGGCGATTGCATCGTCTTCGTCGACCATGACGCGGACGGGAATGAAGAACTGGCTGCCGTCCGCGATGCTGGCATTGCCGTCGAGTGCCACGGCGAGGATATCCGCCGATTGCAGCAGACCGATCACCATATGCGCTTCATTGCGCGCGTAACGCCCGATCTCGACCAGGCTCACGCGACGACGCGATCGGGAGTTCGGATTGGCAAACCGTCAATGCTGCGCGTGCGGGTGGCATAGCGTTCGAGCTGCGCCGCCTCGCTTTGCTGAGCATGGAATTTGGACAAGGTGTCGCGTTCGCGCTCGAGCGTCATGAACGGCACGCCCCAGCCACAGCTCGTCTGGATCTCGTCGATCGCGATCTCGAAAATCTGCCTCGTACCCGGAAGCAGGGTGAAGTGAGCGCTGAGCCCGGCCCAGCGATCGTCCTGCGGCAGGACCGCGGTGCCTCGCCCATAGATACGGAAGATCAAGGCGGGCCGATCGAAGGCGCAGAACATGACGGTAATCCGTCCATCGGCGGCGAGGTGGGCATTGGTCTCATTGCCCGATCCGCCGACGTCGAGATAGCCGACGGTCGTGTCATTGAGCACGCGGAAACTGTCCATGCCCTTGGGGCTGAGATTGACCCGCGCGCCGTCTGCTGCCGTCGCGACGAAAAAGACGGGCTGCTTTGCGATAAAGGCACGATGATCGTCGTTCAATGCCTTGAAGAATTCCATCTCGCCCTCCGTCGCTCCGGCGGTACGATAGCGCATCGCGGCGAGCGATCAAACCACGCGCGGCACGCGGGGGCGCCCGAGCGGGCATTCGAGCGACGCGCGGTCCCATAGCGCGAGATCGGCGGCGGCAGCATAGGTCGATTGGCAGAAGGCGAGTAACGCCGCGTCGGGGTCGGGTGCGGTGCGCACCGCGTTATAAGGCAGCAGGAATTCGCCGAGATCCGCATTCCATGCGGCCCCGGCGGGGGAGACCTCGGCAGCGGCGTAGCCCTCGGGTGAGGGATAGGCATAAGCGTAGAACGCCGCATAGGGATAGGCATCGCTGCCGGGCCAGAAGCCGACCGATGCTTCCTCATGGCTGTACGCTTCGCACGTCACCGCATCGGGCAGGCCGGGGAAGCCGCCGGGGTGCTTTGGCGCGACCCTGCCCGAAAAGCGCGTCGCGGCGAGATCGAAACTGCCCCAGAAGAAATGGACGGGGGAGGCCTTGCCGAGGAAACCGGTGCGGAAATCGCTGAACACGCGCGCGACCTGGATCAGCGCGCGCCAGAAGGCGCGGGCGGCGTCGGCGTCGTATGGGCGCTCCGCCTGGTCCTCGGCGAAGGGCGGCACGTCGGCCATTTCGCTGGGCTTGCCATCGAAGGACGTCGTGACACCAAGATCAGCAAGCGTCACGATAACGGCGGCGTGGAAATCGGCGATGCTGCCGGGGGCGAGCGGAATATGGCGTTCGCCGCCATCGCTGGTGGTGAAGGTTACGCGGCCGGCGAGAAAATCGAACGCGATCTCGAGGATGCGATCCCCCAGCGGAATCGCCGACGTCGTCAACCCCCGCGCCGAGACATAGAGCGGCACATGCCAGCTATGGTTGAGCCACGGCGTGAGCGCGAGGCGGACTTTACCGATGATCTGGGTGCGCAGTTGCAGACCAATCGCGGTCTCGCGCCAATGGGGCCAGTCGAGGGCGGGCCAAGTTCCGACCATTGCGCAATCTCCTACGCGGTAGGCGTGCTTAAGTGGATCGCGATTACCTTGTCGGCAATCGCTTCACCGCGCCCCGAAAGTGCCGACAACCCCATATGATCGAGTTCTAGCCACGCCAGATACTCGGCGATGGCCTGCGCCGTCGCTCCGTCATGCAGCGCGGTAAATACCCGCAGCGCATAACTGTCGTATTCGTCGCTTGCCTCTGGAAACTCGGCAACACCGATGGGATCCCATTCATGCAGGAAGAGATGCTTGATCGCTTCCAGCTTAGGGATCACATCGCCGTCCCGCCAACCGTCAGCCCCGCCACCAGCAAAGTCGGTTGCCCGACGCCCGCCGGAACGCTCTGCCCGCCTTTGCCACACATGCCGACGCCTTCATCGAGCGCGAAATCGTTGCCGATGCCTTCGACGCGGGTGAGGCACGACGGCCCGTCGCCGATCAGCGTTGCACCCTTGATCGGCGCGCCGATCTTGCCGTTCTCCACGCGGTACGCCTCGGTGCAGCTGAACACGAATTTGCCCGAGACGATATCGACTTGCCCGCCACCGAAGCTCTTGGCGAAGATGCCGTTCTTCATCCGGCTGAGCAATTCGGCCGGATCATCCTTGCCACCGCGCATGAAGGTGTTGGTCATGCGGGGCATCGGGGCGTGCGCGAAGCTTTCGCGGCGGCCGTTACCGGTGGGCGCGACGCCCATCAGCCGCGCGTTCAACCGGTCCTGGATATAGCCCTTGAGGATGCCGTCCTCGATTAGCACGTTCTCCTGCGTCGGCGTGCCTTCGTCGTCGATCGAGAGTGAGCCGCGCCGGTCGACGATCGAGCCGTCATCCACGACGGTGACGCCGGGGGCGGCAACGCGCTCGCCGATCCGCCCAGAAAAGGCGCTGGTGCCCTTGCGGTTGAAATCGCCCTCAAGTCCGTGGCCGATCGCCTCGTGCAGCAGGATGCCCGGCCAGCCCGGTCCGAGCAATACGGTCATCTCGCCCGCCGGTGCATCGACCGCGTCGAGATTGACGACCGCCTGCGCCAGCGCCTCGTCGATCGCGCGGTTCCACGTCGCGGGTTCCATCAGGTCGTTGTAGAGATAGCGCCCGCCAATCCCGAAGCTGCCGGTTTCGCGGCGGCCATTCTGTTCGACCACGATACTGACGTTCAAGCGTACCAATGGGCGCACGTCGGTGGCGATGAAGCCGTCGGCACGGACGATCTCGATGACGTTCCAATTGCCCATCAGCGAGACCGACACCTGTGCGACGCGCGGATCGCGCGCGCGCGCGGCGGCGTCGATCGTCTGGCAGAGGTTCACCTTGTCGGCAAAGGGCACCAAGTCGAGCGGATCGGCGTCGGTATACAGGTGGCGGTTGGTCGCGCGCGGTGGCGCGGCCTTGGGCGTGGCGGAGGGGTCGATCAGCGCCATCGTCTCGCTCGCGCGGCGGATCGCGGCGGCGCTGAGTTCATTGGCGTGCGCGAACGCGGTCATCTCGCCCGACACGGCGCGCAGACCAAAGCCCGAATGCGTGTCGTAACTCGCCGTCTTCAGCCGCCCGTCATCGAAGCCGAACGCTTCGGACTTGCGATATTGCAGATAGAGCTCGCCATCGTCGGCCTTGCCGAGCGCGGCCGCGGTCAGCGCTTGGGCCTCGTGCGGGTCGAGCTGTCCGTCATGATACAGAAAGGCGCGGGGATCTTGGGGGCTGGTCATGCAGCCAAGATAGGGAGGCGCCCCGGTTTCGTAAATGGCGTTGCGATCGTGACGGCGGCGTTATTGGCGCCCCTTCACCGTCACCCCGGCCGTGTGCCGGGGTCCATCCAACCGTGAGGCGCGACGCGCATTTTTGAGCGACCGCGCGTGTTGCGCGGTAGGCCCCGGCACAAGGCCGGGGTGACGGAAGGATTATTTGGCGGGCAGCGTGTACGCCAGATCGTACTGGTGCACCCCGCCCTCGATCTTGATCGCGAAGCTGCCGGTTATCCCCTCGAGCGCACCGGTGCCGCTGTCGGGCGCGATGATCACCGACAGATCGCTGCCGCCCGCCTTGTCGATCGTGCCGCGGTGCAAAAGCAGAAAGCCCCCCGCCTTGCCATCGACGCTCCCGCTGAACTGATCGATCGCGACATAACCGGCCGGTTGCCCGGGCTTGGGCGTACCCGCCGCGAGCATCGTGCCACTGGCGGTGCCGTTCATGCCGCCGTTGAAGGTCTTGGCGATCCCCATGCGACTGGTCGGCAAGCCGCCTGTTGGCGCGTCAGCCTGCGCTTCAGGCGTCATTTTGACCTCGAACGTACCGGTCGCGTGGTGCATCGGGGTCCTTTCAGGGGATTGGGCGGCGGCGATCAGCGTGATGGGCAGCGCGAGGCGCGCCAGCAGCAGCCAGCGCCGACTCACCTGCCGGCGCCGTCGCCATGGTCGGGGAGCGTTACTTGATCAGCCCCGTCGGCAGGCCCGCCGACCAGCACGAAGCGCCGGTCGCAATAGCCGCAATCGACATAGCCGCTGTCGTCAATCTCGAGGAAGACGCGCGGATGGCCGAGGCTCGCGCCACCCGGAATGTCGGTCGCGCCGTCGCAAAGGTTGCGGGCGTGGGTGACGCGGAGAATCTCGGGCGGGGCGATCATCCGTCGCCCCTATCGCAAGTGCGGCGGTGCCGCAATCTCGTGCGCCCGGCGTTTCGGGTGATTGCGAAAAGCCTTAAAAATGGGCGATGCACGGACATGGCCTACACGCCCCTGCTTGCAACGTTTTCCGCCGGCACGAGCGGCGCGTGGCGCATCGTCGAGATGCGCACGCTTTCTGGTCCTGCGCTCACTGCAGGACCGCGACTCGCGGTTTCGCACGACGGAACCGTGTCCGAATCGGCGGTCTGGTCCTTGAGCGGCGTCGGCAGCAATATGCGCTATACGACGCGCGACGAGGCCGACCAGCTCGCGGCGCGGCAGGCCCCGCTCGACCGCGCCGAGGCGATTTATGCCGCGCTGATTCCGATTAGCAAATCGGCCGAATGGTGGGCGCTGGCGCAGGATGAACGTCGCGCGATTTACGAAGAACAATCGCGCCACACCACGATCGGGCTCGAATATCTGCCCCAAATCGCGCGCAAGCTGCATCATTGCCGCGATTTGGGCGGGCAGTTCGATTTTCTCACCTGGTTTGAATTTGCGCCGCAGCATCAGGCGGCGTTCGATGCGATGCTGCTTCGGATGCGGGCCAGCCCCGAATGGCGCTATGTCGACCATGAGATCGACATCAGGCTGGAGCGCGCGTGCGATCGCGGGGGTTGAGCGCTAGGCGGCGCGCGCCTAGGGGCGGAGGATGACCGATGCCGCCATCTCGATCGCCAATTTGTGCAAAACCTATCAGGGCGGCAAGCGCGCGCTCGACGATGTGTCGTTCGATGTACCGCGCGGGCAAATCTTCGGGCTGCTCGGGCCGAATGGCGCGGGCAAGTCGACGCTGATCAACATCCTGGCGGGGCTCGTCAACAAAACGAGCGGCACGGCGTCGATCTGGGGCTTCGACATCGACAAGCATCCGCGCAACGCCAAGGTGTCGATCGGCATCGTCAATCAGGAAATCCTGTTCGACCCGTTCTTCTCGCCGGCCGAGACGCTGGAGATCCAGGCCGGGCTGTACGGCGTGCCCAAGGCCAAGCGCCGGACGATGGAGCTGCTGCGCGCGGTGCATCTGGAGGACAAGGCCGATGCCTATGCCCGCACGCTTTCGGGCGGGATGAAGCGGCGGCTGATGGTGGCGAAAGCAATGGTGCATACACCGCCGGTGCTGGTGCTCGACGAGCCGACCGCCGGCGTCGATATCGAGCTGCGCCAACAGCTTTGGGCCTATGTCCGCTCGCTCAATGCGGCGGGCGTGACGGTGGTGCTGACGACGCATTATCTCGAGGAAGCCGAGCAATTGTGCGACCGGATCGCGATCATCAACCATGGCAAGGTGATCGCCAACAAACCGACGCGCGAGCTGGTCGGCATGGCGACCGAGAAATTGGTCGAGGTGACGGTCGACCGCGACGTGGTCGCGCCGCCGGTTGCGGCGTGTTTCCAGAAGATCGAGCTGAAGGGGACACGGACGCTCGCCATCACCTACGCCAAGGACAAGGTGAATGCGGGCCAGGTGCTCGCCGCGGTGCAGGCCGATGGCTACGGCATTGTGGACGTATCGACGCGCGAGGCCGATTTGGAGGATGTGTTCCTGAATTTGACGAGGGCTTCGAATGCGTGATTTTCTCCCCTCCCTGAAAGGGGGGGGTCGGGGGTGGGTCGGTCCGAGTGGTGACCCAATGCCCGCCCCAGACCGACCCACCCCCAGCCCCTCCCTTGCAGCGAGGGGCGCACGATGACCCACATATCCGACGTCCTCATCATCGGCTCCGGTGCGGCGGGGCTTACCGCCGCGCTCAACCTCGCCGATCGCTTCAAGGTCACCGTGCTCGCCAAGGGTGCGATGAACGAAGGCTCGACCGCCTGGGCGCAAGGCGGGATCGCCGCCGTGCTTGAGGAAGGCGATACATTCGAGAGCCATATCGAAGACACGATGATCGCGGGCGTGGGCCTCAACGACCGTGCCACGGTCGAATTCGTCATCACCCAGGCCCCCGCCGCGATCGCCCGGCTGGAGGACTTGGGCGTGCCCTTCGCGACCGAGGGGAATGCGCTGCACCTCACCCGCGAAGGCGGCCATTCGCACCGCCGTATCGTGCACGTCGCCGACGCGACCGGCTGGGCGGTGCAGGAAGCGCTACAACGCGCCGCGACCGATCACCCGAACATCACGCTCGTCCCCGATATGGTCGCGATCGATCTCGCGACCGGCAAGCACGAGGAGCGCTATTCGGGCGCGGGGCATGTGTGGGGCGTCTACGCCGTCAATCGCGCGACCGGCCGCGTCGAGCTGTACACTGCGCGCGCGACCATCCTCGCGACCGGCGGCGCGGGCCGCACCTATCTCTTCTCGACCGCGCCGCGCGGCGCGACCGGCGACGGCATCGCGATGGCGTGGCGCGCGGGGGCGCGCGTCTCCAACATGGAGATGATGCAGTTCCACCCGACGTGCCTCTACAATCTCGAGGTCAAGAATTTCCTGATCACCGAGGCGGTGCGCGGCGAAGGCGGGCATTTGCTGATCCCCGAGACGGGCTACCGCTTCATGCCCGATTTCGATGATCGGCTGGAACTCGCCCCGCGCGACGTGGTGGCGCGCGCGATCGACCATGAGATCAAGCGCCTCGGGCTCGATTACGTCCATCTCGACATCAGCCACAAAGGCGAGGCGTTCATCCGCGAGCATTTCCCGAACATCTATGAAAAGCTGATGGGCTTGGGCATCGACATGACTAAGGACCCGATCCCGGTCGTGCCGGCGCAGCATTATACCTGTGGCGGGATCGTGATCGATCTCGACGGCCGCACCGATTTGCCAGGCCTCTATGCCGCGGGCGAATGCAGCGAGAGCGGGCTGCATGGCGCAAACCGGCTGGCGTCCAATTCGCTGCTCGAATGTTTCGTCTTCGGCGAAGCGTGCGCCGCGCATATCACCGAGCATTGGGACGATTTGCCCGCCCCCCCGCCGATCCGCCCGTGGGACGAAAGCCGCGTGAGCGATTCGGACGAAGAGGTCGTGATCAAGCAGAACTGGACCGAAATCCGCCGCTTCATGTGGAACTATGTCGGGATCGTGCGCACCACCAAGCGGCTGGAACGCGCGCAGCACCGGATCCGCCTGCTGACTGAGGAAGTGAACGATTATTACGGCCATTTCCGCGTGACGCCCGATCTGATCGAGCTGCGCAATCTGCTGCAAACTGCCGAGCTGATCGTCCGTTCGGCGTTGGCGCGGCATGAATCGCGCGGGCTGCATTACACGCTCGATTATCCCGATCTGCTGCCCGAGGCGCGCGATACCGTCCTGGTCCCGTGAAAAAGCGCATTTGAGATCAATGCCATAGCAAATTGGGCGCGAACGATCGTCCCATCCTGTGTCATCTTCGCCTCATCGCATGCTTGCACGTGAGGGACTTCTCAACGCTCTTATGCTCCTATCAGGAGATACGGGGTTCAGGCACGGGGCAAGCAACGGTGACGCAGATTTTTCCCGATCGATTTCCCAAGCCGCTCGCCGCGCTGCTGCTGAGCATTGCGCTCGCCTCGTGCGTTCGCGAGACCAACATACCCGTCGCCAGCGTCGCGCCGCCGCCGAGCGTACCGCTCCCGGTCCGCGCGCCGCCCCCCGCGCCTCCGCGCCCTGTCAGCGCGCCCGCGGCGCTCGCCGCCAATGTCGCGATGCTGGTGCGCGACTTTGACGGGCGCGTCGGCGTCGCGGTGCGCAGCATCGATCAGGGCTGGACGGTCGACAGTAATGGCGATCAGCGCTTGCCACAGCAAAGCGTCAGCAAATTGTGGGTCGCGATGACCGTACTCGATCTGCGCGACGCAGGGCGGTTGCGGCTCGATGACGCGGTGACGGTACGCCGCGAGGATTTGACGCTGTTCCACCAGCCAATCGCCGCCTTGGTCAAAGGGCAGGACGGCTATCAAACGACGGTCGGCGAATTGTTGCAACGCGCGCTGACGATGAGCGACAATACCGCCAATGACCGGCTGCTGCGCTTTGTCGGCGGGCCGAGCGCGGTGCGCGATTTCCTCCAGCGCAAGGGTCTGGACAATATCCGGTTCGGCCCAGGCGAACGGCTGTTGCAGGCGCAGACGGCGGGGCTGACGTGGAAGTCCGATTTTGCGCTCGGCAACGCCTTTACCCGCGCCCGCGCGAAGCTGCCGACGCTCGATCGGATCGCGGCGTTCGAACGCTATATCTCCGATCCGCCCGACGGTGCGGCACCGGTCGCGATCGCCAATGCGCTGGCGCGGTTGAAGCGCGGAGATCTGTTGTCGAAAGTCTCGAGCGACTATCTGATCGGTACGATGGAATCGTCGCGCACCGGCAAGCAGCGAATGCGCGGCGCGGTGCCGCCGGGGTGGAGCTTCGGGCACAAGACCGGCACGGGCCAGGATCTGGGCGGGCGTACCGCGGGGTATAACGATGTCGGCCTGCTGATCGCGCCCGACGGCAAATCCTACGCGATCGCGGTGATGATCGGCGATACGCCCAAATCCATCCCCGCACGCCAAGCGCTGATGCAGGCGGTCGTTGCGAGCGTGGTAGCGAATCACGGATAGGCGCAGCGGCGTTCCGCGCGCGCGCAACTCGGGCTTGGGCAAAGCGCATCGCGCTGCTATCTCCCGCCAATGCCGCATCTCTATCTTGTCGATGGCTCGGGTTATATCTTCCGCGCCTATCACCGCCTTCCCCCGCTGACCAACGTGCATGGCGAGCCGGTCGGGGCCGTTTACGGCTATACGACGATGCTATGGAAGCTGGCGGACGAACTCCACAAGGCCGACGGCCCGACGCATATGGCGGTGATCCTCGACAAAGCGTCGAAGACCTTCCGCAACGATCTGTATGACCAGTATAAGGCGCACCGCCCGCCCGCGCCGGAAGATTTGATCCCGCAATTCCCGATGATCCGCGATGCCACGCGCGCCTTTTCGCTGCCGTGCATCGAGACCGAGGGCCTGGAGGCGGACGACATCATCGCTTGCTATGCCAAGGCCGCGCTCGCGCAGGGCTGGGCGGTGACGATCGTGTCGTCGGACAAGGATCTGATGCAGTTGATCGAGCCCGGGCTCGACCTGTACGACACGATGAACAACCGGCGGCTGGGCGCGGAGCATGTCGCGGAGAAATTCTTCGGCATCGCACCGACGCAATTGGGCGATGTCCTCGCACTGATGGGGGACACTGCCGATAATGTGCCCGGCGTCACCGGCGTTGGCCCAAAGACCGCGGCCAAGCTGATCCTCGAACATCGTGATCTCGAAAGCGTGCTGGCTGCCGCCCCGGCGATGAAGCCGGGCAAGTTGCGCGACAATCTGATCGAGCAAGCCGACAATGCGCGGCTGTCCAAGGTGCTGGTCACGCTCAAATGCGACGAGCCGCTGCCCGAGCCGCTCGAGGATTTCGAGTTGCAGGGCATTCCCGATGCCCCCTTGCGCGCCTTTCTCGAACATCACGGCTTCAAGTCGCTGCTCGCCAAATTGTCGGCGGTGGCAGATGCCCCGGTTACGCCGCACGCGCCGACCAAGATCACGCCCGTGGTCGAGGATCCGCCATGCGACCATGACGGCTATGAGACGGTCATCGACGAAAGCGCGCTCGATCGCTGGATGACGATCGCGCGGCACCAGGGCTGGATCGCGATCGATACCGAGACGACCGGGATCGACGCGACGCGTGCTGAATTGGTCGGCGTGAGTATGGCGCTGCATCCCAATCTCGCTTGCTACGTGCCGCTCGGCCACGGCGGCTCGGGCTTGTTTGCGGAAACCCCGCCGCAGCTCGACCGGGCGGTGGCGCTGGCCAAGCTCAAGCCGCTGCTCGAGGACCCTGCGGTGCTCAAGATCGGGCACAATCTGAAATATGACATGATCGTGCTCGCGCGCGCTTATGCCGAAAGCGGCGGCGTGCAGATCGCGCCGATCGATGACACGATCCTGATGAGCTTCGATCTCGATGCGGGCTTGCACGGGCACGGCATGGACGAACTCGCGGCGACGCATTTGTCGCACAGCTGCATCGCGTTCAAGGACGTGGTCGGGACCGGCAAGTCGCAGCGGACCTTCAACGAGATCGATCTCGACGCCGCGACGCGTTACGCAGCCGAGGATGCCGATGTGACGCTCCGGCTGTGGCGGCGCTTCAAGCCACGGCTCGCGGCCGAACAGGCCACACGCGTCTACGAAATGGTCGATCGCCCGCTTGCCGCCGTCATTGCGCAGATGGAGATGCACGGGATCAAGGTCGATGCGGTGCAACTCGCCAGGCTCTCGACCGAATTCGCGCACCAGATGGGTGGGCTCGAGGTCGAGATCCACGCGCTCGCCGGGGGTGCCTTCACCATCGGCAGCCCCAAGCAATTGGGCGATGTGCTGTTCGAGCGGATGGGCATCAAGGGCGGTCGCAAGGGCAAATCGGGCGTCTATTCGACCGACGTGACCGAGTTGGAGCGGATCGCCGCCGATAGGGATTCGCCCGGCAAGGACATCGCCGCGAAAGTGCTCGACTGGCGGCAATTGTCGAAGCTGAAATCGACCTATACCGACGCGCTGCAAGCGCAGATCAACCCAGCGACGGGGCGGGTGCATACCTCGTACAGTCTGACCGGCGCGCAGACCGGGCGGCTGTCCTCGACCGACCCGAATTTGCAGAACATCCCGATCCGCACCGAAATCGGCCGCCAGATCCGCGATGCGTTCGTCGCGGAGCCGGGCAATGTCCTGCTCGCCGCCGATTACAGCCAGATCGAACTGCGGCTCGCGGCGCATATGGCCGACGTGCCCGCGCTGAAACAGGCGTTTGCCGAGGGTGCCGACATCCACAGCCTGACCGCGCAGGAACTGTTCGGCGAGGTCAATCGCGACACGCGCGGGCGCGCGAAGACGATCAACTTCGCGATCCTCTACGGCATCAGCCGCTGGGGCCTCGCCGGGCGGCTCGATGTCACGGCGGATGAAGCGCAAGCGATGATCGATCGCTATTTCGAACGCTTCCCCGGCATCCGCAATTACATAGCACGCACCACCGAGGAAGTGCGCGAGAGCGGCTTCACGACCACATTGTTCGGGCGCAAATGCCATTTCCCGCGGATCAATTCGAAACTACAACACGAACGGCAAGGGGCCGAGCGCGCCGCGATCAACGCGCCGATCCAGGGAACCTCCGCCGACATCATCAAGCGCGCGATGGTGCGGATGGGGCCGGCGCTGGCCGAGGCCGGATTGGGCCATGTCCGCATGCTGCTGCAAGTGCATGACGAACTCGTGTTCGAACTGCCCGCAGGCGATGTCGCCGCCGCCAGCCCGGTGATCGAACGCGTGATGGCGACCGCTGCCGAACCGGCGATTGTGCTCGACGTGCCGCTGGGGATCGAAATCGGCACTGGGCTGAGTTGGGGCGCGGCGCATTGAGCAGCGCTGAGACAAACGCGGGGGCGGGGGCCATCGACGGACGGACGACGGAAGAAATCGACGCGCTTGCCAAGGGCGGCCGGACCAACATCATCGGGTTCGTCATGCGGCTCGTCGCGCGCTTGCCCTTCCTGTTCATCGCGGGGCGCCTGTACGGACCCGATACACTTGGCACCTTTGCGCGTGCGGTGCTGTTCGTCGAGGTGGCCTCGTTGCTGGCGACGTTCGGGCTGAAGCGTGGCCTGGCGCTCGCGATCGCCGAATCCGATCGACCGCATGTCCAGATCGTGTGGGATTGCCTGGTCGTCGCGGCGATTGCGTCAGGTTTTGCGAGCGCGATCCTGCTGCTGCTCCCCGATCTGATGTATCATGGCAGCGCCCCGACGCTGCTCGAACGGCTGTTGCCGTGCATTATCGTGGCGGGTGCTTGGTCCGACATCATGCTGGCCGCGCTGGCTTATCGCCGCAATATCCAGGCAACGGTCACCGCGCGCGCGATCATCGAACCCTGGACGATTTCGATCGCCGCCGGGTTGCTCTATCCGATCGCGCGGCATGACGGGCTGGTCATCGCTTACATGCTGTCGATGGTGGCGGCGTTGCTTGCGTCGTTCGTCCCGTTTGTGCGCAGTTATGGTGCGCCGGCCGGCTGGCGGTTGCACATCGGTCGTACGGTCGCGCTGATCCGCCGCAATGCGCCGCTCGCCGGGGCCGATGCGCTCGAATGGGGAACGCGCAACGTCGATCGCTCGATCCTGTTCTTGATGTTCGAACCGCGCATCGTCGGCATCTACTGGATGGCGCAGCAAGTCGCGTCGATTCCGGGTAAATTGAAGACCAGCTTCGATCCGATTCTCGGGCCGGTCATTACCTCGAGTCTTGCGCGCGGCGATACGGCGAGTGTGGCGAGCCAAGTGCGGCAAGTCGGCTTCTGGATCCTTGCCGCGCAGACCGGTCTCGCCCTGATGGGGTCGATCCCGGGCGAAGCGGTGATGGGTACCGTCGGCCCGCAATTCGTCGCAGGGACCGCTGCGCTTGCCTTCCTGCTGCTCGCCGAAGCCGCCGCATCGACCGGCGCGGTCTGCGAATCGGCGCTCGTCTACATCGCGCGCGTTCAGAATATGGCAATTTCGATCGGGATGCTGCTGTTCCAGGTGGGATTGAGCTACGCGCTGATCTACGCGATGCAAGCGCTTGGCTGGCCGGTGGCATATCAGGCGGCGGGGCCGGCGGCGGCATTGTTCGTGTCGGTCACGCTGACGTCGGTCATCAAATCCAACTATTTGGCGCGGCTGTTGCGGGCGCGTGTCGCTGGGTGGCGCTTGCCGATGCTCTGGGCGATCCTCGCCGCGGGCGCGGTCGGCGCCGCTTTCACCGCGCTGCCGCCGGAATATGAATGGGTCGAACTCGCGATCGGCGAGCCGGCGATTGCGGTGGTGTATTTGTTCGTGCTGTACCGCTTGGCGTTCAAGCCGGAAGACCGCGCGCTGTTCCGCCGGATGCCCGACGGCGTCACGCTACCGGCGGTCGGGCTCCGAGCGAGTAGCGAGGGCCACGGTTAGCTTCTGCCGTCGGCCGGCGCTCAGTGCCGAAAGTGGCGGACACCTGTGAACACCATCGCCAGCCCGGCGGCATCGGCGGCGGCGATTACCTCATCGTCGCGGATCGAGCCACCAGGCTGGATCACGGCCGTCGCGCCTGCTTCAACTGCAGCGAGCAACCCATCGGCAAACGGGAAGAACGCATCCGACGCGACCGCTGAACCGATCGTGCGCGGGGTCGCCCAGCCGGCCTTTTCCGCCGCGTCCTTCGCCTTCCATGCGGCGATGCGCGCGGATTCGAGCCGGTTCATTTGCCCCGCACCGATGCCGGCGGTGCTGCCGCCCTTGGCATAGACGATCGCGTTCGATTTGACGTGCTTGGCAATTGTCCAGGCAAAGCGGCAATCGGCGAGTTCTTCCGCGGTGGGTGCGCGCTTGGTCACGATTTGCAGATCGGGCGTGCTGGCATTGTCGCGCGTCTGGACCAGCCAGCCACCGGTGATCGCCTTGGCGAGCAGACCAGTGCGGGCGGGATCGGGCAAGTCGCCCGTCAGCAGCAAGCGGAGATTTTTCTTGGCGGCAAAGATCGTGATGGCTTCCTCATCGGCGTCGGGCGCGACGACGACTTCGGTGAAGATGCCGCTGATCGCGCGCGCGGTCGCACCGTCGAGCGCGCGATTGAGCGCGATGATCCCGCCAAACGCCGACACCGTGTCGCACGCAAAGGCGGCGGCATAGGCTTCGGCCAGCGTCGCGCCGGTGGCCACGCCGCACGGGTTGGCGTGCTTGACGATGACACAGGTCGGCGCGGCCTCGCGAAATTCGCTGATGAGATCGAGCGCGGCGTCGGCGTCGTTGAGGTTGTTGTAGCTGAGGTCCTTGCCCTGCACTTGTCGCGCCTGGCCAATGCCGCGCGCATTGGCCCCTGTGGCAGTGTAGAAGGCGGCGGACTGGTGCGGGTTTTCACCATAGCGGAGCGCCTGCCCGCGCTTGAGCGTCAGCGGCAGCGTTTCGGGGAAGGCCTCGCCCTGATCGGCAAAGGCGAACCACTGCGCGATTGCCGAATCATACGCCGCGGTGCTGGCATAGGCCTTGGCGGCGAGGCGACGGCGATCGGCGAGCGTGGTGCTGCCCATCGCCACCAGCGCATAGTCGGCCGGATCGGTGACGATCGCGACGAACGCGTGGTTCTTCGCCGCCGAACGCACCATCGACGGGCCGCCGATATCGATATTCTCGACGATCTCGTCGCGCGCCGCGCCCTTCGCGACCGTTGCCTCGAACGGGTAGAGATTGACGACGACCAGATCGATCGCACCGATGCCATGTTCCTCCATCGATGCGACATGCGCGGGATCGTCGCGGACCGCGAGCAAGCCGCCATGCACCACCGGGTGGAGCGTCTTCACGCGCCCGTCCATCATCTCGGGGAAGCCGGTCAGCTCGCTAATGTCACGCACCGCAAGGCCAGCATCGCGCAATGCCTTGGCGGTGCCGCCGGTCGAGACCAATTCGACACCCTGGTCAGCCAGACTACGGGCGAGATCGACGATCCCGGTCTTGTCGGACACCGACAGAAGCGCGCGACGGATGGGGATGCTGGTCATACGGAATGGTCCCAAATTGCCTCAGCGTGTCGAACGGCTGCTTGCGCTGCGCCGCGGCGCTTGCGGAGATCAGGGCTTCGACAGGCTCAGCCCGAACGGTGGTAGTGATGCGCGTCCCTGCCTCGTCCGCCAGAAAGTTTCAACCGGCGCGCTTCAAGGCCCAGCTGACACTTGCACCGCCCGCAGGCGATTCGCCGGTGACCACGAGCTGCATCGTGGCATGCGGGCGGCCATCGGCATCGATCCACACGCTTTCCTCGACCGCGAGGCCGCCGCCGCGGCAGCGATATTGCCACAGACCGCCACCGGGGAGCCGCAACAGCGCCGCCTGGCCGTCGGCGGTGGGCGAAACCTGCACGCCGAGTCCGAGATGGAAACGGATCGCAAACCCCGTCGCGACCAGCTTGCGGCGCTTGGTCGCCGGGAGCAACAAATCCTCGCCGCGCAGCTCGCGACCGTCGCTCGCCAGCACCAATTGCCGGCGGTGCAGGAACCCGAAGCGGCGGGCATAGCCGTCATGGCTCGCCTCGATCCGGCTCGATCCGTCGCTTTCCTGGCGCGCCAGCTCGACCTCGCCCACGCCGCGCCCGAGCGTGCCGTCGGCGTGGATCGCGGTCGAATTGCTGTCACCCACGATCAGCGTCGAATGCGCCGCCGTGGTGCGTAGGCCCTCGGCCAGCGCGAGCGGGAGTTGTGCCACGCCGGCGCGCGCGCCGCCGCAATTGACGACGATGCGGTTGGGGCCATCGGAAAATTCGAACGCAAGCGTTGAGGCGCAACCGCCCTCGACCAGCCGTGCGACCGGCGGCGGTGCTGCATCGAGGATCGCGATCGCCGATCCTGCGGCGAGCCGCTGATAGCCCCACTCGCGCGCCTGGCGAAGCGGGCGGGTGCGGACGCCGCTCGCCTGGATGATTTGGTCGAGCAGCTCCACCCCGATCGGCGCGCCGCCCTGCCAGCTCCCGACATCGCGGTCACCGAGACACACGCCGAGTAGTGCTGGGACGAGCGCTTGGAGCGCATTGCCGACGCTCGCCGGTGGCTCGAGCCGCCGCGCGGCATAGACCTCGCGCAATTGCGTCAGCAGCATCAGCAAATCGACTTGTGCCGCGGGTGCACGCGCGACATTGCCGCCATCGTCGAAAATCGACGCTGAGAGCGCCTTGGTCAGCGCCGCTTCGGTTGCGCCGCGCCGCGCCTCGCCGCCGGGAATCAGCAACCCCGCCGCGACCACGCCGCACAACGCCGCGATGCGCGGTGCGCCGGGGGCGACCTTCTCTGCGCCGCGATCAATATGGCGCGCGCCGCGCGCCAGCGCGTTGAGCACGCGGCTGCGATAGACCAGATCGGTCGAGGAGAGGATCAGCGGCGCATGCGCGGTCCAGAACAGGATGCGGCGGCCCCACAAATCGGCGCGCCATGCCGGCTCGCTGACCGTATCGGCATGCGCGTCGAGCCAGCACCGCATCAGCGCTTCGGCAACCGGCGTCGCTTGCGCGCGCGTCGCGACGGTCGACAAGTCGCGCAGCCACGAAAAGCCGTGGAGATAGTCGGCAAAGGCCTTCGAAAAATCGGGTTTTGCCAGATCGAGCGCCTCAACCGCGCGGCTTTCTCCGCGAAAGGTCAATATCCCGCCAAGCAACGCATTGCCGCGCCGCACATCGCCGAGAAACGGATCGTCGGGTACGGCGATGAGCTTCAACGGATGGCGTCCCTTCAACCGCATGTCGTGGATCGGCGTGCGCCACGTCAGACGATGAAAGCGTTCCGAAAGCCGCTCGGCAAGCGATAATCCCTTGTCGCCACCCGACCGGATCAGGCGCTTGCCCTCATCGATGCTGTCGCCGCCGCCGGTCTCGTTGGGCGCGCGCGCTCCGGGGGACGACAGGTCGTTCATCTACCCGCGCAGGCCCGCGATATTGGCGGCATAGGCATTCGGGCCACCGCGGAAGGTCGCCGTTCCCGCGACCAGCGCATCGGCCCCCGCCGCAATCGCGCGCGGCGCGGTTACGCGGTCGATCCCGCCATCGACTTCAAGGTCGATCGTATAGCCGCCTTTGTCGATCATCTTGCGCACCGCTTCGATCTTGCGCAGCGAACTTTCGATGAACGCTTGCCCGCCGAAACCGGGATTGACGCTCATGATCAGCACCAGATCGACCTCTTCGAGCAGATAATCGAGCGCCTTGGCCGGCGTCTGCGGCGTCAGCACCACGCCCGCGCGCTTGCCGAGCGACCGGATATGCTGAAGGCTGCGGTGCGTATGTGGCCCGGCCTCGACATGGACGCTGATCGTGTCGGCCCCGGCTTCGGCAAAGGCATCGAGATACAGGTCGACCGGCGCGATCATCAGATGCACGTCGAGCGGCTTGGTCGTGTGTGGGCGGATCGCCTTGACGACCGCCGGGCCGATCGAGATGTTGGGCACGAAATGCCCGTCCATTACGTCGACATGGATCCAGTCGGCCCCGGCCAAATCGATCGCGCGGATCTCCTCGCCCAGTTTCGCAAAATCGGCGGAGAGGATCGACGGGGCGATGCGGACGGGAAGCTGCGACATAAGCGGATAGCCTCTAGCATGACACTGCGACCGGGCAAGGGACGGATTATGCGGTGCGCCGCAGTCGCGCGATGAAGAAGCCATCATTGCCGCCGGGATCGATCATGCCGGGCAGCGTGCGCAGCCATCCGCCGGGGTTTGGCGTCATCCCGACCGGCAGTTCCTCCGGAGTGATCGGGACAAGGCTGTAGTCCGCGCGTGCGGCGAGGAATTTGGTCAATTGCTCCTCGCCCTCGGCCGGTTCGAGCGAGCAGGTCGCGAACACCAGCAGCCCGCCCGGTTTCACCCAATCGGCGGCGCGGGCGAACAGTTTGGCCTGGAGCGCGGCCAGTTCGCTGATCTGCGACGGGCGGACGCGGTGGAGCACGTCGGGGTGGCGGCGGAAGATGCCGGTCGCGCTGCACGGTGCATCGAGCAACACCGCATCGACGGGGGCGGGCGGCGACCATAGCAAGAGATCGGCGACGATCACCTCTGCGGTGAGCTGCGTGCGTTCGAGATTTTCGTGAAGTCGCGCCAGACGACTTTCCGAGGAGTCGACCGCAGTCACGCTCCAGCCGGCGCTGGCGAGCTGCATCGTCTTGCCGCCGGGGGCCGCGCACAGATCGAGCACGCTGCCGGGTCCAGCGCCGATCAACCGCGCCGGGAGCGAGGCGGCAATGTCCTGCACCCACCAGCTTCCCGCTTCGAATCCAGGCAATTCGGGGACATGTGCCGAGTCGAGCCGGACATGACCGGGCAGCAAAGACACGCCGCCCAGCGCGTCGGCCATCGCCGCCGTCGTCGCGGGATCGGCGAGCGTCAGGTCGAGCGGCGGGGGCACGGCCATCGCGCGTTCGGCCGCCTCGATCCCGTCATCGCCCCACGCCGCGTGCCAGCGGATCGCGACCGGATCGGGCAGCGTCGGTTGTTCGGGCAATTGATCGCCACCGCGCGAGATCGTGCCGAACACGCCGTGGACGAGTTTGCGTGGGCCTCCATCGACCAACGGCAGCACGGTCGAGATCGCGGCATGCGGCGGCGTGCCGAGCGACAGCGCCTGGACGAGCGCGATGCGCAGCGCGAAACGCGCCTTGGCATCATCGGGCAGCCGCGTCTTGGTCGCCGAATCGATCAGCGCGTCGAGATCGGGCAAGCGCCGCAGCACCTCGGCGGCGATGGCGTGCGCCAGCGCGCGGTCGTCGCTGCGCTCGATCCCCGCCGTCGCGCGTCCGATCGCGGCTTCTAGCGGGAGACCCTGGCGCAAGACGGCGTCGAGCAGCCTGAGCGCGGCGCGGCGTGCGGGGACGCCGGGCGGATCAACCGGGTCGGGCTTTGGCATGTAGCGGCGGGGCGGGGGCAGGGTCATCGCTGGTTCGTCATATTTGGAGTCTCTAGGGCTTGAACGCCTCGGGCGGGAGGCCGATGTGGCGTGGGTGCACTATACCGTGCCGCCATCAGGAAACCTCCATGGCCCGTCGCCCGCCACATGTGAAGCCACCCGCCTATCTCAGCGCCAATCCGCCGGTGCCGCAGCCCGAACCCACACCGGTGAAAACGCAAAGCGCAAAGGGCGATCCCGACGGGCTCGATCCGACGCGTTATGGTGACTGGGAATTCAAGGGGATCGCGATCGACTTTTAGGGCGAAGGTCGATCCCAAATCCCGTCACCCCGGCCTTGTGCCGGGGTCCTCTGGGCAACGGGCGATGTGGAATTCAACGCGCAGGGCCCGCCAAGCCGCTTGGTGGACCCCGGCACAAGGCCGGGGCGACGATGTTCGGGAAATCACTCCCGCGTCAGCGGTCGCGCCAGCAACGCTTCGATGACCGAACCGACATCGCGCCCGTCAAGCAGATCGCACACGGCCTCGACCACTGGCATCGCGACGCCCGCCGCCGCGGCCGCCTCGCGCAGCACCGGCGCGGTGAATGCCCCCTCCGCGACGGTGAGGCGATCGGCGAGCAAATCGGCGGCACGCTTGCCCTGACCAAGCCCCATGCCGAGCGAGAAGTTGCGCGAACTGGTCGACGAGCACGTCAACACCAGATCGCCGAGGCCCGACAGGCCGCTCAAGGTTTCGGCACGCGCCCCACGCGCGAGGCCGAAGCGCGTCATCTCGGCAAAACCGCGCGCGATCAGCGCCGCGCGGGCATTCTGGCCAAGCCCAGCCCCCTCGACCACGCCGCACGCTATCGCGAGGACGTTCTTCACCGCCCCGCCAATCTCCGCGCCGATCAGATCATTCGAGACATAAGGCCGCAAAGTTGGCCGTGCGATCAGCTTGGCTAGCTCGTTCGCAAGTCCCTCGTCTTCGGCTGCCAAGGTGACAGCGGTCGGCAGACCAGTGGCAACTTCGTGCGCGAACGTTGGTCCAGAAAGAACGGCGATGGGCGATCCCGCATTCGCTTCAGCCGCCACCTCGTGCAGTAGTAAATGGCTACCGGCCTCGATTCCCTTGGAGCACAAGATCAGCGGTTGGCCGTGCTTCGGCATATCGCTGGTCAGTGCCCCGCGCATGAACTGTGCAGGCGTTACGACCAGCACCGCTGACGCTTCACCCACCCAACTCATGTCGCTTACGGCGATGATTGAGGGCGAAAGCGCGACGCCCGGCAAAAAAGCAGGGTTCTCGCGATCTCGATTGATGCTCTCGATGACATCCTGCTCGCGCGCCCAAAGGCGGACCTCGGTTCCATCCGCTCCCAACACTTGCGCAAGGGCGGTTCCCCAAGCCCCCGCGCCGACTATCCCGATTACTGGACTATTCACGCCTTCACCCCCGCCCCGCGCACCGCTTCCGCGCCCGGATCGAGCGGCCAGCGCGGGCGGGCGGCGACGTCGAGCGGATCGGTCAGGCCGGCGGCGAAACGTTCCGCGCCGGCCCAGCCGATCATCGCGGCGTTATCGGTACACAGCCACAAAGGCGGGGCGACGAAGCGCAGGCCATGCGCGCTAGCCAGCCCGGACAGGGCCGTGCGGACGGCGGTGTTGGCGGCGACTCCGCCAGCGACGACTAGCGCCGTGACCTTGCCCGCTTGCCCCAACGCGCGCACGGTGCGGTCGATCAGGCAATCGACCACCGCCGCCTGGAACGATGCGGCGATATCCTCGACCGCCCACGTCTTGGCGTCATGCGCGCGCACCACCGCGCTTTTCAGACCGGCAAAGGAGAAATGGGGCTCGGGCGAACCCTTCAACGGGCGCGGCAAGGGCACGATCGCGTGCCCGAGCGCTGCCGCCACCTCGACCGCCGGGCCGCCGGGGAAACCGAGGCCCAGCACCTTGGCGGTCTTGTCGAACGCTTCGCCGGCCGCATCGTCGATCGTGGTGGCGAGGCGGCGATAGCGCGCGACGCCCTCGACCAGCAGCAACTGGCAATGCCCGCCCGAGACAAGCAACAGCAGATAGGGAAACTCCAGATCGGGGTCGGACAGACGCGGGCTGAGCGCATGCCCCTCAAGATGATTGACCGCGATCAGCGGCTTGCCCGCCGCATGCGCCAGCGCTTTGCCGGTGACCAGCCCGACCATCACCCCACCGATCAACCCCGGCCCCGCCGTCGCCGCGACCGCATCGACGTCGGCCAGCGTAACGCCAGCATCGGCCAGCGCCGCCGCGATCAGCGGGCTCAACATTTCGACATGCGCGCGCGCGGCGATTTCCGGCACCACGCCGCCATAGGGCCGATGCGCCGCCTCCTGCCCCGCAAGGCGGTGCGCCAGGATGCGGCGATCCGAGGTGACGAGGGCGGCGGCGGTTTCGTCGCAGCTCGATTCAAGGCCGAGAATGAGTGCCATTGCTGCCCCTTAGCGGGTCGGAGGCGGCTTGTCGAAATCGGGCGAGTTCGCCAAGGTGACGGGAAAAGGGAGGGATCGCTTGACGCAACCACAGTTGAAGCTCGGCACGCGCGGATCGCCGCTCGCGCTCGTCCAGGCCAATATGGTGCGAGACGCGCTGTGCACCGCGCATGGCTGGGACATTGCGGGAATCGAGATCGTGCCGATCAAGACGACCGGGGACCGCGTGCAGGACGTTGCGCTCGCCGAGATTGGCGGCAAGGCACTGTGGACCAAGGAACTCGACCGTGCGCTGCTGACGGGCGAGATCGATTTCGCGGTGCATTCGATGAAGGATGTCGAGACCGTGCGCCCGGTCGAGATCACGATCGCCGCGATGCTGCCGCGCGCCGATGTGCGCGACCGGCTGATCGGCGCGCCGAGCATCGCCAGCCTTCGCCAGGGGGCGGTGATCGGCACCAGCTCGCCGCGCCGCGTCGCGCAGCTGAAGCGGATGCGCCCTGATTTTGAGACCGTGCTGTTCCGCGGCAATGTCGATACGCGTCTCGCCAAGGTGGCAGCAGGCGACGTCGATGCGTCGATGCTGGCGGCGGCGGGGCTCGATCGGCTCGGCCGCCCCGATGTCGGGGTCGGAATCGAGACCGACGTCATGCTGCCGGCCCCTGCGCAAGGCGCGGTCGGGATCGAGGCGCGCGCCGCGGACGATCGGATGCTCGGCTGGCTCGCGGCGATCGATCATGAGGCGACGCATTTGTGCGTGCTGGTCGAACGCGCCTTGCTCGCCGCGCTCGTGGCGGATTGCCACTCGCCCGTCGCCGCCTTGGCGGTGATCGAAGACGATCTCGTCTGGATGCGCGCCGAACTCTTTGCCGAGGATGGCAGCGCGCATGTCGCGGGAGAGATTCGCGGTGCAGCGGATGACGGCACGCTTGCCGAACGCCTCGCCGCCGATTTGCTGGAGCGCGCGCCGGAACTGGTGCGGCGGCTGTTCGCAGCGTGACGCAGCGGCTGGCGGTGCTGCGGCCCGAGCCGGGCCATGCCGCCACGCGCGCGCGGGCTGAGGCCGCCGGGTTCGAAACCGTCTCCCTGCCGCTCTTTGCGGTGCAGGCGCTGGCGTGGGAGGTGCCGCCCGCCGCCGCCTTTGATGCGCTGATCCTCACCAGCGCGAACGCCGTGCGCTTTGCTGGGGCGGAACTCGCCGGTCTGACGAGCCTTCCGGTACTGGCGGTCGGCCCGCACACGGCGGCGGCGGCGCAGGCGGCGGGGTTTGACGTCATGGCGACCGGTCGCGGCGACGGTGCCGAAATCGCCGCGGTGGCGGAGGCGCACGGCGTGTCGCGCGCGCTGCATCTGACCGGGCGTGACCGTACGCTTTCGGCAGGCGGGCCGATCGCGCGGGTGATCGCGGTGTATGAAAGTGCCGCAATGGCGGTTGACCCCGCGCGGCTCACGGATTTGATTGGATCGACCGTCTTGTTGCACTCAGCGCGAGCTGCGCGGCGGCTGGCGGAGCTGCTCGACGCGGCAGCGATCGACCGCGCGCGCATCGCCATTACCGCGTTCAGCCCCGCGATCGCCGCTGCCGCCGGGCGCGGTTGGGCAGCGTGTGCCAGCGCCGCCACGCCCGATGACGCCGCGCTGTTCGTGGCGGCGCGCAGCATCGCCGGCCAGCAGGGGCGTTGACCGGCTGCGCCACGACCCCGATAAGGCGGGCATGGACGACCCCACCCCCCCGGTCCCCGAACCTGCCGCGGTGCCACTCCCGCCGATGACATCTCGCGTGCCGCCGACGTTCGCGCCACCACCGCCTCCGCCTGCTTCCAGCGGCATGGGCTGGCGGATGGGTGTGGCGCTCGGGCTGATCGCGTTTTTGGTTGGCGTTGGCGTCGCGGCATTCGTGCTCAACAAATTCGCCCGCACAAGTGAGGCCAAGCCCGTCGCGACCGTGACCGTGCCGGTTGGTGCTAATGGCCAGGCACCGGTGGTGATCGTGCCGAGCAAGGCCGGCGCCGCGGTGCCGGCGATCGACTTGGCCGCGCTGTCGACACGGCAAGCCGAACTCGCGGCGAAGCTCGGCGATCTTGAGATTCGCGCCGGAACGATCGACCACGATGCACAGCGCGCGTCCGCTTATGCCACGCGCAGTGAGGGGTTGATGGTGGCGTTTGCCGCACGCCGTGCGCTTGATCGCGGACTCAATCTCGGTTTTCTTGAGGACCAGCTGCGCAGCCGTTTCGGTGGTACGCAGCCTGCCGCCGTCGCCACGGTGCTGCAAGCGGCGCGCGCGCCGGTGACGCTCGAGGACCTGCGCGCCGGCCTCGACGGCATCGCGCCGGAATTGATGACCGGTGCCGCGACGATCGGCTGGTGGCAAAGTTTGCGCTCCGAAATCGGCAATCTCGTCGTCTTGCGCCGCGCCGGCACGCCCTCGCCGCTGCCGGTCGATCGCGTGGCCCGCGCGCGGCGCTTGATCGAAGCGGGGCAAGTCGAAGCGGCGCTGGCGGAAGTGTCGCGCACCCCCGGCGCGGAACAGGCGGAAAGCTGGAGTGCCGCAGCGCGGCGCTATATCGGCGCGCGGCGCGCGCTCGACACGATCGAAAGCGCCGCGATCCTCGCGCCGGGCGGCGATGCGGCACCGGTCCCGCGATCCGCTCCAGCCGGTACGCGCTAAGCGCGGACGCGCTCGATCAATGCCATCGCGCCTGCAGGCGCGCGCACTTTCGCACCGTTGATGAAGAAGACGAACGTCTCGCACGGCGTAACCGGTGCCGGAACGGCGACATAGGGGAACCCCTCGGGCGCGCCGCCATGCGCCCAAATCCGGGCGGCACCGGCCCAGCGATCCAGTGCAGCAGGCGCATAGCCTGCGGGTTCGTCCTCGACCGCCGCCTCGAGCCGCGCATAGACGAAATCACCGCTGACATCGGCAAGTGCCGGGTAGTCGGCCGAATCGGCATAGACGATCGCCACCCCGGCGGCGCGCGCCAGCGCGACGAATTCGGGCACGCAAAAGCTTTCATGTCGCACCTGCACCGCATGGCGCAGCGCGACGCCGTCCTGGCTTGCGGGTAACAGCTTCAGGAACGCCCCGAAATCATCCGGATCGAACTTTTTGGTTGCCATGAATTGCCACAGGATCGGGCCCAGGCGGTCGCCAAGCTCGACAATCCCTTGCCCGGTAAAGCGCGCGATCGATTCGCCCGCCTCCGCCAGCACCTTGCGATTGGTACAGAAGCGTGATGCCTTCAGCGTGAAGACGAAGCCGTCGGGCACTGCCTTAGCCCAGGCCGCGAAGGTCGCGGGCTTTTGCGAGGAATAATAGGTGCCGTTGACCTCGATCGCGGTGAGTTTGCTCCCCGCATATTCCAGCTCGCGCTTGATCGGCCATTTGTCCGGAAAGAACACGCCGCGCCATGGCGCGTACGTCCAGCCGCCAATGCCGATTCGGATTTCGCCTGTTGTCATGCGGCCAAGGCTAACCGACAACGCTCCCCAACGAAACCGTAACCGAAACCGCGTGAGAGACGAATGACGATCCGGAATGCCCGTGCGGGCCACTGAGGCAGAACTCAGGACGCTGATGGTCGGCGGCCTGTCGGGCGAGGCGACTGCGCAGCGCAAGCTGTTGCAGGCACTGGCCCCGGTGCTGCGCGCGTTTTTCGCGCGACGGCTGCGCGGGGCCGATGATGATGTCGAGGATTTGGTGCAGGACAGTTTGATCGGGCTTTGTTGCATAACGTCGCGAGAGCATAACCGCGCTTTTACTTGAAGATGTTATGAGAGGCGGACGGTCACCGGTGTTCCTATTTCGGAGAAGCGATTCAGG